>NZ_JBALDG010000054.1:0-253665 GCF_036917195.1 Nostoc sp.
TCTGCGGACACAAGCTGATCCAATGCACAGAAAGAGCCGCCAGTCTGAATGCCTGTTGCCATCACGCGCCAAAGGTTGCGGATCTGCCAGAAGTTTGGAGCCGTATCTGGCGTTGTAATATAGGGGCGAGCAGTAGTCATGATTTTTTCCTTAGAAACGTTGTTTATCTTCAGAGAATTTGCCACGTTTGATGATAGTAGAGTGGCAATCCGGGCACTCCACAGCAATCCAAACCAGGGCAAAGGCATCTAAATTACTGTTGATCGCAACTTAGGATAACGCTCTTCCATCAGTCTCATGAGAGAATAACATAGTGAAGTGGCCCAAAGCCCTGTTGAGTCTATATTTGAGGACAGTTTGCCTGTCGAAACGATAAAATTTGTAGATGATTACTGTAAATGGTATAGGAAGCTGTTTTCTACTCCATTTTTTGCAACACAATCGATTAGATTGCGTTAGGTGTTTGTGACCAGTTGGCGAGGATTATCAATTGCCTCATACATGCCGCTAAACGAGTTACCGCGCATCAAGTCACTCTTTAAAAAGTCATGGGGGAAACCCAGTTCGATCTGACTGACTCGATTTAGCTGCTGCAACTGCTCTGGCGATAACGTTACCTCTAAGCACTTCAGGTTATCTTGCAGTTGTTCCAGCTTCCGCGCACCCAAAATCAGAATCATTTGTGGACTCTGGGCACGAATCCAGGCGAGCGCAATTTGAGCAGACGAGCGTCCCAACTCTTGAGCAATTTCTCCAACGGTTTGAGCAATATTCAAACTGCGTTCTGGAATGTCTAAGCCACGTGAGGTAGATTGCCCGTTGCCATTCGATTGGCTATATTTTCCCGACAGCACACCTCCCGCCAACGGTGACCACGGTGTGACTGCCAGATCGAAGGCGTTTGCCATCGGTAACAAATCGCGTTCTGGCGTGCGTTCGATTAAGCTGTACTCAATTTGCAGTGCGATAAATTGCGTCCAGCCATTGCATCGAGCTAACGTATTCGCTTCTGACACAATCCACGCAGGCGTATCGGACACGCCAATGTAAAGCACTTTACCTTGCCGCACCATATCATCAAACGTTCGCATCACTTCTTCAACGGGAGTGGTGAAGTCCCATGCGTGCAGCCACAGCACATCGACATAATCTGTGTTCAAGCGCTTCAAACTGCCTTCAAGCGATTGCATGAGATTCTTGCGATGGTTGCCGCTGCCATTAGGATTTTTGCTGCTATCTTTCATCTGATTCGATAGCGAATACTTGGTGGCAATGACAAAGCGTTCTCGATCTGAAGCAATCAATTCACCGACAATCTTTTCGCTGCTACCGTTGGTGTATTGGTTTGCCGTGTCGATAAAGTTTCCACCCGCTTCAACAAACGTCTCGAAAATCTGACGGCTCGTGTCTTTGGGCGCACCCCAGCCCCAGTCTTCACCAAAGGTCATCGTGCCGAGACACATTTCAGACACGCGCAATCCACTCTTGCCAAATAATTTGTACCGCATGTTAGTAATTTTATTGTTGGGAGTTGCAATCAAATGACCAATAATCCTTTCTGATGAAACAATACCAACTTAACGAATACATCTACCGATTGAGATATTAGGGCATCAGCCTGAGAAACTGATTGATCGCGTTCACAATAGTTTGGCACTCCTGGCGATCGCAGATAATTGGGGATAAAGAAATTAGTTTGGCTGATGTCTATTCTAGTTGCATAAAGTACTTTAAACTTTTGAGAACAATGTTTCCCAGGTAACTAACACCTTTTGGCTGTCGATGGACTTACAAAATCATGTAAATCTGCATCCCAAATGCTGATGTAAATAAAATCACATTTTTGGCGGATAATCTGACCTTTAACTGAGCCATTCTGAAAACTAAAATTATCAGACTGGCGCTGTTGTACCTGTTTAAGTCCCTGCTGAATTTCTTCAGTGGCTTGCCCATCTAACATTCCATTCAAGGTAGCCTCCATTACCTGCGGATCTACCGATTGGGCAAAAGCTACCTCAGTTTGACGCAGCACTTTAGAATTACGATCAAATAAGTAGCCAAGGTCAATTTTGTTTGGCACTAGTTTGTAAACAACAGCACGCGTCTTGCCCCATGCGCCTCTTAAATCTTGATTTGGTTTGCCGAGGGTAGCTTCTACGATGTTTCTTGCTGTACCTGTAGGGAATGCGGGGACGCTTTGTCTGCTGGTAGTGGCAGCTAATTTACTCCGGGGCTTGTTCTGTGGTGTGGAACGCACTTCTGGTGTGGGAACTGCGTTGGCATTGCCTGCTTTTGGCATCGCCTCATTCTCTGGTTCTGGCTGTGGTGTGAATACTGCTACTGGCGCTGGAGTATCTGAAGTTACAGGCTTCTTTTTTGGCAGTGGTGTGGATACAACAGGGACATTAAAAGTTGGCAAGGGATCGGGAATTACTGGCTGTTGTGGTGGTGAGATCGGTACAACTGAAACTGGAGAAGTTTGGGAAGAAACAGGTGGTTCGGGAGATGTAGGAGTGGAAGGCAAAGATTTTGGCGATGGGGTGGGACTTGTGGCAATGGTTATTTCTGGTTGTTGCTGACGAGTGATGTTAGCAATTGCGATCGCACCAAGCAAGCCACCTACCAGCAAACTACCAACGATCACAGCAGGTTTTTGCCAGTTTCCACTAGAGGAAGACTCTGCGATCGCCGAATTTTTTTGCGGGGAATATAATGGCTGGGTTTGTCGAGTCGATGTCGCAGTGGGAGAAAAAATGACTGTGGAAGCATTTGCACCTGACTCAGGAGGTATATTAGTAGCAGACTGCAAGGCATCGAAGATTTTACTAGCAGTGCTGTAGCGATCGCCAGCATGAGGTTTAATTGCCTGATTGAGTACCGCCGCCAATTGGGAAGAGACGTTAGGGGCGAACTGAAGCCAAAGTATTTCCCCAGTTTTGAGATCAGTTAGTAGTTCTTGCGGGTGTTTGCCAGTCAGCAGATAAATCGCCGTTAAACCTAAGCTGTAAATATCAGTGGCGTAAACTGGGCGGCCAACGGCTTGTTCGCTAGGCATATACCCAGGTGTACCAATGACGAGCGATCGCGTCGGGTGTCCTGGAGAATTCACCACGGAACGGATTGTTTCTTTGACTGCACCAAAATCAATCAAAACTGGCTTGCTATCAACAGAACGGAGAATAATATTATCTGGCTTGATATCCCGATGAATAATGCCTTTGCTGTGGACATAATCCAAGACTGAAAGCAGACTCAAGAGAATTTGCCTAACAGCAGTTTCACTCTCAAATCCTTTGGCTTCGATAATTTTTGTCAGGGTTTGGCCGTGAATCCATTCTTGGACGAGGTAAAATTGCCCGTTCTCAGAAAAGTAGGCGTAGAGTTTGGGAATTTGGTCACTACTTTCACCCAAATACTCCAAGGTTGCTGCTTCCCGTTCAAAGCGCTGTTGGATAAGTTGGTAGGTTTGTGGGTCATTATTGGTTATCGGTTTGAGTTGCTTAATCACACAGCGACGGCGAGATGGCATATGGACATCTTCTGCCAGAAAGGTTTCGCCGAAACCACCAGCGCCGATTACTTGGATAACTCGATAGCGATTGTTTAGCAGGGTTAAAGTCATGAAAAATCACAAGCGTAGACACCGGAGACACTTCGCCCCTGGGCTTGTCGTCAGACATCGCCCTTTCCAAATGTACATCACATGAGTTGATGAGTTATGGACACTGAATTGAGAACGCCACCGTTCCCAATACCAATTACTTATTAAACCCTAAGAACCCCATCCCGCCAAAGCTATGCTTTGTCTCCCCTAAGAGCTTGCTCTTAGGGGATTAAGGGGAGCCAGCGTTAACTAGGGGTCCCCTAAGTGGAGCATCTGGCGTATGCGGTGCAATGACTGTGGGAACCATAACTAATTAGCCGGACATGATATAAGTACAACATTTGATTAATTCGTAGCGAAATAAATTTGGCAATACCCGGTAATGCCAATGCATCGGCTGCATTGTTAATGCATCGGTTTACATTGTTAATGCATCGGTTTACATTGTTAATGCGTCGATTTGCATTGTTAATGCGTCGGTTTACATTGTTAATGCATCGATTTACATTGTTAATGCGTCGGTTTGCATTGTTAATGCGTCGGTTTGCATTGTTAATGCATTAGTTTGCATTAAAAACGCTACACTTTACGCAAAGCTGTACTAATTGAACTCTATAGTTTCAATAAACTCTAAAATACTCTCCTTGATGTCTTCGGCCTCTTCTTCAAGGGAATCAGGAGTTTCGCCGTTAATAAAGCTGTGCTGACTACTAACTATATACAAAAATTCACCACTGATAAAGGTGAGCAGCCCCCGATAAGCGTCTAATCTGATCGCAGTTCCATTATTTTCTTGCTTAGAAATTGTCGAACCTTTGGGCATATCGATTAACACGTAGTAAGCGCCTCGCAAGGTATCTTTCAGATATTCGCTATACTCCACAGAAGCATCTGGTACATTGACAAAAATCGCTTGCGGTACATACTTGTCTACTAAGATTGTTTGTAAATATTCTTCTTGTCCAACAGACTCCAGTTCCTCTAACTGTTCTAGAGGAAAAGGATAATAATCGATTCTCAGCAAAGTACCGATGTCATCAGAAAAGCCAACTACTCCTTCCTGGCTTTGAATTCTACCACCCTGCTGCGGATCAACTGGAATTTGCACAGTAAAGTTACCTAAGGGTGATTGATATGTCTGTTGAGTAAAATCTTCTATGACTACTGTTTCATCTTCGTCGTCTGTATCTTCGTCGTCTGCATCTTCGTCATCTGCATATTCTTCTTCAGTTTCTTTAAAGGCTGCAACTACTTCCTTGATGATTTCCTCTGCTTCTTCATCCTCCAGTTCTAAGGCTGCTTGTAGCTTTTTGAGGTAGGCTTGTTTCGGTTTCGGGATGGCGAGTTCATCGTCTAAAAGCACTATCACCCCAGCTGCAAAACCATCGAGCACTAATTCATCAGACAGAGATACTTTGGCGGTATTAAACAGGGGCCCAATTCCCTCTTCTTCGGCAATGCCTATGAGTCTATCAACTATTTCGGCGATTTCATCTTCTGAATATTCCTCGAAGACCTCGAATTCCCAGAGGATACCCGCTAAACTTTCTGCATCTACATCGTCAATGGATGAATCAGCGATCACAGTCACAGTTGCGATCGCCGCCACCGCTTCCTCTGGACTTAGTGATTCCTCTGATGTCTTTGGTGAGTTAAAAACCAAGTCATATTTTGTCATAATTGCTACCTAAATTAATTCTTTGATAGTAATAACAGATTGAAAGTGACAATGGTCAGTTTACCAATGCAGCGAATCTTCTAGAGAAAAAGTTGACTAACTAAGTAGGACGGCGTAAATAAAAAGGTTTGTAGTGTTCCCATAACGTCTCGTAGAGAGGACTTTAGTCCTCTGGTGCGTCCGCTACGCCAGCAAAAAAGGGCTGGAGCCGCTGACTACGAAATCAATTACAATAATTTTACATTGCAAAACACATAGTTTGATTTATTCCCACCGACTTAACTTACGTCGTTTACTCGGTATTGCTCAGGGATAACGAAACCTTGTTGAGAGCTAATCTCCAGCGCTAATTAAGCCTTGCTGTAATCAGACTCTACAAAATGCTGACTTCCCATATCATCGGCTCAATATTTACCGCTGGCCACTTTGACTAAATATTGTAAATTTTTATGATCAAGCAATTACTGTTAATAATTGCTATCTATATTGATTAGTTTTTATTCTCTAGCAAATGAATTATATCTATCGATAGAATTAGGAACTAGCTAGCGATAGATCCTTACACCGTGGGCCGGATGTCACAATACCGAAATTTGTAGTTACACACAATACTCGAAACGTTGTACTGTTGGTTCTACAAACGTGAAAACGTGAATTTCATGAAATTTTGAGTTTTTTTATGGTACAAACCCCTCCATCTCAGTTTTCACCAGATCAATACAAAGTTGATTCTGCACACGAAAAAGTACAAGCTATTATAGAAACACCACCATCAGAGACTGAGATTGACCTAGAGTTTCTTTACACCAGAGATATTGAATTTCGTCAGGAAACCATTTACTTTCTTGTGGTCGATCGCTTTTATGATGGCGATCAAGATAACAGCGAAGGTGCAAACTCAGAACTGTACGATCCAAGTAGACAAGAATGGGGTAAGTACTGGGGTGGCGACTTGCAAGGTGTCATCGATAAATTAGATTATCTCAAAAATATGGGAGTGACTGCCCTTTGGCTAACTCCACTGTTCGAGCAGGTTGAAGAATTATTTGTTGGCAATGCAGCGTTACATGGCTATTGGACAAAAGACTTTAAACGGCTCAATCCTCGCTATATTGCTGAAGGAGAGAATCCTTCTTTAAATGCTACCCAAGAAGAAAAAAATACAACCTTTGATCGGTTAATTGCGGAACTGCACAAGCGCAATATGAAGCTAGTGCTAGATATTGTCTGCAACCATAGCACACCTGATACCAGCGGTAGCAAAGGTGAATTATATGATGATGGCGTGAAAATTGCTGACTTCAATGATGATGTCAATAATTGGTATCATCACTATGGCGAAGTGCAAAACTGGGAAGACGATTGGCAAGTGCAGAACTGTGAACTATCTGGTTTAGCAACCTTCAATGAAAACAATACTGAATATCGTGAGTATATCAAGTCAGCCATTAAACAATGGCTAGACCGGGGTGTAGATGCACTGCGGGTGGATACTGTCAAGCATATGCCCATTTGGTTTTGGCAAGAATTCACTGGCGATATGAGCAATCACAAACCAGATGTATTTATTTTTGGTGAATGGATTTACAGTAATCCTGCTGACGATCTCTCAGTGGAATTTGTTAACCACTCAGGCATGACAATTCTAGACTTTGGGTTGTGTGTGGCAATCCGAGCCGCACTGGGCCAAGGTTCAGAAATGGGATTCCAAACAATTCAATACATTTTTGACCAGGATTATCGCTATAAAGGTGCAGCAGAGTTAGTCACTTTCATCGATAACCATGATATGTGCCGCTTCCAATCGCTGAACCCCGATCCAGCGATGCTGAAGGTTGCGATCGCCTTAATTATGACATCTCGCGGCATTCCCTGCATTTACTACGGTACAGAACAGTATCTGCATAACGACACCGACGGTGGTAACGATCCTTATAACCGCCCGATGATGGAAAATTGGGATACTGAGAGTGAGATTTATCGTTGCATCAGGCTGCTGTCTGGTTTACGGCGACTAAATCCAGCCGTGTCAATGGGTAGCCACTGGCAAAAATATCTCACCTCCGACATTTACTGTTATGTGCGTCGTTATCGTGACTCCCTATGTTTTGTAGCTTTAAACCGGGGAGGAGAAGTTACTCTCCCGGAAGTAGAAACAGAATTGCCCGATGGGGAACATACCTGCGTAGTGACTCGCAATAAGTATGAGGTGAAAAATGGTAAGATTTATGACTTATTACTAGAAGAACGGGGAGTGATTGTTTTCAGCCACGTTGGGGAACGGATAAAAGCACAGACAATTGTGCGCGTTCAACTCAATGGTGTGGATACCAAACCCGGTGAAATCATTGTGGTAATTGGAGATTGCCCAGAGTTGGGTAATTGGGATATCAGCAAAGCATATCCCCTAGAGTACATCAACTCGAATACTTGGTCTGCTGAGATTCCCTTTGATGAGAGTGCTGGTAAGCTGATTGCTTATAAATATGCCATGTGGCGGGAAGGGCGATCGCCTCTGCGTGAAAATCTTGTAAATCGTCGCTGGGTAATTGCTAAAGAAGGGACTGTAAAATGGCGTGATACCTGGGCATCGGGAAGAGAGTCTTAGAAATTTCAGATAAACAATGAAGTGTGAAGGAGCAAAATTTTCATCCTTCGCACTTCATGTATGTGAATTGATAGCGCTTCTCCTACCCTGCCTTAAGAGGATGTTTTAAAAGGGTCTTTTGCTCTCATAGTTAGTACAGCAAAGCATCTAAGTACATGGCGCAACCTTGATTTTGCCTTGCATTTAACCTAGTGCAGAACTGCAAATTTATACCTTTCGGCAGTTTTAAAACATCCTCTAAGCTGCTATATGTCTATGTATGCAATACTCTAATTTTTAAATACTTCTTGAATATATTTAGTTTACAGTGACCGGGATCACACCAGTTTATTAGTAAAAATAGATAGTATCAAGCACATAAACACCAAATAACTGTCAAAAGGAGGAGTTAATAGGCTCTACTTTTACAGTATAAAGGGATGCATGATACCCTGATAAGCACTAAACTCATCAGTTTTTAATTCTTACCAAGTCATCTAAAAAAATGAGAAAAAGGTAAATAGTAATGCTCGACCTATTACAAAAAAATCAATTAAGTGTTACAAAAACACTAAAAGTTAAAAATGAAATTTTGGCACGAGTTCAAGAGCGAAAGCCAGAAACTTTAAATGCCGAAATGAAATTTTACAAAACTGAATTACTTCCCTATTTTATAAAGTTGAGCCAACATAATCCTGTTTTGAGTGTAACAGAGCAATTACGGCTTTTAGTGGGTGTTTGGACACCAATATGGTCTACCATATCGTTTCATGAAAGTTTACCAAAAAGAATACAAGAGCAGTCCTTCCAAATTTTTCAGCGTGATGGTTATTGTGCTAGTATAGCTCGCTATATACTGGGAAAAGAGTCGTCTTTATCCCAGAATTTCGAATCAAATTTACCAGCTTATGATTTCATGGTGATCCAAAAATATGGAGTTCAAAATGGTAAATGGTGTCTTCAAAACATTGATAGATTTCAGGCTTTTAAAAATAGAGAAATTCCTCTAACTTTAGAATCAGTCTACAGCTGGTTTACTAATGTAGTTAATACTAAAGTCAAACTGAATGCGTCAAAACTGGCTTTGCCTAAAGCTGTCAAATTAGAAAATTTAGAGATAAATCATACTAATGAATTTCAACAAACATCCTTAGCAACTTCTCAAGTGTTTGAGAATTTATATATAGATAATGACTGGCGACTTGTGAAAACTCAAACAGATGCCTCACATCTACCTAATTACACAATTGCTGTGAGGAGGCAATAAAGATAATAATTTCTGCAAATCGAAAAGTTTTTGGGAGATGCCAAGTAAAATACTCAATCTAAAAATAAGCAAAACCAAAAATCCTACTCTTCGTTGAAAAAATACTTTATTGAAGCTGTAAAAGATGAGCTTTCTGAGTTAGGCAGTTAGGCTTTATTCCTTGGGATTTGTTAGAATGACGCCCAGAGGCTTGATAGCAAAAGAACCGAGTCTATGTCTATCCTCATTTCTCTTAGTCCAGAAGTAGAAGCACAACTTTATGAAAAAGCTGCACACGAGGGGCAAGATATAAGTGTTGTTGCTGTTGAACTGCGAACTTGTATTCTGGAGTGGGAGTTGCAAGACTCGGAAGAAGTTTTTGCAGGTATCCAGCCTAGTTTGGATAATTTTGAGGCGAGAAGTTCCTATTCATTTCAGGTGTTTGCCAAGGAACAACGCTACAAGGATAATCTACCAAATACATTTGGCGAAAATATGGGAAAGTTTCTCTAACTTTGCTCTCAAATCCCCTCTTGGGCAAACCATCTGAATAAATACCTGATCTCAAATCCAATATCTAATTTTTTTGCTATGGTGATCCCAAAGGGATTGTTAAGTACTTATACCATTTCTTTGTGAGGCTGCGCCAAATTTTTTTGGCTTCTTATTTCTTTCTTTGTGTCCTACCCTGCGGTCAGCCACAACTCTTGCAGAGGCGGCGCGAACGTGGTTCGTTCCTCATATATGGCGCATCTTCATACAGAATTGGTATTACCAGATGTCAATCAGTTGATTTTTTAGTATATATATTAGACTTTAAGTATATACAAATAATTTATCTAAAAAGTGCATCTATTTTGTTACTTATTGGGTTGGGCAATACGTATTTCGATATCCTCCAAGGTTTGTAACAATAAACGAGTTGCCTGCAATTTCCAACCCCATTTCTGAATTCTGTAAGCTAATACAGTCCCAACTACAGATGCTAACAAGCCTATGGGTTGATTTAAAGAAATTCCCACTAACAAACCTAATCCAGCAATTCCCCAAAATGGTAAGGCTACCGCTTGTCTTTGTTCTTCGACAATTTGGGTAATTATATTAGATTTTATAGTAGCAAGTAATGCCTCTTTGACTTGCTGCTGTTCTGTTGCTGATACTGTTAAACCTATTTTACGGCGCAGTTTTTCAATTTTACGGGCATCAGTGCTGTACTTAGTTAGCTCATCTTCTGCCATTTTCAGCAGTCGTTCTAGTTGCACCATTGTGGATTGCTTCAGGTATTCAGATATAGCCATTATCTCGAATAATTGTTATTTCTAGACTATAGTTTCCAATTTAATTGCACAATCCAAAATCACCTCGCTGGCTGCAAAATCTAAAATTGAAGATAGGAAAAATATACTAGTGGTTAGGCACTGATCAAATTGAGTATAAACTGAAAAGGTAATTTTTATGGTTAATGTATCTAAAAGCACTTTATCTCTATCTGCAAAAGAGCGATCGCTGATTCTGTGGTTTGATGAAGTTGGCATTGCTGATATCCCTGTAGTTGGTGGTAAAAATGCCTCACTGGGGGAAATGATTCAACAGCTAACGCCCAAAGGTATTAACGTTCCCACTGGATTCGCCACCACCGCTTATGCTTATCATCATTTCATCCAATCAGCGGGGTTAGAAGCAAAGTTACGCAAACTTTTTGCTGACTTAGATGTTGAGGATGTCAAAAATTTACGAGAACGGGGAAAAAAAGCGCGATCGCTATTAATCCATACCCCATTTCCTGTAGAATTGCGAGAGGCGATTGCTAAAGCTTATCAGAGTCTCAGTGAACAATACAACGCAGAGACAGATGTTGCAGTCCGTTCCAGCGCTACCGCCGAAGACCTTCCCGATGCTAGTTTTGCTGGACAGCAGGAAACTTACCTCAACGTTGTCGGTGCTGAAGGAGTTTTAGCAGCTTGTCATAAATGCTTTGCTTCCCTATTTACTGATCGCGCCATTTCTTATCGCCACACCAAGGGATTTGACCACTTTAGCATTGCTCTAACTGTGGGCGTGCAAAAAATGGTGCGCTCTGACTTAGCAACCTCTGGGGTGATGTTCTCCATTGACACGGAAACCGGTTTTAAGGATGCTGCGCTGATTACAGCCGCCTACGGTTTAGGGGAAAATGTTGTTCAAGGGTCTGTAAATCCTGATGAATATTATGTTTTTAAACCAACTTTAAAAGCTGGTTTCCGCCCAATTATCGATAAAAGATTGGGCAGTAAAGAACTGAAAATGATTTATGATGATGGCTCCAAGTTTACGAAAAATGTTTCGGTTTCGACCAGCGAAAGAGGTAAATTTGCACTGAGTGATGAAGAGATTTTACAATTAGGAAGTTGGGCATGTTTAATTGAAGACCATTATTCCCAAGTCCACGGCATTTTCACTCCAATGGATATTGAATGGGCAAAAGATGGGATTACTAACCAACTTTTTATTGTGCAAGCGCGTCCTGAAACCGTCCAGTCACAGAAGACGGGAAATGTGTTGCGGAGTTATCGGTTGGTATTGGGGAATAGGGAATGGGGAATAGGAAATGGGGAAAATTCCTACTCCTCACTTCCTGATTCCCAATCCCCAATCCCGCTTGTTACGGGACGTGCGGTTGGGGAAGCAATTAGTCAGGGAAAAGCACGTCTAATTTTAGATGTTCACAAACTAGACCAGTTCCAAGTCGGGGAAGTTTTGGTGACAGAGAGAACCGATCCCGATTGGGAACCAATTATGAAACGCGCTAGTGCGATTGTCACCAATTCTGGGGGGCGCACCTGCCATGCAGCAATTATTGCGCGAGAATTGGGTGTACCTGCGATCGTGGGATGCAGCAATGCTACAGAAATTTTGAAACCTGGTCAAGAGGTAACAATTTCTTGCGCTGAAGGGGAAGAAGGAAAAGTTTATCCAGGGTTATTACCTTTTGAAGTGAAAGAAGTCCCTTTAGAGAACTTACCCCGCACCCGCACTCAAATTTTAATGAATGTTGGTAATCCCCAAGAAGCATTAAGTTTATCGGCAATTCCTAACGATGGAGTCGGTTTAGCGCGGACAGAATTTATCATTGCTAACCAAATCCAAATTCATCCAATGGCGTTAATTCACTATGACTTATTAAAAGATGAATTTGTCAAATCTAAAATTGCTGAAATTACTGCACTTTACAACGAAAAACCCCAGTATTTTGTTAATAAATTAGCTCAAGGTATAGGTAGAATTGCGGCGGCATTTTATCCCAAACCAGTGATTGTGCGAACCTCAGATTTCAAAAGTAATGAATATGCTAATTTATTAGGTGGGCGACAGTTTGAACCCCACGAAGAAAACCCAATGCTGGGTTGGCGGGGGGCGGCACGTTACTATGATCAAGGTTACAGGGAAGCTTTTGCCCTAGAATGTCATGCCATCAAGCGGGTAAGGGAGGAAATGGGTTTGACGAATGTTATCCCGATGATTCCCTTTTGTCGTACTCCCGATGAAGGGCGTTTGGTTTTGGCAGAGATGGCAAAAAATGGTTTAAAGCAAGGTGTTAACGACTTGCAGGTTTATGTGATGTGTGAGTTGCCCAGTAATGTTATTCTGGCTGAGGACTTTGCTGAGGTATTTGATGGCTTCTCGATTGGTTCCAATGATTTAACTCAGCTAACACTGGGGATAGACAGGGATTCAGCGTTAGTAGCGAGGTTGTTTGATGAGCGCAGTCCTGCTGTCAAGCAAATGGTGAAAATGGCTATAAAAGCTGCAAAAAAACATAACTGCAAAATCGGCATTTGTGGGCAAGCACCCAGCGATTACCCAGAATTTGCTCAGTTTTTGGTTGAACAAGGAATTGACTCAATTAGCCTGAATCCAGATTCAGTTTTAAAGACGATGCTGGAAGTGGCAAAAGCCGAGAGTCCCGAGTAAAAAAATCCGTAGGATGGTTTGTAGTTGATTCAAGACTAGTACAATCAACAGGAGTGATATGTTGAAAGGCGTTGGCACAGCCCGTCGCAGTCATCGATCCTATTTTAACCAAAAGCAAGATGACAAATCTTTTGGAAACCGAACGCTTGATCATTCGCAGTTGGATACCCGAACGCGATGCCGAGCAAGCCTTTGTAATTTATAATGACCCTGAAGTTACGCACTTTCTCGGTAAAGCTTCTCGTGTCACAAGCATTGAGTCACTGCGTCAGCGCTTAATTGAAGGTATCAAGCGCTCGCACCGACGCAATAATGGTACTGGATCTTGGGCAATTGTCGAAAAGGAAACTACAACAATTGTGGGAACTATCCTTCTTAAACAATTGCCCGACAAAGATGGTTTACCCACTCAAGATTACGAGGTAGGCTGGCACTTGAGGCGAGCATCTTGGGGTAAAGGGTATGCAACAGAAGCAGGACGAGTTATGCTCAACTACGGATTTAGTGTTTTGAACTTGCCAGTGATTTATGCCGTAGTGAAGCCAGAAAATCATGCTTCAATCCGTGTAACTCAAAGACTGGGTATGAAACCAATAGAGACTACAAATAAGTATTACGGTATTGAGCTACTCCTGTTCCAACTAGATGCACCTGAAGAGTGGAAGGGGAGCAGGGAGAGCAGGGGAAGCAGGGGAAGAAAGAATAACTAGTATCTAATGACAAATGACTAAAAAGTGGTTCCGAATTGGCATGGTGAGTATATTTCTTCTCTCACTTGCCTTACGGTTTTGGGGACTGGAGCGATTTAACACTCTGGTATTTGATGAAGTTTACTTTGCAAAATTCGGTAATAATTATCTCACGCATACGCCATTTTTTAATGCCCATCCGCCGCTAAGTCAATATATGATCGGCATCGGCATTTGGATTGGCAGTCACATTCCTTTTTGGCACGATACTGTCAATGGACTGACAGGTTCATTGCGATCGCCTTGGACTTATCGTTGGTTAAATGCCCTCACAGGCTCATTTATCCCTTTAGTTGTGGCTGCGATCGCTTATCAATTGAGTTATCGCCCTAGCTTTGCAATCCTAGCAGGTTTGTTCACAGCTTGTGATGGTATCTTTCTAGTTGAGTCTCGCTATGCTTTAAGTAATATTTATATCGTCATCTTTGGTTTATTAGGGCACTGGTTTTTATTATTGGCATTAGATAACCAAAATCGGCGACGTTCATTTTGGTTAGTTTTTGCTGGTATTACTTTTGGTGCGTCAGTCGGTACTAAGTGGAATGGTTTATGGTTTCTGTTAGGTGCTTATCTTATTTGGATAGTAGCTTGGGTAATTAGAGGAATGCATTCTTTTCCTAACTCTAAACTCTTTTTTACATCCCTCTCGTTGAAGGACGTACAAAGCAGGAGTCAGGAAGCAGAAGTTAGTACTTATTCTCCCTCATCTCAGACACCACTACAAAACTTGACTCAGCTAAATATTTTCCAGATGCTATTTTATCTAGGAATTATCCCAGCTTTTATCTACAGCATCATCTGGATTCCCCACCTTCAACTAGATAAAACATATGGATTTATTGCAGTACATCAGCAAATTTTGAAGTTTCACTTACATTTAGGTGGCAATAGTCCTAACGTACATCCTTACTGTGCTGCCTGGTACAAATGGCCTTTGATGACTCGACCAATGGCATATTATTATCAAACAGCTGAAAGTATCACCGAACCATTACCTGTAATGGGCCCACCTTTACCTGCCGGTGCTGGACAAGTTATTTATGATGTCCATGCAATGGGCAATCCATTTTTATGGTGGTTTGGTGTCGCTGCCATGTTGTTTTTAGTAGGGATGCTGGTGTCACAATTAGTGATTTTTTGGGTGAAGGAAAAGCGTTTTTCTGTGCCTGCAACTCTTAGTGTTGATACTTGGATTGCGTTGTATTTAGTTATAAATTATGCCGCTAACTTATTACCTTGGGTGAAGGTGACGAGGTGCGTTTTTATCTACCACTATATGTGTGCAGTAGTATTTGTATTTTTAGCGATCGCTTGGTTTGTTGATCAGTGTCTTCGCAGTTATTATCAACAACTCCGGGCGGTAGGTGTCACCATTACTTTTATCATTCTGGTTGCTTTTATTTTCTGGATGCCCGTTTATTTGGGTTTACCTCTCTCCCCTAACGGTTATAAGCTGCGAATGTGGTTCAATTCTTGGATTTAATTAAAAGGGCATTGCCCAAACAGGGTATGGAGCATAAGGCATGGAAAGAATAATAACTCCTAACTCCTATTCCCTTCCCGCCATAAGATTAACAGTAAACCAAAAACTTTTTCTCCGAAGAGATTTGACTGGCCCAAAAGGAGGGTAGGGGAAACTGGAGGAGTAAAGAAAATCATTCAGTTATGGCTAAATTGGCAAAAAATATTGCTCAATTGCCATCCAATTCCTCCCCTACCGAATATCTCTAAAAGTTACACCAAATACTTTATTTTAGTGCTATTGGTTTTTAAACCAATTGAATGTCTAGATTAGCTTGGAAACCAATAGGCTTATTTTCAATGATGGCGAATCTAGAATCTTGGAAGAACAGAGAACCATTTAGGGGATCATAACTGAAGTCGCTGATGGAAGTAGCACCAAACCCTGCTTGAGAAATCTGAATTTTGTCACCTTCAACAGCCTTAAAGTCTTTGATAATGTCAACACCCTCTAATACGTTGCTAAAAACAAATTTATCTGCACCTAATCCACCAGTGAGAGTATCGTTGCCGTTTCCACCAGCGAGTATGTCATTGCCACTCCCGCCAGAAAGTATATCGTTACCGCCATTGCCAAATAACAGATTATTTTGCCTATCTCCAACAATGGTGTCACTTTGATTTGTACCTTTGACATTATCAAAGTTTATAAATGTGAACTTAGCTGTATTTCCGTCAGGAAGATTATTCACTACGAAACTTTGAGTTTCAAGGTTAGCGTTGACTGATGCATCTCCAATTATAAGGGGTGCTGAAGGAGCAATGGAGGCATCTATAGTGTTATTTTCACTAGCATCAACAACAAGTTTTTCAAAATTGTTAAGGAAATCTGTACCTAGTCCACCACTTTTTTTAAAAGTTCCATCAATAAAGATGGTAGAGCTTACACCTATTTTGCTATAATCAGCTGTATCAGTACCACCTCCACCATCTAAGGTATCGTTGCCTGCGCTGCCTCTAATAATGTCATTGCCACCTTCGCCAAATAATTGATTATCCTGAGCATTACCAGTAATGGCATCATTTTGACTTGTACCAATTACATTTACAAAATTCTTCACATTGACTATTATTGGCGGCGAACCTACAACTCTGATTTCTAGTCTTTCTTTAGATAAGTCAGCTACTATTGATACATTTGTGCTGTCAGAAGTAGCATCAATACTGTTAATCTGTCCAGTAGCACCAATGACGCCTTCAAAAAAATCTTTAAAGGTGTCAGTTCCAATAGCACCTTTTTGAATAACCACTGGTTGGATTGTTATAGGTTGTCCTAAACTGCTGTAGTCAACAACATCGTTACCATTTCCACCCTTTATGGTATCATCGCCTGCACTGCCGATAAATGTGTCATTCCCGGCAGTTCCGATCAAAGTGTCGTCTGCATCAGTGCCTATAATTGTTGCCATAATTTTGCTTCCCTGGTATTGAATTAACTGCGATTTAGTAAGTTAATATTAGCTATATTATATTAAAATTTCAAAAGCATCTAAATTTATTTTCAGAAAAGTTTTTTTATAATTTTGCTACTTTCCAATGAGTCGTTAAAATCTGTTATTATTCGTAACTCATTTAGGATTGCTATACCGTGCTCTTACGCGTGATCTATTCAATTTAAAACTGCTCTCAAAGGAATTTTCATCCGTAGTAACGGCAATTCTGCTATGACTTATATTTCTCTGAAAAAATAAAATTATCTTTACAAAAACTTTATTAAAATTCAGCGACTAATTTCGGAATTTATAAATAGGATTTGTAGCCTAACTCCATACAACAAAAGCAATATACAAAACTTTGTTATAAAAAATATCATTTATGAAAATTAAATTCGTTGCATAAAATAAAAAACAAAACGTAATAAGTATTAGAGCTACAAGGAAAAATTAGCTTTTGTATATCTCTACTTAGATGAAATAGAAGTGCCAAATCATACATCATTTACAAGACATTCGGATGTCTAAAAAACTAGTTAATTGTACGTGTATCTCCGACTACCAAATGAAAAGTGAAACAAAATATACAAATATCACTAACAGTAAGTATTTAACATCATTTCAACGTAAATTACTGTTAGGAAGTTTGGAAAAAAGTTTACCTGAATCTTACCGACAGCGGATTGAAATCATGTTGTTGGCAGATGAGGGAAAAACTCAAAGGTCAATTTGTCAAATTTTGGGGTGTTGTCCAGCAACAGCACGGCATTGGACACACATAGCCAGAACTGGGATGGCGCATCAATGGCTAGATTGTCCCATTGGTCGCCCAAAGGCTGTGAATGACTAGTATTTAGAGCGTTTGAAGGAATTAATTAACAGTAGTCCCCGCGATCATGGCTATGCTTTTCGCCGCTGGACAGCTAACTGGCTTGGAAAACATCTAGCAAAAGAATTTGAGATTGAGGTAAGCGATCGCCACATCAAGCGACTGCTCAAACAGATGGGATTATCCACACTACCAAAACCTAACAATGCTGAACAAAACAGCACTGAACAGGCTCAAGGTTCCAAAATTTTGATTGCTGACCTCAAATCGACAGCTATTCCAGATAATACCGAATTTTTACCTATTAACTTTGCAAAATTAGGAAAAGATTTAGACATTCATGGCGCAAGATATATCCGCTCAGTTAGTAACTCTGCAACAGTTCAACAATACTCTGGGTTATTCTCTTTCAACAGAGGAATTTCAACACTGTCTTCAACAAGTTAAATTTATCAACCCGAAAGTCGGCAAATTCTGGCAAGGAACTGATGTTGAATCGGGTATATATATTGCGATCGCTGGTAAGGTCAGGTTGCTCTCTAGCGCTGATGAGTTAATCACCACTTTGGAGGCGGGAGACACATTTGGGGAATTTACCTTGTTCAAAGAAGTTGACTTCAGACCTTATGGAGCAAGGGCTTCAGTAAACTTGCAACTGTGCTTTATTCCGGGTGAGGTTTTGTGGCCATTGATGGCTAAATATCCCCAAATTCGTGAGCATTTGTGGGCTAAGGCGCTATCTCGTAATCCCCAACAAATGGACTCAGATAACCCGCCAGTACTGCCATCTGACTCAAAACGACTGCATGAAACAAAGATTTTGTCAACGCCAGCAGTAGAGCCACGCGAGAAAAAGATTAGCAAAGCCTACTTTCCCAACTCCACGCAGCAAGTGGGGCATTTATTACAGCGGGTGATTCGGCGCTATCCGTTTTTTGCCCAACAAAGTGGATCGGATTGTGGTGCAGCTTGTTTAGTAATGGTGTCTCGCTATTGGGGGAAAAACTTTAGTGTAAATCGGCTGCGGGATATCGCCAATGTTGACCGCAATGGCTCATCCCTGCGGGGGTTATCCGCGGCGGCGGAAAGTATTGGGTTTAGCACGCGACCTGTGAAAGCGAGTCTTGACCAATTGGCGAAGCAAAAATTGCCTGCGATCGCCCACTGGGAAGGCAAGCATTACATTGTTGTCTACGGAATTACCCCCAAACACGTTATTGTAGCCGACCCCGCGATCGGGCAACGCAGCCTCAGCCACGCCGAATTTAAAGCCAACTGGACTGGTTACACATTGCTGCTGCAACCGACAGCCATGTTAAAGGATACCAAAGAGACTTCTACTCCTTTTTGGCAATTCTTTGAATTAATGAAGCCTCACTCCTTAGTGATGCTGGAAGTGTTTGTCGCTTCCTTATTTATCCAGATTTTTGGACTTGTTACTCCGTTATTCACCCAGTTAATTTTAGACCGAGTAGTAGTGCAGCGTTCTGAACTAACCTTAACGGCGGTGGGGTTAGGGTTACTAATTTTTAGTTTATTCCGTGTGGCGATGACAGGGTTGCGGCAATATCTATTAGACCATACAGCGAATAAGCTCGATTTAGCACTGATTGTGGGATTTATTCGCCATACTCTGCGGCTACCTTTGAGTTACTTTGAGTCCCGTTATGTGGGGGATATTATCTCTCGTGTACAGGAAAACCGCAAAATTCAACGCTTCCTCTCCGGTGAGGCGTTATCCATCCTACTAGATTTAGTCACTGTCTTTATCTATTTAGGATTGATGTTTTGGTACAGCTGGAAAATGGCGTTGCTGGTGTTGGTGATTATACCGCCTTTTTTCCTGCTAGCATTGATTGCCACACCTTTTTTACAAAAGATTTCTAGAGAAATCTTTAATGCTGTTGCTAATGAAAGTAGCTATCTGATTGAAGCCCTTTCGGGTGTGCGAACAGTTAAATCTACAGCAGTAGAACAGACAGTGCGTTGGCATTGGGAAGAGTTATTAAGCAAAGAAGTAAAAACTAACTTTTCCGGGCAAATTATCAGCAATCGCCTGCAAATATTCAGCAACACAATTGAAGCAGTAGTAACTACCATCTTGCTGTGGTTTGGGGCGTACCAAGTGATTCACAACGAGTTAACCATTGGGCAATTGGTGGCATTTAATATGCTGCTGGGAAATATTATTAGACCCTTCCAACGATTAACAGTTTTGTGGAATCAATTGCAAGAAGTGGTGATTGCGGTGGAACGGATTAATGATGTGTTGGATGCAGAACCAGAAGAGGATTTGCAGCACCAGGCGCGGCAATCTTTACCACCCATTCAAGGTAACATTCGCTTTGACAACGTGACGTTTCGCTATCACCCGGAAAGCGATATCAATATTTTGGAAAATCTCAGTTTTGAAGTACACAGCGGGCAAATGGTTGCCCTGGTGGGACGGAGTGGTTCGGGGAAAACCACAATTTCTAAGCTGGTTTTGGGGTTATATCCCCCCACAGATGGCAAAGTGTTGATTGATGGACAGGATATTACCAGTCTTTCGTTGCGTTCTCTACGCGAGCAGGTTGGGGTAGTTGACCAAGATACCTTTTTGTTTGGCGGAACGATTCGGGAAAATATTAGCTTGGCACATCCTGGGGCAACTTTGGCAGAGATTATTGAGGCGGCGCGATTAGCGGGTGCTGATGAGTTTATTAAAAAGTTACCTATGGGTTATGAAACCCAGATTGGTGAAGGAGGGGGGATGTTGTCTGGAGGACAGCGACAAAGAATTGCGATCGCTAAGGCGTTGTTAGGTAATCCCAAGCTGTTGGTTTTAGATGAAGCGACTTCCCATCTGGATGCAGAGTCAGAAAGGATTATTCAGACGAATTTAAACACAATTCTTAAGGGCAGAACCACCTTAGTAATCGCCCATCGCCTTTCAACTGTGCGTCATGCAGATTTGATTTTGGTGCTGGACCGCGGCGTGTTGGTTGAGAGTGGGACTCACCAAGAGTTGATGGCGAAGCGAGGACATTATTTTTATCTCAATCATCAGCAATTGGATGTTGCAGGGTGAAAAAAGAGGAAAAGTAAAAAGCTTTTCTTATCTCCCCACTGCCAAAATCCCAAATCCAAAATTGAATCAGGAAAAATTATGCCAAACACATTCAATGGAAGAGTTCAAACCCAAATCTATGAGGTAGAACAGGGCGAGGAAATTTTAAGGGAACAAACCCCAGCTAGATCAACTGATGATTGGGCTTATGTAACCAAGGATTTACTTGATAGCTTGCCCCAGGTTTGGACAAGGGGATTACTGTATTTTTTAGTGGTATTTGTGTCGATTATTTTACCTTGGGCGATACTATCTAAGGTGGATGAAACGGGTACGGCAAGAGGGCGACTTGAACCAAAGGGAAAGACGGTTAGGCTGGATGCTGCTGTAGCAGGTACTGTTGCCGAAATTCGAGTAAAGGAAGGTGATTCAGTTAAAGTTGGGCAGACTTTATTGGTGTTGGAATCGGAATTAGTTAAGGCGGAAATGCGGCAAGCACAGGATAAGTTAGAGGGACAATTAAATCGACTTTCTCAGTTAAATTCATCTAAAAGTCAGTTAGTTGTATTTTTAACAACGCAACAGCAACAGAACCAATCTCAACAGTTAGAAAAGCAGGCTCAAATTGACCAAGCGCGACAGAATATGAATGCTCTTAGGAATTCTTATGACTTACAAAAAGACGAAAAACTGGCTCAAGTCAATCAGGCACGGCAAACTCTTGAACATAGTCAAACTGCTAATAAGTTAGTAAACAGTAGTTTGGCGAGTACTGAGCGAGAAGTGGAACGCTATCGCAGTCTTTGGCAGTCAGGAGTTGTTCCAGAAATTAATGTTGTGGAGAAACAAGATATAGCTAAAGACAAGCAACAGTTATACGAACAAAATCAGTCAGATATTCAGCAGGCTAAACTACGTTTGGTAGAACAACAAAGTAGTTACGAGCGGACTATTCGACAAGCAAATGCAGATATTGAGCAGGCACAGTTGCGACTGAAAGAACAGGAAAGGAGTTATCAAACCTTAATTCGTTCCAGCAAGCTTGCTTTGTTAAAAATCGATGAACAACAGAAGAATTTGGAAACAGAAATTACTACGCTTCAGGCAGAAATTGCTCAGAGTAAGAGTCAGATTGTCTCGTTAAAATTTCAGTTAGGACAACGAGAGTTAAGAGCCACCGTGAATGGTAGATTGTTTCAGTTACCGATACAACGGGCTGGATCTGTGGTGCAGCCTGGAGCAATGATTGCGGAGATTGCACCCCAAGGTTCGCCTTTAATAATTCGGGCGCAAATGGCGACAACTGAGAGTGGTTTTTTGCGAAAAGGATTGCCAGTCAAGTTAAAATTTGATGCTTATCCGTTTCAAGATTATGGAATAGTAGAAGGAGAATTACTAAATATTTCTCCTACTACCATAGAGGTGGAAACACCTAATGGAAAGGTGGCAGCTTATGACTTGGAAATTGCCCTAAAACAAAATTGTATTCCCTCGGCTAATAAGTGTATTGCTTTGCATCCTGGGGATACGGCGACAGCTGAGGTAATTGTGCGCCAGCGTCGAATTATTGATTTTCTGCTTGATCCGTTTAAGCAGTTGCAGCAGGGTGGGGTGAAATTGTAGAAAACTTACAGCGTTTTTCAAGTAAATAGACCACACGGTAGGGACGCAAGGCCTTCCGCCCCTACGAGGATCTGTGGTTCAAATAAATGAAAATTTCTGTGACCCATTTCCTACGTCGGAAGGACATGAGAATTAGGAATGTAAAGACGCTATTATCTCATGTTTAATTTTGCTAACCAAATTTAGGATAAATATCATGTCACAACCTATCACCATTACCAAGGAAGATATTCTTCAAGAAATCAAGCTATCTTATAAAATTCCTGAGATCCTTGAGCAAATTGTTTTCCGCAAGGTAGTTATAGCCGCTGCTGAACAATCTGCGATAAAAGTGGAAACAGAAGAATTGCAAAAAGCAGCAGATATTTACCGCTTAATCAACAAACTCAACAGCGCTGAAGAAACTTGGAAATGGTTGGAAAGATATAGCTTGTCATTAGATGATTTTGAAGAAATGATTTATAACAGTGTTGTTTCTGGGAAGTTAAGCCAATATCTATTTACAAATAAAATTGAACGCTTCTTCTTTGAACACCAACTAGATTATGTTGGTGTGGTGATGTATGAAGTTGTTCTGGATGATGAAGATTTAGCCTTGGAACTCTTCTATGCAATTAAGGAAGGTGAGATGAGTTTTTATGATGTTGCTCACAAATACATCCAAGATACAGAGTTACGCCGTAAATGTGGATATTCAGGCATAGTGCGCCGCCAGGATTTAAAGCCGGAAATATCTGCTGCCGTTTTTGCAGCTACCCCGCCACAGTTTCTTAAACCAATTGTAACTTCTATAGGAATTCATTTAATCTTTGTAGAAGAAATTATTCAAGCTCAATTAGATGAACAACTTCGCCAAAAAATTGCCTTAGATATGTTTTCCGAATGGCTTAAAGAACAAACCGAAAACATTCAATTTAATATTGATATAGACTGAAAATAGCTAGTTGTCTTTGCTGATTTTGCGATGACTAGGAGAATATCTATATGATTCAACACCAGATTTAAATCATCTCCCAAAATCAGCAACTGCTGCTGACGATTATACGATTATTGTCTTATTCCCTGTGCCGCAGTCTTTAATTCAGAAGAAACTTCACTAATAAATAAGTGCTGGGAATTGACTGGATTCATTTGTTTTTGTTTCTGTAGTTCCATTAACCGCAGTTTGCTCCAGTTAACAAGCGCTGA
Organism: Nostoc sp.; assembly: GCF_036917195.1. Taxonomy (GTDB): domain Bacteria; phylum Cyanobacteriota; class Cyanobacteriia; order Cyanobacteriales; family Nostocaceae; genus Nostoc. The sequence goes on from NZ_JBALDG010000054.1 coordinate 23,459, forward strand.
GTTACCGAGATCAGGAGCTAATTTAGCCAATCGTTCTACAGCAGAGATAGCTTCTGAATCAATCTGGAGCGCCGTCAAGTAAGAATCACTAGCTATCTCTATTTCACCCAAAGCCTCGTAGCACTGACCTTTCATAAACCAAGCGACAGCTGTTCCAGGAGGGCCAAGTCTAGTTGCTGAAGCATAAATCTTCGCTGCTTCTTCAATTTTACTTACCTTGATTAATAGCTCTCCCAGCTCAAGACGATATCTGGAATCTAACGGCTCCATCGCGATTAACCGTCGCGCTCTTTCTTGGGCTAAATCTAAGTCACCGAGCCACAACGCCTCTTTAACTCGGCTCTCTGTGAGAATATTCATGTTTTCGTTGGCTACTATCTGCTGTATTTCATTCTCACAAATCAGGGATTTTCCATAAAATTCACACAGTTCCATCTCTTGAATTACCTTCTCTTTATCCCGATGCAAAAGTGGGACAAATGTAACAGCACGATAATAAATACTCATCAATAGATTGTATTGAAAATCATTGAGTAAAGGTTTAATATCTTGAATTTCTTGAGTAGCAATTGCACGCCAATGCTCTGCACTTGGTAAATCTCTGAAAGTGGTTGCATACCTGACTAGTAGTAGAATAGACGCTTGGGCTCTTATCAAACTGCTAGATGGAGCATTAGTAGCGATAATTTCAATTTCTTTCAAGTCGTCAAGATAACCATAATCGGAGTTTGAAACCACACTGGAAACAGCTCTACACAAAGCTAGTGCAGCCAAATTTTGATCGCTAGCAATTTCTGCCTCTGACATTTGTGGCACATACTCAAGGACTGTCTGATGTAGGGATAAGCTTCTCACAAGATTCATAACCAGGAGCTTGGAGACTGGTTTTAGCTCCTGGTAGTGAATTAAATAATCACATAGTTGGTTCCATCGTTCAGTTCGTAACTCATTTGGAAGCTGTAGTGGGTTGTCAACGTTGTATTGGAGTAGCCTATTTTCTTCTAATAGAGATTTCCGAAACAATGAAGAATAATTGACTTGTAAATTATAGATTGCTGGAGGATTGTTGATTAAATTTTGATAGCTTAACTCTATTGCATATAGATGTGGAGAACCACCAATATAAGGACTTAAATCAAAATAAGGACGATTCAGCCAAGCTATAGGTGAATTGTTGAATAAAAGCATAGTTTTCTTTCCTTATTAGTGTAACTTAATTGCTAGAATTAACCAAATACGGATCGGTTAAGGTTTATTGTTGGATTTTCAATACCTAACTTTTTGAAAAAGTTAGGTATCTGAATACCTGAATAATTAAGGTTTATCATCTTATCCAAACAGTATTGAGAATGAAACTAGGGTAATAATTTAAAATTGTGCTTTGCCGAATCGCTAGCCTTAATAAATTTAATTCTATAAGCGTAAATTTTATAAAGAATATCGCTTCAAAAAAATAATCCTGGACTCTAATTTATTGCTTACTGAATTAAACAGTTATTTCTGATAAAATTAACCCCCAGTGGAAATATTATTGTTAACCACAATGGGGGCAAAGTTGAAAAGACTAAAAAATACATACCTGAATTATAAAAATACTATCTTTAATTCAGGTATAATTTTAATTTTTTGGTCAATTCTATAATAAGTTGCAGCACCAACAAGGTTTGGCGACGGCTAAACCACCACGCAAAGTTGTGAAAGCAGTAAATTCTACTGAATTTTTGGTGGTAGAATCACCTCTCAAATCAATCATTTCAGCAGACTGTTCAGCGTTGTTGTTTAGTTGGTTGATTTTAATTTTAGACATGATGTTACTCCTTGATAATGTGTTAATTGAGGAATGTAAACTTTAATTTTCCTCGTTTGAGATTAGACTTTAAATCGTCTTATCTCATTTCTATAATCTGTGATCTACTCTATTAATTCAAGTAGTTTTTTGGCATAAAAGTGACCTAAATACTACATTTTAGCCCCATTTCTAACATTATAGTTTGGGCATTACCACAACGTAAAAATAAAGATTTAACCCTACAATAAATAAGCAGTACTACCCGACAAAAATAGTGTAATAAAAACTAAATTACAATAAAAATAAAGTATATTAAAAAGAGATAAAAATAAAATATTTATGTCACCATATATTATCCAATTGAGCAAAAAGCATAAAAAAACAGCCCAAGAGGAATCTTGGACTGAATTGTAACTACAATCATTGCACCCTTTTAAATTACCCAAAAAAATTACTCAAGTGTGTAAACGTTCTTTTAACAAGCACTTAACGCGGACAACCTCGATAATATGACTCAAGCTTAAGTCGAACCCAAACTATACAGCTTCGATGAATTTCTAAGCTGGTATCTGGAAAATTCGGAAGTCCGATACCAACTGTATGATGCAGTAATTATCAAAATGCCCAAGCCAAAAAGAAAACATTAGACCTCTTGCATAAATGCTTAAATTGTCATGTTGAGCAAAGCGAAACATCTGGTGAGATTCTTCTCTCCACTGTGTTTTGCTCAGAATGACATTCCTGATTTTTTGACTTTTGCAAGAGGTCTAGTTTCGATTTGACAAGACTTTAGCCAATCCGCCATCGCATACAATTCAGCAGTAAAACAGCCGAAACTGCGTACAGAAAGGCTTTATCTTAACTTTCCCTCTTTCTCAACATCTTCCCAAAGGATTTCTTGTTGAACAGGACTTCAAATCCTAGTGCAGAAACTAAACCGAAGATGGTGGAGGGTTCTGGGACGGGGACACCATCATAACGCCCCCCGACTAGCAGCGGACCAGCATTTCCTACCTCTGGTGGAACCGTTAAATCTGGTTCAGTAAGGGTTTGAGCGACAAAACGCGTCCCCAGGAGAATGACTCCTCCTGTAAAAGTAACGCGTGGGGCGCGGTAACGCTTTCCAGATACCTCCAAGATAAAGTTATTATCAACTTCGATATTGGCAAAAAGATTAGATACGCCAATCTTTCCATCTAGATTAACATCTGCCCAGATTACATCATCATCAAGTTTATCCAAATCAGGAAGTAAAAACAGATCCATTGTTGTGATATCCAGTCCTGTACCCTGATTGAGAAAGTTTTCTTGGCCGCTGATATCAGGTGCAGGCCATACAATAACCCTACGGGGGGGAACCACGCTGCCAATTTCAAAATCGAACGAAGGGAGATTAGGATTGGGAGTTGTCAGAACGGGTTCGACTAATATAGCAGCAGCAACTGGAGCTAAAGAAAGAAAACTTGTGACTATCGTACTAAAAACGAGCGTTCCTATATTTTTAGTATTCATGACCTTAAAGAAAGAGACGTAAGTAGGTGTGTGGGAAAATTTACAAGTATGTCCCTAGCCAGTATGAACGTTCGCTTAGGGTCTCCCAGAGAAGTGAAACGTAGCAATTTTAAAAATACCAGCTTCCTTCTCAATGCGATCTAAAGCCTTCTTAGCTCGAAAAATCAGTCGCAAATAATCTAACTGACTATTCCAAGCTGAACGAGGTAACAAGGTTTGTAGAGGCTCTACCTGACTCTGAGATTGGTCAATATGGGTAATAGTTGTATCTTGTGGAGGGATAAAATTACTTGACATATTATTTATCTGAATGAGATTTAGAACTAACTAAGGATGGAACTAACTCTGGTTCTTCTTCCCAACCTTCTGGCCATTGAATGCGATCGCTAGTAAAATGAAGTGGATCGTTTTTTGGCCAAGGAGTATTAATCGGTTCTTCAATCAGAGCAAACTCGCCGTTATCAAAGGGATTCCCATCTGCACGACGCTGAAGATATACGCGCTCTCGAATACCGTCTTTTTCCTGAGTCAGGGCACGATGATGACAATAAGGATTGTTACCTCTCTTATCAAAGAAAACGTGAGCTGTCCAACTGCAACCACCACGACATAGTTCAGCAAATTCGCAAGACTTGCAGAAACCCCACAAATGTTCTGTTCCTTTGGGAGTACCAGCCCCCAAATTAAACCGCAGTTGCTCGGTTTCTTCAATAATTGTCCGCAGTGAATAGTCGCGGATGTTACCGCCAGTGTATGCCGTGGTAGGTAGTGAGGGACAACCTTTGATAGCACCATCGGCTTCAATGCCTAAAGAAGACAGCCCAGCACTACATCCCTGCCAAAAAGTCCAAGCATCCCCTCCTCCTCGCAACATCCGTTCATAGGGCCCGTAATAGCCGATATTATTTCCCGGTTGTACTTGCACTCCTTCTTGCTTTGCCTGTTGAGCAACACGAGCAATCATGGGATATACATCTAGTAATTCATAAGGTTGCAGCAGAATCTCACTATTATCTGCTGCATTTCCCATCGGTACAGTCAACTGAATTTGCCAAGCGAATATTCCAGCATCGCGCAGATGCTCGTAAATACGAGGAAATTCTGGTGCAGAGAGACGATTGATTTGAGTATTGCAGCCAAAGCGAATACCTGCTTCCTTGAGATTGCTCATAGTCTTAAACGCCCATTGCCAAGAGCCTTGTCTACCACGGAGGCGATCGTGAGTTGCTTCTAAGCCATCAACCGAGACAGATACCACTTTAATTCCAGCTTCTTTCATCCGCCGTGCTGTCTCCAGAGTGATACCATAACCTCCAGTGGTCATACCGCAAAGCATCCCAGCTTTGGTAATTGCTTGGGCAATCTCAAGCCAGTCAGGACGCAGAAATGCTTCACCACCAATTATGGTCACTTCAGTGATTCCAACTTCCGCCATTTGTCTAACTAAATCAAGGGCTTCTCCTGTAGAAAGTTCGTTCGCCCTTGTATGACCAGCACGAGAACCGCAGTGCTGACAAGCTAGATTACACTTTAATGTAATTTCCCAAACTGCATAACTAATTCGGCGATAAGTCATTAAAATATCCTCAATTAATTTCTTGAGAAAAGGACGAATATATCCCCATCCGTCCCCATAAACCTAAACTGTTATCTAAATAACATCTGATTGAATAACTCCATACGCAAGCTGGTAACCAGGTGGCTTATGCGGACAATCAATAGGTTCCGAAACAATAACTCCATATAGCGGCCGTATAATAGGCTTTCCAATAATTGATGAAGCCCCACCAAAAACGGCTTCTAGTTCTTCTTCATTTAAATCCTTGAGTTCATCCTTGCCAGCTGTTGACTCTAATAATTGAGTTGTATATTCTTCAAACTCTTCTGAGGTGAAATCGTAGCCAGCACTTTTAACAACTTGGCTGCATTCATCCTTACTTGTAACTGCTTGCATTTGAGTGCGGAAAGCTTCATCATTTGCTAGCCTTGCATAAAAGGCTTGAATATTTTCTACAGACATAATTTTCTCCTTGTGAAGATTTTTATTGCAATAATTTTGTTGAAAAAGATTGAGCTTTGATTTGTTCTAATCAGATGTTGGTGTCGCCACCTTAACTGCTAGCTCAGATGCGTTGTAGTTATCTGTAATAACTTGCGGACAACGCATACAAGCTGCTTTACCTTCCTGCTGCCACCACCGACAATCTCGGCGTATAGAACAGGGAGGTAATACTTCTACTATTGCAGGTAACTTTTCTACAATTCGCATTGCTAGACGACAATCTTTGCCATCAAAATGCTGACAACCTTTAGTAGCGCAAGGTGCCGCCGTCCTAAAAATTTCAGCAGGTGTAATTGGACTAGCTTTTGCTATCAGTTCATCAGTGATAGGCAAGGGCTGTTTAAGATAAGCTACATGGGGTTCTGCAACTGTTCCACTGATGATTCCGAAAACCACGCTATCCTCAGATTCTGGTCTAGCACTGGGGCAAAGTGTAGTTTTATCCACAACAATCTTTTCCATGAATTGAGCCTCCAGTGGAGAGAATATTTATTAAGACTCAGCTAGAGTAGGATTTGCTACAATTCCTGTAATAATAGGAAACTTACCAACTATTGTGGGAACCACCAATGCTGATATTCCACCTGCAACGCTTTTTGCTTCTTCGTCAGACAAAGTATTTTCTGAATCTAAACCTTGGTTCCGTCGTGCCACCGCATTTTTTACTGCATCATCAATCAAATCGTTAATTTCAATTTGACTGTTATACTTTCTTTCTTTCCTTTCCATGTTCATTTTCCTCTTAACTTTCGAGTATTTTTAGGTTCAAATACTAAGCAATTTAATTGCCGAATATTTCATTATTTTAGGAAAAGAGGAAACTATTTAACTCAATTATAAGAACTCTAATTAAGACATAAATGTAACTTTTATGTCACTAAAAAATGAAATTATTTTTTTATTCCTATTTTATGTTAGGGTATGTAATAGCTATTTAAACTATAGCAATCCGATTTGATTGTGTGAAAAAATCTATGTAGGGGAGCCAGCCGTGTAGGCGGGTTTACCGACTTGAGCAGACTGGCGTTGTGTTATCGCCGAGAGTACGGCACCCTACGTGTATTTCACAAATCAAATATGAGTCCGATATAAACTCTGCTACACCAATTAAAATTGAATATTTTAAGAAATTTTTACTATTAACTAAAACATTTATGTCACGAAAAGTTTGCTGTTTTCTGGCTGACAGGCAATGTCTAACGACAAGCAAATCTCGAGAATTAACAAGGGTTAGTAATAAAAAGATATAAAAAGCTTTCCACCTCCATCATGCAATCTCTACAAAACCAAGTCAAACTTGGCGTTTATAGCGCTACATCATCGTGCTGTTACTACTCCTCATTCACAATTTCTCGCCTGACAAATAAAGCCCGATAAATAGGTTCACCTCGCGATAGGACGCTTGTTTCCCGTTCTGTGGGGACTGGGAGTGGGTTTTGGGCTAGCCATTCTCCAGCACCCATTTTTTGATAAGCTGGGTGAGCGGCAAAGCGATCGCGCATTTCCACAGCGACAAATTCCATATCTGATTGCAGAAATATAACCGAACCAACGGCAAGATAACTGGCTAAGTCTGCCACTAGTTCTGGTTGGACTACACGACGTTTAGCGTGGCGGGTTTTAAACCAAGGATCAGGAAATTGAATTGTAACGCGTTGTAAACTTCCTGGAGGGAGGGAAGATAAAAGTGAGTGTAATGAATTATTCACATTGCAAAACAAGTAGTGCAGATTTGTTAAACCTAACTCAAAACGCAACTTATTCGCCTCCACCACCAGCGGTTCCCGAATTTCTAAGCCTAGATAATTCCAATTTGGTTCTATCTTGGCCATATTCATCAAAAACTGTCCCTTAGCGCAGCCAATATCTAAATGTAGTGGTTGATTTGGCTTTGCATAAATTTTTTCCCAGTCAACGGGACTTGCTGGTGTTTGATACTTTTTACCAAGTGGATTAACATGCTGGCGGACTCGGACTGCTGCCAAAATTTGCTCTCCTTTACGTTCAAATATCCTATGGTGTCGGGCGTAACCCATCAGTTGGGTTTGTTAACAAAGATGTCATAACTGTGAAACTTCTTTTCGATTGATGAACTGTCACAAACGTTTGAAATTGTACTCTATCAGGAAGCGTAGCTTGCCGCACTTCTCTACGAGATGCTGCGCGTAGCTTGCTTCCCGGTAGGGGTACGACAAGCTACTTCGACTGTGGCTCCATCGAGCGACTTGTGCTGAACGCAGTCGTTGGCGCAGCCTCTCGAAGAGAAGCAAGCCGAGATGCTCAGTACAAGTCAGTGACCACCGTAGGCATCGCCTCATCGAAAAAAAAGCCAACTTCTGCTTGAGTGTTAAGGAAAACGTAAAACCTTTATCGCCTGAGACTTTGAAGGAATTCTTGCTTGAGTGCAAAATAGTTAGTAATCTCTGCAAAAGTAAGCGGTATAACTTTTGTTTCTGCTCGGATTGGCTGTAATAAAGCGTTTAGGCTGCAATGTGAACTGTTAGCTTTTCTATATACGCAACGGTCACTCATACCAGGTATCCGAAAGTAGTCACCTATTTCTAGTTGTTGGAAAGTCATTAGATCCTCAGAATTTTTGGTAAATAACAGTTATAAAAGTAAGAGCTTAATAAAGCCAATTTAGATTGTTCTCTTAAATTTACCCCGTCATATTTCAAGTTAAGTAAATTTGCACTAAGCAAACTTTTAGTTCATTCCTCTCTTTAACTAGCTAATAGCCTTTTTACTGTGATTTATTATACCCTTTTTTAACTAGATATTTGGGTTAGTTATTCAGGCAAAAAAAGGCATTATATATGCTAAGATTGTATCAAATTATGGCAATTATTCAAGAGCAATTTAGAATAATTTTGCGCTTTATTGAATAAAAAAGCTAAAATCTACGATTTTTGGAGATTTTTAGGTTATGACAACCTCACAGGAGAGGATTATCCCGACAGACTTGCGAAACGAAATGTCGCAGTCTTATCTGGAATACGCCATGAGCGTGATAGTGGGTCGGGCGCTGCCAGATGCCAGGGATGGTCTAAAACCTGTGCATCGTCGCATTCTCTACGCAATGCACGAGCTAGGTCTGCTCCACGATCGCCCGTTTAAGAAATGCGCCCGTGTAGTGGGGGAAGTGTTGGGTAAATATCACCCCCACGGCGACACGGCAGTATATGATGCCTTGGTGCGGATGGCGCAGGATTTTTCCATGCGATCGCCCTTAGTTAACGGACATGGTAACTTTGGTTCAGTAGACAATGATCCGCCCGCGGCAATGCGATACACAGAATGCCGCTTGCAAGCTTTAACTAGTGCCGGTCTACTGCACGACATCGAGTATGAAACCGTAGACTTCGCCGATAACTTCGACGGTTCCCAGCAAGAACCGACAGTTCTACCAGCGCGGATTCCGCAGTTACTCCTCAACGGTTCCTCTGGAATTGCCGTGGGCATGGCAACCAACATTCCCCCCCACAACTTGGGCGAATTGATTGATGCTTTGGTGGCTGTAATCCACAATCCAGAAATCACCGATCTCGAATTAATGCAGTATGTCCACGGCCCAGACTTTCCGACTGGGGCGCAAATTTTGGGGACATCTGCCATTCGAGAAGCTTACACCACTGGGCGTGGTTCCATCACCATGCGTGGTGTCGCTAACATTGAAACCGTTGAACAGCGCGGACGCCCAGATAGAGAAGCAATTATCATCACTGAATTGCCCTATCAAACCAATAAAGCGGCACTGATTGAAAAAATCGCCGAAATGGTAAATGAAAAGCGGCTAGAGGGCATTGCAGATATCCGTGATGAAAGCGATCGCGAAGGGATGCGAATTGTGATCGAACTCAAGCGTGATGCTTATCCCCGCGTCGTTCTGAACAACCTCTACAAGCAAACACCACTGCAAGCCAACTTTGGGGCGAATATGCTGGCGTTGGTGAATAGCGAACCCCAGGTACTCACCCTCAAGCAGTTCTTAAGCGTCTTTTTGGATTTCCGCATTGAATCCATTGCCAGACGCACCCGTTACGAACTGCGGAAAGCCGAAGAACGCGATCATCTCCTGCAAGGGTTATTGATTGCCCTGTCCCAGTTAGATCCAATTATTAACTTGATTCGCCATGCCCCCGATGCGCCCACAGCCAAAGGTGAGTTGATCACAACTTACGGACTCTCCGAAGTGCAAGCAGATGCGATTTTGCAGATGCAATTACGGCGGTTGACTGCCTTAGAAGCAGACAAAATTCGTCTGGAACACGAAGAATTACAAGAGAAAATTACCGACTTACAAGATATTTTGGCCCGCCGGGAGAGAGTGCTGGAAATCATCGAAACTGAAGTTGGGCAACTGAAAACTAGCTTTGCCACACCCCGCCGCACGGTGATTTTACCAGGAGAAGGGGAATTAGATGATCGTGACTTAATTGCCAATGAAAAAGCAATAATTTTGGTTACAGAGCAAGGCTACATCAAACGGATGCCAGTTAACACCTTTGAAGCGCAAAGCCGTGCTACCAGAGGTAAAGCCGCAGCCAAGGTGAAAGATGATGATACCGTTGAGCATTTTTTGACTTGCTGCGATCACGATAGTATTTTATTCTTTAGTGAACGTGGTGTCGTTTACTGCCTGAGAGCTTATCAAATTCCCGTGAGTTCGCGTACTAGTCGCGGGACACCAATTGTCCAAATGCTACCCATTCCCAAAGAGGAAAAAATCACCTCAATTGTACCTGTTGACGAGTTTAGCAATGAAGAATATCTGGTCATGCTCACTAAGGGTGGCAATATCAAAAAAACCGAATTGGCAGCCTTTAGTCACATTCGTGCCAATGGTTTGATTGCCATTTCTTTAGAAGAAGGTGACCAACTCCGCTGGGTGCGACGCGCTAGAGTAGAGGACAGTGTAATCATTGGTTCTCGTCACGGGATGGCGATTCACTTCCGGTGTAACCACGAACAGCTGCGTCCTTTAAGTAGGGCGACTCGTGGGGTAAAAGCCATGAAACTTAAAAATAAAGATGAACTGGTGGGTATGGATATTCTCCCCGCAGCAATTCTTGAAACTTTGGATACAGTTATAGAAGCCGAAATTGAAGATATCGAAACAATCGAAACGGAAGATATCGAAATTATCGAAGTTAATGAAGACTCCGTAGAAATACTTAGCAATGGCATTATTGGCCCTTGGGTGTTAGTAATTACAATGGGAGGATATGGTAAGCGCGTACCAGTTGCCCAGTTTCGCCTGCAAAACCGTGCTGGTCAAGGTTTAATGGCAACCAAATTCAAAAACCGCAAAAACAAAGACAAGTTGGCAACCCTACGCATTGTCAACAATGATGATGATGAAATCATGATGGTGACAAATCGCGGTATTATCATCCGGCAAGCGGTGAATGCGATTTCCATCCAATCGCGATCGGCAACTGGAGTCAGAGTACAGCGTTTAGACGAAGATGATGCCATTACCGGAGTGGCAATAGTTCCACCTGATGCTGTCGATGCAGAAGAAGCAGAATAAAAAGCAGGGGGAGGGGTTAACCGCCTCACTCCCTTACTTGATTGCCTTAGCCAGTGGCATTTTAATGGGGCTAACCGTAGCCCCTGTAGGTGCATGGTTCTTGGCTTGGATTGCCCTAGTCCCCTTATGGGTGCTAGTTGTCACTTCAGCCAAAAGCAAAAACCAATTCCCCCCGGCTTTCCTCTGGGGTATCGGTTATCACGGTGTCGCCTTATTTTGGATTACGGGAATTCATCCGATGACATGGTTGGGTGTTCCTTGGTTACCAAGTTTGGCAATTACCCTTTTTTGTTGGGGATTTATCAGTGTATTGGGAGGGGTATTCGTTGCTATTTGGGCGGCTGTAATGGTTCGCCTGAGTGGACGAAAATCGTGGCTACGTATATTAATTGGTATAGCTGTCTGGTGCGGTCTAGAAAGTCTATGGAGTGCTGGACCTCTGTGGTGGAGTTCTCTTGCTTACACCCAAAGTCCGCACAATCTCGTGATTTTACATCTGGGCCAACTCTCTGGGCCTAATACTGTGACAGCAGCAATAGTTGCTGTGAATGGCTTAATTGCTGAAGGATGGACGAACCGCCTTCTCTGCGAGACACTACGTGAACGCGCAGTGTCTCGCAGAGAAGACGCCAAGTCCGCCAAGATTTCCTCTGTGTCGCGCCAGTTGCTTCAAGTCGGGGAACCGCAAGGGCGCACTGGCTTCTCTGCGCCTCTGCGGTTTGTTAATAAATACTGGGTTATCGCAACAGGACTATTAATTACCTTACACCTGATTGGTTTTATCTTATATAGCCGTCCCATCGCCCAACCCCCAGAAGCAGCTTTGAAAGTGGGGATTGTTCAGGGTAATATCCCGAACCGACTTTTACGAAGTTCTGAAGGGTTTCGTCGCGCTCAAGAAAATTACACCAGTGGATATCTAACTTTAACAGAGCAAGGTGTAGATGCAGTCCTCACCCCAGAAGGAGCCTTACCTATTTTCCAGCGCAACTTGATGGAAACTGCCTTAGTCGCAGCAGTGAAGAAAAAAGGGGTAGTTGCTTGGATTGGGGCTTTTGGCGAACGGGGAGACAGTTATACAATTAGCTTGTTTACTTTCAACAGTAAGGGTGAAATTGTCAGCCGCTACGATAAAGCCAAACTAGTGCCTTTGGGAGAATATATTCCCTTTGAAGGAATTTTAGGCGGGATAATCCAACGCTTATCACCTCTGGATGCACACCAAGTTCCGGGTTCGGCAAATCAGGTATTTGACACTCCTTTTGGTCGGGCGATCGCTAGTATATGTTATGAATCTGCTTTTGCTGAACAATTTCGCCGTCAAGCTGCTGCGGGTGGGCAATTTATCCTCAGTTCTTCTAACGATGCCCATTACACTGCATCCATGCCATTCCAGCACCATGCACAGGATATCATGCGGGCAATTGAAACTGATAGATGGTCAGCACGAGCAACTAATACAGGATATTCAGCCTTTATAGATCCTCACGGTAGAACCTTGTGGATATCTGGATATAATACCTACGAAACTCATGCTGATACAATTTATCGCCGGCAGACACAAACTTTATATGTGCGTTGGGATGATTGGTTAACACCTTTGTTGTTGATATGCTCTGGAGGAGCTTGGCTGGTAACTCAATTTAGCGATCCAAATAAAATAAGTAATTAGTAATTAACTACGTCATCCTAAGTTACATTTACTGTTACTTACAGTTTAATCAATATTGCTAATGTATTTTTCCTCTTTACCTTCATTTTGGACTTTGGACAAATAATATCAAGTATGGTTCATTAATTACTATTGGAAGCATCTGTGCAAAAATCATAAAACTTTTTTCCGCCTGCGGTCTTAATATTAGCCTTTCATAGGCTAAATATAAATACGCAATGGGAACTTCTGGTGGCATAAAAAGTGTCATGAAATCAATAGTATTTTAATTAATTTGAGTATGATGTCAAAACTTATTACATCTACGATTACCGCTACTATTGTTGGTACAGGCTTTGCGATCGCAACTTGTACTCAAATATCCGCAACAAAACCTCCACAGCTTTTACAACAAGCTATTCAACTCCGTGCTCAAGGTCTAGATGGATTAGAAAAGTTTCTTAACACCCATGCAACAGAACTCAATAATCCCTCACCTCAAATGCATCAAGCTTTAGATACACTTTGCCAACAAAAAGATTGCCACGCCTCAAAACTTTACTGGTACACTGATTTAGAACAAGCAAAAGCCGCAGCTCAAGCAAGTAATAAACCTATTCTCTCGTTACGATTGTTGGGAAGACTAGACCAAGATTTAAGTTGCGCTAACAGCCGCTTTTTCCGTGTCGCCTTGTATCCTAACACAGAAATATCTAAATACCTGCGGCAAAACTATATTTTACACTGGCAGTCTGTGCGTTCAGCCCCGAAAATAACTGTAGATTTTGGTGACGGACGCAAGCTAGAACGCACAATTACAGGCAATAGCATTCACTATATCTTAGATAGTTATGGTCATCCTGTTGATGCAATACCGGGATTATATGGCCCTCAAGCTTTTCTGCGACAGTTAGTTGATGGTGAAAAAGCAATTAAAGAGTATACCAGACGCCAAGGTACAGCACGGCAAAACTTTTTACGTGATTACCATCGTCAACGTTTAGCATCAATTCAACAGCAATGGAATGCAGATTTAGCAAAACTAGACATCCAAAATCCACCACGTCTGGTAGAAATGCTTACTTTGAGCAATGAACCACCCAGCGCTCCAGTTGCAGGAATGATTGCAGTGACTAAAATGGCAACAGAAACTCCGATGTTACGGAATATATCTCCTACTATAAATAATCCAACATCTTTACAAAAAATTACTGATGAAGCGACATGGCGGCGCATTGCTCAACTCTATAGAAGTGATGCGAAGTTAGATAAAAATAGCATTGCGTTAATCAGTTCTAAACGTTTCCAAAAAGGAAATGCTGAGAGTTTGCAGCGTGTTGTAAGTAATTTTGAAGCAGCAATGGCTTTGGATACTGCGAGAAATGAATATATGCTGCATAGCCAGATTCATCAATGGTTTATTCAAGGAAATGGCACAAATGAAGTGAATTCATTGAATGAAAAAGTCTATGCCGAATTGTTTTTAACTCCTAATTCTGACCCTTGGTTGGGGTTAATGAGTAGTGAAGGTTATAGTGCAATTGATAATGATGGAGTTCAAAGTTCTTTAGGAACAAGTCAAAAGTAAAGCTAGAGGAGTCGTAAATCATTCGTCAAAAGTTAGATCCCCAACAACTTTTACGAAGTCGGGGATCTGGACACCGCGAATTTTCACAAATCAGATAGGATTGCTATAGAGGAATATGACTTGATTCTTGGTAATAAAAAATAAACTAGGCACTCGTTTTAGCTACTCCTGTTAACTGACGATTTTCCGGCTAATGGCCTCTCCAATCTCCATCAGTGTCTCTTCCTCTTCCGGAGTAAATTCGTAGGAAACCAGCTTGGCAATGCCCAAGGTACCATGCAATCGGCCATTCAGCATAAGCGGCACCGTGATCGAGCCTTTTACCTTGGTTTCTTTTGCCGAGGGTCTGGCCATTCCCAATTCCTCGGTTTGCAGGTTGCAAATCTGTACGGGTCGCTTGCGTTCGGCGGCGACACCGGCCATCCCTTTGCCGATGGGAATTACCGTCATTTTAGGCAACAGGAATTCCGGAATGCCCTGGTAAGCCTTTAGGTGCAATAATTGGCTGTCCTGATCGAAGGTATGGATGGTACCTGTAGAGCAGTCAAAAGCGGCCAGGATTTCGGTCAGCAGCCCGTTCCAGTCGATGGCAGACCCTTCGTTAGCCAGGGGATCATAAATGGGTTTGGTATCTGAAGTCATAATGGTAGGAAATGGGGTCAAATGAACAATCGATGCTGTTGGCAAAGTCAAAAGTAGCCAAAGTAGACAGGTATCCGGTAGAGTCTCACCCTAAGATTGCCTGTATAGTAAGTGTTTCAGGATTAGCATAACTTTCTGTAGGGTTGCTCATTTCACCCCTCTTCTCTATGGAAGACGCCAAGGACAAACGACAAATTTGTACCCAGGTATTTACGGAGACAATCATTGCTCACATTTATCTTTGATCTACGCATTATATTAAAAAGCATTATTTATTCTTACTATGCAAACTCAGTATAAATTACATTTTAATACTCCTTATTACTTTTTGTCTCAGTATAAATATTTATGAAAAAAATAATTTTATCTCAAAGCATCACAAAGTAATATAAATTTGCTTAAGTAATTATACGTATTTTTTCTAGATATTTTAGTGCTATTTTTAACTTTTTTAATCTAAGTCATGTTGTTAATTTTAATATTCTCACTAATTATAGATTTTATTAATTTAAGTAAATTAACTGAAATAGAATTCCTATATAACATATTTTGACTGACTTTCAACCAAAACCGTATAAACTTGTAAGTATAAAAAAATTGATTCACTTAAGTAATGGCAAGCACACGCTTTATCCATAGTTGTGTTTTATGAAGTGGAGAAGGCAAGATGTAAACTGTCAATATTTGTCGTACTCCTACTATGTTGGTAAAAATTTATCTTTACTTGCCATATGGTTAAAAACTAGCATTCACTTTTTTTATATGTAGTTATAAAGTTGACATTCACTTTTTCAAATGCAAGAAATTAATAAAAGATGGATAAAGCATGGCTATCATCAGACCTACACAAACACTAAACACATCTCTAAATTTTCTCGTTAGGCTAAAATCTCTGACGTTTGTTCTAGTAGGAGTATTATGCAACTATCAGGATGCGACGTCTAGGACGGGCTATGCCTACGCCCAAACTCCTGATCCTCAGATGTATCGGTTAGAAGATGTTCCTGTTAGACCCTTACGGTCGGATGTATTGCCGCAGCCATCAGATAATAATCAATTACTTCTTCCTCCAAAACTACCAGAGCAACCAATTTCGGGACAGGATGATCCTAATGCCAGATTTCAGGTTGATCGCATTGAAGTAGTTGGCAGTACAGTTTTCAAACCAGAACAGTTGACTGCTATCACAGCTCCTTTTGTTGGGCGGGAACTGACATTTATCGAGTTGTTGCAAGTCAAAGATGCGATCACGAAACTCTATGTTGATCATGGCTATGTAACCACGGGGGCGTTGATTGTACCGCAGACAGTAGAAGCTGGGGTGATCAAAATTCAGGTGATCGAAGGTAGTCTGCAAGAAATCAAGATTATCGGCAATAAGCGATTGCGTACCCAATACATTCGCGATCGCATCCTACTTGGTGCCAAAACACCCTTGAACGTGCCGCATTTACTAGAAAAACTACAACTACTCCGCCTCGATCCGCAGATTCAAAACTTGTCAGCCGAGTTGCAAACAGGTGTGCATCCGGGAACTAATATATTGCAAGTCGAGGTTGAAGAAGCTGATACCTTTAAGCTGATAACAACCCTAGATAATGGGCGATCACCAAGTGTGGGCAGTTTTCGTCGGGGAATAGATTTGCAAGAAGCCAATTTACTGGGCTTGGGCGACACCCTCAGCGTCGGATACGCCAATACCGATGGCAGTAATACAATCAATCTCAATTACACACTGCCGATTAATGCCCGCAATGGCACTGTATTCTTTGGTTTTAACCAGGGATGGAACCGCGTTATTGAAAAACCATTCAGCGTCCTTGATATTCAGTCAAACACTCGATCTTACGAATTGGGCTATCGCCAACCATTGGTGCAAAAGCCAACCCAAGAGTTGGCGATCGGGCTGTCATTCTCACGTCAGGAAAGCCAAACTGAGTTGGGTATTGATAACATTGGGCCATATAAACTGTCACCCGGTGCGGATGCGAACGGAAAAACCAATATTTCTGCCCTGCGCTTTTTTCAAGAATATACTCAGCGAAGTAACCAGTATGTATTTGCTGCGCGATCGCAATTTAGCTTTGGCGTAGATTGGTTCGATGCGAATGTCAGTCAGGATGAACCAGATAGCCGCTTTTTCGCTTGGCGGGGACAGGCGCAGTGGGTGCGACAATTAGCACCGGACACGCTATTTTTAGCTAGGGGCGATTTCCAACTAGCAGCAGATTCATTAGTGCCCTTGGAGCAATTTGGCCTCGGTGGACAGCTAAGTGTACGGGGCTATCGCCAAGACTCATTAATTACAGATAATGGCATGTTATTGTCGGCTGAATTCCGGTTGCCTATTGTTCGTGCTCCCAAGATTGGCGGAGTGCTGCAACTGACACCCTTCATTGACGTGGGCAAAGGCTGGAATGTCAAGGGCGAAAATCCATCGCCGAGTCTGTTGGTTGGTACTGGGTTAGGGCTGTTGTGGAAACAGGGCAATAATTTCTCAGCCCGTCTGGATTGGGGCATTCCTCTGACATCAGTCGAAGGTGAAAAGCGATCGCTCCAGGAAAATGGGCTGTACTTCTCAATAGGTTATTCACCGTTTTAATCCAACAAGCTACTTCAGTAGTCCTGAGTGCTGAGAGAGTTATCAGTCCTGAACAAGCACTCATTGCTCGGCACTGTTTTGGTGAATGTTAAGAGCAATTTAGGGAACCCTAATTATTAAGTATAAATAGAAATTGGACAATGCAAACGACCTCTGTTGCTTTGGGTTTAGTAAATGGAATATTGACAGCTGGGATGCTCCTCTGGAGCGGCTTTGCCAATGCCCAGGTGACTCCCGACGCCACCCTCAACACCACCGTCTCCCAAAGTGGTAATAACTTCACCATCACTAACGGTAGTGCCGCAGGTAGTAATCTGTTTCACAGCTTTCGTGAGTTTTCCGTGCCCACCGGTGGTTCAGCCACCTTTAATTTAATCAACACGCCTAATATCTCCACCATTTTCAGTCGTGTAACTGGGGGTAGTATTTCCCAGATTGATGGCGTAATTAAAACAATTAACAGTAGTAATCCCGTCAGCCTGTTTCTGCTCAATCCCAGTGGAATTATTTTCGGCGCAAATGCTCAATTGAATATTGGCGGATCGTTTATTGGCACTACTGCTAACAGCATTAAATTTGCTGATGGTGCTGAGTTTAGCGCAATTAGTTCTCAAGCCGCCCCGTTGTTGAGCATCAATGTTCCCATTGGGTTGCAAATGGGCAACAATCCTGCACCAATAACGGTTCAAGGTACAGGACACTCCTTGACTACGACCAGTGCATCGGCTCTGCTTCCCATCACTCGGATTCCCAGTTCTACAGAACTGTCGGTACAGCCTGGAAAAACCCTAGCTTTGGTGGGTGGGAACGTACATTTGAATGGGGCAACTCTGAGAGCCGAACAAGGGCGAGTAGAATTGGGCAGTGTAGGTAGCGCAGGGCTGGTCAGCTTGATGCCAACCGCACAGGGCTATACGTTGGGGTATGGAAATGTGCAACGCTTTGGCGATATTCATCTGGCACAGCGATCGCTATTAGATATCAGCGGGGTGAATGCAGGTTCTGTGCAAGTTCAGGGTCAGCAAATTCAATTCACCGATGGCTCTCTGGTGCTGGCGCAGAATTTCGGCAATCTCCCTGGTGGTGACATTCGCTTTCAGGCTACGGAGGCAATTGATCTGATTGGTACAACACCCGATGCTAAGATTAAAGGCGGGGTGCGTAATGAAGCCTTTGGCATTGGAGCTAGTGGGAACATCAGCGTCATTACTCCCAGGCTGACCGTCAAGCAGGGAGCGGCATTAAATAACTTAACATTTGGAGTGGGTCCCAGTAGCAATATCCAGATCGATGCAATGGCGATTGATATATCTGGCTTCTCACCCATTGATCCCAGTGTTGCTTCCAACATTAACACTACTACGCTAGGCACTGGGAACGCAGGTAATGTTTTTGTCAATGGTGATAGTCTACTGGTGTCTAGCGGTGCCTCATTGTCTTCGGCTACCTTTGGCAGTGGCTCTGGCGGTAAAGTGACGATTCGCAACACCAACACCACGGTGACCGGAGAAAGCCCCTCTGGAGTTTACAGCAACATTAGCTCAATTACATTTGCAACCGGAAATACCAAAACCTTGACACTAGATACTGCCAAATTGCAAATTCTGAATGGGGGAGTAGTTGCCGCCACCGCATTTTTTGCAGGTAATGGGGGAGATTTGAACATCAACGCTACCGAATCGATCGCAATCAGTGGTCGAGGTCAGACAAATAATAGTAGCATTAACGCGTCCAGCATCCGACTCGATCCGTCATTGCGGCAGCGATTCGGTTTGCCAGATATGCTAACAGCTAATGCAGGTACTGTGAGCATTTCCACACCGAACTTAACGCTGACGGATGGTGGGACAGTCAGTGTCACCAGTCAAGGCAGTGGAAATGGTGGCAATATTAACATCAATGCAGATACCATCCAATTAAAGAATAAAGGGTTTATTCAAGCCCAAACAGAATCCGGTAATGGTGGCAATATTACCTTACAAACCAGAAACCTGTTGTTTCTACGAGGCAATAGCCTGATTACCTCAACAGCTGGTGGTAACGGTAATGGGGGTAATATCAACATCAATGCACCGATCATTCTCGGATTAGAAAACAGCGATATTATTGCTAATGCAGTGCGAGGTCGTGGTGGTAATATTCAAATCACTACCCAAGGCATCTTTGGTCTGAAATTTCGTGACCAACTTACACCAGACAATGATATTACTGCAAGTTCACAGTTGGGTGTGAATGGTAATGTGCAAGTCAATACCATTAGTGTCGATCCAAATTCCGGTTTAGTCCAACTGCCAGCGAATATAACTAATCCAGCGCAGCAAATAGCCACTGGTTGTTCTACAAACCAAGGCAGTCGCTTTGTGGCAACAGGACGAGGTGGTGTGCCGCAAAATCCCAATCAGCAAGTAACGAGCGATCGCACCTGGGACGATGTGCGAGATTTATCTGCTTACCGAAAAACTGGCAATGTCACTCCCCAAACGCATGTATCACCAAAGGTTATCGTTGAAGCCACTTCTTGGCACCGTAACGCTGATGGCAAAATTGAATTAATAGCGGCTCCATTTCCTACCTACGTGCAGCAATCATTAACCTGTGCTGCTTCAGCTAAGAGTTAACTACAAATAAGGTTAGCAACAATTCCATTTTGGGAAACCTAAGTACATAGCTCGAAATGGAGACGGGGTGATGAAAGTAATTTTTGCTAGGTTCAGTTTGATCGGTGGAATGTTAATATGTGGGATTTGGAATAGTTGTGCAAATGCTCAAGTAATTACCGATGGAACTCTTAACAGCACAGTATCCCAAAGCGGCAATAACTTCACCATTACCAACGGCAGTCGTGTCGGCAACAACCTGTTTCACAGCTTCAGCCAATTCTCTATTCCTAGCAATGGTTCTGCATTCTTCAACAATGCCGCAGATGTGCAAAATATTTTTAGTCGTGTGACTGGGGGCAGTATTTCCCACATTGATGGTTTAATTACAGCCAACGGTAGCGCCAATCTTTTTTTACTTAACCCTAATGGGATCATTTTTGGTGCTAATGCCCAATTAAATATAGGCGGTTCATTGATTGCAACGACAGCTAATAGCATCAAATTTGCTGATGGAAGTGAATTTAGCGCCATTAATCCCCAAACTAACGCATTATTAAGTATCAATGTTCCCATTGGACTGCAACTAGGTAATAATCCTTCAGCGATACAAGTCCAAGGTACAGGGCATTTAGATATTGAGAGCGATATTATTCCTACGATTCGTAATCCTAGCCCAACAAGATTGCAAGTACAGGCGGGAAAAACTTTGGCATTGGTGGGTGGTAATCTGAATTTGAATGGCGCTACCCTGACTGCCGAAACAGGGCATATAGAATTAGGTAGCCTGGAAGGTGCAGGATTAGTTAGTTTAGTGCCAACCACTCAGGGATATAAATTGGAGTATGGCAACGGGCAAAGCTTTAGTGACATTCAACTAGCACAAAAGTCACTATTAGATGTCAGTGGGGTAAATGCGGGTTCAGTTCAGCTTCAGGGACGAAATATTCGCTTGAGCGATGGTTCGTTAGTTTTAGCGCAGAATTATGGAAGTCTTCCTGGTGGAGACATTCGTTTTCAAGCATCAGAAGCCATCGATATGATTGGCGGAACATCCGCTACCACAATTCGAGGTGGGATTCGCAGTAACACCTTGAGCACCGGAACTGGTGGGAATATAAGTATCATCACTCCCCGGTTAATACTCCAACAGGGTTCAGGGATAGAGAACTCAACACACGGAGTAGCTGACAGTGGCAACATTCAGATTGAAGCGGCAGCAATAGAGATGTCCGGCTTCTCACCCCTGACGCCCATTGCAACAAACATTGTCACTGGCACATACGGTACTGGGTCAGCAGGTGATATCTCTATTAATGGGGATAGATTGGTAATATCTGGTGGAGCTTTATTGACTTCATATACATATGGCAGTGGCTCTAGTGGTAAAGTGACAATTCGTAATCAAAATACCACAGTTATGGGGAAAACCCCTTTTGAAATTTCTAGTAACATTAGTATCAGTAGCTTTGCGAGCGGAAATACAAAAGATTTGATCCTAGATACTAGGAAGTTACAAATCTTAGATGGAGGAGCAGTTGGTTCATTAGTATTTTATACTGGGAATGGAGGAAATGTCAGCATTAATGCTAGGGAGGCGATCACAATTAGTGGTGTCAGTCCTAACACTTACAGTAGCCTCGGTTCATCTGTCATCCGTTCAAGTCCACAACTACTTAAGTTATTTGGCTTACAAGATGTACTGACGGGAAATGCAGGTAGTGTTAGTATTACCACACCAAATTTGACACTCAAGGATGGCGGTATTGTAAGCGTTACCAGCCAAGGTAGTGGAAATGCTGGCAATCTCAACATCACCACAGATCGCATCCAATTAAAAAATCAAGGCTCAATCCAAGCACAGACAGAATCTGGTAATGGTGGCAACATCGGATTACAAGTTGGTAAGTTGTTGCTGATGCGCGATCGCAGCAGTATTAGTGCTACAGCAGGCGGTAACGGTAATGGAGGTAATATCAATATCAATGCACCTATTATCGCCGGATTAGAAAACAGCGACATTATTGCTAATGCGGTGAAAGGTAGGGGGGGTAATATTCAAATCAGCACACAAGGGCTTTTCGGACTGAAGTTTCGTCCCCAACTGACATCAGAGAATGACATCACTGTTAGTTCCCAATTTGGGGTTAGCGGCACGGTTCAAGTCAATACCATTGGCGTTGATCCAAATTCTGGCTTAGTCGAATTGCCAGCAAATGTAATTGATCCATCTCAGCAAATTGCCACAGGCTGCGCGGGTAGTGAAGGCAGTAGCTTTGTGGCAATAGGACGGGGTGGTGTGCCGCAAAATCCTCTTCAGCAAGTGACCAGTGATCGCACTTGGTCTGATATCCGCGACATCTCTGCATACCGGAAAACCCAGAAGGTACAAGCACAAATACCCCAATCTTCTAAGGTTCTCGTTCAAGCTACTTCTTGGCGACGGAATGCACAGGGGAAAATTGAGTTAATTGCGGCTCAATCAGCGCATGTAGAACCATCTTTAACCTGTGCTGCGGTGTCAAATTAATCAGTCCCGACGTTGGATAATGCATATTTCATTTTTGGAGATGTCTAATAGATCCAAGTTATAACTTGGGCAATATAAGTTTACTCATTCTTTAAGCACTTGTGCTGTGACTGATTTTTCAAAAGCTGTTATGAATCTTAGTAATTACTTATGGCTTTCCGAATTAAACAAACTCATTGGCTATATGTCAGCCTCAGTATTTTAAGTTTGTGTTTAGCATTTACCATTACACCTGTAAAAGCATCTCTACCAGTAACAACCACAGTTCTTTCTTCTTCCCAGCCGACCAATTGGCTAGAACAGGGACGGAACCTCTACCGTTCAGGACGCTTTACAGAAGCAATGACAATTTGGCAAACGGTAGCACAACAGTACCATACCCAAGGCGATCGCCTCAACGAAGCTCTAAGTTTAAGTTACCTCTCACTAACACAACAGGAACTTAACCAATGGGAAGCAGCCAGTCAATCTATTGAGCAAAGTCTGAAACTATTGCAAACCTCTATTCCCTCTGCTGATGCAATTCTCTGGGCACAAGCACTCAATACCCAGGCAAATTTGCAATTGCACAATGGCAAAGCCGAAACTGCCCTCGAAAGTTGGCAGCAAGCTCAAAAATATTATGAGCAGGCAGGTGACAAAATGGGCAGCTTGGGGAGTCAAATCAACCAGGCACAAGCTTTACAAAGTTTGGGATTTTATCGCCGTTCTAAAGTGCAGTTGGAGACGCTGACTCAAAAGCTCTTAGCAATGCCAGATTCGGAAATCAAAATCAGTGGGTTACGATCGCTTGGTTTAGCCCTACAAATGATTGGTGATCCAAAAAATCAAGAGGTGTTGGAGCAAAGTTTAGCGATCGCTCGTAAAATTGAAGCCAAACCCTACTTGAGTTCTATCCTGCTGAGTCTGGGAACAACTGCCGTTGACTTGCAAGATCCAGAGGCGGCATTAGATTACTTTGAACAAGCAGAACAGCTAGCCACCAATCCAAGCGATGGCTTGCAAGCACGTTTAGCTCGTTTCAAACTTTTCCTCGACTACGACAAGCCTGAGTTTGCTACCCCATTGGCACCTCAACTACTACAACAACTTAAGGAACTGCCCCCCAGTCACACCTCCCTCTACGCAGCCATCAATTTTGTGGCTACCCTGAATCGGCGCTCAACTCCTGACCAAATCATACCCTTGAAAGACCTGGCGCAACTCATGGCAGTCACAGTCAAGTCTGCACAGCAAATCCAAGATGCTCAAGCAGAAGCTTACGCACTGCATCAGTGGGGAAAACTCTATCGCCGTACACAGCAGTTATCACAAGCACAAGAGTTAACTCAGAAATCCCTCGAGATTGCCCGTCAACTCCAAGCTAACGATATAATCGCTCAATCTGCTTGGCAGATGGGACAGTTGGATAAACAACAGGGCGATCGCTCAAAAGCAATTAGTGCCTATACCGAAGCTGTCAAAGCCTTAAAGTCACTGCGAGGGGATTTGGTTGCCATCAACCCCGATGTTCAGTTCTCTTTCCGTGAAAGTGTAGAGCCTGTTTACCGAGAACTAGTCGGTTTACTTCTAGATAATCAACCGAGCCAAGCTGCATTAGTGCAAGCCCGTGAATTAATTGAGGCACTCCAAATTGCAGAACTTGATAACTTTTTCCAGGAAGCCTGTTTAGATAAAACTCAGCAAATTGATCAGGTTGATCCCACTGCAACCGTCATTTATCCAATCATCCTGCCCGATCGTTTAGCGGTGATTCTTTCCAAAGCCGGGCAACCACTCGATTACTATATCACTTCTAAATCTCAAGCTGAAATTGAGCAGACTCTAGGCAATTTTTTAGTTGCTCTCAATCCTGTCTCAGATTCCAAAGACCGAAATCGATTATCCCAGCAGATTTATGATTGGCTGATTCGTCCAGCACAAATCAATCAAGGATTCAAAGATACTAAGACATTAGTGTTTGTTTTGGATGGCCAGTTGCGTAACATTCCAATGGCTGCCTTATATGACGGTAAACAATATCTAATTGAGAAGTATGCAGTCGCACTCTCACCAGGATTGCAACTTATGGCTACGCGATCGCTAAAACAAAACAAAATGAATGCGATCGTGGGTGGTATTAGCGAATCTCGCGCTGGTTTTAATGCTTTGCCTGCTGTGGACTCAGAAGTTAAACAAATCTCAAAAGCGGTGTCGTCCTTTATATTGCTGAACCAGGAATTCACAAGTCAAGCCCTCGCTCAACGCGTGAAATCCAGTAATGCTGGTATTGTCCACCTAGCAACCCACGGACAGTTTAGCTCCCGCCTCGAAGATACTTTCTTGCTCACCTGGAATGGACAAGTCAACGTCAAAGAGTTGTCCGAACTCCTGAAAAATCGGCATGGTGATCCATCGAAAGCAATTGAGTTGCTGGTACTGAGTGCCTGTGACACAGCAGCAGGGGACGATCGCGCCGTCCTTGGGCTGGCAGGTTTGGCTGTCAAATCTGGCGCCCGCTCAACCATCGCCACTCTATGGCCAGTTAAAGATAAGGCAGCTGCGATGCTCATGACTCACTTCTATGAGCAACTGCGACAACCCAAAATCACTAAAGCCGAAGCACTACGGCAGGCACAAATAAACATGATTCAACAAACTGATTTCCATGATCCGTTTTTTTGGTCTGCTTTCGTTTTAGTTGGAAACTGGCTCTAATCAAGTAATAATACGTAATTAAATAAGATATTGTAATGTGTTTTTTACATGTTTTTATTAACAAATAGTCTATATTTTAGTACATATTATCCCATTATTACTGTGATTAGAGATATTCTATAAGTTACTTCCCACAGTAGCAATTAATGTATTTTGTATCACTTCTCAAGCAATTGAGGTATGACATTATGAAACGTCGATATTTAGCTAGTACATTGAGCCTTATCGCTCTAATTGCTAGCAGTGCCTGGACTAGCGCTAGTGCTGTGACATTTACCCCACCTGCAAAAAATAGCGCTCCTAGCCAAGCGACTGGGGGAGCTTCTCGCGGTAATATGTTTACCCCTGCTTCTGGCAAGGGTGCGCCCAGCCAAGCGACCGGGGGAGCTTCTCGCGGTAGTATATTTACCCCTGCTTCTGGCAAGGGTGCGCCCAGACATGCGACCGGGGGAGCTTCTCGCGGTAGTATATTTACGCCTGCCTCCGGGAAGGGTGTACCCAGACAAGCGACTGGGGGAGCTTCTCGCACTGGTACTTACTACTTGAATCCATCGACTGTAGAAGCAAAAGGGCCAACAGCGCTAATCGCACTTCTGCCCCAAAGCTTCTATGGCACAACAGTGTCTGAACGTCCCACAATTCTGGTGTATCTCCCTACTTCTAATGCCCAAGAAGCTGTGTTCAGCCTGAAAGATGAAGCTGGCAACATGCAGTATCAGATGAACATTTCAGTTGTAGAGAAAACTGGGGTGATTGCAATCAAGTTACCAGCTGATGCACCCGCTTTAACCGTTGGCAAAAACTACCAATGGTTCCTAGCACTCAAACTGGATGGGCAACTCAGTCCAAGTACGCCTTACGTTGATGGTTGGATTGAGCGAATCCAGCCCAGTGCTGATCTGGCAACCATAATGCAACAACAGGATGGGCTGAAGCGGGCGACTGGTTTGGGTAAAAACGGGGTTTGGTATGACTGTGTGGCAACACTTGCTGCACTGCACACCGCTCAACCTACCAATGCAACTCTCTCCAAGCAATGGGAAGAACTTCTGTCCTCAGTTAGTTTGAAGGAGATTGTAACAGCACCGCTAATATAGCACTTCTCAATTGAGTCGAATACAGACCTAACAAGAACAGCCCCTTCCCTTATAAAGAAGGGGAGTAAATTCAAAGCCTCTGACGCCACGTGAAACAAGAGTGGCTCGCCGCCGAACGCAGTGGCTCCTCCTTTTAGGAGAGAGGAAGTGTATTAACGAGCGCTATAGCATCCGCTAACTAACATAATCAACAGGTGTTGGTGGGGCATTACTCCACCAACACTGACCAACATCAATGAACTGTATGGCACAAATATGTGGCACAGATTTCAGACTTTCATCCAACGCACTCGCAGCGTCTTGATCATTAGCCCCAGTGTTGCTCTGACAGTTATTGTCGGGCAGTCGTTGGGGCTTTTTAATTTACCTGAATGGAAACTTCGTGATGAATGGGTTCGTTTGCAATCATCAGACAAAATAGCCAACGAGATTGTGATTGTCACAATCGATGAGCGTGATATTCAATCGGTGGGTAAATGGCCAGTTCCAGACTGGGCATTAGCACGATTACTCGATAAAATCCGGGCGCAACAGCCTCGATCCATCGGACTGGATCTCTATCGAGATTTGCCCGAAGGAAGTGGACATGAGCAACTCGGGCAAATTTTCCGCAGTACTCCCAATTTAATTGGAGTTGAGAAAATTATTGGTGAGCGCGTCAATCCGCCACCAGAATTGAAAAAAAGAGATCAGGTAGGATTAGCGGATTTAGTCCTCGATGACGATCGCTCTGTCCGTCGCGCCCTGCTCACAGCGGTGGATGCCAAAGAACAAGACACCATCAAAGCAGGGCTGGCAACCAGTGTAGCGCTCAAGTACCTCGAAGTCGAAGGGATTACCTTAGAAAGCATTGATCCCCAGCGGCAAAAGTTCCAATTGG
Source organism: Nostoc sp. (assembly GCF_036917195.1). Lineage (GTDB taxonomy): Bacteria > Cyanobacteriota > Cyanobacteriia > Cyanobacteriales > Nostocaceae > Nostoc. The sequence goes on from NZ_JBALDG010000054.1 coordinate 50,639, forward strand.
GTAAGGAAGTCTACCAGCCATTGCAAAATCAAGAAGCAGGTTATGCTGATGGCGATTTAGGAGGCTATCAAATTCTGCTCAACTGGCATGGAACGGATGCAGCATTTCACACAGTGACCATGCGCGATGTGTTAGCAGGGAAAATTCCGGCAGATACAATGCGCGATCGCATGGTGTTTATTGGATCAATCGCCTCTAGTACCAACGATTTTTTCAGCACACCCTTCAGTTCCTCCTGGATATCTGCTCAAAAACCGACACCTGGTGTTGTTATCCATGCCAATATTGCCCATCAATTGGTACAAGGAGCTAAAACAGGAAAAACAACCCTCCATGGCGTTTCCAGCATTTCTCTGTGGCTCTGGATTGTTTTGTGGTCTGTTATCGGTTCTATGAGTAGTTGGTGGTTAGCCAGTGCGCCTAGAAAGCTACAGATTCCAGGGGGCCAGATTCTTTGGATAACTGTAGGTATCAGTGGGGTCTGCTTGGGGAGTGCTTACGGGATATTTTTAAATGGGATTCTGATTCCGGTTACACCAGCTTTAGCCGCATTCATCAGCAGTGTAATTGCGACAATGAATGCCTATAAACAGCAGCAGCTAGAAGAAGCGAATCGCCAACTGGAAATTGCTAACGATCAACTATTAGATTATTCCAAAACCTTAGAGGCAAAAGTCGAAGAGCGAACTCATGAACTGGTTGAGGCAAAGCAGGCTGCCGATGCCGCTAATCAAGCAAAAAGTGAGTTTCTTGCAAATATGAGCCATGAGCTACGGACACCGCTCAATGGCATCCTTGGTTTTGCACAGCTACTAGAGCGATCGCCAAACATGACAAACAAAAACCGCGAAGGAATCAATATTATCTCTCAATGCGGGACGCATCTTTTGATGTTGATCAATGATATTCTCGATATCTCAAAAATTGAAGCTCGTAAATTGGAATTGGTAGCAACTACTGTGCATCTGCCGACCTTTTTACACGGTGTTACCGAGATTTGTGGGATCAGAGCCGAGCAGAAAGGGATTACTTTTAATGTCTTAATCAGCGATCGCCTTCCCCTTGCCATTGAAGCAGATGAACAACGGCTGCGACAAGTATTGATTAACTTGTTAGGCAACGCGATCAAATTTACAGACATCGGTAGTGTGACGTTCAAAGTAGAGGCACTGGAGACTGGGCAAGATTCTTCCCAATCCCCAACCACTAAGATTCGTTTCCAGATTGAAGATACAGGTATTGGTATGTTACCAGACCAACTAGAGAAAATCTTTTTGGCCTTTGAGCAAGTGGGTGAAGCAGGGCAGCGATCTGAAGGTACTGGTTTGGGATTAGCCATCAGTCAAAGAATTGCAGCATTGATGGAAAGCCAAATTCTAGTGCAGAGTCGCTTGGGTGAAGGAAGTATATTTTGGCTAGATTTGACAGTCCCACTATCACTTTCCCATGACTGGCATGAACAGGCGATCGCCCCAACCCAGCATTCGATTACCAGAACTTCGGGTGGTGCGCCTCAGGTTCTGATTGTCGATGACGATTGCAATCACTGCTCGATGTTGACGAGTCTGCTGCAAGAAATTGGCTGTCGAACCTTGGAAGCAACCGACGGTAAACACGGGCTAAAAATGGTAAAACAATGCAACCCGGATGTGATTCTGCTCGATTTAGCCATGCCCAATATGGATGGTTTTGAGCTAATGATTCACCTGCAATCTGATCCAAAAACCCGTTCTATTCCAATCATCGTCTCTAGTGCCAGCGTATTCGAGGAAAATCGGCAGCGGAGTTTACAAGCAGGAGCAAAAGCATTCTTGCCCAAACCCCTCCAAGTTGACCAGCTATTCAATACACTGCGCTCGGTGCTAGAAGTTGACTGGAGTTATGCCCAATCTACACCTCAGCAGTCATCTCCTGAAGGTGAGTTACCTGATAACGAATGGGTTCTGCCATCGCAAGATGTTTTACAACAACTTTATCATCTGGCAATGATGGGCGATATCGCGGCGATCGAGAAAATGTTAGAAGAGTTAATTGCACAAAACAGCCAGCTAGCTCCTTTCGTAGTTGAGTTAAATAAACTCACTGTCAATTTCCAAACCGGACAAATACGTAAATTTATAAAATCATTTGTAATAATGGAGTCACGGCAATGATGGCTGATTCTCTCTCGAAGCCAATACGTATCCTTTTGGTAGATGATAATCCAAACAATCTCAAAGTGCTATCAGAAATGATTCAGGGATATGGCTGGAAAGCACTCATGGCAACGAATGGAGAGTCGGCGATCGAACAAACTGAATATGCCCTTCCTGATCTGATTCTCCTGGATGTGATGATGCCTGGTATTGATGGATTTGAAACTTGCCGCAGGCTGAAAGCCAATCCCATCACTCAGAATATTCCAGTCATTTTCATGACTGCCCTATCCGATTCTAAAGACAAGGTGAAAGGATTAGAAATTGGCGCAGTTGACTATGTTACCAAACCCTTCCAGCAGGAAGAAGTCATTGCCCGATTAAAGTTACAACTGAAAATCTCCCATCTCACATATACCCTAGAGCAAAGGGTACAAGAGCGCACCGCAGAATTAACCCAATCTCTACAGCAGTTACAACAAACCCAACTACAACTGATCCAAAGTGAGAAAATGTCTACTCTGGGACAACTTGTTGCAGGCATTGGTCATGAAATTAATAATCCGATTGGTTTTATTGAAGGAAATTTCTCTTATATTACAGAATATACAAATAATCTTCTTCACTTGGTCAACCTCCAACAGCAGAAGCTACCGCATCCAGAACCAGAAATTGAAGAACTTCTCAATCAAATGGACTTTGAGTATCTAGCAGAGGATATTCCAAAATTGCTAGCATCAATCGGCCAGGGAATTGAACGCCTTAAGGGCATCAGCCTTTCTCTGAGAACCTTTGCTCGCTCAGATATTTCATCTAAGATGGAGTTTCAGATTCATGAAGGGATTAATAGCACCTTAATGCTATTAAAACACCGATTGCAAAACAAAAAAGACCGCCCAACAATCGAGGTTATCACCCAATACGGTAATTTACCTCCAATCAGTTGCTATCCCGGACAGCTGAACCAGGTCTTCATGAATATCATCGCTAATGCCATTGATGCATTGGATGACCTCAATCAAAACCACTCTTATCAAAAGATTGCTGCTTGCCCAAACACTATCACTATCACTACATCAGTTAATTATCAGCAAGAAACTGTCACAATTTGCATTCAAGATAACGGTATCGGGATGCTTCCTGAGGTACAAACTCGAATTTTTGAGCAATCTTTCACAACTAAACCTGTAGGTAAGGGAACCGGGCTTGGATTAGCTATCAGCTACCAAATTATTGTTGATAAACACAATGGAAAAATCGACTGTTTGTCAATTCCTGGTGAGGGAACTAAGTTTATTATTACTTTGCCGATTTAATATTTGATGTCGAGTTTATCATCTCAACTCAATCTACAACCTTTTTAAATGTTTTATAATACTTTGCCGATTGGGAAAAGTTACATTTTGCTAGGAAGCATCCCAAATGTGTAAAAATATAATTTGTCATAATGAGCGGAATGCAGTCAAGCAAAGCGATCGCAAAGTCAAGATGAAGCAAATTGCAACATTTCTGCCACCTTGTGGGTTCTCCATTCGCAGAGCATTTCCAAGAGTTGGAGTCTGCTTCATTCGCAATTGACAAGTAACAATTTTGGTAAATTTGCTTGGATTGGGATGCTCTCTTTTACTAGACACTTACTATTTTTATACATAGTTTGCTTTAATTTACAATTACCCTAAGACTGAAATTGAAATACATAATTTTATACTAGATTAAGTTTAAAAAAAGTTTGTGAGCGATCATTTGTTGACTTTAAGGTGTTTAATAAACTTATTACCAAAAGTCTAGTAGAAGTAAAAATATGAAAGGTTTCAGGAAGTTATCCTCAATAGCACTATTGCTATGTGCCTTTGTGTATCCGCCCTCATTAGCTGAAGCAAAGGATATTTCTTTAAGTAATGTTCACAATGAACACAGCGCTGCACCAGAGGCTAACCTAGTTGGAGATAAAACCGGAGAGCTTTTAATTGCTCGACGGCGGTCAGGACGATACCGAAATATCCGACGACGGCAGATTATCCGACGACGGCAGCGTTTTAGACGATACGAAAATTTCCGACGACGGGAGCGTTTTAGACGATACGATAATATCCGACGACGGGAGCGTTTTGGAGGATATGGTAATATCCGACGACGGTATTGATGACTGCTGATCCAACTAAGCCAATTGTTAATGGTTAGTGGTTATTAGAATAACCACTAACTATCGTTACGTTCTAATGAGTTGCTACTACCTCTCCTTCAAGGCGAACCAGTCGGTCTGCCAAAAGTTTTTCAAGGTCTTCTAGTGCCTTAGTGAAACCTTTGATGCCCTCGTCTAGTTTGTCAAATGCCATGCGGTCAGCAGCGTGCATCTTGTCAAAGGTAGCTTTGTCAATGGATATCTTTTCAATTTCCAAGTTTGCTACCTTGGCGGGGTCAAGTTTGCGTGGCAGTTCTCCAATAGTTACGTGTAATTCAGCCAAAAGTGACGGCGAAATTGTCAACAAATCACTACCTGCAAGTTCAGTAATTTCACCAAGGTTGCGGAAGCTAGCTCCCATAACTTCGGTTTTATAGCCGAATTTCTTGTAGTAGTTGTAGATTTTGGTGACAGACAAAACTCCTGGATCTTCGGCTGCTGGGTAGCTATCGCGTCCGGTATTTTTTTTGTACCAGTCGAGAATCCGACCGACGAAGGGAGAAATTAGAGTAACGCCAGCTTCTGCACAGGCGATCGCTTGGTGAAGACCAAACAACAAGGTAAGGTTACAATGAATACCTTCTTTCTCTAGAATTTCTGCGGCGCGAATGCCTTCCCAGGTGGAGGCAATTTTAATTAACACCCGATCGCGGTCAACTCCAGCTGCTTTATACTGAGCAATTAATTCCCGTGCCTTAGTCAGGGTAGCTTCGGTATCATAGGACAAGCGAGCATCCACTTCTGTAGACACACGACCGGGAATGATTTGCAAAATCTTTAATCCAAAGGCTACTGCCAAACGGTCAAAAGCTAGAGAAACTATCTCTGCTTGGGTGCCTTTGGCTCCAGCATCTTTCTTCGCCTGGAGTAAAGTTTGATCGACAATTTCCTGATATTCCGGCATCTGCGCCGCAGCAGTAATCAAAGAAGGATTGGTGGTAGCGTCTTGGGGTTTGAACTTTTCAATTGCCTGGATATCCCCTGTATCTGCGACCACAACAGTCACTTCTCGCAATTGTTCCAGTAAATTCTTAGACATAAAATGCTCCGTGATGAATGTTACAGGATTTACTTATTCCCCAGTTCTTTACACTCTCTACTATTCCTTCAATTCTGATTCTGGCAATTTTTCTAAATCATTGCCCAATTTTTTACTATCTTGAGCCACAACCACAGCCCTATTCTAAGTGCCTTATGCTGAAATTGGCTGTCCAATGGAATGCACTTTGATTAAACTAGTTGTTCCCGATTTACCAATTGGAACGCCAGAGGTAATCACTACTTTATCGCCCTTATTCGCTAAACCCATGTCTACAACTGTATTTACCACATTGGTAAACATCTCTTCGGCATTGTGGACTGGTGGGATAAGCAAAGGTTCCACACCCCAAGAAAGCGCTAGCTGGCGATAAGCAGTAACATCAGGGGTTAGGGCAATAATCGGAGAAGTTGGCCGGTATTTAGACACCATTCTGGCTGTACTTCCTGAGGAAGTGTTACAGAGAATTGCCCGTGAGCCTGTTTCATAGGCGATGCGACACACTGATTCTGCCACAGATTCGGTGACGCTGAGACTGCCTGCTTCATGACACCAGGCATGTCTACTAGCCTCATCTAGAGCCTGTTCTGTCCGCACGGCGATATTGTGCATCATCTGGACGGCGGCGATGGGATATTGTCCGACAGCGGTTTCACCAGAAAGCATTACTGCATCGGTACCATCTAAGATAGAGTTAGCAACATCGGTTGCTTCGGCGCGGGTGGGGTCAGGGGCGCTAATCATCGACTCTAGCATTTGCGTGGCTGTAATCACCGGCTTGCCAGCACGATTGCAACGGCGAATAATATCTTTTTGAATTAGGGGTACTTCGTGAATTGGCACTTCCACCCCTAAATCGCCACGGGCAATCATAATCGCGTCGGCAACTTTCAGAATGGAGTCAAAGTTTTCTACTGCCTCTGCTCTTTCGATTTTGGCAATTAAGCGGATGGAAGCGCCAGCGGCTTCAATCATTCGCTTGGCGGGTTCTAAGTCTTGTGGCGATCGCACGAAGGACACCGCTACCCAGTCTACACCCAACTGAATCCCAAAGCGCAGATCCAGCAGGTCTTTTTCGGTGATCGAACTGACAGGTAAAGGAGTTTCCGGCAGGTTTACTCCTTTGTGCGTAGAAATTAATCCGCCAATTTTCACTTGGGCCCGAATGTGATCGGCATCACGATCAGTAACAATCAACTTGACGCGACCATCATTAATCAAAATCGGTTCGCCTGGTCGCACCATTGCAAATAAAGTCGGCAATGGTAGGGGTAGTTCCTCAATAGTCTCACCCTTTTCTTGCAAAACAAAGGTAACTTCACTACCAGCTTCTAAATTTAACCCTTCCGGTGGTAAAATTCCCAAGCGAATCTTGGGGCCACACAGGTCTTGCATAATTGCGATCGGCTTTTGCTGCTCAGTACTAATCTGCCTGAGATAGTGAGCCGTTTTGGCGTGGAATTCATAAGCCCCGTGGGAAAAATTCAGGCGCGCCACATTCATTCCAGCTTCTACTAAGGCTTGCAATCTTTCAGGTGCAGATGTAGCCGGCCCAACAGTACAAATGATTTTGGTTCGACGCATAGGGATTGGGGGTTGAGGAGTAACTTGCAAATTTGGATGCTTTGAGCGATCGCCCAAAGCATCCAAATTTACACGTGCTTCATATCACTGGGTTGCTAAGTAAAGATACTAAATGACGTTTTACTTTCGGGGTATTTACCATTTGACCCAAATCCCAAATTTGAGGCTGGGGACTGGGGACTAGGGACTAGGGAAAAAACTTAATCACTAATGCCCCATGCCCTATGCCCCATTTCCAACAACTAATCAAACCGCAGCAGCTGTCGGGGCAAGCTTTTCCTTTTGTGACATAGACAACATCAGGTCAATCACGCGATTTGAGTAACCCCACTCGTTGTCATACCAAGCAATTACCTTGAAGAAGTTGGAGTTCAACTCAATCCCAGCACCTGCGTCAAAGATACTGGAATGGGTATCGCCTTGAAAATCTGTGGAAACTACTTCTTCATCTGTGTATCCCAAAATACCCGATAGTGAGCCAGCGGCAGCCTCCTTCATGGCAGCACAGATTTCCTTATAACTGGTAGCTTTGGCAGTTTTGAAAGTTAAATCAACTACAGAGACATCGGGAGTCGGAACTCGCAATGCCATACCAGTCAACTTACCCTTCAATTCTGGTAAAACCAGTGCTACGGCTTTAGCTGCGCCTGTGGAGGAGGGAATAATATTCTGGCTTGCACCTCGACCACCCCGCCAGTCCTTTTTGCTGGGGCCGTCTACAGTTGGCTGGGTAGCAGTCATAGCATGGACTGTGGTCATCAACCCTTCAGTCAACCCAAAGTTGTCATTGATCACCTTAGCTATGGGAGCTAAACAGTTTGTAGTGCAGCTAGCATTGGAGACAATGATATCCTTGCTGAAGTCAAACAGGTGATGATTGACACCCATTAGCAGGGTAGGAACTCTATCTGGATCTTTAGTGGGAGCGGAAATTACCACTCGCTTTGCACCTGCCTTTAGGTGGTTTGCGGCTCCTTGGTAATCAGTGAAGAGTCCCGTAGATTCCACGACATAATCTGCACTTAATTGTCCCCAAGGTAACTCAGCTGGATTTCTCACTGACACGCAAGGAATAAAATGCCCGTCAATGAGGATGCCATCTTCCTTAGCTTCAACCCTGTGCTTTAATTTGCCGTGGGTTGAGTCGTACTTCAACAGGTAAGCAAGGTTATCTGGTGGTACTAGATCGTTAATACCTACAAACTCGATATTGGGGTTATCGATACCAGCGCGAAGCACAAGTCGCCCGATTCGACCGAAGCCATTGATACCAACTTTCAATTTAGTCAAGATTAAACCTCCCGTTGTGGAAGTTGAACAAAAGGAGAAAGTTAAAAGTCAAAATAGATTGCCTTTTACTCTTTACTTTCTGATCCTGACAGCCTCGGTCGGCTAAGGGATATTTACTTGGCATCTTTTAAGGTTTGGGAAATTGGGGATTAGGAATTGGGAAAACCCTCATTTAATTTACTACTTATCTCTTTGAGCTAATTGTTCGAGTTTTTACAAAGTCTGATAGGTTCCACGATTCGTTAGGAGGTAAACAGCAAAAGTTCCTACCCAGTGACTAGCTGCATAATGTTCACTTATAACATCTGCTAGTCCATGCCAACGATGGTGAACGGCAGTAGAGCGAAGGGTTTCTATGCGGCGATCACTATCTGCCAATCCAGAGATGATCCCCTCAAGCATCCAAGCGCGACTGAGATTAAGACCCCAGAAGTGGGATTGCGCATAATCTTTAGGATTATCTACTTTGGCTGGTTCTAACCAATTTGCTGAATTCTCAATCGGTATTTGGGGAAGAAAATCGGTCAGCCAGTCAGTGAAAGCTGTTGTTGGGAGGATTCGCCGCATCAGGTCTGCTTCAGCAAGGCCAGGAGAGAGAAAATCGTAGCCAAGCGGCTCGAATTGTAAGGAATAATTGCGATCGTTGAGATAGAATTGCTGTGCCTTGTTCTCCACTAACTGAGTGAAGTCGATATTTTCGGTAATCCGTGCCCAATCTAGCATCAAACCAAGTGCAAAAGCTGTTTGGCTATGCATCCCTGTGCGATTCGGGAGTTTCAGTGCCTCAATCCAACGGTGTAAGTTAGCTGCAATCAACTTTTCTAGCGGTTCCAATACAATCTGCCATTCTTTCGTTTGAGGATGATTCCACTCGTGAAGTTCCGCAGCCAGTTGCAGAAGCCATGCCACACCATAAGGAAATTCATAAAAGGGCCGCCGCTGGAAATGAGCAATCTCTCCTTGAATCTTCTGTGGTGTTAAGCTCTGCTCAAGTGCTTGCTTTGACGCTAGATTGAAGGAGGCTTCAGGAAAGTGACGCATGAGACGTACCAGCAACCAGTGACCATGTACGGCTGAATGCCAATCTAAGCAGCCATAAAAAGCAGGAGTCAATTCACGCGGTGGTTTTATATCCTCGTCGCTATCAACCCAATACAGACCAGTGTTAGGATACTCCCGCCCGATACAATCCAGCACTAATTGAGCAAATTGTGTCGCAGTCGTTTCATTAATCTCCAAATTATCGGCTGGCATGGTCACTTAGTACAGTTTTGCGTAAAAGCGTAGCATTTTTAATGCAGGCGAACGCATTAACAATGTATCGAGATGCATTGGCATTGTAAGGGGACGCATTAACAATGTATCGGGATGCATTGGCATTGTAAGGGGACGCATTAACATTGTATCGGGATGCATTGGCATTGTAAGGGGACGCATTAACAATGCGGCCAACGCATTAATATTGTATTGCGATGCATTAGTATTGCAAAGGATTTAGATCCCGGACTTCTTCAAGAAGTCCGGGATCTGGGCAGCAACTTTCGCTTACAGCAGTTTTCATGTATTTGAACCACATCTGTCGTAAGGGCACAGCAATGCTGTGCCCCTACCGCGTGGTCTATTTACCTGAAAACAGCTGTAAGTACCATTCCACCCAACAATTTGTCTTAACCCAAGCCTATTGTGAATAGTTGATCTGGGTTTTTGGTGCGGGGTTTGCGACCATAGAGAACAATAATGTCGCAAAATTCACACCGAAAGGGACATCCACGCGAAAATTGCACCGACATCTCTGCATAGGCTTCAAATTCTACTAAGTCAAAGCGAAGAGTTGGAATGTTGGTAACATCTGGTTTTTCAGCATCAGAGCGAAAGATACCTGTGCGATCGCCTCGGGCGGCAATTATTACTACTTTCAGACCAGAGAGGACTCAAAATTGCTGAATAAGTGCGAAGAGTATGTAGACGCGCAGCACAAATCCAAAGACTCGGAAACTTTGGGCTTGTCGTCAGACATCGCAATTTCTGGAAATCCTCAAACATGCATGGGTAAATAATTTAGCCGGAAATACAGGACTTCTAGGACGATTCTAATATCTGTTCTTTTTATGACTTGGCAAATTGGCAACTATCAGAAAATTAACTGTGTTATTTTCAATACTATACAAGGTGTATTTGCACTTTCAAGCTATTTAGACGGGCTGCAACCCGTCTTTATTTATCACTAGACCTCTTTGAAATCTCGTTTCCAGGTTCTACCTTGGAAATGGACTTCAAAGCGGCTCTGCTGCGAATTCGGGAGGTACCTCTGTATGGGCATTCCCAGTCTCCGACTGGGAACGAGGCAAATAGAAGAATCATATTTTAATTGAGTGAAGGGATTGAACGCACTGCCTTGGGCTTTTAAGGTCGGCCTAAGGCGATCGCAACCAGTTTGTACTGGGGAGCTATCCTAGAAAGGGCTGCTGGACTAATTTCAGGCTTGTGCTTTGCTGAAAATAATCCTATTGTCCAGATTCCCCAGAGCAGTGTTTATGTTTTGTCGCTAGAGGCTCCTATTCAACTGTCTGCTCGTTAGTTTAATCCTTGCCCAATAAAGATAGGACTTACGCAATAACTCTATGAAACCTTATTCCTTTGTGTCCTACCCTGCGGGAAGCCACTTCGTGTCTATGCGTCCTTTGCGGTTCGTTTTTTGATGATTTTGCGTAAGTCCTGAAAGAGAAACTTTTAATTTATTACTCCTGAAAGCGGGTGCAGTATTGTTAAATGAAAGCTATGCCTGGTGTCAGCTTTCAGATAGCGTTCTTGCAAGGGTTGCCACTGCTGCCATGACTGGTAACGATTTTCAGTTAACAAATTAGCAAGGGTGGGCAACTCAGTTTGAATTTCTGACTTGAATACATCTGCAAGCCAGTCAGTTAAGACCGCACTATCTTGCATCGTACCCAAAATTTCTTGAATACTTTTCACTTCTGTAATATAAGCTGTGTAAGACTCGCCATATAAGTCAGTAAATAACTCCATCTGGTAGCGTATACGTTTAGCTTCTTTTCGCAAGCTATGAATAATTTCACCTTCTGTTGTCAATTGTTTTTCTATCTTTTCTGGTTTCCAGTTTTTTTGAATTTTCACTTCTGATTCCACAAATTGGGTGCCAACTAGCCAACCCGGATGCAGTAAAAAGTTACTCAATTCTGGTAAAAGTAAATCTGGTAGCACTTGCTGGATAGCAACAGATGCCAAAGGTTGATAACTGGGTTTCTCTAACCATTTCTCTAATGCATCTTTTAGAGACTTATAAGATTCATCCTTTAACGTTTTCTGTACACTCGATAGGACATCTTCACGTTGTTTAGCCAAAGCTGTGAAAACTGTTCGTAGAGATTCCTGCTCTTTGCAGGGTAAGTTTGGTTTGTAATTATTTTCCAAACTTTCTTTGAGTACGTCTAAATCTCGCAGACTACCAAGACGACGGGCTATTTTACCAATATTTTTATCGCTGACTGGTTTTGATACATCTAACGCTAGCCCAAATTTAGTTACAGCCGTGCGTAGCCGACGCATTCCCACTCGCATTTGGTGCAGCGCTTCTGGATCTTCATCTTTTTTCACTGATTTTTCCCACTTCAAGGTTTTCTTAAAGTGTTTTTCAATCGCTTGATACGCGTAGTCCCCTAAAGTTTTTACCGTGGGTTGTGTGGCTAATTTCATAATTGGTCTTAATGACTACCTAATCAGGTTATTGCATAATAGCATTAGTTAAAACTTTGCATCTACTACTTTTGATATTTTTTTATTCAATGAAAATGGTAAAGTCGGATTCTGACTATCTATATTTCTATACTCTTCTAGAAATAAACTATATCTATCAGAGGTTTGAAAAGCAGATTTACCCCTGCAATTTAGATATTAGTGATTGCTTAATGATATTTTGCATAAATTAAATGATTTATTATCATAATAGCAAAATGAATATTTTTGTAATCATAAAGATAATTTAAAATGTCAAACTCATATTTTTTCAGTAAAGTTTTATTAATTTTTCTAGATAATTTTAAAGAACATAGAAAAGACTTATCAGCAGTGCGATTAACACATCAGAAGTATTTATGGTTGGGGTCAGATGAAACCTCAACTATTGAACAACTCTCTTTGGTTGATAATGATAAATTTACAGAGCATCAACAATTTGGGGTAGCAGAATTTATCAGTTTACCTACATCAAAAGAGGAAGAAATTGATATAGAAGGACTTGCTTACACGGATTATTATCTATGGTTTGTTGGTTCTCATAGCTACAAACGTAAAAAACCTAAATTTGAAAAGACAGGTGTACAAAATTGGTAGTTTATGACTCTCCAGCAAAGACTAAATTGGTCGGTGATAGTGGTGTAATAGCGGATGTGTTTAAGCTGGGCTAAAATCGATTTTGGATTTTGGATTGTTAAAGGTTAGTGGAGATTGCTTGTACGGGACAGCTGGGGATACACTGTTCGCAGACGATACAGCGCGATCGCGTGAATGTCAACTTATATGTCTCTGGGTGGAGGGTGAGGGCTTCGGTAGGACAAACCCCAGTACACAAGCCACAGTGAACACAGACATCAGGATCAATCGCAATTTCGCCTAATGTATAAGAAACGCTAACATGGCGCGATCGCATCCACTCGATTGCTGCATCTAATTGATCGATGTCTCCCGATAGTTCCACTACCAGTTTGCCAATTTGATTTGGGGCAACTTGGGCGCGGATAATATTGGCGGCGACGTTGAACTCTTTGGCCAGTACGTAAGTCACTGGCATTTGCACGGCGCGTTTTGGAAAGGTGAGTGTTACTCGTTTTTTCACAGGTTTAGCAGAGGGTTTTTTCTGTTGTAGCGTATTGGGAGTTTTATCAGTTCTTCTCTACAGGACGCTGTGCGAACGGGCAAGGCAGAGGGCATAAGGGAAGAGGATTTGACTTGTTTTATTTATTTTTATTTTTCCTAACTCATTAAGAAATGGGCGAATCGGGAGTAATATCATGTTCGGTAAAAGACTTATCATTAAGAGCGCAGGGAGCAGGGGGAAAGAGGGTTTTAAGATTTTTGCATAGATGCCCGGAATAATAACTAATCAAGCGGATATGATATAATTACCTGTTACCAAATTTTGAAACACATGATGAGGCAGCGCTAGCTTTTCCCAAAGGGAAAGGCTAGCGCTGCCTTACCATGTACATGTATTGACGATAAGTCTAAATGTGAGTCGTTTAAATACTCTGGTTTGACTCCAAGTCCGATCAAAATTCTGGTTGCGATTTTTTCCGATCGCCCTGCTACCCCCCTGAACGCTTAGGGAGAGACTGTCGTAAGGCGTTCAGTGCCGCCATGAGCCTTCAGGCATATCGATGTTTGGGTCTGCGGACGCCAACGCCTGTTTCAGTCCGGTGCTGTCCAAGGGGACGCAATAGGCTGGTTTAGCACGCTCGAAGCGCCAACCCTCACCGAGGACACCGACATCAACAACGTCAAAGCCAAATTGATCGAGAAGATCGCTGACTAACTTCTTCGCGTCAGCGTCATCACCTGCGATCGGAAGCGCACGCCGATCAGGCGAGCCTGAAGGTCGCCCATCCTTATCGAGATCCTCGGCCAGAATGGCATTGAAGGCTTTCACAACTTTCGAGTCCGGGAGATGCTTGGCTAGAAGCTCGCTGGTTGTAGTCTTCTTGCTGTCTAGGTCAGGAATATGTCCGTCCCGCTCTGGATAGTAATTGTTTGAATCGACGACAATCTTTCCAGAAAGAGGCTTGCTTGGAACCGACTGGTAGTTCTTCAGGGGTATCGCGACGACAACGATGTCACCAAACTTTGCTGCTTCCTCAACCGTACCAGCTTTGCAGCCGATCGCCATAACCGTGCTGGTCAAAGTCTCAGGACCACGAGAGTTACTCAGCATTACCTGATGATCCTGCTTTACTGCAAGGCTTGCTACTGTGCGCCCAATGAATCCTGCACCTATTATGCCAATTTTCATCTGTTGTACTCCTATGTGTATTATCTATCACACTTCCCAGTATTTTCAAACCACAATTAATGGTCAGTATGATCTTTCTAATTCACTGTCTGTTTTCCATCAAACGATGCGCTTCAACTGCTTGAGCGAGGTTTCCGCGACGCCTAATTGACAATTTCAGAGTAGCGACGATGACTCGGTTGTGTCTTCCCGATTCTTGGCATAATTGACGCAATCTTGACAAAAGCTTTTGTCTGGAACTGAAACCAGAGAAACAGGAAGTTGTGTTTATTGGAGCTTACGGAATGTGCCTGGTGTCATAAAGGTGTGCTTGCGGAAGAAGGCGCTGAAGTGGTTTTGCCCGGAATAGCCAACTTGGAGAGCAATTTGGGCGATCGGTTGATCCGTTTGAAGCAACAGGTACTTGGCACGCTCCAGGCGGAGGTCGGTAAGGTATTGATGCGGTGTCAAGCCGGTTAATTGTTTAAATGCCCTTGCCAGATGGTACGGATTCAACTGAACAAGCTCTGCCAACTGCCGGAGTGTAATCGGCTCTGCAAGATAACTTTGAAAGTAATCGGTAATCTGGCGAAGCGTTCTGCGTGTCAGTCCACCCTGGTGAAGCTCTGTTGCTGTAGTATGCACTGCATAACGTGTTGCCAAGTGGGCTATTAGAGCGCGGCTGACAAGATCAGCATAGAGCGGACCGGACGGATTCCCAGCTTGAAGTTCACTTCTTAGAGCCAAGCCCAGATGGAACACTTGTTCGTCTTTGATCCCTTTTTGGATGATAAAATTTGCCTGTGGCCTAACAAGATAGTCCGACAAGACCTCTGTAACCAATGACGGAGCTAGAGTGATATGGAGTACCTCTCGATACTCCTGCCAACTCACTCCATGCCTTACACCACGCGGCGTGAAACAGATACTGCCGGGAGACATGCATGTCTTATACAGTTGATCGCCCTGTCGGAACTCGATCGGCAGCGCTCCACTCAATTGTAGTGTCAGACGAAAGTCGGGTGTTTCGTACTCCCCAAGGTTGCAAGCAGCTAGGTGGTACTCTTCGAGCAGAATACCTTCCCAGCCAGCAAGCGTGCTGGATAGGAAAGGTCTGGCGTTAACTTTCTTGTTTAGAATTTCGCTGATCTTATGCATGATACATGATGAGGGCGAAGATGTAAGGTGATTTCCGTATCGAGCCGCTTGAGGAAAATGAGGAGTCAGGGTGGTTTCATACAAACAGAGAAAAAATGTAACCCTTGAACTTTCGTTCTCTTTTGACTATTTTTATGTAGGCATTAAACGGAAGAATAAGAATCCGATATTTTTCTTTCTTGATATGAAACCACCCTGCTTGAGGAAAATGAGCAGTTTGTCCTCACTGAACCGTTACAACTCTGCTTTCATCAAATGACATACTTCGGGCTGGGGAATGCCAAGAAGTTCGCTGATTTCGCGATCGCCGTTTTGAAGGTCGTTTTACTTCGACTCAGGGACTGCTGGTATACTTCAGAACACCTTCAATATTTTCAATTCCTTGTATGACTGTTGAAGTCCACTGAAGTGTGCCATCTCTTCTTTTACAAGCAGCTTTTAAATTGTTTCCTCTGATGCGGATATGCTGGCAACTGAACTGATAATTGCTAGCTTTACCAGGGTCAGTCACTTGTAAACTGCCGTTAATATTTTCAATCCCCTGTAATTCTATTGAAGTTTTGTTGAACGAACCATTGCTTCGGCTACAACTAGCTGAGAGAATGTTGCCATAAACTGAGATGTGGTTACAGCTTTTCTGATAACTGCTAGATGTAGCATTAGCAGGGCTATTAATCCCAACTAAAGTAGATGTTGCTAAAAGAGCTATTACACTAAATAAATTTCGCTTCATGATTTTGCTTCTCTATGCCGACAAATTGTTCTACATCTTCAAATAAGCCGATTTCGGATCTAATTCCATAATTTTACTTTAGATGGGGTAAATTCATGCCCCGACACTGTTGGCGAAAGTGTTACAAGTCATCAGAGAAATTTTTTATTAATCTCTCTAGTAAATGCAGTATTACCCAAGTCACTGATGATGTCCTTTGTTAATGCCGTCCCCAGTTTTCGCGCCCAAATGTCAAAAATATCACTAATATCATGTCCGCTTGATTACTTATTAAACCCCAAGAACCCCAAAGAGCCAAAGCGTAGCTTTGTCTCCCCTAAGAGCAAGCGAGGAGGGGATTAAGGGGAGCATCTGGCGTGTGGGGTGCAATGACTGTGGGAGCCATAACTAATTAACCGGATATGATATAGCAATCCTATATGATTTGTGAAAATTCACGTTGTCCAGATCCCCGACAACTTTTACGAAGTCGGGGATCTAACTTTTCACGAATGATTTAAGACTGCTATATAACACTAAGCGTATTGGTATAAATTTTAGATTAGCGCAAACCTAAAATTTCGGAAATCGCCGCTACAATATCCAGATAGAAGTTGCCTTTGACTGCGCGAAACAATTCAAATTTAGAGTCAGGGGCACCAAAAAACGGTCTGAGAAACCATCCTAACTGCATACCAACAAAGGCATAAAGCAATAACCAGGATCTTAAAATAGTGGTGCGGGTTTTTTTGCCAACTTCATCTTGTTGAGAAAGTAATTGCATTCCTTCATAAAGGAATTTAACGCCAAAGATGCCTGTAATCCCAAAAATTAACACATTCAACAGTTTAAAAAATTGATAAGAATCGGGTGTAGTAATTAGAAAAAATAGCGTAACTGGTGCCAAGCTGAATAAAAGCACACTAATCACCGATACAGATGTGAGCAACACAACGAAATGTTGTTGAATACTACTCCGAGAACCAAATAAAACATTAAAAAAGAATAAAGTTGGTAAACAAATAATCAGTGTTAATAAATAAAATGCTGGAAGTTTAATAGCACCAGATAATGCCTGTGCCCAACTGTTAGATGCACCGATAATTGCGCCATAGATGGCAAAGAAAATGGAACTAGTTACGAATAAAGAACTGATTTTATTTTGTAATCGCACTCCCTGACGAATTTCTTCTAAGAATGACTGGCGATCGCGGAGTAAATTAACCAAAACCCCAAATTGTTGAATTCCGCGATTTGGCTTTTTCAGCATAAATTTATATATTCTATATTTGGTTAAATTACTAATGACTAATTAACGGATTCCCAAAAGATAGCTAATAGCTTGAATCACACTCAAATAGAAATTACCTTCTCTTTCACGGAATAGTTCAAAGGCAGAACCAGGTGTGCCAAAAAACGGTCTGAGAGTCCATCCTAACTGACTGCCTACGAAAGCGTAAAGAAATAGCCAAAATTGTAAAATCTTCTGGCGTGTCTTGCTACCTTCATTATCTTGTTCTAAAACTAAACTCGTGGCGTGATATAAAGACGAAACACCAATAAATCCAGTTATGGCAAAGATGAAGACATTTAACAGAATTAAAAATTGGTAATTATTCGTGGTAATCAAGAAAAACAGTGTGATTGGGGCAAAGCTAAATAAAAGTACGCTTGTAACTGAAACAGCAGTCAGCACTAATGCTAAATGCTGTCCAAAAGTCCGCTTTGAACCAAAAATAATATTAGCAAAGTACAACGTCGGGATACAAATCAGGAGTGTGATTAAATAAAGGGCTGGGAGTTTAATGGCGGAAGACAAAGCTTGCATCCAACTATGGTATGCACCAATGATTCCGCCATAAGCAGCGATAAATAAGGAACTACAAACTAGCAGAGAAATGATTTTATTTGGTAATCTCGTACCTTGGCGAACTTCCTCTAGAAATCCTTGGCGATCGCGCAGAAAACCAATCAACACCGCAAAGTATTTTATTCCTAAAGATTTCCGTTCAATCATATTCTCCTCACACAGGTATTATTCTAAGTTTAATCTGAGTAATCACCGCCAGAACCATACTTCCAGGCATCAACCAAACGATGCCAATAATATTGTTGTTCATTTGGTTGATTCTTAATCCATGTTTCTAGCATTGGACTTAACCAAAACAAGGCAGTGTATACACCTAAATTACTGTAATGTAACATCCAATCTAACAAACTTGCCAAACCTACTTGCGGAATTATTTTGGCAACTAATATCGGATGGTATAAACCAGTTTTTAAGAGTGTTTGCGTTAGTGCCGAAAACTGCACTATATCCTGTAAAAATGGTTTTAGCACTGGTGTACCTAACTGTTGCATTTCTTGAAATACCGCTGAGAGGAGTTGGTTAATTTGATCTGGGGCAATTTTCTGATTTACACCAACACTCATCGCCCTTTGAAACAACCAGGTAACAGTCAAACTTGGCTGATAGGGTTGCAGCAGTGCGTAGGCGTAGCCCGTCGTAGACATCGCTTGTGCAGATAATTGTTCTGTTTCCAGTGCTTCATAAATGCCAAATGTTAAACGCTTCAGGTGACGCACCATTGCCCCAAAACCACCAAAACTCAAGGGAGATTGACTACCACTGCTATCTCCGGCTGGTAGAATGCGACTCCAAGGGGTTTTTAGGGGACTTTGGCGATAGGTGGGAAAGAAGCCAAATAGCGCTCGCTGAAATTTCAGCTTGCTCAATTCCACTCCCTGATATTCTGGTAAAAGACGCAGATATTCTTCAAATAGAGCTTCTAAACTCAAGCGTTGGGGATGTGCATCCATGTAAGTAAACAAGTAAGTGGTTCTGCCATCCCTGGCTGGGAAGGCTTCCCAGAAGTATTGACATTGATTTTGCAAAGATGTGAATGATAATAACAAGTCGCCTGAGTTGTTTTCCGGAAAACCTTGGGCGCAACTTCCCACAACTAAGCAAAGGGCATCTGGTTTTTTTCCTTGGCGTGCTTGTTGGGTGATGGGTGAAAGATGTCCCATCGCGTCGATTAATAACCGAGTTTTGAATTGGTTATTTACCATCACCCCATCTGGATGAACCACCGCTTCAGTAAAAGGTGTATTTTCTAACAACTTTCCCCCAGCGGCGAGAAATCGGGTTTTTAAAGTAGCCAGTAGATAAACCGGATCTACGCCGATATTCAAGACATCCTCTACCCAAACTTCTGTACCGCCAGCAAAACTAACTCGTGCTGGGTTATATTTAGTCGCGATCGCACTTGCTAATTCCTCCTCAGTTAGCAAGTTCAATTCCACAAACACATCTAATTCTTTCCGAGAGATATTCCACTCTTGATCCCTCCCCCGCAAAATTCCCCGTTCCATCAACGCCACCCGCAGCCCTTTCACCGCTAAGGCGCAACCAATTAAAATGCCTAAAGTGCCACCGCAGATAACTACATCGAAGTCTACAACGCCTAAAGGCTGTTGACTTTCTTTAACTAACGTTGGGATAGGTGCGGTGTTTTCTCGTACAGATGCGAGGATGCGATCGCCTTGGCGCAATCCTCCTAAAACATCGCCCGGTAATTGGGAAAGGATTTCTTCAGTTAAAGACATTTTGGAAAAACTCAACTCTACATTCCAAAACTACCTGAGAATGACGAAAGTAGCTGAAGAAAAAGACCTCTCCCTGGTTTTACTACGTAATATGATGTCTGCCAAATTACCCATAAGAAAAGAACCCCTCCCCTTAGCCCTACGGTGTACACACAAGTCCAATTACCCCCCTTAATCCCCCCTTATTAAGGGGGGAAACAAGATTGATTTCTTGTTCCCTCCCCAATCCATCGGGGAGGGTTAGGGTGGGGTAATTGGACTTGTAGTATACACGGTAGCCCCCCAGGCGGGGAGGTTAGCTTTGGCGGGGTGGGGTTCTGGGTATTATGCTTAATTGCCCGGACATAATATCACGTGAAATTATCCCAAACCGAATAGTTTAGAAATCGCAGGCAATAATTTATTACCCGCTTCCACCAGTGAAGCAACAGCAGGTAAGCTTGTAAATATCCCTTTCAACATAGTGATTGCTGTTTTTGCCGTCTTCTGCTTAGTCGATTCTTGGGGACTTTTACCCGCTTCTGCCAAAGTTTTCACCTGTTCTAGCGCTTCAGCTTTCTCTTCTTCTGGCAAATATGTGGATTGGATGATTGCATCTTGCAACTGCGACAATAATTCTTTAATTCCCGGTTTCTCGGCATCTGGTGAATCAGGTAACTGAGTAAGGGCAATACTTATATTACCGCTGATGGTTCCCAGATTAGCAACAGAACTATTCCCAGCGATACCGCTGACATTACTGCTGCCTTGAATGTTGATGCCGCTGATATCAGACATGATGGTATTTCCTTGTGTATAAGATTTAGGCTGCTGGAGTGCAGTTGTGATCATATTTTTTAAATCACTAATATAACTATCTTTTTCTACCAGCAATAATTGCTGACTCTGCGATAAAGCTTTGAGTTGATTATAGTCATCAAAATATTCTGCACTCAGTTGAGATTTCTCGCTAAGAGCGGCGGTTTTGGCTCTGAGCAAGATTTTATCATCGCCGCGTTTCTCCATTGCCACGATTTCTAACTCGGCTTCGGGATGATTTTCGGCAAGGTTTTTGAAGGCAATTGCAACAGCGCGGGGGTCAACGCCTTGATTATGGTAAAGGTCGAGGGTGTCAAAAATTGGTTTGATAAAGTCGGCAAAGTCGCCGTCTGCAAATACCTCTTGATTATTATCAGGTTTGCGGAGAGGGTCAGGGTTTTCTTTGGTGGGGACGCGCATGTAGACATATTCACACCTCACCCCATGCAATTTAGTTGTATTTGTAATGCCCCAATCTTCAATGTAGGCGCCGGTGAGGGTTGCACCTGTTAAATCTGTGCCGTCTAGTTGCGTTTGCTTCAGCTTTGCTCTTGACAAATCGGCATCTTGCAAATTAGCTTCACTGAGATCAGCGCCAATAAAGCTGGCATCTGCTAGGTTAGCTGCTTTTAAGTTGATACCTCGGAGGTTTTGACGGTCAAAGTTTTTGTCCTGTCCCTGTCTTGTTACCAGCAGTTGACGTACTTGTGAGTTTTGCAGATAAGTTGAACCAGGACGAACACGGTCAAGCATTTTGGCTTGATGCCAACAGGTATTAGTAAGCATAGCCTTGCGGAAATCTGTACTTTTGAGCGTAGCTTGGGTGAAATCAGCACCTGTTAAGTCAGCGCCACGAAAACTTGTACCTCCTGTTGCAGCAAAGGTAACAGCGATATTACGAATCAAAAAGTGCTTTTCGTCTCCTTTCATGGCTCGCCAACCGATGTAGATGCTAAGTAACGTTCCGACTCCGGCTCCGGCGAAGGCTCCGGCGAAGGCGACGGCGACGGCGACGGCGAAGGCGACGGCGAAGGCGAAGGCTAATGCGAAGGCTCCGGCTAAGGCTCCGACTCCGGTGAAGGCTCCGGCGACGGCGACGGCGACGGCGAAGGCGACGGCGACGGCGAAGGCTCCGGCGAAGGCGAAGGCGACGGCTAAGGCTAATGCGATGGCGAAGGCTAATGCGAAGGCGAAGGCTAAGGCGAAGGCTAATGCGAAGGCTAATGCGAAGGCGAAGGCGACGGCTAAGGCTAATGCGATGGCGAAGGCTCCTAAACCAGCTGCTACTCCTTGGCGAATTATGACGAAGAAAAAGGCAATTAATACGATTAGGGCAGTCCAGCCGGCAATCTGATTGTCTAATTTGGAATCAAATATTAGTGACACCAAATAACCGTTGAAAGCCCATAATAATCCTGACAGTCCCGACAACAGCCACGAGACAATGACTAGTAAAATTGCCCAACGGCGTTGCAGTCCAGCTTTGGCATGGCTGAAGTTTGCACCTGTCAAATTAGCATTAGTGAAGTTTGCCCCTCGGATGTCAGCATAGCTAAAGTTTGCACCCGCAAGGTCTTGTCTACCTTTGAAGTTGCGTCCTCGGAGATTTTGACCGGAGAAGTCTAAAGCCATGTTCCACTTTACAGAGGTGAGCAAATTTTACTACACGCTCACCCCTGTACATTCAGGAATAGTTAGATATTTTTCATTAATGGAGTTCAAAGACTCGTTCACGAGTATCAAAGACTCGTTGACGGAGTTTAAAGACTCATTCACGAGTATCAAAGACTCGTTGACGGAGTTCAAAGACTCGTTTACGAGTATAAAAGACTCATTTACGAGTATCAAAGACTCGTTGACGGAGTTCAAAGACTCGTTCACGAGTATCAAAGACTCGTTGACGGAGTTCAAAGACTCGTTCACGAGTATCAAAGGCTCATTAAGAGTAATCCAAGTAAAAAAATGCCCAATTGTCATTGCGAATGGAGCAAAGCGGAATGAAGCAATCTCTTCGTCTTTGTGATTGCAACTTTTGGAGACGCTCTTGCTAGCTTGCTTCCACGTTCGCGGAGCGTTCCGTAGGAAAGTGGTACGCTCCATTGCGTTGCACTCGCAATGACAGACTTTGGATCATTTATTTATTGGAACACTCTAATGGAGTAAATCTTAAGTAGGGTGCGTTATGGCTTCACTCTAGATAATTTAGATTATGCGTATTGTGCCTGTCCCATTGCAAACGGCACAAATTTTCTTTCTAACTTTCCCCATCTCCCAACATTTGAGGTACGTAAAAAGGCTTGCTCTAATTCCCTCCTTATAGCGGTTCCCATTCAGATGCGGTACAACATTATATCGCCAGGTGTAGGGGCACGGCAGTGCCGTGCCCCTACGGGTGTACCTCACTGTAAATGCTCACCCCGCCAGCCGATACATAATCACTTTTCCTTTCCAATTTTCTTCCACAAATACCAAATACTCACCATTGGAACGCCGAAAAGCGCGGATACCGTAGGGGATATCAATCCAGCCACTTTCGCTACCAACTTCTGGGCCTGGTTTAAACTGTTGTACTTGCACTCCCGTCTTGGCATTATAGACATATACCTCTGCGGTTTTAACTGTCACAGCGAATACATTGTCTCCCGCCACACTCATCGCAGCCGTAGACACTTCATGTTTGCCAGTGGTGTCGTAGGGAATTACAATCCGCCAACGGGGAGTACGATTACCTTTACTCCAATTGTCAAAACGGGCAATCTCAGAACCAACAACTCCAGTATCGTCACCGAATGCAGGGTGATCTACTGTGAAGCCTGACAAATACATGGTATCTGTTTCCGGGAAATATTCGATCCGCCGCAAGTCGTTAAACATGCTGGGAGTAGTTTGCTTCTGCATCAAACTATAGTTGTAGATGGGGTTGCCTTTAGCATCTATTCCCTGTAAAGGATAGTGGCGAATGCCATCTTGGGTACGCAAAGCTTTCCAAACATCTCCTTTGCTGTCTACCCACCATCCGCCGATATAGGGATAATCTTTGCTGGTATCATATTCGTTCTTTTCAAATTTGCCATTACCGTTGCGATCGCGCCAGATCCATTCCCCTTTTTCTGGTTGATGCGGTGGCCAATTCCCGGTGAGAAATGGTTTATCTGCGCTATTGCTACCGACAAACATTCCGGCTGGGATGGCAATTTTGCCATCTGTGGCTGGATTAAAACGATATATTTGCAGAAAGCTGTTATACATATCTGTGAGGTACAAAAACGGCTTTCCTTGGATGCGGCGAACAAAGGTTCCATCTGGCGATGTATGCAGCCGGGGATCTTGAGGATATTTGAAACCATTTAAAGTGTAAGCTTTGTAAGTCCATTGCTTACCAGCAGGCTTACTGTAGTTCATCAGATAGTGTTCTTGTTTGGTGAATAAATCTACACCATCAGTTTTAGGATCGGCATCTGCATTATCGACGAATATCAATCCCAGCGATCGCCAGATTAGTTTTCCCGATGGCGAAAATTTCCGCAAATCTGTTCCTGATTTGTTGAAACCATCACTATTTATATAGATATTACCTGAAGTATCTGTACCGACTCCGGTAAGTCCGTAAAGTTTCAAATCTCGAACTTCACCAGCAACTCCTGCATAGATACCGCCTTTAGAGCCAAAACTACCCACCTGCACCGGCTGATCTTTGATATCATAAATCAACATTTGCTGACGCGGGCCATTTTCTGCCACTAACAGCTTACCTTGATGATCAACTGCGATCGCTGTTGGTTCGACGATATCTGCAATCTGTTGAGACAATTGCTTTCCAGTTTGGGAATAATGGAGAATCTTAGCAGGATTACTACCATTTTTGCTTTGAATAATCCAGAGATTTTTTTGGAGATCAATAGTTATTGCTCCCGGATTAGCAACGGTAAAGCTGCGGAGTTCCTTCATCGTATCAGTATCATAGACACGAATCTGATTAGCAGCAGAATCACTCACAAACAACTCGTTTTCCACAGTTGCTAATCCAGTGATTTCATTTTTAGTGCTAGTAATTAACATACTTTTATCCCAGCCACGCCCATTAGGAAACGGCGCAGGTTTTCCCGACAAGTCATAGCGTCTAACGCAATGCCAAGTTGTTCCTTCAGGTGGGTAATCTTCATCTGTTTTGCCCCTGGAACCCTGAGTCATGGCAATATAAATATATTTACTATTTGCTGTTACAGCTTTGCCACCTCCACGACTCCAGCCGTGAGTATCTCCAATAGCACCAATAACTTTACCATCTTTATATATGGCTGCCTCCATTCCCGCCTCATCCCAATGGCTATTAGTATAAACTGTGCCATCAGGGGCAACATACATTGCCTCAATATTGTTTTGTACCCGCAGATTTCCACTGCCAAAACTATTACCTATCCACGATGTTTTGTACGTGAGTGTGGGTGTTCCAGTTATTGCCCAATCTGTTGTAATTCCAATGGTAGTAACAATTACTCCAGCAGTCAGACTAAGTAAAAAATTGAAAGTTTTACTTCTTTGTAAATATCTAAGATTAGATAACTTTTTGATGTGTTGATTGAGCTTGTGACGAAGTTCTACTAACTGCGTCAGTAATTCATTTTTCATATAAGTTTTAAGCTTTTAATTATTTATATACAATCACTATTTATAAAATCCGCATAAAATCTAACTATTTTCAACTGGAGAATATACAAATTATTTAGGGCACGACATCTGATTAAATATTAATAACAAACAATCTAGATTCAAAAATCATATTTACAGAAACTTTATCAAAATAACATCATTTTAGCTAATATATTTTGATGTATTAATATTTACTTTTACCAAAACAAAAATTGTAAATATTACTACAATATTGTTTATTCATAAATTAGTTTATATTGGTTTTTTCCTTTCCCTGTCTACCACTCAGCTTGTTTCCTGGCAGGAATCATATATATCGTCGTCAGTGTTCTTTAGTTAATAAAAACACAGGTTTGAATTCATTGTTGACGTTCGCATATAAATAGTTTATAAATTGGTGTTCTAGAAAAAACTCTTATTTGTAATGCGTATTCGTAAATTCTAGTAATTCAGGTTGGGATATAACAAACACGCTGTTAGGGCAATTCATGAATTGTCCCTACTGTTTTAATACATTTATAGGAGACACATTGATGGAAGGTAATAAAGAAACAAGTTTTGCTTCATCATCTGCATCTATTCTTACCCTTGGATTAGGCTGGTTTCCCAAAAGTCCCGGAGGATTAGAAAGGTATATTTATGAATTAACTCATAAATTAGCAGCAAATAAAGACGAGGTAGAATTATGTGGAGTCGGTCTACCAGAGGCTGAAATAAATTCACCGATTAAGCTGACTAACTTGGCTTCTGTTGATAGTGCTATTTGGCAAAGATTATGGTCAATTCGCACTAACTTCCAAAAAACAAGAACAAGCAAACCAGATGCTATTAATTTGCACTTTGCATTATACAGCTTTCCTATTTTAGATATTTTACCAAAGAAAGTACCAGTTACTTTTAACTTTCATGGTCCTTGGGCTTCTGAAAGTCAGCAAGAGGTAGTTAATAAAAATCTCAGTCTTTTGATTAAACACTGGCTAATAGAACAAAACACTTATAATCGCTGCGATCGCTTCATTGTTTTGAGCAAAGCATTTGGTAAAATTTTACATGATAAATATCAAGTACCGTGGAGCAAAATTAATATTATTCCTGGTGGAGTTGATATTAACTGGTTTCAACCAAACTTATCACCCCAGGAAGCTTGTACAAAGCTAGGCTGGCCAAATAATCGCCGGATCATATTTACATCCCGCCGCTTAGTACATCGAACGGGAGTTGACAAATTATTGCAGGCACTGGCTATAATTAAGCCCAGAATACCAGATGTTTGGCTAGCGATCGCAGGTCGTGGTCACATCCAAGCTGCACTACAACAACAGGCTACAGAATTAGGACTAGACGACAACGTTAAATTTTTAGGTTTTCTCCCTGATGAGCAATTACCTATTGCTTACCAAGCTGCTGAATTGACTATTATGCCTAGTCAATCTTTTGAAGGATTTGGATTAGTAATAATTGAGTCTCTAGCCTGTGGTACTCCTGTTTTATGTACTCCCGTTGGAGGAATGCCAGAAATTTTATCCGAATTTTCACCCGATTTCATTACTTCTTCAACAGAAGCCTCAGCTATTGCTGAAAAATTAGAACAAGTGCTTTTGGGAAATATCTCCATACCTTCACGATCAGCCTGTCGCCAGTATGCCACTACACACTACGACTGGAATCAAATCGCCCAACAAGTACGGAATATTTTATTAGCTTAAACAAGTGATTGTAATAGATGTTAAAGGTGCTGCGTGAGTCAAATTAGATAAACTAGAGGTTTTAGGGACTTCCAAATAAAAAAATGTCCCAAAACTGACGCAAAAACCCTCTCTATTTCTCCTCTCTCTGTGTTCTCTGTGTCTCTGTGGTTCGTTTATTTGGATAATTTATTTCTTGGAAGTCCCTTATGAGAATTCTTTTCCTAGACCAAAGTGGTAAACCAGGCGGTGCCGAATTATGTTTAATAGATATTGCTAAACCATATGGCAATCGCGCTTTGGTAGGTTTATTTGCAGATGGTTCATTTAAAGATTTACTACAGCAAAATCATATCCCAGTAGAAGTTCTCGCAACTCAAGCAATCCAAGTTCGCAAAGAAAGCAGTTTGGTACAAGGATTAAAGAGTCTGGGACAACTTGCACCTTTGATTGCTAAGGTAGTTAAAAAAGCGCGTGAATACGATTTAATCTATGCTAATACCCAAAAAGCATTAGTTGTAGGGGCATTAGCAAGTTTTTTCAGTCGTCGCCCTCTAGTTTATCATTTACATGATATTCTTTCTACAGAACATTTTAGTCAAACTAATCTTCGCATTGCTGTTAACTTAGCTAATCGTTTTGCATCATTAATAATTGCTAATTCCCAAGCTAGTAAAACAGCGTTTTTGCAAGCAGGAGGACGCTCAGACATTATCGAAGTTGTCTATAACGGCTTTGATCCAAAAATTTATCAAACTGATGAGTCTCATATTAATAAATTACAGCAACAGTTAGGATTGTCAGGAAAATTTGTAGTTGGACATTTTAGCCGTCTTGCACCTTGGAAAGGGCAGCATATTTTAATTGATGCCCTTGCCAAATGTCCGCAAGAGGTGACAGCAATTTTAGTGGGTGATGCACTGTTTGGCGAACAAGATTACGTCCAAAAGTTACACCAACAAGTTACCAAACTGGGACTAGAAAACCGCGTCAAATTTTTAGGATTTCGTTCAGATATTCCCCAGTTAATGGCAGCTTGTGATTTGGTAGCACATACCTCTACTTCCCCAGAACCTTTTGGTAGAGTGATTGTAGAGGCGATGCTATCTGGAAAACCTGTAGTTGCAGCAAAAGCTGGGGGTGTAATGGAATTAGTAGAACATGGATTTAATGGTTTTCTAGTGACACCAGGAGAACCCCAGGAACTTGCACAAGTAATTATCACCTGTCTTCAGGAGATGGAAATAACTGCAACTATAGGCAATAATGCTAGGATTATTGCTAGTGAGCGTTTTGATATCGCAATTATTAATCAGCAAATTGCTCAACTGCTGTCTCATATCACGTCCGCTTAAATAGACATATAGCGGTTTTAAATTGCGTGGAGTATAGACAATTCGTAGGGGCGCACAGCTAGCTGTAATTGTGTGCCCCTACTAGGTTTCAAAGCCTCTCCACCCGTGGGGGATAAGTTTCCAGCGAATGCAATTTAAAAACTTTGCGTTTCCCTGGGAATAAGTATACCAAGTTGGTTAAGTTAGCAATAATGTATGTCATATAAATAATGTGATTAACAAGATTGACTTAAAAAAATTCATATTACATCATCATTGTGACTGATGTAGCAAAAATACATTTAACTACCCAGACTTGGTAGATAAAAAGATTTTGCAGAACATAGCGATGTGTGATGAAAACACATAGCAGTACACAGTGGAATCAAACAGATAAAGAACACTAATTTTATGACCTCAACCACAACTTACACTTATGATGTCGATCGCAAAGTGATATCTGAGAGGACAGACAACAACAGTGATGGGATAATAGACTCAGTTATTACCTACCGCTATGATCTGACATCCGATAGCATTGACACCAACGGCGACGGCAAAGTTGATATTGTCCAAACCTTTACTTATAATGCTAAGGGCAACCAGACATCCTATAGCCGTGAAGACAACGGCGACGGCAAAGTTGATCGTGTCTATACCTATACTTATGATGCTAAGGGCAACCGGACATCCTTTAACAGTGACACCAACGGCGACGGCAAAGTTGATTATGTCGAAATCTCTACTTATGATGCCAAGGGCAACCGGACATCCAATAGCCGTGACACCAATGGCGACGGCAAAGTTGATTATGTCGAAACCTCTACTTATGATGCTAAGGGCAACCAGACATCCGATAGCTATGACAACAACGGCGACGGCAAAGTTGATGTTGTCTTTACCTATACTTATGATGCCAAGGGCAACCGGACATCGTTTAGCTATGACTTCAACGGCGACGGCAAAGTTGATTCTGTCGATACCTATACTTATGATGCCAAGGGCAACCGGACATCCTTTAGCAGTGACTACAACGGCGACGGCAAAGTTGATTCTGTTCAAACCTATACTTATAATGCCAAGGGCAACCAGACATCCGATAGCTTTGACTTCAACGGCGACGGCAAAGTTGATTCTGTCAATACCTCTACTTATGATGCCAAGGGCAACCGGACATCCACCAGCTATGACAGCAACAGCGACGGCAAAGTTGATTCTGTCGATACCTTTACTTATGATGCCAAGGGCAACCAGACATCTGCTAGCCAAGACAACAACGGCGACGGCAAAGTTGATTATGTCCAAACCTTTACTTATGATGCCAATGGCAACCGGACATCCATAAGCAATGACTACAAAGGCGACGGCAAAGTTGATGTCCAAACCTTTACTTATGATGCCAAGGGCAACCAGACATCCGATAGCTATGACTTCAACGGCGACGGCAAAGTTGATTCTATCATAACTTATACTTATGATGCCAAGGGCAACCAGACATCCACGAGCAGTGACGACAACGGCGACGGCAAAGTTGATTCTGTCACAACCTCTACTTATGGACGCGCATCCGCCAGTTATGACTTCAACAATGATGGTGTAATTGATGCTGTTGGCATCTACAGCTACGATTTTAACGGCAAGCTGACATCACAAAAAATTGACAAAAATAATGATGGCATCTTTGATGAAGTCACCGCTTATAGTTACGACGCTAACGGCAAACAGACTGCACAGGTAGCTGACAAAAATAATGATGGCATCCCTGATGAAATTACGACTTTCAACTACGATCGCAATGGCAAACTAATTTCCGCAGATATTGACAAAAATAGTGATGGCATTACTGATGCAGTTGCCACTTATCTGTATGATACCAATGGTCAATTAATCAGCAAAACTACTACAGACGGAAATGTACCAAAAATTACCTTAGACGGTGGTAACGGTGCAGATGAACTCAGTGGTGGGGCTGGTAATGATCAAATTTCCGGCAAAAATGGCAACGATAAACTCTTTGGATTAGCCGGAAATGACAAACTAGTTGGTGGTAATGGTAATGACATCCTCAATGGTGGTGCTGGGCGTGATACCCTCACAGGCGGTTGTGGCGCTGATAAATTTGTGTTCAGTAGTCTGAGTGATTCGCTGCTGTCTAGCTTTGATAAAATAACTGACTTGAATATTTCTCAAGATAAAATTGATGGGCTATATGCAGTTAGCGCTGCTAATTTAGTTCAACTTGGCAAAGTTGCGAGTCTAAATCTCTCAGATGTACAACAGATATTGACTGCAACTGCTTTTGTAGCTAAAGGTGCGGCAACTTTTACCCTTGGTACAGGCAATCATCAGCAGACTTTTCTGGCACTCAACGATAACACTAATGGATTCTCTGCCCTCACGGATGCTGTGATTGAGATTAGTGGCTACAAGGGTAACTTAGCCTCCTTAACAGTTGTATAATCAGACTACGGTTTAGATGTGACTATAAACCGACTAATTCCCTAGATTCAAAATCGGTAAGTTGTTGAGCGATCGCTAATCTTGCTTCCAACTTAGCTACACTAAACTGGTTACGCAGATATTCCAAATGGGCGATCGCATTTGCTTTATCGAGAGTTAATCGAATTTGGGTGTCTATTGACTTTTGATATTCCTGACTCACAAGCAGCACTTCAAAGCGACGAGCCTTGCGTTGAGCATCATTTTTCAAATCCATCTCAAAGGCGGCGGTGCGGTCTGCATTGCCTTCAAATCGGTTAACTTGGTGCTGCACTGCCATCAACTGAGAGTCTATTTCATTAGCCCGTTGGGCAGCTTGTGCGATCGCAGCTGGATAATGACTCAGTTGCATCATTTAATAATTTTCCTCTCATGTCAAGAATCTAGTGTTTAAGCATAAGACCAACTTTGGAATCCATTTTCCAAAAGGCTGTCACAGAGCAGTTTTACACTTAATCAAGCTGGGTGGACGCTATATATCTATTATAGTCCAAATGTACTGAATTAGGGGAGAAAAGGCTATGTCTGAGGTGCAGATATAGCGATCGCTATTCACCAAAAACTTACAGTAACTTTACTGTATCCCAGTAAAAATGAAGTTAAAATGAACTCTCAATAAATTTTCAATTAGAATCTCCC
Organism: Nostoc sp.; assembly: GCF_036917195.1. GTDB lineage: Bacteria > Cyanobacteriota > Cyanobacteriia > Cyanobacteriales > Nostocaceae > Nostoc. The sequence goes on from NZ_JBALDG010000054.1 coordinate 81,954, forward strand.
ATTTGTATATAATGTTTGCTAAACAACTGTTTTGAGTTTAAGTATATTTTCATAACCCTCCAGAGTTTGAGAGGGTAATTCCCTAGAGATTTGGCTTTGAAAATCAATAGTTTTGGTTGAGTAGTCGTAAAACCCAATTCCATTTTGAGCAACGTACTTCACCAAATCCTGTAACTGATTTCTTGCACACCTGACACAGCGCTGTTTCCGGCAGTGTACTGGTTTTTAGTGGTTCCTAAAATACTCGAACCGCTATAAGTGCGAGTTTTTAGCGGCATCTTTTAATTCCCCTAAGAATGAGAAAAAATCGGAGTAACGTCAATGTCTACATTTACCGTCACTAACACCAACAGCAACGGTGCTGGTTCACTACAACAGGCAATACTAAATGCGAATGCTCTAACAGGAAAGGACATCATTAAATTTGGTGGGTTGTTTACTGATGCGATCGCTGATACCATCACCCTTGCTGGTAGTAGTCTGAGTATCACAGATGACCTGAAGATTGACGGTACAGGGGCGGACTTGCTCACTGTTAGTGGTAATAATGCTTATCGTATTTTTGAGATAAGCAGTCATGCCACTGTTGAAATCAAAGGATTGACTATCAGCAAGGGCAATAGTTATAGTGATAATTCTGAAATTCTGGGGGGTAGTGGCATTTACAATAAAGGCACCCTGACGTTAAGCAACGCCAGCATCAGTAGCAATAATGGAGACACGGGGGGCGGTATTTACAACACTGGCAGCCTCACGGTGAGCAACAGCACCATCAGTGAGAATACAGCGGGTTTCCGCGGCAGTGGCATCTACAATACTGGCACTCTGAAAGTGAGTAATAGCACGATCAGTGACAACACGGCAAGTTTCTACGCTGGCGGCATCTACAATGATGGTGGTACTCTCACAGTCAGCAATAGTACCATCAGTGGCAATAATGGAGGATCATCTTACGACTCACCCGGCTTCGGCGGCGGCATCTACAATAGTGGCGGCACTGCGACCGTGAGTAACAGTACTATTAGTAACAATGGTGGAGGCAATGGAGGTGGCATCTACAATAATGGCACTTTGTTGGTGAATAACACCACCATCAATGGCAACTCTATATACGCTTTTGTTGGTGACAGCGACATCGGTGGCGGCATCTATAACAGTGGCATCGCAACAGTGACTAACAGTACCATCAGTGGCAATAAAGCACACTTTGGTGGTGGTATTTACAATAATGGTGGCACCTTAACGGTGAGCAACAGCACTATCACGCTCAATACTGCTTTCGGGCTCGAACTTGTACATTATAGTGGTTACGAATATGGCGATGGTGGCGGCATTTACAACTCTAATGGCACCATCAAAGTGAAAAACAGCATTGTCGCTGGCAACTTTGACACCCCCAACGACGATCCAGCTAATGCTATCAACCTTGATCTAGTAGGTAAGTTTATTAGCAACGGCTATAACCTCATCGGCAGCCTCGGTAGCAGTACAGGCTTTAATGCTAGCGAACAGTTAACTGTTGCCATCACAGAAGTTATCAATACTACCTTGCAAAATAACGGTGGCCCGGTTAAAACTCACGCCCTAATCACGGGTAGCCCTGCCATCAACGGTGGCAAGAATGCAGACGTACCTCTTGATACCACAGATCAGGATGGTGACGGCAACATCACTGAACAAGTACCATTTGACCAACGTGGTTCTGGCTTCGTTCGCATCTCTGGCGGTAAGGTAGACATTGGTGCATTTGAGGCACAAGTCAATGTCATCAATGGCAACTGTGGAAGTAATACTCTCAATGGTACTGCTGGCGATGACATTATCACTGGCTACCACGGGAAAGATACGATCACAGGTGGTGCAGGCGCAGACTCGTTCGTTTATACAAATATCCAGGATGCGGGCGATACGATCGCTGACTTTAAAAAAAGTACTGACAAGATTATCCTACGGCAACTTTTCCAAAATTCTGGTCTAGCCAACCTGAATTTTGCCAGTGTGATCGCTGGCGGCTATTTGCGCTTCGAGACTAAAGGAACTAATGCGATCGTTTTAATTGATCCAGATGGTTCATCTGGAAAAGGTCATGCTGTCAACTTTATTACCGTCAGCAATGTGTCTGCCGCTGCTTTGAACAACGCCATTAATTTTGCCTTCTAAGATTACAGCAGAATTCAAGTATTTGAACCACATCTGTCGTAGGGGCGCAAGCCCTTGCGCCCCTACCGCGTGGTCTATTTACCTAAAAATAGCTGTAAGTCCGCTCATATACCCATGATTTCATTAGCCGTCAAACTCAAGTCTGCGGCTACACAAAGTAAGCCTGCTTATACAGGCTAATTATTCTCTACTAAACTCTGCACTATAGCTCAAGCCGCTTCCCGCAGTTGTGGTTGTGAGGGCACACTCACCTCTGGAAATGAAAGCGAGAGTTGTTCTGCTTGAGGTACCGCCGCTTGCTGCAAAACTTGAACTTCGATATTAACGCTCACCAAATAACTGCCTGTATCAGCACCAACCGCTTCAGCAATTAATTTGGCAATGTCTGGGCGTTTTGCAGTCAGGGGGTCACGTAAAATACACCGATCCCATTCATGCTTGGCAGTCGGATTGAGGTTGAGAATATAATGCTTCATCATCGAACTAACCCTTGAATCCATCTTCCAGAAGGTTTTCACAAAACCGTTATCCATTTGGCTAGGCTTTGTGGAGGCTATCTCCATTATAGTATATTTGTACTAAATAGGGGAGATTCTGAGTGAGAAAGTAGAGAATATAGACCATTCAAAGGAGCGCACAGCTGTGCATTAGCAATATTCTTGTGCTATTCTCATTGTTTTAAATCCAGACGCGAATAATCAAAGTGTAATGCCGTACCACTTTGTGGAAGTAAGCTACGCAAAGCGTCTCGTAGAGAAAGCGGGCAAAGCCAACGCTAAATTTATATATTCCTTTCTTATCCAATTTGGTAGCCTGTTTGAATCGCCAATCCCTAATCCCAAAAAATCTGTCTATAGGTAACTTCTAATACAAAGCTATTGCAACTAAGCTTATAAAGCAACACCTAATTTTTATATAAATCGCTATATGTTCGATACCTATATTATTGACCTATTCGTGATTGGTCTACTTTTGCTGATGGTCACATTAGGGTCAGGTTGGATTGCTCGCCTACCTCTTTCTTTTGCCCTTATCTATCTACTAGTTGGTATATTTTTAGGCCCTTACGGCTTAAAACTTGTTCAATTACGTCAAAATGAAGTTTTCAACGCCGAACTGCTGGAGAAAATAACAGAACTTGTAGTAATTATTTCTGTGTTTGGCTGCGGCTTAAGAATTATTCGTCCTCTAAAGTTGGGGGTTTGGGATATTACGGTGCGATTGATTGTATTTCTGATGCCAATTTCAATTTTTGCTTTGGCTGTTGTGGGTAAATTGTTATTAGGGATGAATTGGGGAGAAGCGATTTTATTAGGAGCAATTCTTGCACCCACAGATCCAGTATTAGCATCAGAAGTACAACTGACCGATACAAATGACCAAGATGAATTGAGATTTGGTTTAACTTCTGAAGGTGGTTTAAATGATGCTTTAGCTTTTCCCTTCGTTTATTTTGGCATTCATGCATTAGAAAATGACAACTGGGGCAACTGGTTTAAACAGTGGATTGCAGTTGATTTAATTTGGGCGATCGCAGTTGGCATTATTATGGGAATTGTTGTTGCTAAATTAATAGTTTGGATTGAACAAAAAATTCAAAAACGCCGTGCTGCCGATAAATTAATGGAAGATTTTATTGCTATCAGCACAATTCTAATAACTTATTCCTTAACAGAAATGTTGAATGGCTATGGATTTCTAGCAGTATTTATTGCTGGGTTAGTTGTTCAACGCAGTTACAGAAACCCTGAAAAACCCCTAGCAGAATTGGAATTTGTTGAGCAAATTGAAAAGCTGTTGGAAGTTGGAACAATTTTACTATTAGGGTCAATATTATTATTAAAGCCAATGCTCAATTATGCTGGGCAATCTTTGATAGTGATAATTTTATTATTCTTGATAATCAGACCTGTAGGAGTTTGGATTAGCACAATAGGCAAACCTCCTCTAGAATCACATCGCCGAACCTTGCACCCAGGAACTCGGTTGTTATTTGGATGGTTTGGTATTCGCGGTGTTGGTTCTTTATATTATCTTGCCTATGCGTTTGGTCATGGCTTAAAAGGTGAAACAGCCGAAAAAATTGCTTGGATAACTTACACTACTATTATCGCTTCTGTAATTATACATGGCATTAGTTCAACTCCATTAATGAAGTGGTATGAGCGCAACCTTGCTAATCAGAGAAAGACAACCCCTCGTGCCACAATAGATGAATTTGAGTAAAAGCAATTTTTGTAGAGTGGGCACTACTTACCCTTCTACGTTGTGAACAGTACCCATCTTACTGCTTGGGTATACTACAGTTTTTACCTAACTCTATACCTCTCTCCTTTTAGGAGAGAGGCTTTGAATCTTACTTTGCATCTCTTGTCGGGAAAGAGTTAGTGATTAGGTTTATATTTCCTATTTACCTGTCACCTTTTCAATAACTTCTTTTGCTTTTTCACCGAAACTTTCTGGGGGATTTTGTTCTCTCTCAGCCTTCAAATTCCTTTCGTAAGCCTTCTCCATAGTAGTAAGGCTTCCTGCATCTTTTACTGCTTCTTCATAAGCTTCTTCTCGTTCTTCCTCTTGAACACCAACGCCTGGGTCATATTCGTTAGCGCGATTAATTTTTTCTTCAGAATTTGGTTTATATTCTGGAGGTACTAGCTTCAATTCTTCAAGAGTAGTTGCATAACTAGCTTGCTGAATGAAAATAAACGAAGCTGACAAGCTGATGGAAATCATCAAGGCAAGAACCAAAAAGCTGGAACGTAATGCTTGCTTTAAAGTTAATAGAATTTTTTGCATGAAAAAATCTCCTCTTTTTATTTTATGAGCCTTGGTCATGTATAAATATATTCAATATTTAAGGCTCACAGGCATCCTAAGTGTTTAAGTACAGTTCTTCCTTCTACCGCAGGGTATATTAATTTTTACCTATAGTTCAGTTAATGCTATCTGAACTTTTAGGTTTTAGCACTACCTACATTTTTGTAATAGTCAAATTGTCGTGCCTACCGACATCCTCTCCAGAAATAAATTTCAGCCCCTCATAGCTAAAGTCCACTCAAGTGGACTGATATGATTGACAAAATTTCACATCCTGTTAAATGCGTCATTGGCTGGGGCTTAGAGGATGTCTGAAAAGTGTACCAAAGGTATAATTTGTCATTCTGAGGGTAACAAAGTGGAGCAAAGAATCGCAATTTACCGTGGGTTGATGAAATACTTCACTACGCGATCGCTTCCAGCATCACATTTTAACTTCTCAGACATCCTCTTAGAGCAGTGCAGGAGTGGAAGTTACAGCAAAGGAGGAGATTCAGGTTTTGGCAGGGTTTTCTAAACGCAATGCACCCCACATTAAAGGTGTCCTGAATCTAACCATTCCCCTTGATGAGTCTCCCATCTGGATTTTGGGGCAGTATCTTTCACAACTTGGTCTGTCTACTGAGTCACGAAGACCGCTTGAAGAGGGCAAGTGGGTAAAGTATTATCGGTTAAATCCAGAGGATGTGGCTTTTACCATTAATAATTTTACTTTTTATTACTTTTTCTGACAGATAGATAAATCTTTTAAATAAATTACTGACTATATATGTCTTTTTCAGGCTGGATCTAAAAGAGAAAAAGTCTATTATCAATTCAGAGTTAAACAAAACTTCTGAACAAAGAAATATTGGGTTTAAATCAAATGTTTATCTCAACAACATTTAATCAGTTAATTTACTGACAATTAACAAAGGAGAATAACTACAATGACAGTCGATTTAAAAACCTCATTAATTCAATCAGGTAAAGGTTCTACATTTTTAGTTTTGGGTGACTTGTATACTCTTCTGGCTGAAGGAAAAGATACAGGCGGAAGATATGGGTTAGCAGAGGTTTTAATGCAACCGCAAAGTATTGCACCACCCCATATTCACGAGCAAGTGGACGAAGCACACTATGTTCTTGAGGGAGAGGTTGAGTACCAGCATGACGAGCAGACTATCGTTGCAACTGCTGGAACTTTCATGCATTTCACTAGGGGTCAATACCACGGTTATAAAAACATCGGGTCAAAGCCTGCCAAAATCCTGATGTGGGTGACACCAGCAGGGGGTGAGCAGTTTTTTGCAGAGGTAGGACAGCCTGTCAATTTACCATTGAATGAGGAAGAACGCAATCTTTTGGGAGTCATTAATCCCGCCGACCTCGAAAAAGCGATCGCACTTGCTTCAACAAAATATGATCTGCAATTTAAACAGTGATTGCAATACATGAATCGGCTGTAGGGGCGTACTGCTGTACGCCACTACTTATGTATTTGTATCTGATATTTGGTGAAATCAGATGAAATTTTCACCTGGTGTGCTTAACTCAAGCGTATTAAGCTATAACCAACTTTGATTAATTTTAATTCCTCGGCTTTGCATTACCTCTTCAAATAAATCTGTTGGTAGTGCTTCTTCCACAGCAAAAACACCTGGTTTATTAAGTTTACCTTCTAGCACTAATTGGGCAATACTACCTGTGCCGCAACCAGAAGCCACCGCTGTATTTTCATGCACTACAGTTGAACAATAAACGGCGGTTTCACCATTTTTTTGCCCTGTAACTTCTGAACGAACTGCTACCCCAATTCCAGTAAAATTATTAGTGACATCTGTCATTGAATGGCTGACATGAGACAGAAATTCAATCATGTAACGACGTTGCATTAACCACTTGGGGAAAACGTGTGCCGCAATCCAAGTTAGGTGATTGTAAAAATCGGGAACAGAGCCAAACTTAGTAATTACAGTTTTTACAGATGGGAAAGCTTTGGGCAGTGTAAAGGTTTCTGGCATATCAAACCAGTAAACACCGCTGCGTCCATAGGGAGGTGGAAACTCAACTAATTCTCTTTCACTGTAAGGCTTGATTACCTCCCATTTTCCATCTATCCAAGTCTCAAAAGGATACTGCAACCCCAGAAAAGTTGTCCGCATCACTGTAATGCCAGCACCGCCAGAACCTGAAACCAAATAACTTAAATGGATCTTTTCTGGTTTGTCAAATTGTTCAACACCTTGACGTACCATGCTGTTAGAAATACCAGGAAAAATACCAGTATTAATAATTGCCGTCACACCAGCAGCAGCAGCTTGTTCATTATAATTAAGAGCTTTGCTGGTATAGGAACGATGGTCGCTGACATCTACATAATTAACGCCTTGAGCAATACAGGTTTCGAGAACATTAGTATCGCGATAGTGAAATGGGCCAGCACAGTGAATGACTAAGTTAGAGTTTGCGATCGCATCTCGCAGCTTGTCAACTTCTGCCAAGTCCAATACCAAAAACTGCACTTGTCCTCCCGAAGACAAGCTAACAGCCTTCCCAAACTCCGCAGAACGTCCAGTAATCGTAATTTGCGCCTGCGTATGGGTAGCTAGATCCTGGGCAACACTGCTACCAATCCGCCCCCGTCCACCAAGAATTAAAACGCTGTCTGTCATTACTCCAGATTAGCAATACTAATCTTATTTGAGCAGTTTTCTGGCCTTTTTGTCATCGGTTACAAGTATGACTTGCCTGTTAAGGAAGGAGAACTTTTCGATTATTGGTAGTTGATAAGTTTTTGCGCCTCAATTTGCCTAACTACCGTCAGCGCCGAATAACTCACCCCAGCAGTACCTTCGCCGGGATGGGTAGAATCACCAACTAACCACAGATGCGAGATTGGTGTACGATTAGCAAATCCAAAGGGGCCAAAGGTAGGTATTCTTTGACCTATGCCACCAACTATACCGCGATCGCGGGCTGTGAAATGAGCAAAGGTGCGCGGTGTTGCGGCTTCTTGATGAATAATCGTTTCTGGTTTGAGATAGAAATATTGGGCAAGACGAGTGATCGCTAATGAAGTAAACTTTTCTTTTAGTCCTTCATAATCTTCAGTCTGCCACCACTGTGCAGGATCGACAAATGAAGAAGCGATAATTGTGGCTTTACCATTTGGGGCGCGGCCGTCTCCAGGATGACTGACGGAAACAAATAGGGAATTATTTTCGCCAATGGGGCCATCAGCATCATATAGAAATTGGAGATGGGGAGGGCATCCAGGCGGAATCCCGCTGGCATCTACACCCAAATAAATCACAAACGCACTCGATGCTTGGGGCAGTTTTTCCACTCGGTTTTGATAACCAGATGGCGCTTGTTCTCCCAACAACTGCACCAAGTTTTGCACGGTGACGTTAGTAACTATGTGGTCGGCTGCTTCTGTCCAGACTTCGCCAGTTTTCTGATTTCTAATTACTACAGCAGTAGCTTTACCGTCTTCTACTTTAATTTGTTCTACAGTGTGGCGCATCAACAATTTGCCGCCATCTCTTTCTAAGGATTGTACCAAGCGATCGCTTAGTACTTGCATACTTCCCTGGAGGTGAAACAATCCTTGGGGTAGTTGGGATACATTCAACGCTGTGGCGGCGTAAAGTAACGCTGTATTCTCTGCATCCACCTGGGAGTATAGCTTCAATTGCAAATCTAGAAAAGTCCTCAGTCGTTGGTTGTTTCCCAGTCCACATAACCGTAAAGCATCTCCTACCGTAAACAAGGTGAAGGGTACAGTAATTAATGTACTGGGACGCACCGCTTGCGTTAGCTGCCACAAATCCCATAAATTACGTGGTGGTAGCACTGGATCGCGTCCTTGAAATTCCCAACTGGCATTAAATAAAGTTGCCATCAACTGCCAGAATGGTTCGCTACCAGGAAACTGTTTTTGCCGTTCCTCTTGCCATTTCTCTTGGTCGCGCCAGACATTAATCGGTGTGCTTTCCCCAGGTAAATATACCGCACAAGCAGGATCACAAGGCGTTGCTTGTGGTAAATCTATTTGCAATTCTGAGAAAATCCGGTGGTGAATTCCCCCTGGTTCCAACCCCGCCACCTGAGTTGCTCCCACATCAAAGGTAAATCCCTGGCGTTTAAACGTCGAAGCACAGCCTCCGGGTACGAGGGCCTGATCCAAAATTAAGACGCTGTAACCTCTATGAGCTAATAATGCTCCAGCAGTCAGTCCACCTATTCCGGCACCGATAATCACAACATGAGAGTTACTTTTGTCAAGAGAAATACTGGACATTGATTAGTTTATTTAAAATTCTTAATACTTTTATTTATAATTTTACCTTACTCTCAAAGTTAAATAGGGTGCGATTTATCAGTTGAGTCCAATAGAGACCTAACCCCCAACCCCTTCCCTATAAGGGAAGGGGAGTAAGATTCAAAGCCTCTCTCCTCTTAGGAGAGAGGTTTGGAGAGAGGTCAAAGTGAACCACGGGTGGATTCACCCTAAACCCAAAAAATTTGAAATCAACGGCAATAGATTGCTGCACTGTTCAACCAACTTTGTGGCACTGGGTAAACTAGAAATTGTCCCTTTTAAAATCTTTATAGCCGTTTTCGCCGCCTTTTGCATCGCCCCCTCTTGAGGACTTTTCCCTGCTTCTGCTAGAGCTTTCACTTGTTCTAATGCCTCAGCTTTATCTTCTTGCGGTAAGTTTGTATCAGCCTCAATTGCTGCTTGCAATTGCGTCAACAATTCCTTAATTCCCGGTTTATCTGGTTCGGGAGACGTTGGTAACTGGTTAATGGTATTTGTTACCGTACCGCTAATATCACCCAAATTTAAAGCTTGTCCACTGGCATTAAAGTCTCTGCCAACACTGCCAATTTCAATTTTGCGGCTGGCATCATTGCTGTTAGTCATATTTTTATTCTCTACTTTATTGTCAACTTGAACATTAATCGGCTTATTTGCTAATAAGCTAACAATATCTTTCATTTCTGCACTTTGTTGGCGATAGATGACTATCTGCTCATCTTTAGCTTGTAATTGTGCTTTATATTTTTCTTCTACAGCTTGTAGTGCCAGTTGATAATTTTGTGTAAAATCGCTATGAATCTTTTCTTTATCGGCATCAACAGGTAGAGCAACTTTAACGACAACGACCCCATTACCTTTATTTTCAATACTCTGTAGGGCTAATTCTGTGTCTTCATTTTGGTCTTTCACTGTTTGGAAGGCGTTAACAAAAGCTTTCCAATCAATGCCATTGTGGAAAATTAAATCAACAGTATTTAAAACTTCTTCAAATAGCTTGGTAAATTCTCCTGGTCGAAATTCGCCACTACTGGGACGGCGTTCGCGGTCATCGGTTCCAGGTTTTGGATTTTCGAGAAGATAGATAAAGCGACAATCTACACTATCTAATTTGGTTGTACTTTCAATATTCCAAGCTTCCACACAAGCACCTGTCATTTGAGCGCTGGTGAAGTTAGTACCTACAGCTTGTGCCAGAGTTAGATTTGCTTCCTCTAAACAAGCCCCTTGGAAGGTGGCTTCTGTAATATCAGCATTTTTTAAAATTGCTCCTCTTAACTCCGCTTGGATGAGATTTGCACCTTTTAACTTAGCACCAGCATAAGATTTTCCTTCACCTTTGCGAGTTACTAGTAAATTGAGAATAGCTCGGTTAGCTAATATCAAATTGTCTACTCTAGCAAAGTCCAATTTTTTAGCTTTATAAAAACAAGTGCGTGTTAGGTTTGCTTCTCTAAAATCTGTGTTTTTAAGGGTTGCACGAGTAAAATTAGCGTTTGTTAAATCAGCACCACAAAAGCTAGTTCCACCTATAGCGGCAAAGGCAATGGCGAATGAGCGAACCCAAGCGTATTTTTCATCTCCAACTAGACTGCGCCACGCAATGTAACCACTAAATTGTGTGATGGCGACGGCTGCAACTCCAGTAATGGCGATGACTCCGGCTTCGGTATTAGCTCCGGCTTTGACGATGGCTCCGACAATAGCTCCGACGATGCCTCCAACGATGGCTCCAGCAATGGCTTCAGCTTTGGCGATCGCTCCAGCGATCGCTCCAGCGATGGCGACAGCGATGACTCCAGCAATGGGGATGCTCATGGCTCCGACAAAGGTCAAGACTCCGGCAAACCCCACGAGACTGGCTTTGAAGATGATGATGGCGACGGCAAACCCGATGACGATGGCGACAGCGATCGCTACGGCAAACGCGATGGCTGTTAAACCCTTACGAATAGTTAGAATACAAAAGACGGCCAATACAATTAGGGCGGCTACTCCGGTGATGGGGTTTTGAGTGATTCTGGCGGCAAAAATAGATGCTATCAATACACCAACTAAGGTTGATAAAAATCCTGATAGTGCTGATAGTAGCCATGAGATTATCAGCAACCCAATTACCCAACGCTTCTGTAGTCCAGCTTTAGCACATGTGAAGTCAGCATCTTTAAGAATAGTGTTGCTAAAATCTGCCCCTCTAATATCTGCCTTGCTAAAGTTGGCTCCAGTCAAGTTTTGACCTTTAAAAGAGCGACCTTGGAGATTTTGATCGGTGTAGTCTGCCGGCATAATTGCCTCAGCAAGAGGTTTTTAATGAGATTTTATACAACTTTACTCTGTAATATTCAGTATTTCGGCAAAATAAAGAAAATATAAAAATTTTGGATGCAAGACGTGGTATAAGTGCATAACTGTGCGCCCTTACCTTTAAATGCTTAAAGTATTATAAGCAAAAATTAATTTAATTTAAAAAAACTTAATCTCTAGTTATCAATATTGCAACTGTAGCGGTCTACCTGATCATGGGAGCGGTTTAACTCGTGACGGGAGCGGTTCCCTAACTTATGGGAGCGGTCTACCCAATCATGGGAGCGGTCTAACTCGTGACGGGAGCGGTCTACCCAATCATGGGAGCGGTCTACCTCGTGACGGGAGCGGTTCCCCAACTTATGGGAGCGGTCTAACTCGTGACGGGAGCGGTTCCCTAACTTATGGGAGCGGTCTAAGTCGTGACGGGAGCAGTTCCCCAAGTTATGGGAGCGGTCTACCTCGTGACGGGAGCGATATCTCTGGTGATTTCTAGGCAAAAAAAAGTACGCGCCATCAAGTTGTGCTTGCCAACTTAGTGTTTTGTCTTAATTTAGCCGAATCACTCTCTAGTTCTAAATACAAAGCAAACAACTCACTCAAAACTTTTTCCCCAGCAATTTCTCCAAGGCTGGTAAATCGTTCTAGCTTGCTTTTACAATGACTTTACGATTAAGCGTTGCATTGCTTACATCCATACTAGGCGATCGCTGTCTTTATTCCTTTATATAGTATACAAAGACTACTATCTACATCTCTACTTACCAATTAGATACATTGAGCGACAATGCCCAGATTATACGTTTAACGCTCAAAGAATTGGATCGAGTTGCACCGAATTCAATCGTACTTATCCTTAGCAAGAAGAGTGGATGTACTTACGCGGATTGCGTAGGCGTAGCCCACACTTCGACTGCGCTCAGTGACCGTCGTAGACATCGCTACTTCCACCATAGAAAACCTAATTTTCGGTTCGGGAACTGTTCTTGATACTGCCAGACTGAGATATCAACTTGGAAAGCGACTGAATGTTACCAAACAAAACGTTCATGCTTAGGGACTTGCAGAGCATGGAGACAGTGAATTTGTCGTTTGGTCTAGTGCATTTATTGGGGGAATTCCGTCAACTGAATTTCCCACATCACAAGGAGCAACGCTAGAACAAATTCAGCAAGAGTACGCACAGTTAACTCGTAAACGAGGCTATAACATTTTTGAATGCAAAGGAAATACTAGCTATGGTACATCAACAGTAGTTTGTTAGTTAGTTGATACCATCCTGCGAGATGAAATGCAAATATTTCCAATATCGGTGAGAGCAGATTATAACTTTTTGTAAAGATTACATAGGAAAGCATGTAAAGTTATCTGCTTGATATTGAGAAATTAATAGAGATTTCCTTTAAGGATGAAATTATTATATGTCAATATCAGCTTCTTTAGACCTGTCTAAAACTTTCTTCCTCAACAGCTTACTAGGAGCTAATCAGACAATTTATTTAGATTTCGACGGCAATATCACCTCTGGTACTTTGTGGAACACAGATAAAGGTCTGGCTAACATTATCACCCCTGCCTTCGACTTCGACGGCAATACAGCATCCTTTAGCTCGGCTGAACTTGAAACAATTCAGTATATCTGGCAGCGCGTCGCTGAGGATTTCAGCCCGTTTAATGTTAATGTCACAACGCAGGCTCCAGCAGATATTAACGATCTGATTAAGAGCGGCAGTGATGATACTCGCTGGGGGGTGCGTGTTGCGATCGGCGGTAGCAGTTACGATTGGTATGGTGCTGGAGTGGGAGGAGTCGCCAAGCGTGGTTCTTTCAACTGGAATAGTGATACTCCTGCCTTTGTTTTTGCTCAAGATGCGTTCGGTGATGAGAAGGATACGGCTGAACTTATCTCTCATGAAGTAGGTCATACGCTGGGACTCAAGCATGATGGACAAATAACCCCCGCTCAAGAATACTATCTAGGACATCCTAGTGGAGAGACTGGCTGGGCACCGATCATGGGAGCAGCGTATTACGACGAGCTAACCCAGTGGAGTAAAGGCGAGTATGCTTCTGCTAACAATACTGAGGATGATTTGCAAATTATTACGACCCAAAATGGTTTCACCTACCGAGCTGATGATTGTGGTGATACAATTGCGACAGCAAAGCCACTAACCATTTCTGGTACGTCTATCAGTGATAGTGGCATCATTGAGCGCAATACAGACCTAGATTTTTATAGTTTTGTCACAGATACTGGTCTGATTAGCTTAACAGTGAATCCTTTTAGTCGAGGGCCAAACTTAGACATTTTGGCAGAGCTATACAATTCTGCTGGTACCTTAATTGCATCGTCCAATCCAACAGATTTCCTATCTGCAAGTATTACAACAAATGTCGTTGCTGGAAATTATTACCTCAAAATTGATGGTATAGGAAAAGAAAATCCTCTTTCAACTGGCTACACGGATTACGGCAGTTTAGGGCAGTACTTTATTAGTGGTACTCTAAACTTTCCTAATATTGAGCGATGGGCAACTGGCCAAGGCGGGTTTTGGGATACTCAAAAATGGCTAGTTGGTGATTTTAACGCAGATGGGAAAGATGATTTAGTTAATATCTTCAATGATCAGGGTCTAGCTAGTATCGATACTCACTTATCTAATGGTGAGAGTTTTGATATCCAGCGATCGGCAACTGGTCAAGGCGGGTTTTGGGATACTCAAAAATGGCTAGTTGGTGATTTTAACGCAGATGGGAAAGATGATTTAGTTAATATCTTCAATGATGGGGGTCTAGCTAGTATCGATACTCACTTATCTAATGGTGAGAGTTTTGATATCCAGCGATCGGCAACTGGCCAAGGCGGGTTTTGGGATACTCAAAAATGGCTAGTCGGCGATTTTAACGCAGATGGGGAAAGATGATTTAGTTAATATCTTCAATGATGGGGGTCTAGCTAGTATCGATGCTCACTTATCTAATGGTAAGAGTTTTGATATCCAGCGATGGGCAACTGGCCAAGGTGGGTTTTGGGATACTCAAAAATGGCTAGTTGGTGATTTTAACGCAGACGGGAGAGATGATTTGGTCAACGTCTTCAATGATGGGGGTCTAGCTAGTATCGATGCTCATATAAAGAACCAGACTTTGAGATGAAATCGATAGCCAATAGGACTGTAAACCAATCAACACAACTGATTGATTATCTTTACGTCCTATTACCTGTGCAACCATTCCAGTTGTACCCATGCGTAAGAAACCGAATGTGGAATAAATGTAATTGAACAGAATTGTTACTAGTGCCACACCTGCTAAATTTTAGGTAAGCCTTCAGACCACTCTGGAAAAATTGCTCATCTTCAATTCAGACTAAACCGAAGCGGGTATGGGCATCGGTTAAGCTGGTAATCGCTTCCGTAATTGTTGGTGTCTGTGTCATAGCATTTCTATCTTCCTGTGTATGCAAAACCCAGCTTTCGAGTGTTATGGCTTTTTTTACCTTTATATATAATGTGAAATTATTTGATTTTTTCTTCAACTAGAACTACTACAATTACTATTGATGCTAGATAATGGGAAGGCTTTGACATTTTCTTCCCAATCTAGCCCAGATAAACAGAACTAACACTTATGCGAACTCACTATTGCGGCGAACTCCGAAAAGAACATATTGGAGAAACAGTTACCTTTTACGGATGGGTAGACCGTCGCCGCGATCACGGTGGTGTGATATTTTTAGATTTACGCGATCGCTCAGGAATTGTCCAAATCGTCAGTGATCCGCAACGCACCCCAGATTCATACGAACAGGCGAACGCCCTGCGAAATGAATATGTTGTCGAAATCACTGGTAGGGTAACACACCGTCCCGAAGAATCCCTGAATCCCCGCATCCCAACAGGCGAGGTAGAAATCTACGCCGATAAAATTCAACTCCTCAATGCTGTTCGCAAACAGTTACCTTTCCAAGTTTCCGTAGCTGACACCGAGACAGTGCGCGAAGACTTGCGGCTGAAATATCGTTATTTGGATTTGCGACGCGAACGGATGGCGCAAAATTTGCAATTGCGTCATCAAATTGTCAAAGCGATGCGTCGTTATCTGGAAGATTTGGAAGGTTTTATCGAAGTCGAAACCCCAATACTTACTCGTTCTACCCCAGAAGGGGCGCGGGATTATGTTCTACCCAGTCGCGTCAATCCTGGTGAGTGGTATGCTTTGCCGCAATCACCCCAGCTATTTAAACAATTGCTGATGGTATCCGGCTTAGACAGATATTATCAGATTGCCCGTTGCTTTCGTGATGAAGATTTACGCGCCGACAGACAACCGGAATTTACCCAGTTGGACATGGAAATGAGCTTCATGTCCCAAGAAGAAATTATCGAACTAAACGAGAAGTTAGTTTGTCATATCTTCAAAACGGTTAAAGGAATTGAGTTACAGCGCCCTTTTCCCCGTCTCACTTATGCCCAAGGGATGGAACGCTACGGTAGTGATAAACCAGATACCCGCTATGGTTTGGAATTAGTTGATGTCTCAGATATTGTGAAAGACTCTAGCTTCAAAGTCTTTCGGGACACCGTTAACAATGGTGGGATCGTCAAAATCCTACCCATTCCCAACGGTAACGATGTAATTTCTAATGTCCGCATTAAACCAGGCGGTGACTTATTTAAAGAAGCCAGCGAAGCCGGTGCAAAAGGTTTAGCTTACATCCGCGTCAGGGATGATGGCGAAATTGACACCATTGGGGCGATAAAAGACAACCTCAGCGACGAACAAAAACGAGAAATTTTACGCCGTACAGATGCAAAAGCTGGACATTTGCTGTTGTTTGGGGCTGGTGATGCTGCTACAGTTAATAAAACATTAGATAGATTACGGCAAGCGATCGCTAAAGAATTTGAGTTAATTGATCCAGAAAAAATTAACTTGCTGTGGATTACAGAATTCCCGATGTTCGAGTGGAATGCTGACGAAAAGCGCCTAGAAGCACTACACCACCCGTTTACAGCACCTCATCCTGATGATTTGAGCGACTTAAAAATTGCACGCGCCCAAGCTTATGACTTGGTACTCAACGGCGTAGAAGTTGGCGGTGGAAGTCTGCGGATTTATCAGCGAGAAATTCAACAGCAAGTATTTGAAGCGATCGGTTTATCTGCTGAAGAAGCACAAAGTAAATTTGGCTTTCTTTTGGAAGCATTTGAATATGGTACACCGCCGCATGGTGGCATCGCCTACGGTTTAGATCGTTTGGTGATGTTGCTAGCTGGAGAAGAATCCATTCGGGATGTAATTGCTTTTCCAAAGACACAACAAGCGCGTTGTTTGTTAACAGATGCGCCTTCGAGTGTAGATGCTAAACAGTTGAAAGAATTACACGTTGCTTCGACTTATAAACCAAAGTCTTAGTAAACTAAAGAATTGTCTGAGTAAGATTTGCTTGGGGTTAGAATCCCCATTCAAATCTTCCCAGTCAACCAGTATAACCAGTAACCAAAAACTTTTAACTTGTTCTAAACTAATCAAAACTTGAATGAGTTTTTTATGCCAGCTACATCTCGTAAATAGATTGCCAAAATCACACTCCACATAACCAAAAACGACATAACCTGCTATAGTAGCGGGTTATTATTGTCTCTATCTCTAAAAATTTCGAGAAGTACATCAAAACGCATTTTGGCTATAGTCTGTTATTGTCCAGGTTTTACACGTTGCCCTGTCAAAGTAAACGTTCCCCTTACTGGAGCATCATCTGAAAATGGATTTGCATTGAGACCGAACGACTTTATTGTGATTGTTCCTTGCTCTATTCCATTTTTCGGATCAAATGTTGCACGAATATCACATTTATTAATTGTGCCAGGTAATGTCGCTGTAGGGTAACTGAAGCTGAGTACCGTCCCGGTAATCTCTCTATTTGAGGTACACTTCCAACTACCCTGTACTTCGCTATAGGGTTGGACAGAGAGAGAGGGATCACCACTTTGGTTTGAAGCATTAGCAAAAAAGTTACCATCTCGTGTGAACGTTGTAATGCTACTAAACGAACCGAAGTCACCTGAGCTTGATGTTAAGTATGTCCCGATCACAAGGTTTTGACAATCCGTTATAGATTCAGCGTCAACTTTATGCACATTCACAAAGATCGCAATAATGAGTGCTGACAATACACAAATCGTTAACTTGGCGAAAGCATTACAAGTTTTCATTCAAAAATATCCCCTTATAAGTGCCAAAAATCATTTATCTGGTAATTACTTTTAAAAATGATTACTGACGAGATTATAGTTTATACTGACTATTTATCAACAACAACTATCTGACGGTGGTTGACGTATTTGACAGATAGAAAGTCAAAAATTATTTGACCAAAACGGCAGATTCTTTGTCACCAATTTAAATTTTTCTACATCACTTGTTCAAGTAATTTCTACAACTTCATATCAGATTCCTCTAGAGCGACGCTTACAAGCATGAAGAACTTGACCTATAATTTGTCGCTGGGGTCAAATAATCTGTCGCTTTACAAAAACGCTATAAAAACGAAATTGGCACGCAATCCCCTAAAAAAAACCCGCCGTAGCGGGTTACACAACAAACTATGAACAATAAAAACTTGATTTAGCTGGAATACCTCATCTCAGCTTCCAGTTGACGAATCAGTTGTTCGTCGCCTTTTGCTCTGGCTACTTGCAAGCGATGCTCTAGGCTTCTTTGAATATTCTCTCTGTGAGCTTCTTGTGCTTTCCTAGTCCTTTGTAGTCTACTTTGATTCATAGTGATTACCCTCTTAATTTTTCGTTTTATGTCTTGTATCTTTAATATAACATATATTTTGTAGCTGTTGTTACAGAAATTTCTATCTTAATGTATATTTTAGCAAAAACATGTCTAAGAACCAGATAGATCAACAACCACTCCTAACTTTACTGAGCGATTTTGGCGATCGCGATGTTTATGTAGGCATAATCAAGGGAGTCATCGCCCAACTCAACCCCAGACTGAGAGTGGTAGACTTAACGCACCAAATTCCGCCGCAAGATATCGCCGCAGCCAGGTTTTGCCTGATGAATGCTTATCCCTATTTCCCCGTTGGAACAGTGCATCTGGCAATAGTAGATCCGGGTGTGGGAAGCAAGCGACGAGCGATCGCAGTAGAATTTGCTCAAGGGTTTTTGGTAGGCCCAGATAATGGTATATTCAGTGGGGTACTTAGTCAAAGTCCAGCGATCGCAGCCGTTGAACTCACAAATCTTAACTATTGGCGAACTCCTCAACCAAGCAAGACTTTTCACGGTAGAGATATCTTTGCACCAGTAGGAGCTAATCTTGCTAGTGGTGTTTCCCTCAAACAGCTAGGACAAGAAATTGATCCAGCAAGTTTGGTAAAGCTAGATATAAGCGAGTGCAAGCAGACAACCACTGGCATAGTGGGTTGCATTCAATATATTGACAATTTTGGCAACTTAGTGAGTAACATTACAGGCAATTACGTAGAAGGCAAAACTTGGTATGTGCAAGCCGCTGGGTTGAGTATACCAGGCTGTGAAACTTACAGTGATGTCAACGTAGGAGAGATAATAGCTTTAGTTGGCAGTCACGGCTGGGTAGAAATTGCCATTAATAGCGGCAATGCTCATTCACAGTTACAGTTAGATTGGCAAGAAACGCTTCAAGTTGTGCTAACTTAAATACCGCACTTTGTAAGTGCTGCATCAAGAGAAACATCAAAGTTATATCCTCTTTGCACAGTTGGCAGATGTCCTGGGGGGAAGGTTTTAAAGTTTGGTTCCTTGCCAGGTTTATACTCATATCTTTTAGTTTACTGATTATAGTTTTACTAAATTAGCCACTCACCTGTTAACGTTTGCCATCCAACTGCATCATACATCTTGCTACAGTCGCCCTATTCTTTTTCTCTCAAGACATTAATTCCTCTTGTCATCTTAAAATTAGCAAATGGACAGTTCTAAATTTGGTTTGCAATGCATTCTCCCTGGTGATACTTTTAAACGCTTAATTGCTGCTGACGAGATACGTTGTAAAATTATGTATCCCTGAGTCAGAAGAATTGTGATGTTTAGACTTTTACTACTTATACTAATTATTACAGAATTCCTAAGTAGCTTTTTGAATTTAACAGCCTCTACTGCTTTTGCACAACAGATATATGAACCAACAACTGAGTCGCTATCAAAGCATGAAATTCCAGAGTGGTTCAAAGATGCTAAACTCGGCATTTTCATTCACTGGGGCGTGTACTCCGTACCTGGTTGGGCACCACTAACTGGTGAACAGAACAAGGTAGTTGCAGAACGCGGTTGGGAATATTGGTTCCAGCACAACCCTTATGCTGAATGGTACTACAACTCCATGAAACTTGAGGGCAGCGACACCTATAAGTATCACCGTGCGACGTACGGTAAAAATTTCACCTATGACGACTTCATTCCCACCTTCAACGCAGCCATCACAAGCTGGAATCCATCCCAATGGGCAAAACTGTTTTCTCAAGTAGGTGCGCGGTACGTTGTGCTGACGACCAAACATCATGATGGTTTCCTGTTATGGCCTAGCAAAACCACAAACCAGTCAGGACGAGTGGCGGCGCGGGATATTGTGGGCGAACTGACACAAGCCGTTCGTAAACAAGGTATGCGTATGGGTCTGTACTACTCCGGCGGTATTGATTGGTCTAAACAAGATACAACGGTGACAGATTTTAATACCTTGGTCGCAGTCATTATCCAAGATAAAGCTTACGCTGAATATGCTAATGCTCACTGGCGCGAACTCATTGACCGCTATCAGCCGTCTATCTTATGGAATGACCTTGGCTACCCTGTTGGTCAGGCGAACGGGATTATGGCTTACTTTTACAATCACGTACCTAACGGTGTTGTTAATGACCGCTTTGACTTAGGTGGGCAATTCGGTTTACACTTCGACTTCTCTACACCTGAATACAGTCAACTCAAAAAAATCGAACCAAAGAAATGGGAAAGCACAAGGGGTTTAGGTTACTCGTTTGGTTACAACCAGAATGATACCGACTTGAACATGATTTCAGTAGATGAATTGGTTGACTCATTCGTTGACATTGTTAGTAAAAACGGCAACTTACTACTCAACATTGGCCCAAATGCCGATGGTTCAATCTCCAAACTGCAAACTGAACGGTTGCTCGGCTTAGGCAAATGGCTAGATGTAAATGGTGAAGCCATCTTTGGCTCGCGCTATTGGATACGTTCAGAAGATGTATCCACTCAAGGTATCCGAGTGCGCTACACCACAAACAAAGGTAATTTGTATGCTGTCTTGCTTGATACTCCCATGAGTCAGACGTTGACAATCCCAGGACTAATTCTGCCGAAAAATGCAAATATTACAATGCTAGGGTCAACAGGTAAACTTAAGTGGCAACAGTGCGGACAGAATTTATTTGTCACGCTACCGGATATGTCTGCGGTGAAAAAATCACCAGCCTACACGTTGAAAATCAGCCAGATACCTCTTTCCTGAAGCTCGGATAGTAACTCAACAAGATGTGCTCACGAAACATTTACCCTTGATTTTGATTTGTAACGCTAATTCAGCAGTTAGCACTCAAGAGAAAAAAGCTAATTAACCAAGTTGCGGGTTATTAGACAGAGGAATGCTTTTCACCCCAAGGTTCGTGTGATTAATGCTAAGTTAATTTAAAATCATATCCATCCCCCAACTTCCGCGTCAGTTAAAGGTTTTTCTAACTTGGTATATTCTGCCTGAGCAGCCCGCAACACATGTTTCATCTGCACTGGTTCCCCAGCATCGGCAGCTATAAAAGCTGCATTTAAGGCTATGTTACGGATATTACCCCCAGCGACATTTAGCCGTGCCAGTTGCAGAGCATCTAAGTCTGCGGTTGGGGTAGCGGCTGGAAAGACGCGTCGCCAAATCTCTGCTCGTTGCGTTGTATCCGGGAAGGGGAACTGCACTACGAAGCGAATCCGCCGCAGAAAGGCTGTATCAATTGAACTCTTTAGGTTAGTAGTCAGGACTGCTAAACCTGGGTAGCTTTCCATGCGTTGCAATAGATAGCTGACTTCGATGTTTGCATAGCGATCGCGGGCATCTTTGACTTCACTGCGTTTGCCAAATAAGGCATCAGCTTCATCAAATAACAAAATCACGCCGCCTTGTTCTGCTGCATCAAACACCCGGCGCAAATTCTTCTCTGTCTCCCCAATATATTTGCTGACTACCGATGATAAGTCAATGCGATAAAGGTCGAGGCGCAATTTCTGGGCTAGCACTTCTGCCCCCAAGGTTTTACCTGTGCCGCTAGCACCTGCAAATAGAGCGCTGATTCCCAATCCCCGCGCACTCTTGCCACCAAAGCCCCAATTGTTATATACAGTACTTCGTTGACGGACATGAGCCGCAATGTCACGGAGAACTTGTTTCTGTGCCTCTGGTAATACTAAGTCCTCCCAGTCACCAGATGGCTCAATTCGCTGGGCGAGTTCATCCAAGCGGGGACGTGCTTGCACCCGGCAGGCATCCCATAAAATGCTAGTGATATCTTTTTCTGGTGTTTGTGCTAATTGTCCTGCGGCTTCTACACAAGCAGCGCGAATAGTTGCGGCACTTAGGTTAAACTGATCTACTAAAGTTTTAACTTGCCCGTTCATTTGCGGTGCGATCGCACCTAGTGCATCTTGCCAAACTGCACCTTGTTCTTTGATAGTTGGTTGATGCACGTCAAAGTTAACTACCAGGCGTTGTGATAAGCCTATCCGTTCCCGACTCGTAACGATTAAAAAGCCTTTTATGCATTCCATGAAACGAGCGATCGCATTCAGCCGCGCCGGATCATTGGTGTCCAGTTCGTTGCAGTCTAGAAGTAAGGCACTGTTACTTAAAATCGTCTCGCGAGTCCATAAGCGGATGAGATTATCCAACTCGCTAGATGCTAATGGAATGACTTGTGCAGGCATTACCCACAGGTTCAAGCCCTGGAGTTGACAAATTGTGGCGGCAATGGCACGTTTGCTATCAGTTTCTTTACTACATAATTGGATAATTGGCAAGCTATTAACCTTGTAAGCTTGTGACCAAACTGCTGCTACTCGCTCTGCTAAATCTTGGTGCGAGGGGACTAAATCACTAACCTCTTGTAATGGTTCAATGATGCCAGCTAGCCGTTCGTCAAGATATTGAATGCCCGTGAGATAATGTAAAATCCGCTCCTCAATTCTTAGGGGACTGAGGGTAAGGGAATGACCCTCACCAATTTGAATTAACCGCCAATGACGTAAGGGAGCATTTGGAGCGATCGCATCCCAGTGGACGTGAGGTAAAGCTGCCAGAGCTAAACTCAAGGTTGGGTAAGCTCGTTGTGAATCGCCGTTTATTGTAGCACACAATTTCACAAAATCTCCATTCAATTCCATCCCTGCACACAACAGCAACAAATGACGTTCAAAGGATGAGAGGCGAAACATTTTGCATACTCTCTCCAATGCGGATGGTGCAGGCATTGCAGCAGCTGCTTCCTGTAGCGCTTGCTGTAAATACTCTTGGTTTTTCTCCAAATACTCTTGGTTTTTCTCCTCTAGTTGATTCTGCTCCCTTGCCGTGTGATTTTCCAAAATACCACACACCACCGCTAGGGCTGCTGATAGATAGCGGTAGTTTGCCTCATTCCAATTATGATTAATTGTTGTAGCATTCATAGAATTGTTACCTGTGGCGAATCATATTCTCCAGACTGATTCTTGTGCAGTGGACTTTGGGCTCCGTCTACCTGCGCCCGGACAATATAAGTTCCTGGCTTGACATTTTTGACAGGAATAGTGATTGCATCAGTATCTTCGGTGCGTGATGCAACCAAGAAAGAGTAAGCTACCGGATTATCATTTGACACTTCATTGAGTAACAAAACTACCCGCTGTACCTTACCTACTTTGGGCTGGAATTTAACGGTAATTTCTGCTGCGCGTAAATTGTCGCCGCTATTTTCCACTTGAGTGATGAATGCTGTAATTGTTGGATGGAGGACAAAAGCCGCAACGTTTGATTCAATTAGATGATCCGTTTGCCCTGCATTACCCATTGTTAAATGTACAACTTGGACACTCTGCACACTTGCGTATAAATCTGGCGGGACTAATAGGCTAATCTGTGTTTCTTTTACTTCCTGAGGTACTATTAATGTCTCCCTATTACCCAAACGAACTTGTGTGATCTTACCGCGTAACTGCTTACCACGAATTACTAATGTTGTGCCTGCAACAATTATTTTATCAGTCTTTGCCGGAGCCATAACTTGCTCTATATTCGGTTGAGACAAGGGCATCATGTAAAAACTTTCAGATTTGTTGTCATTGCTACTCTCAATCAATACCATTGACGCCAGATAGGTAGCTGAAGGTCGATAGTGCGTTTGGAAAGCAGACCATAACTTAGAAGTTTCTTCCATGTTAAAAAACTCTGGAGTCAGTTTGATCTGCCCAATTTCTTCAGCTAAATCAGATACAGATACACCTGCCACAGCTTGTGAAAAAGCACTTGAGGTATTGGTTGTAGATGCATTTATCAGACTATTCTTAATAATATCAGATGTAATAACTGATGTTTTGTGTAATAAATGCATTGCATAGCCAAGTAAAAGCTCCATCTGAAAATCCTTGGCTCCGTAAGCTGTTATTAAGTAATGGAGGTCAAGAGCTAGTGGTGGAGTCAAAGAGCGCGGTTTTCCATTAATCTGTGAGTGCCTGCTCCGAAATTCCTGAGATACCCAATCGACATTGCGATTCTGCGTCACTTGATAGAGAAAGAGGTTCAGTTGAGCACGTGCGTCAGCTTCAACTGAAATTCGATCAGGCGGTAGAGCAGTTACAATTACATCACCAACACTAGCAGTGATCGGATCACTGACTAAACCATTTTCCAGCAAGACTTTTAGTACTGCTGTCACGGCGGCTATAGAGAGCACATTACTCATTCTCATTCCTCATGGCAATAGCACGTATCAATCATGTATGTCAGAGCAAATTGACAAAATATATTTTGCAAAACTTGAAATATTCTGTAACGGAGACTATCTGCACGGCATACAAAAGCACATTAATAACTACTAGTCTGTCAAGCTTGACTTGCTAGGTTCGTAATTTGCGTTTTAGTGATAAACTGCAAACTACGAACAATCCCACCTCTCAATTACTTCTTGATCCACTACTACTTATTAGCAGATAAGCAAATAAAAGTAACCTTAATTCGATGAGTAGAGTCTGCTATAGCTCAAAATGAGTAAAAAATAGTCACGCTGACGACCCTCGTCGAATTTGCGTTAAGTTAACATCAGGAACAAAGTTCAACTGTCATCGGTCTTAATTTTAAACATTTTATCAAATTGCTAGGATTACTTTTATGTTAATCTAAGTATAAGTAAAAATATTAGTAGTATAAATTACGAGTATTTATTTAGTTTACGAAGCAAGCACTCATATTTGTAATACTAGTACTATCTCTGACTAAAGCTAACACTTTAAAGTAACTAGGATGGGTTGCCCAGATGAAATCCCCACCTTCTTCAAATTCTTGGATTGGTCGTTTCGTAGGTGATAATCAGCGATATCGTTTAGACAGACGGTTAGGCGGGGGTGGCATGGGAGAAGTCTTCCTGGCAACAGACACCCGTGTAGGTCAGCAGGTAGCGTTGAAGTTGCTCAAAGATACGCTGGTGGCATCGCAAGAAATGAGAAAGCGTTTTGAGCGTGAGGTGGCAGTTTGTGCTGCTTTGCAAAGTGACCACATTGTTAAGATTAGTGACTGTGGAGTCACCCCAGAAGGTTTTCCATTTTACGTAATGGAATATTTGCGGGGGCAAACGCTTGGACAACTACTGCTGCGCGAAAAGCGGCTATCTGTTGAGCGGACGGTGAAGATTATGGCGCAAGTTTGCAAGGGTCTACAGCTTGCCCATCAAGGAGTTACTCTCCGACGGGATGGCGGAAAAACCACTGAACATATTCAGGTAGTTCATCGTGACCTGAAACCAGATAATATATTTTTAGTGCCTACAGATTTGGGAGAGTGGGTAAAGGTTTTGGATTTTGGTGTTGCCAAAATTCGGAGTGAATCTTTAGAAAATTCCAACATTACAAATATAACTAGTACATTTATCGGGACATTTCGTTACGCACCTCCTGAACAAATCCAAAGTGATAAAAACCTGGACGCTAGAGGTGATATTTATAGTTTAGGGATTATCCTTTATGAAATGCTGAGTGCAGCCGACCCATTTGGAATCAGCATTAAGGGTAGTCATATCAGTGAAGCTTCTTGGGTATTAGCTCATGCTTATGAGCCACCGAAACCACTGCGATCGCAACCAGGGTGTGAGAATTTACCCGTACAAATAGAAGCAGTGGTGATGAAATGCCTCCAGAAGAACCCAGTTAACCGATTTGCAACAGTAGAAGAACTGAATCAGGCTTTGCAAGCTGCTGCCAAATTTGTCATAGGGACTACTGTAGCGGAACAGATTACTGGGCAATCGCAACCTCCTTACAATCAAGGTTCAAATCACGAAACTGTTCCGAGACAATCGAACGACGACACCATTGTGCGTCCTCCATCTGCACACAATCAAGGTTCAAATCACGAAACTGTTTCGAGACAATCGAACGACGACACCATTGTGCGTCCTCCATCTGCACAAAATCAAGGTTCAAATCACGAAACTGTTCCGAGACAATCGAACGACGACACCATTATTCGCCCTCCATCTGCACACAATCAAGATTCAAATAACGAAACCGTTCCGAGACAGTTTAACCCGATTGAGCAAAACCAACCTGAGTCAAGCGTTCCTCCCCTTCAGGCTGGGTACAATCAAGGTTCAAATAACGAAACCATTCCAAGACAGTTTAACCCAGTTGAGCAAAATCAACAGAGTCCTGTGAATAATCCCAACGCTAGCAAACCCGATGTAACGTTGTATCAACCGCGACCTGCGTCTAATCAAGGTGGGCAACAAGTGCCACCAGATAAGACGTTGTATCAACCGCGACCTGCATCTAATCAAGGCAGACCACAAGTGCCACCAGATAAGACGTTGTATCAACCGCGACCTGCATCTAATCAAGGCGGGCAACAAGTGCCGCCAGATAAGACGTTGTATCAACCGCGACCTGCATCTAATCAAGGCAGACCACAAGTGCCCCCAGATGTGACGTTGTATCAACCGCGACCTGCATCTAATCAAGGCAGACCACAAGTGCCAATGGATGACACTATTTACCAACCAAAGCTAAATGAGCAGCTAGCTAGGAGAATTACTCCCAATTTCTTGCGAATCCTGGGAGTGGTCTTAGCCATTGGGCTGACTTTAGGATTAGTAACCTATATATATAGTCAATCGCAATCTCGTAAACAGCCAAACAACCAGCAAAGTTTACCTAATAGCGAGCGGATTCAGAACTAATTAGCTAATTAGGATTATTTGTCTTTTTTAACACCTAATTTTAATTACTGTACCGTATATGTGCTACTTTATGCAAAATCCTTTATGAGCAAGCTTTTTGAGACTTAAAGGGAAAAGTCAAATCTAAGTACGCTCCATGAGTGTCTCGGCGCTCCTGCTGCCTTTGCTACCGTGAAAGCACGCCACTCAGAGGCGCAGGCCGTTTGTCGCTGATGCGCCTAGCAGGTAAGTCACTCTGGCGATACCTGTGTTCCCGAAAGGAAGCGTTCGACCACAGTGGCCAGTAGCGGCGGTACTTCTTGCATCGGACAGTGCCCAGAGCTCGCGAGCGGCACCACGAAAACTTCCTCTGCTAGCGGTCGTAGCGCCACAGTCTGAGCATCGCTGCGCAAATCTTCCCGATCCTGCTCTCCGGTGATTGCAAGTAACGGCGAAGCGATTGTGGTTGCCGGATCAGGTAGTCCATCCCGAGCCCACATCGACGTGTAACCGGCTACGGCTTCCGGGTCCGCGCACGTACGCCAGCGCTCCAGCTTGAAGCGTATCCAGTGCTCCGAAAGACGGCTGCCTTGCATCTGCTGCAACAGGCGCAGGCGCTTCGTGTCATCCCCATACGCACCATCGCGAAACGCATCCACCGTGGCTTCGTCGAATCCGAAACCGCGCGGTGGTGATGGTGTCACCAAGACGACGCGCTCGATCAAATCTGAGTGGTGCTGGGCCAGATGCAAGGCGACAAGGGCAGACATCGAGTGCCCTACTATTGAGAATCGGTGCCAGCCAAGCGTAGCTGCTAGTGCGATCACATCGGTTGCGGCTTCAGTCACCGTAAAGTTTCCGCTCTGCCCACGAGACCGTCCGTAACCACGCAGGTCCGCAAACACCCATGTAAACTGCTCTAGGCCGAGATATTGCCGCACCCCGTCCCAAGTGGATGTGTCACTAAGCCAGTCATTCAGGATGATGACGCCGTGGCCACCAGATCCAAGTTTGTCAAAGCCGATCATTTTCTTAATCTTCCTGTTGCTGAATTGGTAGGTCAAACCGCAATCTTGGTCATTTGGCAGCGAAGGCACAACGAATTCTTGCGCTGCTCACGATTCCCACAGGAGAGGTCGGTAATGCGATCGACCGCCCAAGGCTCATCACCTCATTATTGAGGCTGGGTAACGATCGCCGAACAAGACGTCCGGACGCATGGCTGCATCGATGTCCTCGATCTCGGCCGCCGTCAGCGCGACGCCAGCGGTCTTTGAGTTGTCCTCGATCTCAGCCGCCGTCAACCGTTCACCGACCCCATCATCGACGCGGGGTATCGGTCGCCGGCGGAAACGTCCGGTGGAAAGGTGGCGTCGATCTCAGCCAGTTCGGCCGAGGTCAAGATGACGTCCATGGCTCCCACATTGTCTTCGAGATTCTTGCGCCGCCGCGTGCCTGGGATCGGCACGATATGCGGTCCCCTGGCCAACACCCAAGCCAGGGCGAATTGAGAGGCGGTGACGCCCTTGCCGTCGGCAAGGGCCTTGACCTTGTCGACAAGCGCCAGGTTGGCGTTGAAGTTCTCGCCCTGGAAGCGCGGGAAGCTGCGGCGCCTGTCGCCCGGCTCAAAATCCTCCGGGCTGCGGATCTTGCCCGTGAGGAACCCACGACCCAGCGGACTGTAAGCCACGAACCCCACGCCCAGCCGTTCGCACGCCGTCAACAAGCCGTTCTCCGGATCGCGGGTCCAGAGCGAGTATTCGCTCTGGACGGCAGTGATCGGATGGACGGCGCAGGCGCGCTCCAAGGTCTGTGGAGAGACTTCCGAGAGGCCAAGATGGCGCACTTTCCCCTCCTCGACCAGCTCGGCCATGGCGCCAACGGTGTCTTCGATCGGCGTGTAGGAGTCGACGCGGTGCAGATAATAGAGGTCTATGTGGTCGGTCTTCAGACGCCGGAGGCTGCCCTCGATGGACGTGCGAACGTGAGCACGGCTGCCGTCCACGCCAAAGCCCCCATCGCGCTGAACCAGACCGAATTTGGTGGCGAGAAACACCTTCTTGCGACGACCTTCCAGAGCCGTGCCGATCAGTTCCTCGTTGTCGTGGGGGCCGTAGGCGTCGGCCGTGTCGAGCATAGTGATCCCCAGATCAAGAGCGCGATCAAGGGTAGCGAGCGACTCTGTCCGGTTCTCCGCCTGACTGTAGACGGCGCTCATGCTCATGCAGCCAAGCCCGATAGTTGAGACCGAGGGACCTTGAGCGCCCAGAGTACGTATCTTCATGTCTGGCACCTTAATGACTAAATGACCAAAATAAACCACATAGTCATAATCACGTGAACTATGCCTTTGTGTCAACTGTGGAGGAAAGCGTAATAGATCCTATATTCCGCACTTCAAAAAGTAGTATAAATCAACTACATTTAGGGGAAACTAAAAATTTTAACTTTGACACTTGTGTAACCTTCAAAAAAATAAATTGAACATGATAAATATAAAGCCTTTATATATTTATTAAAAAGCTGGTTCTCTAGGATTGGACTTTGGACAAAAAGAAGCTGATTCGCAAGTGATATGACTTTGTTGGCGAATTCTTTCAGGTCGAATTTTATAGACGATTAGCTGCAAATCGAGAAAGACTCTTTCCAAAATTATTAGCTTCTGTCCACCATTGCCAAATTCGAACCAAGTTCATCGTTGCTGCCGTGATAATGTGCTGTAACTTGGTTTTGGCAAACCCACGGGTTTCGACATCGACGTAAACCGAAAGCTCTGGTTGCTTGAGATATAGTACCCTCAACACCAGATCGTTGAGCATAATGCTCCTTAAATTCAGGAGTTTGTTGCCGCACTCTAGTATTAAAAAGAGCTTCATCATAATTCGTAATTCGTAATACTCGTGCCTTGGCGCGAGTATTACGAATTACGAATTGTTTAGTTAATTCTTTGGGACGTAAAGTTAAAATTATGACTCCGGTTTTATTTTTTGTCTGGATTAGGAACTATTGTTCGTAGCCAATTTGGTACAGCAACAGCTAATGTATTCAAGGGATGGTGTAGAGTCTCACCTATATTTTCTAATCGGCTCAATACACGAATGGCTGCCAGAACATGAGATGAGTCTGTACGTTGTTGCTTAGGAGATTTGAGCAAGCCTTTTTCAAGAAAACAAGAAAGCATTAAATCAAGCAATTGCCTCTCGTGTGAGCCATCAATTAATCGAGAACGGAATTCGCTTAAAACAGAAAAATCAAAACCAGGCTCTCACACATATCGGCGAGTGCGCCAACGATTTTATCTATCGCCACAGGTGAATGTTGCAGACGGGTGGAGGCAACTTTGGGCAGAGCCTGATCTCACCAAACCCTGACAGCGCACTTATCTGTTCGGCACTGGTCATCAGCTTCTGAGCTAGCTAGAGGACTTTGCAGCTGTTCACGGTGATCGCTTTCGACAAGCCTCATCCATTGCGGATTGCAGCGGCGAACAGCTGCGCGATATGCCAGAGACTCTCGCGATAGTTTTCCGGCGTCACAGCCTTTTTGCCGATATACTTTGCTCCGCGTGCGGCGGCCAAGAGCGTGGAGACTGCCTGCGCCGCGTCTAGATTAGCGGCCGTAAGGCTCGCTTCCCCCTGCGCCTGTGCAGTTTCGATCATCCGCACCAGCCGCGCTTCGTAAGCCCGATCCGCTGCCTCAGCGATGTCGCTGCCCACGGAGACTCGGGTGGCCGAAAGCTCTGACAGGTGGTCGGAGGCGCCGTAGCGGTCAAGCATCATCCCAAACCAGGCCTCGAGCTGCCCAAATATCTGCTCGGCCAGGCTGCCACCCCGGACTTCGGCGGCGTCGCATAATCTCTCCGCTAGCGCGACGTTGCGAGTCAGTATGGCGCGAAACAGCGCCGCCTTGCTGTCGAAGTAGAGGTAGAGCGTGCCCTTGGCGACTCCGGCCTCGCACGCAACGTCGTCCATCGCTGTTCGTCGGTAACCGAACAGCGTGAACAGCCGCTCCGCCGCATCAAGGATTGTTTGCGATTTGCTCGAAATCTCTTTTGCGCCGCCCGCCATAGCCTGTTTTATCGCGCTTCACAGTGGAAGTGTATTAGATTATTATAAACCCTCAGAAAGTATGAAGATTCGTTTACCTCGACAGGTGTACAGTGACGAATTAAATGGGATTAAGACAAATTCGTGTCATCAAACTAAGCCTTACCCACTTTCGGCTTGTAACAATTTGTGTTGATACAGCCTGTAAGTTTCACATGGTGATTCTAGTCCGAACGCTCTTTGAGTCCAGGATTCATACCTTGATCACACTAATTTGACATAGCGACAAATAAAAAGTCACTGTACAAAAGCGGATAAAAGAATGTTGCAAATGACATTCCCTAACTATATTCATCCCAAGCCACGGGAAAGGAATAATCTGAAAACGCCGATAAATTCTGATTGTTGCTGCGGGTTTCTTCATCTAGAACTTTGATAACTTTGTTATAAATGTCTTGTGCCTGCTGCGGGGAATCACCGATGCTAGTTAATCCCAACTTGCCAAACTGCGAAAGACAACCTATAAGATGAAACACTGTACCTGTTTCACTACTGCTGTCAAAGTGCAATCTGTGTTCAGCAATGATATCCATCAAATTATTCGGTAATAATCCCTGATAGCGCTCTTTTTGCAGATTATCAGTGGCGATGTAATATTTAGGACGACCTTGCTGAGTATAAAATAAACCTGTGGAAAGGTCATAGCGACCGTTTGTTAATAATTTCAGGGTCATGAATGGATGAGTAGTGCCGCCTTTACGCAGGTTAATTTCGATCGCCTGAATATCCCACTCTCCGTTACCCTTGTCAACGGCGATAAAATCTAATCCAAATCGCTCTAAAGTACCTTTCTCTGCTAGTTTTCTGCCAACTTGTAATCCCAATTGCTGTAATTGCAACCGATAGCTTTCATCAGCTGGGAAGCGACAACCAAGATAAATCTGACCGTCTGGTCCTCCGAGAATTTGGTCGTGGGTTGAAAGGATTTCTACTTCGCCATTGGGTGTGATCCTTCCTTGGACGCTGGGCGATCGCTTAATTTCCCCTTCTACAAATGCTTCCACAATTGCCCCCAACTCAGGCATTTTTCCGGAAAAACTATCCCAAGTCTCTTGTTTTGCTTGAAAGCGCATTGTCAAGAAGCGATCGCTAATTGCTGCTACCCTTTGGGCACGAGTCCCTTTGCCTGGTGCTACATTCTCAATTGGTCTAAAGTCTAGCAGCGCATTCCCTTCTCCAGAAATACCTTCGTTGAGTTTCACTACTACCCGTTTTAATGTTGGTTGGCGTTCCCACAAATCACTAGTAGCTTCTGCCAAATCTGTGTGGTTCCAAACTTTTTCGCAGCCATCTGGATAAGGTACTCCACTTTCGGCAAAGATTTGCCGACTGCCACTTTTTGTCCCCCAAATCTGTAAATCTGGTGCAGCAGCATACAGTGGTACACCTAATTTTACAGACAATTCGCCTTCCCACTGCGTAGAGTTGTAGCAGATCATAAACGATTTGTCTAGCCTCAAAGCTTGATGAATCCGCTCTAGCAGGCGGGGGCGTTCTAAAATCTTTTGGCTCAGAGGCTTAAGGGAGGAATCGTAAGTAGAAAGTAGCAGCAAGCGATTGCGAGCATGAGAAAAGGGAATTCCTGGCAAAAGTTGCAAGTAATAATCAATGATACTAGGATGCAGTGGTACTGATGTCACATAGATCAGCCGAGTCCGGGGATTCTGCAACCGGATCAAGGAAAATAGTAGTCTTTCTTCATAATGCTCGCAGCCTTCAATCTTTTGGAGTTCCCCCTGGTCGATACTCAGAGAGGGAATAATTAAAATATCTGCTTCACTATTATCAAATAGTTCGCTGGTTTTCCAGCGATCGCGTAGAGTTAATTGTAAGTTGCGAAACTTTTCAACTTGTTCTAACTCGGAAATATTTTCTATTGCCATAACCCCTGCCCTCAAATGATTTCAATGTAGCGCACCATGCAGGCTTTTGGATTATTAGTTTCAGGATTAGTCCTCAGATACTTTTGTAAGGAGTTTAGTCTGCAAGAAGATAACTATGCAGATATCAGCCAAAATAAATATTAAGATTAAGAAAAATCGATGGCATGATGGTAGGTATTTTTGCAAACAGGAAGTGAGAAAGTATAAAATTTTATTTTCATTGAAATCTTTCTTTTCATTTATCGAAAATGGCACGATTATTGAGCCGATAGAGATGATGATAAATTAATTAAATAACTCTCATTTATTTAATTTATTCTCCGTCTTAAGGTTGAGTAAACTTCAGTCTTTTTACCTCTAAGGAGCGATAAATTAGAGCAATATAATAGTTAACTTGAAAGCAGGTAAAAACTAGAAATTATTCATCAGACTTCATCAGATGAAAGCTGGGTACTTATTTTTCGTTATCAGCTTCATAGCGTGAATCAACTGTGAAGATAAATGATGTAAGCCGTGTTTAGTTGTCACCAATAAGTACGTTTGGCAACTATTGGGGTGTATAAACACCTAAAATTGCAAATGCCATGTGGGAGCCAAAGCAAAAAACAAACCTTGGATCGAAAATTCTATCCGAGGTTTACTTTTGGAATGAGGGAAACAAGGAGAACACGGGGGAATAACCAATGCCCTATGCCCAATTCAATATTCAATATTCAATTACCAAGACAAAACCTATGCCTAAATCAAAAGAGAAAAAATCACAACCGCCACAGCAACAGGAAACACCAGGTGTTGAATCAGAAATGACACCAAAACCCAAAGCAGATGATGCCCAGTATCAGGGTAGTGGCAAGTTAAAAGATAAAGTAGCATTAATTACGGGTGCAGATAGTGGTATTGGTCGTGCTGTAGCGATCGCATTTGCTAAAGAAGGTGCAGATGTGGCGATCCTTTACCTGAATGAACACGATGATGCCAAAGAAACAAAATATTTGGTAGAAAAACAAGGGCGTCGTGCAGTAACTATCGCAGGCGATATTGGCGATGAAACTTTTTGTCAGCAAGCTATACAACAAACAGTTGGTGAGTTTGGTAAACTCGATATTCTGATCAACAATGCCGCAGAACAACATCCTCAAGAAAGTATTGAAGAAATCACCAAAGAGCAACTAGAGCGTACTTTCCGCACTAATATATTCTCGATGTTTTTCATGACTAAAGCTGCACTCAAGCATTTACAAGCAGGTAGTTCTATCATCAATACTACATCGGTAACAGCTTATAAAGGTAACCCACAACTACTAGATTATTCTTCCACAAAAGGTGCGATCGTTGCCTTTACTCGTTCTTTATCACAAAATTTGATATCAAAGAATATTCGCGTTAATGCTGTTGCACCAGGCCCAATTTGGACACCTTTAATTCCCTCAACTTTCCCCAAAGATAAAGTTGAAACTTTTGGTAAACAAGTACCAATGGAACGAGCCGGACAACCAGAAGAAGTTGCTCCTAGCTACGTATTTTTAGCCTCTGATGATGCTTCTTATATGTCTGGACAAGTGCTACATGTCAATGGTGGAGAAGTTGTCAATGGCTAAGTAAAATAGTTAGGAGTCATTCAATTTGGGATTTTAGGTTTTTCCTTCAATCCCAAATTCAAAAAACCAAGTTGGCATTTGAAGTTTGGAATTATAAATTTTCAACTTTTAAGTCCTAACTCTACCAAATTTATAATGTTTAAATTTTGGATAATGAAATTGTTGGCGGAGCCTCTCGTAGAGGAGATTCTTGAGCTTCATTATTTAATGCATGTTTCTCCCTTGCGCGTCTGCTAGAGTTGCCCCCGAATAGAAACGCAAATATAATTCTATTATCTAAAATCCTTGCATTAATTGACTTGCCTCTGACTTCATTGCTGGGGTCAATCCAAAATCTAAAATTCTTCGACTAAGCGACTTGTACCGAGCGACTTGTACTGAGCGACTTGTACTGAGCGAAGTCGAAGTAAGTCGAAGTAAGTCGAAGTCAGTCGAGATAAGACGAAGTTCAAAATCCAAAATTGATTGACCCTAATTGTCTTCCATTGGAGGGATGAGTCAATGTGGAAATATTGATAATCTGTCTAGCAGTAAACATTTAAGAAATAATAACTACGTCTATGGCATCTCCTACACCCCTGCAAGGCACGGAACTAGTAGATTGTGCTAGAGCAAATGCCAAGGAAGGAATTGAAACTGCTGCTTATCAATGTGGCTATGGTCAAGACCTCAACAAATTTGCACGAGAACTGAGACAAGCTTGTGAAGAAATGAATTTACAAGTGAAGGAACTCAGTGGATTGATTACTGACCAGGACGCAATATTACAATTAGGTACTGGCGAAATTGTTGCTCCAGATACGGAATCAGAATTGTAAAAGTTAGGAGTTAGGAGTAAGGAGTTTTGAATTAAAAAAATATTTAACTCATAACTCATAATTCATAATTTTAAAATTACCCGCGCCAAATTGAAGTAAATCAAAACGCCAACAACATCAACTGCTGTGGTGATAAATGGTGCTGACATTAATGCCGGATCTAAACGAAGGTAGCGAAATAGAAACGGCAATGCTGAACCAGAAATAGAAGCTAAAATAGAAATCGCTATCAGACTAGCGCCTACAGCGATCGCTACTTCTAATCGTCCTTGGAGAAAATAAGCCCAGACAGTAGCGATCGTACCTAACATTCCTCCCAATAATACCCCAGCCATCGCCTCCTGGCCGATTACCTGCAATGCGCCAAGCGATTGGATTTCATCCGTATTCATCCCGCGAATCACGACTGTGGAAGACTGGGCACCCACATTACCACCAGTACCAGTCAACAATGGCATAAACGCTGTCAGTGTTACCACTTTTGCCAACATATCTTCTTGCGACTTAATAATTGTTCCTGTGATGGTATTGGTTACAAGTAAGACCAATAACCACACAACCCGCTTCCGAGCAATTTCCAGTAAATTCATCTGAAAATAATTGTCGCCCCCCGACTGCACACCACCCAAGGCATAGATATCCTCAGTGGTTTCCTGTTGCAGAATATCAATGATATCATCCACGGTAACAATACCTACTAGACGCTGTTCCCGATCTACCACAGGCACAGCCAGAAAGTCATATCTTTGGATTAATCTTGCAACTTCTTCCTGGTCTGTATCAGTGTGGACAAACACTACATCACGGGTCACAATTTCGCCAATAATTTGCTCAGGCTCAGACGTGACCAACTCCCGTAACGAGACAATCCCCGTTAAGCGCCTTTCTGCATCAGTGACATAAAGATAATAAATCATCTCACTGGCATTAGCAAAGTTGCGAATTAGCTCTAGGGCTTGAGATACTGTAAAGTTTTCTTTCAGCGAGATTAACTCTAGCGTCATGATTCGCCCAGCAGTATCAGCTTCATAACCCAATAGTTGGGCTGTAGCTTGACGTTCTGCTGGACTGAGTTGTTCTAGCAGGCGATTGACGACTTTTGCTGGTAATTCATCAAATAACCTAGTACCCTACGGCATAAATAGAGCAACCATTTAAAATCCCTAAAAAGCCCATTCCATAATAATTTTGACTTTTGACTTTTGATTTTTGACTTCCGCCTTGCGTTACTAGCTTGGTCATCTGGCGACATTTGATCGACAATATCGCGGACTTCCTGGCTTTTAAGTTCCTCGATTAACCGTTCTTGAACACTGTAGTCGAGATATTCATAAACTTTGATCGCCTCATCCTTAAAAAGCAAGCGAAAAGCCAAAGCGTGCATTGCTTTTGGTAAACCCTCAATCGCTTCGGAAATATCCGCAGGCTGCATAGGTACGAGAATAGCTTTTGCTCCCTGCAAGTCTCCCGCTTCTAGGAGCATTTGCAGCTGAGTCCGCACTAAATCTCGCAATTCCCTGCGTGAAAGATTCTGGATGGTAGAGCTTAAATTGTTTGTCTCAGTCAAAGTCCACTTTCCTCAGCCAGTTTGAACAAGGTTGCTGCCCCTAGTCTAGGGGAAAGTGGGAATGTACAACGTCAAACTTGTAATTTTTCCGACTTTGAGTAAATTGAAACCTTTTATAACTTAATGAAATAATCAGGGTTTCGGACGCTGGTGTAGTTTACCTACAACAGGTGAGTAGAAAAGTACAATCATCGGGTAATTCCAGCAGATTGTGTTCCCTAGCTTAAATGCATGATTGGTGAAGCTTTTGCAAAACTTTTCGCTCCAGTGACTTTACGTTAGTACTATATGGTTCTTGTAACAAAGATATGAATTTACAGTTAATATCAAGTAAAGATAAATACTTTTTCAAATCTTTAAATATAAAAAAGTTTTCTTTATAGAATTTTTATATAATTTTTATTTATCTGCATAAAAAACATGGGATTATTCGGTAGGTTGACAAGTTTATTTAAAGATCATCAAAAATTTGATATTCCTTTAAAAAGGTATATATCAATGTGAATTTTTAAATAAAGTTTCACACAAAAGATAGACATAACACTGTGATTTAGTGTCAAATGTGTAGTTGATTAATCTAAGAACAATACTTAAATAAAAATATGTAAATTTATCATTTTTAACTACTTAAGTATGTACCCGCCCTGATTGGGTGTTGCTTCACTCAAACTTAATGCACCTGCATATCAGTAAGATTAGAAGCTTTCAATAATGGTGATTTATAATTTTTGTTTGATTAAATTCACCAAATTGAATTTATATATATCGAAAACTCAGAAATTTGTCGAAAGAAAACAAAGATTCACAAGGACTAATATACCCTTCAAGTAATCTTTAGTATTTCTTGTAATACACATTTTTCTATATATCTGCTTTCCGAAAAGATATAGGAAAATATGTCATGTCATGCTCTCTTATTTTTATGTTGATCCAAATAGGCAGCACACTAGTAAAGCAGATGAGGGAAGGAGAATACATCAAAGGAAGAATTTGTATCAGTAATTAAGTGAAATCGGATAAGCATTCATTAATAAGCTAATATTTATTAGCTTATTAATATGCTTAAACCTAGCATTGTTACGCATTTAAATCTTGAAAATATTAAATATAAAACTAATCCTAAAGCATTGATTATGGCGTTAGTTTTAGCTCTATTGTGAGGCATATATCTCGATGAATTCACAGAATAAACAGTTGTCAACATCTGTAAGTCCAACAATTGCTGCTCCATCATCTGGTCTAGATCAGGCACAACTCAGCAGTATTTCCGCTAAGTCTAGCAGCAGCGTGCTCTCTCAAGGAAATGGACTCCGAGCCGAGTACTACGACAACAAAGACTTCACCAACCTGAAGGTAACTCGCACAGATCCGACGGTGAACTTTAACTGGGGCCAAGGTTCTCCAAATCCATCGATAGGTGCTGATACCTTCTCAGCGCGTTGGACAGGTCAGGTGGAAGCCAAGTACAGCGAGACTTACAAGTTCTACACCACTGCTGATGATGGTGTACGACTGTGGGTCAATGGTCAGCAAATCATCAATCAGTTTGTCAATCAATCTGCCACAGAATCTAGTGGCTCGATCGCACTGGTTGCAGGTCAGAAGTACGATATTAAACTTGAGTACTACGAAAATACCAACTTTGCCGTTTCCAAACTGGCTTGGTCAAGTTCCTCTCAGACCAAGGAAATCATTCCCCAGTCCCAACTGTATAGTAATGTCAACACACCTGCTAATGGCAACGGACTCCAAGCCGAGTACTACGACAACAAAGACTTCACCAACCTGAAGGTAACTCGCACAGATCCGACGGTGAACTTTAATTGGGGCCAAGGTTCTCCAGATCCATCCATAGGTGCTGATACCTTCTCAGCGCGTTGGACAGGTCAGGTGCAAGCCAAGTACAGCGAGACTTACAAGTTCTACACCACTGCTGATGATGGTGTGCGACTGTGGGTCAATGGTCAGCAAATCATCAATCAGTTTGTCAATCAATCTGCCACAGAATCCAGTGGCTCGATCGCACTGGTTGCAGGTCAGAAGTACGATATTAAACTTGAGTACTACGAAAATACCAGCTTTGCCACTTCCAAACTGGCTTGGTCAAGTTCCTCTCAGGCAAAGGAAATCATTCCTCAGTCCCAACTGTATTCACCAGACCTTCAGCCCAGTATCACCTTAGGATCATCTTCTACGACTGTGAACGAAGGCAGTGGTAGTGTTACGATAAATTTGCTGAGAACTGGTGATTTAAGCAGCACTTCTTCAATCAAGTATGCAACCATAGCTGGTACTGCCAAAGCAGGAATTGACTACGGAAGTGAAGGCACTGAAAGCGCTGGAACACTTATTTTTGCGGCGGGACAAAGCAGCAGACAGATATCCATTCCGATCAATGACGATTCATCAGCAGAACCAGATGAAACTTTTAATTTTGTGATTGATCAGCCAGGGGGGGCAACACTAGGACTCCAAAGAACTATCGGAATTACGATTCAAGATAATGATCGCTCTAGCCTCGATTTCACTCAGCCAGTAGTTAATGAGGGTGCGGGTACTGCTACAGTCACAGTTACACGGGGTAACGCCTTGGGGACTGCTAGTCTGGATTACATAACCGTGGATGGGACTGCTAAAGCTGGATCTGACTACAAGGCTGTATCTGGAACCTTAGCCTTTGCAGCAGGACAAGCCAGTAAAAATATTGTTATCCCCATTATTAATGACACCGTTGGGGAGCAAAATGAAGCGTTTACTTTGAAGTTCAGTAAGGCAGTTGGAGTGCAACTAAATACTCAACAGACAACTGTCACTATTATCGATAATGACTCTGGTAACTTTGCAACAGATACGGTAGCTTCTGGTTTGACTCAACCCACAGCTTTTGACTGGACATCTGACGGTAAGCGCATGTTCATTGCCCAGAAAGATGGGGTAGTGCGAGTTTTGAACAACGGCACCTTATTATCAACACCATTTATTGATATTTCTGGACAAGTTAATGATACGCGCGATCGCGGTTTGTTAGGCATTGCCGTACATCCAGATTTTGGCAAAAATCCAAACGGTAACAACTTTGTTTACCTCTTGTATACCTACGATCCACCAGAAACCAATCCAAACAATTCTAAGAACAATCCCAATAGCACATTGGACGATCCCGATCAGAATGGGAATCGGACTGCACAGCTAATTCGGGTGACAGCTGACCCCAAGACTAATTACACTACTGCCATTGCTGGCAGCCAAGTTGTGCTGCTGGGTACTAATGCCACTTGGGATAATATCAGCCACCCAGATGGAAATAGTACAAATGTCTCACTTGGCTACGCACCATCAGGAATTATCAACAAAGATACTGGTAAGCGGTTTACCAGTTTGCAGGATTATCTGAATAATCTCGATAAAGTCGAAAATGTTCAGAATTTTATAGCCAACGATAGTGAATCTCACTCTGTTGGTTCTGTGCGCTTTGGTACTGATGGTTCTCTGTTTGTAAGCGTAGGAGATGGCACTTCCTACAATGGGATAGACCCCCGAGCAATTCGCGTTCAGGATGTCAATAGTCTGTCTGGCAAGATCCTGCGGATTGATGCGATTACTGGTAAAGGCTTATCAAGTAATCCTTTCTACAACGGTGACCCGAATAGCAATCGTTCCAAAGTTTATGACTTAGGTTTGCGTAACCCCTTCCGTTTCACAATTGATAAGAAGACTAATACCCCTGTTATCGGTGATGTTGGCTACTATCTTTACGAAGAGGTCAATGTCGGAAAACCAGGAGCTAACTTTGGCTGGCCGTTCTATGAAGGTGGCCTTGATGCGAATAACAATATCGTTAGCCTGAAACAACCAAACTATGATGACCTAGATGCAGCGAAAGCCTTCTATAGTAGTGGCAAAACTGTTACAGCACCAGTTTACACCTACAAGCATTTTAGTTCCAATTCGATTGTTTTGGGTGACTTTTACACAGGCAATACTTTCCCCTCAATCTACCAAGGTGCCTTATTCGTTGGTGATTTCAGTCAAGGAACTATCGATGCTTTGACATTCGATAGTCAGGGCAAATTTGTCTCAGTTAAGCGGTTTGCTACCCTGACAGAAAAACAAGGAGTAGCTGTACAAATCACTACTGGACAGGATGGCAATCTGTATTACGCAGACATCGCCAACGGCAACATTGATCGCTTCCGACCTGTTTAGAGATGACATAACAGTGAACAGTCAGATGACTGTTCACTGATTTTGGTCAAGATAACTTTGTCAAAAATCCCAACAATTTTTTGGTATTTGATGTTAGGAGTGTATGACAATAAGCATCAGCTGCTTTTTTAATAGCTTCGGCTTGAGTGGGATAAGGATGAATTACACTGCTTAACTTACTCAAACCGATCTTATTCACAATTGCCGTAGTTACAACTGATATCATCTCACCCGCGTGACTGGCGACAATAGTTGCACCGATAATTTGATCAGACCCCTTTTTATGGTGGATTTTGAGAAATCCTGACTCTTCACCATCTGCGATCGCTCGGTCTACACTACTAAAAGGTATCTTAATTGTCGTCACCTCAATCCCCAATTTCTGCACCTCGGGTTCGGACAACCCTACATGGGCAATTTCTGGGTCAGTATAAGTTACCCAAGGCATTACCAGACTACTGAGTTTGGAGCGTCCTAAGCCAAAGGGAGAAAACAGCATATTTTTAATCACAATCTGCGCCGCTGCATCAGCAGCATGGGTAAACTTCCAGTTCATGCAAATATCACCAGCTGCATAAATTTTGGGATTGGTCGTCTGGAGATAATCGTTTACCTTCACACCTTGGCGCTGATCATATTTTACCCCCACTGCTTCTAAATTCAGACCTTCCACATTTGGCGATCGCCCCGCACCGACTAAAATTTCATCTACTGTTACCGAATCTCGATGACCATTGGAGGAAAAGTAAAGCCGTTTCCCCTGAGTAACTGTTACCACTTCTTCCAACTTGGAATTTAGTACCACGCGAATTCCTTCGCTAATCAAAACCTTTTGGAGAATTTCAGCGGCCTGGGCGTCTTCTTTATTCAGAAGATGAGAACCGCTATGGAAAAGTACCACCTCAGAACCCAAACGCCGGAAAGCTTGCGCCAATTCGCAACCAATGGGGCCGCCACCAATCACCGCCAAACGTTCCGGTCGTTGAATCAGGGAAAAAACCGTCTCATTAGTTAGATAACCCGCCTTTTCAATTCCCGGAATCGACAGTTGTGCAGCTCTAGTGCCAGTAGCAATTACAGCTTTTTTAAACCGGAAGGTTTTGTCGCCAACTTCCACGGAATTTTTACTTGCAAATCGACCGCTACCCAAAAAGACATCAACACCCAAGAATGAGAAGCGTTCCGCCGAGTCGTTATGGCTGATACTAGCCCTTACCCGCCGCATCCTTGCCATGACTTTGGGAAAATCAACATCAATATTATTGTGTTGGGGAATAT
Source organism: Nostoc sp. (assembly GCF_036917195.1). Classification (GTDB taxonomy): domain Bacteria; phylum Cyanobacteriota; class Cyanobacteriia; order Cyanobacteriales; family Nostocaceae; genus Nostoc. Next base: position 124,460 of record NZ_JBALDG010000054.1, read on the forward strand.
TAACTCCCAAGTCTTTAGCATCCCAGATTTCGCCAACAACGCGGGCAGAGCGAATAATAGTTTTAGATGGTACGCAACCAACATTTAAGCAATCCCCACCCATGAGATGCTTTTCAATTAACGCCACTTTTAGACCCAAATCCAGACCTGCCGCCTCTGCCGCCACCACTAATCCCGCCGTACCAGCACCAATTACTACTAAGTCGTAAACATCTGCCGATTGAGGATTAACCCAATTTGGCGGATGGACGTGAGACACCAACTTTTGGTTATACTCATCCATTGGGCGAACTGTGACTCTCTCTAAATCTGAATTGGACATTAGTGGAACCTCATTTGAGAATTAAAAATGCTCAAGTCAACGCCTTTGCGGTATTTGAAATTAAGAATCCCAATAAATTTAGGCGGCTCAATCTTTTATTTTTAATGGTTGTTTAACAAGGAATACAGCCTTTGAATTGTTTTGTCCGTTTGGAATTGACAGATTCTATTGAAGTTTTCCTGTATAAAGGTTTCAGCAATGGATAATTTATCTTTAGCAGATTAGATATTGGTATAGAGACGCGTTAAAAGCAGCACGAAGTGTAATTTCGTGTCTCTAGAAGGTTTTATGAAATCACGCAAAATCATTTTCATCGCTGAATTCAGCAACGCCTGAATTTTTAATTGCTACTTACTTCCTCGTTCATTTGCACAGCCCGACCGGGAGACGATAAGATAACTTTGACACTTAAAGACTGAGCAATTTCTCCTGTGCCATCCTCTGAGCCAGCATCTACTATAGCAGTCCTAAATCATTTGTAAAAATAAATAAACCGCAGAGGCACAGAGGAGGGCAGTTGCATGGGCGGGTTTCCCGACTTGAGCAAACTGCCCGTAGCGCAGAGATTTTCACGACTCATTTAGGATTGCTATATGATTACTTCTATATCTTTACTGGGTTGAGTAGTTGCGATCGCTTCTTTGATATTCCCCGCTTCATTGAGTACCGGAATAATAATATAAATTTTGACAGCACTAATATTCTGACTCATGATTGCTGAGTTTTATTTTCCAGTTGGTCAGGAAATGAACACTCTACCGTTACCTTAAGATTGCTCTCAGCCGTGCCTTTAGTTACGTAAGGTATACCTGCTTCACCACCAACTTTGATCCCAAATTCAAGAGTGACTTTATTAATATTAGCAATAGGGATTTTCTTAAAAGCATTGAGTGTATAAACAGTGTAAGCCCGAATTGTGCCTTCAATTGCTTGGAAATTTTGCACTATCTGTTTTTGTGCAACATCAGCATCCCATCCCTTATCAATTAGCGCTTCTTCCTCTCCCTGTGGGGATTCGATCCTAACTGGTGGTGCATCTACATTATCTGTGGCTTCAATGTAAATAATCGTGCCATCTTCTAACTGGATAGGTGTGAGTTGAGTCATGGGTAAATTTTGGATAAAAGAATTGCGTGTAAGGTAGCACAGCTGTAGTAACCTACAAATTTTTACGGAAAATGCGGTAAATTTCTTGTAGAAGCTGGAAATAATTCGGCACAACTATCATAGGGCTTTCCAGGATGAGTCGAGACGCTTTGGTGGTGGGAATTAATACATATGACCGCTTAAAATGTCTCAACGCACCAGCTGCGGATGCTGAAGCGATCGCTCAAATCTTACAACAACATGGGGAATTTCAGGTAACGCGGCTCCCAGCAGTCAAAGATAAGGAAAACCAGACGATTCGCATTGGTAAGCAAACCAAAGTTGCTTTAACTCAGCTAGAAAAAGCCATAGTCCAATTATTTAAACCAGATGGTAAGCCGCCAGACACAGCGCTACTGTATTTTTCTGGTCATGGATTGCGGAAAAATTTAGGAATTCAGGAAGGTTATTTAGCCACAAGTGAAGTCAATCCTGACACAGGTAATTGGGGATTATCTCTACAATGGCTGCGGCGACTGCTGCAAGAAAGTGAAGTAAGACAACAAATTGTGATTTTGGATTGCTGCTATAGCGGAGAGGTGCTAAATTTTGCAGAGGCAGATCCAGGCGATCGCGGTAAAGGCAGAGACAGGTGTTTTATTGCGGCTTCTCGTGATTTTGAAGTAGCTTTTGAAGAGATTAACAGCCAACACAGCGTACTAACTGCCGCACTGCTCAAAGGTTTGGCACCAAAACAAGACCGTTGGGTGAGTAACTACACCTTAGTAGATTTGCTCAATCAAGAACATCACCCCTTCCCCCAGCGTCCCATTTTTGCGAACTCTGGTGAAGCAATTAATCTCACCCGCAAATGGAATTCCTCTGTTGTTAACTCCACAGTACAAATATCAGGTATTTGTCCTTACAAAGGGTTGTCATATTTTGATTGTACAGAAGCAGATGCCAACTTATTTTATGGCAGAACAGTGTTAACCGACGAATTATTAGAAAAAGTGCGATCGGGTAATTTACTCGCTGTGTTGGGAGCATCAGGAAGTGGTAAGTCTAGTGTTGTTAGAGCGGGTTTACTTTATCAATTAAAGTTAGGACGTAGGTTATCAGGTAGTGAAACTTGGCAGTTGAAAATATTTCGACCAGGGATTAACCCCTTACAAAATTTAGCACTGGCATTTGTAGAATCAGAATTATCAGATATTGAACGCGCCTCACAATTAGCAAAAGCAGAAGAATTAATTGCCAAAGGCGCAGTTGGTTTAGGACAGTTGATTACTGCTGCACAAACTCAGCGCGTAGTGCTAGTGGTAGACCAATTTGAGGAAGCTTTTACTCAATGTCAAGACATTACAAAACGACAGCAGTTTTTTGAATGTGTGCTAGGTGCTTTGCAACGGGATGATAATAAACTCTGCCTAATAATTACAATGCGGGCTGATTTCTTTGGAAAATGTCTGGAACAAGAGTATGGTGGACTAGCTAAGAAAATTCAAGAGCATTTAGTAACGGTAACACCGATGAATCGGAAGGAATTAGAAACAGCAATTATCAAACCTGCTGAATATATGAACTTAGCAGTAGAAGCGGAATTAGTTTCTCAAATGATTGCAGATGTAGAAAATTCACCAGGAAGTTTACCGTTGTTGCAATACACGCTGACAGAACTATGGCAGCAAAGAACTGAAGAACGGTTAACCCTGACTACGTATAGCAAACTAGGTGGAGTCAGGGGAACCCTGCAAACACGCGCTACAGAAGTTTATAAGTCATTATCACTTGAGGAACAGCAAGCAACAAAGCGGATTTTTTTAGAATTGACGCAGTTGGGAGAAGGAACAGAAGATACCCGCAGACAGGTTGTGCAACGAGATTTAGTTACTTCACAGCATCGAGAAGTTGTGATTAATAGAATAATTCAACGGTTAGCTGATGAAAAGCTAGTTGTCACCAGTACCTTATCTAATCAAATTGCTGTGGTAGATGTGGCACATGAAGCACTGATTCGCAATTGGTTGCTATTACGCAAATGGATTGAGGAAAGTCGGGACATACTGCGACAAAAGCGGAAAATAGAAGCGGCAGCTATTGAATGGCGAGATAGGCGAAGGGTTAAGGATTATCTCTTTCAGGGGAAGCGGTTAAGAGAGGTAAAAAATTTTCAGAAGCAACAAACTGAGAACTTAAGATTATCTGACCTAGCTATTGAGTTTATTCAAGCAAGTGTCAGACAAAGACGGAATAAACGCTTTCAGTCAATTGTTTTTTTCTTAATTATCCCGCTGGTTTTATCAATATTTGTGGGCATAGTTATTGAGGAACAGATTAGGATAAACCAACTTTGGCAAACTGTTGATGCTGCTAGAGGAAAGAAGGATAGTAACGCAAGAATTCGAGCACTTGAAAAACTAGTCCAAGCTGGTGAGAGTTTAGCTAACAGAGATTTCAGCGGTGCCTACCTCAGCCTTGCCTACCTCAGCTTTGCCAACCTCAGCAGCGCCAACCTCAGCAGCGCCAACCTCAGCAGTGCCAACCTCAGCAGTGCCAACCTCAGCGATGCCAACCTCAGCCATGCCAACCTCAGCCATGCCAACCTCAGCCATGCTAACCTCAGTCATGCCAACCTCAGCGATGCCAACCTCAGCGATGCCGACCTCAGCAACGCCAACCTCAGCGATGCCAACCTCAGCAGCGCCAACCTCAGCGATGCCAACCTCAGCCATGCTATTTACAACAAGCAAACTAAATTTCCCCAAAATTTCAATCTTGATGACAAACAAATGTACCTGATTGGCCCTAATGCCAACCTTAGCAGTGCTGATCTCAGCGATACCAAATTCAATTATTTTGAGAACCTTAGTAATTCCAACTTCAGGAGTGCCAACCTCAGTGGGGCTGATTTTAAGTTTGCCGACCTCAGTCATGCCAACCTCAGCCGTGCTAACCTCAGCAATGCCGATCTCACCTTTACTACCCTTAGCGAGGCTAACCTCAGCGCTGCTATTTACACCAAGCAAACTAAGTTTCCCCAAAATTTCAATCTTGATGACAAACAAATGTATCTGATTGGCCCTAATGCCAACCTTAAAGGTGCTGACCTCAAAGGTGCTTTTCTTGATTTTGAAGACCTCCAATATGCTGACCTTAGAGGTGCCGATCTCAAAAATGCCAAACTATTTGGGACAAACCTCTGGTATGCCGACCTCAGCAATGCCAAACTCAATTATGCCGACTTCAGCAAAGCCAGCCTCAAAGGTGCTAACCTCATTAGTTCCGACCTCAGTAATGCCGACCTCAGCGAAGCTAAATTTGGTGGTGCTGACATCAGCTATACCAACTTTAAAGGTGCTAAAAACCTTACTCTTCAGCAAGTCAAATCTGCTAAAAATTGGGATAAGGCTAAATACGACAAAGATTTTCGTGCCAAGCTTGGTTTACCACCAGAACCAGCTAAGTGAATACTTTGGGTTGCATTTTACTTCTACCCAATCCTGCAATGCAACTTGACGCAAACTTTTTCTACATCATTATTCCACTAAAAGTAGTTGTTTTGCGGTCTTCTTTGCGTCTATGGGCAAAACAAAAAGATTTATTCAGAGCGAGTAAAGCGATCGCCCTTTTCGGAGATTACTTCGCTCGCAATGAGTTTTTATAATTAAGCGATCGCAGCAAACAAAAACTAACCCTGAAGTAACTTCCGTCAACTCTGAAGTAGCTTTTGCGAACCCGGAAGCAGCTTTTGCAAACCTTGAAGTAGCTTTTGCGAACCCGGAAGCAGCTTTTGCGAACCCGGAAGCAGCTTTTGCGAACCCGGAAGCAGCTTTTGCGAACCCGGAAGTAGCTTTTGCGAACTCTGCATCTCATCTGAAAAAATGGCATCAAAGTGCAATAATTCACAATAAATCTGTTTCTCAATTGGTAATTCAATGATTATTAATCCCCAAGAAGTACCTAGTGAAATACGCACAAATTACCCTGATGAGTTCAAGCCAATGGTTGCAGGAAGAATACGGCAACAGTTAGGTAACTTTGCAGGATTGCAGAACTTTGGAGTAAATCTAGTAAAGTTAGAACCTGGAAGCTATTCTTCTATAAGACACTGGCATTCTCATCAAGATGAGTTTATCTATGTTTTGGAGGGTGAACTGACATTAGTCACAGATAGAGGTGCAGAAATTATCACACCGGGAATGGCAGCAGGATTTCCCGCAGGTGAGGCAAATGGACATCATTTAGTAAATCGCTCATCGGTGGTTGCTATTTATTTAGAGGTAGGAGATCGTACTCCCAATGACAAAGTTACTTACCCTGATGAAAATTTGATGACAACAGCTAGCCCTGATGGTAAGTCTAGAAAACTTATTCGTAACGATGGCACACCCTATTAAATTTAGTCCTAATTTAGTCTATTGGTTCTCAATCAGGTGATCTGTGATTAAAAAGCGACACCTACGGTGGGCTACGCCAACGCTACCTACAAGTTCGCTTACAATTTAGCTAAATTTGATGTCATTCCCAGGATAATCCCCATGAGTGCGATCGCTCACTTGCCGGATTGGTTCTCAATCAGATTAAGCTGTCCTGATTCCACAAAGCGTTGTTCATCGGATTGACGGAATGCACGCTATGGAAACCCCCAGCTTCCCCTATTGCTGTAAAACTGAAACCGTCCAAAGCCGAGAAATTGTCCGTGGGAATTTTCACCCACTGGAAACGCTGTCACACCTAGTAAATAGACACCAGAAAAGCTCGGATTCCTCACAGGGCGAAGGGCGATTGTGACTGTCTGTCCTGGAGTCACAGGTGGATCAAAGTTCACAGTAAGTGTTCGTGTCTTGCGTTCGTTGGTGACTGCGCCTAGTGTAAGTCGCGTTTCTTTGCGATCGCTTTTTCCGACAAACGCATAGGTATCATTAAGATCGTAGCGGATGTTTTCTGTTCCCTCCCTCTGGGCGATCGTTACCTTCTGGAGGGATTCTCCAGCATTCTCCGGCACGTTAATAGTAAAATAGTAAGTTGCGCCCCAAATATTCACATCTTTATAAGTAGTTGTCGCGTTAACGAGTTTCGGCGGTTGGACAAAGTAGACTATGCCATCTCTAAGCTGCACAGCTTGAGTCACCGGAACAGTTACTCCTGCGATGCTTATTCCTAACGAGAGTGTTATCCCAAACAAAGTTGCAACGCGCATGATTCAGATATAAAAAACGCACTTATTTCAATTCTAGTTCTTTGGGAATAAGTGACTTAGGAATGATAGAAGCTTGTTTTTCCGAATCAGAAGATTTCGTGTACCACCAAGCCCAAGCAATTAAAACTGCTTGAAGGGGAAGCCTGACTACATGTACCCAAGGTGAATTTGGTATATGTTCTAGCTTAATATGATTAACCGCCATGTTGATATTGGCAGGGTAAACAGCAATAAAAAGAGCAATAAGTCCCCAAGCAGCAGCTTGACTTACAGGCGGGACTAATAAGCCGATACCACCCAAAATTTCATAAAAGCCACTGAGATAAACTAATCCTAAAGGGTAAGGTAGTTGCGGCGGCATAATTTTGACATACGGTTCTGGAATAATAAAGTGTGTCGCTCCAACCACAATGATGCATATAGCAAGGACGACACGTAATATTTCCTTATACTTATTCATAGGTTTTGCCTGATTATATACTTGTCCCTATTACTTCAGTTTGGTTTATGGATGTTAATCTGTCTTGAGTCAATAGGAGTAAAAATCGGCAATATTTTCCAAAATACGACTTATTTCAGAGATTCATCTAATTGTCCATCACATCTTACAGCTATGTGAGCGATTCTTTAACGCTCATGTCGCTAACAATTATTCATAAAAAATATGAGCGATACCTTTAGCCGACTTGCACCCTTCATCCAAGAATATATTTATTATCACCAGTGGACTGAATTGCGGCCAGTTCAAATTGCCGCTTGTCAAGTTATATTTGACACTGATGCTCATTTGCTAGTTACTGCTGCAACTGCTGCGGGTAAAACAGAAGCAGCCTTTCTGCCAGTTTTGACTTTATTACATGCTAACCCTGCTGCAACTATCGGGGCATTGTATATTAGTCCAATAAAAGCTTTAATTAATGATCAATTTGAGCGTCTCAACGACTTACTCAAAGAAGCAGATATTCCAGTTTGGCGCTGGCATGGTGATGTTTCTCAAAGTCGAAAAAACAAGCTTTTAAAAAATCCTCAAGGCATTCTCCAAATTACACCAGAATCTCTAGAAAGTTTGTTAATCAACAAAAATAACGACCTACTTCACTTCTTTGGTGATTTAAGATTTGTGATCATTGATGAAATTCATGCCTTTATGGGTTCAGAACGCGGTTGTCAAATTATTTGCCAATTACAACGTTTAGCACAGTTGACACAAAAACAACCGCGCCGTATTGGTTTATCGGCGACTCTGGGTGATTACTCAACAGCTGAAAATTGGTTGCGTTCTGGAACAGAGAAGCCAGTAATTACACCGCAAATTGACGGGATAAAACGCCAAATAAAACTAGCTGTAGAACATTTTTATATTACTGATGGAGTAGATGAATCAGAAACAACAGCTTATGAACAATATATTTTTAACCTCAGCAAATCTCGCAAATGCCTAATATTTGCTAATAATCGCACACAGACCGAATCTGTAATCGCATCTTTGCGACAAATTGCTACACAAAAACTACCAGATATATATCATGTGCATCATGGGAGTATATCTGCTAGCTTGCGGCAAGCAGCTGAAAATGCGATGCGTGAACCCAACAATCCAGCTGTTACTGCCGCTACTCTGACTTTAGAATTAGGCATAGATATCGGTCATTTAGAGCGGATTATTCAGTTAGAATCACCCTTGTCTGTAGCTAGCTTTTTACAGCGCTTAGGACGTAGTGGTAGAAGAGGTGAAGCTGCCGATATGCGCTTTATCTGCGCTGAAGAGAAACCATTATCAGAAGCATCTCTACCAGAACAAATCCCGTGGCAACTTTTGCAGTCTATCGCTATCATTCAACTTTATTTAGAAGAGCAATGGATTGAACCAATCAGACCGATTAAATACCCTTTGAGTTTGCTTTATCACCAAACAATGAGTATTTTAACCGCAGCGGGCGAAATTTCACCTAATGCCCTAGCTAAACAAATTTTTAGTCTGTCAAGCTTTGCTGCTATTTCCAAAGAAAATTTCCAATTATTGCTCCGCTATTTAATTGATATTGGTCATATTCAGCATACTGAACAAGGTAAATTAATCCTGGGTTTGGCAGGAGAAAAGGTTGTGAGAAAATTTCAGTTTTATGCTGTCTTTGCTGAACATCAAGAATATATTGTTAAGCAAGGTGCAACAGAAATTGGCAGTATCGTCACGCCGCCTGCTGTTGGCAATCAATTTGCTTTAGCTGGGAGAACTTGGGAAGTCGTAGAACTTGACTTTAAAAAGAAGGCTATTTTTGTTAAACAAGCTGAGGGTAAACCTAGTATTTATTGGCGTGGTGGTGGTGGCACTATTCATACCAAAGTTTTGCAACGAATGCAGCAAGTTTTATTTGAAAATGCCGAGTATAGTTACTTGCAAAAAAATGCTTTGCAACGTTTACGTAAAGTTCGCCAATTAGTACAGCAGGTAGGATTAGATAAACAAAATATATTGCAATTGGAAAAAGGTAAATGCTGCATTTTTCCGTGGATGGGTACGGTTGCTTATCGCACCTTAGAAAGATTACTCAACTCTTACTGTCGAGAATCATTGGAAATTATCAGTATTGGCGGAGTAAATCCATATTATTTTACAATGAAATTAGGCAAGGATAAATTTAAATATCTTTATCGTGAAATTGGTTCCTTGTGTGAGCAAAGAATTAACTCAGAAGATTTACTCAGTACTTCAGAAGCACCGGAAATTCAAAAGTATGATCAATTTATTCCTCATCCACTTTTACGAAAAGCTTTTGCTAGCGATTATTTAGATATGAGAGAACTCAAACAGCAAGTGGCACTGTGGAGAGAATAAACAATAGCACAATACTTTAATTACCCGAAAATTGCTATAATTCCTGAAAACCATAAGTAGGTAATCCAGTAACATCAGTTCGGAGAGCAAACAAATCACCAGAGGAGAAACTTTTTTCAATCTCTGCTTGGCTGAGTCCAACTGAAGCAGTAGTAATGTAAAGTGTTTGCAAATCCTCGCCCCCAAAAGTACAGCTGGTTGGCAATTGCACAGGTAGCTTTATCCGCAATATCTCTTCACCTTTGGGATTGAAACGAATCACATACCATCCATCCCACATAGCTGACCAAATATTTCCTTCACTGTCTATTGTCAACCCATCTGGGTAAAAAGATTCATTAATTAAATTAACACAAATACGGCGATTACTAATATTTCCTGTTACTGAATTAAAGTCGTAAGCATATATTTTTTGATGGGGAGAATCTGTCAAGTAAAACGTCTTTTCGTCAGGACTCCACCCCAGACCATTAGAGACAGTCAATCCCGTTTCCATCACATGCAATGAACCATCATTGTCATAGCGATAGAGGCTAGCATGAGGTTTTTCCAAAGAAGACATTGAGCCAAACCAAAAGCGGCCTTGAGAGTCGCATTTGCCATCATTAAAGCGATTATTTGGCAGATTCGATTCAATTTCCAAAATGGGGGTAACTACACCTGTCTGGGTGTTGAGGAATGCTAGATAATCGCGCAGCACCATAATTAATCTATCTGCACCTGCTGTTGCGATCGCACCGACAACATCTCCCACATCAAAAAAGCTGTTTTTTCCCGTGGTAGGATGAAACTGATGCACCCGATGGTTATAAACATCGACCCAGTACAGTAAGTTTTGGGTAGAGTCCCAGATGGGCCCTTCACCTAACCGAGCACGGGCTTCTAGAACATTGTGGAGTGGATATTGCGACTCGTTCATTTTATCACCTAATAACACCATTTATAGAAAATAATTTCAGTGGCATTGACGCAATGTGTTAAAAAACATTTGCCGACTAATACACAACAGGAAAAAATGTTTTTCCTATTCAAGGAAAAACTAAAGACGTAATGAATTGCATCTTTCTAAAGTAAAAGAAAAGATTCTATCTTTTGACTAAGGCTCAGATTCCCGACTTATCTAAAAAGTCAGGAATCTTGTTGTTAAACAGCTTGTAAAATCTCCTCATCTACAGAGAAATCCACTTCAGCTTTGTCTTTTGCATTTACCAAATAATCATTTTCCAGAGAGTCTTGTAACCCAGAAATCAAATCATATTCAGGTTGCCAGTTTAATTCTGTTTGCGCTTTGTTCACCGAAGCAAAGAAATGCTGCACCCGCATCGGAAAAGCTTTGCGTTTGCCGAAATCAAACTTTTTCGGGTCGTAATGGACGATTTTTACAGCATCAGGTGATTTACCAGCCGCTACAGCACTAGCACGGGCTAAACCATCAAAAGTGACAAAGCGATCGCCAGAGATATTATAAATCTGCCCTATGGCCTGTTTATTGCCCAAAACTTGAGTCATTGCCTTTGCCAAGTCTTTTACATGACCTAGCTGCGTGATATGCAAGCCATTTCCAGGGATAGGAATCGGGCGATCGCGCACAATTCTGTCAAAAAACCAGCCTTCCAACTCATTATAATTACTAGGGCCGTAAATATAAGTAGGACGAATAGAGGTAAAGGGCAATCCCAATTGAGTCAGGTAAGCTTCTGTTTCATGTTTACCCTTATGGCGACTTTTGGGATCTACTGGATCACCTTCTACATGGGGCAATTGGTCAGATTTGAGATATACTCCCGCAGAACTCATATACACAAAATGTTGCATCCGGTCTTGAAAAATTTCTGCTAATGGTTGAGTATCAGTCAGTTCCCGCCCATTATTGTCAAAAATGATATCAAAATTTTCTTGTGATAATTTTGCTTTTAATTGGGTAGCATCCGTGCGATCGCCTATAATTTGTCCTACTCCCTGTAAAGAAGGTGCTGGCCGATTCCCACGATTGAATAGCACCACCTCGTGTCCTTGTTCTACTAGTAGTTGAGTCAAATAGACACCAATGAACCGAGTACCACCCATAATTAGAATTCGCATAAATTCCCCATTCCTATGTCAGTTGTCGTCAAAGGATTGGGAACTGGTGACTGGGGAAAAGGCAGAAGGGCAAAAGAAGAATAAAAATTCCCAATGCCTAATCCCCAATGCCCAATCCCCAATGCCCAATCCCCAATTTGAGGTTATCAGGTTGCAGCATCCATCTGGAACCCTGAGGGAAAGATTGCGTCTTATGTGCTAATCTAGGGCGCTTCCCGTTAATTAATCACAAGGGGAAACTTTTCAGTTAACCTGATCAAGTTGGCCTTTGTATTTTCCATTTATTCAAGTTAGCTGTGCCCTTGAAATATGCTCTGGTTCATGAGTGGCTGACACCCAAAGCCACCGGTGGTTCAGAACTCGTTGTCCGAGAGATTTTGAATCACATTGATGCTGATTTGTATGCCCTCATCGATTTTGAATCTAGCAATAGAGAAAGTTATTTATATAAGCGTCAGATTGGCAAGACGTTTCTCCAGAACTTTCCCTATGCCCGCAACGGTATACAAAAATACTTGCCAATGTGGCCTTTGGCAATTGAACAACTTGATTTGCGGCATTATGACATAATTTTGTCTTCATCCCACGCTGTTGCCAAAGGAATCCTTACCACTCCCGAACAGATGCATATTTGCTACTGTCACAGCCCTATGCGCTATGCCTGGGACTTGACCTTTGATTATCTGCGCCACAGCAAAATGGGTAGTGGCTTACCTGGGTGGATGACGCGATATTTATTACATCGGTTGCGTCAGTGGGATGTATTGAGTGCCAATCGAGTTGATTACTTCATTGCTAACTCGCAGCATACAGCTCGGCGGATTTGGCGTTGTTATCGGCGAGAAGCAACAGTCATTTACCCACCAGTGAATATTACGGAATTTCCATTTCTGTCTGAAAAAGAGGACTTTTACCTGACAGTTTCCCGATTAGTGAGTTACAAGCAAATATCGTTGATTGTCAAGGCTTTTAATCAACTAAAACGACCATTAGTAGTCATTGGTACAGGAGATGAAATGAAAAAGATTCGCAAGATGGCAAACTCTAATATCCAAATACTGGGATGGCAACCCGATAATGTGGTAAAAAAATATATGTCTAGGGCTAAGGCGTTTGTGTATGCAGCTTGTGAAGATTTTGGTATTGCCCTAGTGGAAGCACAGGCCTGTGGCACGCCAGTGATTGCCTACGGTGCAGGAGGTGCTCTAGAAACAGTGCGAGATATCCGCTCTTATGTGGATACAGGGACAGGTATATTCTTCAGGACGCAAACAGAGGCGGCTTTAGTGGAGGCAGTAGAAAAGTTTGAAATGTATGAAGGTTCGTTCAGTTCCGAGTATATGCGATCGCACGCCGCGCAGTTCTCACCGCAAATCTTTGCAGATCGTTATCTAGATTTTGTAAACAAGTGCAACGAAAAAAGACCGTTTTTGGAATGATGGTCTTAGTTAATCTCTTCTTTTTTTAGGCTTTTGGCAATTTCCCCCCAGAAGAACCTCATTTTGGCTTTAATATTGGGACTATGTGTGGTGTGGATTATTAAGGAGTATGATGACTGCCCAGAGCTCACTCCTCTCCGGCAAACGAGGCGTACGGCAAGACACTAGAGCGTCTACGCGTACTTTCTTAAAACGCGGTCAAAAAACAAAGACGCCAAAAGTTAAACCCAAAGGTTTATCTTTTCAGGGTTTAAACGGAGAGTTTGCCAAACGACTGTTCGATATAGTGTTTTCGCTGTCAGTATTAATTTTGTTCTTCCCCGTTTACTTAATCTTGGCCTTGCTGATTGCTCTCAGTTCTGAAGGTCCAATTTTTTATGTCCAGGAACGGGTAGGGAAAAATTACAAGGCGTTTAATTGTATTAAATTCCGAACAATGGTGAGCAATGCCGACGAAATCCTCATGCAAATGATGGAAACATCGCCCCAGTTGCGACAAGAATTTGAAAGCAGTTTTAAGCTGAAACAAGACCCCAGGATTACCAAAATTGGTCGATTTTTGCGAATTACTAGCTTAGACGAATTTCCCCAGTTCTGGAACGTTTTAAAAGGGGACATGAGTGTAGTCGGTCCCCGACCTTTAGTAGCAGAAGAACTGCCAAAATACGGTTGTCACATTGATGAGATTTTAACAATCCGTCCAGGAATTACTGGTTTGTGGCAGGTGTCTGGGCGTAATGACATTCCCTACCCTCGGCGAGTCCAAATAGACCTGCATTATGTCAAATTTAGGAATTTATGGCTTGATTTATGGATTATCTTGAAAACTGTTGATGTGGTCATTCTGCCCAAAAATAACGGGGCATACTGAGTAAGTACTTAGGGTCGATTCTGTGAGACAGTTAATGCCCCTAAGTACCAATTATTACTGTAAAGCTAAACTACTGTTCATCTTTGTTTATATAGTTATCTATCTATATTTATGCCTTTCTACCTAACTCAGACTTCTTTTAACGTTCATCTGTAGCTCCTTTTGCTCTTATTCAGATTTTTGCCAAAAAAAGTTTAATTTAAAATATTTATTTTATTCAGTCTTCACAAAACTAGAAATATATGAAGTTTTGACAAAAAAGAACCTATACAATACAGAATCTTTAAAGAATCTTCATCTATTTGGTAAAAGAAAAAATATACAAAATTAAACAACCTTCATCTATCTCAGGTTGATATAACGTGTTAAATTAATTTTTATTAAGTATATTTATTTATGGAAAAAGTCTTCTAACAACAAGAAATCGTATGTTTCCCATTAGGCAATTCAGCAATTAGCTGCTAGGTTGTATAAGATTGACTGTAACTTTTTAATCAAAGACAATAAGGGATAATTGAGGATGACGCAACAGAAGCGAGCGTTAATTACTGGTATTACTGGTCAAGATGGTTCATATCTGAGTGAGTTTTTGCTGGAACAAGGTTATGAGGTTCATGGGATTATTCGCCGGACTTCTACCTTCAACACAGACCGCATTGATCACATTTACGAAGACCCCCACAAAGAGGGAGTGCGGTTGTTTCTTCATTATGGTGACTTGACGGATGGTACGACGTTGCGGCGTATTTTAGAAGACGTCAAGCCAGTAGAAATTTACAACCTAGGCGCTCAATCCCATGTCAGAGTCAGCTTTGATTCACCAGAATACACAGTAGATGCTGTAGGAATGGGGACACTGCGTCTGTTAGAAGCAATTCGGGACTACCAACAGCGTACCGGAATTCAGGTGCGATTTTACCAGGCGGGTTCTTCTGAAATGTACGGTTTAGTACAAGCAGTACCTCAAACTGAGACAACACCCTTTTATCCCCGCAGTCCGTATGCCTGTGCGAAAGTTTATGCCCACTGGCAAACTGTAAATTATCGTGAGTCCTATGGTTTGTTTGCTTGTAATGGTATACTTTTTAACCACGAGTCACCAAGGCGGGGTGAAACCTTTGTAACCCGCAAAATTACTAGAGCAGTGGCTCGTATCGTTGCTGGGAAGCAGAAAAAAATTTACATGGGTAATCTAGATGCCAAGCGAGATTGGGGCTATGCGAAGGATTACGTCAAAGCAATGTGGTTGATGGTGCAGAAAGACCAGCCAGACGATTACGTAATTGCTACTGGTGAAACCCACTCGGTGCGGGAGTTTTTGGAACTGGCATTTACTTACGTAAATCTCAATTGGCAAGATTATGTAGAGTTTGATGAGCGTTACCTCCGTCCATCTGAGGTAGAGTTATTGATTGGCGATTCTACCAAAGCACGGCAGAAGTTGGGCTGGACACCATCAGTAACCTTTGAAGAACTAGTTTCCTTAATGGTAGAAGCAGATTTACAAGCATTGGGTCACACTTCACCCAATGGAAATGGTTCGCAATTTCCAAATGATATTGCGACTATTCGTCAACAGCTGGGCGCTTTGCACTTCTGATTCACACCACAGAGGATAAAAATATGACCGCCTTAGAATTAAAAAATAAACGCATTCTCGTCACTGGTGGGTCAGGGTTTCTAGGTCGTCAGGTGATAGATCAACTGGGTAAAGCAGGCGCTGATCGTGAGAAGATTACAATAGTGCGATCGGGCGATTGTGATCTGCGTGTCTGGGAAAATAGCCAACGTGCAGTTGACCAACAAGACATAATTATCCATTTAGCAGCTCATGTTGGTGGCATCGGTCTGAACCGCGAAAAACCCGCAGAGTTGTTCTACGATAACTTGATTATGGGAACCCAGCTAATTCATGCTGCCTATCAAGCTGGAGTACAAAAATTTGTTTGTGTTGGCACAATCTGCGCCTATCCTAAATTCACTCCAGTGCCATTCAAAGAAGATGATCTTTGGAATGGCTACCCAGAGGAAACCAACGCCCCCTACGGAATTGCTAAAAAAGCACTTTTAGTCCAATTGCAATCTTACCGCCAGCAGTACGATTTTAATGGGATTTACCTACTGCCAGTGAATTTATATGGCCCAGAAGACAACTTTGACACTGGAAGTTCCCACGTTATTCCAGCATTAGTTCGCAAAGTTCACGAAGCCCAAATTAAGGGAGAAAAGCAACTTCCAGTTTGGGGTGATGGTAGTCCCACCCGCGAGTTTCTGTATTCTGAAGATGCAGCGCGGGGGATTGTTATGGGGACTGAATTTTATAACGAATCGGAACCAGTTAACTTGGGAACGGGTGATGAAATCTCCATCCTTGATTTAGTAACTCTAATCTGTGAATTGATGGAGTTTAAGGGTGAAATTGTCTGGCAAACTGATAAGCCTAATGGTCAACCCCGCCGCCGTTTAGATACTGAACGGGCAAAGCTTGCCTTTAATTTCACAGCTCAGGTGGGCTTTGAAGAAGGGTTAAAGAATACGATTGAGTGGTATCGTCAACACGCTGCATAACGATGTACTGGTGAATGTAGGGTGGTATAAGCTGGGCAATGCCCAGCTTATTTGTTTGACGCTATAAATTTTCATGGACAAAGTTAATCATCAACTAAATAAAGCAGAACTACGCCGCACTCTACTCAAAACACGTCAATCAATGTCCGTCGAAGAGTGGAGAGAAAAAAGCGATCGCATTTGCTTTCATTTACAAAACTCTACTTTGTTCACCCAAGCAAAAACAATACTCGCTTATTTCAGCTTTCGCCAAGAACCTGATCTCAGTCCACTATTTGCAAACACAAAATACCGTTGGGGATTTCCTCGCTGCGTTGATCAATCCCTATGTTGGCATATTTGGCAGCCTAACGATTCTGTCCAAAGCGGCGCTTATGGCATTCCTGAACCGCACCCTGACGCTCCAATATTAGATCCGGCTGAAGTGGATTTGATTCTCGTCCCCAGTGTAGCTTGCGACTATCAAGGATATCGTTTGGGTTATGGCGGTGGATATTATGATCGCTTGCTCAGTTTACCGCAGTGGCAGACAAAGCCGACTATCGGAATAGTCTTTGAGTTTGCCTATTTGTCCCAAATACCTATTGAACTTTGGGATAAACCACTACAAGTTGTTTCTACGGAAACCGGATTTACTCAAAAAGGCTGAAGGATTCAGGATAATGAAGACATTAACTGAAAAACTGGATTCAAAAATACGGTTTTTTGACAACTTTCTTGGGCTACTATCATAAGTAAAGCGAATAATTCAATATTTTTCAAAATAAAGAGCAAGTAGCGTGAATGTTTACATTATTGTTGAATTAAAAACTCAAATTCGCAATCATTATGCTTATTTTTGTGCTTACTATACAAAAGCCTTTGAGAAAAGCTAATTTCCCTTATTAATCAAATGTTGAGCTGGAAAAAATCACGATCGCAAATTCTGCTAATGTATGCGCTATTGGGAGCGATCGCACTGGTGATGCTCTTTCCTTTACTATGGCTAATTAGCACAGCCTTGAAATCGCCTACGGAAAATATTTTTCAGTCGCCGCCACAGTTGTTGCCTACCTCACCAACACTAAATAACTTCTTTAGTGTCTGGAACTCTCTACCTTTTGGACAATACTTGTATAACAGTACTTTGGTGTCGGTGCTGACTGTCGGCTTAAATCTGCTGTTTTGCGCTTTAGCTGCCTATCCGTTAGCAAGATTGTCGTTTGTCGGGCGAGACTGGATTTTTGTAGCGATCGTCTCCACGATTATGATTCCCTTCCAAATCGTGATGATTCCCCTGTATATTTTGACAGTCCAGTTGGGTTTGATAAATACTTATTTAGGGATGATTTTTCCTAGTTTAGCTTCTGCCTTTGGCATTTTTCTGTTGCGCCAAGCTTTCATGAGTGTCCCCAAAGAAATAGAAGAAGCCGCTCGAATGGATGGTATTTCCGAGTTAGGATTGTGGTGGCATGTGATGTTACCAGCAATTCGTCCAGCACTGGTAACTTTAGCTATTTTTGTATTCATTGGTGCTTGGAGTGACTTTTTGTGGCCTTTAATTGTCATCCAAGACGAAAATTTATACACTCTTCCCTTGGGAGTCGCAAAGCTAGTAGGTACATTTTCCCTTGACTGGCGGTTAGTAGCTGCTGGTTCAGTGATTGCGATCGCCCCAGTATTATTACTATTTATATTTTTACAACGTTACATTGTACCTACGGAAACTGGTAGCGGGGTCAAGGGTTAAACAGGTGCGAGTAGCAATAAATTAATAAGCACCAGTCTTTTTTAATACTACCCAGATAGTTTTAACAATCAGACTCAAGTCGTAAGTTACAGACCACTTGTGTTGATAATCTATATCCATCTTGACAATGATTTCAAAGTCTTTGATGCTCGAACGACCATTAGCCTGCCATTCTCCGGTAATACCTGGCTTGACTCGCAATCTATTCCAGTGATGTGGATCGTAATGCGTGACTTCATCAGGAGTCGGTGGACGAGTACCAACTAAACTCATGTCCCCTACTAGAACATTCCAAAATTGGGGGAATTCGTCCAAGCTAGTACGCCGCAAAAATTTACCTACAGGAGTAATCCGAGGATCGTCAACAGATTTAAAGATGTGACCTTTAGCTTGGTTTTCGACCAAATGCTTGAGTTTATCGGCATCGACGATCATAGAACGGAATTTCCATATCCGGAAAGTTTTTCCGTTCAAACCGCAGCGCATTTGGGAATAAAATATTGGACTTGGTTCATGAATAACGGTAGCAATTGCTACGGGAATTGCTATTAAAAATGTAATCATCAGCCCCACAATGGCTCCGATAATGTCAATTAATCGTTTAGCCACGCTTACAGTTGAAGGATGTAAGGGCTGTTGTGAGCAATCAACTGAATAAAGATAAAGATGATTCACAAGGGCTAATTTATCTACAACAGGACTTTTTGCATCAGTAGTGTGTGTAGATATGGACATAATTTTGTTAATGTGATTTTTACTGCTTTGACCATTTCTACTGAGTGTTAACATACACAAAAATTAAACAAAATAAAAATCGAAAACTCAAAATTTACAGAATCTTTCAATTAAGATGATGAATTATAAATTTCCAGTATTTTTCCGTTAAGATACTGCTACGATTCACAACCAGTAAATTCCGAGTAAACAGTAGTTTTCCTCAGAAAATTACGCGTTGTAGCTGGGAAATTTTTTAGAGAGCAGGCTGTCCTAAGGGACTTCCAAATAAAAAATAATTAATCGTTTTGGGAAGCAGGGGGAGAAGAAATCGGATAGTCGTATTGGATTACAGGATTTGAGTAATTTAATTTTTGTCAGTTCCTAAAGTAATATAGCAGTCCTAAATGATCCGTGAGAATGAATCAAAGCTGTAATGCTTCTCAAATAAAGATTTTTATCTCAGTATTTTCTCACTAATGATTCTAGATTGCTATAGTACCGCTTTGTATAATTCAAAATTCAAAATGCTTACCTCACAAGCATTTTGAATTTTGATTAGTATCCTTATTTACACTGTGATCTACTAGTCTCAATGATCAACCTCTAAGGCGAAATTCACCGTATATGGTTCCTCCAATGATTGCTGATTACTAGCCTTGATCGCATCTAAGTAGCGACGTAAAGACAATACTTGTTGGGAATTGGGACGATAAGTGAGACTCCCTTGTTTTTCAAAAAGTGGGGCTGTGGCGATCGCCTGATAGTCAGGATTTTCTTGTGAACCGTGAGTGAGCCAGGTTGATTCTGTAACTGAAGGTATCAAACCCGAAGGCAGTTCACCTTCCAAAAAAGCCAGCAGCCGTTGCTGACAAGTGCGAGTATTGATCCCACAACCCTCAAATAACTGGATAACTTCACCAAAAGATAAGGGTCGATCTGGTAGCAGCCGCAGCAATTCTGTAAACAGGAAATAATCAGTGTATTGTTGCCTGGGTATATCTAATATTTGGGGATGCAGAGGCAGCATCGCCAATCCATAAGCAACCCGACTACAATTGGGAGCGCCGTTTTCGCCGAGATATAAATCTTGAATAATCTTAGCGTTGGGGAGTTTTTGCCGTAACCAGCGGTTTACCGTCCCGACACAAGCCACTCCACCAGTCAGGATCGCTTGATTAATAGCTTCTGTAGGGATACCACGAGCTACCAATAACTTGTTGAGTTCTCGGTTCAGGCGGCGCACAAACGGGATAAATACCTGGCTTTCTAAGTCTCGTCGTTGCAAAATCCAGAGATGATCGGCCAATTCCAGGGTAAAAGAGTCTTGGTGTTGCAAAATCAACTTTAGGGCAAGTGCGGCATCCAATACCGCCTGTCCCAGCAGAGAACTTTCTAGACGCTGTTGGAGGCGAATCCGAGCGGTGATATCTGGTTCCCCGACTCTAGGTAGTTCTAATTCTTCCAACCCTAAACTCTGCCAACGCATTTGGTCTAAACCGGGAATTGACGGTTGCCATTGCCAAGGATTACTAGTAATAGTTTTGCGATCGCTTTGTGTTTGAGGGCGTGATTGCCGAGATTTCGGTGGCAATAGCAGCTGGCAGATAATATCTTGTTCAATTCCCTTGCCAGCATAGGCAAAACTGTGGAGCATGAAATCATTGTATGTCAATTGCAGCAATGTTTCTGGTATATCTACCAGTAACATTTCTGTGGCAGTTGTCCCAATGTTAATCACCAGGGTGTTGCCAACAATGGGATGTTCGCTGGTTTTCGCCGGATGAGAACCCTGATGTTGGCTTAATTTTATTTGCTCACCGTTAGCAGCATCAAGTTCCGGGAGTAGACTAGCGATCGCTTCTTCCACAAAAAAGACTTGCTGCGGATGTTGGATGAGTTTGCTGGTGAGCAAAGCTTCCCGCACGTTGAAGCGGTATTGTTCCGACCAGCTAGATGGGCAGGTGCAAATCACACCAGCAATATTATTGATAATCTGCGGAAAATTTTGTTCGCTGATCCCAACAGCAGCAGCCCTTAAACTAGGGGTGGTACTAGTCTGATCGGATTTGAGGGTTAATAGTAGCTTAGAGAGCGATCGCACAACCCAAATCAAAGGTCCCGCCGAAAATTCATTTAATTGCAAAACAGGTTCCCATTTTTGCCGTTCACTCTTGTAGGGAATGGCTACTTGTAAATAGGGCTTCAACTGCGCCGAGTAGAGATTATTTTTCGTCGGCTCTGCTGTTGATCTAGGTGTTGCCGGAGTGGTAGCTGAGTGGTCAGGCACTTTATCTTGGGCAACAGCCGCAGGTGCTATCTGCTCATGTGTTTCGATACTTTCATTTTCCCCGTGGGGTACAGAAGCTGTAGGTAGATAAACCTCTGTTGGTAAACGAAATGATTGCTGGAAGGAACTTGTTCCTGACGGATTTTCTGCTGACCAGTAGATAGGATGTACAACAAAAGTCGAGCGATTTAATAATGCGGCAGAAATTCCTGTTGTACCTAAATCAATTCCTAAATACCAAACTGATTCTAAAACATTAAGCGAAACTTCTGGATTGGTGATCGAGTTGGAAATTGAAGGTAAAGAAATGTCTTGAACAGGAGTTGTAACTTCCTTTTTTTTTTCAGTTTCTACCTGGGGAACTGCCAAACTTGAGATAGCAGCAGTTGAGGTGTTTTCTGCTGTTTGGATATTTTCTGTTTGCGGTTCTGGGGAAGTTGTGGGGATTGTGTCTTGAGTTTTAGCAATTAGTTCAGAGAAAATATCCAACTTGGTAGCTGGCTCCGACTCAGAATTTAGCTGCCGATCAAAATTAGCCAAATCCCGATCTAATTGTTGCAACTGCTCTTCATCTAAGGAAATATCAGGTAAGATTTGAGCCTGGTTTGACTCTAAAGAAAGTAAGTTTTCTTGGGGTGAAGCAGCAACGTAGTTATCTAAAAACGGTTCTGGCTGCTCGTCGTTATTTAATACTTCCGATGTGGCGATACCTTCTCTACGAGACGCTCCGAGAACTGTAGCCTTTGCCAACGCAATTTCTGCTACTTCTGGAGTAACTGGTGCTGTAGTTGTGGCATTATCCACAGAAGATGATACTTCCGGCAGTTGCTGATCACTACCTGCATCAGCCAATAGCTCAGTTAGGGTATTAATTGTATCAACACTAGCTGGCTGAGTGTCTTGCAACAAGGAACTGTCTGTTTGTGGCACAGAGTTGCTAAGAGGCAAGTCTTGGTCAGTATCCTCTTCAAAAAATAGTTCTGACTGTGGTTCTGATGAATCTGTGGTTTCTACTGGAGTCTGTTGAGTTGTTTGTAGGTGAGTGTTGCTCAGATCCAACAGATCAATCTCTGGTGTCACAACCGCAGAATCCGCGGTTGGAGGCACAGGTGGACTTTCAGCGATGTTCAACGTTGATGGGGAGGCTGGGGAAGCAAATAAGTCATTTGTGACAACCTCAAGACTTGGGTTATTAAGATCACCAGTACTAAACAAACTGGCGTAAAGCTGGTCTACTTCATCACTAATTAATGCAGAAATATCTTGCGGTAATTCGGTCGGGGTTTCAGAAGATTGAGACGAGTCTAAGCCAAGCTGCAACAGCACTGCATCTAAATCCTCTGTGAGGGTAGTATCCTGTTGCTCAGAATTAATTGTGAGTGAAGATGAAGTTTCTGGCTGGGTCAGCTCCAAGGGTTGGGGCGCAACTTCAGTACTGCTCTCGGCTGGGTTTGCCAATGATGGTGGTGTTTCAGATTCTCCCTCAAGGAAAGATGACTGGGAACTAGGGGATTGTTGCTGCAAATGCTGGGTGAAATTGTTGAGAAAACTAGTCATCAACTGTTCGCCTTGCATTCCCTTGCTATGCATTCTTGCCAGTGCTTGCGACAGAGATTCGTCATAAGTATTAATGTTGCGCTGTAGTGCCTCAAAGACTACATTTACCGTCCCATCTAGCGATAATAGGCGTTGATCCAACTCTCTGGCCAACTGGGTTAACTGCTGCACGCGGTCTGGGGATTCTAATAAAGGTTGAGTTCCAGAAGTTGCGTGATTAATTCCTCCTGAAGAACTGGTGGAATTTTCCCCCGTCTGTGCTATCAGTGGCGTTAAAGTTGGCACAAGGCGACTCATGAGTACCTGTAAAAACTCGGTAATTATTTGCTCCTGGTTTGTCAACTGCTGCGCTAGAGAGTAGTTTTGCAAACGCTTTTGTTCTAGCTGGCGAATTTCCTGGATGAGAGTGGCTCGCTCTTGCAAGAGCAATTCTAATTCCGATCGCAATGGCTCTATCAAGCTCGAAAATTCACTTTTTAATTGTCCTGCCCCAACAGTACTCTCTTCCTGACTGAATTCGAGCGGCGGTAGTGGATACTGGTTATAATCATGATCAATAAATTTTGTTAATAAAGGCGATGGCTGTGCCAACGCCAAGGGTGAACGCGGTTCTTCAGAAGACTGATTTGGGATGCCGCTCTCTAATGCTTCTTTTTCTTGTAGCCTTACCAAGAAGTTGCGAATTCGTTCTAAAACCTCTTTAGGCTCTTGCGTCTGACCAAGCAGAAATCTAGACAGGCGCTTACCACTGCTGGCAAGTAAGTTGTCAATGTCTGCGATCAGCTTTTGAATTTCATCTGCACTGGAAGTCACTTTTATCACCTTACCTAAAAACGTATGTCAACTAATGTAACAATTCCTTTCCAATCACCGTACCCCTGTGGGGTCTTGCTATGCGTAGCATCGACCATAGGAGAAGTTTTGAGTGGCAAAAGCCGTTGCTTGGATTTGTGACTGTCATTATGTTATGGATTACTGGGAGTCGTGGCAATCTTCAGTCAGCATTTGTTTAAGAAGCTTAGTTTTGCAGGTCATTGGTTGCCTATTTTTGAAAATCGCTAAAATACCTGAGCAATAATTTACTCCCTTTAGTATCATTAATGTTGTTTGTCTATATTCTTAACTAATCAAGTTTGCAGTGCAGCTAGCCCCTAAGCAATACAACTGTCGGCTATAAACTACTTTTTGCAAAACTTTTACCCCATTTAAACTTACAGGTAAAGATTATTTATAAAAACGTTCTTGTCGCTTTCTTATGTAGCATAGTTGGTTTTCCCTTTGAAAGGGGGCTGTGCAATGATAGCTTAGGCTATAAAATGGCGCTCTTGTTTGTTGTGTGTATATAGCAGCTTGAATAAAGATGTCATAATGGAAGACCGATATAGCTTGCAAGCACAGGCTCATCCCTGGATGATCACATCGGCTCCCTTTTTTCAAGGGTTGCCAAAAACTGCTGTGGAATCAGCCCTCATCCATCTTGTCACCCGCACTCACCCAGCCAATCAGGTGATTCTACTGGAAAATGACTGGGGTGGTTCTGTGTATTTTATTATGGACGGATGGGTAAAAATTCGCACCTACAATCTGGAAGGAAAAGAGGTAACGCTGAATATTCTTGGCAAAGGGGAATTGTTTGGTGAAATGGCAGCGCTAGATGAAGTACCTCGATCAACAGATGTGATTACCTTGGCCCCAACAATAATTGGCAGTATGCCTGCTCAGGATTTTATCAAGTTACTTCAAATAGAACCCTTGGCGGGAGTTCGATTAGCGCAATTAATGGCACGACGTTTGCGGCAAGTAAATCGCCGATTGCGGTTGCGGGAATCTGATAGCCAGTCACGAGTGGCAGATACGTTGCTATTTTTGGCAGAAGGACAGGGAAAAAAAGGGCAAACAGGAACTGAAATCCCCAATTTACCTCATCGGGAATTGAGTAGTTTGAGCGGACTGGCGCGGGAAACGGTCACACGAGTATTGACAAGGCTAGAAAAAAAAGGCTTGATTAAACGGGATCAAGACAATATTTGTATTCCCGATTTGTCAGCCTTGGAAAGAATGATAGTGTAAAGTACCAAATATGAGTATTTTAGATTCTCTGCCAGATGAGCCGCAAGAAGATCCATCCCCTGAATCTCCAACTCCCCACAATCATTGGTTAGACAAAGAACAGCAATTAACACCTCCTCAACTCAAGGCTGATGCGCCCTTGAGAATGGTGGAAACGGCATTTTTAGCCAGTACCGCTAGCTTGATTTGGTTTATTAATTTCTATTTTCCCTTGGGCCCAGTTTTACGGATATTTTTTCCGGTGCCGATCGCTCTAGTTTATCTGCGTTGGGGCAAGCGGGCGGCATGGATGGCAGCACTCACCTCCGGGTTACTGCTGACGGTACTGATGGGACCAGCCCGCAGTTTGCTGTTTGTCATGCCCTACGCGTTTATGGGCGTGCTTTTGGGGGCGACGTGGTATCGTCGTGTTCCCTGGATTGTTTCTATCACGTTGGGTACACTTTTGGGTACTTTGGGAGTATTTTTTCGGCTGTGGTTGCTGTCTGTTTTGTCAGGTGAAGACCTGTGGATTTATGTGATTACCCAGGTGACTGAATTCATTGAGTGGGTATTTTTGAAGCTGAGTTTATTGGCGAGTCCCAGTGTATTTTTGATTCAAGTGGGAGCGATCGCTCTAATTGTACTCAACAACTTTATCTACCTTTTTGTGGTACATCTGGCAGCATCGTTTCTTTTTGACCGCCTGGGCAATTCCATTCCCCGTCCACCACGCTGGGTGCAAGTCCTCATGGATTATGAAGGATAGTGACCAGTTGTGAGTTAGGAGTTATGAATTAAACTCCTAACTTACAACTCCTAACTCCTAACTTTTTAAATGATTAGTATTTATACCCAAGAAGAACAGGGTGAAGAATGGCTACGACGGTATCGTGGTTGTCTACCCGTATTTGCCTGTGTTTTAGGATTTACTGAAACTGGTTTAATTCCAGGAATTTCAGCGGCTGGTCGTACTCCAGAGGATCGAAAATACACTGCTTGTGCCGATGCCGAGTTTTTGTATTACGGCCCAGAACATAAGCCGCAATATCCCCTACCACCATTAACGGCTGGGGCTTCACCTGTATTGATTTCTCGCGCTGTTTTGGAGTCACTAAAGATACCAGTTCATTTGTTTAATGCTGGTTTACCTCAGCCTCCTGCTGTGCCAGTTATTGATTTGGGTGGCGCTCCTGCTAGATGTTTAAGTGGAGGTGCTGCTATGGAAATCACAACGGTACATTATTTGTTTGAACAAGGGCTACTTTGGGGAGAACGTCTTGCTACCAATATCAAACAGGGGTATCTGATTGTCAGTGAGTGCGTCGTTGGAGGCACTACAACTGCCCTAGCAATTTTAACTGGTTTGGGTATAGAAGCTGCCGGAAAAGTTAACAGTAGCCACCCTGTTTGTAACCACGCGCAAAAGTGGGCACTAGTGCAAACTGGGCTGGAGCAGGGAGAGATAAACTTCCAATCTCCAATCCAAAATCCAAGTTGCGCTGTCAGCGCACCTTTGGTACGACCTAAAATCCAAAATTCTATAGATCCTCTAAAACTCGTCGCCGCTGTGGGTGATCCCATGCAGGTGGTGGTAGCTGGGATGGCGATCGCTGCTAGTCGTAGTTGTGGTGTAATGCTTGCTGGTGGGACGCAAATGCTGGCAGTTTATGCGCTGATAAGTGCGATCGCTCAAGCTTACGCCTTATCATGGCAACCAGAAGCAGTAGTTGTAGGCACAACCCGCTGGGTGGCAGAAGATCCTACTGGGGCTACGGTTGACTTAGCCCTCAACTTAGGAAAAGGCAGCTTAACTCAGAGTGGAGGAACCCCTCCCCTATTAGCAACTCATCTGAGCTTTGCTGATTCTCGTTATCCCCAACTGAGAGCTTATGAGCAGGGCTTTGTAAAAGAAGGTATGGGTGCTGGAGCCGCTTGTATAGCCGCCCATCTTAGCCAAGATTGGCAGCAAAGCCAACTTTTGGCAGCGATTGAAGCCCAACTTGAACGGCTAAGTACAGCATTTGATTAATTCGTAGCGAATTAAATTTGGCACGACTCTACATTTATCTGTAAAGTTCATGGTGCATCTCCAATCTAGATTACGTTCAAATATGAATTATCCTACTTTTACTTAAATAGAACTTACGCAAAAATCGCCAAAAAGCTTAATTTATCGGAGACATGTAGTGGCTTGCCGCAGGCTACCGCCAACTCTTGGAGCTTTCACAACTAAGGCACGAAGATCACGATTAACCAAGGCACGCAAGCTGCTAGCTACAAATAGATATATCACACTATTACGTAGATATATGTAATAGTGTGTTTAACTTTTTTATGAATTTGATAGCTGGATTAGTTGCTTATATTTAATATATGCCCACAAAGCCATCACTCGACATTAAACCTAAAGGCTTGTGTTTCCTACCTCCAGCCATTTTTTTAATTCGTTAAACTTAGGTTAAATTTAATGAATTCTCTCTTTGAGTAATTGTTCTTCTAAAGCAGCAATGCGATTGTATGCTGCTGTTAATTGTGCTGTCAGTCGTTGTATTTGAATTTCTGGTGTTATGTTATCTCCACTTTGACGATGCATGTCTAGATAAATGCCATCTGTCAATACATCCTTATGTTCCATTTCTGGATTTAAGCTGATACGTCCTTTGAACTGGTAGGCTCCAGCCACGTCATTTTCCTGATAATTATCCTTTGCTTGTGTATTTGCTAAAGAACACTCTGAGAAAGCTTGAGTGACTTTACCATCAAGCTGCTCAATTACTTGGCACAGGGCATCCAGTTTTTTGCTTAAAGTCAGGATCTGCTGCTGTAATAGCTCCATTTAATACCTTTATCCGTACATTTTCTATATGTTATTCAATTTACTCCCAATCTTAACAATACTTATGAATTATTTAAGTATTGATAATTTTTGGGGAAAATGTGACATTTAAATCATTACTTCTAAATATAAGTAAATATTTACTACAAGTAGCACTAAGGAAATTTATGGGGAAAAATTAATGCTTAGGCAGTTATTTGCCGAAAAACTCGCTAATTTGAGTTAAATATTCAAATTTATCCGTATTATTAAGGAAAAATATCGATAATTTTCCAACTCCACTTTTTCAGCTAGTCAGCCTCTGGTAAATCTCTGCTTAATATTAGGTATAATCAAAAATCTCAAATCCAAAATCAATGGATCGACGGTCTTTTTTGCTAGGTACAAGTACACTGGCACTTTCACAATTGCTT
Organism: Nostoc sp.; assembly: GCF_036917195.1. GTDB lineage: Bacteria > Cyanobacteriota > Cyanobacteriia > Cyanobacteriales > Nostocaceae > Nostoc. Next base: position 152,458 of record NZ_JBALDG010000054.1, read on the forward strand.
TTTGGCTGTGGTGGAAACAAGCAAACGCAACTAAAAGTACAGTTATTAAAAGGTTCTATACCTGGTCAGGTGGTGAATCAGTTTCACAAAGGTTTGCAGCAACAGGTGCAGTTAAAGTTTGCTCCAGTCGAGCAGATACAGGATTTATTTCGGCAATTACAAAATTGGCAGCAGAAACCAAAAGCCACTGATGAGCAGGGATGGAGGCGTTTAAGGCGTTTAATACCTTTTGGGCAAAGTCAAAAAGCGGCTGACGTAGACCTAGTGACATTGGGAGATTACTGGCTAAAAGCAGCTATTGAGCAAAAACTGATTCAACCACTCCAAGAGATACAGGGAAACCAATTAAAGCAGTGGTCTGCTTTAGATGAAAGGTGGAAAAAACTGGTAACGCGTAACGACCAAGGGAACTTGGATACTCAAGGGAAGGTGTGGGGTGCGCCTTATCGGTGGGGTAGCACAGTGATTGTTTATAACCGTGACAGCTTGCAAAAATTGGGATGGACGCCCAAAGATTGGAGTGATTTGTGGCGAGATGGAATGCAGCAGCGCATTTCCCTACTTAATCAACCACGAGAAGTTATTGGTCTGGTCTTAAAGAAGCTAGGAAAATCTTACAATACAGAGGATCTTAACCAAGTACCAGACTTGGAAAAGGAATTACAGATATTAAATCAACAGGTGAAGTTCTACAGTTCCGATAACTACTTGGAACCTCTAATTATGGGAGACACTTGGCTAGCAGTTGGTTGGTCAAGCGATGTACTACCAGTTCTGGGACGTTATCCGCAACTTACCGCAGTTATCCCCCAGTCAGGAACAGCAATCTGGGCAGACTTGTGGGTACGTCCCGCTGGTATTACTACAGGTACTTTATCAGATCAATGGATTGATTTTTGTTGGCAACCAAGCACAGCTAAACAAATTTCGGTGCTGACCAAAACTAATTCACCAATTTCTACAAATATTGCAGCTGACGATATCCAAGAACCATTATGGAGCCTGTTACAGAGCGATCGCAAAGTTTTCGATAAAAGTGAATTTTTGCTTCCCTTACCCCCATCAGCAATAAAACAATACGAGTCTTTATTCGCCAAAATTAAAATTTAATTGGGCATTGGGCAAAACAGTTCCTCTTTTTTGAGTTCTGAGTTCTGAGTAAATAAGTGAGATTCCCCATTCAGCACTCAGCACTCAGCACTTAGGATTACTACTCCCCACTCCCTTTTTTACAAAGAACGCTGTAACCCTATCTTGTTCTTAACAGTCGTTTGGATACTGCATAAAGCTGGACTTGTACTAAAGTTGCAAGTGTAGGTTGCCAAGGGTTCTTTTTGATAATTAAATACCCGGACATTGTAACCAAAGTTCCGTGCAGCGCTACCCAAGCGATTTACAAAGTCGTAACGCTGTATAGTGTCTAGTAAGCTCCAAATTTGCTGATTCACGATCAAGTCTACCCGTGCAGGTTCTTTTTCAGAAGCTGGATATGCTATCCAATTGTCCAATAGCTTTTTCTCAGAGTTTTGTTGTGCCCACCATAAACTGGGAACGGTCAATTGTGCTGGGTTAACGGTGTTAGCTGTGATCACATAATCTTTTGGCTTGGTTAATAAGTCTAGTTCCAGAGGCGCACTAGAAGGCGACGGTATTGGGGGGGTTTGCGCTAGTGAGGGCGGGACTAGTAAAGTGGTGAGGCTAATGGTTAGTAGTAATGAAAACGATATCTGGCGATGGCTGCGCCAACGCCTGCCGTAGGATGCCCAAAGGGCTGTAGGGCGATCGCACAATTTAAGTATATGCATAACTGATACTAATTCGTAATTCGTAATGACGCTGGCGGACTCGCTACCGCTACGCTAACGTAATTAAAGACAAGTCAAAATTCGCACAATTTAAATTTTAATAGCAACGATGCGAATTCTTCGATAGTCTGCTGTCCAAGTTCCTTGTTGATACAGCGTCGGCTTGAGATATTCCTCTACGGCGCGAATTACTTGTGTTTGTTGGTCAGCAGGGAGCAATGTTAAAAAAGTACTGGCGAACATCTGAATCCAGTTTGCCATACCTGCTTCTCCCTCTACTAAAGGAGTTGGACGAGCAAAAAGCATGGCATGAATGACATCAAAGCCTTGCTGTTCCAGTAAGCTGGCGTACTCTCCAATACTGGGGTAATACCAAGGATTCTCTACTTGTGCTTGAGGGATACCAATAGACTCTAAAGCGCTGTATAAAGCTTTGATGATCGCCTGTATATTCCCCTTACCACCAAATTCTGCCACAAAACGCCCTCCGGGTTTTAGGGATTGATGTATGGAAGCGATCGCACTATCTGCTTCTTTCACCCAATGTAATACAGCGTTGGAAAATACAGCATCCAATGGCTTGTCTACTTGAAAGTTCCTAGCATCAGCAACATCAAAGCGGATATGGGGATAGTTTTGTCTTGCCTTCTCGATCATCGTGGCTGCATGATCAACTCCCATTACTTCAGCCCCAGCTTGGGCAATTTTTTCTGTGAGTTGTCCAGTACCACAGCCAAGATCCAAAATCGATTCTTCTGGCTTAGGGTTGAGGAATTTTAGTAAGTCCTCGCCATACTGCCAGACAAAGGCGTGTTTCTCTTGGTAAAGGGCAGTATTCCAATTATTGGGTATGGAAATATTATGCATAACTGTAAAAGTACAGATTGTTGGCTTGCCAATTCTCAACCATATGTTTGAGGTAGATGATTGGCTGATGATCACAGTAAAAAAGATTTTTGCTTATGTCCAATATATATTTTCACCTTAACTAATATTTTAAAGATATCCGACTTAGTAAAATTTTGTACCTGCATTCTTGCGTTAAACCGATCTAAACCGAAGTAAATCGCATCTATCCCATTTTCCACAGCAGCTTTAACACAATTCCAATTACCTGCTAGCGTGAGTAGTTCAGGATATTGAAGGGAAGGTTGGGAAAGGGAGCGATCGCTTTTTATCAGATTTCGGGAGGGTTAACTAGTACCATAGTGATTTTATCGAAGTTGGTGGGGGATGGTGGGGAAAGCATAGGGTGAGGTTTGGTTATTTAGCATTCTGATAATGAATTTTTACTTAAGTCCAACGTTGACTGATGCGTTCTCGTAATTTTCTTTGGCTATCATAAATTTGTTTTTGAGGTAAAGAAATATATAGACTATCTTGTTGCAAACAATATTCAACAAATAATTTAATAATAACTACCCAATCTTGTCGAGTTCTTTTCTTTTTAAGAAAATCACGTACACGCATAAGATAACTTTGACTAGCGATAGGCGTATTTAAAGCCATTTGACCTATATAAATTCCTTCTTTTTCTTCAACAGCAAATTCGTAATGTATACGTCCGCAAGGAGTAATTTTAACTCTTTGTGATTCGTAAATATTTGCATCAGTAGGGTCATAGGTTTCAATGAGGCGATAATCCAGAAGAGCCTTTAAGTGTTCCTGAACTAGAATCCTGTTGATTGTCACAGGTTCAAAATAATTTAGAATATCATCAATATACAGATAATTCTTTTCTGCATCTGAGTTCTCAGAATATGTGTCAGATAATAAGCGTAGTATAGATAACCTCAGTAGTGGGCTTGTAATACTGCTAGGTTGAACTTCAAAAAGGTTTAAAATAAAATTGCTATCTTTTTGATAAAAGTGATTATAATCTCCAACTAATAGTGCTTTTTTTATTTGCCAATGACTAATGTAAGACTTTTTCCCAATTACATAAGCATTTACAAGTAAAGAAATATCAGTGATTGGCGAAGTGATAATTCTTCGAGCAATTTGTAAACTTCTTCTGATATCATGATTAGAGAGCCACCCTACTACGCGTCCTATGTAATCTTCATTAATAAATATATCTTCTACAGCAAAAGCAAAAGCACTAATGTTAGGAATTGATAAGCGAATACCTTTTTTAGTAAAGTATTTTTTACTCCCTTCTGAATCTTCTATTGCTTTTTCTTTTATAAATTCTATCCGTTTAGCTAAAACGTCTTTTGTAGACGGTACAGGAAGATAAAAAGCTTGATTTTCATATGACTGTAGTGGGCCTGACTTTGACAACTGCCAAATCGTTCGATCTGTTATTGGACAAATAATAAATGAAAAAACTTTTCTATATATAGATTGTGCATATTGAAACACTGCTTCTTGGAATATCTGTGGGAAATGATCAGTGTTATCAAAAACTATACATGGCATTAATCCTCTTGCTTTAGTAGCATTTTTAATCAATTTCATTACATAATCATCTGGATGTTTTTCAGTAAAATCTACAATGTATTCTCCAAATTTTTCCTTAAATTCATTTTTGTTCCTTTCATACAAAGGCCTACGCTCACCACATCTCCATCTTTGATATTCTTGATAAAATACTCCTTGAAGTTCGCTAAAAGATGGATATTCACCCTTAAATAAGCCCTTTTCTAACTCAATTTTTAGTTGCTCTGTTAGCCAACTAGTAATAGTAGCTTGTTCCCCATTAGAATCAGCTAAATCAACCCTAATTAATAAACAATTTTCTCTAAGACTCTTGTCTAATATTAAACGAAAAAATCTATCAATAAATGTAGTTTTACCAGCTCCTTTATTACCTATTATTAAAACAAATTCTCCTTTCTGTAATTCTACAGCATTACGGATTTGATTTTGTAGCTCAATACCCTTCGCCGAATTAACAATATCAATCCTATTCAATAAATTTCGTGTTATTTTTTGTAAATTTTCATCGGCTTCTCTACTTTCTTTTGATTCCACAAAACATTTAGCAAGCATATCAGGATCGTCTTCCCCTGACATACTAGTGAAAAAGCTGTGGTAGACATTCTCAATATCTTTGAATAATCCAGACTTTGTAAGTAAATATCTATCAGAATTCTCAAGTACTGAATAAAGAGATTCATTATGACTAATTTTTAATCCTTCCGCCTCATATATGTACGTTTGGTATAAATTTTTTAAGATTCCCTCTCGTGAGAACACGTCGTAGAAGGTAGCAAAATTCTGTTGAATCGATTCAAGGTTAGGGAATACAATTGCTTTACCCTCACTTGGAGGCGTACCGTCAGTACGAAGGGCCCAGAAGCCAATCCACTCAAAACCTGTTGTCAAAGCACAAAACAGCACAGCTTTGTCAGTACAATAGCGTTTTGCTTGATTTAATCCATTCGCTGCTGACTGAAGCGCAGAACCACCAACTTTGTACCAAGCCATACCTGGTTGACGAGTATCAATCAGTAGTTTTGATGTTCGCTTCGCCTCCACTACAAGCCTGCTGCGTCCTGTAGACGTTATTAGGTAATCAATATAGCCACTGTCTGTATGAGGCTCTGTAAGAATTTCTTCTCTCTGCCATCCCAAAACTTCTGTCAAAATGCGGTCAATAACTTGGAATCGTGCATCCTGTTCAGTCTCAATTTTTATGCAGCTTTGTGTTAATTCTGTATATAGTGAGTTAAATTTTTCTTTTGCTTGATCAATATTCATTAGCATCTAATCCTTTGCAGATACTACAGATTAGCAGCTTGAGGCTGCTACTAGTATAAATATACTAATATAATTTAGAGTAAAAAATAATTCTTATTCTCTAGTCGTGGATGATACCTTAACTTTTATTGTTACTAACCCTATTTGATAGGTAGGAGAGTTTACGAAATATCCACTATCTGCTTTCGATAAGCAAAGTAGTCGCTCAATTAAATCAGATGATCACCTTAGTCAGTAAAGATGAATTAGGCAATCGCCTTATCAACTTTATAGGCAACAATAATTATATGGCGTAGGAATAATGAACGATCGCTACAGTATGGTAATTCAATGGTCAGACGAGGATAATTGCTACTTGCTACACTTACCGGAATTCCCTTGGCAGCAATTCCACACTCATGGTAAGACTTATGAAGAAGCCGCTAAACATGGAGAGGAAGTGATTGAGTCTCTGATTGAATGGTATAAAGAGCAAGGAAAAACTTTGCCAGAGCCAATTACTTTTCCTCAGAAATCGTTAAAAGTGGCTTAAATCTTTTTAAGATACTCTGCACAAGTAAAGCGATCGCTACCCTACCCCAATCCCTCAACATCAGCACTTTCCCCTTCCGACTCAACAGGCTCAAACTTAACTTTGTTGTATAAATCCTGTAGGGAAATCTCAAAGGGTACGGTTACAAGTGCGATCGCTTCATCTTCTTCATCATATTCACGAAGCGTCCATTGCTTTTTTCCAGTTTTAGAAAATTGATCTACATGAATCCGAGTTTGGTCAATTAATAAATATTCTTGGAAAGTAGAAATTGTTCGGTAAGCCTGAAATTTATCTTCGCGGTCATAGCCTTTGGTCGATTTTGATAAAACCTCGACAATGATCTGTGGGTTCAAAATTATATCCCTTCGGTTGTTAAAAAACTCTGGTTCACCAGCTATAATCATCACATCTGGATACATATAGGTACGCTTTTGGGGTATCCACAGACGAAGATCACCAGTGAAAACTTCGTAATCTTGCTGGCGAAACGCAAAATTTAAGGCAGCATTTAGATTCAGCGAGATTCGATTGTGGTTTGCTGTTCCACCCGCCATAGGAATTATTTGTCCGTCAATATATTCACTTTTGTAGTCAGCAGCTTCTTCTAACTCTAAATATTCCTCTGGAGTATAGTATCGCTGTTGTGTTATTTGCATGGTTTTATCGGGTAGCAATGTTTAACGATACGAAGCATCTAGGCACTAAAGAGATTTTACCCATGCTTACCGAACAGTTTAACGTGGTTGGATAGAGGTGTTATGTACTTTGTAAAAAGTGAGCGTAGGCGCAGCCCGCCGTAGGCATCGCTATCTAAATTCACAAAGTCCGTTAACTCTTTTTCCTATTGATAACCGGCTGCTTGTAAGAGAAATAACTTGGCATAACGTCCTCCTAGCTGTAACAAATCTTCGTGAGTTCCTTGTTCTATAACTTCCCCGTTTTCTATTACTAAGATTTTGTCAGCCATCCGTACCGTTGAGAAGCGATGGGAAATCAAAAGTACCATCTGATTTTGAGTAATAGCGCGAAAATGATTGAAAATCTCAAACTCAGCTTGGGCATCTATTGCTGATGTTGGTTCATCTAACACCAAGATATCTGCTTGCGATCGCATAAAAGCACGAGACAGGGCAATTTTTTGCCACTGTCCCCCAGAAAGTTCCTGTCCTTCCTTAAACCAACGACCAAGCTGAGTTTGGAAGCTTTGGGGTAATTGCTCAATAAAAGATTGGGCCATGCCTTTTTGGGCAGCAGTTTGCCAGCGAGTTTTGTTTTCGAGATGTTCTACATCACCTACGCCAATATTCTCACCCACACTAAACTGGTAGCGGACAAAGTTCTGAAAAATCACACTAATGCGACGCTGCAACACATCCACATCCCATTCCTGCAAATCCAAGCCATCTAAGAAAATTCGCCCAGAGTCTGGCGTGTAGAGTCGGGTAAGCAGTTTAATTAAGGTAGTCTTGCCAGAACCGTTTTCACCTACAATTGCCAGTTTCTCTCTGGGTTTCAAATGCAGCGAAATGTTTCTCAAGGCTGGCTTGGAACTTCCTGGATAAGTAAATGATACGTTCTCAAAACGGATACCATCTTGGGAATCTAAACCAATGGTTGCCTTACCCCAAGACCTTGGTACTTCTTCTTCCAGGAAATCATAGAGATTTGATAGATATAGGTTGTCTTCATACATCCCTCCAATAGAAGTGAGGGCATTGGAGAAAGTAGATTGTCCTTGGCGAAACACAGTGAGATACATTGTCATATCTCCCAAGGAAATCTTACCTAGCACTGTTTCCAGCACAATCCAAGCATAAGCTAGGTAAAAAGCACCAGTACTGATTAAACTCAGCAAATACCCCCACAGTCCTCGCCGCAGAGTCAAATTGCGGTCTTCGTCATAGAGTTGATCAAATAGGTCGCGGTAACGTCCTAGCAGCATCTCTCCTAGCTGGTAGAGTTTGACTTCTGTGACAAAATCTTCCCTCGCTAGGAGACTTTCTAAGTAGTGCTGTTGACGAGTTTCTGGCGCACGCCAACTAAACAAGCGAAAGGCTTCCCCAGCAAATTTAGTTTCCGTAATAAATACAGGCATGGCTGCCAAAATCAGTACCAGCACTGCCCAAACTGAGAAATTTACTAGTAAAATCCCGTAGGTGATCAGGGAAAGGGCGCTTTGTACCAACCCAAAGGTGCGGCTTACTAGGGAAAGGGGACGAACTGATGCTTCTCGTCGGGCATTGGTCAATTTATCATAAAATTCTGAGTCTTCAAACTGCCTAAGATCCAGTGTCAGCGCCTTTTCTAAAATCAGTACATTCACCCGCTGACCCATTAGCGCCCGCAATAACGACTGACAAATAGTGAGTCCTCGCTGACTGCCTGCTAGTAAAATTACAGCGATCGCTTCTAATCCTACATAAAATAGCGAGGGATAAATATTGACAAAACCATTGTGTGAGTTAACTTGAGATGCAAATACCACTGCATCAACAATTAATTTACTGATGTAGGATATCGCCCCTGGTAAAAGACCAGCAACTATTGTTAAACTTGCCAGAAGAATAGTAAGCGATCGGCTAGTAGTCCATACTAAGCTTACAGCCCGTCCACTGTAGCGGAAAACCGTCAGTGATTGGCGCAGGACATTTCTTTTTTTTTAATTTTCATCTTTTTTTGGACGAGATACCCCAGGTGCAGCGGATCTTCCTGACTTTATTTAATCTTTATTAATTTTACATTTTTATCGGCTGTGATGCTGTGATAGCCGCAAAATATAAAAAGAGAGGCTTTAAAATCTTACTCTCCAACGCTACAAGGGTTGGAGTTGGGGGTTAGGTCTATATTCCATCCAATTAAGAATCGCTATAGAAATTAGAAGAGTGTCAATCCCACAATCTCCTACCTGCTTTCCCACTTAATTTTTGGTGAGCATCTTCCAACAAAGCTGGAATATCTAACTTTTCTGGACACCGAGGCAAACAGTCACCGCATTCTGTACAGCGGTTGGCTTTCATTCCAGGGAACCAGTGACCAGCATTTTCAAACATTCCGTAACGATATTGTCCATAGTCTTTCATGTCGTATGCTACTGCAAGATTACGTAACCGTAACACCTCTGGAATATTGATATTTTCTGGACAGGGTAAACAAGCATAACACTGGCTGCACTTATCAGTTTGCAAAGCAACTTTTTGGTGATTTTCTAATTTCTGGAAAGCAGAAATTTCTGCTGATGTTAACTCTCCATCATAGTCAGCTATTCGCAAAGGTTGCCTTAATTCATTTGGGTTTGCTGGCCCGATACTTAAAGTAGTAATACGGTTATCTCCAAGTAAAAAACGATAACTTAGCTCTAAGGGTGAATACGGCTGACACAAGTCTGTTAGGGTTTGGGGTGGCGTATAGAGGCGTCCTCCCTTGTCAGCAGGGGAAATTATAAAAATGCCCATGTCCTTTTCGGCAGCTAGCTGAATCGCTGGTGCGTGCCGTTGAAAAAAATAGTAATAATGCAGATAGACAAATTCAAAAAAATCTGTATTGATTGCTGCCTGAATTAGCTCTAATGGCCCGTGGGTGGAAAAACCAACGTGTCGGACTCGACCATCAGCGATAGCTTCCTCTACGGCTTGCATACAGCCATTTTTGGCTAGTACCCACTCCAAATGTTGCCAAGTGTTCAAACCATGAACACCTAAGCAATCTAAATAATCTAGCTGTAATCGTTCTAGGGATTCATTGATGTACCGACGCATGGAATCAGCATCTGCTGTGGCTGGGATTTTGGTAGTGACGTGAAGCCTCGTTCGGGGTACTGACAACCCAGCTTTTAGCGCCCTACCAAGATACTCCTCACTTTTGCCGTAACCTTTGGCGGTTTCTAGATGATTAATTCCTAGCGCTAAGGCTTGTTCGATAGTCTGGTGAGCATTTTCAAAAGAAGCCAGGTAGCGCATTGTTCCCAGAGAAAAAACCGAGAGGCGCAGATTCGTTTTCCCAAAGCGTCGGTATTGCATCTTTAACAAAGTTAGGAGCCATTCAATTTTAGATTTTAGATTTTAGATTTTAGATTTTTCCTTCAATCTAAAATCCAAAATTCAAAATCTAAAATTTCCTAGCTGTCGCCATTACCAAAGCGCTTGATCAAATCTTCAGGACGGAGATTGGAAATAAATTCACGGAAGGCTTGCTGTTCGGCTTCATCTGCATCGCGATCAACAGGGATAGAAGCATCGGCAATAACTTCTTCCATTACCCATATGGGGGTATTTGTACGCAGGGCAATGGCGATCGCATCACTAGGACGCGCGTCAATTTCTTTTTTAACATCGCCTTGCTGAACAATTAAAGCCGCATAGAATGTATCCTTTTGCAGGGAATGAATAATCACCTTTTCTAGAGTCATGTTCCAGGTCTCTAGAAGATTCACAATCAAGTCGTGGGTTAAGGGTCTGGGAGGCTTCTGATTCTCCAATGCACCCATAATTGCCCTAGCCTGTTCCTGACCGATGTAAATTGGCAAAGCCCGCCGATCTGAAGAATCTTTCAAAAGGACAATCGGGCTGCGGGTTATGGCATCTAATGCTATGCCAGCGACTTTCATTTCAATCATTGGCTAAGCCTCTACAATCCTTTGAGAGCCTTGGATGCTGTGTAACAAATAGTACCCTTTTTTGGGCAGTTTGGCGAGAGTAATAAACATAAGCATTCGTTCTCTATAATTGCTTCTATTAAACTCCGAACTTGTGGTGAAAACCAGAGTAAGTCAAATTGGTCTTCTTAGACAATAACCTTCTTACCCAAGTATGCCTCGTGAAGGATGTTAATGTGTTAATATTCCTAGATGAAAAAAAGTCAGAAAATATACTTGGATGTTCTAGATTTCTGTGACAATTACCAATTGACTTCAGGCACAATTAGGCAATAAATAGAGTTAGTTTGACAAAAAAGCCGTGTTTACAGGATTAATCCAGGCATTAGGAACGATGGAACCCTTAGGGGGTGATTCTTGGCAAATTACTTGTGTAAGCCAACCGGGCGAAGTAATTATCCAAGATTTGGCTTATGGTGACAGTGTTGCAGTAGATGGCGTTTGCCTAACAGTAGAAAAAGTTTTAAACGACGGGTTTATCGCCACGGCTTCACCAGAAACGTTACGTCGCACGACGTTGGGAGGTAAGCAAACGCAACAGAAATATGTCAATTTAGAAGCGTCGCTAAAGGTGGGCAGCAAAATTGGCGGTCATTTTGTGATGGGTCATGTAGACGGCATAGGTCGATTGCTAGTGGCAGAACAAACGGCTAGTTCTTGGGAAATGACCTTTATTGCGTCCCAGGCGATCGCCCGGTACATTGTCCCTAAAGGTAGCATTGCTGTCAATGGCATCAGCCTCACAGTAGCCTCATATGAGCCAGAACTCTCCCAATTCAAGGTGGCAGTAATTCCCCTCACCTATGCCGAGACAAATCTTCGCTATTTGGTTCCTGACAGTTTGGTGAATCTAGAAGGGGATATTCTCGGCAAATACGTGGAAAAATTCTTTTCCTCTGGCAACCCACACACCACAGCCCCTGATGAAACTAGTATAGATGGCATTACACCCGCATTCTTAGCAGAACACGGGTATCTCTGAATTTTAGATTTTAGATTTTAGATTTTGGATTTTGGATTTTAAATTAATCCAAAATCCAAAATTTCCAATCTAGCTGCCTGGTTGTTGGCTTACCTGGGCGGTTTGCAAACCTCGGACTAACTGGCTGAGGGCGGACTGTAATTGCACGCCTGGGTCAGTCGCAATCCACCCATCTTGTGTTAGATGGCGAACTTCAAAGTGCAGGTGAGGGCCTGTGGAGTTCCCGGTGCTGCCAACTCGCCCGATCACAGTTCCAGGTTGTACCCACTGACCAGGTTGAACAAGGATCTCTGACATGTGACCGTAGAGAGTTTGTTCAGCGGATTTGTGATTTAGGATAACGGTTAAACCATAACCACCCACCCAGTTAGCAGTATCCACTTGACCAGCAGCTGCTGCCAAAACTGGTGTTCCCATAGGCGCACCCAAATCTGTACCAGCATGGAAGCGTTGATTACCTGTGATTGGATGAATTCGCCAACCAAACAAAGAAGTAATCGGAGCGGGAATAGACAATGGATACATCATTCCCGTACCACTATAAGCAACTACCCCAGTGTAGGGGATTTGCGGTAATACTGATGCTAGCGAGAAGTCGTAAGCTACGGTGCTGGGGCGGGGTGCAATGTTGCCATCTGCCATTGGTGGAGGTAAAGTCCCGCCACTCGGTGCGATGGGAGTTGCACTCACTGTTGTGGGGCTGAACTCGCTGGGATTCGGGATAAACCGATTAGGACGAAATGCGCTCTTGGTGACACCACTAGAACCATTTTGAGTAGGACGCCATCTACTGGTGTTGCCAGTAGTTGCAATCTGTCGCACGGGTGGAACTACTGCTAATTGGGCATTTTGACTTCTTCTAAGCCAATTAGGTGCTGGTTTACCATTAGAATCAGCTACACTCCTCTGGGGTATTTTGGCACAAACGCCGCCTAATACACTTTGCCCTGACGGCAAAATGGCTCGACAACCACTGGCGCGTTCTGTGAGGATTACGGAATTTGGTGCTTGATAAATACCTGTGGCACCACTGTCATAACTATTAGGATCAATATAGGCGTTATTATAATCCTTGGTTTTCTCCGCCGTTGCACTGACAGTGCTGTTCGAGTTATTTGCTGGTTGAGCAACTTCTCTTAGTTTTTCAGGTAAAGAACGGGCAGGGGTATTGGGTTTTTCCAGTCTCACCCTTGCAGGAATAACCTGGGGGGTTTCTACCTTGGGTTTTGACTGTCTGATAATTACAACAGGTTGGGCAGCTTCAATTTTGGGTGTAGACTGCCTAACTGGCTCTTTTGATTGAGCAACCTTTGGCTTATGTAATCTCTGGCTGAGTCTAGCTCGTCGTTGAGAAAATTCAGGTTGCGCTTGAGCAGCTTCCGGTGCTACAGCCTGTTTTTTAACTGGATTTGTAACTGCTGTTGGTTGGGAACTTTCAACAGTGGGAACGATATTGTCTACTTGTGTTTCCGTTTGGGCAAACACGAAGCCGCCGCTGAGGAGGCTGACGCTACTCAGCCAACAAAGGCTCTGAGCTGGTAGCGTTGAGGCAAAACGTTTTTTCGTTAGACCTTGCTGCCATAAGTAATGCAAACGATGATGGGCAGAATTATTGCGCTGCGTCATTTGTATCTCTCAGTTGTGTGTAATTAGCCTAAAGAGATGATGCTAGTGGTTTGTCTTGCCCAAAGAGCGAAATTTTGAACAAACCTCAAATTTAAACGGAAGATTTTTAGTACCCCAAACTGATTGTACCGGGTTGAATATAAATTTCCGGTGTAATTAGTTCCTTTGTATCATCTGTTTCTAAATAAACTCGTAAATTTCCTTGAGGAGTCACCCCAACTACAGTACCTGAAAGATTATTGACGTACACTTTATCACCCATGTTTATAAGCAAATCTAGATAGCGAGACAAGAGTATGCTTACTCCTTCTTGACAAAGGCACTCCATACCGGATTCTATTCCCAGTAAGACTGTACAGGTTAGCATTTCCAAACAAGAAATTGGTCTGAAATCTTGGGAAGCTTGCCATGATTCCAGATTGATTCCAGTTTCCGGTACTGGGTTTGTCCAATTAATACCAACACCAATTACTGCTTGGGTGATTTGTCCTTTGTTTACTTTGGTTTCTGTCAAAATGCCGCCTAGTTTGCGACCATTTAAAACTAAATCATTGGGCCATTTTATCCCAACATCTACACCGCATTGGCGTAATTGAGACGCAATTCCCCAAGCACTAGCAAAAGTTAGCTGGTAGCTGTCAGTAGCCTCTATTTTGTAGTCGAAAGAAATTGCTACCGAAACATATAATCCCCCAACCGGAGAAATCCACTGGCGTCCCCATTGTCCCCGCCCAGCAGATTGCACAGTTGCAATTACTACTGTTCCTGAAATAGCCCCTTGGTTGAGCAAGTTCCAGAGAGTTTGGTTAGTTGAGGAGACACTTTCAAAAAAGTGAAGAGAAAATGGTAAATATGTATACTTACGCCCTGCTTTCAAGGCTGCTTCCAAGTTTTGCAGATTAAATCCCACAGCAGTTAAGCCAAATTCCGTTGTTCAAGTTAGCATTGATTGGCTGATGAGTGATTTCTGTTTAGGTTTGGTTGAAGATGCACACTTGGTACTGGCGCAATTGGGAAGGACTGCCCTATTTAACTTGTAGTATTCTGGAACATTGGCATCACGGCTTCTTTACCCAGCAGTTTTGGCCGCGATCGCCACAAGTTATCACAGAAATATTGCAACCAGCGGCATCAGTCTATCGCTTAAAGCAGGTTCATGGCAATACTGTTCTCACTCCCCAAGAAGTTGAGAGCTTCTTAAGCACTGTTGGGGAGGATTTAGCATCAGCGGATGGTTTAATTAGTGAGCAGCCTCTACAAGCAGTCTGGGTAGCTAGTGCAGATTGTACACCCGTACTGATTGGGGATGTGGTAACTGGACAGGTGGCAGCATTACACGCAGGCTGGCGGGGAACTGCCAAAAAAATTGTTCCCTTGGCGATCGCTCGACTAAAATCTCAAGGCAGCAAACTCGATGATTTGAGAATTGCGATGGGCCCGGCGATCGCTGGTGAGGTTTATCAAGTCTCTATCGAAGTAGCTGCCGAAATTGGGGCTAGCATTATACCACATGAAGACGAACAAAAAATTATAACTGCATTACATGAGCTACCAAATTCACCCTTGCTGGAAGATCCCAATCCTGGAAAGGTAAAGCTGGATGTCCGGCGAGTGAATACCTTACAACTGGAAAATTTGGGGATTAGTGCAGAACAAGTTGCGATCGCACCTTATTGTACTTTTCAAACTCCAGAACATTTCTTTTCTTACCGCCGGGAGAAAGAGAAAAAAGTTCAGTGGTCAGGAATTGTCAGCGCCTAAAGGCAAAATTGATTTTAAATTGTAGTATCAAGATGATTCCTGGTGTTTTAAATTGACGTGAGTTCGACAAACCTCTCCCTGTTTTGAACGTTAGTTCAAACCTTTCCCTCTCGCCCGTCGGAGAGGGAAAGGTCTTGCGTAGTAAAACCTCTTAGAGGTTTTTTATTCGACTAATAAGGCGAACACTATATGACCAGTCGAACTCATGTTAAATTGACACCCGATTCAAAGGTTCAAATTTCAGAACCTGTTTTTGACGAAGCGAACTAATTGCTAAGACTAAAATACTTAGGGTAATTCCTAAAATGGCATAACTTGGTAGAGCGAAGATAGTTACCTTCATAATGTATGGCAATTCTCCTGCTTTCACGTTCCAGCGCTTTGCTAAAGAGCCGATGAGCCAGCCATGAATAACTGCTGTTTGCACTGCTAGACAGCAAATCCCTGCTAACCAAACAGACATTCTTCTTTTAGAGAATGTGCAATGTCTGATCTGATACAGCAAATCATTTAGCAAAAAAACCACAGCAGGTATTAACATCACAGAACTAGTTTCCTGTGAATAGTTGATGCCAATACTCAAGCAAGAAACTATTACCATTTCTGCTAAGTAGATTTTTTTTGACCAGGCTGTGAAAGATTGTTGTAGATACCAATACCAACCTGCCAAACCAAGGAGGATCAAAACAATTATATCTGACAAAAGCTTGGCAAAGAATGGGTTATTAGGGAATAATCTTGGGCCCACAACCATCAAATCGAGGCGACTAATCGAAATATAAGGACTAACTGATGGGTCATTTTGCCAGAGTGAAAATCCCCGAGCTGCATCCAACAGGAATTGTGTCAAAGAATTGCCCGTTAAGGCTAGACCTAAAAATACTAGAGAAGTGACTGTGACAACAGATACAAAAACTAAAGAAAATCTTCTTTTAAGTAGAAAATAAAGAATGAATAATGCAGCTAATGTTGGTTTACAAAGGGCAAGTCCCAAGCAAATTCCTGCTAAAATATCCTGATGTTTTCTAGCCAAGATAAACATCCATAAAATTAGAACTGCAATGAAAATAGCAATATTACCAACTTGAAAATCGCGAACTAAGCCATAAATCAAGGCAACCGAGATTGTGCAAATAGTTCTCAAAGCTGGCGACTTCGACTCTAAGAGGATATTCGCTCCCCATAAGGCCAAACCGATTGCGAATATATGCATCACAATCGAGATTTTAAATGCAGTATTGATTGAAAAATAACCGAGAAACCAGATCAGAGGAATAATATTAGGTGGATAGACAAACGGTGGAATAAAGCCACACACCTTAGTTATGGTACAAAAAGTTTGGTTAAAAATCTCGACATTAAAGGGACTCAAATGTTGATGAGCCAATTTACTCGCCACATAATACCACTGAAAATCCCATAAGGGTGGATGTGGTTGGTTTAGGAAATAAACTAGCCAACCTGTATAACAGAGAAATCTTATAACGACTAATACAACAGCTGCTTGGACGAGTAAGTTAACAATTGGTTGACGAAAAAATTGTATCAACCGTTGGCTCACAGAAGATTTTAAGAATAAAGAATTTTTCCAAGCTGCCTTTTCACCATCTAATCGCCAATTATTTTTGAGAACTAAAGCAACTACAATTACTATAATTAGGTTCCAAAAGCCAAAGCTGATCATCTGAATAATCTCAATAATTATTTTTATATTTCGGAAATAATATCGCTGAAATCAATTTTTCTAACAGATACTTAAGTAATTCTATAATCACTTTATAAAATTTTGACAATTACTTCCTAGTAATTTCATAATCACTTCACAAAATCTTGACAATTACTCCCTTCCCGCCATAAGATTACCGACAAGACGCCTCTTTCCACGCCACTTGCTTCCAGGTCGGGTACCTTCCGTACTCCTACGGAGAAGCAAGCTAACAAGAGCGTCTTTGTCTCTTGCGCGTCGCGTTGGCGCAGCCTCTCGTTGAGAAGTTGTAGGGTGTGTTATGGCTTCCACAGGGCATTATTTCAGGTTTTCGGTGCGTTAGGCTACACCATCTTCTAATTATTTGCGCTTACTTACTTAAACGAAGTTTTATATTTTTTTTAGTCTTAATTATTAAATAAAGCTTGGCTCAATAACTCGCGGTGCATTAATGCTCTATCTACCAAAGATTGTATTTGCTCAGGTGATAACGGATCACCGTTAGCGTAATGCTCCATCCAAGTCAGACTAATCAAATTGGGGTCTTCGGGTAAACTGGCTAAATCCCACCCAGGCATTTCCAAGTCTTCCATAAGACGATTTACCTTAGGGTCATAACTGAGAGCAAAACAGCGACAACCAACAGATGCAGCCATAATCAAGCTGTGGAGACGCATCCCAATTGCCATCTCGACACCGCGAAACACACCTTTCAAAAGTTGCGGATCTTCCAGACACAAAATTTTGCTGACATCTTTAAGTTGGGGTTGAATAGCTTCGGCAATACTTAAATCTTCACTTTTTTGAAACGGCAGTAGTAAAATAAAAGCCTGCGTGGCTTTTTGAAAATCCACCAAAGCACGAGTCAAGTTTGCTAGGCGTGTTTGAGTCAGTTGGGGATGCGATCGCAATGTTAGAGCAACTCTTGGCGCAGGTAAATCCCAAAGTCCTGGAACTGGTTTAGATTCCAACGCCCAAACTGGGTCAGGAGCTATAATACAAGGAATTTGCCAATCAGATAATAAAGCAGCACTGGCGCGATCGCGGACACTAACTTTGGTACAATTACCAAAGGTTTGCCGTGCCAACCAACGAGTTTGCGGACGCACTAATGGGCCAATACCCTGCGCCCAAGCAACAGTTTTCAAACCCATTTTCTGCGCCAATGCCATCAGTCCCCCATAATAAAATGGGCTGATGGTACTGGTAACATCCTGAATGAGACTTCCGCCGCCCCAAATCAAGGCATCGCAGGAGCGTAAAGCTTGCACTACAGGTAAGGGAGCCATGCGATTGTAGGTTTCTACATTGTAGCGATCACGTGTTTCCTCTGGATTACCCGAAAGCACCACAGGCGTAACATCAGGTGGTAACATTTGCAAAAGCGTTGCCAACAAAGCTTCGTCACCACCATTACCTTTACCGTAATATCCAGACAATAACGCCCGCATCTTGACCATTTTGGATTTTAAATTTTAGATTATCAGCTTTTTTCTAAAGAGTTGATGGCATGTCTACCATCCTGCCAACGAAAGATGAATTTTCTTGTGGGAAGATCAAGTTATGGAAAAACAAGAAAATTCCTGACTCCTGTACAGACGCGATTAATCGCGTCTCCTAACTCCTGTACAGACGCGATTAATCGCGTCTCCTAACTCCTAACTTTCTTATGCACGCTCTATCGATTCCCACCTGGATTATTCATGTTTCTAGCGTTATTGAGTGGATTGTCGCCATTTGGTTAATTTGGACTTATGGCGAACTCACTGGTAATCGCAATTGGTGGGGCTTATCCCTTGCCATGTTACCAGCTTTAGTCAGCGCCATGTGTGCCTGTACCTGGCATTATTTTGATAACGCCGAATCTTTAGAATGGCTGGTAACGCTGCAAGCTACCATGACATTAGTTGGTAATTTTACGCTTTGGGCAGCGGCGTTTTTGATTTGGCGTTCTACCAAATCTCCTGACACTCTTGAACCAAAACCTATCAAATCAGAGCAATGATTTCTAAAGAAACCCTATTTGCGCTTTCACTGTTTCCCTACTTGGGTTTCTTGTGGTTTATCAGCCGCAGTCCGCAAATGCCGCGTTTGGCGCTATATGGATTTTACGGCACTCTCGTCTTTGTTGGCATTACCATCCCGGCGGGGATTTATGCTGTATTGCATTATGGCAAGTCTTTGGCCAATGTAGATTGGTTGCACGGCAGTGCAGAACTATTTTTGACCCTTTCTAACATCTTGCTTGTGCTAGGTTTTGGGCAAGCTGTAAGGCAATTAAAAATGAAAAATGAAAAATAGTAAGTTTAGCTATAGCTAGCAGTTTGATTGCATTGAGTTATGAGGAACAAGTAAATGGATGTAATTCCAGCGATTGATTTACTAGAAGGTCAGTGTGTGCGACTGTATCAGGGAGACTACGATCGCTCGCAAGTTTTTAGCGAAAATCCTGCTGATGTTGCCAAACAGTGGGTAGATCAAGGTGCTACTAGATTACACATAGTTGATTTAGATGGTGCTAAGGCAGGTAAAGTAGTAAACCTGGGGGCAATAGAAGCGATCGCTCATGCGGTGTCAGTACCCATTGAAATTGGTGGAGGATTGCGCGATCGCACCAGCGTGCAACAATTATTCAATCTAGGCGTACAGTGGGCAATTCTTGGAACCATCGCTGTAGAACAATCTCAGCTAGTGCAACAACTCTGTGAAGAGTTTCCTGGACAGATTATTATTGGCATTGATGCGCGTAACGGTAGAGTAGCAACTCACGGTTGGTTAGAAACCTCGGAAGTTTTAGCAACCCAACTGGCTGTACAAATGCAAGAATTGGGCGCAGCTGCCATCATTTACACAGATATCCACCGGGATGGTACACTCACAGGCCCCAATTTTGAAGCTTTGCAAGAACTTGCAGCGGTAATTTCCATCCCGATAATTGCTTCTGGCGGGGTAAGTTCTGTCACCAATTTGTTGAGTTTATTGGCGTTAGAACCTCAAGGTGTGACTGGCGTGATTGTCGGACGTGCCTTGTATACTGGGGATATTTTACTCAAAGAAGCATTACGAGCGATCGGCCCTGGGCGGATTCAGGATATTCCACCCAATCTAGGTTTTTCTACTTTTGCTTGACATTTTCTGTGTATTTGGTGATATCCACACACTGACTCGAAGTATCGAGTCCAGTGGTGGCTTTCTTAACCAGTCTGGGTATTTGTTTTAGCTAAACACTGAAGGGTACGGAGGATGAAATGGTTGTGACACTGCAACTGCGCTAGATCGACGTTCAACCAGGGCAGTGTTTGAAGCAATTCTAGAGAAACTTGGAGACATCGCGCCGCACGAGTTGCTTACTATCAAGGCGTATTAGAGATTTGGATGCCTTCACCAGAACATGAAGTTGATAAAGAATTAATCGGCGACATGGTTAAAATCCTGCTTGATGAGTTAGAACTTGACTGGGAATCTTACAGCTCGACAACATTTAAGCGATCGCAAATGGCAGCAGGTATAGAACCGGATACCTGTTTTTATATCCAAAATGCTCGCCAAATGATCGGCAAGCGACGGTTAGATTTGTCAGTTGATCCACCACCAAATTTAGCAATTGAAATCGATGTTACCTCAAAGACCCAGCTTAGTGCTTATCTAGCGTTGGGTGTACCTGAACTTTGGTGTTACGGAGATGGCAAGTTACAAGTTTTTATTTTAAATCAAGCAAAATACGTTGAGATGAAAACTAGTCCCACATTTGAAAATTTACCTGTGATTGAGAGAATATTGCAGTTTTTGCAATTCAGCTTGACACAAGGATCTAGTACAGCGCGACGAGCATTTGGGCAGTGGGTACGTGAAGCATTAGCGCAGTAATATTAAGTTTGATTAAATACTGACAAATGTAGGTTGGGTAGAACGAAATTTTTGGTAATGATCCTCAAGAACGTATTTGTGATTGATAGCATCCTCACCACATAGACGAGTTTCTATTGTCTTTCCTAGTGGGAAACCTAAATACTTAGGTGTTAAGGATTAAGCCGTATGGTCAGTATTCCCGATCATCTTACATTACTTATTTTATCCAGCTACCAAGCGATCGCTGACTCATATATTAAGATTTGTATTTATCCTGTTAAAACTGAAGGTTCCCACAGGAGTAACATTATCTACTAACTTTTTTTGATTAAACTCAAATTTTGTGTGATATATTTCTGTAATCTCCAATACCTGTGGTGTAGATAATATTGTCCTAAATTTAAAAATTTAGTCTTATGTCTACTCAAGAACCAAATTCCAACCAAGCATTTAAGCAAACACAGGCTACCGTAACAAAGAAAAAGAAACCACAACCTCCTTCAGACATCAAAAAACCAAATAAAACCGAATAAAAAGCGTTATAGTTCCTTGTAGAAACTTAATTTAATTTAAGTCTCTACAATTTTTATCAAAAATAAATCAGCTTATTTGTTTTTCGCTTGAGTCTTCGCTTGTTCTAAAGCTATTTCTTTGATTGCCTGATATGAATTAACATTTGAAGTACCTTCAATAGCTTTAACTGCCAAATCCTGAACTTGTTTGAGGGCAGATTCAAGTTGTTTAGAAAGATTTTGAATTCGAGTCTCTTGATTAGTAATAGTTTGTTCTAGAGATTGCAGTCTTTGTTCATAGAAACGCTTTTGCCCTTCCACTTCCTTAGAATATAAATCTGATTTTACTTTAGCTTGGTAGTGGGCAATGCCTCTACCTTCTTCTGTAGCTTTTTTTATAGCTGCTTCTTTGTCTTTCGGAAAAGCCTCTACCTTGGCTTTTAATTCTTCAAATTGTTTCTCTCTCTCAGAAATTGCTTTCTCCCGTTCAGCCCACTGTTTTTCTGTTACTTGTAGTAATTCTTCCAGTTGCTTATATAGTGCTTTCTGCTGTTGTTCGTATTCGTCACTTTGCAATTGTCGCTGGAGTTCTAAATTATATTTATACTCTGATGCATCGCGTTGTCGAGTTTTATTCGAGTTTTCATTCTGTTCTTTTATCGCCCGTTGCTGTTCCTCTTGTTCTTTTCCCCAAGTATTTCTTTGCTCTAGTATTTCTTGGAATAACACTTCATAACGCTGGCTATATTCTTCCTGATAAGCTTTAGTATTATCTTCATAAGCTTGGATGAGAGTATCCAATATATCATCAGAAATTTCTAAATTGTGCAACTGTGCTAATTGTTGGATTTCCTCTTCTAAAGTTCGCCTGATTTCTTCTAATTTAGAGGCTTTTATAGTTAGCTGTTCGGATAATTCATTAGCAGCACTGCCAAAACCTAATTGAATCTTCGCCAAGCTTTCAATTGTATTTTTCATCTTTTGTTGGACACTAGAAAGCTGATTAATAGCTATTTTTTGTTCTAATTTAGGCTGTTCTTTAGTTCCAGACTGGTTTTCTTTCGCAACTTTATCAAACTCTGATTTCAGCGCTGCTTTTTCTTTAATTAACTCCTCATATGCCTGAAGAATTTCTACTTTAGTATTCTTATCAGTCGGTTTTTTTACCACCACAATAAACCTCCTCTTCAGGAATTAAAAATGATTAAGATGCTACACTACAGACTTATAACTATTTAGAATTAGAATTACTAAAAGCCCTCATAGCTAAGTCTTGTGCTTGTTTTAATGCAGTTTGCAATTGAGCAGAAATACTTTCTATTTGCTCTGACTGTTTCTTAATTGTTTCTTCCAGAGATAGAATTTTTTGTTCATAACTCTGTTTGTTAGATTCCCATTCTTTTTCAAATAAATCAGCTTCAATTTTAGCTTTTTGGCTTATTTCTTTAATTGCCTCTTCCCTAGCTTTCTTAACGGCTTCTTCTAGCTCGTTAGGAAATGTAGCTACTTTTTGTTGATAGTCTCCAAAGAGTGGTTGGCGTTCAGCGAATATCTTTTCTCGTTCTGCCCAATCTTTCTCTTTTTTTTGAGAATTTTCTTGTATTTCCCTTTGTTGTTGGCGTTTTATCGCTTCGTAGCTGTCTGTATTGAGTTTACGAGTAGTTTCTAACTTATACTGAGATTCTTCTTCTTCTTGCTGGCGATCTTTAGCTAATAAATCATTATATGCTTGAAGCTTTTCTTCATACTCTGCTTGTTCTTTTTGCCATTCTTTCCGCCTGATTGTAATTTCTTTTTCTAGTGCTTCCCTTTTACTAATAGTATCTTGTTCTAGGGTTTTTAATTTTTCTTGGTGTTCTTGACTTAAAATGTCTAGAGTATCCGCTACAACTCTGATTTGTTGAAGCTCTTGTAGGCGTTGAGTTTCAATTTCTATAGCTCGGTTTAATTCATCTAACTTAGAGTTTTCCTGAGCTAGTTTTTCAGATAATGCGTTGAGAATACTACCAAACTCCAATTGTAAATCAGCTAAACCTTTGACAATACTATCAACTGTATATGCAGAAGCTACTTGCAAAATTTCTTGACTTTTTGCCTTATCTGCTTCCTCTTGTTTGGTTGCTATTTTAGATTCCAGCTTTTTTCTTTGAATAATAATTTGTTGAAATGCTTGCATTAGCTGTTGTTTGGTGTCCTTGACTCCAATTGTAGTCATCTTCCAACTCCCTTCAATAGCAATGATTTATCGGGTAGCAAGCCATACTCAATGACTACCCTATGCAGACATCAGGGTAGCCTTTGAATAAACATTTTTAACCCAGTGGAAATACTGAAATAACCAACATCAGACACTTAGGTGGGGTAGGAATTTTCCACGCGTGTGTCTTTCTGTTTTTCAGGTATATAGCGTTTCTCAGTTGAGCCTAATAAAAACCTAACAAGAACAGCCCCTTCGCTATAAGGCAAGGGGAGTAAGATTCAAAGCTTCTCTCCTTTAAGTAGAGAGGTTGGAGTGTATTCCATACAAACGAGAAGCACTATAAGCTTTCACCAAGAGATATAGTATTTTTGTACTACAACAAATATACCTAACCTAATCTGCTCTTGTCAAGATAACCAAAGTCCTTAATTAAAAGCTATTAGAAGCTTGCAGCCACAGTGATTATGATTTAGGAGGGTGCTGTGGTATATATTACTTTTTGTAAAGAAAATCTAAAAGAATAAACCCTAGTAGAAGCACGGTTGCACTAAAGCGAGATAATAGATTAAATCATTCTAATTGATACAAGCACAGTCCCCGACTTTTGTGATATCAATGTATACCAGTGAATCGACCAAATATTCTGCCACAACGGACATTGGACAAACCAGCCGTATTCTAGTAGTAGAAGATGAAGAATTAATCCAGGAAATGCTAGCTGTAGCCCTGGAAGAGGAAGGTTATCGGGTGATAACTGCCCCCGATGGGCGGTCTGCTATAGAGTATCTCAAAAGTTTTGAAACCAATTCAGGGGAACTTCCCTTTGATCTGATCATTCTTGATTTGATGCTGCCTCAAATCAATGGGCTAGATATTTGCCGTTTGCTACGTCATCAAGGAAACCCAGTACCTATTTTAATCCTCAGTGCTAAGGGTAGTGAAACTGACCGTGTTCTGGGGTTAGAGGTGGGAGCAGATGACTACCTGACCAAACCCTTTAGTATGCGCGAGTTAGTGGCTCGTTGTCGCGCTTTACTCCGCCGCCAACGTCTAAGTAATTTACCACAACTACCAGTATTAAAATTCAAGGATGTCACCTTGAATCCCCAAGAATGTCGCGTGCTGGTTCGTGGTCAAGAGGTGAATCTTTCTCCCAAAGAGTTCCGCCTGCTGGAACTGTTTATGAGTTATGCCCGTAGGGTATGGTCACGGGAACAATTGCTCGACCAGGTTTGGGGGCCAGATTTCGTCGGCGATAGTAAAACCGTAGACGTTCACATTCGGTGGTTGCGCGAAAAATTAGAGCAAGACCCCAGTCATCCGGAATATATTGTGACTGTCCGAGGTTTTGGCTATAGGTTTGGATAATTAGTTTGGATAGTTGTTAGTTTTTAGTAGTCACCAAGAAACTAACAACTCAAATGCTTTTATTGGGATTTTTTCTGGGTTTAGCGGTAGGCATTGGGTTTTGGGTTTGGCAACAGGTTCAACTTAACCGCTACCTGGGGCGCTTACTCCGACCGTTAACCTCGCATTCTGACAAGATGGGACTGCTGCTATTTCCTGCGTTGCGGCAGAAAATAGCGATGGTGAAACAGCAGCGGCAAGATTTGCAGCAGTCGTTGCAAACTTACCAAGACCTACTAGATTTTGCACCAGTGGGATATTTGCAGGTGGATGAAGAAAATCAACTGCTATGGTGCAATCAGCAGGCACAGGAAATTTTGTATCTGCAAAGGTGGCAACCAGAACAGGTGCGCTTGTTACTAGAGTTGGTAAGGTCTTACGAACTTGACCATTTAATTGAGCAAACTCGTGATCGGCAAAAACCACAGACGCGAGAATGGATATTTCATCCATCTTGTGATGATGCGGCAGAGATGGCAACAATAAAATCTCTGGCTTTGCGGGCGTCTAGCTTGCCTTTACCCAATGGACAAGTGGGAGTCTTTTTAGAAAATCGTCAACCCCTATTAGATATAAATCAAATACGCGATCGCTCTTTTTCTGATCTAGCACACGAACTCAGAACGCCGCTAACATCGATTCGCTTGGTTGTAGAAACGCTACAAACCCGCTTGGAACCACCTTTAGATCGCTGGGTTAACCGCCTAATGCAAGAAGTTGATCGGCTGATTAACTTAGTGCAAAGCTGGTTAGAACTTACCCAAATGGAAGCAAACCCAAATATGCAATTGCAAGCCAAAGCTGTAGAATTGCGATCGCTAATTGCATCTGTTTGGGAAACACTAGAACCCTTGGCAGGGCGCCAACATTTGTCTCTTGCTTATTCTGGCCTAGAAAATCTTTGGATTAAGGCAGATGAAGCCCGTATTTACCAGGTTTTTCTCAACTTGCTAGACAATAGCATTAAGTACAGTCCTCCTGGTACAAGTATTCACGTTGAAACAAAAATCTTATCAACAAAGGATAATGATTGGGCTTCCCCAATCCTGGAAATAAATCTGATCGATTCTGGAGTCGGGTTTTCTGAGGCAGATTTACCCCACGTTTTTGAGCGATTTTATCGAGGAGATAAATCGCGAACCCATTTCCCCCAAGATAGTAACTCCATAGGGGCGATCGTTGGCAATGGTTTAGGTTTAGCGATCGTTGAGCAAATTCTTCTCGCCCACGGTGGTTCAATCAAAGCTATGAACCATCCAGAAACTGGCGGTGCGTGGATGCAACTCCAATTTCATGAAGTTATGGCAAACTCCTTAAGCCAAGACTATAGTTAATAATATCTTCACGTTTGAGACAACAAGTGTGAAAGCTGTCGATTATACTCCCAATCCTCAAAGACCCCAACTCGCACGCGCCATTAGGCGCTTAGAACGGGATGTATTACGCATGGGTGCTTTGGTAGAACAATCATTTCGCCTCAGCCACCAAGCGTTATTTGCTCGTAACTTAACAGCAGCTGAGGAACTTCCCCGATTAGATAAAAAGATTGATCGTTTTTATAGACAAATAGAATCAGAGTGTACGGCGATTATGACGCTGCAAGCGCCTACAGCACAAGATTTGCGCTGCTTGAGTGCCTTTATGCAGTTGGTGCGAGACTTAGAGCGCATTGGCGATTATGCTAAGGATTTAGCTGAGATTGCGATTAAAATTTTTCCTTATGCGCCTCATACGTGTTTGCCAGACATTGAAACTATGTCCCTTCACGCGCAGGCGATGCTAGCAACTAGCTTGAAGGCTTTGGGAGATTTTGACGAGGCTGGTGGACGCCGTTTAAAGCACCTAGATGATACTGTAGATGATGCCTACGATCACGTTTATCAGACTTTAGCTCAACAACGCGATGTGCCAGGGGTAGTCGAGCCAATTGTGCTGCTGGCACTGGCAATTCGTTGTCTGGAACGCATGGCAGATCATGCCACTAATATTGGTCAAAGGGTAGCATATATTGTCACCGGTCAACGCTCTTAATTGACGTGCTGCCCAGATCCCCGACTTCTTCAAGAAGTCGGGGATCTAAATCCAGCGATTTAGTAAGCGCCATTTCACCCGATATCTTCATAATTATTTGCGCCTACATACTTACTCAGTCTTCAGAAAATACCAAATTATTAAAAATAAGTTAATTAAATATTTTACTAAAAGCTTACCTTTTCTTAAACTTGCACAATTAAAGTAACAGATAAATAACTGAAAAATTCTGGTCTATCTCACTGATAGATACCTTAAACCAGAAGTTGTTGCCATGAAAAGATTTGGAGTTAGTCCTTAGCTTTGATTGAGAAGAATACACTTTCAGATATACAGGTAAATTTTGATTCAAATCATTAGAGTTTCTTAATCATTGTAAATAGCGAGATACCCTGATAATAATGTTACCCATCAAGATATTGCTGAAGTGTTAAATACCATACGAGTAACAGTTACCCGACTCATACAACAGTTGCAGGAAGAAGAAACAGTTTTACGTCACAAACGCTGCATTATTTTGCGCTTACCAAATAAATTAATTGAAAATTATAGTTCAGCACTATATTAAATGACTTGTATTTATCACATTATAAAGGTATAATCCTGACTGTGATTGTGTGTAAAATTCCTGAAAGTAAAGTGTTATAAGCATTTTACGATGATTGGATTAGTAGGTGTGAGTGAGCTAAAAAACATGACAAAACGATTCTGGAATCTTTTTAAGGTTAGTCCGGTTATTGTCGCTGCTACATTTTTCCTTGCAAATAGTGCTTTAGCCGCTGAAGTTAACGAACAGGTAACAAATGTTGCCCAGTTATCTGAAGCTGAAGATAACAGCATGAGTCAGGTAACATCAGTTTCGCAATTTTCGGATGTGCAGCCCACAGATTGGGCATTCCAAGCTTTACAATCCCTAGTTGAGCGCTACGGCTGTATTGCAGGTTATCCCAACGGTACCTATCGTGGGAACCGGGCTATGACCCGTTATGAATTTGCCGCAGGTTTGAATGCCTGTTTAGATCGGGTTAACGAACTGATTGCTACAGCTACTGCCGATTTGGTCAGTAAACAAGACCTGGCTACTTTACAGCGCTTACAAGAAGAATATTCTGCTGAACTAGCAACTCTGCGCGGTCGTGTAGATGGACTAGAAGCTCGCACTTCTGAGTTGGAAGCCAATCAGTTCTCCACTACTACCAAGTTGGTTGGAGAAGCAATTTTCGCCGTGTCTGATCTTTTTGGTGACAATAGAGCAGTTCCTGGTGGTGCTCCGATTCAAGACTTGGATTCTAACACCACTTTTAGTGACCGCGTTCGTTTGAACTTGTTGAGCAGTTTCACTGGTAAAGACCAGTTGCAAATTCGTTTGAATGCTAATAACACCATCTCTAATGCTGGTGTAAGCGGTACTAACATGACCCGCTTGGGCTTTGACGGTAATAACAACAACTCTGTTGTAATCGATAAAATCAATTATGCTTTCAACTTTAATAATGCAGTGCGTATCAAAGTTGATGCTACTAATGCTGAGTTATACGAAAACGTTAATACCTTCAACCCTGACTTTGCTAGCTCTGCTAGAGGTGCTCTCTCCCGCTATGGACGTTTCAGCCCGATATATCGTCAAGGTCAAGGTGGCGCTGGTTTGACTGTTACCTTCAATCCTAATGGCCCTATCAGCTTGACTGGTGCTTATATAGCTAGGACTGCTAATGACCCTACCGTTAATAATGGGTTGTTGGATGGTGATAACGCCATCTTTGGTCAGTTATCTTTCCAACCGACCAAAGCTTTTAATATTGGTCTAACCTATGCCCACACTTATCAAGGTGATACTGTTGTCAACAACCTTTTCCAAGGTACAGGTAGTACTTTTGCCAACAATCCCTTTGGGGCTAACACTCGTACCGAATCTAACAACTACGGTGTAGAAGCTACATTCCAACTTAGCTCTGCGTTGGCTATTAGTGGTTGGGGAGGTTATACAACTACTGATGCTCAGACTGGTGTTAATGCGGGTGCAGATGCAGATATTTGGTACTGGGCTGGATCGCTTGCTTTGAGAGACTTTGGTGGAAAAGGCAACGTCTTAGGTGTGATTTTTGGTCAACCACCCAGAGTTACTGGTGGCAGCATAAAAAATGTCGCCGCCAATGTTAACTTAGATGACGATACATCTTATCACTTAGAGGGTCTTTACAAGTACAAGGTTTCCGATAATATTCAAGTCACTCCTGGCTTGTTGGTAATCTTCAATCCAGAGCATAACGATGCTAACGACACTGAATACGTAGGCACTCTACGTACTACCTTCACCTTCTAAAATTGGTGATGGTAAACAAAGTTTAGAATTAGATAAACAAAAGCCCACTTTAAAGTGGGCTTTTGTTTATTACTCATAGTAATTGATAAGAGTCTAAAATGCAGTTATACCAATTCGTTAGAGCATTTGTAATCGCTCTTTGCTACTAGCTTCTGCGGCATATTTAACAGCTTTTTCCAATTCTTCTCGACTCTGTTTAATCTCAACTTGCAATTTGAGACCCATCACACTTGTACCAAATACACCCTTGTTAATAATTTAGCGCAGCTTCATACAGAAATATAATAACTAGCTAATATCAGCTTAATATCAATATGATAAATATTTAATATAAGTGAGTCGGCGCAAAAAAACCAAACTATGTAAAGATAAGTAAATACAAAAATGGATCTACCGAGGTGACTAAGATATGGGCGCGTAGTTTTTGGGTGTTTTTGACTCGCGATCAAGATAAAACTCTATTAAACCGATGAATCAGGCTTCTGTATGTAGAGTTAGCTAAGTTATACTTACTACCAACAATGAAAGCAAAAGTGCTTAGAGCAGACACGTCGTGGTCGCAGATTAAGTATTATTGGACTTCTTCAACCTTTGATCAGCTTTGTTTACGGTTTGGTTATTGGGGGCGTTAATCTCAAATCGTATATCCAGATAGATGGAACAAGAAGCGGCTGATGCAGAAAAGCTTAGACGTACCAGAGTAATAGTACAGGATAACGGCCCAATACACCGATGTCAGGAAGTTCAAAAGTTATGGTCAAAGTGGGAAACTCAGGGTTTATACATCTTCTTTCTACCTAAATATTGCTCTAAGATAAATCCAATTGAACTGGAGTGGCAGCATCTCAAAAAAAGCGAATTAGCAGGGAAAATGTTTGATGATGAGTACCACCATTGCCTATACGGTAATTGATGGTGTTCAAGCTAGAGGAGAAAGAGGTAACTAGAGCACACAGCGTATTAAATTTAACTCCAATCCTAGTGCTTAATTTTTCGTTATACAATTATAAATTTCCCCGCCGACTTACTTAATTATGCTTTTAGATGAGACGATTGGGCAGTTAGACAATCTCCGTCCTTATTCGGAAACATTTAATGCTTGGGTAGCATCCGGTTATCAGGATGAGTCATGTTTACTGCAAGGGCAGGCATTGGAAGAGGTCTTAGACTGGGCGCAAGGCAAAAGCTTAAGCAATTTGGACTATCAATTTTTGGTAGCCAGCCAACAACTAGAGCGTCGCCAACTTCAGCAAAAACTAGAAGCGAAGAATGAAGAATTGCAGCGATTAATTACTATAGCTACTATTGATTTCTTAACTCAAGTTGCTAATCGCCGGCGATTTGAAGAGTATCTTGATATTGAGTGGCGGCGCATGGCACGCGAAAAACAGCCCCTCTCCTTGATCCTTGTTGATGTAGATTTTTTTAAATCCTACAACGATACCTATGGTCATCAAGCAGGCGATCATTGTCTTAAGGAAATTGCTAGAGTCATCTTCAATATTATTCAACGTCCTGCTGATTTAGTTGCCCGTTATGGTGGGGAAGAATTTGCTGTAATTTTGTCTAACACAAACACATTTGGTGCTGCTCACATTGCACAAAGAATTTGCTTCGGTGTGCGGAAACTGGTAATTCCCCATCAAAAATCACAAGTTAGTTCTTATGTAACCTTGAGTGCTGGGTTAGCCACAGTAATTCCTATATCTAACTCTAGCTTTCAAGAAATAATTGCGGCGGCGGATAAAGCATTGTATCAAGCAAAGGCAGCAGGACGTGATCGCTTTGTGTACAGTACTGAGCAAACTAGAAATTTAGAAGAAAAGCAGATTGCTTCTCTAGCAAAGCTGTTCGTCCGTGATGAGTTCTTGACAGAGTCATTATGGCTGTCTAAACAGAAATTGCAGCAGACTATGAAGAAAAACCAAGAGCTGATAAAGCAAGTCCAACAGGCTATGGAGAAAAACCAACAGATTAGGGAGAAAAGCCAGCAGCTTATGGGGGCTTAATCAACAGTAATATATAGTCAGTGAAACAATTACACCAGAACACATTGCTTCCCTTAATTCTTACGACTTTATTCTCGAAGCTTTATTTAGCGCAGCTTCATAAAGAATTGGTATTAGATTTCGTTCCTCAAGCAAGCAGGTAGAGTTTTATAAGTTATTTAATCCACTTTCCTATGTGGGATTATAATCTGGCTGATTAGATATATCTTTTGGGGGGCGATCATTACTCCAAGCCCACCATACAGAACCACAGTGACAATAGTAGAACTCTTGCCATTTGCGACGACGGTCTTCTGTAAGTACAGGCGATCGCCGATTTAGCCAAACTTTTTCAGCTTCTCGGCTACTTGAGTGGCAGCTAGGACAGCAAAACTCATAAGCATGTATTGCCTTATTCGTCCATTCAGGCGGGAGGGTAGCAAAAACGTCCATGTATTTACAAGTATAGTCTCAATAATTATCCAAAACTTTGAGGTTTTTAACTTGGGGGCAAACCGATACCATAAAATCCCGCTACACTATCAAACTGCTTAATCAATATTTTTATGGCTTTGTCTGGTCTATTCACAAATCGCAATTTGTAGAGGTTTTCAACAATAGAACAGCTATTTTTAAAGACTGCTAAAGTATGTCACAAATAAAAGGTTAACACGAATAGTAACTATTTTAGTTACCATGCACATTATGGCTAATAATTAAATTTATGGAGCCAAATGTTGAAATTCGCCGTTTGTTAGATGTGATGCCTGCTTCTGGTCGAATGACGACAAAAGTCGTTAGTAAGCCAGAGCAGGCAAAAGTCATTGACGCCTCCTTTCCCCAACCCTGGAATCAGGAGCGACCGATATATATTAATTTTGATTTGTGGCGTCGCTTGACAAAGCCGCAACGAGACTTGCTGCTGTTGCAGATGGTTAGCTGGTTGACGGGGGTGAAGTGGTTTAAAGCCGACATTTATCAAGGTGTGGTGCTGGCGGGGCTGTTAGGCGGATTCTTGGAAGCAGCACAGTCAGATGTGGTGGGTGTAGCCGTAGCTGGGGGATTAAGTGCGATCGCCGCTTTTCGGATCTGGCGTACTAACAAATCTCAAGAGTCAGAGTTAAATGCCGATACAGCAGCAATTCGGATAGCACAGCGGCGCGGTTATTCAGAAGTTGAAGCAGCGCAGCATCTGTTATCTGGAATTGAAGCGGTAGCCAAAATTGAAGGGCGTTCTGGTTTAAATTTTACTGAGTTGATTCGTTGCCAAAACTTACGAGCGATCGCAGGTTTGTCACCAGTGGGTATGCCAGAAAGATATAAGTAGAAATCAGGATGTGGTCACTGAGCGGCTGGTGAGCGCAGTCGAACCATGCCGTACCCCTACGGGGAAGCAAGCTACGCGCAGCGTCTCGTAGAGAAGTGCAGAAAGTAAAAGCTGCTCAATGAGGTGATTTCACTGGTTGACATTTTACGTTTAATTATCTCTACCTACTTAACAAGTAGAAATAAACGTCTTTCCGAACCAAGGTCAACCGACTGTATATAGCAGTCCTAAATGATTTATGAAATTCTCTGTTTCTTTTCTTCTCTTTTCTACGAGACGCTTCGCCTTCACGTAGTGTCTGGTTGAGAAGATGACTTCTCTACCAGACCAGAGGCGTTAGCGGTAGCCTGCGGTAAGCCCTCCGGGTGACGCTCCTACGGACGCTCGTTCCGACGCTCCTACGTCACTAACGCTACGCTATCGCTACCGCTTCGCTAACGCTACCGCTGCGCTAACAGTAGTCGCTCATGGGGAGCCACTGCGGTCTTGGGGTCTCCCCAAGTGAAGCAAGTGGCGTGGAAACCCCTACAGCCCTTCCTTAACGGGACGCCTTGCGGCGAACGGGCATCCTACGGCAGGCGCTAGCCTCTCACGAATGGGAGAAGACCGCGCTGCTTCACCGCTACGCGTCTACGATAGTTTTCACAACTCATTTAGGATTGCTATATTGCTATATAACTTTGATCCAAATAAATTTCATTTTTAACTAACAATGTTAAACGAAAAAATTATCAAATATACTTCAAGATTACCTTTTCATTCTCCTTGGTTTATTATCATTATTTTTTCGGTTTTCGGTTTAATAGGTATTCTCAACCATTCGATGTGGCGAGATGAAGTAAATCCCTGGCTTATTGTCAGAGATAGTGAATCTTTAGGGGATTTAGTTGCAAATATCCATTATGAAGGTCATCCTATTTTATGGTATTTTTCTTTGGCACTTCTAAGAAAAATAGTGGATAATCCTATTATTATGCAAATTTTTCATTTGGCAATTACTGTTGTTTCAGTTACTGTTTTTTGCCTATATAGCCCTTTTAACTATCAACAAAAGTTTCTGTTTTCCTTTGGTTTCTTTCCTTTTTATGAATATCTTTTATTTTCTCGAAACTATGCCTTTAGTATGTTGTTTATTTTTGCTTTTTGTACAACTTTTTCATCGAGAAAAATAACTTATGCTTATTTGGCCATTTTATTGGGTTTACTGGCAAATAGTAGTGCTTATGGTTTGTTCGTATCATTTTCTTTATTATTGACTTTGCTAGCTGAATTCAGTTTTGATAGTGAACATCGCCAGCAGTATTTTAGTCAAAGCCAAAAATACGACTTATTTTTAAGTATTTTAATTATCATATTTTCTTTTCTTTTATCCATTTATATTATTACTCCTCCAACAGATAGTTATCTTTATGGTGGGTTAAATAATGGTTGGATAATACAATTAGATGTCCGTCACTTATTGAAAACTATAGGTAGAATATTTGGTAGTTATTTATTAATTATTCCTCACCACAAAAGATGGCTGGATTTAATTGTTTGTACGATAATTACTCTCTTCATTGTAATTTTAACCTTGATTAAACTATCTAAAAAGCCAATTCCTTTATTTTTCTACATTATAGGAAATTGTGTAATATTTGCCTTTACATACTTTAAATTTATCGGTATGCCTCGGCATTTTGGACATTTCTATTTAGTACTGATAGCGGCTTTATGGTTGGAAAGTTATTATCAAAACTCTAGAGTTTTACTCAATAAGTTTTCTGTTCGTCCAAATTCAATTGCATTTGTTCAAAAATGGCATCATATCGCTTTAATGCTAATTCTTTATGTCCAGTTTTTAGGAGGTATTTATAGTTTTTCAAGAGATTTAGTTGTACCATTTTCTGCCAGTCGCGAAACATCTCAATATATTCAAAAAGCTGGGTTAAATAATGAGTTTATTGTTGCCAGTCAAGATGCAAGTATGGCTCCTTTATCGGGTTATCTCAATCGAAAGTTTTACTATCCTGAGCTTCAAAAAATGGGAAGCTTTACCCTATTTAAAAAAGGTCGTCAAAATGTTGAACAAGTTGAGATATTAAGCCAAATTAATTCTTTACTCAAAAATCACGATGACCAAAAGAAAATTTTGCTGATTTTAAATAAAAAACTGAATGTCAACCGGAATGACTTGAAGATTGTTCCAATCAAAGATTTTCACAGAGGCTGGGTGGATAGTGAACGATATTATCTTTATTGGGTAGATGAAGCATAAAGATAATGCGCCACAGAATTTTGAAATTCTTAGGCAGATTGCAGTAATCGATAGCAAAAGATATTTTATTAAAGCTACAGCAAGGAACTAATCCTGCTCTGTTGGGCATTTTACAGCCCTGTTCTTTCTTAGAAACTATAGGCTTAATTGTTATACAAGCAACATGTATCGCCAAAAAACCCCAGAAATAAAACTTTTACATCCTTTTACCTAGCTTGCCACCACTGATAACTAGCTGCAACGCGTGAGGCTAATTTACACTGGAATAAGAGAATGTATGTTTAACTGACTTAGGTGTCAGAGAGTGAGGAGTTTTGTCATACTTTCTCGGTGTTGATTATGAAGTGCTTACCTCGTGTGGTAAAACTTAACTTAAATTCTGTCAGTTACTAACGGAGTTGATGGGAATGGGTAACTTTATTTTGTTTGTTTTGATAGTAGTTTACGGAGGCGGCGTTTGGAAGTTTTGGAATGGGTTTGGGCGGACTAATTTTAATCCGACTCTGACCAATCGCATTGGTTTAGCTTTGCTATGGCCAGCTTTGTTTATTACAAATCAATCCTATCGTCGAAACTTTAGAAAGGCGTTGAAGGGCTAGAGTTTACTATTAAGTCTAACGTCATCCGGGGAGCATCCCACTTTTTTGTATGTCATTGCGAACGAAACGAAGTCAACAGAAGCAATCGCAAAATCCTCCAACTAAGAGTGAGTCCATGCGATTGCTTGTCTGCGACACGCTCTTGCGTTCGTCGTTCCTCGTCGCAAAATAAAAATTGGGATGTATCCGTCATCCGTTATTGACGGTGGCATATATCTCAATATAAATCTAACCCCCCAACCTCCCTTCCCTACTAAGGAAGAGAGGTTGGGTTTGCTCCTTTTAACAAGGAGAGGAATTAGGGAGGGATAAGTTCGTTAACGGTTGGAAAGTATTTCAGCTGATGAATTTAGGAATTATTTGTGATTGGTTAATAGATGGATTGCTCCACCTACAGCTGCACCATCAATAGCATTGCCAACGGTATGTCTACCATCACCAGTAACTGCGCCAGTCAATGCGCTAGCCCCTGCACCGACTCCGACATCTTGACCAAGGTTTCGATTACGATTATTATGGCGATGGCTTCTCAGACCATTTGCACCATTGACAGCTGCACCAGTTACACCACCTTTGGCAGCATTGCCTAATACACTACCATGTCCCCTAACAGCTCCTGTTACTACATTGGTAACAGCCCCGATACCTACATCTCTTAGTACTTGGTCATCAGCAGCAGCTGGTTTTGCTGGAACTAGGGTGACACCAGCTAAACTTGCAGCCATGAGGCTGGGTAGAAGTGTGCGCTTGAGGATATTATTCATTATGTTACCTTCTCAAAACATCAAACAATTGGCTAAAAACCAAAATTACTAGAGTCGGATAAAATCTGAATTTTTTTATCTGAACAACAGCAACTATTTATTGTTCGAGTACATATATATAATCGCATTCGCAAAGTCATAACTGCATCCACTGAAAGCATGAATATAGATTCAGTCTAGAGAAGGCCTTGCTGATTTCTTAAGCAATGCCGGGGATTACATATTGACAAAATAAATAAAATATGCATCATATATTTCTCGGGATGAAAGTTTTGTTTTTTCATTACTAGCAAGGGATTTCTAATGATCAACCGCATAGTGTTTACCCTATCTATCTAAAGATAGTTGCCAAAATAATTAAATTAACTCATCCGGGTTAATATTTAATTCTCTTAGTTTAGCAGCCAAGCGTTCCGCTCGTGCTTCTGCTTGCTGCGATCGCTCCCATCCTGTTTGTAGCAAATTACCCTGATTATCCCACCAGCGTAGCCAGGGTAATTCTAGATTCTGATAGCGGCCTTGCCAAATTTCCAATTCTACGCCTAATGGTGTTTATGCTGAGGTCATGAAAACCTCCTAAATGTGGGGTGTTAATGTGTAATATGGCATTTTTTGTAGTTGGTTATGACCTTTTCAATGCAATCATATCCAAATTATGTTACAAATAGTACACTCAACTATTGAGAACTCAAGCTAATCCGGCTAGGTGAAGTGGAATTTTTTGGAGGTAGGACAAATGGCAACTAACGATAGCATAGTTCTCGATATTATTCTTAAACAAAAAAAGAGTCAGATTGCTGATTCTCTACCCGATGATGATTATTTTGAAATATTCACCTTTGAGCAAATTTTAAAAAAATATGATCTTTCTTATGAAGAGTTAATCTCTGGAAAAATCGGAGGAAGTGATGATGGAGGAATTGATGGATTTTTCACATTTATTAATGGGGAAATTCTTGATAAGAATACTAGCTTGGATGAGTTCAAAAGATATCCATCTATTGAATTGTTTTTGATTCAATCTAAGCGTTCACCTTCATTTTCAGAAACTGCTGTTGAACACGTAATTAGATCAGCAATGAACATCTTTGATTTAGAAAAAGATATATCTATTCTTCAAAAAAATTACAATGTGGAACTTACTGATGAGATTTCCTCTTTTAGAGAAGCTTATCTTAAATTAATCTCAATACATCCTAGTTTAAAAATTAATTATATATATGCTAGTAAAGGTGATACAAAAAATATTCATAGAAAAGTATATAATAGCGCAGATAATCTTAAAGAAATAATTCAGAGTTATTTTAGAGGAGCTATAGTCAATACACAATTTATTGGCGCACGCGAATTAATAGATGCTTCCCGACTAGAGAAAAATTATAACTTAAGGCTTAAATTTATAGAGAATTATATTTCAACTAGCGAAGATAATTATATTGTACTAGCCACGTTAAAAGATTACTATGATTTTGTAACAGACGAAAATAGCGAATTGAGACAATATATATTTACTTTTAATGTACGGGACTACCAGGGGAATGTAGAAGTAAATAAAGATATTCACAAGACACTTGAATCAGATACTAAACTAGACTTTTGGTGGCTTAATAATGGTATAACTGTCCTTTCATCTAAAGCTACCGTTGCTGGTAAAATTATTAGCCTTGATGATGTACAAGTTGTTAATGGGCTACAAACAACGAATACAATTTATAATTATCTTAAAAATAGCTCTGGTGATAATCAAAAAGATCATCATAGGGCAATTTTAATAAGAATTATAGCAACGAATGATACAGAATCTATAAATCGCATTATTAAAGCAACCAATTTTCAGACTCCTATACCACCCGCCTCATTGAAAGCAACTGATCCAATTCAATCAGATATAGAAAATTATTTTTTAAGTAAGGGTTGGTATTATGATCGCCGTAAAAACTACTATAAAAACATGGGCAAGCCGATTGACAGAATTATTAGCATTCCTTATTTAGCTCAATCAGTAATGGCAATTGTTCTTCGTGAACCTAATATTTCAAGGTCTAGACCATCTTCAATTATAAAAACAGATAGTGACTATAAACGTGTGTTTAAGGAAAAGTCCAACCTTGAAGTGTATATGTTTTGTGTGGAAGTGATGAAGCAGGTAGAATTATTGATACGCTGCACAGTTTCTGAGAAAACAAAACAAGACAATGATACTTTCTGGAGGCATACTTCGCCACTTCGCATTCTAAGTTTTCATCTGGCAATGCTTTTTATTGTTAAGTTGCTTTGCAAAAATGATTACAATACTACAGATGTAGAGAAAATATTACAAGTTGAATTAAAACCTAAAGTTATTAGTCAAACACTAATTGAACTAATTGAGTTGACAGATAAATACGTAAATTCTCATCCTTCATTATCAATCAATACAATTGTAAAACAAAAAGAGTTCGTTGCATATTTACTAGAAAACGTGAATTTATCTACTATTTAGATTATGTAATTAAGAAACTCCTTATTAATCTTCCATTTCTCAGACTGATCGCTTTTTGCACACAACTGTCAACTCAAGATTCTGTTCTTGCCCAATTCTCTAAATTAATTCCCTGAACTCTCAGCAAATCAGAATCGTTAGAAACCAAAATTAAACCGCGTGTAATTGCTGTAGCTGCTATCAATATATCTTGTTCTTGTATCTTCAAACCCCTACGTTGTAAATCTACATGGATTTTGCAGGCTCTCTCAATAATTTCTATATCATCCAAGAATAAAACTTCATATTTTTGAGAAAAATGATTAAATTCTGCTAGCTGCCTCATAGCATTTGCATACAAAAGCCCTCTTTTAACTTCATAATAAGTTATGCAACTAATAAACACTTCTTGTCCCGAACGATTAGCATCCCGTAGTTTTCTGCCAACAGTTGCATTTCTCCTCAAAATGTAACTAACAATATTTGTATCTAATAAATAAGTCACTTAATCTATTTTCGTTTTACTGCTTCATCGTACATTTTGATTTGCTCTGGGGTTAAATCATTTAACGTACCAGAAACCGCTTCTAAGACAAGAATCTTATCAATTCTGCGTGTCAGTTCATGCTCGGTAATAGCTCTCATTTCTTTTTGTGACAACTGCCCAAAGAGTTCTACCAACATTTCTATCATTTCCTGTTGGTTTAACTTAACTTGATATAAGCTATTACCTTTAATGAGCTTTTCAACGATTGGTGATATGCGGTTACTCAGTTCTTGATGATAATTAGCAACTTCTGGCATAATTCCCTCCATTAATCAAATAATTACCCTAATTATAAACAATCTCCCTCAACGCTCCTCTGCGTAAAAAAAAAGGTGGACAAGATGCCCACCTCACAAAATTTCGAGAATATTCTGTTGCTATTAACCCAACAATTGTTTAGCCTTAGCGAACACATTATCAACACTAAAGCCAAACTTCTCTAAACAAACATTGCCTGGAGCCGAAGCACCAAAGCGATCAATACTAACGCAATCGCCTTCAGTACCTACGTACTTGTGCCAACCGAAACTGCTAGCAGCTTCTACAGACAAACGCTTGGTGACAGCTTTCGGCAAAACGGACTCTTTATAAGCCGCATCCTGTGCTTCAAACAGTTCCCATGAAGGTAGCGAGACAACACGGGCTTTCTTACCTTCAGCCGTGAGTTTTTCGGCTGCGCTGACGGCGAGGCTCAATTCTGAACCAGTGCCAATCAAAATGATATCAGGTGTACCTTCGCTATCCACCACGGTGTATCCACCCTTCGCCATGCCCTCAACCGATGTACCTGCCAAGTTCGGGACATTTTGACGGGTGAATGCCAACAGGGTAGGAGCATTTTCCTTCGCCTTCTCGATCGCTATTTTATAAGCGCCAGAGGTTTCGTTACCGTCTGCGGGACGAAACACAGTTAAATTAGGAATAGCTCGCAAGGAAGCCAGAGTTTCAATCGGTTGGTGTGTGGGGCCATCTTCACCTTGTCCAATGGAATCGTGGGTCATCACCCAAATCACGCCAGCTTGGGAAAGGGCGGATAAGCGGATGGCAGCACGCATATAGTCTGTGAAGATCAAGAAGGTAGCACCGTAGGGAATTAATCCCGAAGCGTGCAGCGCTATCCCATTGCAGATTGCGCCCATAGCATGTTCCCGTACCCCAAAGTGAATGTTGGGGTTTTCGTAGTGCCCTTTTTGAAAGTCGCCTTTGCCCTTGACTTCGGTAAGGTTGGAGTGGGTTAAGTCAGCCGAACCACCAATCAATTCAGGTAAAACCCCTGCTAGTTTGTTGAGGCAATTTTCTGAGTGTTTGCGGGTGGGCAGTCCTTTGTCTTCTGGGGTGTAGGTGGGTAGTACTTTATCCCAACCGTCAGGTAGTTTGCTGCTTATGTAGCGTTCAAAGTCAGCTGCTTCTTGAGCATACTTAGCTTTGTAGTCTGCAAAAGTCTTGTTCCATTCGTCTTCGTAACCTGCGCCACGTTCTACTGCTTTGCGCGTGTGGTTGAGAGCTTCTTCGGGTACTACGAAAGGCTCGTATTCCCAACCCAAATTTTTCCGAGTCAATTCTATTTCGTCTCCGCCAAGGGCAGCACCGTGAACACCAGCGGTGTTTGCTTTATTGGGGGAACCGTAACCAATAATGGTTGTTACCTTGATGAAAGAAGGCTTATCAGTAACAGCTTTGGCTGCTTCAATTGCTTTGGCGATCGCATCTAGGTCAGTGTTGCCGTCCTCAACGTGTTGGACGTGCCAGCCGTAAGCTTCAAAGCGCTTAGAAACATCTTCGGTGAATGCCACATCTGTGGAACCGTCGATGGAGATGTGGTTGTCGTCGTACAGAGCGATGAGTTTGCCTAATCCCAAGTGCCCCGCAAAAGAACAAGCTTCACCAGAAATTCCTTCCATGTTGCAACCGTCACCCAAAATTACGTAGGTGTAATGGTCAACAATCTTAGTATCGGGTTTGTTAAATTTAGCCGCAAGGTGCGCTTCGGCGATCGCTAAACCAACTCCATTGGCAATTCCTTGACCTAGTGGCCCGGTGGTGACTTCCACGCCTGGAGTCATGAAGTTTTCGGGGTGTCCAGGCGTTTTTGACTCCCATTGACGGAATTGCTTAATATCTTCAATGCTGACGCTATCGTAGCCTGTCAGGAACAGCAGGGCGTACTGCAACATCGAGCCATGACCAGCAGACAAGACAAAGCGATCGCGATTAAACCATTTGGGATTCTTGGGATTAAACTTCATAAAGCGATCCCAGAGGACAAAAGCCATCGGAGCCGCGCCCATCGGCAGTCCTGGATGTCCTGATTTTGCCTTTTCTACGGCATCAACAGCCAAGAAGCGGATCGAGTTAATACAAAGTTCTTCGACGGAAACTTCTTTGGGGGATTGGGTTGCAACAGTCATAATCTCTTGTTTTTAACGACGGGTTAGCACTCTTCGTAGCTTCTCTTGCTGGGGTTATTTTAGATTCCCCACAGTATCCTCATCATCCCACTCCCGCTTGTCGATGGACAAGCGGGATCTCCTGAGTTTCTGGTGATAAATCAAGCTGATAATTGGGTCATGCTGAACGCTTAAGTTATAGCGGAATGATATCTATCATACTTTTGGCACAGTCATCTCAGGAGAGCCGACCAGCAATAAAATGGGAAATTTTTAGACATATTTCTTAAAGGCCAGTGTGACATTATGACCGCCAAACCCAAAAGAATTGGATATTGCTACCTCAACTTTTTGAGCGCGGCTAGAGTTCGGCACGTAATCTAAGTCACACTCTGGGTCGGGATTTTCCAGATTAATTGTCGGTGGAATTTGGTCATTAGTGATCGCTAGTACTGTTGCCACTGCTTCAATACCTCCAGAACCGCCCAATAAATGACCTGTCATCGATTTGGTGGAGCTAATTGCCACCTTATAGGCATGTTCTCCCAAGGCTTTTTTGATTGCTGAGGTTTCAGTTGAATCATTAGCTGGGGTGCTAGTGCCGTGAGCATTAATATAACTGATCTGTTCGGGAGTTATCCCGGCATCCTTGAGCGCTAATTCTATCGCTCTAGCTGCTCCGAGTCCACCAGGTACGGGGGAGGTGATATGGTAGGCGTCACAGGTCATCCCATAGCCGATCATTTCCGCATAAATGTGAGCGCCGCGACTGATAGCGTGTTGCAGTTCTTCTAAAATTAAAATTCCTGAACCTTCACCCAAGACAAATCCGTTGCGATCGCGGTCAAAGGGACGGCAAGCTTTAGTCGGGTCATCATTGCTAAAAGAGAGTGCCTTGCAGGCGGCAAACCCAGCTATCGACAATGGTGTGACAGCTGACTCCGTTCCCCCGCAAATCATCGCCTGGGCGTATCCCCCTTGAATGAGACGAAAACCATCTCCTATGGCGTTGGAGCCAGCAGCGCAGGCAGTTACAGGACAGGAGTTTGGCCCTTTAGCACCTGTGTGAATTGCCGTTAATCCTGCGGCCATATTGGCGATCATCATCGGGATCATGAATGGACTACAGCGATCGGGGCCACGGTTGAGGTAGATAGTTTGCTGGTCTTCTAATACCTTAATGCCACCAACGCCAGAACCGATCATCACACCTACCTGTTCTGCATTCAGTTCATTGATCACTAACTCCGCGTTAGATAGAGCCTGTTTTGCTGCCGAAACCCCAAATTGAGCAAATCGATCCATGCGCTTGGCCTCTTTGCGCTCCAAGTAATCATGTGGATCGAAGTTTTTCACCTCACCAGCAATGCGGCAATCATGGCGAGACGCATCAAAAAGTGTGATGTAGTCAATGCCATTGCGTCCACTTAATAATCCGTTCCAATATTCTGTTGCTGTGTTACCTATAGGTGTAATCGCGCCAACACCAGTTACAACAACGCGTTTACGTGTATGATCTGTCATGATTCAGTTAAAAATGGCGAAAAAGCAGCAGGCAAAAAATTCGAGACTAGTGACTAGGTACTGGGTAAGCCAGCGTGGTCTTCTCTTAAAGGGAGAGGCTAACGCCTGCCGTAGGATGCCCGTTCGCCGCAAGGCGTCCCGTTAGGGAAGGGCTGTAGGGGTTTCTACGCCACTTGCTTCTCCTGTTCGACGCTACGTGAACACTTGAGGTGACCCCTTCTCTACGAGACGCTTGCGTTGGCGTAGCCCAAGGTAGAGAAGGCGCTAGCCTCTCACGAATGGGAGAAGACCGCAGTGGCTGACCATGAGCGACTGACGTTAGCGACGTTAGAAGCGTCACCCGTACCCCTACTCAAAAGCTAGCTAGCAAGAGCGACGACCATAGGAGAAGGGTGACTAGGTGCGGGGAAAATCTTCCCAATCCTCAATCTCCATTACCCCTTATCCCCAGAGGGGGCCCCGAGTTCCCCAATCCCCAATCCCTAGTTAAGCTGATGCGGTAACTTTGTTATTGATGTAATCGACTGCGTCTTGAACCGATATAATCTGCTCGGCAGCTTCGTCGGGAATTTCGATATCAAATTCTTCTTCCAAGGCCATCACCAGTTCAACGGTATCTAGAGAATCTGCTCCTAAATCGTCCATAAACTTGGACTGGGGTGTGATTTTGGCAGGATCGTCAACACTCAATTGTTCGGTGACGATTTTCTTGACCTTTTCAAAAAGTTCCGTTTGGCTCATAAATAATAAAAGTCCTTAACCATTTGCTAGGATCTGCTCTTTAGAGGAGACATTGTTTTGAGCATATACATCTTATCGTCAAGCGCGATCGCCCGTATACTGCCAAGGGTTTTTCTGTTAGAAAACCTTTCTTCT
Source organism: Nostoc sp. (assembly GCF_036917195.1). GTDB lineage: Bacteria > Cyanobacteriota > Cyanobacteriia > Cyanobacteriales > Nostocaceae > Nostoc. The sequence goes on from NZ_JBALDG010000054.1 coordinate 196,280, forward strand.
AAAAAGAATAGGGTAAGTTTTCTTTTAACACTTGGGTAGGGAAGCGTGCCACACCATCGCCGATACCGTGTAAATGCTTTGCTTATCAATTATTGCTAAATTTTTTTACAATGTCTCGATCAGTATTTACAGCCTTGCTAGCAATAAGGATATGTCGAGCCTGCGGCTTTTAACCTAGACGCTTAAAGGGTCGCTGAACGTCAAACATCAGAACTTCGGTGCTAACAAGGGATGATAAAACAGTTACAGTTATTGTTTAGAGCGATCGTTCTAACCCAAATAATACCTGCTATACAAAACTTGACTAGACTTGTTCAAGGCGAGTTATTCAACTAAAGAAAACTTTAGAGGGTCTGCTTCTTGCTTCAACCAAGCCCAGCGGGTATTGTCACGAACATAAATTAGGGTGTAGCCCAACCGATTTTTTGGCTTTGAGCAATTTTTTTTGAAGCTTTTAGCTATTGTTTTCAGGAAATTTAACCAACCCTGGACTCCCCAAAAGACCTTTTTACAGGCTTGCTAGTTTTGAATCAGCTGTGGTTTACAAACCAGATTTTAAAAGCCCTTGGTTTTCGGTATTAATTTGATCATACAGATACAACTGACAGAATACAAGTTATAGAATTGTTACTTACTTAAACTGCTGAGATTTGAGCAAGTTTGAGCAAATATTTGGCTATTTAGTTTTACTCTATGCTATCTCACACCCTGAAATACGCTTACTTCCCCGGTTGTGTTGCCCAAGGGGCCTGTCGGGAACTTTACCAGTCAACTCAAGCGCTTACCCAAGCCCTGGGAATTGAACTAGTTGAACTTAAAAAAGCTGCTTGCTGCGGTTCTGGCACATTTAAAGAAGATTCCCAACTGCTAGAAGATACAGTCAACGCCAGAAATATTGCCCTAGCAGAAGAATTAAATCTGCCCTTACTTACCCATTGCAGTACTTGTCAAGGTGTTATTGGTCACGTCAACGAACATCTGAAAGAATGCAAGACTTCTGACCCTGCTTACATTGGACAGGTTAATGGCTTGCTGCACAAAGAAGGCTGTTCACCTTATCGCGGCAGTACCGAGGTTAAACATCTCCTTTACGCCTTGGTAACAGATTACGGTTTAGAGGAAATTACCAAACGTGTCACCCGCAAGTTAACTGGATTAAAATGTGCGGCTTTTTATGGCTGCTATCTCCTCCGCGCCCAAAAATCTATGCCCTATGACGACCCTTTCCAACCGGAAGCAATGGAAAATATGTTTCGGGCGGTGGGTGCAACACCAATTTATTACCGAGGCCGGACGCAATGTTGTGGTTGGCCTCTGGCTAGCTATGCCACTACCCAATCTTTCAAGATGGCGGGGATGCATATTCAAGACGCTTTGACTTCTGGTGCTGACTGTATAGTTACGCCTTGTCCACTGTGCCACTTAAATTTAGATTCGCGTCAGCCAGAGGTAGAAAAGGTTATTGAGCAAAAGTTAGGTTTACCAGTGCTGCATTTACCCCAGTTGATTGCTTTAGCACTTGGGGTTAGTCCAAAAGAACTGGGTTTAGAACGCCACGTTGTTTCCACAAAGCCAGTGTTGGAAAAATTAGGATTTTAACTTCTGAACCGGACATTCCGAGTTCAGATGCTCAACTTCCGAGTTCAGATGCTCAACTTCCGAGTTCAGAGGCTCAACTTCCGAGTTCAAAGGCTCAACTTCCGAGTTCAAAGGCTCAACTTCCGAGTTCAAAGGCTCAACTTCCGAGTTCAAAGGCTCAACTTTCGAGTTCAAAGGCTCAACTTCCGAGTTCAAAGGCTCAACTTTCGAGTTCAGAGGCTCAACTTTCGAGTTCAGAGGCTCAACTTCCGAGTTCTAAGCTTGAATGTTGCTGTTTTTGTTTATTTTGTTCAAAAATCAAATCGGATTCCTATAGCTTGTTGCTACTATTCAGTAGTTGAGTTCAAGGCAAAGATTACTGATTTTGCTAAATTAATATGAGAATGTAGGCAATTATCTAAGTTGATGTGTAGGCAATGTTTCCGATGGGCTACGCCTACACACTTTTAATTTCATCCTTCTATCAAATCAAGTGTGAGAAGGCAAAAGTAAAAAGGCAAAATAGAACTTATTAAGTCTTTCTTCTCTTTTTACTTTTATCTTTTAACTTCTAGCTCCTATTAATCATTGCTATTTTTAAATTTACGTTGCAATTGTTTTAGCGATTGATACATCTCTGGCAGGCGACCATAAACAGCAGATACCTTGAGATATAGTTTGTAAGGAAGGGCTGGAGTTCCGCAGACAATTTCTCCTGGTGCAACATCGTTGTGAATTCCAGTTTGAGCAGATGTCATTGCCCCATCTCCCATCTTCACTTGATTAACTATTCCTGTTTGTCCAGCTAAAATAACGCGATTTCCCAGTTGAACACCTCCCGCCATGCCAACCTGACCTGCGATCGCACAGCCAGAACCAATTTTGCAACCGTGACCTATTTGCACTAAACTATCAATTACTGTATTGCGACCTACCCGTGTTTCTCCAACAGATGGGCGGTCAATGCCACTGTTGCAGCCAACTTCCACGCCATCTTCTAAAACTGTATAGCCGGATTGTTCCATTTTGAACCAACCAGTCCGGGTAGGAACAAAACCGAAGCCTTCTGCACCGATGACAGCACCACTGTGAATGACGCAATCTGCACCGATGTGGGTGCGTTCGTGGATGGTGCAATTGGCGTGTAAGGTGGTGCGATCGCCTATTTTAACATCTGGATAAATCACCACATTCGGATGAATGATTGCGCCATTGCCAATTTCTACCCCTTGTTGAATCACAGCATGGGGGCCAATATAAACATCGCTACCAACTTTTGCGGTGGAGTGAATCACAGCGGTGGGATGAATTTCTGGGATGGGGCGATATGGTTGGTAAAAAAGTGCGATCGCTTTGGCAAATAATAATCGCGGATCTGGGGTCGCTAACCAGGCAATACCGTTCTCCTGTGCAACCGCCTGTAATTTTTCGTCTTGGGGCAAAATTAAAGCACTAGCATTAGTCTTGCCGATAAAAGACCCAAATTTTGCACCTTCTACGTAGCTGAGAGTACCATTACTAGCTTCATCAATGGCTGCTACCCCTGTAATTTCTGGGTCATGGTCTGGGTTGCTAGTTAAGTTATGATTGGTGGCTGCGTCACCAAATTGGCTGAGGATTTCGCTGAATTTCATTGTTGGGTGTGTTCAAAATTGATCTACAAAGGATGGTAGCTTTATTTTTGCCGCTTTGTACTAGTCGCTAGTCGCCATTGCTACCCCTGCTAAATACCCGGTTGTCCAAGCACTTTGGAAGTTAAACCCACCGGTGACGCCATCAATATCTAAGATTTCTCCGGCAAAATAAAGACCAGGAACTAACCTACTTTCCATCGTCTTGAAGTTGACTTCTTTGAGGTGGACACCGCCACAGGTAACAAATTCTTCTTTGAAGGCTCCTTTACCGTTAGTTAAGTATTGTCCCTGAGTAAGTTCTTGCACCAGTTGATTTAAGGTTTTACTAGATATTTCTGCCCAACGGTCTTCTGTGGTAATCCCTGCACGGGCGATGATATATTGCCAGAGACGATGGGGTAGATCAACGCCGCGATGCAATGCGATCGCTTTCTTTCCCCATTCATCCTTAACTGCTAAAATTTTTTGTCGCACTTGTTCTTGGGGCAAATGGGGCAGCCAATTAATCAATAATCTGGCTTGATAGCGGCTTTCGTGCAGAACTCTTGCACCCCAAGCAGAAAGCTTCAGAATTGCGGGGCCACTCAAACCCCAGTGGGTAATTAGTAATGGCCCAGTTTGTTGTAATTGGGATTTTCCGCCCACAGATAACCGCAATTGGGCAGGGTTAACGCTAACTCCAGCTAACTCCCTCAACTTTTGATCGACAATCTTGAAGGTAAATAACGAGGGTACTGGCGGTTCAATTTGATGACCTAACTCCTGGACAATTTTATAACCCACAGGGCTACTGCCGGTTGCAAGAAGTAGGCGATCGCATTTAATCGCATCTCCCGACTTCAGAAAAATATCAAACCCCCCATCTGCTGCGGTCACCGAAGTTACAGGTGTACCGATACGGAGTTTTACTCCAGATGTTGCCATCCCTTTAATCAGACATTCCACAATCGTTTCTGAAGTATTGGTGACAGGAAACATCCGGCCATCAGCTTCAGTTTTGAGATAGACTCCACCAGCAGCAAACCAAGCTACTGTATCTTGAGGCCCAAAACGAGTCAAAGCACCTCGCAAAGCTTTTGCCCCTCTGGGGTAATTTTGGACTAACTCCTCAGGGTCAAAGCAAGCGTGAGTGACGTTGCAGCGGCCGCCACCAGAAATTAGCACTTTCGCTAGAGGTTGGCGACTGGCTTCGAGTAAAGTAACTTGGGCATCAGGATTGGCTTTAGCACAAGCGATCGCGCCAAAAAATCCCGCTGCCCCACCCCCAATAACTACGATTCGTAACGGTAGCAAGTTCTAAAATTTCTCAATATCACGTACCTTACTAGGCTAGCCGTTATCTTCACTCTTCAACTAGTTCAAATTGGTCTTTTGTGGCACCACAAACTGGACATGACCAATCATCTGGTATATTTTCAAAAGCTGTTCCCGGTGCTATGTCGCTATCTGGATCGCCTTGTTCTGGGTCATATTCATAGGCGCAAAGAGTACATATATACTTTGCCATGTTCCTTTCCTCTAGTAAATTGTTGGCCTTGCTTCCCTATTAAATCCTTTTGGCAGTGTGTCAAAATAGGCACGCTACAATTCTTAAGAGGAGACTAGTACGCCACGGCGGAAATAGAGCAACCATTTAAAAACCCTAAAAAGCCCATTCCGTAATACTTTTGACTTTTGAGAGCCAGTTGCTAAGAAAGCGGGAACGCTAAGAGCGAACAAGTCGGCAGAGCCGCAAGGGCGCACTGGCTCCTTTTGATTTTTGATTTCCGCCTTGCGGTACTAGGGCATGAAAATCATCAAATAAAAACGTGTACCCTTGGGGAAAATTTCCGAGATTATCCCAGCTATCCTCAAAAGAAATCAGATTAAATACGCCACCATCTCCTTTGGGCGTAACTGATAATCGCGATCGCGATCGCCCCTAGTAGTAGTAGCCAAATAATTCCACCTGGAATAAAAGTGAGAATACCAAAGCCTCTTAGTACCCAGACAGCTACACTAATGCCAAGAAGGATACCAAAAATCTGGATTAATCTACGATTTAAAGAAGATTGACTCACCTAGTTTTCCTCTCAACTCAACAGAGATTACACTTGATATTGACAAGAAGATATGAATTTACGATGAATTTGCAGTTTCATCAGAAATAACACGTAAAAATAGAGAGATACTATCCAAACGCTGGGGTAAGCTGCTTGATATTAAGTTGTATTTGTGCCATTCTAGCTGTTAACAACGGAGTTTTTCATCTACAAATATTGCTCTGAGAAAATTAACTTAAGTATTAATTGTGTTAATTGTGATAAGAACTACAGTTTTTACAGTAAAGTGACTGAAATAATTACTGAAAATTCACTATTTATGGAAAATATAGGCATTAAACTGGAACTAAAATTTAGTGGGTTGGATCTAAATCAAGTTTTATAGCTTGTAGTTTCAACTCCGTTAGGTGGATGAGTTGAGGAGTAACTAAAATCATTATGTCTGCATCTTCTTATATATCAGACTCAATTATTGCAGGTTCAGATATGGCTTGGAGTCAAGACAAGCAAAGGTTACTGGTACAGGGTGAAATTTTGGTAGAAACGCGATCGCACAAGATGTGGGGTGGCGCTGTGACAGCCTGGATGTATTTGCCGATGGTGCGATCGCAAGTTTGGCAGCAATTAACTGATTATCCCCGGTGGGTGCAATATTTTCCCGATATCACTAAAAGCGAAGTCATGTACAGAGGTGAAGTGAAGCATCTGTATCAAGCAGCACAAAAAGCCTTTTTCTTTTTCACCGCTCAAGTTGAAATTTACCTCAACGTTATGGAAGTGCTGGGACAGCAAATCCAATTTCGCATGGAAAAAGGGACTTTTGAGGACTTTCACGCCAATTTAGAACTAAAAGATTGCGGTAACGGTACAATACTTGCTTATACTGTGCAAGCTACACCTCTTATACCGATTCCATCAATTTTTATTCAACAAGCAATGAACTTAGAGTTGCCTGCAAATATGCGTAAAATGCGACAAGTGCTTTGTAAGAATTAGTAAAAGCAATGTCACAAAAAAACGCAAAGACGCATTTATTTAACTTTGCGTCTTTGCGGGAGGTTATTACTTACTGAATTAGCTAGTAAATACCTCAACAGGTAGGCGACTAAAAGAAAGACGCTCATTTTGCACATCTACAAAAATAGTGTTGCCGTCGTTGAATTCGCCGCGCAAGATGGCTTTGGCAATTTGAGTTTCTAACTCCCGCTGAATCGCCCGCTTCAGTGGACGCGCCCCATATACAGGGTCGTAGCCTACTTCTGCTAAAAAGTCAAGTGCAGCATCCGAAAGCTTCAGGGATATTTTGCGATCGCTCAGTCTTTGCCGCAATCTTTCCACTTGCAACAGCACAATTTGCCGCAATTCCTTCTTATCTAAACCGTGGAAGATGATGATTTCGTCAATCCGGTTCAGGAACTCTGGACGGAAGCTATTCCGCATCGCCTCCATGACTCGACGGCGCATTTCGTCGTAGTGGGCGTTATCTCCGGCAACATCAAGAATGTACTGGGAACCAATGTTGCTGGTCATGATGATAATAGCGTTCTTAAAGTCTACTTTATGACCTTGGGCATCAGTGACGCGACCATCATCGAGAATTTGCAAGAAGATATTGAAGACATCGGGGTGTGCTTTCTCGATTTCGTCGAAGAGAATCACTGAGTAAGGACGCCGCCGAATCGCTTCTGTAAGTTGTCCGCCTTCTTCGTAACCTACATATCCTGGAGGCGCACCGATAAGCCTTGAAACGGCGTGTTTCTCCATATACTCAGACATATCGATTCGCACCAGCGCATCTTCGCTATCGAACATATACGCCGCCAGCGCTTTTGCCAACTCAGTTTTACCCACACCCGTAGGCCCAAGGAAAATAAAGCTAGCGATGGGACGATTCGGATCAGCCAGTCCAGCCCGCGATCGCTGAATTGCATCTGCTACCGCTGTGACTGCTTCTTCTTGTCCAACCACGCGGCGGTGTAGTTCATCTTCTAAATGCAGCAGTTTTTCTTTCTCAGATTCCACCAACTTGCTGATGGGAATTCCTGTCCATTTAGAAATAATTTCGGCAATATCACCTTCGGTGACTTCTTCCCGTAATAGTGATTTACCACTTCTTTGAGTGTTTGCCAATTCAGTTTCTACTGCTTCTAATTGGCGATGCAAACTGGTTAAAGTGCCGTATTTCAACTCCGCAGCGCGGTTAAGGTCGTAGTCACGTTCTGCTTGCTGAATCTCTAAGTTGACCTGTTCAATTTCTTTTTTAACGGACTGAATTTTGTCAATGATATCTTTTTCTGACTGCCATTGACTATTCAGGGTTCTTTGTTCTTCTTTGAGATCGGCAATTTCTTTTTCCAGTCTTCCTAGACGTTCACGAGAAGCTGCATCGCTTTCTTTTTGCAGTGAAAGCTTCTCCATTTCCAATTGCAGAATCTTGCGGTCAATTTCGTCGAGTTCTTCTGGTTTGGAGGTAATCTCCATTTTCAGTCTAGCGGCGGCTTCGTCTACCAAGTCAATTGCTTTATCTGGTAAGAAGCGATCGCTAATATATCGACTCGACAATACGGCTGCTGCAACTAAAGCACTATCAGAAATCTTCACCCCGTGGTGGTTTTCATAACGTTCTCTCAACCCGCGCAAAATCGAAATACTATCTTCTACACTAGGCTGATCAACATAAACTTGTTGGAAGCGTCTTTCAAGTGCAGCATCTTTTTCGATATGTTTGCGGTATTCATCCAGAGTTGTCGCCCCAATACAGCGCAATTCGCCCCGCGCCAACATTGGTTTTAACAAGTTACTAGCATCCATCGCCCCTTGGGTTGCACCAGCGCCGACAACGGTGTGAATTTCATCAATAAATAAAACAATTTTGCCGCTAGATTCAGTAACTTCCTTTAATACTGCTTTCAAGCGTTCTTCAAATTCACCGCGGAATTTTGCCCCTGCAATCAAAGCACCCATATCTAAAGCGATTAGCTTGCAGTCTTTAAGGGATTGGGGTACATCACCTGCGATAATGCGCTGTGCTAATCCTTCAGCGATCGCAGTTTTACCAACACCCGGTTCACCAATTAGCACAGGGTTATTTTTGGTACGGCGAGATAGAATTTGCACAGTGCGGCGAATCTCATCATCTCGCCCAATCACTGGATCGAGTTGACCTTTACGCGCGGCTTCTGTAAGGTCACGCCCGTATTTTTCCAGTGCTTCGTATTTGCCTTCTGGATTTTGGTCGGTCACTTTTTGACTCCCACGAATTTGTTTAATAATATTTTTGAGTTTGCCTTCGTCTAAACCAAACTCTTGAAATAAACCTTTGCCAAAGCGGTCATCTTTAGCATAAGCCAGCAATAAGTGTTCAATTGAAATATATTCGTCTTGAAACTCTTTGCGATATCCGTCTGCCCGATCTAACAGTATATCCAAGCTGCGTCCCAAGTAGACAGAACTACTGCTACCGGATACTTTCGGCTGACGTTGGAAAAATTGTTCAGTGCGATCGCGCAGTTTTTGGAGGTTAACACCCGCTTTGGTGAGAATCCCAGTTGCTAGACCATCTTGTTCTAGCAGCGCTTTCATCAGGTGTTCACTTTCTATCTGCTGTTGTTGATATTGTTTAACAATATCCGGAGTATGGGTGATCGCTTCCCAGGCTTTTTCTGTAAATTGGTTAGGATTAGTAGGTTGCATAGGCTTTTTCAGGAAGGTAGAGGCGCAGTGGCTTGTCGCAGCGAAAAGTCTGAGCGGCGGTTCCTGCCGTTAGCGCAGCCTACCGCAGGCATCTGTTAGCGCAGCGTTAGCGTTAGCGAAGCGGTAGCGATAGCGCAGCGTTAGCGACGTAGGAGCGTCGGAACGAGCGTCCGCAGGAGCGTCACTTTTCAAGACAGGCTACCACTAGAACACCAAGTAAAGAAAATTTCTGTTCTCATTTATAGATATTGTATGAACAGCTGAGCGATCGCCTAGATCGGTGTTCACATCTTGTAAGAGTGGTATTTTCCCCTAGTTCCGATTTTCCATTTGCGATTCTCAAGCTTTTAGCCATGTACTGAAATGCTTTCCTGTGCCAACTATGAGAGCAAAATACTCTTTTAAACATTCTCTGATAGAGAAATTTTGCTGGATGTTTTGCAAATGGGCAATCTTACAGTTTGGCTGGATGAACCCGACTGGCAAGAACAGGTGAAGAAAGCGTTTAAGCAAGGTGCATCGGTTTCGCTGATAGCGCCTCTTGATGCGAGAGGAGATTTCAAGTCAGCAATTTTGAGTTTGGCAGTGGAACCAGGTTTATCCGGTGGTGGAGGGGGTGCAACGTTATCACCGTGGTTTTGCAGTCCAGTTGCGAGTAAAGGAAGCTATGCAGTGATATTAAAGTGAATAGCTGAGAAGCAAGCATTTATCAAGATAAATCAATAGTTTTGTCTTTATCTTTTTTAGCAGTATCAATATTACCTTGCAAGTCAGCTTCTCCAAGATGAAATCCTCTTTTATCAAAAACTTCTAGATGAGCAGCTTTACCATCATGCAAACTGTCTACATACCAATACTGTGATGTAGTCAATTCACAGTAAATAAATCTTCCACCATACCTAAATGATGTTTTTTTAAATATTGTTGTATCTCGTAAAAGTGTTTCTTCATCTCTTGGAGGTTCACTAGCATCTAGAGAATATTCTAGTGAGCTTAGATTTAATTTATTTTCTAACCAATATTCCAGTGCTTGTTTACTATCAACACCATCTATACATATTTGATTGTCTTCCACATTATGTTTAATCACTGTAATTAAACAACAGTTAATAATAAGTGGATGAGTGATTTGAAAACTAGAATTAATAAAATTAACTAACAGATATTCTCTATTACTGTTTTGGCTTTTTCGTTCAGCCACTTCTGCCAAAGAAGTATCACCAATATTTTTATAATCATTGTTAATAGTTAAGCAATCAAATAAATCTTCTGAATAATGCAACTGCTCTGTACGCCATTGTTTAGGATTTGACTTATTGAAAACGATATTAATAAAAGCAGTTTTCAAGGATTTATCTTTCAGTTGATTAAGACTAGCATTGAAACTATCTCCTTTGATTGCTTCATACTTAGCATATATATTGTTATCTTCTTTATAAAGTTCTCTATCTTTAATTTTTTGATTGATTAATTCAAAAATAGAGTTAAAAATTTTTATAGCATCCCGGAATTCTGCCTCAGTTAGAAACTGTCCTTCTAGGGATACTTCGTTAATAAATATTTCCATTAATTACATTCCAAAAAGCCTAGAGAAATCTTTATCCATTTGGTCAAAAAATCCTTCTGGCCATTCTTCAATTCCTCCATCCGGCTGGACAGTAATTTGCACTACTGGCTGTTCTGGATTTCGCTGAAAATATAATATACTTAAATCTTTTGGAGTGATAATTTTATCAAGAACAGCTATCCCAAGGCATTCAAGATATGGTCGCTGTGTGATTCAATAAAAACTTGTACGCCGCAACTGCTCACTCTGGCTAAAAATTGGGCTAATCGAGATTGCGCTCTTGGATGCAGATGCGCTTCAGGATTTTCTACTATTAACACTTCTCCTTCTTTTGCAATCAATCCTGAAACAACAATAGGCAAAATGCAATGATATCCAAATCCAACATTAGCTGGTTTAAAACGGTCTTTTGAGTTATTTGTATTAAATAAAAGTTCGAGTATATGACTATCAGAACTAGGAATTTCGACTTTTGCTCCATTAAAGATTTCGTTAAGCCATTCTTCTGTTTGAGTATATAAAGTCTTGGCATCTTGACCTAGAAACTTTTCATTGATTAAATCATCTCTCTTTTTATAGAGTAAGTTAACTGTAAATTCTCCTTTTGCTCCTACATTTGTAAATTTGTTCAAAGTAGCTTTAGGATAAGATTCTTGTGGCCCTAAACGGTCTGCTGAAATGTAATGTATCTTGTAAAAGTACAGAGATTTATGCAACGAATATACATCCAATCTAAGGCTGTATTTTTCTGGGGTTTTAAAATCATCTCCCTCACCATAGAAAGGTAATAAATTAAGAAGACGACAAGAGCCTGTTCGTTCCGGTACTAGCCCTGGCAATTCACATTGGTTTCCTTCATTATAATCAAATCTATTTATATTCAAAATATTTGAATCTTTAATCTTTTTGTATACTCCTTCAAATCCATAATCAGATTTTTTTCCATTAAAATTTATGATACCTTGATCAGAAAAAGTAATATTGCCTATCTGAGCTACCATATCATCTTCAAAATTTTCCTCAAAATCATATTCTGCGTAGCCGTGAAGCTTGAGATTATCTTCTTGATTAGGATTCAGAATATGTTTATCTTCATAATGGTATATAAATTTGATTGACTCATTTCTGGAAATACTACTGTTTTTTATATCTGTAAAGCTACCTAAGTTGACACAACTACCATTTAATACCATTTGAGACGCACTATCATTATGCTCAATAGATTGCCTCATTAATAGCAAAGACTGAAGAAGCGTAGACTTACAACATCCATTTATCCCTGTTAACAGAGTTATTTGACCTAATAGAAAAGATATTCTTTCTTTAAAAACTTTAAAATTTTCTAATTTTATTTGTGTTATCATTATACACTTCCTAAAACTTCTTGTGCAATTTTAAATCTAGTAATTACCTTAGCTTTACTACTCGTAGCATATCTTATAGCATCAATATATTCTGGATTTTGTAGTAATTTATCAAAGTTATCTTGGATATTTTTTTTATTTTCTTGAAAAAAATCATCATTATTAATTGAGAAAAAATAAGAGAGAGATTCAAAAATAGCAATATTTATTCTTCCTCTTTTTTTTGGTGCAGGTAAACGAAAGTTTTTTTGCCGAAAAACTCTAAACTTAAATTCATAACTCTTTTAAAATCATTTTTCAATAAATCTATTTTTTCATCTGACATCAAATTAAGTTTTTTCATTGCATTTTCCACAAAATCACTCAATTCTCCTTGATATTGTGTTTCATAATCAAAGATTTTAAATGCTAAGTAGCGCAAGATAACCTCCCTGTCTTTCATTCTTCTAGGGGATATTCCATAATCAATAGCTCTTTTAAAATAGTCTTTTTCTGATAACTCTTTGAGGAGCTTAGTAGATTTACCCGAAAAAATACAATTTCGGACTTCTTGACGCTCAAGATTTGTTCCACCCGTATTAATTCTATTAAAAATATCGTAAACAACTTTGGCTGGCACAGAAGGTTTAATAATGTATATATAAAGTTTTTTATCTTCTATTTTTGTTTGATAGTCATCTGGCAACTCTTGAAGTTCTGAAAAATTATATCCATTTAAATCTGTTAAAGCTTCTAAGCCTGTTAAGTTAAACTCATCATTCACAAATTGGTGTAATGTGGATGTTCTTTGTAACCCGTCTACAATAATATACTTACCTTCTACAGTTTGATTAACATACAAAGGAGGTAATGGAAAGTTAAGTATTACTGATTCGACAAATTTACTTTTCTTTTCTGGTGTCCAAACTAGATTACGTTGAAAATCAGGATCAATAAGCAGTTTTTTATTATCATATTTTCTCATCAACTCGAAAACTGTTTGAGGGTCTTCTCTAATGTCAATATCTGCTGTAGTTGGGTCATAAGGATACAACCCTCCATTATCACTTCTATCTTCTTCAGCAGTATCTTCATCTTTTTCAATTACATCACTATCTTGTACTTCAATATCCATTTATCTTTACACCTTTTGTTAGCTGATATACGCGATATAATTAGGACTACCAGTAGATATTAAAGCACCTGATAATTTGATTATGACATCTCCTAGCCGCCCAGAATGCCCTCTTGTTATATCCACTACAGCCTAAGCTAAACTTTTGCTAAATCTCCAACTTACTCCAAACAATCTTTGTCGCCTAACTCATTAATTATCGTTAAAGATTAGTTCAGGGGCTTGGCAGTAGTCACAATGATCGTTGGCTCGTTGTGCGATCGCAGTGTAATACCGATTCATGAACTCTCTTGCTGTATTAATATGGCTGTTCAGGCTGTTGCTGCTCTTAATTTAGCCTCAACCAGCGTACACCAAGCATGACGTATTGAAGTTCTTCTAACCCCACACAGAGTTACCATGATCCCAGGTCGCCTAGTGGATGCTGAAAATGATTGATCCCTACGACTTTGAAGATGATGACTTTGACTTTGAGGATGAAGATTTCTTGAAAATGAAACCCATCAGCCAAATGACTAAAGGGGAAAAGCTACAGCGATTTAAGCAGTTCTTCGACAGCAGTAGCCGTGCTATGTTGCAAGACTGTCTATTTCGCATCGTCAATTATGAAGATGGTATGGGCACGTTAGAAATTCTTTGCCCTAATGAACTCGTAAGACAACGCCTTTCCAAAAAAAAGCGCAAAATTACCAACAACATCAACACTTGCTGGAGTCATATTAGATGGTTTTCGCTATGTGTCCAGCAAGATAGTGAGTTGCATTGTCAGAAGTTTACCCGTAACGGCGATTTAGTGACATCTTAGCCGTAGGAGTGGGGAATCAGGAGAAGAATAACAATGCCCCATGACAAATGACAAATGACTAAAAAACAAATGACTAAAAAACTGAAATTTCCTTACCTAGTTGGTTCTAAGTGGACAGCACAGCAAAAAGTAGACGGTTGGCGGCACTTCCAAGTTGTCAACCGGAAAAATCAGGCTAAGTGGGTTTACGCCGAAATGGTTGCTGCTTGTGATCCTAAAGTCCGTTTCTGGATAAATGCCAAATTATTACAAGATAACTCTCAGTGGCAAGCCGGCTGGCAAACATTACAGGAAATTCAAGAACTTGAAACTGAGGTGTCCTAATTTGCCTCGTTCCCAGTCAGAGACTGGGAATGCCCATTAGTAGGCTGCCACCTCCTTCACTGGCGGCAGCAGATCAATAACATGCATTTCTAAGTATGACTGGTAAATAAGGTTTTAATCAGCACATCTGAAAGATTTTAATAATCTTAGACAATATTTGGCAATTTAATAATTTTTTACAAAATCAGACTAACTTACTCTCAAGCAGCAATTAAAGGGTCTTGGCTACCGACTGAAAACTGCCAAATTATCTGCGATACCTTTCCTGCGGAACGCTACGCGAACGGTGAGCTACGCTAACGCAAATTGCAGTAGTATTTCCAGCATTGGTCTGCATATACCTCTGTTTACCCTTAATGCTGCGCCCTAATGCCCTGAAAACACCTTGTAATACCATCAGCTAATTCTATGAAAAGCATTCAAAAAAGCCAATTTCATTTTTTTTTATTTTGTAACTTTTTTTATAAAAATAAATAATAAAAATTTTTTATTAGTGGTTTTTAGAGCTATTTTAGGCTTTGACGTTCATAAAAATCCAAATAAGCATAATTAAGCTCTAATTCATTAAAAAAGACCGTTTTACAAATTAAGAGCCACTTTCTTTTCTATGTAATTTGCACAATAATGACATTCACAGACGTCAGGCATCGCCATCTCAGGACAGGTGAAGGCAAATGTTTGAGCCACAAGTTTGACAAAAAGCTATAAGAGGCAAACAACAGTGAAACTAGCAGTCTACGGAAAAGGTGGTATCGGTAAATCCACAACTAGCTGTAACATATCAGTCGCCCTAGCTAAACGTGGCAAGAAAGTGCTGCAAATTGGCTGCGACCCCAAACATGACAGTACCTTTACCCTGACTGGGTTTTTGATTCCCACAATTATCGACACCCTCCAAGAAAAGGACTATCACTACGAAGATGTCTGGCCGGAAGATGTTATTTATAAAGGCTACGGTGGTGTTGATTGCGTAGAAGCTGGTGGACCACCTGCAGGTGCTGGATGCGGTGGCTACGTAGTTGGCGAAACCGTAAAATTACTTAAGGAACTCAATGCCTTTGATGAGTACGATGTAATTCTCTTTGACGTTCTGGGTGACGTAGTTTGCGGTGGTTTTGCAGCACCACTCAACTATGCAGATTACTGCCTGATTGTTACAGACAACGGCTTTGATGCTTTGTTTGCTGCTAATCGGATTGCTGCTTCAGTCCGCGAAAAAGCACGAACTCACCCACTGCGTCTAGCTGGGTTGATTGGCAATCGCACCTCCAAGCGCGACTTGATTGAAAAATATATAGAAGCGGTGCCAATGCCAGTTCTGGAAGTTTTACCTTTGATTGAAGATATCCGTGTTTCCCGTGTGAAGGGTAAGACTTTGTTTGAGATGGCAGAGCAAGACCCTTCCCTAGACTACGTTTGCGATTACTATCTCAACATCGCTGACCAAATTTTGGCGCGTCCCGAAGGTGTTGTACCTAACGACACACCAGATCGTGAGTTGTTCTCTTTGTTGTCTGATTTTTATCTAAATCCGGGTAAACCCCAGGTTCCTAATTCAGAAGAGGAACTAGACTTGATGATTGTATAAATCACCAAGTTCTTAGGATGGGGGACAATAATATGGCTTTCTTTCACAGCTTTACAGATTCAATAAAGCAAAAGTGGTTGCAATTTTTCCAGAATAATCGGGACTGGATTACCCTGCACATGGAAGTGGAATCAGTGTACACCCCTGATGGCGGGAAGCGACCACCTTCTTACCTCATCCTGGGAGTTCTTAACGCCTTAGAGCCAAAGCTAGCGCAGTTAATGTTGCCCTTTGCCAAACTTAATCCTGACGCCGATACCCTAATTGAGGTGCTGGATTTGCATTTTGACCCAGATTTTGCTCTTGGTAACCGCTTCCTCATTAACCCAGAACCGGAAAAATACGTAGAAGAAGCAGCAGTTGTCATTGAGAAAAAGCCCGAAGATGAAACATTGACACATTCTCATACAAACGGCTTTGAGTCGGTGGCGGTAGTTCAAGAGTTGGTAACCCTGGATTCCAATGAGCAAAGCCTGGGGATCAGCGAGTTGGAGAAAACCGAAAATGGCTTTGGCGATATTTCCTTATCCAACGGACAGGACTCAAAAGATGAGTCTCTCCAAACCTGTAGTTTAAAAGCAGATGAATTTGGGGAAATTGGCTTCGATACAACACCTGCAATTGAACTAAAGCTAGATGACGACCAGGCGCTTGAAGATAGTCCGCTAGATGAAAATGCGTTTAAAGACGTGTTGTCAGATGTCTGGAGTGATGAAACAGCCTTGCAAAAGACTGAAGAAAATAACGATTTTTTAGGGGAAGAACTGCCAGCAGGCGTTTTTGATGAATCAGAAATTGCCCGTCTCTTCCCCAATGCTTAATTATTGCCGTTCTTCACAATTTTAAGTTTTAGATTCGGGGTTTTGGATTAGAAATTAGGGAAATTGTCATCAGACAGAGGATACCTTTGTTGTCTCAATCTTCAATCCAAAATTGTCAATCTAAAATCTAAAATTGGTTGACCTGCCATTAAATATCAAGGGGAGAAAAAACCAAAATGACTGTCGCTCAACAACCAGAAGCTTTAAACTTTGAATGTGAAACTGGGAATTACCATACCTTTTGCCCAATTAGCTGCGTGGCGTGGTTATACCAAAAAATAGAAGATAGCTTCTTTTTGGTGATTGGGACAAAAACTTGTGGCTACTTCCTGCAAAATGCGATGGGGGTGATGATTTTTGCTGAACCCCGCTATGCAATGGCAGAGTTGGAAGAGGGCGATATTTCGGCAAAGCTGAATGATTATGAAGAGTTAAAGCGGTTATGCTTGCAGATTAAACGCGATCGCAATCCTAGTGTAATTGTCTGGATTGGCACTTGCACTACCGAAATTATCAAAACAGATTTGGAAGGTTTGGCACCGAAGCTGGAATCTGAAATCGGAATTCCCATCGTTGTAGCGCGGGCAAATGGTCTAGATTACGCCTTCACCCAAGGGGAAGACACCGTATTGGCAGCAATGGCTAATCGTTGTCCTGATAAGGCTCCTGTGGCGGAAACAGAGAAAAGTGAACGCAATGCGATCGCTAAATTACTCAACTTTGGTAAGAAGAAAGAAGATGTCGCCCAAGATGAATCTGAGTACGTAGATCACCCACCACTGGTTCTCTTTGGCTCCCTTCCCGACCCCGTGGTTACTCAGTTAACCTTGGAACTGAAGAAGCAAGGTATCAAAGTTTCCGGCTGGCTACCTGCGAAGCGCTTCACTGAATTGCCAATACTAGAAGAAGGGTATTATGTCGCTGGTGTCAACCCCTTCCTCAGCCGCACTGCTACCACCTTAATGCGTCGCCGCAAGTGTAAACTCATTGGCGCACCGTTCCCCATTGGCCCGGATGGCACTCGCGCTTGGATTGAGAAAATCTGCTCGGTGTTTGGTATTACTCCTAAAGGTTTGGATGAACGGGAAGCACAAATTTGGGCAGGCTTGGAAGATTACGTGAAACTGATTCGCGGTAAGTCTGTATTCTTCATGGGTGATAACTTGCTGGAAATCTCCCAAGCAAGATTCTTAATCCGTTGTGGGATGACGGTTCATGAAATCGGCATTCCCTACATGGATAAGCGCTATCAAGCTGCTGAGTTGGCACTGTTGGAGAAAACTTGTCAGGAAATGGGTTCACCCCTGCCAAGGATTGTAGAGAAACCGGATAATTACAATCAACTTCAGCGAATTTATGAGTTGAAACCAGACTTGGTTATTACTGGTATGGCTCACGCTAACCCACTGGAAGCACGGGGTATTAATACAAAGTGGTCTGTGGAGTTCACTTTTGCTCAAATTCACGGCTTTACGAATGCGCGTGACATATTAGAGTTAGTGACTCGTCCGTTGCGTCGGAATAATAATTTGAAAGATTTGGGTTGGGATAAGTTGGTCAGAGAAGAAGCGAAGATTTAGATTTGGGTTTGGATTCAGTAACAGCATAAGATTATATTATGGGCGAACCCGAAAGTTCGCCCTTTTTTTTACAAACCGCAGAGGCGCAGAGAACGCAGAGCAAGAGAGTGTTTTCTTTCGATATGCGAAAAGTTTATTAAATTTATTCCGTAAAACTATGACTAAGATTTCTATGTAGTTTATTATAAGCTGAGACACGTGTAATGTTTCAACAAGCTGAAAACCTCATAACAAAGCTTTCAGGCTCCAAAAAGTATAATTTAGATGCGCGACAGCTTATACAACTATATAGTTAGTCATTAGAAAACTATGGGACACGAGCAACCGCAGAATATAGACTCTACATCTGCTCAGGAGCCAATAAAGTTAGTACAAGACACCGAGCAAAAGCCACAGATACCAGACGAAAAAATTACGTATGTGGAGAAGACTGAGCGAATTAAAGCTTGGGGTCAGTTTATGAAATCAGTGAGTCCTTATTTGTGGGCTACTGTAATTCTCATTGTTATTATCCCACTTCTGGGCAGAGGCTTCATAGCACATTCCTCCCAGCAAGATATAGTCACTTCAGTTAATAGTAAGCCTTCAATAGTAGCTATTGACAAACAATCAGACTGGAGCATTGTTGATCAGGATATTGTAACTGCCATTAAAAATGCAGATACTACCGCTCAAAAGTTTGCATCAGCAAAATTAGATGCTTGGGTTGATGAATTAAAAACTCGCGTTAATAGTAGTTTTCTAGATTGGTATTTTAATTACTTCAATCAAAAGAAACTTGAATTCAGCGCTCCTTTTATATATTTATCTTCTACTGTATCTCACTGGATAGATAGCGACAAACCATCTCCAGATCAAGTAGTAGCAGAGAAAATGACTGAGGATTTTCAACTAGAATTTGCCAAGCGTGTTCTCAGACCTAAAATTGCTCAATTTGAACTTGAGAGAATAACAAATGATACGGTAAATCAGTATGTCTCTCAATTAGAAAAAAATATTTCTAGTATTCAAAGCAATTACAATATACCTCAAGGAGAGTGGCAGCGTTATCTTAATGATATTGCCATTACAATCAGTGATAATGAAGGGGTTACTTCTAACCTATCACTTAAAGCATTAGTAGGTGGGGGTAGTTACTTATTTCTTAAAGCGACAATTCCTGGTGCAGTAAAGATTGGAAGTACAGTTGCTATTAAATTTGCGGGGAAAGCTGGCGCAAAAATGGCTGCAAAAACAGGTGGTGCTATCGCTGGGAAGATCGGTGCAGAACTTTTAGATCCAATTGTTGGTATAGGTATAATTATCTGGGATTTGTGGGATTACAACCATACAGTAAGTGTAAACAGACCAATTTTACGAGCAGCAATTTGGGACTATTTGGATGAAGTCAAAGATTCACTTCTTAATAACCCTGCCAATGGTATTATGATGTCAATTCATCAATTAGAAGATGGCATTCTGAAGTCAGTCGGATCAGCTAATCATCAAGTTTAATTAGTATACTAAGATTTATAATAGACTGAGCGATCTAATCTTAACCTACTACTATATTGAGATGATCGCTCTTTTTAACGAACCACCAAGTACGCTAAGATTCTATTGTGTACAGCAAATACCTGCACTTTACTCAGGATTCCCAATTGGAGTTGTAGTTTGTGTAATAGCGATCGCTCTTTTTTAACCAGAAGATGCAGAGCGATCGCAGATACAATCATAAGTAAAAGGCAAGCAGGTAGAAAATGGCTGAAATTGTCACCCTTCAACTCCCTGAAACACTGGCACAAAAAGCAAAAGAAATCGCTGCTTTCACACATCGGCGACTTGAAGATGTATTACTAGAATGGATTGACCGCGCCATTACCGAACTACCTATGGAGTCATTACCGGATGATCAGGTTTTGGCTATGTGCAATATGCAAATGGAAACTCAGCAACAAGAGGTTTTCAGTGAGTTGCAAGCGCGTCACCGAGAGGGACAACTTAATGATGCAGAAGTTCGTCAACTAGATGAACTCATGCAGGTCTACCGACGTGGCTTAGTAAGTAAAGCAAGAGCTTTAAAAGTGGCTGTTGAACGCGGTTTGAAACCAGCCCTCAATTAACAGTAATGGCCCGCTTTTACATTTCTGTAGAAATAGAACGTCGTGTCCGCACCGATGCTCGAAACCGCTGTGGCTATTGTTTGAGTCCTCAGCATTTAGTGATGGCACGCTTGGAAATTGAACACATTATTCCTATATCTAAAGGTGGTAGCAATGATGAATCAAACTTGTGGCTAGCTTGTCCCCTGTGTAATCGCTACAAAAGTGATAAAACTACAGGGGTTGATCCAGAGATGAGCCAAACGGTAACGCTATTTAACCCTCGTACTCAAGTCTGGTTTGAGCATTTTGGCTGGAGTGAAGATGGTCTACGTATTGTTGGGAAAACGCCGACTGGTAGAGCAACTGTTGCAGTTCTACATTTGAGCGATGATGCAGATGCACTGGAAGTTCGCAGTTATTGGGTAATTGCGGGTTGGCATCCTCCAGAAGATTGAAAGAACCGCAGATGAGAGAGCGATCGCTCTTTTTAACCAGAAGATGCAGAGCGATCGCAGATACAATCATAAGTAAAACGCAATTTAGTAGAAAATGGCTGACATTGTCACCAAAATCTATGAATAAAACACCCTCTGCCGATGAAAGTCAGCAAATGCTGAAGTGGTTAAACCAGAATCGCCAGATGTTATTAGATTTATATAAAAATCAATATATTGCTTACAATGCTAATGGTTTAATCGCTCACAGTGAAAACTTGCGTGAAGTTATAGAATTAGCAGAAGCTTCAGAACAGGTATTTGTAATTTACTTAGTTCCACGTCGTACTGCTTCTATCCAAATTCTACCAATTCGCTTTCGTACAATCGCTCGGCATGACTGGCAACCAAATTATTATGTAAAAATAAAGCATAGAAATATAGAAATATCTACTACGATGTTAGTAGACTCTGGTGCTGAATTAAGTTTAATTTCCTTCAAAGTCGGTCAAGATTTAGGCTACGCTTTGGCTGATGCTGAATCAACGTTATTAGCAGAAACCATCGGCGGAAGAGTTGAGTATGTTTTACGTAATGTTGAAATGACAATTGATGAACACAGTTTTATTGCTGCTGTGGCATGGTTACAAACTAATACAGGTGGAGAGCAATTACTTTTAGGAAGAGAGGTTGTATTTGATAAATTTAATATTGAATTTAGGCAAGCTGATGAACAAATAATTTTTACATGGCGTGAAGACAACTAATTAATTAACTACACATACTCCTGACAACTTGCAGGAATTCCCTTAGTACAGGTGTCATATCCTCTTGTTGCCACACTACAGCCGTTTCTACTAATGGTGTTTTCTCCTCTACAGCGCGATACACCACACCAACCCTCTGAAGATTTTGCAATGAAGACGGTGCGATCGCAATTCCCATTCCTGCTGAAACTAATCCAATAATTGTCTGCATCTGAATCGCTTCTTGAGTCACTTTTGGGCTGAAATTTCCTTGCTGACAAAGACTCACGATTTGGTCGTAAAGCCCGGGCCCCAAATGGCGGGGGAACATGATAAAGTTTTCGTTTACTAGCGATCGCACTGAGATACACTCTTGTTCAGCTAAGGAATGAGTTTCCAACATAGCCACAATTAAAGCTTCTTGCTGAATGCACTCTTGATTGAGTGTGTTGTCTTCTAAGGGTGGATGGGCAAAACCTACATGGATGCGGCGTTCCTGTAGCGCTTGCTCCTGCTGAGTTGTGGTTAATTCCTGCAATACCAACTCTACTTCTGGAAACTGTTCTCGGAACTGTCGCAAAATTACAGGAAGCAAATCATAAGTTACCAAACTGGTAAACCCAATTCGCAATAGTCCCTTTTCACCTCTTCCCGTTTTTTGAGTTAGCTCAATTGCTTTTTCCAGTTGAGCTAAAAGTTGATAAGCTTCTTGCAAAAAAACTTGCCCAGCTTCGGTTAGCTGCACCTGTCGCTTGGTTTTACGCTGAAACAGTTCTACCCCTAATTGCGCCTCTAGTTGCTGAATTTGCTGGCTTAAGGGCGGTTGAGCGATGTGCAGTCGCTCCGCAGCTCTACTGAAGTGCAATTCCTCAGCTACAGCAATAAAGTAGCGCAGATGTCGCAATTCCATTTTTTTATATTTTATAAGTTTCAATTTTATTTAAATATATATTGGACATCTGAAAACTACCTGCGTATGATACTCATATAAATATCGCAGGAAGTTAGAGCGATGCAGGAAAAGTATACTCCAGGCTATTCGAGTAATGCGACGAATTTCATGGCAAAACGCAGCTTAGATACTCATGGTGCATTTTTCAAGCCTTATTTACGTCCAGGGATGAAATTGCTAGATTGTGGCTGCGGTCCTGGGACGATCACTTTGGGTTTAGCAAAAGCGATCGCTCCTGGTACGCTTACAGGTATTGATCGAGAAGCCTCTCAAATTCGGATAGCTGCTGAAAGTGCTTTCACCCAAGGTGTTAGTAATGCTAATTTTCTGGAGGGAAATATATATGCTCTATCCTTAAGAGATAACTCGTTTGATGCAATCTTTTCCCATGCGCTGTTTGAGCATCTCCAAGAACCAGCGCAGGCGTTACGGGAACTGTGGCGAGTTTTGAAACCGGGGGGAATTGTTGGGCTTCGTAGTCCTGACTGGGGCGGGTTTTTGATTGCACCGTCTACACCAGAACTGGAAAAAGCATTTTCTTATTACAAGTGGCTCCAGCAGCAGAATTCTGGTAATCCTGACGTGGGTAGAGAGTTACGCGCTCTGCTGCGCCAAAGTGGGTTTACTAATATCAAAGCTTCGGCTTCTTATCAATGTTATGAGCCGCTGAGTGAAGCTACAGAATATTTGGCGCTGCTAATTGAGGCTTCTGCAAAGGTAGATCGAGCTGTAGAGAAAGGTTGGACTGATGAGCTATCGCTTACAGCAATGAGTAGTGCTTTACGGGAATGGAGTCAGCACCCAGATGGATTTTTTGCTCAAGCCTGGTGTGAAGTTGTGGGATGGAAAAGGTTAGATTAATCAAAGATTTTCTAGAGAATTTGTGACAAAAATTTGCGTGTTCTTTCTTCTTTGGGATTGCTGAAAAATGCGTTAGGGGTAGCTGACTCGACAAGGGAACCGCTATCCATTAAAATAACTCGGTCGGCGACTTCACGAGCGAATCCAACTTCCTGGGTGACGACTACCATTGTCATCCCATCACGGGCGAGATTTCGCATTATATCCAAAACTTCTCGTACCATTTCTGGATCTAAGGCTGAGGTGGGTTCATCAAACAGCATAATTTTGGGTTGCATGGCTAAAGCACGTGCGATCGCCACTCGTTGCTGTTGTCCACCAGATAACCGCCTTTAAATAATAGCAATGATAACTTTGTAAGGAAGTAGGTAGGCACAATTAAACCAAACTAGTAAACTTATGTAAAGCACCAGAAACGCTTTGAATATAAGCTTTTAAGCAATTTATATCTCTTAATATAGTTGTATTTTTTAACGCCCACCTACTTATAGCGATCGCCCATCAAGAATAATGGAATTTGAGGGTGCGATCGCTTATCTGAAATTTTGTAGGTTGTTCAGAGGTGAAAACTGTGTTTTAGCTGGTTGTTCAACTTATAGCCAGCAAGAGAACAAGTTAAAACTCCCAACGAATAGAGCCGATGATTGTCAAGGGCGCACCTCTTTCAAGACCTAAAGTGTAACCGTAGCTATTTCTGAAATAGTCCGTATCAAATAGATTACTAATATTGATCGCAGCGTTAAAACCATCTCTACGGTAGTAAATCGCCGCATCGGTACGCAAGTAATTGGGTAGTTCAACCGAGTTGTCTGAAAATGCCGCCCGCTCACCCACATAAAAAAGCCCTAAACCAAATCCCAAACCTTTGAAATCACCCTTCTGAATTTCATAGGTTGTCCAGAGGCTAGCTTGATTTTCTGGCACACCCAGCAATTTGTTACCTACAGAAATGGCAATATCCTCGGTAACTTCTGCATCGGTATAAGCATAAGAACCAATCACCTTCCACCCTGGTAGAATCTCACCCGCGATATCTAACTCAATCCCTCGACTTCTTTGCTCCCCCACTTGAATCTGGAAATCACGGTTATTTTGATCCTGTATCGTAACATTCGTCTTGGTGATTTGATAGGCTGCCAATGTTGTTGAAAGCTTTCCGTCTAGAAAGTCAGCTTTAATGCCTGCCTGCTTCATATTGGGTTCCTTTGGTCGGCTTAAACGCTCTACCATCAGGATTGAATCCAGAGGTAGGAAGAAAAGATTGACTATAGCTGGTGTAGAGAGAAATTAATTTGCTCGGCTGATATACTAACCCAATTCGGGGGCTGAAAGCACTATCATTCTGTTCAGGAGAATCAATTCCGCTATTTGTCCCATTCAGGGAAACCCAATCTAAGCGCCCGCCAATTAATAGCTTCAGACTGTCTAAAATACTGATTTGATCTTGAAGGTAAGCACCATAAGATTGAGTATATGAATCGAAACTATAATTTGGAACATATGAGGGTATTGAAATATTGTAATCTGGGTTGAAGATATTTAGATTAGGAAGAGGAGAATCGGAAATCAAAGCCTCAAAAGTCTCAACATTGCGATTAAAATCAAAACCCACTAAAATTTGGTGCGAAATCGATCCCGTCTTAAACTTTCCAACTAAGTCGAGCTGTCCAAAATAATTATCTATTGAGTATCCACGTCTTTCAGCGTTAATACCTACTAGCAAACTATCATTGACTAGATCTAATCCTCCAGCCAATGCGTCTCTAGTTCTAGTAGTAGCCACTGAAAAATTGTTACGAATCTGCCAGTTGTCGCTCAACTTTTGATTCAGGGTGTAGCCAAATTTTTGAGTCTTGGCATCAATAAAGTTTAAGTTTGAATCAGGATAGCCGAGAAAGAGACTCCGAGGCAGGAAGCTACCATCGCTGAAAAACCAACTGCCAGACTCACCAGGATATCCATTATAGTTAGTGTATTCATAGTATAGATTCAGTTCTGTTCTATCCCCCAATTTGAGAGTGATTGAGGGTGCGATCGTAGTTATATTTGTTTTGACGAAATCTTGAAACCCCTCCGAACTTTGATAACTCGCAATAAAGCGATAGAGTACAGTTTTATTGGCATTTAATGGTCCTGAGAAATCAATGCTGGGCTGATAATAACCAAAATTCCCCGCTTCAAATCCGAGACTGTAGTAAGGTTCACTCAAAGGTTGTTTGGTGATAACGTTGACGATTCCACCCGGTTCTACGGCTCCGAATAGAACTGAGGCGGGTCCTTTGAGAACTTCTACTTGTTCGATCGTCCCAACGCCTGTCAGCGTAAAGCTATCATTTGTATCTCGATAGCCATTGCGAAAATTTCCGTTCTGCACAAATCCTCTAATGATTCTAGCGACAATTTTTATCCCTAGAGCGTCGATTTTTTTCCTAATTGACACTGCTTCGGTGTAATGCCAAACTTGCGCTTAAATGCCTCTGTAAAATGTCCCAAATGGGAATAGCCCACAGCATGGGCAACTTCTGACACTTGCATATCTCTGTACCGCAGTAACATCTGTGCCTGCTCCATGCGATGGTGATGCAAATAACCAAAAACTGTCGTGCCAAAGAGTTCTCGAAAGCCCCTTTGAAGTTTGCGATCGCTCAAGCCTACGAGTTGTGCCAGTTCCATCATTGCAGGCGGATTGTTAAATCGCTGGTGTAAAATATCTCTGGCATGGTAAATGCGAGCGATCATCTCTGGCTTTAGTAGTACTGAAGACGAAATTTGTCCCTGAGCTGCCGAAATCAAGTCCAATTGCATTGCTAGAAGTTCAAACACTTTTGCTTGCAGATACAATCGTCTCGTGACGCCCTGGTACGGAGAATTCAATATTTGTTGCACTGTGACTTGCATTGCTAAAGTCACGTCTGGATAAAACGATGTCTTCCATTCGTTTTCTTTAATCAAGAGCTTTAAGTTGGGAGCAATTTGCTCTGTCTCTCTGGGCAAAAACCCTGCCAACACTTCAGGTATAATCTCTACGTTAATGCAAGTCAAACGCTCTAATTTTTTATACTTTGATGTAAAAGCAGGTGCGATCCCACTACCAGATAAATAAAAGCGTTTCCCACCAAAATTCGGATAAACCTCATCACAATATATAAATCCAGATGAAAAAATTTCAAATTGCACTAGATGATTGTGGACGGGTGTCTTGATCACGAAATCATTGTAAAATTCATAGTCACAAATTTCCAGATATACACCCGGAGATAACTTCATACCCTGACAATATCCTAGTCCTAGACATTTAGGTAGTTCGTTGAGTGTTTCAAATTCGTCAAGCAAGATGCTGTGGCTTTGAGGATTTTGATTCTGTTGACACCACAGTTCGTCCCAATCGTCTGAGGAAAGGATGATCGTCATCTTACTTAGTGCCAAAAGTTTTTAATAATTTTACCAGAATTACTGCCCACTATTTTCGTCAAGTGATCGCAGTGATCGCCTTTACTAGTCATTTGTATTTACAAAGAACTAATGACTATTAATATCACTACCAAAGGTGTATTTAATCCTAATGCTTTCGCTGCTTCAATTTGTCCGCGAGGAATTGATTGGAGTCCACCGCGCACGTTTTCTGCAATGTAAGCGGCACTAAATAGTACTAGTCCAGCAATTGCTCGTAGTACCCGATCCAAACGCACATCTGCTGACAGAAATAACGGCAGCATTACTTGAGCTAGGAACAAAATTCCAATCAGTGGTATTGATGATGAAAGCAAACAAAGCAATTCCACGCTTTGTTAACTGTTGCTTGCCAAAGAATACACCCCCAGTGATAGCGCCTAAAGTCGAAGCGATCGCTAAACTGGTATTCTTCTTCGTCAAATTGAGATATTGACTCCTCAAAGGTGGAATGATTACCCGCAAGGCTTGGGGAAAAATCACCAGCTGCATAACTAACCCTGGTTTTAATCCTAGCGATATTTTCAAAAGCCTTAGATGCTAAATGCAAATTATCTGAACTCGGCTTGAGCTTCCGAGTTGTATTTAATATGCTTCCACCATACTTGAGATAGCAATGCATTTATTAAATCTGGAAGATAATATTAAATTTTTAGAAAATTAGTTCTATATCCTTCACTGGATAAAATTTATAAAAACGCAATTAGCGCTTCTTTAATAATGAGCAAGAGTCTTTCAAAAAATATCATTTACCGCGCAGAATGATCATCTGTTTTTCCTATCTCCAATGCCCCATGCCCAATACAACTCTTGGAGAGGCTGCGCCCTAAGCATAGCTATGCCGCAGGCTTTACGACACCGCCCTTACCTCGGCTACGCCCAACTCTTGGAGAAGCTGCGCCCTAAGCGTAGCTATGCCGCAGGCTTTACGACGTCGCTCAGGACAAGCTCAGTACAAGTGCCCCATGCCCAATTCCCAATTCCCTAATTGCATACTTCTATCTGATTAGAAGTAGCCACACCAACCTAAATAACTAGTGCTAGCAGGTTAAACTAGGTCTGGTAATAGCTGCTCCACCGTTCCTTAAGAGGCTTTTATGGGAGCTAACCTCAAACAAATTGCCAACTATTTAGACAACCTTGGTTGGGACTACCGTTTTGATGATCAAGAAGACCGAATTATAACAGGTGTGGAAGCTGATAACCTAGAAGATTTTCTGATAGTTGTCCAGTTGGATGAAGAGGGAAAATTTTTCAGGGTATTTGCTCCTCAAGTTCTGGCAGGAATCCAAGACCATCCTCACAAGGGAGCTATTTTACAGACAATGCTTGCCATTTCCTGGGAAACCAAAATGTTGCAATGGGAGTATGACCCATCTGATGGCGAAATCCGTGCGATTATTGAGTTTCCTTTAGAAGACTCGATTCTCACAGAAAAGCAATTTCACCGTTGTCTGAGTGGGTTAATTCAGATTGTGGATGGCATAGCGGCACCTCGCCTAAAAGAAGTGATGGCAACAGGTCTTGATCCGGGGAATATAGAACTTGGGGAAAGACTGTTACTCAGTATCCAAGAAGAAGCTCCAGGATTGCTAGATTTGCTAGAAAAGGCAATGGAAGCGCGAAAAAAGCGAGGAAGTTTTAAGGGCGACTGAGACGGATCATCACTTAAATAGCTATACTCCAAAGTGATACCCTCACTATATACTGAAATTTTCTGGGGCTGGATATTATGACATCCTATGCAACCTCCTCTGCCAAAGCGGAAATGAGTGAACTCCGGCGGTTGAAAGGCTTACTACCGCCAGAATTACAGAGCTGGGTCACGGTTGAAGGCACAACTGAGGTCAATCCACCCCTGGTTCGCTGCGAAGAAATTGGTAAAGACCAGGTAGAGATTCAAATTGACTTGGTGAAATGGGATGCCCTCGCAATGGATCAGCGTAATCTGCTGTTCTGGCATGAAGTTGCTCGCATTCAAAATGACACAATTCCTAAAGATGGTTGGGAAATGGCAGCACTAGCCATCGGTTTAGGTGGTGCTGTAGGCGAATTGTGGGTACAAGATGGATTGCTATTGGTGTTAGCTTTGTCGCTTTGTGGCGTGTCAGGGTGGCGACTGTACCAAAAGAATAGTGGTGAAAAGCAACTAAGAGAATTGCTAAATGCTGATGAAAAAGCGATCGCCTTAGCAACTCGTTTTGGTTATAGTCTCCCCAATGCCTACAAAAGTCTAGGTAGCGCCTTAAAAACCCTGATTGATAATACTCCTAGTAAGCGCCAACGGTCGAAATACGAAGCAAGACTCTCTGCCCTCAAACGCAGTGCCAATAAGGCAAAAGGTAAATCCAAAACTTCAGATGAGGGCGCACTGTAGAAACCAGAAAGTAGGTTGGGTGGGTATTGCCCACCCCACAAAATACCTAAATCAACATGAGTTCGAGGAACCTCTCCCTGCCTTGAATCTTTAGTTCAAGTCTTTCTCTCTCCGACTCCCAGAGGGACGGTTTTACTGCGTAAAACCTCTTAAAGTTCTTTTGATTGAGATAACTAGATTGCTTATTGAGGGGGCTGCTGCCTCCCTGATTAGCAGCAGCTCAATGACTATTTCATAAAATCTTACTTTTTTCTTGACTAGATCTTTATCAAACTCAAATTTTACAGCTGGTTCAGCATTTTATGCGTCTGAGGGATCACACGCACTTGCTTGACAAACCGCTTCATTAAAGCTTGCCACGTCAAAACTTGATCAGCCGTAGGGGCAAGTACAGGTATTGGGGAGAATTGTTCAGATGCAGCCAAAGGCGTAACAGGTTGTAAAAATACTGAGATATCTGGATTAACCTCTGCCACCAGCAAAGCTGAACGTTCCAACTCGGCTGGATCTGTGTTTTGAGACACAATTATCTTGACAAAAACATTTAAATATGATTCATGACATAATTGGAGAAATTTAGCATGTTCTTGCCAATGACTTTCACCGCTGACACTGGGCAATTTGAAATCCATACCTACAGAGTCTAAGTAGGGGAGAATCATCGCCAGTTGTTCTGGGCGATGTCCGCCAGTTTCTAAGTATATAGGTAGACCAGTTATGGCTCGCACTTGGGGGAGAAACTGCATTAAAAATGGGGCATGAAGAAGTGGTTCGCCTCCAGTTAAGCTAATGCTATCGTGTAGACAAGGTAGATTTTGCTGTTCCACCCATTCGATTAATATGGGTAATGGGACAGGGTTAGAGTGGATTTCAAAGTCGCGCAATCCAGGCGATCGCTCTATCCGACAAGTACCAGGTGCATTCCAAGTGTGGGCACTATCACAAAAGTGACAGTGCAAATCACACAAAGCAAAACGAATAAATATCTGACGCGTCCCTACATTCAGTCCTTCCCCTTGAATGGCAGAAAAGACCTCAACTAGCCGTGCAGTAGGTGTAACCGTAGTTTTAGGAATCATTTGATCAGAGCAACGCGATCGCGCTGCGTTGGCACAACAGCAAGGATGTTTTTTGGCTTCTTGTTTTATTGTGAATCGTCGCTAGCGATCTCCAATCTCAGCCCCGGTAAATAGCAATTAGTCCTTATTACTACTGATTCCAATATTAGATTAAGTAATTTTATAGGACAAAATAATGTTTGGTAGATTACATTATACATGGCAACGAAAGTGCAAAGCTTCATGACTAGCCAACCGACAGAGGTCGATTTTCCAGTTAATTCCCTAAATGACACGGCTATAATGCAGGTGCCCACGCGGTTGAGCGTGCTGGAGGCTTTAGGTTTTAAACAAACCTGCCAAAGCTTAATCCAACCCAATTCACATCCTAAGCAAATCATTATTGACTTTCACCAAACTACTTTTATAGATAGTAGTGGTTTAGGTGCTCTGGTAAGTAATTTTAAATACGCTCAGTCTAAAGGGATTGCATTAACACTGCGGAATGTAACACCTCAGGTAATGGGAGTCCTAAAACTCACAGGATTGGATCAGGTTTTTCCTTTAGAGCTTGTGGATGAGGCATTGCTAATAGAACAAGAAGACTTAGTAGATATTCGGAAGACAACTTCCCGGAAAGTAGAGCAGTTACCCACTACTCACCCTTCTGTAGCATCTTGGATGAAACGGTTATTAGACATTGTAGGGTCAGTGATCGGTTTATTAATTACAGGAGTTTTATTTATTCCGATTGCGATCGCTATTCAAATTAATGATCCCGGGCCCATTTTCTTTAGTCAAACCCGCTGTGGTTGGATGGGGAAGCGATTTAAAATTTGGAAATTCCGCTCCATGTGTGTGGATGCGGAAGCGAAGAAATCTGAAGTCAAAAACCAAGTGCAAGGTGCCTTTTTCAAAAATGAGAATGACCCCAGAATTACCAAGGTAGGGCGCTTTTTACGGCGAACGAGTTTTGATGAACTACCCCAATTTTGGAACGTCCTCAAAGGAGAGATGAGTTTAGTAGGCACCCGACCACCTACACCTGATGAAGTGGAACGCTATGAAGTACCGGAGTGGCAACGTTTAGATGTTAAACCCGGAATGACTGGCGAATGGCAAGTAAATGGGCGTTCTACAGTCCGTAGTTTTGAAGATGTAATTCGCTTGGATTTGCAGTATCAAAAAAATTGGAGTTTGGTGTACGATTTAAAGCTAATTTTCAAAACTATAGCTATTCTGTTTAAGAGAAACAGTGGTGCTGTTTAGCTAACTACCTTTATTCACAATTTTTCGGTAACTCCCAATCACGAGAATTATTAAATACACCCAAGCCTATTTTAGGCTTGGGTAAATTTTAGGTTTACAGCACCATGTAAGTGTCATCCTCTGCTTAACAAGTTAAAAAGTCAATCCTTGCATAAATGGCAATATGCTGGCATGAATTGTGAGAAGATGTCTTTGACATAAACAATATTAAAAGCGCTGGTTTCAAAACCTAAATCTAGGAAAGCTGAACCAGCAAAAAAGGAGAAAATACAAGGGCGATCACACATTCTAAATTAAAGGCTGGATAATTGTTTAATATATTCAATAACTTCGTCTTTACTGATTATTCTTTCAACTGGCACACAATAAGATGGATATATGTAATAAGTTTTACCTGATAGATAACTTTTGCGCTGATCTTTAATGATGCCATACCTATCAGGATAAATAAACCACTCAGTACTAGGACGTTTTGGTGTTATTGCTCCCCAAGCTACATTAGACTTTAGACAATACCAATGGTTTCTAACAAATCTTTGTTAAAAACACCTTCTGGGTTGGTAAGATAAGGCATTTTCATGATTTACCTATCTTCAAAACAAGAGTCGCAACTATTACCATATTTTTTAGCCTTATATAAAGGCGCAAAGAAAAACTCTGCGCCTCTGGGTGAACTTAACCCACAGCCTTCTGGGTAGTTACTAATTCAACCTGCTGCACCTCTGGCAACAAGCGCTTCATACCTTGCTTAACAAATCCCTGCAAAAAACCAATTTGCTGATTTTGCCCAAATACCTTTTGCAAAGTTTGCCGCAAATTCTCCAAATTTAAACCAGTCCCGGAATCTATCGCTATTTCCTGCTGTTGGAAATACTCAACTAGACTTAACCCTGCTACCCTAGTCAGATAAGCTGCACTTACTCCCTGCACCACACCACCAGCAACAAAGGTAACGGCATTACTTTTCAGAACGGTACTAATCGCCTTTGTAGAAAGTTCAACTAAACCCAGTTTCAACATCAAACTTCCCATTGTTCCAGCTACGGTTTGCGCCTGTTCTAGGGAAAACTTCTGCTGATAGATATTACCCAAATCCATTACCATTTGAGCATTAATTGCCGCAGTTGCCAGAATGTCAAGGGCTGGTACTGGGTTAGCAAAGGCAGCAGCAGCAGCTATCCACTGATATTGTTCAATAATTGGGGTGGCGCGATCGCGTCTGGTTCCATTGAGCCAGTTTTTCGCCTCAGCTTTCAACAATCCGGCTTTTCTGATGGTAGTTAGCCAAACCAGCCGTTGTCCTTGCTGTGCCAAAACTTGATCCAACTGCTGCGTTAACTGCTGGATAGCTGGTGCTGGTTGTTCCATCCACTCTTGCACAGAACCATCAGCCTCATGCTTTCGGACTTTGATGGCAATGGGAGAGGCCGCAGTTGCAACTACATTTCCCTGCATCCGCTGTTTCAATTGACTAAAGATGCTGGCGCTTTCATCGGTTAAATACTGGTCTTGTTTGTTGAAAACCAGGATTGTGGGCTGATTTGCTGCTTTTAGCTGCTGTAGGGTTTGAAATTCTGAGTCTGTCAAATCACCGTTTGTCAGGAACAGAACAAAATCAGATTTTCCCACTTCTGCCAAAATAGCTGCATCTGAATTGTCACTTACTTCTCTAAATAAAGGTGCTGTCTCTTGTAAAGACACTAAATTTCGTGTCTCTACATTTTGTAGCACTTGAATTAAAGTGCTTTTACCTACGGATTTACCGCCAGTCACAGCCACTTTAATTTCTTGCCTGTCTAATTCCAACAATAATTGGGCAACTTGTTCTCTGAGTGTCTCTAATGCTAGATGGTTTTCTGCTTCTTGTGCCAGTTGGTTTATTACGGCTTCAGCAATAGAAATCGCACTTTCCCCAGTCGCCCGATCCACGAGCATACCATCTAGCTGCTCTAAACTATCTTTCGGGCGATTTTGCTGGAATAACCACAAACCACCGCCTACAGCTAAAGCACTCAATAAACCAAACTCACCCACCTGCACTATAGAATCGTGCCAACTTTGTAACATCCACAGGGAGAAGGACAGTCCCAATCCTCCCACTAAAATTGGTCGCTGCAACTTCACAACCATGATTCTCCGCGCTTTTTGGATGGCTATTTCTTCCAGAATAGATCAAAATAAAACAAAACCCTCCAATCTTTATTGATTGGAGGGTTTTGTTTTATTTTTTATTTGGTGGCGGGAAGTGGATTTGAACCACTGACCTTCGGGTTATGAGCCCGACGAGCTACCAGGCTGCTCTATCCCGCGTCGCTCTTAACTTTTATAGCATAACCTATAGTCAAGAGTTTGGCAACTACAAAAATGATAATTCTCCAATTACTTCTAAACGCTTGTATTTTCCCAAAGTCACAAACTTTTCTGAGAGGCTTTCGGCGGCGCTGGGACTAATCCAACCCATTTGTTGGAGTAAGTGAATAGCAACGGCATGTTTTGCCCGTTTTGCCCCATCCATGACTTTGATTGCCAATCCCATGCCTTCACCGAGTCTACCAATGCACTGCACTCCTTCGGCACCAGCTTTACTGACCAGTTCCCCTGGAGTTAAGCGCATCAGTTCCGTATCAAATTCTCCATCTCCTGCTACCATAGCGGGGTGATGAGTCATAGCACGGACGATGCGCTCCATATCCAAATTGGTACTAGAGGCTAGCAACGCATACAAAGACGCCATATGACCGAGTTGCATCAGATAAGTTGGTGCGCCACAGTCATCATGAGCGCTGATAAATTCTTCAGCTGGCATTCGCAGCAACTCTGCTACTTTGCCCAAAATCAATTGCTGTATTGGGTGCTTGCGATCCAAGTAGTTATTCAAGGGCCAATGGCGCTGCTGACAAACGGCTAACATTCCCGCATGTTTACCAGAGCAATTGTACTCCAGAGGACTGCGTTTACCTTCAGGAATTGGACACTGGAGTATAGTCGGGTCAAGATCAGCCCGCCAAAGGATATTAAATACCTGTCGGACTTGATCTATTCTTCCTTTGTGGGAACTTGTGATAATTGCTAAGTCGCGATCGCTGAGGTTATAGCGCTCCAGTGTACCCGTGGTGGTGACTGCGAGTGCCTGAAATGGTTTGAGCGCTGAACGAATAAATGTAGCAGTTTCAGAATTTCCGGCTACGGTTAGAACCCGTCCCCGTTCGTCGCATACAACAGCCTGGACTATATGCTTGGATTCAATAATACCTTCCCGCAGCAACCGCACTTCCAGTGCTGTGGCTTGAGTTCGTTTTCCCATTGTCATGGGTTTATATTTATCACCTTTTTTTAGTTAGGAGTTAGGAGTTAAGAATTATGAATTATTAACCAAACTCACTGGTGAGTTTTGAGTCCTGAGTAAAGTAAAAAGTACTTCATTTTGAGGCTCTCGGTATACCCCCGCCCCCTGTAGGCGGTTTTTTAACTCAGTACACAGTACTCGCTACTCACGACTCTTCATTAATCACTCCTAACTCCTGACTCCTAACTTTTAAAACAAATGCCAAACTATCGTACCAATAACGAACATTCCCGCCAAGCCAGCAACGGTAAATTGTAACCGCCGCAGAATAGGTTTGATTTCGTATGCCACAATTAAACGATCGCGGTTAAGGACTTCCTGTGGCTTCGTCCAAGTTTGGCCGTCATACCAGCCGGACTCTTCATAAAATACTGTGGGACTGCAAAGGCGATCGCACACGTAAAACCAGCCTAAGCACAACCTTACCAGTGCCAGCACTACTCCGACACTCGCTCCTGCTGCACCACAAAGGATAAAATGTGCAATATACTTGTGGGGAGGAAAACTTGCCGCAGCTACTGGTCCTGCTACCAGCCAAGATAAACTCCAAATCCAAACAATTTTCGTGATATACTTGCGCCAATTTAAAGTGCTATCACGAAACAGCCAGGAAGTTTTTAACTCTTCATACTCATTGAGCGGTTGTTGGTCTGTGGGAACTGGGCAATTTGAAACCGAAGACCTAATCATGTTGGCTTACCCTCACCCTCATCAGATTCTGAAAGGGAAATACGCTCTGCATGAATCCAGAACGCTTCTAAATTATAAAACTCCCGTTCCTTGGGCATCATGATGTGAACGATCACATCACCATAGTCTTGTAGTACCCAACTCCCCTCGACTTTTCCTTCTGTCCTTATGGGACGCCGTTGCAATTCAGTTTCGACTTTTCCTTCAATTGCTTGAGCGATCGCCCTTACTTGTACCCTAGAATAGCCAGTCATCATCACAAAGTAATCAGCCAGGTAAGATACCTCTGCTACTTTGAGCAATAAAATCTCACCCGCTTTGCGGTCTGATGCAGCTTCTGCTATCGTTGCAGCTAATTTTCCGCTCGTCTCTTCAGTTTGGGCATGGCTCTTTACCACACTTTTTGTCAGTGGGACAGATTGTAATGGGAAATTTCCTTGGAAATAATCAGTCATTAAACCTCATGTGCTTTCTTTCTTTTGAAACAATTGTTTACATTTACTTACAAATAACAAACAATTGATCTGAAAATGTGTCAATAGGTTTTTTTGAATACTAACAAAAAAATAGGTGTCTATGGAAGCTGGTTTGATAATTGGCTGTTTATATTTCGACATCAGCAATCAGCAGTTGCGGATGGTTATTATGCAGCTTTTCAAGTGCGATTCGTTCAGTCGAAACCGAGCAATCGAGGGATGACTGGCTTTTACAGGGTAATTCATTAGGATTGAGTTCGCACTTTAATCCCTTGTAGATGACAACTTCATAACCTTACAAGTGAGCGTAAGTACCCTAGAAAACGACAAGCCCTATATTATATACGTAGGAGTGAAAATACATATCTCCCACTATAGAGACTAACCCTCAATCGGTGAAGCGGGGATAAAAGCAAAAAGAGCTACTAGCCTAAAAGTGGTGTCCCATGAGTAAGTCCTTATGGATAACTCTCGTCTAAGTCACTACTTGAATCACCGTTACTGCAAACCAGTGAAATTAGGCTTTATGCGCTGGAAGTCCCAAAAGGGTATAAGAAAAAAAAGGCTGGTATGAAGATTTTTCTCGACATACCTACGTTATCCAAAAACTCGGTAAAAAGGTGGTATTCTAACGGAACAAAACTCCAGTTACGAGGAACGAAGTAACTCACCTAATTACTCTCAAAGAGGTGGAATACTTTCAGTAGTCAGCTAAGACGAAAACTCTCGATTAAAATCAGGTAGCAGGTGAGAGAGATTGAGCAAAGCTGGAGACACTCCGCCTCCGGTCAGAAGCTAATGCCTTGCTGTTTTCTGGATAATTCTTTCCACTATGCTGTACTAATAATTTGCAGGTAACGTCACATCTATACTTTCGGCTGTCTACTAAAAACTACAATACAATTGCTCTTGACTTAAACCCCCAGAATTAGTTAACTACCCTCAAAATCTGTTGCTATTTAGGTAGTGAGGGTAGAATTGCGACTTTCTGAGTTGGTTACATCCTCATGGGCTTTCTGCTCTCGATACTGCAACTCTTGTGGACTGAATTGCTCTACGATCTACCGTCAATGAGTAACACAACGACTCATACTGATTTAAAGCTTGCTCAAAAGCATAGTTGTCAATAGCATATTGACGACTTTTATAACCCAGAGTTTTGACTTTTTCGGGGTTTTGGTACAAATCTAAAATTGCCATTGCTAAAGCTTGAGGATCTTCTGGAGGAACAATAACTCCGCCGCCACTTTGCCTGATGGCTTTTGCGGCTGTACCATTGTCAGGGACAGAGGCAACTAAGGCCCTTTCACTGGCAAGTAGCACTTGAATTTTTGACGGCATATTGAAGGATACAACATTTTTCTTTTGCACCACCAAGCCAACATCAGCTGCTGCTAACATTTGTGGCAAATGTTGGCGGGGTTGAAATGGCAGTAGCAAAACATTATCTGCGCCGCAGTTTAGACATTCCTGTTGCAATCGCTGTAAACCTTTTGCCTCTCCAACGATGACAAAAACAATATCTGGGATATGGCGCAACTCAGAAGCAGCTTTGACGACGCCTTCTAAGCCTTGGGTTAGGGCAATGTTACCAGAATAAAGTACTACAAATTTGCCATTCAGATTATGTGCTGCGCGGAAAGGGTTATTTTCTCTAGGCAAAGGGCAGATAAAATTTACATCAACCCAGTTGGGAATTTGCACAATTTTGTTAGCTTCTACGCCCTTAGCTCGCAAATTGTCCACAAACCCATCGGCGATAACACTAATTTTATTGGCAGTGTGGTAAGCAAATTTTTCCAACATTGTAAATAACTGTATAAGCAATTTATTTTTCAGTAGACCGACGTGGACTGCTGCTTCTGGTAATATATCTTGTAGATTTAAGATTATAGGACAAGCGCGTAACCATCCTAAAAGAGCGACTGGTACACAGCTTGGCAAAGATGGCGATGTTGAGAGAATAACATCTGGGCGCCAACCGATGAGGGCAGGCACAAAACTAGTGACAACGAAACTAGCATCTAGTAATACCCGATCTAATAGGTTGGGTTGGGGACGAATCCAAACGTAACTACGTTGAATTTGAACGCCATTTTTGTATTCGTTGACATACCACTTGCCCCGATATTCCTGGTAAATTTGACGCTCAGGGTAGTTGGGCATAGCGGTGACTACGCGCACTTGATGCCCACGCTTCACTAGTCCCTCTGCTAACTCGGTCATCAGTGGGGCAATACCAATTGGCTCTGGATAGTAGTTGTAGGAGTAAATTAAAATCCGCATAAAAAATTAGTCCGAAGTAACCCGGTTTTTTATTTAAGGACAAATATTTGTCTTAAAGATCATTTAGAGTTTGGAAACTCCTATATTTAATTGTGACTTCAGACTCTTTTTATGTCAGGGATTTTCCTTAAAGATTGAGTAAACTTGGATATGAAATACTTAGGGAATCTGTGAATCTTTTTTACTATCCTGAGCACTATTTTAAGTGTTCGTTTTTAATTGGTACGTAAGTATAAACCCGATATTTATCGATATTAATTAAGACCGTTTCACAATATTAGTTATTCAATGAGCGATCGCCCTTGTATTTTCTCCTTTTTTGCTGGTTCAGGATTCCTAGATTTAGGTTTTGAAACCAGTGGTTTTAATATTGTTTACGTCAATGAAATTTTTTCCTCATTCATGGCAGCATACCGCTATTCACGGCAGGTTCTCAATCTCCCATTGCCAGAATACGGGTATCATGACAAAGAAGCAGGAGACGTAACCCAACTTCTCGAAGGTTTACAAACACGACACCTCCGGGAGTTAGTACAAGACTGCCGCAAATCTAATAATATTGTGGGCTTCATTGGCGGGCCTCCCTGTCCTGATTTTTCTATTGGCGGCAAAAATAGAGGACGTTTAGGAGATAATGGCAAGCTTTCCGCTTCTTACGTTGAATTAATTTGCCGCAATCTTCCAGATTTCTTTTTATTTGAGAACGTTAAGGGGTTGTGGAGAACGAGAAAGCACCGTTTATTTTTTGAATCACTCAAGCAACAATTACTGGAAGCAGGCTATATATTAACAGAGCGGTTAATTAATGCTATCGAATATGGTGTACCCCAGGATAGAGAAAGAATTCTTCTCATTGGTTTCCGAAATAATTTTATCCAGGATAGAGGAATAAAAGTCGGTAGTGAAAATTTACTATCTGAGGCATATTTTCCTTGGGAAAATCATATTTTATATCATCAAAGAAATGTTTTTGCTTATCCTTGGCGAAAGTGCGAACCATTCCAAGAAAATTCCATCATACCTTGTCCTGATGGCGTCCCTGAAGAATTAACAGTTGAATACTGGTTTAGAAAAAATAACGTGTTGAACCATCCCAATGCTAAAAACTGTTTTCAACCAAGGGCAGGGATCACAAGATTTGCTGCTATTAATGAAGGAGATGATTCTAAAAAGTCTTTCAAGCGTCTGCACAGATGGCGTTACTCTCCGACAGCCTGCTATGGAAATAATGAAGTACATTTGCATCCCTATAAAATCCGGCGAATATCTGTGGCGGAAGCTTTAGCCATACAATCTTTGCCTGCAAATTTTGTACTTCCAGAGAATATGTCGCTCACGAATATGTTTAAAACTATTGGTAATGGCGTACCATATTTAGCATCGAAGGCTTTAGCTAAAACTATTATTGATTTCTTAAGAACAGGTGTGAAAAATGCTGTTGATATTCCTAACCTTACTATGCCTAATGTCAACTTAAACACTTACAGTAATTCCGGGAAATCTCCAAAGCCGACATCCAAAATAAGTCAGCAGTTTGTTTTCAGAATAAACTCGTAATAAATGTGGTTTAATATATATATAAGAAATGTTTTAATTTTTTATAAAGTTTAATAATCAATTACTGGCAGAAGACACGATGGCAG
This sequence comes from Nostoc sp., assembly GCF_036917195.1. GTDB lineage: Bacteria > Cyanobacteriota > Cyanobacteriia > Cyanobacteriales > Nostocaceae > Nostoc. The sequence goes on from NZ_JBALDG010000054.1 coordinate 236,062, forward strand.
CAGACTATGCAGATATTGATATTGCGCCATTTATAGATCACGCCCTGTTAACGCCAACGGCTACTCCAGAGCAGGTTAAGCAGTGGTGTGAAGAAGCATACAGATTCAATTTTGCGGCGGTTTGCTTGTATCCCGCCTATGTCAAACAAGCAGCCGAACTCCTCCACGGCAAGAACCCAAAAGTCTGTACGGTGATTGGTTTTCCCTCTGGTGCAACGACTTCAGCAGTCAAGCTGTATGAGGCTCAAGAAGCAGCAGAAAATGGGGCCACTGAGTTGGATGTGGCAATGAACTTGGGCTGGTTGAAAGCTGGTAAAACTGAAGAAGTCCACCGGGAAATTGCCGAAATTTGTGAAGAGACTGGGCAAACTGTCAAGGTAATTTTGGAAACCAACCTGTTGACAGATGCGGAGAAAAAAATAGCTGCTGAAATAGCTATGGAGGCGGGGGCGGCTTTCTTAAAAACTAGTACAGGTTGGAATGGTGGTGCAACAGTGGCAGATGTGCGACTTTTGCAGGAATTGGCAAAAGAAAGGGTGGGAATTAAGGCTTCGGGTGGTATCCACACTATCAATCAAGCCCTAGACTTAATCGTAGCTGGTGCTACTAGATTAGGCACATCTCGCGGTATCGATTTGATCCGCCAGCGCGATAACCTGGGAAAGGGTGAATAGTCATTTGTTTCTCGTCCTACCCTGCGGGAAACTGCGGGCACGTCTATGTCATTTGTACTTTGTCCTAACCTAATGACCAATGACCAATTTTAGATTTTAAATTTTGGATTTTGGTGAAGCAGCGCGGTCTTCTCCCATTCGTGAGAGGCTAGCGCCAAGGGGGTTTCCCCCATGAGTGACTGCACCAAGCCGAAGGGATTGAAGATTCAAAATTTAAACCTGGTTTGAGAGCAACTAGTTTCAACTATGGAAAAATCTAAAATCCTTGCATTCCTTTCCCAAGCCCCTACCTTGAGTATGGGGTTAATCTAAAATCTAAAATCGTTCGACTGAGCGCAGCCGAAGTCCCAAATCCAAAATTGATTGGCTAATGACTAATTACTAATGAGTAGAACCTACAAAGCAACCGGAATTAATCTTAAAACCCAGGTACTGGGAGAATCAGATAAAATAGTGACGATTTTGACACCGGAGTTGGGACTGATTCGAGCAGTGGCTCCAGGGGCACGTAAGCACAACTCCAGCCTGGGCGGCAGGAGTGGTATGTTTGTTGTCAATGAACTATTGATCGCGAAAGGGCGATCGCTTGATAAAATTACTCAAGCACAGACGTTAAAAACTTATCCTGGTTTAGCTAAAGATTTGGGAAAATTGGCTGCCAGCCAGTATTTAGCAGAAATAGTCCTGTGTCAAGCTTTGAGCGAACAACCCCAAGAAGAACTTTATGAGTTATTCAATGAACATCTCCATCGGTTGGAGGCGTTGTCTAGTGCAAATGCATCTGGTGTTTTAGCTCATCTGGCTCATGGGGTGTTTCATCTTTTAGCCTTAGCAGGACTAACACCGCAAGTGCAAATCTGTTGTCTATCTGGGCGCCCCCTCAAGCCAGACTTTACAGACCCCAACTGGCAGGTAGGATTTAGCATTCCTGCGGGTGGAGCGGTTTGCTTAGAAGCTTGGGAACGTTTACGAACAGAGGGAGAGAGGGAGAGGGGGATACAAAGAAATTCATTTTCTCCATCACCCAATCACGCTATTATCCCATCACCTGCAAAACCTGGCTCCCAAACAGTTGTTGTGCATCGGCAAGAAATACCTGTAATTTCTAGTCGTCCTGGTGCTGTGGAATTAGCTTTGCTTCAACATCTGTCACAACCAGAGATAATGCAAATTGATGGTGCTAGAGATCATAACTGGTTATCTGTTGAGCAGATTTTGCGCCAGTATGCTCAGTATCAATTAGGTCGCCCTATTCGCTCTGCTACCTTGATCGACTCTTATTTTGCTGCCAACCATGATGCAACCCTCTGATTTGGATAAAAAAATCCTGCCTTTGTCACCAAGCCTTGTCAAAAAACAGAATGGGGCATTAGATCCTCCAGTCAAGAATCACTTGAGTGCCGTTTCCAACTGTACACCTAGTCAAATCAATAGCCAAGAAATGTCCCCAAAAGACGTTTCTAAAAACGAGCAAAGTTGGACAGAGGACATCTCAAAAACTGATGCTCCAAGTCAATCAGAAACACAATCTGAGGAAAAATTAACCACTGCTGAGGTAGATAGCAACGGGCAAAGTTTGCCAGCAGCTTCTCCCCCAGAAAAAGAACCACCGAAATTAGATGGATCTGGTTTAGGTCCAGAAGCTGTTTCAGGAAATGTCAAACAGAAGGGGTTTTTGCCCGTATTAAAAAACCTTAATTTCCTGGCTCTTTGGGGTGGTCAAGTTTTCTCCCAACTAGCAGATAAAGTTTATTTGGTGCTGATGATTGCCTTGATTAATACTCAGTTTCAAGGTGGTAATCAGAGTATTAGTGGTTGGGTATCAGCCTTGATGATGGCTTTTACTATTCCAGCCGTATTGTTTGGTTCCGTTGCTGGTGTGTTTGTTGATCGCTGGTCGAAAAAGGCTGTGCTAGTGGCAACGAATATTTGGCGCGGCATCCTGGTTTTGTCAATTCCCTTCCTGCTGTGGTTAACTCATGATTGGAAACCCATAGGAGTACTGCCAGTGGGTTTTTTGATCATCCTGGGTGTGACTTTTTTAGTTTCCACACTGACGCAGTTTTTTGCACCGGCAGAACAGGCGGCAATTCCTTTGATAGTAGAAGAACAGCATTTGCTCTCGGCAAATTCGCTTTACACGACAACGATGATGGCATCGGTGATTGTTGGGTTTGCCGTCGGGGAACCATTGTTAGCGATCGCTGATGGACTTTGGCTGCAAATTGGTAGTAATGGTAGTTTGGGCAAAGAACTTTTAGTAGGTGGTAGTTATGCGATCGCAGGAATAATTTTATTCCTCTTGGCAACTAACGAAAAACACCACGACCCCGATACAGAATTCCCTCATGTATTCTCTGACTTGCGGGATGGTTTTGCCTATCTCAAAGCAAATCATCGCGTCCGCAATGCTTTGCTTCAGCTGATTATCTTGTTTTCTGTCTTTGCAGCATTAACTGTTCTAGCCGTTCGCATGGCAGAAATAATTCCTAACATGAAAGCCTCCCAGTTCGGCTTTTTACTAGCATCTGGCGGTGTTGGCATCGCTGCTGGAGCAACAATTCTCGGTCAATTTGGTCAACGCTTCTCCTATAGGCAACTAAGTCTGTGCGGTTGTATGGGCATGGCAGCATCCTTGATTGGTCTATCAGTATTTACAACCCAACTGTGGCTAGTCTTGTTACTAGTAGCGCTATTGGGTGTTTTTGGGGCGCTAGTGGGTATTCCCATGCAAACAGCGATCCAAACAGAAACACCTCCAGAAATGCGTGGTAAAGTCTTTGGCTTGCAGAACAATGTAATTAATATTGCTCTCTCCTTACCTTTGGCATTAGCAGGTGTAGCAGAAACCTTTCTGGGATTACAGGTAGTTTTTTTGGGATTAGCAGCGATCGTCTTTTCAGGAGGTATATTAACCTGGTATAACTCACATAAGTAGTTATCAGCTAACAGGAGTTATTATTCATTACCTTGAAGTAATTACTAATTTCCTTAAAGCTTTTGTGTTCATGGTAAACTGTGGTCAGTGAAAATTTATCACATACTTGCGGGATATCAATCTGACATTAGTTAGAATAAGTTGTTTAAATATCATAAATTAACAACTTATAAGTAGAATAAATAAAGCCATAAATCCACTGGTTTAATCAGCTTAAAATAGGCTGTTTAAACTATATTGTGGTGAAAATCTGTAATAATTAAAAAAATCAGCAAGTATAGTTAGATAAAATAAAAATCACAAAGGACACACAAGTAATAGATTAAACCCGCTTTTCTTACAGCTAAATAAAGAATGCGTATAGCCTGGATTGGAAAAAAATCACCCTTTTGCGGGAATGTCACCTACAGTCGAGAAATTACAAATGCCTTGCTAGATAGGGGACATCAAGTTAGCTTTCTTCACTTCGCCCAGGAAGAGTCTGAACCTGACAATTGGCCAAATCTTCGAGAGGTTTCCCTACCTTTTATTTACAAGTCCCAGGTTTATACAATTCCCACTTTTAAAGCTACTAAAGTTTTAACGGAGTCGTTGCGGGAAATCAAGCCAGATATAGTCCATGCTTCCTTGACGCTATCTCCTTTAGACTTTCTTCTACCGGAAATCTGTGAGGAACTGAGGTTGCCCTTAATTGCCACTTTTCACACACCCTTTGCTGGTAAGGGGGCAAAGCTGATATCGGGAACACAACTTTTGGCTTATCAGCTCTACGCGCCTTTTTTAGTTAACTATGATCGCGTGATTGTATTTTCCCAAATTCAGCGAGAATTATTGGCACGGATGGGCGTGAGAGAAGAAAATATTGCCGTAATTCCTAACGGTGTTGATACAGCCAAGTATTCTCCAGGACTTTCTAAAGTCAAAGCACAATTTAAAGCCGAACGCTTGTTTGTCTATCAGGGTCGAATAGCGCCAGAGAAAAATGTCGAAGCCCTCCTCCGGGCTTGGAAGCAATCTGCAATGGGGCTTGGTAGTAAGTTGCTAATTGTTGGCGACGGTCCTTTGAAATCTTCCTTAGAGCCGTTTTATGGTTCAGAGTACGGCATTATCTGGTTGGGATTTGTTGCTGATGAAGACCGACGCATCGAAATTTTGCGGGGCGCAGATGTATTTGTTTTGCCTTCATTGGTAGAGGGTTTGTCCCTATCTCTGTTAGAAGGAATGGCATGTGGGTTGGCTTGTTTAGCAACAGACGTGGGTGCAGATGGAGAAGTATTGGAAAAGGGCGCAGGTGTAGTTATTAGTACCAAAACAGCGCGATCGCAATTAAGAACCCTCTTGCCAGTGTTGCAAGACCATCCGGAGTTAACAACCTTACTGGGGCAAAAAGCCAGACAGCGTGTATTAGACCGCTATACCCTTAGTAACAATATTAGTCTACTCGAAGAACTTTATAAAGAAGTTTTAGCACAGCGACCTCTACCACTAAGTCGCAGAGCTTAGAGGATGTTTGAAAAGTATTGGGCGAATAGAATTCGCTACTACACAAACGTTCGCGTAGCGTCTTGCAGAGAAGTCCACCTCCGTGGAAAGCATGAAAAATCAAGGTTTTTAACCCGCGCAGGCAGGTTTTGTCTCGTGTAGCCGGAACTTATAGTCGCCAAGGCAAGTAATAAATTAGACTTTTCAAACAACCTCTTAGGGAAAGGGAAAAAGTGCGATATCTACGGCAGGCTGCGCCTACACATTTTTATGCCCAATATGATAAGGAGGAATGGAAAAATGACCCTTGGGAGAATTTTTTCGGAATGTTTTCTCTTTTAAAGAAGCAGTCAAATCAAAAACTGGTTTTAATTGTGTTTTTTTTGAATAAAATTACTTTTTTATGAAACTTCAGTTGGTAGCACACTATTACTTTGAATCGCAAAGCGTGAGAATAATTGCAACCCGCAGATCCTCGGCTTTGAGAAATCGGGGATCTTGTTTCTCATGAATGATTGAGGATTGCTATAAGACTCACAAAGATGATAAAACGGTAGAATAAAATATTCCTACTAGTGTATTTTCAGCCCAAATTTTTGTACGCCTTGTAAATCTTTTTGATTGTAAGTGATGATATTGATCAATTAATCTTTGAATTATCCACTAAAGACCATCCTAAACTGGTTGGCTGTTCATAAACCCGCTTTAGAGTATTTACATCTCTGGCAGAAATAGGCGACGGGTTACGAACTTGAGAAAAATATAGTGCATCGGTTTGTAGCGGACTATGGCCCCAAATTCCCAATGCATGACCGAATTCGTGGCGAGCGGCTGCAATGAGATACTCACCTGTTTGACTGGGGTTTAAAAAGATGATGAAGCGGTGAGATAAAACTTTGTTGCTGGTGTATAACTCGTAAGTAGTTTGTGCGGATCGCGCTCGGGGTATATTACTACCAGGGGAAATTTGTAGAGGTGGCGCTTTTCGCACAATTGTAATATCAGCTATTTCTGGCTGTTCGACTACTGTCAAAGGCAAATAAGTACTCCATTCTTGCACACCCTGCAAGACACCGTTAACCCATGCTTGAGCTTGTTTTTCACTGAGAGCTTTTGGTGGTTCTACGTAAACTCGAACGGGAAATTGTGACCAGACCAAATAACCAACTTGGGTTGTTGTGATTTGGGAAAAATAGTCACCACTGTTAGTGCTATCTTGCCACTGTACAAGTGTGGGCGGTAAGAGATGGGGTTTTGGGGAAGATGAGGTAGGGAGAGAGATTATTAAGCCTGGATATATAGATTTTGGTATTATTGTAAACCCATTGCTCGACTGGAGATTTGTAAAAATGATTAACAGCCCTGTGCCAATAAACAAGGCAAGAGCTGTAATTAACCGCCGTGAAATTAAATTTATTAGGGTGTTAAGTATTGGGTGTTGGGTTATTTTCCCCATTAACCTATCCTTATTTAGGCAGCCAACCAGCACTTAAAACTACTGTTAAGCCGAGAAAAATTACTGTCAATGCCCAAGTAATTCGGTTTAAAGTGTTTTCTGCACTCTTGGTACTGCTAAATAGCTGGGCTTGTCCGCCAATGGCTCCAATGCCATCACCTTTAGGGCTATGCAGTAAAACCAAGATAATCAAACCAGTGGCGGAAAATGCCCAAATGCCTTGCACAATATTAGTAGCTGTCATGGTAGGAATCTCATTTATAAAAAGTTTTAAAAAAGAGGAGTCAGGGTTGGAAGTTAGGAGTTAGGAGTACAGACGCGATTAATCGCGTCTGTACAGGAGTTAGGAGTTAGGAAAGTCTTAATTTATCACTCTTCACTTTTAATTATTAACTCCTCACTCTTAACTCCTAACTCTTTTACAGCCCTACTTGCACAGGGATGCGAGTGGGTTGCAGCTCATATTCTGCTGTTTTCAGCAGCGATCGCCCTGTCATTTCTGGTGGCTGAGGCAACTGTAAAATCTCTAGAATTGTGGGAGCAATGTCGGATAGCTTGCCATCGCTTCGCAGTTCGACATTAGTACCATATCCAGGGATTTTGACTTTCTCTCCTTCCACCAAGATAAAGGGGACTGGGTTAGTGGTATGAGCTGTCCAGGGATTACCCCCATTATCTAGCATATACTCAGCGTTGCCGTGGTCGGCAGTAATAATTGTTGTACCGCCGGCTTTAATAATGCTTTCTAGTAGGCGTCCCAAACAGCGATCAACTGTTTCAACTGCTGTAATGGTAGCTTCGATTTGACCAGTATGCCCTACCATGTCTGGGTTGGCATAGTTAATTACAACTAGAGAATACGTACCCTTTTGAATCGCAGCGATCGCTACATCTGTAACTGCTGCTGCTGACATGGCTGGGGCATGATCGTAAGTCGCTACCATCGGGCTGCTTACCAGTACCCGATCTTCTCCAGCAAAAGGTTCCTCCAGACCCCCATTAAAGAAATAGGTGACGTGGGCGTATTTTTCTGTTTCGGCAGTGCGGAACTGCTTCAGACTATGATTGGCTATCACTTCTCCCAGAATGTTACTGAGATTCTGAGGCTCAAAGGCTACAGCCACGGGTAAGTCTGAATCGTACTGCGTAAAGGTGACAAAAGACAGTGGTGTGATTTGCTGTCTTTCAAAACCGTTAAACGTGGGACTGACCAAAGCTTGAGTCAGTTGTCGGGAGCGATCGGGGCGGAAGTTAAAAAATATCACCCCATCCCCTGGTTCTATTGCGCCTGGAGCAATTCGGATTGGGTTGACAAATTCGTCTTTTATCCCTAATGCGTAAGATGCTTGCAAGATTTCCACAGCCTTGAGACCATTACCAACACTATCTTGAGTCATCACGTCGTAGGCGCGTTTGACCCGATCCCAGCGGTGATCGCGATCCATCGCGTAGTAGCGACCGCTGAGGGTGACTATGCGCCCAATTCCTGTGCGATCTATATAATCTTGCAGCAGTGTGATTGCTCTTACACCGTCAGTTGGGGCCGTGTCACGACCATCAGTGATGGCGTGAATACAAACTTCTGGAATTCGTTGGTCTTTGGCTAAGTCAAGTAGTCCGAATAGATGGGTGATATGCGAATGTACCCCTCCCTCAGAACAAAGGCCTACTAGATGCAGCTTGCTATTCCGAGAGCGAACTTCCTGGCAAATTTTAACGAGTGCTGGGTTTAAGGCAATAGAACCGTCTTCGACTGCATCAGAGATGCGTACAAGTTCTTGCGGTACCACTCGCCCAGCACCAATGTTCAAATGACCAACTTCTGAGTTGCCCATTTGACCTTGTGGCAACCCTACAGCTTTTCCTGATGTGTGGATGAGGCTATGCGGGTAAGCTGCCCATAAAGTGTCCACGATGGGAGTTTTAGCAGCAACAATAGCGTTTCCTCGCGTCTGCTCGCAGTAGCCCCATCCGTCTAAAATGACTAGCACCACAGGAGCAACAGGTGCTTTGGTCATAGTAAAATTGCCCTTTACTTTTTGTAATACCCGAATGATACCATTGCTAATCCACGCCGCAAGGAGATATATGCTTATTAAATTCTTTTATTAATTACTTTATAGTTTTCTTAGATTTTTCTTAAGCTTGTTAAATCTTGTGCATTTTATGATTTTTAAATTATTGATTAGTTTGGAAGTAGCAATTGCTACTTCCAAACTAAGGGAAATCATTTTTGTTTTGCAGTAGCTTTTACAACGCCAAGTATATTAGTAGTAGCGGGAAAACGCTACTACTAAGGCATTATCCAACCTCTTATTTCCTTTTCGTGGAAGCTTTAGCAGCTTTAGCAGCTTTTTTCGCTGCTTTTTCAGCTTCTATTGCAGCTAACTTCGCTTGTTCTTTTTCTTCGGCAATTTTCTGGAGATAGTAATGATAATCTCCTAAGTAAACCCGAAATTCACCATCACGAATTTCGACGATTTTATTTGCTACTTGAGAAATAAAGTAGCGATCATGGGAAACTACAATTGCCGTACCATCATAATTTTTGAGCGCTTCTTCCAGCATTTCTTTAGCTGGAATATCTAGGTGGTTTGTTGGCTCATCTAAAATTAGTAAGTTAGCGGGACGTAAGAGCATTTTTGCCAACGCCAGACGAGCTTTTTCTCCTCCACTTAATGCGCCAACTGCCTTAAATACAGTATCACCAGTGAATAAAAATCGTCCCAAAAGCGTGCGGACTTCTTGATTATCCCAGTCAGGAACTTCATCATGGATAGTTTCCATGACAGTTCTCTTCAAATCCAAGGCTTCAGCTTGATTTTGCTCAAAGTAACCGGGAATAACGTTGTGATCGCCTAATTTCACGCTACCTTCTGTGGGTGGTTCCATACCCATAATCACGCGTAGAAGGGTAGATTTGCCAGCACCGTTGGGTCCCAGAAATGCAATGCGATCGCCTCTTTCAATTAGGAGATTCGTTCCCAAAAACAAAATCTTATCATCATAGATATGAGTTAAGTCTTTAATTTCTACTACCTCCCGTCCACTACGGGGTGCAGGCGGAAAACGGAAGTGGAGAGTTCTAACTCCCGCAATGGGTGCTTCAATGCGCTCAATTTTTTCTAGTTGCTTTTCCCGGCTTTTTGCCTGGGTACTACGGGTAGCACTGGCGCGAAATCTATCAACAAAGGTTTGCTGTTTCTCTAATTCTTTCTGTTGGCGTTCGTAAGCACTCAGTTGTGCTGATTGACTTTCAGCTTTTTGTTCTAAATATGCTGAGTAGTTCCCAAGGTAAGTACTGGAAACGCCACGTTCAGTTTCCACAATTTGGGTGCAGAGGCGGTCAAGGAACTCCCGGTCATGGGAGACTATTACCATCGGCGTAACTAGCCCTCTGAGGTAATTTTCCAACCACTCAATGGTTTCTAAATCCAGGTGGTTAGTCGGTTCATCCAGCAGCAACAAGTCGGGTTTTTGCAAAAGAATTTTACCTAAACTCATCCGCATCTGCCAACCACCACTAAAGGCACTGACGAGGCGATCGCCATCTTCTAGCCCAAACCCCATCTCTGGTAAGATTTTCCCGATGCGTGCATCTAAGTTGTAGCCATCCAAGGCTTCAAATTTGCGCTGCAAGCGATCCAACTTCTCGATCAGTCGATCCAGTTCCTCTGGGTTAGCCGTTTCCATCTCTTGTGGTACGTGTGCTAGAGACAACTGTACTTCGTTGGCTTCTTTGAAGACAGTCCAAAATTCTTCTCTAACAGTGCGGCTGGGGTCTACTTCAAACTCTTGGTTGAGGTAGGCTATGTGTAAGCTATTAGGACGAATGATTTCACCGGCGGTAGGTTCAATTTCCCCAGAGATGATTTTGAGTTGGGTGGATTTTCCCGCACCGTTGACACCGACTAAGCCAATGCGATCGCCTGGTTTAACTTCCCAGTTGATATCTTTGAGAACTTCGCCTGTGGGATAAATTTTACTTATATGTTCTAATCGCAGCATTAAGTTTCTCTCAGGTAGGGAGTGGCTGGTTGAGGACGAAGTACTAACACCGCTTCCAATATTAACAAAAATTAACTATAAATTCGTCGTCAGTCAAGTCTCAAGGGCGCAAACAAAATTTCGCCTTACTCACGCATAAAACTTACCGTATCCTTTTCAAGGCTGACTTTGTGTTACTTGTCTGACTTTTTCGACACTCAAATCTAAAGCCGATGCTACTTGTTTTATACTCAACCCTGCTGCCAACCAACATTGGTGGTACTGCTTTTAGTTTAGCTTTAACCTCACCTTGTTCAAAGGCTTGCTGATCAATTCTGGTACTTGATTCACTATTATACAATCAATTTGCTACGTAGCTTATGCAAACTCTTCTGAACAATTGCCTAATTTGACAAAACGGTTAACAGTCTGGAAATTAAGTAGGTAGGCACAAATAAACCTAACTATATTATGACTTACGCAAAAACCGCCAAAAAGCTTAATTTACCGTAGACACGTAGGGCTTGCCGCAGGCTATCCCCATATATTACGTTCACTTTGGAACTAATTTTACCTAATTTGAGCATTATGATAAATGACCTTAAAACACCCAGTGGTAAGGCTAAAAAGGGGCAAGTAACAGTTCGGATTGATTCAGGGGTGGTCAAAGCTTGTTTCCCGAGAAATTACTCTAACAAGAGCCAAATAAAGCTGGCAACAGGTATTCCTCTAGGAAATGGGTGGGAGTATATAGCTAGTAAGCTACAACGGAAATTACAAACAGAACTTGAGGATGGGGAGCTTGATGATGGTGAAGGGAACTTCAACTTGGGGCATTATCAGGATATTTTAAAGAAGTATGGCTTAAGATCAAATCTGAAGCTAGGGAAGAATACTTTAACCTCAGAGGAGCAATTACCACCTAAACCTGAATTATCTCTGATGGAGATTTGGGATAGGTATTGTGAAAGTATAAAACCAGGGTTAAAGGAAACAACTTACGCTAAAGCTTTTAGTGAAACTTTTACTAATTTCCTGAAGTCAGCAATAGAAGCTACAAAAGCTGAAGATGCAGTAAAAATTAGAAATTGGTTGGTTGAAAATAGAAACTTACCTGCTGTTAAAAAGTTAATCAGTCATTTATCAAAAGCTTATAAATTTGCCATAAAATGTCAGTATATAAATCACGATCCTTTTGATGGTATGTCAGATGAAATAAAACAGTTAGGCGCAAAAGGTAAAAAACAAAATGAGGTAGAAACAGAAAGTGATGATGATATTTTAGATAGATCAAAATCCTATAGCTGGGATGAGGTATTAATTATCCTTGAAAGCATCAAGCAGACAACGCACTGGTATAACTTCATCAAGTTTAAGTTCCTAACTGGAGTGCGTACAGGTGAAGCAGTTGCATTTATGTGGGGTGATGTTAAGTGGGATAGTGAAGAGATTTTAATCAGACGCACCTACGATAGAGTGACTAAAGGTTTTTACCCTACAAAAACAGCAAAGGGAAATCAAAGTGTAATTAGACGCTTCCCTTTACCTAAAGATGGGGAATTATGGAGCCTTCTAAAATCAATCCCTCAAGGTAAAGCTAATGAAATAGTATTTAAATCAAAGACAGGTAAGATAATACTAGGTACAACTTTCCATGCAGTCTGGAGTGGGGCGTATGGTAATAAAGGGATTATTCCTCTACTGATAAAGCAAGGTAAGCTAAGTAAATACCTTAAACCCTACAACACCAGGCATACATTTATTACTCACCAAATATTTGATTTAGGCAGAGATGAGAAAATAGTTTCTGCTTGGTGTGGGCATGGTGAGATGGTAAGCCAAAAGCATTATCAGGATATAACTGATAAGGCGATGCAAATTAACCCTGAACTTCCAGCTACCACTAGTCAGCAGGTGCAGCAGTCAGAGATAAACCTACTGAAAGAGCAGCTACAGCAACAGCAGGAATTAATCAATAAGCTTCTTTCAGGGCAGACATAGTTAAGTATAACCAATGTAGAAGATCCAGTCAAAGGTAGAGAGCTTGCCCTAAAAGCTATAGACTTTATAAAACCACTGGTTCTTTTAGAGTTGAATAATTTGAAATCTAAAGTTGAAAAAGATTTGGAAAAGGAAAAAAAGAACAAAACAAGATAGTGAGTGATCCAAATAACAGCACTCTTCTGGGACGCCTAGGAGAGGTTTGTAAACTAAATGAGGTGTTGCCTTTTGTAAGTAGAACACTTGTAGAGGGGTTTATGCTGAGGATAGTATCTTGATTCCCTGATCAGTTTGAGCATTTTTTGAGCATCTGATGGAATTAGATCAAAATGGATATGTAGCCTGTTGTTTGTCCAAACTTGAATCAACCTAACTTCGTGCGTAATCTGCAAGAAACTCACTTAAATCGTGCCCGCGCCAGTCTCAGGCAAGTGCTGTCTTGGTATGGATATCTTCGCAAGTCAGGACAGCTTTCATCTAACCCAGAATTGGCAGGTTTAGTGAAACCGGAATTGGAAGCTTTGAACTCCACACTCAACAAGTTGGACTCTAGCGTTATTAGAATTGCCGCTTTTGGTTTGGTGAGTCGTGGTAAGTCAGCAGTTTTAAATGCCTTGCTGGGAGACAAGATTCTGCAAACTGGGCCCCTGAACGGTGTCACTCAATGGCCGCGTTCCGTACGTTGGCAGCCAGGGGGTAAGGTACTAGTAGAGTTAATTGATACCCCTGGATTAGATGAAATTAAGGGTGAGTCACGGGCGGACATGGCACGAGAAGTAGTACATCAGGCGGATTTGATTTTGTTTGTCGTATCTGGTGATATCACACGCACTGAGTATCAGGCACTGCTGGAATTGCGTCAAGCACAAAAACCCTTGATTTTGGTGTTTAACAAGATAGACCTTTATCCAGATACAGACCAGGGAGCGATTTACCAAAATTTACAACAACTCGGTGCAGGACATCCTCAAGCAAAACCTTTACTACCTGATGAAATTGTGATGGTGGCGGCAGAACCAGCACCAATGGAAGTAAGGGTTGAGTGGCCTGATGGACGTGTCAGTTATGAATGGGAGACACCACCACCGCAAGTAGACGAACTAAAAGAGACTATTCTGAATATTCTCAATCGAGAAGGGCGATCGCTCCTCGCTTTAAATGCACTGATCCAAGCACGGGATGCAGAAGCCGCGATCGCTCAAAAAACCATCGACTTACGCGAACAAGAAGCCGAAGATATCATCTGGCAATTTACCAAATACAAAGCTTTGGCAGTAATGCTCAATCCCATCGCCTTCTTAGATATCCTTGGCGGAACTGTTGCCGATTTAGCTTTAATTCGCGCTCTAGCTAGATTGTATGGTTTGCCGATGACTAGCTATGAAGCCGGAAAAATTTTAAAAACAATTTTATTTAGTTCCGGTGGCTTACTCCTGGGAGAATTAGGTAGTAGTTTTCTTTTAGGTTTGGGTAAAAGTACGGCTGCAATCACCAGTGGTGACAATCCCAGCAATATTACTGCCTTTGCTGGCAGTGCGATCGCTCAAGCTGGTATCGCCGGTTATGGAGCATACTCTGTTGGCAAAGCTGCCCAAGTGTATCTCGAAAAAGGCTGCACTTGGGGACAGTTGGGCGCTAGCAGCGTCATTCAAGAAATTCTCTCTCAAGTTGACCAGAACACAATTCTGTATCGTCTGCGACAAGAATTAGGCATAAAGTATTGAGAATAAATAAAAATTGTTTCCCGTTTGTTGCTGTTTATAAGTGTTTATCAACTTCTATCAAGCTCTTATGACAATTGACTGACATTCCCAATTTTGGATGCAAGATTGAAAACATGACCATCTCTACTAGTGACCACAACTAGTGGATTTTCCTTACCTTTTTGAATCAAAGATGACAATAGGGTAATTCCCACTCAATTTTGCAAAAAAGATGACGGTGTTTACTACCGCCTTTTGTAGTCAGTTTATCTAAACTGTAAATGTGAGTCAGCCCGGTCTTGTTGCTCCAACAAAGAGGAGCCAGCGCTGAAGACGGGTTTCCCGTCGCAGGCGACTGGCGTTGGACTGGCGTTAGCGCAGCGTTAGCGACGCAGGAGCGTCACCCGGAGGGTGAGCTTTCTGAGGTCATTGAAAGCTTGCAGTTAATATCTATCTCTGTAAACTAAAGGTGAAAGGATCATGACAACTAGCCTAAACTCATTTGAAACTGCTGGGAAGGCAAATATTGAAGAAGCGATTACTGAAGCTATTACTGAAGCCCGCACAACTTGTGAGCAAGATGGCAGTGATTCTGCTGGTTGTGCTGTAGCCTGGGACATTGTGGAAGAATTGCAAGCTGAGAAAGCTGATCAACACCAAGCAAAACAAAAGAAAACCTCTCTAGAAAATTATTGCGATACTCATCCTGATTCTGTAGAGTGTCTAATATACGACGTTTAACTCTTCCGTAAATCAGTTGTTGCTGATTGCGTTATTTGCTTAATTGCCTCTAAATCAGGCGATGGTGTTTCACTTTCCATTCCCAACCACAAAAGATATTCGATATTCCCAGCAGGGCCAGTGATCGGCGACCAAGTTAAGCCTTTGTATTTCCATCCTAATGGGTGCGCTGTTTGCAAAACCTGGAAAATGGCATCAGCTTGGTCGTTTGGATCACGCACAACACCTTTTTTACCTACACGGGATCTGCCGACTTCAAACTGTGGCTTGACTAACAATACAGCTTCTCGGTTAGCTTGAATTAGTTGCCACAAAGCAGGCAAAATTTTAGTTAAAGAAATAAACGATACATCGACCACAGCCAAATCAGGAATCGGGTCATCCTCCCCATATAAGTCATCTGGTCCTAGTTGTCGTAAATTAGTGCGTTCCCGCAAAATTACCCGCGAATCATTTCGCAACCGCCAGTCAACTTGTCCATAACCAACATCAATTCCGTAAACTTGTTTTGCTCCAGCTTGCAAGAGACAATCAGTAAAACCACCAGTAGAAATCCCACCATCTAAACAAATGCGCTCTGCTACAGGAATGGCAAATACTGATAAAGCTTTGGAGAGTTTTTCACCGCCTCTAGAAACAAAAGGCGATCGCTCCTTAATATTTATTTGAGCAGAAATATCAACTTCTGTACCAGATTTATCAACTACCTGCTGATTAACAGTAACTTCCCCCGCCTGAATTAACCGCTGTGCTAAGGCGCGAGAGGAACATAAATTTAGCTCTACTAATAGTGTGTCGAGTCGCTGTTTAGCCAATTAACTAGACTCTCCTGGTAAGATTAAAGCCAAAGCACGATTGATAATTTCTTCTTGGTTAACCAGCTTTTCTAATTCTTGGGCTTCATAACGACCTTCTTCTACTTCTAAAGAAGCCTCATCAATGGCATTTAAATAGGCTTCTGCTAAGGTTTCTAACAATTCTTCTGGCGTGAGATAATAACCCCCCGCTTGACGCCGCTTATTTTCCCGTTGAATTTCCCGAACCGAGTTCCGAATAGAAACTTCCCAAGAGCGAGTCGTGCGATTTTCAGCTTGTTGTTTAATTAGATGCAACAATAGAATCACTGCATAGCTACGAATCGTCTTGATTATGTCATTTCGGCTCATTTCCTCTAATTCTTCAACTATAATCAACGCTCCTTGAACATCGCCCTTAACAAGCAAGTCTTTCAGGGTTAATAATTCTTCCATAATCAGCGCCTCAAACATCGGCAACTTCTATTGTGGCGGATCTGGAGCGATCGCAGTTGGTTGCACTGAAGTCCACCCCGCATTTACTTACATTAATGTCCTCTATTATTCATCGTCATCATAATTAAACATTAAAACAAATTTGTGTTTAGGTAAAACTAACATAGGTAGATAGATAGAATGATCATCCCATCCTGTACTTTTTTCTCCTTTTTGATAGCAAATAATTAAAGTTGGTACATCAGGATTTTCTTCTTTAGCTTTTTTTGACCAATTACCTGAACCAAAACCAAACTGTGACCATTTAAAAGGCTCTTGTCTTTTCATATCTAATCCTTGATTTTTATTTTTTTCTCCTCTCCGAACATTTAAATAGGCTTTTGTCATACCCTTGGATTTCATATCTGTTAATCCTTTAATAATATGTTTATCTTCCCATTTCTCTGAGTAAACATAATAACTTTTTGTATATCTGAGAATTTTAATAATAAAATCTATATTTACCAGATCATATAGTTCGTTATTTTGATAATTAATTAAAATGTTCTCAATGTCTTTAAAATTATGCTCGATTTCGTCTTTTTTATAGGCTGGATTTTGAGGAAAAATTAATGAGCCTGGTACTAATACATTAATGACTGAAGGATCTAAAACATTAGAACGAGTTGGTTTGAGATTTCCTCCTATCCAAACAGGCTGAAGTTGAATATTCTGAATGTCATCTCCAATTGCTTGACGCATCCCTTCATCCGCTTCATGAATAGAACGAAAAGCATCTAATATATGTTCTGCTATAAAAAGACGAGTTACATCTTTTAATTGTGGACGATAACCATACATTCGAGCGTGTTGATGAACTGTATCCATTACTTTTTGTTTTGCATCTCGCCCATAATAACTTACCATTAAACCATCAATTGTTACACCTCTCCCTAATCTATTACCCCCGATTAATATGTTCATACCGGGATTATAATTAGGTTCTTTTTCAGGGTTATTTGGATTAATTATTTTAGGAATTGCACGTCTTAGTTGAATTTTTAATTCATCTATAAGTTCAGTAATTGGAGGTAAACTATTAGCAGTTTTATTTAGCTCATTGTAAGCTTGGTCTAACCATTTGCGGGCTTGTTTATTTTCTGTATCTGAACTTTTTTCTCTAATTGCTTGATCTAAATTAATTACAAATTGACTAATCACTTTTTCTAATACACTATGAATATCTTGCTTATAACAAACATGAGCAAGAAAAGAATATTTCTCATCTTCTTTTCCAGAAGATATAGCCCTACGCAAATACGTTAGGACATTGTTTGAATGCGGCATCGACACAATCACGAAAGCGATTAAATTCATGCCAACGTTGCCGCAT
>NZ_JBALDG010000055.1:0-16848 GCF_036917195.1 Nostoc sp.
TCGGATTTTGAGTCAGCGCTACCGTAATCGTAGGAAACGTTTTGGATTGCGCTGTCACTTAATCGCTGGGATTTATAATCACGAACTTCACACAGTTAGTAAATCTTATATTTAATTAATCCCTAACAATACCACAAAACTTTTTTGCAAGAGGTCTAATTTATCTGTGACAACTTGCCCTACTAAAACTGTACCTAAGTTGACTTACGATGTACTGATTGAAAATGAACAAGATGGCAGGGTTAGTGCTAGAGTGCTAGAGTGCTAGGCTTGTGGTGCGACGAAAGAAGAAGCGCTAGAGAAACTCATTCAACTTTTAGAAGAGGGAAAACCAGAAATAGTGACTTTGGAAATTTACCCCCCCCAAACCGAGGCTACTTTAGAGTTTTTAAAAAATGTGCGATCAATAGGATTTGACCAGTATGCTATTATTAATTATTACGAAGACTTGATTCGTTAAAGAATCCGCATTGGTACTCAAGATTTACACATTGCAGCAATTACATTGTCAGTGAATGGGATTTGAGTTATTCGTAACTGCAAAGATTTTGAAAAAGTGCCTAATTGGCTTTTAGAAAATTGGAATATATCATAAAATTTATAACCGAAAAAACTGCGTCATCTAGTACTCCTCAGAATTTAATCTGAGTTTGATCGCCAAAGTAGTTTAATATTTATTGAGTTATACTGGACAAAGTTTCTTTAATTTTTAGTTTATTTACAATACTTTCTTCCACCCGTACTAGCACAGGTGAGAACTGTCATCTAATTTTACTCTCTATCAAAGAAGCACAAAAGTAAGGTTACAGCACATTTAACGAAAAAATCAGCATTTCTCCTTTGGTTTAGTTTCCCAGACTCAAACCGATGCCTTTTCCTGTCGGAGACGCTATGTATAGCAAGATCCCGTTCGCCCTTGGCGTCTCGTAGGGAAGAGTACGGCGAGTCACAGAACGTCTACGCCTAAGTTTATGTCAATAAGCAGCGATTAATGCGATTATTTTTAACTTATTGAGAATAAAATTCTTTTGTTGACATGATGCAGCCGCCCTGATCACTGTACGGACTTAGGTTTTATAAATAACATAAAATTTCCATGGTACTGACACACATTTAATAAAATATCGAATAAGATAAAAATCTAAATCGAATACAAATTAATCTTTGTCATTCAATCCAGATGCTAGTTAGCAGTTTGGCAATGTTTATGTCTGCGATGAAATATTAATACCATTTGGGTAATAATTTTTCATATAGTAATTTCAAATCATATCTGGTGCTATGAAAATAAGATATCTTCTTCATCGCTTAAGGTTCGGGCTGCACAATAAGTGGTGGTTGTTGAAATACCGATTTCGAGAACTACTGATTAAACTACAGTTCTACTGGCTTCTGTATCAAGGCAGTAAACTACTAAATATTAATCAGAAGTCGGTAATTGTATTTTCTCCTCACCAAGATGATGAAGCACTAGGTTGTGGGGGTATGATTGCACTCAAGCGAGAACAAGGAATACCGATTAAAGTTGTTTTTGTTACAGATGGAGGAGGTTCTCATCGAGGTCATACCAAGATTACCCGTTCAGAAATTGTTCAAATTCGTAAACAAGAAGCGATAGCAGCTTTGAAGATTTTAGGAGTGGAATCAACAGATGTTCACTTTCTTGATAAATGTGATGGTGCATTATACAAAATGACAGAAACTGAACAACAGCAAACCATTGAAGAAATGGCGCAATTATTAAGTAGTTTTCAACCACAAGAGGTATACGTTACTCATAAACAGGATCGCAGTCGAGATCATGAAATTACTTATCAATTGGTTCAAGCTGCTATTTCTAAAGCAGAAGTGACAGTAGAACTGTGGCAATATGCTATCTGGTTACTTTGGAAGTCTTTATTGTTTCGCAGTCTGAAGTTTGATGAATTAGTAGGCGCTCATCGGGTTGCAATTCATCAAGTGCAATCTAAGAAAAAGCAGGCTATTGAAATCTACCGTTCTCAATATTTACCTATAGATGCTGAATCGAGTGCCGTACTTCCCCCTGGTTTCCTCTGGCGGTTTTTCTTACCTCATGAGATTTTTTTCAAATCAGACTCCGGTCAGGAGTAAAAAAGGTTTTAAATAAGAAGAACTCATAAGTCAGAATTCAGCAGGAATTCTGTACGAGTGGGTGATGAGTAATTGAGTACTTTCACATTTTTAAGCTTTTACCCTCAAATCATAAAAATATGAGTCAACAACAATTTTGTTTTTGCACTTTAGCATTAGGCAAAGTGTATCGGGGGCTGGCTAGTTTATTAGCAAAAGACCTAGAACTATATTCACCTAATACTGCTTTTATAGTTCTCACTGATAACCCTCAAGAGTTTAGCAAATATCCTCAAGTTTTGGCATTTCAGCATCAGCAGCAGGGTGTTAAGTGTTACCACGATAAAAGATTTGCTATTGCTAAGGCTTTATCTCTATTTAATTCATGTATATTCATTGATTCAGATATGCGAATCTTGGCACCTATACCAGAATATATAGAATGGCTTTTAGAGCCAGGGATAAGTGCTAGAGCTTGTATGGATATGCCGAAAAAATTTGCTAAAGCTTTGACAAAAACTGACAAGTATTTTTCTAAAGAAATTGAAGTTATAAAAAAAGCAGCGCAGTTTTTAAATTTAGATCCAGAATGTGAAAATGTTACGTTTGTCCATGAATATTTGTTTTCTGTTACTAAGTCAGCAGGAAAAGAAATTGAATTTTTAGAAACATGGGAAATCCTTGCCAAATATTTTGAGCTAAATGGAGTTTATGAAGGCGAAGGTAATGCCATAGGTCTAGCTGCCTATAAAGCAGGGCTGCCAGTGAGATGGAGCGAGATGTCAGGTATTTCCTTTTTCAATAACAAAACTGAATTGATCAAAATTCAAAAGGGACAGTCAAACATGGATGAAATGTTGACATATTTTCAGGAACACGGAAAACTTGCACATCCTAAACGCTCTACTCTGGAAAAAATTGTATTTAAACTTAGCAAAGCCATAATGCATGTTTATAGAGCAATAAAGTACAGAGTCGTTACTTCACTGTGAGAAAAGAGTTTTTCAAAAATAACCTCTACCTGCATTTATTTTACTGCATTTGTTCAGGTGATAAAGCTAAATTGAGTCAACTGCCCTAAGAGATAAATCACTTGCATTATTAGTTTAAACAAGCACTTATCGGTAGGATTTTTAGATATAAAAACTACTGTATATCTGCCTGATTTGAAGCGTTTGTGCTTGTTCCCTGATAAAGCTTTTTAAAGCTATCCGTCTGATTACAATCTTCATCCTCGTGTAACCTTAGCTACACGTGAGTATTAATTCCTTTTCTCCCAGACGCTACGCGATCGCAAAACTACATAATTCGGTAAAATTAGGTGAAGCAAATTTTACGCTTGTTAAACAAAAGCATCACTAAACCCATGCAACTGAAACTCAGTGCATCTCAACTTCCTTTCGCCCCCATCCTGTTAATTACCCCCTTTTTCTTATGGGGGACGGCAATGGTAGCCATGAAAGGAGTCATACCTCACACCACACCGCTATTCATGGCAGGTGTGCGTCTGATACCAGCTGGAGTGTTAATTTTAATAGCAGCTGCATTCATGGGTAAACCCCGGCCCAAGAGTTGGGCTGCATGGCTGTGGATTGCCTTATTTGCTCTAGTAGATGGGACGCTATTTCAAGGCTTTTTGGCAGAGGGATTAGTCAGAACCAGTGCGGGGTTAGGGTCTGTGATGATTGACTCGCAACCCTTGGCTGTTGCCTTGCTGTCGTTGTGGCTATTCCAGGAACATATTGGTTTTTGGGGATGGCTGGGGCTAGGCTTGGGAATCACAGGCATTGGTTTAATTGGCTTACCTGATGAGTGGATTTTCCATTTTCTCGACTCAGGCGCAAATATCACAATTGGGAACTGGCAAGATTTGTTTGCTAGTGGCGAGTGGTTGATGCTGTTAGCAGCGCTATCAATGGCTGTGGGAACAGTGTTGATTCGGTTTGTGTGCCGACATGTTGACCCAGTAACTGCTACGGGATGGCACATGATTTTGGGTGGATTGCCACTATGGGGAGTTTCATCAGTTGTCGAATCTCAGCAGTGGGAGAATCTAGGAGCATCTGATTTAGTGGCTTTGGGTTATGCTACCGTATTTGGCAGTGCGATCGCCTACGGGTTATTCTTCTACTTTGCCTCTAGGGGCAATCTCACCAGTCTTAGTTCCCTGACCTTCTTCACACCCATCTTTGCCCTAGTATTTGGTAATCTCTTCCTCTCAGAAGTCCTCAGTCCGTTGCAGTGGGTCGGTGTTTTCTTTACTTTAATCAGCATCTATCTGATTAACCAACGTGATGTTTTAGAGGGTAAAACGACACAGTTACTGTCGGCGAAGTAGCTAATATACAGCAACCAGTTTTAGAAGCATCGGCTAAAAAATTGAACCCCTTAATCTTAGCAGTTAGAGAATAGAAACCAGAAATTTTACCTTAACTCGTTAAAGGGGAGATGAGGGAGTAGGGGAGCAGGAGAAGAAATGACAAATAACAGTTAACATTTGGTCATCTTGAAGTTATTGTGGGATCAAAGACTTCAAAAGCACGTTCAAGCTGAAACTTGTAATATGAGGCTATGCCGTTCCTCAATCTTGATATTTACCTGTTTTTCTTGCGTGGGTTTTTACCCAAATCGCGCAAGTACAGCCACACCTAACCTAGCACCTGAAATTTTAGAACTTGCACAAGCTAGTTCGACAGTTACTGCTAGTTCGGCTGTTTTGAGACCCGGTAGTCAAGGGTCAGATGTGCAGAGACTACAAACCCAATTAAAGCAGTTGGGGTACTATAGTGGCGTGGTAGATGGACAGTACAACGCCAGTACGGAAATCGCTGTAGCTAAATTCCAGAAAGCAAAGGGTTTAAAAGTAGATGGTATTACGGGTCAGGCGACTAGGGGCAGACTGCAAGCAGCTTTGGCTGCCAAAAATCAGATTGTCACCTCTCCATTTGTTGTCTCTCCTGCTCCGACTTCCAAACCATCTGCAACACCCAAGCCGACTGAGAGAGGTTTTGTCTGGTGGTTAATATTTGCCATCGGAGTTCTAGGAAGTATTGGCGCACTTGTTTACCTGCTGAGGTGGTTTCGTCAGGTCAAACAAGTGCAAAAGTCCGAAATATCAAATACTAAAAGTTTGAGTGAAGCTAACAAAGACCCAATGACCCCACCCTCATCAGAAACTGTAACTAGTCCACAAACAGCTACGCCACCACTCACCACACAATTGCTGCTACCAGAAAAAACTTCCCGGCTTGCTAAACTCAATATCGTTGACGAATTAATTCAAGACTTACGCAGTTCTGACCCAACAAAGCGACACAAGGCTATTTGGGATTTGGGTCAGCAGGGAGATTCGCGGGCAATTCAGCCTATGGTTGATCTGATGATTGATGCTGATTCTCAAGAAAACAGCTTAATTTTGGCAGCTTTGGCAGAAATTGGGACCCGCACACTCAAACCGATGAACCGGGCTTTAGCAATGTCAATCCAAGATGAAAGTCCACAAGTACGGCAAAATGCCATTCGTGACTTGACGCGCGTTTATGACACGATGGGTCAAATGAGTCAGATGTTACTCCATGCGTTAGATGACCCAGATGCCGAAGTGCAAGCAACAGCACGATATGCTTTAACTCAGATGAATCGAATGCGTGGCTTACCGGAACAACAAGGTCTACCAGAAGATTCACACGACGATTCACGAGAATAGAGCAAAAGTCATTCGATTTTAGATTTTAGATTTTTCCTTCAATTCCTGACGCTCATAAGCATTGTGTCAGCGACTATGCGTAGCGTCTGATATCATGTCCGCTTGATTGCTTATTAAACAGACATGATATTATATGTGGTTTTGAGTTTTAGTTTGTCTACTGCACCAAGTTTAAATCCGTTGTCAGCCTAAAAATATTTCAATTGGATTTGGATATTAGTGTTCGGGCCTGCAACCAAAAATGCTGCTTCGCTAAATTTGGGCGCTCTTGTGCGAATTTCTGGGTTGCTGGAAAATCCAAAGCCTTCGCTTGGTATACCAAGTCCATTTCTATTGAGAGTGCCGTCATTATTTTGATCGTGGAAGACAGCAACGGCATAAGTACCCGCTTTCAAGTTCTCAAAGGTAATGGGTAAGGGAATGTCAGTAATCTTGCTACACTGCTTTTGTAAGACACGATCGCGATCGCTAGGAAATCCTTCACTGCTTGCAAATAGACTGGCACACACTTGTCCTTCTTTGTTCTTCAAGCCATCAATTTCCACGGTGAGTTTGCCGTTAAAATTAGCCTTGGCACTAAATGACCATGCCAGATTTCCCAGAACTGCTAATAACAGTATACTAACTCTTAATCCTTTAACCATAAAATTGTCACAAGGTAAAATAAGTTTTGCTGAAATTAAGTTTTCACTTTGATTTAGATCACGCAGATTGATCGTGACATTATTCGGTCAATACTCGCAAGTATCCTGCCATATTTCGTCTCTAGATTTGTCTGTATAAGCAATAGTCAGTATTCATAATTTATCTCTATGACAAAATTTTGTATCAAAAGCAACGCAGATTTCCAAGACCTATCCTGAGATATGAGATTGTCTAGCTATTTATAGAAGAGTTATCAATTAGTTAAATCTGGTTGTCAGTGTCAATTCACAGGCGATCGCTATCTTAATTGATCAGCTGCACCAGTTGAGGAAAAATGCTCCGCATCCTGGCTTATCGTTAGACATCGCCTTGCCAAGCATCAATCAGTGAGGGAAACATCTATTGAAACTCCCATACAAGCTTATAGCCTGAGTTAAATAGAATCGTAGTGGGAAACTTGGCTAACAAACCTAATTTCCTTAAATAAACCGGGTTTAGAGTACCTGTAATATGGGAAACTTGGCAATATTCCCGATAAATCAGATTCAAGATGAGTAACACAATTTCGGACATCGCCGTCAAGACCATCAACAGTGAGGATAAGCAATTAAAGGACTACACCGGAAAGGTACTCTTAATTGTGAATGTGGCTTCCTACTGCGGTTATACTTCTCAATACGAAGGGTTAGAAAAATTGAACCATAAGTATGGGGAAGCAGGGTTACGTATTTTGGGGTTCCCCTGTAACGATTTTGGAGCGCAGGAACCAGGAAGCAATCAGGAGATTGTGCAATTCTGCACAAGTAAATATGGTGTTACCTTTGAACTATTCGATAAAGTTCATGCCAAAGGTTCGCAGCAGCATCCACTTTATGAGCGACTTACCAAAGCAGTTAAGCCAACGGGAACTATTGCTTGGAATTTTGAAAAATTTTTAGTTAATAAACAAAATGAAGTGATAGCTCGATTTAATAGTAGTGTCCAGCCAAATTCACCAGAGATAATTGCCATAATTGAGAAAGAATTAGCAAAATAGTCATTAGTGATTAGGTAAAACTTTCTGTACTATTGACTATTGAATGTTAGCTCTGGACTGTTAAATTTATTTACATCCAGTCCCTTAATTTAGAATCTAGTCTCGATGAGCAGTTTAATTTATTTGTATCTAATTTGTTATGAACGTTGCAATCATTGGTTGTGGTTATGTTGGTTATAAAGTTGCTCAATATTGGCAGCAAAAGATGAATTTTGTTGTCAGTGTAACCACAACTTCCCCTGAGCGTGTCCCGGTACTACAATCAGTATCCCAAAGAGTTGTAGTTACCTGCGGGAATGACCTAGATAGTCTAAAATCAGTTTTGCACAATCAAGATGTTGTACTTTTGAGTGTTGGTGCAAAAAATGGGGAAGTTTATGAAGAAACTTATCTAAAAACTGCTCAAACTTTAATTTCATCCTTGCAGCAGATTCCGAGTGTCAAACAATTAATATATACAGGAAGTTATGCCGTTTATGGTGACAGAAATGGTGTGTGGGTAGATGAAGAAACACCGCTTGCACCCGCTAATCAAAATGCACAAATTCTCCGAAAAACAGAGGATGTATTGCTATCAGCATCTAGTGAAAATCTCCGCGTTTGTATCTTTCGCTTAGGAGGGATTTATGGAACTGGCAGAGAACTGTTGAAAATATTTAGTAGATATTCTGGTGCAACCCGTCCTGGCAATGGCGAAGATATCACAAATTGGATTCATTTGGATGATATTGTTGATGCGATAGAATTTGCCCGTCACCGTCGTTTGCAAGGGATTTACAATCTGGTAGATGATGCACATCTCAGCAGCCAAGACTTGCTAGAGCGCTTATTTGAAAAACATAATTTACCCAAAGTTAAATGGGATACTTCTATCAAAAGTACCCGTCCATATAATGCTTGGGTATCGAATGAAAAACTTAAAGAGGCTGGATACCAATTAATTCATCCACAGATGATTTTTTAGCAAGGATTAAAAACTAGGAATTATGCAACCATCTACTATAGCTAACACAATCAATTTGACAGCATCTCCTAGCCAGTTTTACAGTTGGCAGAATTATCGTTGTGCTTACGAAGTTCATCAACCAATTAATACAACACCTGAGGGTATTCCCTTACTATTAATTCATCCTATTGGCGTCGGATTGTCACGGCAATTTTGGCAGCGATTTTGTCGCGAATGGTATAAGACAGGTGAGCGTAATTCAATTTACAACCCTGATTTACTAGGATGTGGTGAAAGTGATATGCCTCATGTAGCTTACACTCCTAGTGATTGGGCAGAACAGTTGCAGTACTTTTTACAAACAGTTGTGCAAAAACCTGTCATTGTAGTAGTACAAGGTGCTTTATTACCAGTTGCGATCGCATTAGTTCAAAAGGAATCAAATTTAATTGCCAGACTTGTACTCTCTGGGCCTCCAACATGGGCTTTGATCACAAATAAATCACCAGAATGGCAGCAAAAACTCCTTTGGAATCTGTTAGATTCACCTTTTGGGAGTGCTTTTTATCGCTATGCACGCACCCCAAAATTTTTACATTCTTTCTCGACTCGTCAACTCTTTGCTTCTGATAATGCTGTGGATGCAGAGTGGTTGGATACATTGCTTGCAGGTGCAGAAAATCCTGCTAGTCGTCATGCAGTGTTTTCTTTTCTAGCAGGGTTTTGGCGACAGAATTATACTAGTTTTATCGCCTCTATTGGGCAACCAACATTAGCGGTTGTGGGGGAAACTGCATCGAGTATTAGTCAAGACAATAGAAAAGAAACGCCAGATGAACGCTTGGCTTACTATCTGTCCTGTTTGCCTCAAGGTCGAGGTATAAAAATAAATGGGCGTAATGTTTTACCATATGAGTCAACCGCTGAATTTGTCGCAGCGATCGCTCCATTTATTAATGAAGTTTTTTAGCTGATTGATAGTTACATGATAACAGTCTTCTTTATGATAGGTTATGACTGGAATTGATTACTAAAGGCAAGCAAAATTATGTTCTCTGATCGCCGTGGACAGCAGATTCCTAATGTCACTTTTCATACTCGTGTTAACAACCAGTGGGTGGATGTGACAACCGATAAATTGTTTGCTGATAAGACAGTGGTTGTCTTCTCCTTACCGGGTGCTTATACTCCGACTTGTTCATCAACTCATCTCCCTGGTTACAACGAATTGGCTGGGGTTTTAAAAGAAAATGGTGTCGATGACATTATCTGTATTTCTGTCAATGATACCTTTGTAATGAATGAATGGGCAAAGGATCAAGAAGCAGAAAATATTACATTAATTCCCGATGGTAATGGTGAATTTACTGAAGGCATGGGAATGCTGGTAGATAAATCAGACTTGGGGTTTGGGAAGCGATCGTGGCGCTACTCGATGCTGGTGAAAGATTGTGTAATTAATCAAATGTTTATTGAGCCAGATGAGCCAGGAGATCCCTTTAAGGTGTCCGATGCCGAAACAATGCTCAGATACATCAACCCCCAAGCAGTGAAGCCCGAAGTAGTTTCCCTGTTTGCGAAAGTGGGTTGTCCCTTCTGTGCGCGTGCTAAGGCGATGCTCAAGGAACATGGTATTAACTACGAAGAAATTACCTTGGGTAAGGATATCACCACACGGTCGTTAAAAGCAGTTACAGGTGCGACAACAGTTCCCCAAGTGTTTATCGATGGTAAATTAATTGGTGGTTCTGAGGCACTAGAAGCCTACTTCGCAGCGAAATAGATTTCAGTTGGTTGACACAGCTGTCACCTGTGTCAACTTCAGGTTGTTATGAAAAAAGGCGGCGATCGCCCTTGGATGGGTCAAGCGCCGCCACTCTCTATTTTGAGTTTTAGTAACGGCGATCGCGTTCCAAATCGTAAATTACTTTCTCTAAATACCAGTTATCCGATTGACCCTGATGGCTGTGCCGCTGCTGTCTGAGTAGTCGTTTAGCTGTTGTCACGTCACCGTGAAGTAAAACAAGTAAACGTTTTTGCAGTTCTCTGTTTTTCGGATCACTGAAGTATGCCCTAGAAACCTTGCCCTGTGGTTGAGATGACCACAGTTTGATTAAGGCAAGTGATAAGCTGATGATCACAAGCACCACGATAAATCCCATACTTATAGAGATTAAGTAGCTGTCACCTTCTACTGTGTCGAAATTTTTTCTCTCTGGCATTGGGGATTTTTCGGTTGTTTTCCTAATTACTTGGCATCTGGGATTTGCTAGTTATCTTTTTTATCCCAGTAATCGTTAAAATATTTGAATTTCTTCAAATAGGTGCAATATTTCAATTTCTATTTGATATCATTAGCGCCCTTTTTGCTGGTTTCCTTTTCCTGAACAATTATGTTTATATCTTACTGATTCCAGTTATTGGTTTTGGAATTATCCAATTTTTTAAAAAATTTGTCTTTAATGCTAAAGTCCAAGTAGCTAGCAGAGTTAAAAAATCACGCTGTGTCAATTGTGTCAATAAAATTCGACATCGTGATACTTACTGTCCACACTGCGGTTATTATCAGTACATTGAATGCCAAAACTGTATAATCTTACTTATAAACATTTGTCATACTCTAAACATTGTGGAACTTCTCAAGATTTGAATAATTTGTAATCAGTGAAGTCGTTTATCAGTCTTTTTAATTTAGATATGGAAAAAGTGAAAAAAGCCAATAAAGAGAGTCAGTCGCCTCTTGATTTTCTCAAAAACCTGTTGATTGCTCGTTGGCGATCGCTCTTACTCCTGTTGATAGGAGTCTATTTACCTTTGCAAATTTTTGAAATCCTGACAGTGAAGATATGGCAGAATCAAGCTGGCTTCCCGTGGGATGTGCCTATTCTGTTAGCAGTTCATTCTACAGAAAATCCACAGCTTGATGTTTTAGCAGTGACGCTAGCTATAATTGGGTTGCCTTGGAGGGCGATACCGATTTTGGGTGCGATCGCACTAATATTACTACTTCAAAAACGCTGGCGATCGCTAGCTTATTTACTCACCGCCTCAGTGGGAAGCATCATCATCAACCGCACAGCAAAGGAATTAATGCATCGAGTGCGTCCACAATTGTGGCAGTCCATTGCGCCTGAGTCTAGTTTTGCATTTCCCAGTGCTCATGCCATGACGAGTGTAACTCTGGTAGCAATTTTGCTATTCTTAACTTGGGCTAGCTCCTGGCGCTGGTTGGTTCTCATCTTCGGCAGCTTATATGTAATAGCTATTGCGTGGTGTCGTATCTATCTGGGGGTTCATTTTCCTAGTGACATTCTCGCAGGTTGGATGGTTACATTAGGTTGGACAATTGGCGTCAGTCTAATTATTAAACCGTATATAACTAAAGTCAAATCCGTAGATGGCGATCGCCCTGAGGATGAAACAACCTTACTTCCTGAAGAAAGAAAGTTGATAACCGAGGAGTAATATGTCCGGGTTTACAACTATGTCAATCAATTTTGTATTTTGGATTTTGGATTTTGGATTTGTTCCGCCCACTATGAGTGCTGGGCATGTCCATGCGAGGATTTTGGATTTTGGATTTATTCCGCCACGCGAGTTGCTCTACTTGGGGAGACCCCTACAGCCCTTCCCTAACGGGACGCCTTGCGGCGAACGGGCATCCTACGGCAGGTGCTAGCCTTTCCCTTTGGGAGAAGACCGCACTCGCTCCACAATGCACGGGGCATGAACCAAATAATTCTTTGTTCTTTAATCTAAAATTTAAAATCTAAAATTGGCATTGAATTTAGCGATCGCTACAAGTGACAAGTTGCTGTTAACTTTGCCGATGGTTGTAAGTCTGTAATCTGCTTCGAGATAGTGGCAGTGTAAATTTAGATGAAAACTTGTTGCCGTGTCCATCACTAATAAAATAGATTTACCTATACAGATTAGGGACACAAAATCACGTTCATTTCTCCTCTTCATCAATAGGGGCGGTGCTTTTCCCCTTAACCAAAAGTATTCAGATGTACCCAGAAATCAATTTGTCAGACCTGTTACGATCCTTGTATAAGTTCATTAATTGAACTTATGCTTTGTTTAATTTTTTCTATCAGAGAAGTTCTTAATAACTCAAGGGTTTCGCTTGAAAGATTAAGTAATCCCAAAGCATATAATAGGCTCGAAATACCAATAAATAGAGCCAAAAACCTCCCAAAACAACCGGGATTAATTTCAATAAAACCTAATTTAGATTGCCCAATGACAGCAATCGTTATAAAAACAATTCCTGCTATTAAAAATGTGTTATTTGGAGTTAAATCTGTCATTTTCTTATGAAGATGCCTTAGTATTTTTATTGTAGCGATTATTAGTTCAAATTTCTATATAGACTATATGTAAAAACATAAAAATTTTGCTACCACTCACCCCACGTTAAGGAGACTCTAGCTATTCCAGTATTGGTGTTGGATCTGATCGGGTGCTATGATTTAGAAAAATATATTCTAATTTTGAAACCTATTGAACGAATTTGGATAGGTAATGGGTATACATTAGAGGCCTTGTTCCGTAAGCTAAAAAGCCAGTGATCAAAACCCACGCCCACCAGAGATATGGTTTTTAGGCATATTGATGATGCGATCGTGGTCAGATTGGTGTTGACAAACTCTTGAAAACCGTTTCGCTCAGTTGGCGAATGTTTCTGCTGGATTCTTGAACATCCTATTGTACTTCCTCAGCTTTAACGGGTGTGCTGATCAAAAGAACAACCGCACTTGTCAACAACAGGCTTTAAAAAAATTTATCTAACTTCATTTATCCCCTCACACTCAAGAAAATTGCTTAGTCACACTAAAACATCAATGATTAACCAAGCGTGATCGCTATTTTATGAGCAAGCGATCGCGCTTGTGTTATTGACAAGAATTGATGCTATTCGTCCTTACCACAACTAGTCTTACCACCACCGCAATAAGTAGGCCACCAAGGATTGAATTTCGCCTTATCTTCTGCATCATTGCTCATGTTTATCATTGTTTGAAAGCTCGATTTTTCATCTCCATAGCGAAAGTGACTATGGATTGGTTCACCTTCAGGAGCTTGGAAACTCAGATACTTGAATTGGTTACAAGCGGGGTCTTTACTTTCATCTTTTTTTAGTTCAAATAAATCCCAGATAGCTGTTTTGTATTCTGGGTAAAACTTGGAATCAGGTACAGCCCCCAGGTAAGCATAACGACAGTTGCGGGCAATAGGTGTTTTTCCCTCGGTATCTTTGTAGAAGCTAAAGTTATCCATTTTTTCAATTACAATCCGTTTGGGATTGCGCGGGTCTTTCATGGAACTGTTACTCTCCGTATTCAGATAAAAAATGCCGTCATATCCTAAATAAGGAACTTTATAAGCATTCTGAGAAACAATCTGAGTCTCAACATTGGTCACAAGTTAAGCTTGTAAGGCAGTTGTCGCTAAATTCATGCTTTAGTGTGTAGCCAAATTTTTGCGTCGTGATATCGCTCAAGTCTAAACCAGGATAACCCGTATAGAAGCTCTGAGGTATCAAGCTACCATCACTCAAGAGCGCAACAAGACTTCTAGGAGGATCTCCAAAGAAGTGAGTATATTCATAGTACAGATTCAGGCTTGTGCGATCGCCCAAGTTGACTGTGATTGAGGGTGCAATGGTGGTCAGTTGGGTGTTGACAAAATCTTGAAAACCGTTTGCACCCTGATAACTGGCAATCAAGCGGTAAAGCACAGTTTTATCGGCAGTCAAGGGATCTGAGAAATCAATCAGGGGCTGATAAAAGCCATAACTTCCTACCTCAAATTCAAGTTTGTAATAGGGTTCATTCAAGGGTTGTTTGGTGACAATGTTGACAATTCCACCAGGCTCTAGAGAACCAAACAGAACCGAGGCGGGTCCTTTGAGAACTTCCACTTGCTCAATGGTTCCAACTGGTTGCAAGAGGTTGTCCAAAGTAAAGCTACCTTCTGAAAGGCCGTTGCGTAAATTTGTTTCCGCAGCAAATCCTCTGATGGATCTGGCTTTGCCAGTCGCACCGCTCTGGTCTGCACTATTTGAAACGCCACTGACCGTTTCCACTGACTCGTTTAAAGTTCTCACATTACGATCTTCCAGCACCTCTCGGGGTACAACTTGAATCGATTGGGGAATGTCCCGTAGCGGGGTGTCGGTTTTTGTGGCTGTTGTCGCATTTGGCACATTATAGCCATCCTGCTCACCCGTCACCACCAATTCAATCGGCTCATCTGCGCTGCTGGTTCCTCTTGTGGTGTTTCACTAGCAGGCGTTTGGGGTTGCTGCGGTGGAGAAATCGCCGTTGCCTGTGATGCTACCCCAAAAACCAGCCCGACATTATCATCAAATAACTCAACCGTGGGCATAACTGCAACACCTACCACCGTCACTCGCACAGTATTTGCATCAACATTCGTTACTGTTATTTCAGCAATTTCCGCAAGCGGTTTTTCCGAACGAAATGTGAAAGCTTCACCCGACGGTAAACGCAATTGCCCGCCAGATACATCTGCAATAAAATTATTACCCGTACTGCGATTTGTGACTTGCAGTTGAGTCCCTTGAGGTGTCTCTAAAATTATCTCCACACCTTTGTCGGTGGGATTGGCTTTAACGGATGTTATTGGTACAACTTGAGTTGTAGGTGCTAGGCTTGGTGTTTTTGATGATACCCTGATAAGGACAATGCAATATACGCTGCACATTATATTGCATCATCGGAGTCATGACGTTGGAGCGAAAGTGGTAAGGTTGCTCTGGCTCACGCATCAAGTGTTGCAATGCTTTTGGTAGTTCCCCGGAGGAATTGCCGATCAAGGACTGCAACAATTACTGTGTAGGTTAAAAGCAATCTGACGTAATTTGAGTGACCTCATAGAAAATGCTCCCACACTATTCCTGATCTGATTAGAACTCCCAGGAAACCGTTCCTTGTACCGTCAGCGGCTCTCCTGGATAAACGGTGAGGTCACGTTGAGCTGATGCATAATAATCAATATCAAACAGATTTCTAATGTTGAGCGCTACTCGTAAATTATTTCGCTCATAGAAAACAGCAGCATCAGTGCGTAAATAGCTGGGTAACTCGAACGTATTTGCTAAGTCTCCCTGACGATCGCCAACGTAGTATAGTCCTAAACCAAACCCCAAACCTTGCAAGTTACCTTGAGTAATTTTATAGGTCGTCCACAAGGTAAAGGCGTGTTTCGGTACATTATTCAGGATGTTGTCAACAAGCTCAGTATCCGTATCTTTTGTGACCCTAGCATCAGTGTAGGCATAGCCCCCAATAATGCTCAATCCGGGCAAAATTTCCCCACCAATATTTAGTTCAATTCCTTGACTTTTTTGCTCGCCTGTTTGAATGGACTCGCCAGGATTGTCTAGATCGTCAGTCAGCACATTAGAACGAGTCAGATCGTAAAACGCTAGTGTTGCTGAGACTTTATCACTCAAATCTGTCTTGATGCCTACCTCGTATTGAGTGCCTTTTTCTGGCTGGAATAAACTGTTATCAAAGGTTGTACCAATGAGTTGTTGAAATGAGCGGCTATAGCTGGCGTAGAGCGAAATTGCTGGGATGGGCTGGTAGACAATCCCAACGCGAGGGCTGAAGGCTTCGTTTTGTTGAAAATCATTATTCGACGAGTCTATGAAGTCTTTAAATGTTTGATTAACAATATCGAAACGACCACCTAGCAGTAACTTGAGATTATTGAAGAGCGCGATTTGGTCTTGAAGATAAAAGCCTAACGAGTCCGATGTCGTTTCATCATCAGATGGGTCACCAATAATCCCTCCTAGCGTCTGAGTATATACCGGATTGAACAAATCAAGTGGCGCAATGGAACGATTAATTTGTTGACCCCCAGCAACCTCCCTGAATAAATCAAAACCAGCTACTATTTGGTGCTGAATGCTGCCCGTCTTAAACTTGCCAACAACGTAATTATCCAAAGAATAAGTGTTATCGTAATTTCCTGCTGGGAACGTTCTCACAGTTCTTGACAACAAGCGCCCATCTTCTGATAGAGAGGTGGGAAGGATATATATCCGGTTGTTGGGGTAGTTAGAAAGCGAAGCTTGAAAGGCATTTCGGACTTGCCAATCTTCGTTGAAGCGATGCTCAAAATTATAGCCAACTCGCAAGACATTACGGTTGTTCCCTGACACTGAGACATCAAAAGGTTCTCCAATATAGCGATTCCGGGGAATTTGACCATTTGGATTAGAAAGCACGGTCCCTCTAGCTGGCAAACCTGAATCATCTGGTTGCTGAGTTGCTAAGTATTCAGATTCAAATGATATAGCGCTACAAGATTGTGTTAGGACTATTATATCGAGTGCAAAAAAATCTGATGCCTGCCCCCTATAGCTATGACCTGGGCCAAAAAGCG
>NZ_JBALDG010000057.1:0-131124 GCF_036917195.1 Nostoc sp.
CAACTCAGCAGCCTGCCGCCAGAAATCAGCCAACTCTCCAGCCTGACAAGGCTATCCCTCAATAACAATCAACTTAGCAGCCTGCCGCCAGAAATCAGCCAACTCTCCAGCCTGACAAGGCTATCCCTCAATAACAATCAACTCAGCAGCCTGCCGCCAGAAATCAGCCAACTCTCCAGCCTGACAAGGCTATCCCTCAATAACAATCAACTTAGCAGCCTGCCGCCAGAAATTAGCCAACTCTCCAGCCTGACAAGGCTATCCCTCGATAACAATCAACTCAGCAGCCTGCCGCCAGAAATCAGCCAACTCTCCAGCCTGACAACGCTATACCTCAATAACAATCAACTCAGCAGCCTGCCGCCACAAATCAGCCAACTCTCCAACCTGACATGGCTATCCCTCTCTAACAACAATCAACTCAGCAGCCTACCGCCAGAATTCAGTCAACTCTCCAACCTGACAATCCTATTCCTCGATAAAAATCAACTCAGCAGCCTGCCGCCACAAATCAGCCAACTCTCCAACCTGACATGGCTATCCCTATATAACAATAAACTCAGCAGTCTGCCGCCAGAAATCAGCCAACTCTGCAACTTGACTGGGCTAGACCTCGATAACAATCAACTCACTAGCTTGCCACCAGAAATCAGCCAACTCTCCAACTTGACTGGGCTATACCTCAATAACAATCAACTCAGCAGCCTGCCACCAGAAATCAGCCAACTCTGCAACTTGACTGGGCTAGACCTCAATAACAATCAACTCAGCAGCCTGCCGCCAGAAATCAGCCAACTCTCCAACTTGACTCAGCTATACCTCTTTAACAATCAAATCAGCAGCTTGGTGCCAGAAATCAGCCAACTCTCCAACTTGACTGGGCTACACCTCGATAACAATCAACTCAGCAGCCTACCGCCACAAATCAACCAACTCTGCAACTTAACTGAGCTGCACCTCAATAACAATCAACTCAGCGGCCTGCCACCAGAAATTAGCCAACTCTCCAGCCTGACTGAGCTATACCTCGATAACAATCAACTCAGCAGACTGCCGCCAGAAATCTGCCAACTCTCTAACTTGACTGAGCTATACCTCTCTAACAATCCATTAACCTCGCCACCATCTGAAATTGTCGAGCAGGGAATAGAAGCGATTTTCAGTTATCTGCGAGAAAGGTTAGAGGATAGCGAAGGGCATTAGGTTTCTAAGCTGCTACTCGTCGGTGAAGAGTTACGCGACAAGTACCACCAGGTTCTCGAACACTGTAAAATTAGCTCTAAAATCAGCCTTGGCATTGAAGAACTTCAGAAGGCGATCGCAGAATCAGCCACTAAGTTACCTATGGCTATGCGAACACCACGCAGCAGAGTATAAACGCTAACTATATTAGATTTGAGATTGCGATCTCGATTTGTAGAGATGTAAAAATTCGTGGTGTCCAGATCCCCGACTTCTTAAAGAAGTCGGGGATCTAACTTCACGGTAGCAATGGTTTTGAGAGCATTTAAATAGCTCCCTAGACAGAGGAAGCATCTAAAACAATTACTTAGGATTGCAACATATACTAGTAACGTAAATTTAACTAGAATTAAAGTATTATAGCGATTCTCGTTTGGATACCATAGGCGGTAGGGGTATACAGCTGTGCGCCCCTACGAAAGACACGCCAGTTTAGCTATAAGTTAATATCTACCGTTTTACGGCTATTAAAAAAATGAGGTTTAAAGACTGGGCGACTAGGGTGATACTAATCTCGCTGATGTTCATGGCTTTAATTGCAGTGCTGCTAATTGGACGAGCGACACAATTACACAATAATCGGATAACATACCATACATCTAATCCCCAGGTTACAGCCTGGAGTCAATATCCCCAGGCACAATTCCAATCAGCGAAAGAGCCAGAAAAGAAATTTCAACGTGTTATCAAGTCCCCAGTCAAGATTAGCAAGCCTTTAGCAAGGTACGTAACCACTCAAACTTTTGCACAGTACAGACCTAATTATCAAGTTGCTTCGGTTGACCCAACTAACTATGGAGAACGGTACGCCCAAGATGTTAACGGTGTAACTCTTAACAACCAACCGATTATCGTCCTCCATGAAACTGGTTATTCTGCTTCTAGCGCCATTAATTTCTTTCAAGTAGCCCATACCGATGAAAGCGTGCAAGCAAGTTACCACGCCTTAATCAAGCTAGACGGAACGGTAGTTTATTTAGTACCGCCAGAAAAGCGAGCTTTTGGTGCAGCTAACTCAGTATTTGAGAGTCCACAAGGAGTAGAAACTGTGCAGACTAATCCGAATTTGCCAGCGTCTGTAAATAATTTTGCTTATCACGTTTCTTTGGAAACACCGCCAGATAGTTATGACAGTAGCAGCCAACAAACCCATAGCGGCTACACGGAAGCCCAATATGATTCTCTTGCTTGGTTAATTGCTCAAAGTCAAGTCCCAGACGATCGCATTACTACCCACCATCTGGTAGACCGTTCTGGTAAAAAAGTTGACCCCATAAATTTTGATGGGAATAAATTTCTGGACTTACTTAATACTTATCGTCAGATCAGACCAATCTATAGAGTAAGTAAATAAAAAGTGGTGCGGTACTTTCGGCGATAACACAATGCCCTTCGGATTTACCAGTCGCCTACAGAAGGAAACCAACTTGGGTGCGCTGGTTCACCAGTTGCTACAACTCTCTTAATCAGAGTAACGCACTGGCTCCCCGACAAAATTTATTAAAAAGAAAATCAGCCAACCTATTTGCTAAAGCTATAAATTTGCTGCGTCTCCAGGCGATCGCTAATCGATGAAGGCAGTGTACCATCAGGGAACGTCTCTCGATCCAGTTGAACTTGTAAATTACTCAAAGGATCGCAACCAGAGGAAATCAGAAATTCTAGTTTCTGAATGTAAGGCAAAGTTGCTAGGTTGTCTAGAATTTGGAAGATAGCCTGGATATAAGGATGACCACTTTGTTGATACCAATCGCAACTAGCAACTTTTGGTTGATCCAAGCCCAAGTGTACTGTTAAGGATGGCTCGTCAAATATAGCGATCGCTAAGGGACGCGCTTCTTCCTGTAACAATAAATCATTACTTCTCGATAAGTGTCGCAGTTTTTCTAAGCGTTCATAACGTTCTGTTACAGCTTCTGGGTCATCTTGCCAATGAATTGCTACTGTTACCAGATAAGTTTGTAACAGCATGTGACCCAGTTTTTTCGCTTTCGTTGCCAGGTAATAAGAATTGTAGTCATTGGCTTCAATTAATAATGGCACGCGATCAACTACTTCCAACCCATAGCCCTTGACTCCAGCAATTTTGCGGGGATTATTGGTAATCAGACGAATCTTTTTGATACCCAAATCCATGAGCATTTGTGCCCCCATCCCGTAGTCTCGTAAGTCAGCAGGAAATCCTAAACGCTCATTCGCCTCCACTGTATCCAGTCCCATATCCTGCAATGAGTAGGCTTTCAGCTTGTTAATTAAGCCGATTCCCCGTCCTTCTTGACGCAGGTATACAACTACACCTTGACCAGCAGACTCAATCATTTTCAGGGCAGCTACAAGCTGCATCCGACAGTCGCAGCGCAAAGAACCCAAAGCGTCACCAGTTAAGCATTCTGAGTGCATCCGCACCATTACTGGTTCATCTTTAAAGTTAGCTGGATCGCCCTTGACAATTGCAACGTGTTCTGTATTATCCAGAGTGTGGCGGTAGGCGTAAATTTCAAACTGACCGAACTGACTAGGTAGCTTGGTAGTCACCTCACGATATACGAGGCGATCATGCTGTAGGCGATAACTGATTAAATCCGCAATACTAATAATTTTTAAATTATGACGTCTAGCGTATTCAACTAATTGTTGCAACCGCGCCATTGAACCATCGGAGTTTTGAATTTCACAAATTACCCCAGATGGGTATAGCCCTGCTAGTCTAGCTAAATCCACAGCAGCTTCTGTATGTCCGGCACGTTTGAGTACGCCTCCAGCTTTAGCCCGAATCGGAAAAATATGACCAGGACGACGTAAATCAGTAGATTTTGTGGCCGGGTTGAGAGTAACTTGGATAGTGCGGGCGCGGTCTTCCGCTGAGATGCCAGTGGTTACACCCAATTCTGGGCTAGCATCAATACTAACAGTGAAGGCAGTTTGGTTAGTATCTGTAATGTTGCTTACCATCAAGGGTAAGTCTAGTTCGTCTAAGCGATCGCCTGTCATTGCCAAACAAATCAGCCCTCTAGCTTCCACCGCCATGAAATTAATCATGTCAGGTGTGGCAAATTGGGCAGCACAGATTAAGTCGCCTTCATTTTCTCTATTTTCATCATCTACCACTACAATCACGCGACCACCTTTTAGGTCTGCTAAGGCGGCATCAATCGAATCAAATTTAAAAGCTTGACTAGTATTAGGCTGTGACACAGAAAGATTTCCAGCTACCAACGTAAATTTTTTTAACAATTTCTTCTTTTAGATTGTAGCTTCTTTATAAGACTAGAGAAGTAGACTAGCATTGACACTCTCAGGTCTAAAGATACGCTCCTTTCTCCAAGCCAAGCATGGAAGGGATAGTCAAGTATACCCCTAGATGCTCAAAAAAACTACTATTACTAAAGGTATTGCAATTGCGCTTAATTATTGTTTTTCTTAAAGCTTTCAGAGTCCATTCCCCTTGCCAAAACGTGGTAAGATACACAACCTGCCCAACGGAAAACCCTTCTCCTAATGGAGATGCTACGCCAACAGGACTGGACTCACCATTATTTGCTCTTTCAAGTCATACTGCCGTTAGCTGTTATTGCTAACCGTTGTTTGATGGGAGCCGGGATTTCTCCGTACTAAGATACTTCAAAATGTAAATAGTTATTTCTACTCACAATTTAATTTTAACATAGACTGACTGCATTTTTTACTGCACGAGTGGTCACTGGGCTTGCCCTTAGTATCACTTCCCTCTCAGCCCTAAAGTGACTGAGTTTCCCACTTACCGAGTTATTTTATGATTTGATAACGTGGCAAAAATTTCTGCCCTTAAAATCGGCGTTTAGTAATAGAGTGCAGCGACAGTCAAGGATAAACAGGACAAGGGGGACAAATAGAATATTTGATAATTTCGCCGCCTCACCTTCGGGTTGGAAGTGACGCTCCTGCGGACGCTCGTTCCGACGCTCCTACGTCGCTAACGCTGCGCTATCGCTACCGCTTCGCTAACGCTACCGCTAGCGCTAAGGGACTCGACGGGAACCCCCTTCTCACAGCGTCTTATACAGAAGACTCTGACTTGCTTACCGCCTCACCCCTTCCCCATGTACTCTTCCCTGTTTGCGTCCAAAAAAAGTAGAGGGGTTTCAGCTGTTTTGTACGCTGTGAGTCTAGTCGCTGATATTGTTGATAGCTGAGAACGAATTAACCATTCATGGGATAAGGATTTCAGATCATGGGCAAATTTAGACGCGTACCCGTTGGGATTGTTGGCGCGTCGGACTATGGCGGAGTACAGTTAGTACGACTACTGATGGATCATCCAGAAGTCGAACTGGTTTATTTAGGTGGTGAGAGCAGTATCGGGAAATGCTTTGGAGATATCTACCCGCATCTGGCTCATGCAGCTAACCTGCCAATAGAGGCGGTAGAACCAAAAATAATTGCTCACCGCTGTGAAGTAGTTTTCCTGTCTTTACCAAATGGTCTGGCTTGCCAAATCGCGCCCAAACTATTAGAAAAAGGATGTAAAGTACTGGATTTGAGTGCAGACTATCGGTTCAGTGATTTGGCAACTTATACAAGTTGGTATGGGACACAGAGAAACGATCGCTCAACTGCTGCTACAGCGGTTTATGGATTACCAGAACTGTATCGCGATCGCATTGCCGAAGCTCAACTCGTTGGTTGTCCTGGTTCCTATTCCACTGCTAGTCTCCTTGCACTTTCGCCACTCTTAAAGCAAGGTTTAATCGTACCAGAAACAGCTATTATCGATGCCAAGTCCGGCACATCTAGCAGTGGACGGCAAGCTCAAACCAATTTATTACTAGCTGAGGCAGACAACTCGATAGCAGCTTTCAATGTCGGTCGTCACCGTCATACCCCAGAAATTGAGCAAATTTGCAGTGACTTAGCTGGTCACGAACTCATGATCCAATTTACACCCCATCTTATCCCAATGGTGCGCGGTATTTTGGCAACGGTATATGCCACACTGCGCGATCCTGGTCTAGTGCGAGATGACTTAATTACAATTTTCTCAGCCTTCTACCGCAACTCTCCTTGGGTGAGAATCTGCGGTAGCGGCGTTTACCCCCAAACCAAGTGGGCTAACGGTAGCAATCTTTGTTACATCGGTGTAGAAGTTGACCCGCGTACAGGTCGCGTGATTGTCATGTCAGCAATTGACAATCTAATTAAAGGACAGGCGGGGCAAGCGATTCAGTGTCTAAACCTGATGATGGGCTGGGATGAAACCTTGGGGTTGCCCAAGTTGGGGTTTTATCCTTAATTGGGCATGGGGCATGGCGCATTGGGCATTGGGAACAATTCTGCGCTCAATCTCCAGTCCCCAGCACCTACTTCGGTCCTAACCCCACAGCACCAGCATAAACGGCGCGATCACCTAGTTCATCTTCAATTCGCAGCAAGCGATTATATTTTGCTACGCGTTCGCTGCGACAGAGGGAACCTGTTTTGATTTGACCGGCACGGGTCGCTACGGCTAAATCGGCGATCGTTGTGTCTTCAGTTTCACCGGAACGATGGCTAATTACTGAACGGAAACCGCTGCGAGTTGCCAAATCAATCGTTTCCAAGGTTTCGGTGAGAGAACCAATTTGATTGAGTTTAATCAAAATGGCATTAGCAGCTTTTTCCTGGATGCCTCTTTGCAAGCGTGTGGCGTTGGTAACAAACAAGTCATCTCCTACCAACTGCACCCGCGAACCTAACTTCTGGGTGAGCAATTGCCAACTTTGCCAGTCTTCTTCGTGCAAGCCATCCTCAATTGACACAATTGGGTATTGATCAACCAGTTGAGCAAGGTAATCAATAAACTCAGCCGGGGCGTGAGGTTTACCATCGTAAACATACTGCCCATTCTTGTAAAACTCACTAGCTGCCACATCCAAGGCCAAAGCTACTTCTTCCCCTGGCTTATAACCAGCTTTCTTAATGGCAGCAACTAGCAATTCCAAAGCCACTTGATTGGATTCTAGGTTAGGGGCAAAGCCGCCTTCATCGCCTACACCAGTGAGCAAACCCTTTTCATCCAACACCTGACTGAGGGTAGCAAACACCTCTGCACCCCAGCGCAATGCTTCCCGGAAGGAAGTTGCCCCAATTGGGACAATCATAAACTCTTGAAAATCGACGTTATTTGATGCGTGTGCGCCACCGTTAATCACGTTCATCAACGGCACTGGTAGCAAATTCGCTAAAGGCCCACCCAAATAGCGATATAAAGGAATTTCTAGAGATTCAGCACCAGCTTTAGCTGCTGCTAGGGAAACCCCCAAAATCGCATTAGCCCCCAAATTGGATTTGTTAGCAGAACCATCTATAGCGATCATCGTGCGGTCAAGCAGTTCTTGGTTGAGGGCATCCAAGCCTAGCAATTGTGGTGCAAGTGCTTCTTTGACGTTTTGTACTGCCTTAAGTACGCCTTTGCCCCCGTAACGGCTTTTATCGCCATCACGCAGTTCGTGAGCCTCAAAAGTGCCAGTAGAGGCACCACTCGGAACCTGCGCTAGTCCTACAACACCGTTGGCTAAATGCACTTCGGCTTCAATTGTCGGTCTACCCCGTGAATCGAGAATTTCGCGAGATGCGATCGCCTCAATGGCAGTATCTAGAATGTTACTCATCTGTACTTTATCCTTTATTCGAGTCTGTTACGCATACAGTCCAGTTGCCTAACCCAATCGCTAGCATAGGCGTTTAAGAGACTTTATTGGCTGAGATTAAAGAAGATTTCCATTATATGAATAGGGAGCAATGCCAAAAATGGGTAAAGTCACATTTATCTTGTCCTTTACCTTTTAATTTTTTCCCTGATGGCATTTCTACCTTCAGACTTTCAGCTAGGTAAAATATTGGCAGAGAACACTAAATTAATTACAGAGAAAAGCTCATGCGATTACTACACACAATGCTGCGGGTGGGCAACCTCGAAGAGTCCTTAAAGTTCTATTGTGAAGTTTTGGGAATGAAATTACTGCGCCGCAAAGATTATCCAGGGGGAGAATTTACCTTGGCTTTTGTTGGCTATGGTGACGAAAGCGACAATACGGTAATAGAACTAACCTACAACTGGGGGGTGGAAAAATACGAATTGGGTAATGCTTATGGTCACATTGCCCTTGGTGTTGATGATATTTACGCTACATGTGAGGAAATCCGCAATCAAGCCGGTAAAGTCGTGCGCGAACCAGGGCCAATGAAACATGGTTCGACAGTAATTGCTTTTGTGGAAGATCCAGATGGGTATAAAATTGAATTGATTCAACTGGGAACTCAAGGGTCAGCAGTCAAACAGGAATCACAAGAGCAACTTGTGAGTCAGTAATTCTTATAATTAAGAATATAGGTGATGAGTTGAGCTTCAGTAGTGCTGAGTCACCGTTCGCCCTTGGTGTCTCACGCCACTTGATGCCAGTCCGCTCAAGTCGGGAGACCATGCACGGCAGTTCCTCCTGGGGGAAACCCCCTACAGCCCTTTGGGCATCCTACGGCAGGCGCTAGCCTCTGACGAATGGGAGAAGACCGGACTGCCGACGCTCCTACGGACGCTCGTTCCGACGCTCCTACGTCGCTAACGCTGCGCTAACACCACACGGCTGGCTCCTCTACTTGGGGAAACCCCAGACGGTCTCTACCAGACGCTGCGCGTAGCGTCTGGTAGAGTAGTTGCTATGCCGTTGGCGAACGCGAACAGCGTGTCGCAAGACTTGCCTCTCGAATGCGAACAGCGTCTCCCCTTCTCACATTGCCAGAGGCTAGCGCCTGCCGTAGGATGCCCGTTCGCCGCAAGGCGTCCCGTTAGGGAAGGGCTGTAGGGACAAGACCGCAGTGGCTTTCTCTTTTTGCCTCCCCTTTTTAGGCGGTTTAAGGGATCTTCTTCTGCGTAAATCCTATTAGTATTACCCCCATCTTGTCGTTGATAAACAACACCAATCAACACTAATAATGATCGCTCCAATAGTACCATTTGGCAAAGTCCGCTCAGAACAGTGTTTTCGTTTTAAATTAGGAAATAGGTAATAGAGTAAACTATCACCGAATTACCAATCCTAAATTGCCACCTGAGATACACGCGGATATACGCTGAGAATGTCTGGATAATTAGT
The DNA here is from genome assembly GCF_036917195.1 of Nostoc sp. GTDB lineage: Bacteria > Cyanobacteriota > Cyanobacteriia > Cyanobacteriales > Nostocaceae > Nostoc. The sequence continues at coordinate 9,351 of NZ_JBALDG010000057.1, forward strand.
GACTAGGGAAGAGTTTTTCCAATCCCCAGTGCCCAATCCCCAATCCCTAGCCCCCAATCTCTAAACTAAAAATCAAAATTCCAAAATTTTAAAGATGCAACCTACAGATCCGAATAAATTTACTGATAAAGCCTGGGAAGCGATTGTTAAATCTCAGGATATAGTCCGTGCTTATCAACAACAGCAATTAGATGTTGAACATTTAATTCTTGCCCTGTTAGAAGAACCCACTAGTCTAGCAATACGTATTCTGGCTCGATCTGAGGTCGATCCAATCCGCTTGCAACAGCAGCTAGAAGCCTTTACCCAACGTCAGCCCAAAGTTGGTAAAAGTGATCAGCTTTACCTTAGCCGCAATTTAGATGTTTTACTAGACCGAGCCGAGGAAGCTAGAGCTAGGATGAAAGACTCCTACATTTCCGTGGAACACATCCTCTTGGCATTTGCTGAAGACGATCGCATTGGACGAAAGATACTCAAAGGCTTTAGTGCGGATACAGAAAAACTAGAAGCTACTATCAAAGCCGTTCGCGGCAGCCAAAAGGTGACTGATCAAACACCAGAATCCCGCTATGAAGCCTTACAAAAATTTGGCAGAGATTTAACGGAACAGGCAAAATCTGGAAAACTTGACCCAGTGATTGGGCGGGATGACGAAATTCGGCGAGTAATTCAAGTTTTGTCTCGTCGGAGCAAAAATAACCCGGTATTAATTGGTGAACCTGGGGTAGGTAAAACAGCGATCGCCGAAGCTTTGGCACAGCGGATGGTAAATGGTGATGTTCCTGAATCTCTGAAAAACCGCCAACTCATCTCTTTAGATATGGGCAGTTTGATTGCTGGGGCCAAATTGCGAGGAGAATTTGAAGAACGCCTGAAAGCAGTCCTGAAAGAAGTTACGGAATCTAACGGTCAAATCGTCCTGTTTATTGACGAATTGCATACCGTAGTCGGTGCCGGTTCCACTCAACAAGGGGCAATGGATGCCGGAAATCTGCTCAAACCAATGCTGGCGCGGGGAGAACTGCGTTGCATTGGCGCTACTACCCTAGACGAGTTCCGCAAACACATTGAGAAAGATGCTGCCTTAGAACGCCGCTTTCAACAAGTATTTGTGGATCAACCAAGTGTGGAAAATACTATTTCCATTCTCCGGGGATTGAAAGAACGCTATGAAGTGCATCACAACGTTAAAATTTCTGATTCGGCTTTGGTAGCAGCAGCAACTCTGTCAGCGCGTTACATTAGCGATCGCTTCTTGCCAGATAAAGCCATTGATTTAGTGGATGAGGCAGCAGCACAGTTGAAAATGGAGATTACCTCCAAACCAGCGGAATTGGAAACCATTGATCGCCGCCTCATGCAGTTAGAAATGGAAAAGCTGTCATTAGCTGGCGAAGAAAAGGGTACTCCCCAAACTAAAGAACGTTTGCACCGAATTGAGCAAGAAATCGCGAGTTTAACGGGAAAACAGAAAATATTTAATGAGCAATGGCAAGGTGAAAAGCAGATATTGGAGGCTATAAGCGCCTTAAAGAAAGAAGAAGATGCGCTGCGAGTGCAAATTGAACAGGCGGAACGTGCTTATGATCTAAATAAAGCTGCCCAACTGAAATATGGCAAATTGGAGGGAGTACAGCACGAGCGCGAAGCCAAAGAAGCGAGCCTTTTAGAAATTCAAAATCAAGGTTCTACGTTGCTGCGAGAACAAGTCACCGAAGCCGATATTGCCGAAATCGTCGCTAAGTGGACAGGAATCCCTGTCAATCGCCTGTTGGAATCGGAACGGCAAAAATTACTGCAACTAGAAAGTCATTTACATCAACGAGTCATTGGGCAAGAGGAGGCTGTAGAAGCCGTAGCAGCAGCGATTCGTCGCGCCCGTGCGGGGATGAAAGACCCCTCGCGTCCCATTGGTTCATTTTTGTTCATGGGCCCTACAGGTGTGGGCAAAACCGAACTTGCGCGTGCTTTAGCTCAGTTTCTCTTTGATTCTGATGATGCATTGGTGCGCTTAGATATGTCTGAGTATATGGAAAAACACTCAGTTTCTCGCCTTGTGGGAGCGCCTCCAGGATACGTAGGCTATGAAGAAGGTGGTCAACTTTCCGAGGCGATTCGCCGCCGTCCCTACTCAGTGGTGCTGCTGGATGAAGTGGAAAAAGCGCACCCCGATGTGTTCAATATTTTATTGCAGGTGCTAGACGATGGGAGAATTACTGACTCTCAGGGAAGGACAGTAGATTTTCGTAACAGCGTTATTGTCATGACCAGTAACATAGGTAGTGAACATATTTTGGATGTATCTGGTGATGATTCCAAGTATGAAACGATGCGGAAGCGGGTAATGGAAGCTTTGCGATCGCATTTCCGCCCGGAATTTCTCAACCGCGTTGATGACATTATTCTCTTCCATACCTTAAATCGCACGGAAATGCGGCATATCATCCGCATTCAACTCAAACGGGTAGAAAATCTCCTCCGAGAGCAAAAAATCTCCTTTGAGATATCCCAATCAGCCTGCGATCACCTTGTCGAATCAGGCTATGACCCAGTTTACGGTGCCCGTCCACTGAAACGGGCAATTCAGCGAGAAGTAGAAAATCCTTTGGCCACCAAGTTATTGGAGAATACTTTTATCTCTGGAGACACGATTATCATTGACAAAAATGAAAATGGTCTGTCTTTTAGCAAAAAAGCGCTGGTGAAGGTGTCAGTACCACAGATTGCTACATAGTCTGAGAAGGCGATTAGAAATGGCGGCTACACAGATAAAACCCACCTCCGTGGGTTCATTTTTCTTATTCTCTACAAGACGCTGTGCGATCGCACAAGCTCTAAAGTGAGAAGGCGATCGCTACATCAGTTTACCGCTTCTAGATGAATTATGTTGTCATTCTCAGTTTCTCAGTCTTCACCATCAAAAACCGAGAATTTGGTTAATTTAAACTAGTATTTTAAGTGGAAGTGAGAAGGTGATATATCTTCAAAAGCTGCTTAGAATAATATTTCTGTCAGCGCTGATGTTAAAGACATTAAATCAGCGTCTAATACCAGTTTAATTTTACAGCTTGGTCGGAGGATGCGGGGTAATAAACCTGCGATGAAAATCGGGAGTAGGGAAATCCGAATCATAAAATGGGGGCAAACAATGCTCAAAAAAGCAGCAATCGCCTAAGTTATGGTTTTAAAATCCTAATTGCTTGATGCCTTTGTGTGTTCTCCGGGTTTATCCTGGAAAACAGAGGGTTAGGCTGTATTAGCCACTATCATCATTTCAGATACTAACGTCGAAGATTACCAATTATGCTAGAACAAGGCACTATCAGTATTCATACTGAGAATATTTTCCCGATCATTAAGAAGTCGCTTTACTCAGATCATCAAATCTTCTTGCGGGAACTGGTATCCAACGCCGTAGATGCCATCCAAAAGCTGAAAATGGTATCCCGTGCTGGAGATTACGCTGGAGATATTGGCGAACCAGAAATTGAAATTGCCATTGACAAAAATAACAAAACCCTATCCATCTCCGATAACGGTATCGGGATGACCGCAGAAGAAGTTAAGAAATATATCAATCAGGTTGCCTTCTCTAGTGCTGAAGAATTTATTCATAAGTATGAAGGCAAATCAGATCAACCGATTATTGGTCACTTCGGTCTTGGCTTCTACTCCTCATTCATGGTGGCACAAAAGGTAGAAATTGATACTCTATCCTACCAAGAAGGGGCACAGGCAGTTCACTGGACTTGTGATGGTTCCCCAGCTTTCACTCTAGAAGAATCGCCCCGGACAACTCGTGGTACTACTATTACTCTTAGCCTGCAAGGAGAAGAAGAGGAATTTTTAGAAGATGCACGGATTAAGAATCTTGTCAAGACCTACTGCGATTTCTTGCCAGTACCGATAAAACTAGAAGGTGAAGTATTAAATAAGCAAATAGCACCGTGGCGAGAGTCTCCGAGTAATCTGAGTCAAGAAGAATATTTAGAGTTTTACCGCTACCTGTATCCTTTTCAGGAAGAACCGCTGTTATGGGTACATTTAAATACTGACTATCCCTTTATCATCAACGGGATTCTGTATTTTCCCAAAATGAGGCCAGATGTAGATGTTACTAAAGGGCAGATCAAGCTATTTAGTAATCAAGTTTTTGTTAGCGACAACTGCGAAGAAATTATTCCGCAATTTCTAACTCCAATGCGGGGTGTGATTGATAGCACCGATATTCCTCTGAACGTATCGCGCAGCGCTTTGCAAGGCGATCGCACCGTGCGACGAATTGGTGATTACATTGCCAAGAAAGTAGGCGATCGCCTCAAAGAACTTTTCCGTGACAACCGTGAACAATACATTAGCGCCTGGAAAGACCTCGGTACTTTTGTAAAATTCGGCGTTCTCAACGACGAGAAATTCAAAAAACAAATTGAAGATATCATCATCTTCCGCACTACCGCCAAGCTGACAGAAAAGCCTGCTGCTGAAACTCCAGTAGTCGAAGTACAGTCTTCAGAGGGAGATGCTTGGCAAGATGTCACTCCTGCTTCAGCCAGTCCTGAGAACTCAGCACCCAATGCTCCCTATACTACGCTCAAAGAGTATCTAGAACGTAATAAAGAACGTCACGAAAACCGGGTTTTCTACAGCACCGATGCAGCAACCCAAGCTACCTATATAGAACTACACAAAAATCAAGGCTTGGAAGTCCTGTTTATGGACTCCTTCATCGACACCCACTTTATCAACTTCCTAGAGCGGGAATATCAGGATGTTAAATTTACGCGGGTGGACTCAGATTTAGATAATACCCTGCTGGAACAAGACAAAGCTAAGGAAATTGTTGATCCCAAGACGAACAAAACTCGGAGTGAGGTGATCAAAGAGTTATTTGAAAAATCTCTCAACAAACCCAAACTCAACATTCGCACCGAAGCTTTGAAATCAGACGATCCTCAAGGGACACCACCTGCGATCGTGCTTTTACCAGAGATTCTCCGCCGCATGCGAGAAATGAACGCCATGATGCAGCAGCAGACAGTAGATTTTCCTGAAGATCACGTTTTGCTGGTGAATACTGCTCACCCGCTGATTCAAAATCTGGTAAATCTTAACCAAGGTAGTATTATTCAAGGTGACGGTCAATCGCCTACAGATCAGTTAGTAAACTTGATTTGTCAACATGTCTACGATTTAGCGCTGATGTCTCAGAAAGGATTTGACGCTGAAGGGATGAAATCCTTTGTCGAGCGCTCGAATGAGGTACTCACTAAGCTGACGGAACAAGCTAGTAAATAGTTAGAAGTAGAGACGCGATTAATCGCGTCTCTACAGGAGTTAGGAGTTATTTCTCTCTCTGTCCCCTATCCCTCTTCTTTCTTTCCTACTTCTGTTGACTAAGACCTAAAATGGAAAGGCTGTATTAAAGTAACAATCTGGAGATACTTGCTATGTCCCGTCGCTGTGAACTAACTGGTAAGAAGGCAAATAACGCCTTTGCTGTTTCTCACTCCCACCGCCGTACTAAACGCCTTCAGCACGCCAATCTGCAAAGCAAGCGTGTTTGGTGGCCAGGCGGAAATCGCTGGGTAAAATTAAAGCTGTCTACTAAAGCAATCAAAACCCTAGATATTAAAGGGTTAGAAGCAATGGCAAAAGAAGCTGGTATTAACCTGAATAATTACTAAGTAACGTGGATTTATAACCTGAAACTATGTAGCGGAAACAGGATAAGCGGCCAAAGCTGCTGCTCATCCTGCTTCCCTATCAAAATAGGACTAAAATTAGGCAATTCAGTACCCAAAATTAATTATTAATTACGAATTATGAATTATTTCTGTTGTATCTGCTTTTGTACCCAAAGATGAAAAGCTTTGAGTGTTGCATTTCTACCTGCTGTTCTACTTTGCTCCAGATATTGGGGAATCGTTTCAATTAGTGGAAATAGAGGAAAATTTAGGCTTTGCGGAGACTCTATATAATACCCATCTTGCAGAACATTAATTTGTAAATTTCCTTTATCAAAACGCCAAAGCTCAGGTACTTTTAAAGCTTCATAAATATTAGGATGAGTGCGAGAAGTAATATCAACTTCTAGAGCTAAATCTGGAGGGGGATCTACTGTTAAATCTAGTCGCTTCTTCCCGCGAATCTTAGATTCATTTTTTATATAGAAACACTGGTCAGGTTCTACACCTTGAGCCATTGCTTGGTTTTTGAAAGTTGTAGAACCAAGGCATCTAAACTCAATATCTAATTCTTCCAAAAGCGCTTTGACTAAATCACTAATAATTTCTTTATCGTCTTCATGTTCTGGCAGTGGTGCCATAATCTCCAGTATTCCCTTGTCATAAGAAATTCGTGCAGCACGATGTTCCCCTAAATCTTCTAAAATTGTTTCCAATTCCTGCCAGGTTACATCTCGCAGTAGCACTCTTTGTCCCGGTGGAACATGGATGCGCTTTAATTCCAACAACATCATCTCCACTCCCAGTAGCTCAAACCTAGATTTAGCTTACTCCAGTTGACTAATGCGCTACCACAATTTTTGCTGCTTCATCATTAAAATTGTCGGATGCTTGTACACACAGCAGCTTGTCGTCGGACATCAGCCGCTTAAAAAACCCCTCATAGAACTGCATACAGGGGCGATCGCTCCTAGATAGAAAAGCGTAGTTTAAAGAAAAACCTCTGGAGTTCCCAGAGGTTTTGGTTCCTGATTTAGTTTCTACTTGTTACTCCAACTTGTCCTTAGTCATTTCCCGATAATGAAGGAAATTATTTGATTTGAGTAGTTAGTCAAGTACTCAAAGGTGGGGGTATGTTATCCGGTGGACAACGCCAACGCATAAATAAATTTAGGCGATGCACTGAGCTGAGCCGAAGTGGGCTTGAAAAGACACCTAGCAGTGGAATTCAAGAATCTTTCTCTCCTGTTCCCTGCTCTCTGCCCCCCTGCCTCTTTGGTCATGTCCGGCTTATAGTAACAAATATTACAATATGCCAGCGATTAATTCCTATCTCCTCCCCATAATGCCTGCACTACTTGATCAGTCAATTCTTTACCAAACATCTGCTCTGCTAATTTATTCCCTGGGTCTCGTTCAGCACTGCTACGGCGCAAAAACAAGTCACGTTCTGCCAAAGCAGTCCGTATATCTTCTGGCACAGGCTCTGCTTCGTCTACCCAGTTTATCCAGCGTTCGAGCATTTCGTTTGCAAATGTCCGAAGCAGGTTGACTGTATCATTTGTGGCTAGACTTGTATAGCATAACCCGATAGGCGACATAAATTGACGAATATACACGCTCTTGCTGGTGTACATTGAAAGACTTGGTTCCTCCTGCAAATTCAGGAATAACTGATTAACAGGCTCATAGTAGCGTTCTAGATAGTCCAGGTCTGTTAATAAATCAGTTCGAGGAATGTAATCTAAATAAAAGAAAATATCTGGAAGCGTACCAAACTCAAACGTTAGATGGGGAACACGTATGTGGGACCCTAACCAAACAGTCAGACGTATGACACTAAAATTTGACCTTTCGTTATGCGACAACACATGGACTAGCCAATCAACTTCTGTACCAGAAAAAGCCTTGAGTGAACCCTGAAAATTTCCATCAATGCTGCTGTAGCTATTTAAATCATTTGTAAAATGTGCTGGATTTAGCTGAAAACGATTCTCTAGCTTTTGTCGCAATTGGTTTGTAATAGTCCATAACTGCTCAAATACAGATGTATTATCTGAGTTGATTTCTTGGTAAATCATTGTTTTTTTTGCTGGGACATTGAGCATGAACAATAAAAACTTTCATGATTGCTTCTTAATTTTAAGGACGAAGTAAATCTGGGATAATGAGTACCAATTTTGTGAGAATAAATTTAATTTTTTTATTGGCATATGATGTCAACTCGCCAATTGCTACAAGTTAGTTGACAATTTGCCTGTGAAAAAGATGCACTCATGGCAGCTAAAGTCATAAATTGTCAGTTGTCTTTAGATCAGCTTGTTGATATCAAAGCTGTTGCAATTTTACAATACCAAGACTTACGCAACTGGCACAGCGCGATCGCCAGACAGTTCTACACCAAAAACATGGGGATTACTGGGCGTTTAAGCTGTTGAATTAAATAGTTTGATAAATCCACGCTGTGTTGTCATAAGCGTGGCTGTTTGGTGTTTGGCGTTCCCACTTGCGCTGTAATTCCGGAACCGCGATTACCCAACAAAGTAGCTTTAGAAGCACTTGACTCGGTTGTCAAGAAAGTCCCTACACTGTGCCAGTTGTGTAAGTCCTAAATACAAAGGACGTGGTAGACCTAGTAAGGATGCTCAAGTAACGAAACACTATCAAATTCATCATCCGCGTTCGCCATCTAAAAGCAGGCTGAATTTCTTGCTCGCAATTTGTGATTAATTCTTCGCCTGTGGTTGCGAACCAGGAATCGTTACATCTATTGGTGTCACCTGTGCTGCTAGCTGCGTCAATGGCGGTTGAATGGCGGTTTGATTCCCCACGATTAGAGTTACAATCCTTTCTGGCTTGAGGTATTCTCGTGCTACCCGTTGCACATCAGCGACGGTGGTGGCGGCGACGGCTTTCTGATAGCGAAAGAGAAAATCAGCAGGATAGCCGTAATATTCGTATCGCATCAACCGTGATAAGGTCTGGCTGGGGTCTTGAAAGTTGAATACAAAAGAGTTGAGTGTAGACTCTTTGGCAAAAGCCAGTTCTTTTGCTGTTACTCTTTGAGTTTGGATGCGCTTGATTTCAGCTTGTAAGGCTTTGACAAACTGCACAGTAGCATCCGATCGCGTTTGTCCACCAGCAATAAACATACCAGGATAGTCGTAGCGGGGACTCCACTGGCCATAGACAGAGTAAGCTAAACCTTGACGCGATCGCACTTCATTAAATAAGCGTCCACCAAACCCATTTAACACCCCATTTAATACATCCAGCGCCGCATAATCAGGATTGTCGAACCGTCCGCCTAAATGCCCGATAAGCACACTACTTTGTGTTAGTTGTGGCTGATTTACAAAGAAGACTCCACCTGTATTAGCTGGCGAAACCTTTGGTAATTTGGGTTTAGCAATACCTGGGTTGCGGTTCCAGTCACCAAACTTTGCTTGAACGAGCGATCGCATTTTCTTCGCATCAAAATCTCCCACAATCCCTAAAATCATATTATTGGGGTGGAAATATTGCTGATAGAACTTGAGCAAATCCTCACGGAAAACCTGATCTACCGTTGCATACTCTATCGTGCGAGCATAGGGACTATCTTTCCCATAGATCAATTTCTTAAATTCTCGACTAGCAATACTATCTGGATCGTCATTGCGACGGGCAATGCCACCCTTAGCTTGTGTCTTAGCTAAGTCTAGCTTTTCTTGAGCAAATACTGGCGATCGCACCACCTCGGCAAACAGCCCAAACACCGTTTCTAAATCTTCACTGAGTGCGTCAAAGCTAGCACTACCAAAAGCTTCAGCAATACCAACTTCTACAGAAGCCGCCCGTTGTTCCAATATCTCGTTGAGTTCATCAGCTGAATGCTTCTTAGTTCCCCCAGTTCGCATTACTGCGCCTGTAAAACCAGCTAAACCGACTTTTTCCAGTGGTTCCAAGCGATTCCCTGTCCGCACAAACGCCGTCCCATTCACCAACGGTAACTCGTGATCCTCCATTAAATAGACAACCAAGCCGTTTTGGAGAACAAACCGCTCATACTTGGGTAACTTAATCTCAGGTAGCGGTGGCAACTGCAACTCACTATAATGCTTTGCTTGTGCCGTCGCCGCCAGAGAAAAATTACAAGTTAAAAGTAAACACGCAAAAACTGCAACCAAAGCATAAATAAACCCCTTGCCATTTTGAATCTTGAACACCATCCGCTTTTTACCCTTCACCTTGTACCTCTGCATATCTCTCTACCTTTGCGCCCTTTGCGGTTCATTTCTCTTAAGCTTCTTTCGACAACAACTTACCAATCGAACGATTTTCAGCCGTAAACGTCTCCTTTGCCACCCGTTGAATATCAGCCGTCTTTACTGCTGCAATGTCATCCAACTGCTTAAACAAATTCCGCCAAGAGCCAGTTTTCACCTCATATTCCAACAATTGTTGAGCCATCCCCATATTTGAGTCGAGGGTACGTAACAAGCCCGCTCGTGCTTGGGTTTTCACCCGTTCCAAATCAGCCGCTTCTACAGGCTCAGTTTTTAATTTGTCAATTTCTTGACGCAAAGCCACCGCCAACTCATCAACTGTATGACCAGGAGCTGTGAGAGCATAGAAAAATATCAGGTTTGGGTACTTATCTCCAGGAAATCCACTGTAACCTTGGGCATTTAGCGCCAAACGCTGCTTTTCTACCAAAGACTTATACAACCGCGACGTGCGCCCATCACTTAATAAACTGCCAATGATTTCATAGACTGCATTATCTGGATGGGTAATTGCCGGACGATGATAACCTTCTAAATACCAGGGTTGAGAAGGTAGCTGTAAAGTAACTTCCCGTGTTTGTTGTTGTAGCGGTTCCGCCGGGATTTGTTCAACAGCTTTGGTTTTTGCTTGATAGGGGCCAAAATAAGTTTGCGCCAGTTTTTTCACCTCAGCCGATTTAACATCTCCGACAATAGCGATCGCTAAATTACTTGGTACATAGTGAGTATCAAAAAAATTCTGGACATCTTCTGGTGTCAAATTGCGGATATCTTCGTCATAACCAATCACTGGACGCCTGTAGGGATGAACTTTGTAAGCAGTATCAATAAACTTTTCCACCATCAGTCCAATGGGTGAATTCTCCACCCGCATCCGGCGTTCTTCTAAAATTACATCTTTCTCTTTATAAAACTCACGACGAATTACAGGATCTAGAAATCGTTCCGACTCCAGCGACATCCAAAGTTCTAGCTTATTGGCAGGAAAACTGTAAAAATAACGAGTGGCTTCAGTAGAAGTATTGGCATTTAAACCCACGCCTCCCGCTTGTTCCACAATTTGCCCCAGTTCATTTTGCTTGACTAGCTTACCTGCTTGTGATTCTACTTGTTTAAACTCAGTTTCTAACCGAGCAACTTCATCTTTTTTGCCTTCGGCTTTCGCTATTTTAATTTGAGTATCTAACTGCTGCAAGCGCTCTAGTAGGGGTTTTTCTGCTTTGTAGTCTTGTGTGCCAATGCGCGTTGTCCCTTTGAACGCCAAATGCTCAAGAAAATGAGCTACGCCAGTTTTACCATCTGACTCATCCACACCACCGACATTGGCATAGGTAAGAAAGGAAACTACGGGCGCTTGATGTCGTTCCAAGACAATAAATTTTAGACCATTGTCGAGGCGAAACTCCGTTAACTGCTTAATCACTCGATCCAAATAAGGTTGGATCGAACTTTGAACCGATGGGGTTTGAGTTTTGGCTGCTTGAGGAAGTGCCGTTTGAGTTTGAGCCAGAGCAATTTCTGGTAGTAATCCCCAGCAAAGGACGATCAAAGCCAACAAAGTGACAAACAACCGCTGCAATCTGACAGATAGTTTATCTAACCAATCCAAAATCGTTCGATGGTTCCTGAGCAAAGTCGTTGGCGCAGCCTCTGGTAGAGAAGGACTGAGCGTCCCTTGCGCGTCTTGTAGAGAAGTCGTACTCCGCAGGAGTTGCAAGCTACGCGTAGCGTTCTGCAAGAAAGTTCCCAATCTGTCTTGGAAAGTTCTAATCGCCGGAAACCGGCGCTCAGACTTTCCGCAAAATCTCAAAATTGACCGACTGATCTGGTTCATAAGCGAAAATTAAGATAAAGTTACACTACCTAAGAAACAGGATACTTAGCAAAAGGACGTTAATCTTGTATTAAGCTTTCAGTGGCTTTTTTACTTGATGTTAGACAATAATGCTACAAATCGTGTTCTGCAAATCTCACCATAACTGTTATGCGAGTTTTTAATTCTTCCCCACCCTCAGAGGCTCAGACGCGCACCCGGATTTTACAGGCAGCACAACGATTGTTCGCCGCTCAGGGATTTGACGGCACTACCACCCGTGATTTAGCACAGGCAGCAGGTGTAGCTGAAGGCACTCTATTTCGTCATTTTCCCAATAAAAAGGCAATTTTGGTGGAAGTAGCGACGAGTGGCTGGGTAGAGATTCTTACAGATTTGCTGACAGAATTGAGTGAAATGGGCACTTATAAAGCCGTAGCTCAAGTGATGCGTCGCCGGATGTGGAATTTCCAAAAAAATGCCGATTTGATGCGCGTTTGTTTTATGGAGGTGCAGTTTCACCCCGATTTGCGCGATCGCATCCAATTAGAAGTGATTACTAAAATGACCGATGTGGGCGAAGCGTTCTTTCAAACAGCGATGGATAAAGGCATTTATCGCCAAATGGATGCCAAGCTGGTTGCTAAAGTTTTCTTGGGAATGTTTGCGATCGCAGGTTTTTCTAACAATACCCTCATGGAACCTGAGGCTTCCCCCCAACAAATGCAGGAAATGGCTGAAGGACTGGCTGATATCTTCCTTAATGGTGTTTTAGCCAAAGAGTAAAGAATTATCAGTTAGGAGTTATGAATCATGAATTATGAATTATGAATTTTAACTCCTCACTTCTAACTAATGATTGCTTTGGCTTGTTGACTCCACTGTTGTACTAGCTCAATCGCTGGACACAAATCTCGTCGCTGCATTGTTGCTACTTGCAAACGCATAATTTGTTGGTGCAATCTATGAGTCGGAGTATGAGCTAACTGTGCTACAGAACCAATACCTGCATGGAGCAATAAACCACAATATTGTACGCCTACACTGGGAATGCGCGCCAAGTCAGCTAAAGCCATCCATTTATTTACATACTGAAGATGAATCTGTAGTTTATTTGCTAACGCCAGCCGTGCCTCTAGAGTCTTGCCTTGTTTGACTAGCGCTACTGTGCTAGTAATCCCACAATTTTGCAGTTGAGATTGTTCTTCGTGGCTCAGTCCAGGTAATTGCTCGATTGGCCAGTCACCAGATGTAAGCAGATTTCGAGTATTTGTATTTTTAGCAGACATTTTTAAAACTAAATATAGGCTTCTTTTAATATTGTGACAAATGAAAAAAACTTAATCACATAATATAGTAATCCTAAATCAAACGCGCAGAAACAAGATCCTCGACTTCTTAGAGAAGTCGGGGATCTGAGCCTTTCAATTTTGGCATTGTTTTGCTGCTACCCTGCGGTAATATTTGATGAACATACATCTAAATGCAATCTACTGCAATGCAATTGTATTGACTAACAATGCGATTGTATTGACTGACAATGCAATTGTATCGACTGACAATGCGATTGTATTGACTGACAATGCGATTGTATTGACTGACAATGCAATTGTATCGATTGACAAAGCAATTGTATTGACCAACAATGCGATTGTATCGACTAACAATAACATTTCACCATCTTAGCTTATTAAAATGAAGCGGTAATTAACTCATCTCGCATAACAGTTACGGTTTGTCCGGCGAGAAAGACGCGATCGCCTCGTCCCCTAACGTTAAGATGGGTGTAAAAGATTTCAAATCTAGCTCGTTTATAGTGGATTGCAGCAAGCTCATGACCCCGATTCCAAAAAGCGCAGCCCAGTTGTATGAAATAGACTTTGTAGCATGGACAGAACAGACTGTACAACTCATTCGGGCTGGACAATTTGAACAGGTAGACTGGGATGCTGTGATTGAGGAGATTGAAAACTTGGGACGGTCAGATCGGCGGGAATTAAAAAACCGCTTGGAAATATTATTACAGCATTTGCTCAAGTGGCAATATCAGTCTAGTTTGCGGAGTGGCTCCTGGCAAAATACGATTAATGAGCAACGCAACCGGATTACAGATTTGTTACAAGAGAGTCCCAGCCTCAAGTTCTATCCAGAAGAAGTTTTAGCCCAATGTTACCATCGGGGATTGAAAGCTGCTAGTAATGAAACTGAACTACCAATAGATACGTTTCCAGTAAAATGTCCTTATGCCATTGCCCTAGTTCTTGATGCTGAGTTTTTGCCGGATGCGATTGATTTGTAATATAGGTTTATGCAGTAATTAACTCACCTCGCATAACAGTTACAGCTTGTCCGGCAAGAAAGACGCGATCGCCTCCTGTATAACGTACTTTCACTACCCCACCGCGACTGGATGCCTGATAAGCCAATAACTCATCTTTGTGCAAGCGATCGCGCCAAAAGGGAGCGAGACAACAATGAGCAGCCCCAGTAACGGGGTCTTCATTAATACCTACTCCTGGTGCAAAGAAGCGAGAGACAAAATCATAATTTCCATCTAAAGAAGCAATGCTGGTGACTATAACATCAGAAACAGGCAACGTTTTTAGTAATTGAAAATTAGGCTGCATTTGCCGCACCAAGTCTTCCGATTCCAATTCCACTAAATAACCTAGTGAATTCTGCAAGACAGATTTGTATGATACACCCAAAGCCTTGCTCAGTTCTGGAGGAGCGATCGTTTCTTGTGAGTGATTCACAGGAAAATCTAACTCAATCCACTCACCTTGCAACTTTGCAATCAGCACTCCGCTTTTGGTGTAGAAACGTGCAGCTTCATTCGGTGACAAATGTCCCTCTGACCAAAGTACATGGGCACTAGCTAAAGTTGCATGACCACAAAGCGGTACTTCCACCGTGGGCGTAAACCAACGCAGATTGAAGCCATCATCTTGTTTAACTAGAAAAGCCGTCTCAGATAAATTCATTTCCTGCGCTACGTTCTGCATCCAGTGTTCGTCTTGGGGAGTAGGCAAAACACAGACAGCAGCAGGATTCCCTGCGAAAGGTATATTTGTGAAAGCATCAACCTGAGTAATGATTTGTCTCATTAGAGTCGCTTTAAAAGTTAGACAGCAATATATTTCTCAGGAGTGCGTTAAAAATTTATGCCGACTGTTACGATTATTCTCAGACGGCTAATCGTTCGTAGTTTAGCAAAGCCGTATTACCAAAACGCGTGTTACATCCAAATGAGAACCCCCATATACAGTACTTTATAAATTAGGAATACAATCTCCGAAAACTGGGGTCAATGTTCAAGCAAAACGAAAACATGAGGATAAAAATCTTCAGAAGCATCTTTGCTACTGTCAACTTAGCGCTAATTTCTGGAGGATTAGTTAGTTGTGTTGTTGAGGTACCGCAGCGCTCTGCTCCAACTGAGCAACAAAAACCAGTCCTACAATCTACCCAACAGCCTAACCAGACTAACCAGAAGGACAAAAATGACGACGACAAACATCGCGATCGCAAGGATGATAAAGACGATGACGATAAAGAAGATAACGACTAAATAAAGACAAAACTATAACCTTGAGTTTCCATTTATGCTTATCCAACAAACTTCTACTTCCCTCGTGGATACTTTACGTTTCCGACGACAACAATTAGCCAACCTGATTAATTTTCCAGTAATTCTGTGGTCAGGTAGCAACAGTCCGCGCAACTTTCCAGTAAATCTTCTTCCGTTTCGCGCTAGCAGTCATTTCCTCTATTTTGCCGGACTGCCGTTATCAAAGGCGGCAATTCGTCTAGAAGCGGGTAGGCTAGAACTATTCATCGACGATCCATCACCCAGCAGCGCCCTTTGGCATGGAGAAACCCCAACGCGCGAGGAAATAGCCCAGAAGATTGGGGCAGATGTGGCAGGGCCAATGGCAGAATTAGAATCTTGGGTAGAAGATGCCGCCACAGTTGCTGTACAAGATGCAGCTACTTGGACGCAACAATCGCAGCTATTAAATAGATGGGTTTTACCACAAAGTCCTCCCCAAGGAATTGATTTGGAGTTAGCTAAGGCGATCATTTCTCTCCGCCTGACTCATGATGAAGCTGCATTAACCCAGTTGCGAAAAGCGGCGGCTGTCACTGTTGAGGTGCACAAAGTTGGTATGGCAGCAACACCAAAAGCGAAGCTGGAAGCAGAAGTTCGGGCAGCGATGGAAGGGGTAATTATTGCCCACAATATGACCACCTCATACAACAGTATTGTTACAGTTCACGGTGAAGTTTTGCATAACGAACACTATCACAATCCCTTACAACCAGGTGACTTATTGCTTGCTGATGTTGGCGCTGAAACGGAGATGGGTTGGGCAGGTGATGTCACTCGCACGTGGCCAGTTTCCGGGAAGTTTTCATCCACCCAGAGAGATATTTATAATGTCGTACTAGCAGCCCATGATGCTTGCATTGCCAAAATACACCCTGGTGTAGAGTATGGGGATATTCATTTGCTAGCTGCCAAAGTTATCGCTGAAGGTTTAGTAGAGTTAGGAATTTTACAAGGAAATCCCCAAGATTTAGTAGAGATGGATGCCCACGCCCTGTTTTTCCCTCATGGAGTCGGTCATATACTAGGTTTAGATGTTCATGATATGGAAGATTTGGGCGATTTAGCAGGGTATGAAGAGGGACGGGAAAGAAGCGATCGCTTTGGCTTAAGCTACCTGCGTTTAAATCGTCCTTTGCGTCCAGGAATGTTAGTCACAATTGAACCTGGCTTTTATCAAGTACCAGCAATTTTAAATGATGCCAATGTTCGCTCAAAATATCAGAATGTGGTGAATTGGCAACGTTTATCTGAATTTGCCGATGTCCGCGGAATCCGCATTGAAGATGATGTATTAGTCACTGAAGTAGGTAGCGAAGTTTTAACAGCCGCATTACCAAATGATGCCAGTGCTGTAGAAGATTTAGTGAGTTGTTAAAAAATAAGTAAATAAACATAATTAATTACACAATGTCATTGCGAATGCAGCGACCCGTTCGCTACCCGTCTTAAAAGACAAGTAGCGAAATGAAGCAATTCGCTTGCGGCTGGGATTGCACCTCTTATAGACCAAGCAAGGCGCGTAGCTTGCTTGTTCGTGTAGCGTCCCGTAAGGAAGGACTACGCTCCGCTTGCAATGACTGTAATTAATTAAGCTACAAGCAGCTAACAGCAAGATCCATAACTAGGGTATATCAGGTGCCGCAGCTACGCCCGTCGTAGACATTGCCTTTTTGGAGTACTAACTAAGGTATGTCGGATGCGATCGCCAGCTATTAAGAATGAGTTACGAAAAAATTTGGGCACCTGGCTTGTGTGGTGACTGAAAATTGCCATGAGCGATACCGACCGTAAGCTTTGCTAACGCCATACTAACCTATAATTTTTGATAAATATTATGATTACTACTAACCATGACTATTACCCTGACGACAAAAGAGTGGGAGGAACTATGGGCTGAAGCTGAAATGAATAGCCAGAAAAACCCAGAATCTAATGAATTTATTTATCAAATGCCAAGACTTCTGGGTAAAGGATATGTGCGAGATATTGAGGTGTATCCCCATCTGTTACTTTCAATTAGTGACTCTGAATATCACGATGATGTATTGATAGAAGTTCCTGAATATAATCATCCTCTGCAATTTTTTGTCTCGATTTTAGGAGTTAATACAGACGATACACTGATCTCTGGTGCTGGCGTTCAACGCTCATGGACTGCAAACAATCCAAAATCCCAACGGAGTGTGGGCGTTGATATTCACATGCCACCTTCGCTATTGGGAACCTTTTTCCCGACAGTAGGCGGCGAAATTCCTTCCCAGTTCAGCTTACTGGCCAAAGGTAATGATTGGCAGACAATGCTACAGCCCAAAAAGACTACTGCTGTCAACTCTGTGGCACAGCAAATCATTAACTGTCCTTATCAAGGAATCGCCAAGCTGATGTATTTGCAGGTGAGAGTGCTGGAACTGATCAGGTTGCAGTTAACTCCTCTGCTAGTGGATCAAGGTGGAGTGCAAAGGCCGCCACGATTGAAGGCAGAAACCATCGCCCGGATTCATCATGCCAAACAAATTTTGCACTCCCGTGTGGAAAATCCGCCGTCATTGCTGGAATTATCGCAGTTGGTGGGAGTGAGCGATCGCACTCTCAGACGTGGATTTCAGGAACTCTTTGGCACAACTGTATTTAGCTACATAACCAATCAGCGTATGGAGTGGGCAGAGGAACTATTGCGGCAAGGCAATCTCTCCGTTGCTGAAGTTGCCAACCTAGTCGGTTATTGTAACTTGGGACACTTTGCAGCTGCCTTCAGACGCAGGTTCGGCATTACACCGGGGAAATGTTTATTGGGCAAGAAGTCCGTTTCGGGATCTGAAGCCGTTTTTGAGTAGACTTGATTGCCAACTCTTTTGTACACTCAATTTCACTGAGAACTAAGAAATAATTGCAATAATCCAGATTTTTTACTGAAGTTATCCTCCGGTATTGCTTGGGGATTGCAAAGCGTATCAATAAGCAAAGTTTTGTGAGCAGGTGTGTAAGGAGTTGTTATGAAGCGTTGGCGGTTTTTTAATAGTGTTTATCTGTGGCTGGCACTGATAACGGGATGTCTAAGTGCTGTTGCTATTCAACCAGGATGGGCAGATGTTAAACCAAGCAATGAAAAGTCAAAATCCGCGCTAACTTCAAAGATTCGTCATTTAATAGAGCATCCGATCGCCAGCGCTCAACAGCTTGTGCAGTCGCCTGCACCGCCAAACACGCCCTCAGCAGAAGTTGTGCAAGTAACGCAAGTGAAGGTAAATCGCACCGCACTAGGTGTAGAAGTTATTTTACAAACTACCAAAGGGCAACAGTTACAAGTTACTAATCGCAGTACTGGTAATAGTTTTATCGCTGATATTCCTAATGCCCAGCTGCACTTACAGTCGGGCGAGGCATTTACATTCCGTTCCGAAAAACCACTTGCGGGAATTACTGAAATAACAGTCACAAATTTTGATGCAAATACTATCCGGGTGACAGTTATAGGTGAGGCAAGCTCACCAACAGTCGAGTTATTTGACAGTGATGAAGGTCTTATCTTCGGGTTGACAACTGCTGCATCTACTGCACAGCAGCCACCCCAAACACAACCAACACCTGAACAACAGCAGCCAGCAAACCAAACCCAGCCACAACAACCATCGGCTTCTAGTGATCAGCCAATTGAATTAGTCGTGACGGGTGAGCAAGATGGCTATCGCGTACCGAATGCCAGTGTAGGGACTCGAACCGACACCCCCTTACGGGACATTCCCCAATCCATTGAAGTTGTCCCCCAAGAAGTGCTGCGCGATCAAAATGTCACCTACTTAGAGGATGCCTTAAAAAACGTAACTGGGGTAACTCCAGTGAGTTCGCCAGTAGGCTTTGGAGACGGTAGTCAGTTTACTATTCGAGGCTTTCAAACCACAAATCGCAGTGGCGGCAGTTTTCTTAGAAATGGATTTAGAGAGGGTGGAGATATACCCTCGGAAATCCCCAACATCGAAAAGATCGAAGTGCTCAAAGGTCCTGCTTCCGTGCTTTACGGTAATGCCAATCCGGGTGGAACCATCAACCTGGTTACGAAACAACCGCTGCGCGACCCCTTCTATGCCATTGATGCCACGATTGGCAATTATGACTTCTATCAGGGTACCATTGATTTGTCTGGACCGTTAAACGACTCTAGGACGGTTTTGTATCGCCTCAATGTGTCCTATTTGAATACAGGAAGCTTTATTGATTTCTTTGAAAGAAGTAACTTCTCGATCGCACCAATCGTGAGTTTTGCGATTGGGAAGCGCACTCGTCTTATCCTGGAAAGCGACTACACAGAAAGAAGCACAGTTGGTTATTTAGGCTTGCCAGCGCTCGGTACAGTACTCCTCAACCCCAATGGTCGTATTCCGCGCAATCGTCTCACTGGAGAGCCTGACGGTGTTGTTGATAACTCTATTTTCAGAGTGGGCTATCGGTTGGAGCATCAGTTTAGCGACAACTGGTCATTACAAAATGCATTTCGGGCGAGAATTCAAAAAAATAAACCTGGAAACGAGTTTTATATTGTTAATGCCTTTAATAATAGTCTTGACTCCTCCGATAATCGAACCCTCAACCGTAATGCGATTATCAATACTGTCGATAACGACGACTACGACTTAGCTATAAACTTGACTGGCAAATTTTCAACTGGATCAATTGATCATCAGCTAGTCTTTGGCGTTGATTTGAGCAGATCGTTCTTAGGATATGAGCAGTTTAGCACACCTGCACCACTAGACCTGTTTAACCCTGTGTATCGGCGACCTTTTGCTGAACCTTTCACTTTCGCTTTTGATGGTGAACAATTAACTAATGCTCTAGGGATTTATATTCAAGATCAAGTGACGCTGGCTCCTAATCTCAAGTTATTGCTGGGCGGGCGGTTTGATCTGTTTGAGCAAAGCAATCGTTTTCTGAGTGATACCACCAGTCAATCAGGGGATGGCTTCAGTCCGCGTGTCGGTATTGTTTATCAGCCCATTGAACCCATTTCACTCTATGCCAGCTACAGTCGTTCATTTTTTCCAAACAGCGGCACCGCCTTTGATGGTAGCGTTTTTGAACCAGAGCGGGGCACCCAGTATGAAGTTGGGGTCAAGGCAGATTTGAATGAGCGACTTTCGGCAACCCTTGCCTTTTACCACCTGACCCGCTCTAATATTGTGACCGATGATCCACTCCATTCAGGCTTCGGTATCCTAACGGGTGAGCAGCGCAGCCAAGGGGTTGAATTCAGCATTGGCGGCGAAATTCAGCCAGGGTGGAACATCATTGCAGGCTATGCTTACACGGATGCCCAAATCACAGAAGACAATATCCTACCTGTGGGTAATCGTTTGGCTAATGTCCCTGAAAATGCATTTAACCTATGGACAACCTATGAAATTCAGCGCGGTTCCTTGCAAGGCTTTGGTGTGGGCGTAGGCTTCTTCTTTGTCGGGGAGCGACAAGGCGATTTAGACAATAGCTTTCAACTCCCCAGTTATCTACGCACGGATGCCTCAATTTTTTACAAGCGCGATCGCTTCCGCGCCGCCATTAATGTTAGAAATCTGTTCAATGTAGATTATTTTGAAAGTACCACTGGTCCGTTGAGCGTTTATCCTGGTGCACCGTTTACGGTTGTAGGCTCGGTGTCAGTGGAGTTTTGACGAATTCAAAAGTGAAAACACTCATCAAGGAGAGCATCTTAATCATGGAATATCTATGATGTTACTATTTTAAGCCTTGCTAATTGGTTCCGTGAAGACATAGTATTCTACCTCGTGATATCTAAAATAATTCCAAATTCATGATCAAAAACCCCATAGGATTACTACTCAACGGAGTTATTGTCACCTTCGGACTATTGCCATTATTAGCTCAAGCACAGCAGCCGATTTCTGATACCCAAGTTGCGGCGATGGTAGAGGCGTTGCGACAGGCTGCACCGCAGACAAAAAATCCCAACGATGGACTTTACAGTGAATGGCAAGTTAAACCAGAAACCCTCAAAGGTTGGACAAAAACTTGTCTTAAACGAGAACTAACACCGACGCAGTTTGAAAACAGCCCTGCGATCGCCCGCCAAGTTGTATCCTGTATTACGCGCCGTGAGTTAAGCAATCAATTAGGCGCCACCAATAATAATGAAATTGCATCTGTGCGTGGCGCAGCTTGTTGGTGGATGACTGGTAACTATACAGGTTGCAACAAAGGTTTCACTGCTGACTATGTGCAAAAAGTTGTCCACTTTTACCAACAACAGCGTTCCAAACCAGCAGCAACTCAATTATAAAAGGGCAACTCTTACGGCAGTTTTCAAATCAATAGACCACGCGCATAGGAAAGAGGCTTTAAATTTCCCCCTTCCTAGTAGGGAAGGGGTAGGGGTTAGGCCTTTTTACGAATTACGAATTACTAATTGCTTTACTTTTTCGGCAACCCAATCGACACGATCCTTTCCCCAAAACCTTTCGCCTTCCACTATCCAAGTTGGGACTCCGGGACAGCCAAATTGCTCGTATTCTGCCAAAGCTGCCACTGCTGCAAGTCCAGCTGCTTCACCGTATACTAATTCCAAAATGCGATCGCCATTCAGCCCAACATCATTTGCGACTTTCCGAATCACAGACTCATCGTTAACATCAAGCAGGTCAATGTACGTAGCTCGAAAGAAAGCGGCATCAAGCAGATGCTCTTTCCCAGTTCCACAAGCAGCGTAATACGCTCTGGCAGGAAGTTCTTCGCGACCAAATTTCATTTTCTCCCAGCGCTTGACCCACCTACTAAATTCTTCAAGTTCCTTAAGCCGAATTTCAATGCCATACTTTTTCGCCCACCGCAGACAATCTTCTTTGTGATACGACGATAACAGGGCGCTTTCACTTCGTCCTTGCAGTTCAGCTACCTTTATACCTCGCTCCTTCGGGATGTAGATTGGTCGTCGTTCAATATCAACAGGCAATCCCCGCAAAGATTTTTCGGCAAGAGCAATACCAATATATGAATTTGCCGAGTGGTATATCGAGTATGAGTACACCATGATTCGCTGCGACATTTTGGCTCCTGTAGCCACCTAACTCATAAATGATTTTTGAATTTATTTTGCTCAAGCTTGTATGTTCTACCCAGAATCCAGTCAAAGAGAAAGATTTTTCCAGTAATTTAATGCCCATTCAAATGAACGCATATCAAACCTTTTACCAATTTGATATACCTCTTCCCAAGAATATACTTTTTTTGAAACTCTCTCCTGTGTGCCTGCTAAGTTGGAGATTACTATGTAGTATTTGCCTCGTCCCTTAATCTGCTTTTTGATTGTATCTACTACTCTACCTGCTGGTCTGAAAGTGATTTGAACATCATCAAGTGCTGGTTGCTTTCTGAGCGTAACTGCGGAATGACCTTCTGAGTATACACAGTCTCTTGAATCTTCAGGGTCTTGTTTATCCTTGAAAAGAGTCCACTGATGCCCAAGGTCACACATATATGCTCTATATTCTTTCATATATTTTCGCTCTCCTGCGCTTTATCAACTATTTACACTAAAATACTTACTTCATCTGTAGTGCTGGCATTTCTCCCTTTGAAAAAATCAAAATTTACACCCAAAGGACGGTTTACCACTTCAATAAAGGTAAGTATCTGGTTGCTACAGTCGCGGTGAAAAATACTAAGCTGGTAGATAGCACGTTAAAACTTTAGCGGAAATTCCAAATCGCATTCATCGGCGGTTTAGAATTCTCCATTGGCGAACTACCTGTAATTACATTATGTTTGATGCATTATCTGACCGTTTAGAATCCGCCTGGAAGAAACTGCGAGGACAGGACAAAATTTCTCAATCCAACATTCAAGATGCATTGCGCGAAGTACGCCGCGCCTTGTTGGAGGCAGATGTCAATCTCCAGGTAGTCAAAGATTTTATTAGCGAAGTCGAAGCCAAAGCACAGGGAGCCGAGGTGATTACCGGTGTGCGACCTGACCAACAGTTTATCAAAATTGTTCACGATGAACTGGTGCAGGTGATGGGAAAAGAAAATGTTCCCATAGCAGAAGCCCAGGAACAGCCTACCATCGTACTAATGGCTGGGTTGCAAGGAACTGGTAAAACCACGGCTACCGCTAAGTTAGCCTTACATCTGAGAAAATTAGATCGTAGCTGTTTGTTGGTGGCGACAGACGTATATCGCCCAGCAGCGATCGACCAGTTGGTGACGTTGGGTAAGCAAATTGACGTACCAGTATTTGAACTAGGAAGCGACGCAGATCCCGTAGAAATTGCCCGACAAGGTGTAGAACGCGGCAGGGCAGAAGGTGTAAACACAGTAATTATTGATACTGCTGGACGCCTGCAAATTGACGAAGACATGATGGCGGAATTAGCCAGGATCAAAGCAACTGTCCAACCCCATGAAACTTTGTTGGTGGTAGACGCGATGACTGGTCAAGAGGCAGCCAATCTTACCCGCACCTTCCATGAGCAGATAGGAATCACTGGGGCGATTCTGACTAAGCTGGATGGTGATAGCCGTGGTGGTGCAGCGCTGTCGGTGCGAAAGATTTCGGGAGCGCCGATTAAGTTTGTGGGCGTGGGTGAGAAAGTCGAGGCACTGCAACCGTTTTATCCCGATCGCATGGCATCGCGGATTCTGGGAATGGGCGACGTTCTCACCCTGGTAGAAAAAGCCCAAGAAGAGTTTGACTTAGCAGATGCTGAGAAAATGCAGGAGAAAATTTTGTCAGCGAAGTTTGACTTTACTGACTTTCTCAAGCAGTTGCGGATGCTGAAGAACATGGGATCTCTGGGAGGCTTCATCAAGATGATTCCAGGGATGAACAAGCTCTCAGACGATCAACTTAAGCAGGGAGAAACCCAGCTCAAGCGCTGTGAGGCGATGATTAACTCCATGACTCGCCAAGAACGTCACGATCCCGATTTATTAGCCAGTTCACCCAGTCGGCGGCGACGGATTGCTTCTGGCTCCGGTTATAGAGAGTCAGATGTGACTAAATTGGTGGGTGATTTCCAAAAAATGCGATCGCTCATGCAGCAAATGGGTCAAGGTGGCTTCCCTGGAATGCCGGGAATGTTCGGCGGCGGCGGTATGGGTAATGCCTTTGCAGGTGCAGGTAATCGTCCTCCTGCCCCAGGATGGCGGGGTTATGGTGGTGACGCCACAGGCACGAAAAAGAAAAAAACCAAAGATAAGAAGAAAAAAGGTTTTGGCAATCTTTAGTCATTTGTCCTTAGTTAATAACTAATGACTAATGACTAATAGCAGCAAATGCTAGGCAGTGCTAAAATTAGCATTTCGGCCTCAGATTTGATGAACAGAGGAAACTGACCCTGAATTTCTCGGCAGCAGCCAGATTTAAGCTACTTCCTCAGCAACTAGTTACTAACTAATATCTAACAACCAACAGGAGAATGATTCTTCAACCATGATCAA
Source organism: Nostoc sp. (assembly GCF_036917195.1). Lineage (GTDB taxonomy): Bacteria > Cyanobacteriota > Cyanobacteriia > Cyanobacteriales > Nostocaceae > Nostoc. The sequence continues at coordinate 34,178 of NZ_JBALDG010000057.1, forward strand.
ACTGCGCTTGAAGCGATACGGTAAAAAGCGGGAAGCAAGTTACCGCATTATCGCCATTAATAGTCTCACTCGCCGTGATGGCCGCCCCCTAGAAGAGTTGGGATTCTACAACCCCAGAACCGATGAAGTGCGACTAGACGTTCCCGGCATCGTCAAGCGACTACAACAAGGCGCTCAACCCACTGACACCGTCCGTCGCATTTTAGTAAAAGCCAATGTTTTTGAACAGGTCAGTGCCACAGCCGCATCATAATTCCGGAACAATATCCCCAACAGCTAGTCCCAACTATGTTGGGCTGGTTCAGTTTTTGGTGCAACCGTTTTTGGAATCTCCACAGACTTTAAGCGTCGATTGTGAAATTTCTCAGACCCTCAACCGGGTTTGGGTTCGCATCGCCTTTGATAGCACAGATAAAGGAAAAGTGTTTGGTCGAGGGGGACGTAATATTCAGGCGATTCGTACAGTAATTGCCGCAGCAGCTGCTACTGCTGGGCAATCAGTATACCTGGATATCTACGGCAGCACCACGCCGGGCCGCGAGGGTATGTCTTTTGATGAAGACACAGAAGAGCGATCGCCACCGCCAACTAGGAGAGAACCGCGGGCAAATGATGGGCCTAAACCCATTGTTAAACCCCGTCTCCGCTAGGTTAAAACTACAGAGCAAGTCTGAGCGGTTGTGATCACCTCCGCTCAGAATTTTTGTAAAGATGGAAAGTAGCAAAAAGATTTTTGGATCTTTTTTTGAACTCTTCACCAGTACCATACTGCTGATAGTAGGGGCGTACAGTTGTACGCCCCTACAGCCGATTCATTTGTTGCCAAGATTTTTTCAAAATGTAAGTAATAAAAGCTTAATTTCGCCCTTGGCGAGAAAACATTAACCTTTGTCAAACACAGATCCTCACCAATTAAGAAATACTATGGCAGGTGCCTTAACAATTCAGCTGCCGAATATTCCCAGTGTGATCGCTCTTGCAGGAGAAGGAGAAGAAAATCTCAAAACCCTATCTCAGCAAACAGGAGCCAGTTTAGTGCTACGTGGACAGGAATTACTGATTTGTGGTACCCAAGGGCAAATTGATCTGGCTTCTCGATTAGTGCGATCGCTTGAAGACCTCTGGATTAAAGGCAATACCATTTCCAGTGCCGATATTTCAACAGCCCGTCAAGCCATAGATAGCGATCGTCAAGGGGAACTGCAAGATTTACAGCGAGATGTCCTTGCTAAAACTCGTCGGGGTGAAGAAGTCCGTGCTAAAACCTTTCGCCAGCGTCAATATATCGACGCACTCCGTAAGCGTGACCTCACCTTTGGGATTGGGCCTGCTGGTACCGGCAAGACTTATCTTGCCGTTGTTGTCGCTGTGCAAGCACTCCTTGCTAACCAGGTTGAAAAGCTAATTTTAACTCGTCCTGCCGTCGAAGCCGGTGAAAAACTTGGCTTTTTGCCTGGAGACTTGCAGCAGAAAGTTAATCCCTATCTTCGCCCACTTTACGATGCTATTTATGAATTCATCGACCCAGAAAAAGTACCCAGTTTAATGGAACGTGGTGTGATTGAAGTCGCACCACTCGCCTATATGCGAGGACGCACCCTGAATAACGCCTTTGTAATTGTGGATGAAGCTCAAAATACTACACCTGCTCAGATGAAAATGGTTTTGACTCGTTTAGGCTTCCGTTCTCGGATGGTGATTACAGGCGATATGACACAAACTGATTTACCACTTCATCAACAATCGGGTTTAGTAGTGGCTTTACAAGTTTTAAAACAGGTTGAAGGCATTGCCTTTTGCGAATTTTCCCAAAAAGATGTTGTGCGCCATCCTCTAGTTCAGCGCATTGTCGCTGCTTATGAACAATACGAAAAATAGACATAGGGCATCAACAAATAACGAAGGATAACAATTTATGAGTACTACTTTGAAAGAATTTTTAGCAGCTTGTGAAACTCTTGGAACATTGCGTCTAATTGTCACTAGCAGCGCTGCTGTATTAGAAGCAAGGGGTAAGCTAGAAAAGTTATTTTATGCAGAATTACCAAAGGGTAAGTATGCGAATATGCACACCGAAGGCTTTGAGTTTCACTTGAATATGGACAAAATTACTCAAGTGAAATTTGAAACAGGTGAAGCGAAAAGGGGTAATTTTACAACTTATGCTATCCGGTTTTTAGATGAGAAACAGGAGCCTGCTTTAAGCCTATTTTTGCAATGGGGTAAACCGGGAGAATATGAATCAGGACAGGTTGAAACTTGGCAAGCTTTACGGGAGCAATATGGAGATATTTGGCAACCTTTACCAGCAGAAATTTAATCCGGCTAAACTGATAGGGGTGGAGGAAATCGGATATCTGCACTGAACTGCTCCACATTAACGCTGTGATGAATCGGTAAAACATATTCTAAATTTTCGTGGGGGCGAGGAATAATATGATAAGAAAGCACCTCGCCGCCGTTAACTCGCAGAACCGCCTTTAATGCTGCTGTTATCGCCACATTTACCTCGCCTACAACCCCCCGAATTAACACGGTAATTCGCCCCAAATCAGTATTTTCATAACCAACAAGGGTGATACGGGCCGCTTTACACATGGCATCTCCCGCTTCTACTGCTGTGGGAACGCCATAAACTTCAATCATACCTAATGCCAATGTCATGCTATTACCATAATTTGGGATTGTCGGGTTAAGTATCTTTAACTATATTGGCTCTTTGTGATGGTAAATCAGTGACTAAACGGTATTCGGTGGGTGAATAGCTAGTAGAATAATACATAATAGCTGAAGTGCATTATTATCTCATAGATTAAGTAAATTGGCACAAATAAACTGAACTATACAAAAAAAGTAAAACTCTGTGATTAGTTTTTAGTCAGCGCTTGAGCGTTAAACCACTTACTACAAACTTTTAATTTTTTACAAAAACTTACTTGATTTTTAATCGATAAATACGAAACTGCTAATGCGTACAATGAAGGTAATTTGGAGTTTTTGCTTGCTGATTTTATTCCTATTGTGGAGTGGCGAAGCTCTTGCAGAAGAGTTATCTCAACGGTTAGCAAATTTTCCCCAATGGGAAAAATTAACTTCAGTCCAACCGGCTTCGGGTGATTTGGTTTACCCTGAATGGATGGCTGGTTATTGGCAACTTAGAAGTACGTTGGTAGATTTAGTCGCGCCTTTAGCACCAGATATCGTAACACCAGGGTTTGAAGGTAATCGCCGACAATTAAATCAGCCTGTGAGTTTTGTAGTAAGATTTGTGAAAGAGCAACCACATTTTTCTGGGTTAAAAATATTTCCTCAGACAGATTACAAATCCCCAATTTTAATCGCAGATAGAGCGTTTAATAGCTTGAATTTGGCACGCGCTTATTTAGGGGATGAAGCGGTGTTATTAGTTAAAATAGATCCAGATTCACCTAATCGTCAGATTACATTTTTGCGTAACAGTCACCAACTAGTTTCCATTGTGACTGCACGGGCCACAGAAACTGCCCCTAATGGCAAGTTCATCACTACAGAAGTGTTTCAACAACTATTTAAAGGTGGTTCACGCCCCTATTTCAACTCTGTAGAATCTACCACCGCTTATCATAAACTACCAACAGCTAATCTGGCGATTGAGGCAGATCAAGTTACTGCTGTCTATCTTTCACCCCAAGATCCAGATTACTTTAAGGCTGGTTCTCGACCTGTTGCCCTCTATCGCTATCGCCTAGAATTTGTCCCAGCGCAAATGCCTACTACTTCAAAGAAGTCATTTAAACATATTAGCCCTTGATTTGTTTGTATTACGATTGTAGTACAAAAAATGCCAAGCTCACGATCGCGCTCTTGGACGGTGTGCATCATGGCCAAATTTCAAGATATTGTCAATTACTTTCGCTCTGACTGGAAGCTAGGTCTTTTTAGTATTGCGACATCCGGCATTTACGAAATCATTGATTTGGTTGTCCCTTATGCGATTGGACAGATTTTAAATGTTTTGTCTGGTCAACCTTTGGATAAACCACTTGAAAGTACGATCGCAATTGTTTCAGACATAACCAATTACCCTGTTAATAAACTTCTATCTTTGGGTGTATTACTGGGTTTAATTTTTGTTGTCACCGTAGTGAAAGCGCCAACACAGCCCTGGTTGACTGTTTGGTTTCACTGGGATATAACTTTCAGGTCGCGTCGAAAGAAAACCGAAGCAGCTATCGCCAAAATTCTTACTCTCCCACTGGAATTTTATGACGAAAATAACCCCGGACGCATCGCTGGAAGAGTAGCTAGAGGTGTTGAGAACTTCACTTGGGCGTATCCCGAAATCGCCGGACAGTTGATTCCTAAACTGGTTCGTTTACTGGGAATTTTTGTGTTTATTTTGGTGATTGAGTGGCGAATTGCGATTTTATATCTAATTTCCTTTGTAATTATTCTCAGCTTCAGCTTGAAGGATTTACAGCAATTGATTAGCTACGAAAGTCGTCTAAATAAATATGCAGAGAATACCGAAAGCCGCAATTCTGAACTGATTACCAATATCAAAACAGTGAAAGCATTTGCTACAGAAGCTAGGGAACTGAAACGGCAAAAGCAACGTTTAGATCGTGAATTAATGATCCTTGATTATCGCATCCACAAAGGTTATGTGAAACTGGCTACTTGGCAAAGAACCATAATTCAGTTATGCGTGTTTACTATCCTGGGTTTGACTTTAGCAGCAACAATAGATGGGAGAATTTCTCTTGGTCACTTTGTCATGACCTTAACTCTTTCCAGCATGGCATATGCCGATTTAGAACCTATTACTAACTTGGCAGAAGTTTTCGCCCGTCGTTACTCTTCCATGCTGCGGTTTAACGAATTTCTCCAAGAGCCAACTCCATCTGATTCAGATAGTCTTTTAGAAGAGAGCAAGCAGGCAGAATCACCTTATAAATTTACTGGAAAAGTTGAGTTGTCACACCTCAGTTTTGGATATGATGCTAACCGTCAAGTTTTGCAAGATATTAACTTGTTGATTGAGCCATACCAAACAGTGGCATTAGTGGGGCGTTCCGGCTCTGGTAAGTCTACTTTAGTGAAATTGTTGTTGCGATATTTTGAACCTCAAGAAGGTCAAATTCTGATTGATGGTCAAGATATTCGCACTTTGGATGTGGGTAAATATAGACGGAGATTAGCGATCGTTCACCAAGAAGTAGACGTTTTTAACGGTACTATATTGGATAATCTCACCTACGGTAGACCAGATGCCAGCTTGGAGCAGGTTCAGGAAGCCTGTAAAATTGCCAGAGTGGATGAAGTCGTGCAGCATTTACCCCAAGGTTATTACACCGTCGTGGGAGAAAGAGGTGTCAGGTTATCTGGAGGACAAAGACAACGCTTGGGAATTGCCAGGGCGTTGCTAGTGGAACCAGACGTCCTAGTTTTTGACGAAGCCACGTCTAGCTTAGATTATGAGTCTGAGCGTTCGATTCAGCTAGCAATGCGAGCGATTCAGGGCACTTGTACCACCATCGTGATTGCCCATCGTCTAAGCACAGTGCGAGAAGCAGATAAAATTGTGGTTCTGGAGCAAGGAAAGATTGTAGAAGTGGGTAGCCACGATGAACTCTTGCGTCACGAGGGTATTTACCGCCGCTTGCACTCCCTGCAAGAAACAGGAGAACTGCTGAGTTAACTTATTCTTGCACCTGCTCAATCTCCAGCCAAGAAATTTATTTCTTGGCTGATAGCCTTAGTGGACTTAAGTGGACTGAAATCAATGCTATCAAAGGGTTTAAGTCCTTTTTAGAGAAATGCAAGTTATCAGCCATAGGTTAGAAAGCTATGGCAGTTTTTGATCCTGGTGCAATATAGCGCTGTGCAGTTGAGTGAGATACAAAAACTTTACTGAAATGATTTGACAGCAAGGATTTTGGTGTTCTCATCCAATCGATAGCGGCTATATCTAAGTTAAGGGACTTGCAAATAGCGTTAAAGAACTGGTGATCCAGCAACAAAATAAGATGCCAGGAGTTCAATTTCGCACCTATTCTGCGGCACAATTAATATTACCCAGTAGGGAATTTGCTCCGCTCCAACAAAAGCGTCAGCTAAAATCGAAGCGGCGACATATTGAAATTCGTTTTACCTGCTTAGGTGAAATGCGAGAAGTAAATAAAATAAATAATCCATTCACTACTGCTAAAATACTAATCAGTATTCAAAGTCTTCCAATAAGAAAAAACTAAGATTTACTCTTATCGGCTTCTTTCTGTGCCGCCTCACTGTATTTCTTATATAGTTGAGTCCGAATTTTAGCTTCCTGATAACGGCTGTGGTTTTGTGGCACCGTACCCATTAAATCTGAAGCCCGTTGCCACTTAGCAGCAATCTCTAACCACTGAGTTGAGGTTGTGGCTGTTTTACCAGATGCAGAAGCTTGGTTGGCAATTCGCACAGATATTGCAAATGGCTCATCAGATGGCTCAGAAAGGCTATTGTTAGGAGCACGGGATGGTGTCTGGGCTTTATTATCGTTAATATTTTCTGTAGTTAAAGATTTGGAAGTTTCTAGTTGCATTAGGTTTTTTAGTTTATTACCTAACTGAGCATAAACAACCCAACCAAGCAACAAAAGTGAGCATAAACCAGCCGCTGCTAATATCTTTTTTTTCGGTTTATTTTCGTGTTTTTCTTTGTTAATAAGTACTAAAGGACGAGAAACTGGAGCTTTAGGGAAATTTGGTTTTCCTAGTTCAGCTTGAGCTTCTGTGAAATCTTTAATTAGTTGCTTTAGAATATTGGGCTGAATTAATGTAATTTCCTGTGACCAAAGCAATTGGTTTTCGCGATCGCTATCTATTTCCTTTAACCAAAGTAATTGTTGTTCGCGAACAATTCGACTGTTGATATTGACTCGGCGAATGTGACGCGGGGCGATGGACTCAAGAATTTGCTGGATTTGTTCTACAAGGGGAGATTGCTCAAGTTGCTCTACCCTAGCCGCCTCGCACAGAAGTTGTAAGACACCATCAGAAAAAATGGCTCTAGTTCTGACACCAGACTTGGCTAGCTTTTCGTTCAATAGCTGAATAATCGCAGCAACGCTACCTTGGTGAGCCTGCCAAACGATATCATTTATCCGGTCTATCATCTGAAATTTAGTGATAGCTCTTCCACCCTGACTGATTAACGTATTCATTAATTTAGGGACTCTTTTCTACTGACCTTGATCTTGTCTTCGATTTTACGAGTAAAAAGATGAGTTGCCAAATAAAATCATAAAAATAGAGCCTCCCTTCTCGGTTCGGCAAAGACGGTTGATCACGCTAAGTTAATTGGACACTCTCACGCCTCGAAAGCGTGGGATTCTTGGGCTGAAACTGTGCTTTCAGGGTAACGCCCATGCTGGCGGATGAGCTACCTGTTTGACATAATACGTTATGATCTTTTTTAGCGATCGCCTTTGGTCAGGTTGAGGTAGGTGAATGGACTCTGCGATCATGCGAAGCACCCGCTAAGAGCGATGGTAAATGTATGGCTAGATAGTATCAGGGTCAACACCAAGCGATGTCTAACGACAAGCCGCTTCTCTACGAGAGGCTGCGCCAACGCCTCTACGTAAGTGTTCCTTCAACCTTTCCACCTGCCACTGGGCTTGTTCCTTGGTAAATCTTTCCTGTTTCAGCGCCTCTGCCAACTCCTCTGGAATCAGCAACTTTTCCCCAGTGTCTTCTCGATAAAAACCAATCAATTGTCCCTCTATTTGCAAGCGCAGCTGCAAAGGTTCACATCGACTATCTGTAATTGGCTCATACACCTCGCCTCGCAGCAGCCGATACCCTTGCAATTGCTGCTTAATCCACTCTCGCTTGGAGTCAAATAACCAGTATTCCAGTACCCCTAACTGCTCATACAGCGTCTTCTTGAAACCCGTGTCCTGGTTTTTAGTGCCCTCCGAGGTCATTTCAAAGATTACTACAGGTACTTGTCCCTCTCCCCATATCTTGTAATTATCTTTACCTCCGGGAGCAACATTAAAAATCACCATTACATCTAGAGCTACGCGTAACTTTGGAAAACCCTGAGCATAGTAGAGAAACTGGTTACTCAAAACCGTTGCTTGCCTACCCAGCAAATATTGCCTCAATACTCTAAAGTTGCCAGTAGAGCATCATATAAGTGAACATAACTTTCTACCAAAGGTTCACCATCCGAGCTTGGGTAAAAAACTTCTGTTGGTTGAGAACTGGGTAAGAGGCTAGTCATAATTAGCCACCTGATTGAGAGGATGAGTGCATGATTATATTATCTCAGAGACTTTCGTTGATATTTCTGGAACTGTTGCCTGTCAGGTATCGTTCACAAACCAAACAAAATAGTTGTATCAAGATAATTTTCTGAGTAACTCTCGTTTTTTTTGCTATATTGCCAGAATGACAAGACTATTTAGCACAACGATCGCTACATTAGAAGATATATAAATAAAAATCAATAATGATTTTTATTCATCCGCAGTTCACACAAAACCATGAGTGCAAGTACTATTATTTCCGACAATCCCCTACTTCAAGGCGTTGGTTTACCTCCCTTTGCAGAGATTAAACCAGAACGAGTAGTACCAGCCTTCAATCAGTTGCTGGCAGAACTTGACCAACAGCTTGCCACCTTAGAGACTAATGTAGAGCCTACTTGGAGTGGTTTAGTAGAACCCTTAGAAAAGCTAACTGAACAGCTTACCTGGAGTTGGGGGGTGGTGAATCATTTAATGGGTGTTAAAAATAGCCCCGAACTGCGCGAAGCTCATGAAATAGTACAGCCACTAGTCGTACAGTTTATCAACAAGCTTGGTCAAAGCCAACCCATCTATAATGCTTTTAAGGCACTCCGTACTAGTGATAGTTGGGCAACTTTAGAATTAGCTCAACAGCGCATTGTAGAAGCCGCGATTCGAGATGCTGAACTTTCTGGTGTTGGCTTAGAAGGAGAGGCAAGAGAGCGTTTCAACGCCATACAGATGGAATTAGCAGAACTTTCTACCAAATTCTCTAACCACGTACTTGATGCCACTAAAGCCTTCAGCCTAACCCTAACAACACAAGCGGAAATTGACGGTTTACCACCAAGCTTAGTGAGTTTAGCAGCCCAAGGTGCTCGTGCAGCTGGCGAAAGCAACGCCACACTTGAAAATGGCCCCTGGCGGATTACTTTAGACTTCCCCAGCTACGGCCCTTTCATGCAGCACAGCACCCGTCGAGATTTGCGCCAAAAGCTTTACAAAGCTTATATCACCCGCGCTTCTGGTGGCGATTTAGATAACAACCCCTTAATTGAGCGCATTTTGAAGTTGCGCCAAGAACTTGCAGATATACTAGGCTTTAAAAGTTTTGCTCAATTAAGCCTAGCTAGTAAAATGGCTCCCAATGTTGAGGCAGTCAACGCCCTGTTAGAAGAACTACGCCGCGCTAGTTATGATGCTGCTGTCAAAGACTTGGCAGAACTCAAAGCTTTTGCAGCGGCACAGGGAGCAGCAGAAGCTACGGATTTAAAACACTGGGATATCAGCTTTTGGGCAGAACGCCAACGAGAAGTAAAATTTGCCTTTACCGCTGAAGAATTGCGTCCCTACTTCCCCCTTCCCCAAGTGTTAGACGGCTTATTTGGACTAGTCAAGCGGCTGTTTGGCGTCACTGTCACCTGTGCCGATGGTCAAGCGCCAGTATGGCATGAGGATGTCCGTTATTTCCAAATTGCTGATGAAACTGGTTCTCCCATAGCCTACTTCTACTTAGACCCCTACAGCCGTCCAGCAGAGAAACGCGGTGGTGCTTGGATGGATGTGTGCATCAATCGGGGCAAAATCACTGAAAATGGTGTCACTGCCATCCGCTTACCTGTAGCTTATTTGGTGTGTAATCAAAGTCCTCCCGTAGATGGTAAACCTAGTTTGATGACTTTCTATGAAGTAGAGACTTTGTTCCACGAGTTTGGTCATGGATTGCACCATCTGCTCACTAAGGTTGACTATCCCGGAGCCGCAGGCATCAATAACGTAGAGTGGGATGCAGTGGAACTACCTAGTCAGTTTATGGAAAACTGGTGTTATGAGCGACCCACTTTGTTTGGAATGGCGAAGCATTACGAAACTGGTGAAGCCCTACCGGAGCATTACTATCAAAAGCTGCTAGCGGCGCGTAATTATATGAGTGGTACTGCCATGTTGCGGCAGATCCACCTGAGCAGTCTTGATTTAGAATTACACTACCGCTATCGCCCTGGTAATAATGAAACTCCGTCAGATGTGCGTCATCGCATAGCTAAGACTACTATGGTTTTACCACCACTTCCAGAAGATTCAATTTTATGTGCTTTTGGACATATTTTTGAGGGTGGTTATGCAGCAGGCTACTACAGCTATAAGTGGGCTGAGGTACTGAGTGCTGATGCTTTTGCCGCTTTTGAAGAAGCTGGGCTAGAAGATGAAGAAGCTATAAAAGCTACAGGTCAGCGTTATCGGGATACGGTGCTGGCACTCGGTGGTGGTCAGCATCCAATGGAGGTGTTTAAAACTTTCCGAGGTCGTGAACCAAGTACGATCGCTTTGCTTAGGCACAATGGTTTAGTCAGTGCTGCTGTAAACTAAACAACACCTCTGTAGGGACGTTGCATTGCAACGTCTCTACTGGCATCAAATCTTTGCAAACAATCTTTAGCTAGACATGGTTTGCCAACCTGGTAGACCTTATGGCGGGGTTGGTTGAGATTACAGGATATGTGTTAGGCTGCTGATTTGATTACACAACCACTTTATAAAGATGTTGGTAATCACAAGGCGTTAAAAAGGCTTGCTCTAGTTCCCTCTTTTTAAGGAGGGTTAGGGAGGATCATTTTTGCGTGGATATCGGCTCAATCCTAATAAGAAACCCCTCTGCTTTCGTCATAATAAAGTGATTACAAGGCAGAAGGGTTAATATTTTTATTTTTGTATAGGCAGATTTTAAGGATAATGCTGGCAAAAAACCAGTTTCTCTGATTTAAAACCCGCAAAAACCTATGTTCTGTTTATTTTAACCTGCCTACTCAGTTGGGCCTATTTCCAATCGGGAATCTCGGCATCTTCTCCACCAATCCCGATTCCAGTGTTAAATATTTCGGCATCAGTGAGATTGAGATCATTCATTGATGCTTTATACACATTAGAATCGTGAATCGTCGCGCGAGTAAAATTTACTCCGTTGAGATTGGTTTGCTTCAAATTCACATTGGTTACGTAAGCTGATGTTAAGTTAGCACCTGCTAAGTTTGCACCAGTTAAGTCAGCACCTTCGAGGTTAGCCCCTACAAGGTTAGCTCCTTGCAGCTTTGAGCCTCTCAAGTCAGCACCAATTAAATGAGCGCCACTGAGGTTAGCTCCCGATAGATTACACTGGACACATTCCCCAGTTGAAAGCAGTTTTTGTAAGTCCTGCGGATTCTCGGCTCTAACCGAGCTAGCGAAAAATAGGGGAGTTGCTAAGGCCATGGCCGCTAATAGCTGGAGTTTCATAATTTTCCCCCTTTAATAATCAAGTTGCGTCCGTTCTGTCCCTCACAACTCTATTATCTCACTAAACTTTCTGAGGTCAATCTATGCCTTTACAAGTTGGTTGTGATATGAAACAGGGATAAAAGTGAGATTACAAATGCCATTGATTCTGATTTTTGGCGATTTTTACTCGATAAACCCTAAAAAACTGCCAGTGTTAAATCACTGTTAAATCTTTTTAAAAGCTTGCACTACTCGCCATAATTTGGCTATTTTGATAAGTATTTATACTTTTTAGCAAATACTATTAGCTTAAGTCCTCAAAAATTCTCGCATATACTGATTAACCAATTCAGGTTGTTCTTGCTGCACCCAATGACCACAATTGGGAATATACTTGATTTGAAAGTCCCTAACATAGGTTGCGGTGTCGTAGGTTAGTTCCTTGCCGAGTGCAGTATCATTTTCTCCCCAAATCATCAGTGTTGGCACTTTTAAAATGCCCCTATTTGGATTTAGCATTCTCTGTTGAAAAATATTGCGGTAGTAGTTCAACATTGCTGTGAGGGCACCGCGTTTTGCAGCAGCATCTTTATAAGCGTCAATATCCGCTTTAGTGAAAGCCCTTTTGTTAACTGCTGTACCTTTAAAAACTGTTTCAATTGCTTGGTAATTTGAAGATTGTAAAAATAATTCTGGTAACCACGGTAGTTGAAAGATAAACATGTAGTAACTACGTAGCAACTGTTGGGGAGTACGTAAGCCTTGGGCAAATTTGGCAGGATGAGGCAGGTTAAGGATAATTAATTGTTCTACCATTTCGGGGTGAGCATAGACAAAATTCCAAGCGATCGCACCACCCCAATCATGTCCAACTAATACACATTTTTGGTATCCTAATCCTTTAATTACTCCTTCAACATCTTGGATAAATTCATCCATTACATAAGCTGATTGCTCATTTGGTTTATCACTATCGTTGTAGCCACGCAAGTCAAGGGCGACGACTTTAAAATCTTGGGCAAATTCTGGTATTTGATGCCGCCAAGAGTACCAAAACTCAGGAAAACCATGCAACATCAATATTAAGGGGCCTTCACCTTGAGTAACGTAGTGTAGTTTCACCCCATTAGTAGTTATATAATCGTGTTTCCAATAACTTTCTATTAAAGACATAATTAATCAAATATTAACATTATCAAGTACTAAATAATCATACTGCACTTAATAAGTGTAATATTATTTTGAGCAAACTCACATCTATTGAAAGACAGTATTACGATAGTGATGTACAGTAACAAACCCTATGAAACCTTACGCATTACATTTATAGTGTTGCATGGATAGCCCCTACAGACTTTCGTCAGCTAAAAAGTTTCGCGTTAATTTAGATACAATTATTTTTCATCAGCCACCAAGAGCGCAAATATGCGATCGCTTTTTCTTTTTGTTTGGCTTCGACTTCGATCCACGGTGCTTGGTGGTAGACGTTGGGCATATCGGTAATCAAGTCGCTGTGTTTTCTATCATTGAAAGCTTGTTCACCATTGGAAATATGGACTAATTGCCAATCTGGATTTGTCCAAGTTTCTTGCGCTGCATAAAACATGGATGCTACACTCGGATGATCGTAGCTATCTAAATTTTCGTGACAAATATGGTGATGGGCATCAAATACCATCGGCACGCCACTTTGCTGACATACTGCTAAAATTTCATTGGCGCTATAGGCATATTCATCATTTTCTAGAGTCAAGCGGCTTTTGATATTTTCTGGTAGTGAGGAAATTACTTTTACTAGTTGTTCAGCACGTTGAGATTTGCCACCATGAATATTCATCAATGACCAAGGCGATCGCGATAAGCCCAGTAAGTCAAGTGTGCGGGAATGTCCTGCTAGATTATTGATACTTGCTTGTACCACTGAGGAAGAATCAGAACTCAACACTACAAATTGATCTGGATGCAACACGATTCTTATACTCAATGCATTTGCTCGTTGACCGATTGTTGCTAAATCAGCGCTCATTGCCTCTAATATATTTGCACCGATTTCGTCTTCTAAGTCACTTAGAGGAAATAAATTAGAAGACATCCGATACAGCTGAATTTGATTCTGCTGACAAAACGAGAGGGCGTCATGCAAGCGTTGTAAGTTATGCTGATACAGTTCACTCAGGGCGCTTTCACGTTCACTAAGGGAAAGTTTTAAGTAACGTGTGCGCGTCATTGTCCGAAAGCGCACTTGTTTGTCAGAAGTGATGCAAACTAGTCCTAAGTTGGGCAGTATAGTTTTTTGACACTGCTGTGGATTAGGTAAATTTTGGAACTCGATTACAGTCATTAACTATATTTACTAACTGCTGTTTATTTTGAAGATTTATTAATTTAAACAAGTTTTGCCATTGACCTACGACTACCTAAAGAATGAACTCTTAAGTTACGGCACTCCACTAATTTCACTTCGGTAAATAAAGCCCAGTGCTATCATTGGGACAAGCATGGCTTTTGGGTATTGTGGCACTAGTACCGCTGCGCGGAAGTCAAAAGGAGCCAGTGCGTTGGGCGGCTCTGCCGACTTGTTCGCGCAGCGTCTCCTTTAGGAGAAGCAACTGGCGTTCAAGAGTCAAAAGTCAAAAAGCTCGAATTTCGCGGCTTTGAGCGATTTGGAATGGGTAGTTTATTTTTGCCGATGTGTACTAGGTTTGGTTGCCTATGGGATTTACACAATAATACAGGCGCGGTATCGTCGGCTAATCAATGTTTAGATAGTGCAGCGCCGAGAATTTCAATTTATAGAAATGGCAATAATAGAAACACGTGGTATCTGGCTGACCACTACTGATAGTAAAGTTCTCAGGTCAAAACAACGCATTGCTGAGGCGATGGATTTCCTTGCCGAGACAGGATTTAATGTGGTATTCCCCGTTGTTTGGAACAAGGCAGTAACTTTATATCCTAGTCAAACAATGCAGCAGACATTTGGAGTTGAAATTGACCCGATGTCTCTAGGCCGCGACCCTTTAGAAGAAGTGGTAGTTGAGGCGCGGCGAGTTGGGTTGAAAGTCATTCCTTGGTTTGAATACGGTTTTGCCAGTTCCTACAATTTGAATGGTGGTGTACTTCTACAGAAAAAACCGGAATGGGCTGCCCGTGATTGTAAGGGCAACTTACTGAAGAAAAATGGCTTTGAGTGGTTGAATGCACTAGACCCCCAGGTGCAGGAATTCTTGTTGAACTTGGTGCTGGAGGTTGTGAAAAATTACGATGTGGATGGCGTCCAAGGTGACGATCGCTTCCCTGCATTCCCCTGTGAAGGTGGCTATGACGAGGAAACTCTCACCCGCTATCGTCAAGAATTTAATCGCAATCCGCCACAGAACCCCAAGGATAGGCAATGGTTACAGTGGCGGGCAGATATTCTCACTGAGTTCTTGGCGCGTCTCTACCGGGAGGTGAAAGCGGTGAATTCTAACTTGCTAGTAGCGATCGCACCTAATATTTATGATTGGGCATTCCAGGAATATCTGCAAGACTCGCCCGCATGGCTGAAGCGGGGAATAGTTGATCTGATTCACCCGCAGATTTATCGTCGTGACTTTAGGAGTTACCCTGCGATCGCTGATAAACTGGTAAACCAGCAGTTCACAGATACGACGTTGCTGAAGTTAGCACCGGGAATTTTGATGAAGCTTGGCTCTTATTGTATTAGTCCAGAATATCTGGTGCAGGCAATTGAATACAATCGCCAACTTGGTATTCAAGGAGAGGTATTCTTTTTTTACGAAGGTTTGCGAGAGAATAACAATACCCTAGCTAAAGTTTTGCGAAATGGGTCTTATGCTAAGTCTGCATCATTTCCTACTCTGTCAGATTTGAGTGCGGCTGATGTGAGTAACAAGAGGACATCTTCTATTTGGCAAGGGGTGGAAAGGTTGTTAAAAAAGATTTTTTAAGGGAAAAGGCGCATGGAATTTAAATTGCCAGTGGAACGGGTAATTAAGACTCTAAAACAGGATTTACCAACACTTTTTCAAAAAGATATCTCCTATGACATCTATACACAGGATATCTACTTTAAAGATCCGGTAAATACATTCAAATACAAATTTAACTATCGGATTATATTTTGGACTTTACGATTTCACGCTCGGCTATTTTTTACCCAAATTTCTTTTGATGTGCATGAGGTTTATCAGTCAGCCGAAGACACGATTTTAGCAAAGTGGACAGTGCGGGGAGTGTTACGCGTTCCCTGGAAAGCTGGTTTGCTTTTTAATGGCTATTCAACGTATAAACTCAACCAAGATAATTTGATATACGAGCATATCGACACATGGGATCGTAAACCAGGGGAAATTTTAAAGCAGTTTTGGCAAAAAGGAGGAGAGAGCTAATTTAGATACATGGTGAGTTAAAAATTTATCCAGAACAAGCTGAGAAACGCCGAAATCAGAAATTAATGCACGTCATCAGTCGGAAAAAGCTACGACAATTCTGCCAAAAACACGCTGATTGCTGTGAAGCACTTGATGACTGGTACATAACTGCTAGTAAAGCAGACTGGGGTAATTTGTTAGAAGTTCAAACTATTTATCCTAAAGCCGAAGCAGTAGGCGAGTTTATAGTTTTCAACATCAAAGGTAATAAATACCGCTTAATTGCTAGTATTAATTATGAAAAGCAGGTCATCTATATAAAATATGTCTTAACTCATGCCGAATATGACAAAGACTACTGGAAAAATGACCCTTACTTTTAACTCAGACATTTACAGCCAATTGCTGTCTCAACATCAACCTCGGATTGTCAAGACAGAAGAGGAAAACGAGAGGTTTTTAGAAACTGTTGAAGAACTGCTTTCTCGTTCCCATCTGACTCCTGAAGAGGATGCTTTGTTGGAATTATTGGTAAAACTGATTGAGGATTTTGAAGAAAAACATTATCAGCTTAATGTTTCAACACCTCGTTCAAGACTCAAACATTTGATGGAAGCTAGGAGTTTGGAACAAGCTGATTTGGTAGAAATTCTTGGTTCGAGCGAGATTGTTACTAAAATCATTGATGGCGAGTTAGAAATCACGAAAGAACAAGCTGAGGCTTTGGGAAAGTTTTTTTATGTTAATACAAGTTTGTTTATTTTAGAATAAGTTATTAGTTAGTCTTATACCGCTAGAAAATTATTTTAAAGATATTAAACTAGCGGTATTGTAGATAATTGATATGATACACAAATATCATTACTTATTTTGCAACAGCCAATCTACCAATTCTTGATAAGCACCACATAGTTGCTTTTTGAGAGCATCGCGCTCATGCCAGCTAACTGGGTTTGTTGGATCTAAAATTTTATCTAACCGAGTATGAGCTTCTATACTTGATGATCTCAAATCATGACACTTGAGTAACCCACTAGCAAATATCCTAAGTTTTTGTTCTTGACTATGAATGTGTTGCATTCTGCTTGGTAAAGACATTTTTGCAACATCTTCCCTACTGGGTTTCAACTTTAGTTTCTCTACAAGTATGGGATAGAGTAATTCTTCATGGAACAAATCTAACTGAGACGCATATCTCGAAGCGTTAGAAAGGTATGATTTATCTGATTGCCATAGAAAATCAGTTGCACGTTGATATGCCAAACCTAGTAAAGCATGAAAGTCTACTGACTGAGAAAAGTTGACTCTGTAAAATCTTGTAAAAATGTACCGTATGTAGCATGGTTGAAGATGAGGCAACGAATTATCATACCCTCTGGCAGAGTTTCTCAAGTATTCACTGAGTTGCTGGGTTTCATCAAGACCCAATTTCTTTATTGTTAGACCATGTTCAACGTATAGCTGGTATAGCAAAGTATCAATCACAATTGGTGACTTGTCATAAATGCTCTGTTTGAGAATGCATAGAGCTTCATGCTCATCAATTGCCAGTCGTAAGGCTTGAATAATTGCTGTACGTCTTACTGATGGACTATATGAAGAAGATGAAATTACGTTGAGCAAAACACTCATGTTCTCTTGGTTATCTCCTAACGCCATTACAGCAGCACAAAGTAAGGGCCAGTCCCGCTTATTATCAGTTAGCCATTTTCTAAATAAACCATGATGATAACGAAGTGAAAAATTCTGGCGCATCAAAGTTTCAATTGCAAATGTTACAGTGCTGTCATATACACTATGTATAGCAATAATATTTTTATCAAGAAACTCAAGAGCATCTTTATCAAGTTCGCATTTTCTTAAATATTGATGTAACGACTGGGTAAGCCAAGGTTTATCGAGCAAGTATGGTAGTATTGCAGTTACAATTGCAGGATTCGGATCTAAACGATACAGACAGAACTTTAAATGACGTTCAGCAAACGGATTATTTCCACCAGCATCAATAGACTTTTTTGATTGCCAAAACAACTCAAGTAAATCTTCTTGTAATCCCGAAGTAGCTATTAATAAATCTAGGCTGCGATTGCCTATTTCACAATCCTCACCTAAAAGAGCAACGTCATGTAATGATGGTTCTGCTAAAGAATCAGGTAATGTTGTGTCTGGTATCTCATTTAGCTCACGAAATCTGCGATCTACTTCTGATAGTTTAGATGCCATTCGATCCGCTTCTTCGGCAAAATTGCTAATTTGACGTACTGTGGTTTTAGTAGTTTGTATAAGGAGTCCTAAAGTTTTTAAGGTTCTGTCAATTCTGATAAGTCCTTGCTGAACTGCTTCTCTAGTTCTGGCAAGTAACCTAATGTCATCTACATATCGAATATAGTGGTACTCTTGGACAGAAAGTTCCCTGTCAAATCCATACAGGAAAAGATTTGCGAAGAAATCTGATGCCAAGCACCCTTGTGGGAGTCCACGATTGATTGTTTCTCCTCCTTTAACTGAAGCCCAGATAGGTAAGTATGTGCGGAGATGTTCCGCTGTTAGGTCATCAACTAGCTGTTGTTCACGCAGATACTTGATCAACATGGTTTGGTCTATCGTCTCGTAAAAAGCGGCCATGTCTGTTTCTGCTAACCAAACATTACCTTCTTCATACAGAGTTTGAAACTTTTTTTGGAAAAGGCGATACTGTATTTTCCAGGGCATAAACATAGGTTTCTGTACTGGAGCAGACAAAACATTAGCAAAAGACTGTCGATTAGCTGCTGTAGACAAAATTGGTCTAGCCTTTTCAGCCACAACATTAGCTATGGCTTGATAGACAACACGATCGCTAACTGCCAGTATTGCCATTGGACGCAAAGTCTGAGATGCCTTGGGAAGATACTTAATTTCTGGGTATGAAGCTTCAAAAGTTCTCCCCGTCAAAGTTTGTCTGAGTAGTTCAAGGTTGTGGTCACGATTGGCAGCAAATACTTTTAGGCCAATCCAGTCTCGTGAATCAGAGCGATCAAAGTAGCGAACACGCTCCCAAGCAAGTTTGAGATTATCAAGGCTGATAAAGCTATCATATATTGAAGTACTAGTGTTCATTTGTAACAATAATTACTTGTGGGCAGTTTCAATTATATTGCACTACATTGATAATACAATTAATTACACATTTATTAAAGTGAAGCCCAAAGTAAAGTTTTCAATAATCTACATGAGATACTTTAATTTTCAATAACACACCTCACCGCCCTACTACTTCTTCAGCGTCGGATACTGTTTCAAAACCTGTTGCAAATATTGTCCAGTATAAGACTTGGAATTTTTTGCAACTTCCTCCGGTGTCCCCACAGCAATCAATTCTCCCCCTTTGTCGCCACCTTCTGGCCCCAAATCTATCACCCAGTCAGAACAACGAATTACATCTAAGTTGTGTTCAATTACTAAAATTGAATTGCCTTTATCCACCAATCTTTGCAACACATCCAATAACTTATGGACATCGTAAAAAGATAACCCTGTTGTCGGTTCATCTCTCTATAACAGTAGCTTTTTTATCCAATACTATTATTAGTGTACTGAATATATTTTTTATGAACTAAGAAAACCTTTGGTGTTATAAGCACTCTGAGGGTTTTACTGTAGATAATTAGCTATATCGCTATAATCCCGCCCTCTCTAGAACCAGATATGTTGTGGGTGTTGAGCCGACCTCAAAAGTACCGTTAGGAGGGTAGTTAAACCAATAATGTTTTTCCACCAATTGGTTGATGATATAAAGCCATTAGCTTGCTAGCATTTAAAGTTTCTACGGCATAAGCTTTTCCTGTTAAGTCGCTAAATTCTACTTCAAAAACTCCAGGTTCATATTCTTCTACAATCGTTCCTACTTGACCGCGATGCAATCCCAATTCTGCTAAGTCTTCAGTTAGAGCAACCACATCTAATAATTTCATTGGTATTACCTCATTGCTTAGATTACATAACAGGTGACTAGGCGGGGGAAGCCTTCATTATTACGCACTATCCAAACGCTTTGAATAATTGCTTGTTTATCTGAACGATTTAGGGGAAAATCAATGATATATTTTTGACCGTATGAATTTTTTTTACCAAGGATAGCATCATAATTTGCTACAGCTTGTAAAAGGATCGCTTGTAATTCTTTTGCATCATCTAAATTTAAGTCTAGTGCAGATTTAAATACACGAGCTTTGTGTTTTCCCTCTGGATGTTCTGGGTTGAGACAGTAACCCACGATTTTATCCATTTCAACGATAGCGCATTCACGGTTAGGAAGTTTCATAATACGTTTGCTACAACCTTCTCCGCTTTTTTAACCTAAATATGACCTGTATCTAATGCACCCTACTTGGAAAAGACTAAGATTTCATCGCCGGATACTGTTTCAAAACCTGCTGCAAATATTGTCCAGTATAAGACCTGGGATTTTTTGCAACTTCCTCCGGTGTCCCCACAGCAATCAATTCTCCCCCTTTGTCGCCACCTTCTGGTCCCAAATCTATCACCCAGTCAGAACAACGAATTACATCTAAGTTGTGTTCAATTACTAAAATTGAATTACCTTTATCTACCAATCTTTGCAACACATCCAATAATTTATGGACATCGTAAAAAGATAACCCTGTTGTCGGTTCATCGATTAAATAAAGTGTCTTACCTGTGGCGCGTCGAGATAGTTCTGTTGCCAATTTCACCCGTTGTGCTTCACCACCAGATAAGGTAGTCGCAGGTTGTCCTAGTTGGACATAACCCAACCCGACATCAAATAAAGTTTGCAAACGCGCGATCGCTTTGGGAATATTTTGAAAAAAGTCTAAACTTTCCTCAACTGTCATTCTCAAAACATCAGAAATAGACTTATCCTTGTACTTTACCTGCAATGTTTCACGGTTGTATCTTGCACCTTTACAAATTTCGCATTGCACGTAAACATCTGGGAGAAAGTTCATTTCAATAACATTCACACCCTGTCCGCTACAAGCTTCGCAACGTCCACCTTTAACGTTAAAAGAAAATTGTCCAGGTTTGTAGCCCCTAGCTTTGGCTTCTACTGTTTGGGAAAACACATCCCGAATTGCATCGAAAATTCCTGTGTAAGTTGCAGGGTTAGAACGTGGTGTGCGTCCAATAGGTGATTGGTCGATAACGATCGCTTTATCAATCGCATTCAATCCCTGAATTTTATCCAAATGTCTCGGTAAGGGAACTTTCTTAGTTAAATGATGTTGCAGAGATGGATACAGTAATTCGTTAATCAGGGTAGATTTGCCAGAACCAGACACACCAGTAATAGAGACAAGTTTACCTAATGGAATTTCTACATCTATATTTCTTAAATTGTTGCGATGGGCATTTTGAATTCCCAAACTGCGCCCATTTCCTTCTCGGCGTTCTGCTGGTGTGGTAATTACCCGTCTTCCTGATAAATAAGCACCCGTCAAGGAATCTTCTGCTGCTAATAACGCCTGAAAATCACCTTGGGCGATAATATTTCCGCCGTGAATTCCTGCACCAGGGCCAATATCAACTATGTAGTTAGCTGCACGAATTGTTTCTTCATCATGTTCAACAACAATTAATGTATTACCTAAATCACGCAATTTCGTTAAGGTTTTGAGCAACCTGCCATTATCTCGTTGATGCAAACCAATACTCGGTTCATCTAAAACGTAGAGAACTCCTGTTAAACCAGAACCAATTTGTGTTGCTAGACGAATTCGTTGGGCTTCCCCACCAGAAAGGGTCATGGCGGGACGATCAAGGGTAAGGTAATCTAAACCTACATCTAACAAAAATTGCAATCTAGCTTTGATTTCTCTCAGGACTAAATCAGCAATTTGCAACTGGCGATCGCTCAACTTGAATTGCTCAATTCTCTCTCGACAATCCCGAATCGATACGCCAGTTAATTCTAAAATTCCATATTGTCCCAACTTCACCGCCAAGGCTTCCGGTTTTAACCGTTTTCCCTGACAAACTTCACACGGCTGATCAATTAAAAACTGCTCTAATTTTTGCTTAACTAATTCCGAACCACCCTCATACTGCCGTTGCAAAATTGGAATAGCACCTTTAAAACTCTGCTTCCTCTGAGCCTCTGCGGTTCGTTCATTTTTCTCTCCATACAAAATAGTTTGCTGCTGTTCTTCTGTCAGCTTGCTCCAATTTGTCTGTAACTCAAACCCATAAATCTGTCCCACACTATAGAGTAATTCCAGATAATAAGAATTATCTTTTTCTGACCAAGGTGCGATCGCCGCATAAACTGGCGCTTCTGGGTCAGGTATGATCAAGTCTGGCGCAAATCTTCTTAAAGTCCCGATTCCATGACAGTGCGGACAAGCACCATAAGGTGAGTTAAAGGAGAATAATCGCGGCGATAGTTCCTCCATTACCGCGCCATGTTCTGGACAAGCAAAATTTTCCGAAAATACTAATTCTTCTTCTTTTTCTTGTCCATCGTCACCAAGTAAACTCACAAGAATCGCCGCAATACCACCCGATTGCTTGAGACATGTAGACAGGGAATCAACCAAACGCTCTTGAATACCAGCCTTTTTCACCAAGCGGTCAATTACCACTTCGATGGTGTGGGTAAAATTTTTATCCAATTCAATCGAATCTGACAGTTCGCGGATCTCGCCATCGATCCGCACGCGGACAAAACCTTGAGAAGCCAGACTTGACAAAAGCTTACGGTGTGTGCCTTTTTTTCCCCGGACAACAGGTGCAAGGATTTGAAAGCGGGTGCGGTCTGGTAATTCCATAATCCGATCGCACATCTCATCGATTGTCTGGGGTGCAATACAGCGATCGCATATCGGACAATGGGGTTCACCAGCCCGACCAAACAATAGCCGCAAATAGTCGTAAATCTCTGTCACCGTACCCACAGTGGAACGGGGGTTATGAGAGGTTGACTTTTGGTCAATGGAAATTGCTGGACTTAAGCCTTCAATCGCTTCCACATCCGGCTTATCCAGTTGTCCTAAAAATTGCCGTGCGTAGGCGCTGAGGGATTCCACGTAGCGACGTTGCCCTTCAGCGAAAATTGTATCAAACGCCAGGGAAGACTTACCAGAACCAGAAACGCCAGTGAAGACAATCAGGCGATCGCGTGGCAATTCCAAGTCAATATTTTTCAGATTATGCTGCCTAGCACCCCGAATCCGAATGGTATTCTGGCTGTTCTGGCTGGGGTAGGGAAGATGTCCGTTCAAGGATGCTGCTAGCTGTTTGTCTGACATATTGGGCGGCGAAGAGGGAGTTTCCTATGAAACAGTCCTTAATAATACTATCTTTAATCAGTTTATAGTAGAACAATCGTACTGTTTTAGTTAGTTCTTCCTCCAGATTCATCCCGCAGACATCCTTAAGAGTCTGCTAATTTGGAAGCATCCCGATTTAAATCCTTCTGAGGGTGAAGCTATGGTATTGCAAATCCAACCGCCTACCCAGCCAGAGGTCATCTACCCCGATAGTGATGGACAACCAGTGGCAAATAATACCATACAGTTTGGCTGGATTGTAGAAATTAAGCAGAACATAGAGTGGCTATTTGCTGACGATCCAAATGTATTTGTCGCTGGGGATTTATTTTGGTATCCGCTAGAGGGACGCAACAAAATTGTTAACGCCCCAGATGTGATGGTGGTATTGGGTAGACCAAAAGGCGATCGCCTGTGCTACCAACAATGGAAAGAGGAGGGAGTTGCACCACAAGTAGTGTTTGAAATTCTTTCTCCCAGCAACACCCAAACTGAAATGGACAAGAAATTACTTTTCTATGATCGCTATGGGGTAGAAGAATACTACATTTACGATCCTGATCGGAATAATTTGCGTGCATGGTTGCGTGGTGAAGACGGTTTAGATGTCATCCCCCTAATGGAAGATTGGGTGAGTCCTCGGTTAAAAATTCGCTTTGCTCCATTACCAGTGGGTTTGCAGCTATATCGTCCCGATGGAGAACGGTTTTTAACTTACACAGAAATTTCTCGTAACGCCGAGCAAGAACGACAACGAGCCGAGCAAGAACGACAACGAGCCGAGCAAGAACGACAACGGGCGGAACTTGCAGAACAAGCCAGAAGAGATGCCATACCCCGATTATTACAAATGGATTTGAGCATCGAACAGATTGCCCAAGCTTTGGGATTGTCAGTGGAAGAAGTGCGATTGCTTGCTCAGGAGTAACGCCATGTGCAATTTTTTAATCAAGCTATTAGAAATTGAAGTTGTAATTGAGATATTCTGATTATGCTAGCCAATACAGCCACCTATGAAGTTACTTGGGAAAAGTTACCTGATGATTTTGTTTTAGACGACGAGCCAGTGGATAACATTAATCAGCCAGCCTTGGCCGCGGCTTTAACAGAAAGCTTAGAACTAGCTGGAAGATTGCCAGTCAACGCCTTAACCATGACTAACTATGGTATTTGTGCCACCTTGAATCGCCAATTTGTAGTCAAAGCACCAGATTGGGGATATGTGCCCTCAATTCGGGTGTCAAGAAAGGAGGTTAATCGCAGTTATACTCCTAAACTTCAGGGTGATATTCCTGTAATTGTGATGGAATTTCTCTCAGACACTGAAGGTAGTGAGTATTCTATTAAACCAACCTATCCTCCTGGAAAATGGTTTTATTATGAGCAGATTTTACAAGTACCAAACTATGCCATTTTTGAACCAGACGGCGGAGTTTTAGAAGTTTATCGGTTGGATGATTCAGGACATTATCAACTAGAGTCCGCAGACGTAAATAACCGTTACTGGATTGCTGAAATGAACCTGTTTCTAGGTATCTGGCAGGGAGGGCGAGAAAATCGCACAGGTTATTGGTTGCGTTGGTGGAATGAAAATGGAGAGTTATTGTTGTGGGGTTCGGAGTTAGCAGCAAAAGTACAGCAAGAGAAAAATGCTGCTCAAGAGCGTGCAGAACAAGAACGCCAGCGTGCAGAACAAGAACGCCAGCGTGCAGAACAATTAGCAGCCCAGTTAAGAGCCTTGGGAGTCGAACCGGAAGTTTAAGATATTACTTCAAAGCGATGTCTACGATGGTCACTGAGCGGCTGGTGAGCGCAGTCGAACTATGTCGTACCCCTACGGGGAAGCAAGCTAGCAAGAGCGTCTCGTAGAGAAGTGCGGGCTACGCCTACGCATTTGCAACTAAAGAAAGTAGCAATATAGCGCTTCCTATTCAAACGCAGTACAACATTACATCGCTGGAACAGCAAAAGCTGTTTGGATTAGTCAAAACCAGGCGTCAGCGTCACCCTTGAGATTGACGCTTGCACCTAACAAATTTGGGCAAAACCTTCTTAAGTTGACATTAATAGATATTATGCAGGACTTACGCAAGATATTTGTGGTAGCTTTAGTTTGCAGGTTTGTGAAAATGGGATAGTAAGGTAAGTATTTGCCTTTTAATCATCATCATTCACCCTTGGATCTCGGTTGTTGCAGTTCAGAGGTCGAACTTCCGAGTTGAAAGGTCGGAGCTCTGAGTAAAAAGGTCGGAGTTCTGAGTAAAAAGGTCGGAGTTTCGAGTAAAAAGGTCAAAGTTCCGAGTAAAAAGGTCAAAGTTCCGAGTAAAAAGGTCGAAGTTCCGAGTTCGGAAGCTGAAAACTAGAGTTCTGAGCCTCAACATTGAAGATTAGAGGTTTATTTCTCCTATTTTCTTCTGATTAATCCCCGCTTTTATCTTCTTCTTTACTCCAAACATATTTACGGCAGACTTCGCAAGCAGCTTTTGCTTCCTCTGTTTGCGGATTGGTGAAGATGGGATGATAGCGGAGGCGGTTACAGCAAACTTCCAGACAGATACGCCAACCAACTCGCCATAATCGTACTGTATTGTCATGGCTACCACTAATAATTGTCTGTCCATCTGGGCTAAAGGTGACTGCACGAACACAATTTGTATGTCCTCGCAAAGGTTGGCCAATGAGGCGACCCTCAATATCCCATAAGCGTACTGTATTGTCTCTGCTACCACTAACAATCATCTGTCCATCTGGGCTAAAAGCTACTGAATTAACATAATCCTCATGACCTTGGAAAGGTTGACAGATAGGGTTGCCTTGCAAGTCCCACAATCGTACTGTATTGTCCCAACTACCACTGACAATCATTTGTCCATCTGGGCTAAAAGCTACTGAATTAACATAATTTTCATGACCTTGTAAAGGTTGACCGATAAGGTTGCCTTGCAAGTCCCACAATCGTACTGTATTGTCCCAACTACCACTGACAATCATTTGTCCATCTGGGCTAAAAGCTACTGAATTAACTAGACATTCATGACCTCGGAAAGGTTGAGCAATGGGATTGCCTTCTAAGTCCCATAACCTTATTGTTCCATTATTATTGCCAGTGACAATCATCTTTCCATCTAGGCTAAAGGCAACTGCACCAACAGAGTTTACATCTCCCTGGAAAGGTGGAGCAATTAAGTTACCTTGGAGATTCCATAACCGTACTGTGCCATCCCAACCACTACTGGCAATAATCTGTCCGTTAGGACTAAAGGCAACTGTCAAAACATAATGTTCATGTCCAAAAAATGAATCACCAATAGGGTTTCCTTGGATGTCCCATAATCTTACTGTGCTGTCGTCACTAGCAGTAACTATCATTTGCCCGTTAGGACTAACGGCAACAGAGGTTACACACTTCTGATGTCCCCGGAAGGGTTGACCAACAGAGTAGCTTTTGATGTCCCACAACAGTACTTTGTTGTCATTACTGCTACTAACAATCTGCTGCCCATCTGGGCTAAAGGCTACCGACCAAAAACTATTTTCTTTGAAAATTGAATTGTTTTGCCCCCTCAAAGCTTCGCTGTTCAGCTGTCCTTGGAGGTTCCACAATCGGATCGTGTTGTCATTACTGCTACTAACAATCTGCTGCCCATCTGGGCTAAAAGCTACCGAGTAGACAGTATCCTCGTGACCCCAAAATGGTTGACCAATGGGGTGTCCCTGGATTTCCCACGACAAGATGTTCTCTAAATTCCACAACCGCAATGTTTTGTCGTTACTACCACTGACAATCATCTTGCCATCTGGACTAAAGGCTACTGCAACAACATTATCCTCATGCCCCTGAAAGGGTTGACCAATCGGTTCACCATGCAAGTTCCACAACCTTACTGTTTTGTCGTTACTACCACTGACAATCATCTTGCCATCTGGACTAAAGGCTACTGCACCAACATTATCCTCATGTCCCTGGAGGGGTTGACCAATCGGTTCACCGTGCAAGTTCCACAACCTTACTGTTCTGTCGCTACTGGCACTAACAATCATCTGTCCATCTAGGCTGAAAGCTACTGACCACACAGCATCCTTATGTCCTATGAAGGGTTGTCCAATGGGCTTGCCTTGCAAGTTCCACAAACGTACTGTCTCATCATAGCTACCACTAGCAATCATCTTGCCATCTGGGCTAAAAGCTACTGACCATACAGAATCCTTGTGTCCGCAAAAAGAGTTACTTATAGAGTTACCCTGTATATTCCATAGCCGTACTTTGCTATCTAAACTGCCACTAGCGATCATCTTGCCATCTGGGCTAAAAGCTACTGAAGTTACAGATTTTTTATGTCCTTCGAGAGGAATTGGTACTCTGACTATTTCAATCACTCTATGCAAGCAAGTCAGAACTGGGTTGAGAACCTTGTCAGGCATTTGTTCTCGATTTTCACCCATTGATTGAATAGCTAGCAATAGACTATCTAGCGGTTTTACTGTTAGTAAATTTAGTACTCTTGCGGCTTTCTCTCGCAATCGTGATTCAGTAAGTGCCTTTTCTAATGTGGCAATCTGGTGCTGTTCATAAGCAACACTGAGTTGATAAAAGTCCTTGGCTTGAGATGATAAATCAGGCTTTAACTTTTCCCAATTTTTTTGCACCTCTGCTAACAATCCTCTTGGCATGAGGTATTTTTCATCTTCTTCCTTGTGCAACCATTCTTGCAAAGCATCTGCTAATCTATCACTCAACTGCCGCAAGTCTCGGTCTTGTTGTCGCCATTCTCGCAACCTCTGCCAACCATCAATTAAGGCTTCATGGGCTAAATCAATCCAAACTTCTTCTCTGGCTTCTGTGTCAGTTACTATTAAGCGTCCTTGGATCAGCTTTTCTATAACTTGATTTATCACTTGCTGCTCATCTGGGTTTTCACCAGCAAGACTTAACAATTCCTGTTTTGGTTGTCGCTGTCGGGTATCCTTACTTTCTGCACCAGTACGCACCAATTTTAAGAAAATTCGCTTTACCCAAGGTTGCTGCTGTTTGGTGAAACTTGCATACAAATTTTCTGCATGACGGTTCAACGCCCCAATGACTCCACCTAGTTCGTTAAACTTAGCAATTGTTAACTGTTGAGTTGGTTTATCGCGCTGTTCCCAAAGTTCAGTCAGGGCAAACTGTAATAATGGTAAGCAGCCTTTCTCTTGCCCCACTACTTCTTGCCGGATCGTTCCGAGTAAACCTCTTTGTAACTGATAACCTTGTAAGTTGGCTGGGGATTCAATCGCTTCTTCTAATTCTGCCCCTAGTAATGGCGGCATATACACAGCCTGTTCCTGAATTAGTTGCGTCAGCGATTTATAGTTTAAACAGTATTCCAGAAAATCCGCTCGCATCGTGGTGATAATTGCTAACCGCCCTTGAGAAACTTGGGTTAACAACTCAATAAATCGCTGTCTTTCTTCTTCCTGAGAACCAAGGGTAAAAATTTCTTCAAATTGATCTACCACCAACAAGTAACGCTCAGAACCAGTCAGCCTAGAAATTACTGGAGATAAACCTTCTGTGTCAATGAAAGCGGAGATTTCCCTAATTTCCGTGCGTTCAAATAACTGGGTAAAGGCTCGTTTTAACTCTGCTAAAGGTTGAACTCCAGGCAAAATTGGTTCTAAGATTCGCCAACCATTTTTTTCTAACACTGGAATCAAACCTGCCCGCACTACAGAAGATTTACCACTCCCCGAAGCGCCAATGATGGGAATAAAGTTAGCTTGAGTGAGTTTTTGTTGAATTAAGCTAACTACTTTTTGCCGACCAAAAAAGAACTTGGCGTGTTCTTTGTCAAAAGCTTGTAATCCCCGATAGGGAGATTCTTCACTCACCACCCCAACCGCTACCGGATTCTTCGGTGGATACCAAACCAAAGGAATTGACCTACCGCCACCCATGTAAATTGCTTCTTGTCCACTTCCCTTGAGTTCCCGCGATACAAAGCTCATTAAGTCGTTGACATTAATTTCCCCGGTAGCTTCATCAGCTTTATCTTCAGCAAGTCCTTTGAGAATAGCTTTGGTGAAAATCCCACCTTCGGCATCTTCCCGCGCTCTTTCAAAGGCACGAGAGGCTGTAATTAAGCAGTAGTCTTGTTTGCTGTTGAAAATAGAGAAACCAGAGTTGATAAAACTTCTTTCCAGAAAAGACCCAGCATAGCAGCAGTCCAGCAATACCACTAAGCTGCTGAGTTGAGATTTACTGATTAAAGTGTTGAGGTCATCAAAGGCGATCGCATTTTGTCCATCTTTGTTACAATCCGATGTTGCCAAATACCCTTTGGCTTCACCTGTCAGGCTGGGTGCTTCAAATCCATGTCCGGCAAAATAAATTAATGCCTCCGCACCTTTGGCTTTTTCTAACAAAAATATTCTCAGTGCTTGTCCGAGTTCTTTACCAGTTAACTTTTTATCAGGTGTGATTTGCCAGCGATTCTCACTCTCGATTAACTTGCCAGGTAAAGGCTGAACATCGAATCTACCTTGTTCGCGCAGCAGTTGGGCGATGTATTCAGCATCATTGACAGCCTTTGGTAGGTTGGTGAAATTGTCATATTTAGCAATTCCCAATACCAATGCATATCTAGCCATATAATCTAACCTGGCATCCGTTTTGGCCTAATCTTACTAAGAATAACTTCAAGAGTAACTGAGGCTATTATGTCAGAAGTGCAACGTTTAATTATCAAAGAAGACGATCAAGAGTACGAAATCTACATAGAATCAAATACCGCTTCTGAAGTTCCAGAGGAAGAGGAACCGGGATACCGTGATGGTTTACCCACGCTAAATATTCAAGAATTTCAGGGCAGAATTCGTAATTATGCCAAGTTAGCTGTTGGTGCATTCAAGAATTTACCTGACGCTGAGGAGGTAACAGTTAAGTTTGGCATCAAGCTGGGTGGAAAAACTGGCATTCCGTTTTTAACTGAAGGTTCGGCGGAAAGTAATTTTGAAATCGAGGTTAAGTATAAGTTTCCTGAGAAGAAGCAATAAATAGCAATATAGGGCTTTTCGTTTGTATGCAATACACTTTGACCTCTCTCCAAACCTCTCTCCTAAAAGGAGAGAGGCTTTGAATTTACTCCCCTTCCCTTGTAGGGAAGGGGCTGGGGGTTAGGTCTGTATTGGACTCAACCCAGAAGCGCAATAGTTGGATTATCGTGCTTATTCATATCCCGCCCGGAAATAAATTTCCAGGCTCATAGCGCAAGTCCACTCAAGTGGACTGAAATCTTTCCTTAATCTTCTGAAGAGGACTTTAGCTATTAGCAGAGGAATTTAATTCCCCTGCGGGATGACAACGAAGCTGATGATTTGGGACATCTTTATAATGTCGGCTAGCCTAATTATTACAGAAGCGATCGCCTTCGATTCATCATCATTCACTCATAGAACACGAACTTCCGAGTTCAAAGGGTGAGCGATCGCCCTCCACTCACTATCATTCACCTTTGGATCTCGGACGTTGCTGTTCAGAGCTTCAAGTTTCGTGTTCTCATCTCGAAATTTTATGTTCTGAGGTTGAAGCTTGGAGTTCAGAACTCGGAACGTCGAGCAATTTACTCCAACATCCGAGTTCTGATCTGCAATGTTGCACCTTTGAAGTGCAATTAGCGAGTTATTTTCTACAACGCTGCTGCTTGAGGCTTGGATTTCCGTGATTTACGGGCGAACCTTTGCCCCATTTCCTCAACTACTCCATCTAAACCAGCGCCTTGTCCACTAGCTTTGGCATAGTTATACACCTGCAAGGCGGCTGCATAAGCTTCACTACCCACTGCTAGCGAAGTATCATCCAGCAACTCTTGTAATTGTGACAAAGACAGCAATACTGGATACAAAGCTTCAAATAATTGTACGTCTTTCCGCATCTCATTAAGGTCAAACGATCGCGGTAAAAACTCTGGGTTCTGTGTCGCCACCTCTAATGCTTTGCTTACAAAAGCGCGGCTTTTATCTCCCATTTTGGGTAAAGCTTTCCGCTCCTCGTTACTTAAATCAATCAAAAATGGTAGCTTTTCTTTAATTGTGGCGATCGCTTGCAACACAGCATCTCTCTCTGATTGCGCTAGTGTTGCACTAATTGGGGCTGTGGACATAGAAATTAGTCTCCGGTAGGTTGCTTAATTTTAGAGTGCCCACATATACAACAAAATTACCAAGTTCAAAGCTTCAACAACACGACGTAGGGGCACGGCAATGCCGTGCCCCTTGAGAAAAATCGCACATCGCGCTAGTCTTCATTGACGTAACTGCACGCTGTAACATTAGGCGATGACAAATCAACTCTCTCCAGAAATTCCCTCTTGCACTTGGAGCCGTCCCATCGGTTTAGGCTGGGACAAACCTTATACCGTCCGCTACGCAAGTAATATCGATGATGGCCCTTGGCATGGTATGCCTTTAGGTGGCTTTGGTGCAGGTTGCATCGGCCGTTCTTCACGAGGAAACTTTAACCTGTGGCACATCGACGGTGGTGAGCATACCTTCAAAAATGTTCCCGCTTGTCAATTCAGTGTGTTTGAATCCAATGGCACATCTTCCCAAGCCTACGCTTTATCTACGCAAGCGCCCGAAGATGGCACTCTCAAGGCTTGGCAATGGTATCCGACACTTACCGCCACAGAAGGGACGGGCAATTATCACGCGCTCTACCCACGTAGCTGGTTTGTGTATGAAAATATCTTTCAAGCACAGTTGACATGTGAGCATTTTTCCCCAATATGGGCAGGTAATTACCAAGAAACTAGCTACCCTGTGGCAATATTCCTCTGGAATGCTCACAACCCTACAGATGCACCGATTACTCTTAGCATCATGCTCACCTGGCAAAATATGGTGGGCTGGTTTACAAATGCCCTCAAATCTCCCCAAGTGCGGGTGCGCGATGATGGGAGTCCGGTTTACGAATACCAACCGCGCTGGGGCGCAAGTCAAGGAAACTACAACCAGATAGTTGAAAATACACAACAGTTTGGCTGTCTTTTAGGTCGGGTTGGTAGTGATCAACCTTTGAAGGAAGGCGATGGAAGTTGGTGTATTGCGACGCTGAAGCATCCCCAGGTGGAAGTATTTCACCACACTCACTGGAATCCTGATGGTACGGGTGATCAGGTGTGGCAAAGCTTTGCTAAAGATGGTTCTTTGCCCAATTATCTAGATACAACTCCAGTAGCAGAAGGTGAACAATTAGGGGCTGCGATCGCACTTCGTTTCACTCTCCAACCAGGGGAAACTCTCGAAATCCCCTTTGTCCTCGCTTGGGATTTGCCCATTACAGAATTTGCCGCTGGAGTCAACTATTATCGCAGATACACAGACTTTTTTGATAAAAGTGGAAATAATGCTTGGGCAATCGCATCTACTGCGCTACAAGAATATCAAAGCTGGCGATCGCAAATTCAAATTTGGCAAAAACCGATTCTCGACCGGGAAGATTTACCCAACTGGTTTAAAATGGCTCTATTTAATGAGCTTTATGACCTCACCAGTGGTGGTACTCTCTGGAGTGCAGCATCGGAACTTGACCCCATCGGTCAGTTTGCAGTGCTAGAGTGCTTAGATTACCGTTGGTATGAAAGTCTAGATGTGCGGCTGTATGGTTCTTTTGCCCTGCTGATGTTGTTTCCAGAACTAGAAAAATCGGTGATCAGGGCATTTGCAAGGGCGATTCCTGAAGGTGATGATACACCCCGAATAATTGGCTATTACATGACAATTAAAGCAGAAAGTCCGATCGCCGTTCGTAAAGTTCTAGGTGCAACACCCCACGATTTAGGCGCACCGAATGAACATGTTTGGGAGAAAACCAATTACACCAGCTATCAAGACTGCAATTTGTGGAAAGATTTGGGTAGCGATTTTGTCTTGCAAGTATACCGCGATTTTTTGCTCACGGGTGCTGACGATGTAGAATTTTTAGCAGATTGCTGGAATGCGATCGTTCAAACCCTCGACTACCTGAAAACTTTTGACCTTGATGGCGATGGGATTCCGGAAAATTCTGGTGCGCCTGACCAAACTTTTGATGATTGGCGGTTACAGGGTGTCAGCGCCTATTGTGGTGGGTTGTGGTTGGCGGCGCTAGAGGCTGCGATCGCAATCAGTGATGTTTTGTTAACGAACCGCAGAGGCACAGAGAACACAGAGGTGCAAAAATCCATCTATGAAGCTTGGTTGGAACAATCTCTTCCTATTTACCAAGAAAAACTCTGGAATGGGCAATATTACAAACTTGATAGTGAAAGTGGTTCTGATGTGGTAATGGCAGATCAATTATGCGGACAGTTTTATGCTCGTCTGCTGGACTTACCTGATATTGTACCGAGCGATCGCGCCCTCTGTGCCCTAAAAACTGTTTATGATGCGTGCTTTTTGAAATTCTGCAATGGTGAATTTGGTGCTGCTAATGGTGTTCGTCCTGACGGTTCACCAGAAAACCCCAAAGCTACTCATCCCCTGGAAGTCTGGACGGGGATAAACTTTGGGCTGGCGGCTTTTCTTGTGCAAATGGGAATGAAAGATGAAGCGTTTCGGTTGACGCAAGCTGTAGTGCAGCAAATTTATGACAATGGTCTGCAATTTCGCACGCCTGAAGCTATCACCGCAGCTGGTACTTTCCGCGCTAGCACTTACTTACGGGCAATGGCGATTTGGGGAATTTACTTAGTTATTAATTGATTGGCTATCAAAGCGCTTCTCGTTTTAATGCAATCTACACGTAGGGGTGCACAGCTACCCCTACTAACGGTCATATTCCACATATGGTGTGTGGGTTGGCAAATTTAGCCCATCTTCATCTGAGAAAGCAGAGTCTAGATTTGTGATTTTATTTTCCGAGTGTTTCCGGAAGCGAAGGAAAATTTCAGTAATCGTAATAGTTGAAGGATTGAGAATTCAAGACTACTGTTTCAAAAAATGCAAATATTACTAGCTTTAGTCATAAATCTTGCTAATATTTCCCAGACTACGTTCACAATCAAAAACTAGGCTATGGCGTGCCTATCCTTTTATACTACAACAGCAAAGTTCATCAGATTGTCGCGCTGCGTATTTGGCAATGATTAGCCAATACTGGGACATACGCTTAAGCCACTACAATTTACGTAACTTAGCATGGGTAAGTCGTAGAGGTGGATCTCTCCAGGCTTTAGCAGAAGCAGCCCAAGCTTTGGGATATGAAGTGCTATTAGTGAGGGCGAATCTTAGTAAGCTGGACTCATATTATAACCTGTGGGTAGCTCATTGGCAAGGAATTGATTATATAGTTGTCTGGCGAGTTAAAGGCGATCGCATATTGATTAGTGATCCAGCCATAGGCAAGGACTGGCTTTTGCGTCCAGATGAAGCTAGCTGGACAGGATATGTCCTACTTTTATACCCCACGGAAAACTTTAATGCCCC
Organism: Nostoc sp.; assembly: GCF_036917195.1. Taxonomy (GTDB): domain Bacteria; phylum Cyanobacteriota; class Cyanobacteriia; order Cyanobacteriales; family Nostocaceae; genus Nostoc. Next base: position 68,797 of record NZ_JBALDG010000057.1, read on the forward strand.
CAAAGGTGAGAAACTCTTCTTAGGTTGCTATTGGCAAACATTGTGGCATTACCAAAAATTACTTAGACAAATTATTCTTACTTCATTACTGGTAGAAGTTTTTAGGTTGGCGACTCTCCTATCTACTCAGGTCATTATCGACCAACTAATGAGTTTAAAAAGCTTCTTTACCCTGAACATCTTTGCGATCGGCTTCATGATTTGGGATGAAGCAACTAGCGCCCTCGATATCGAGTCGGAACGCCAATTTCAACAGAACTTAACCCAGATTAATCAAGCTTGTATCACCTTCATCATGTCAACTATATCCTTGTTTTAGACCGAGGTATCCTCGTTAAGCAAGGCACTTATCCATGACTCATCGCAATTGGTAGTTTTTATTACAACTTAGCCCAACTGCAACTGCATTTGTAATCTCATTTATATAAATCTGTTATATGTTAATACACATACAAATTATTACTGAATTAACTTAGCACTATTCTCTGTTAATTAACTTTCACTCTATTAGAAAATTATTTAAAGTTCTACAGGTTTAGCCTGCTAAATTGTTGAAAACATTCCATTACAGGTGTTTTTATTAACTTATTTGATGATAATTAAACATTAATTCTTTTTCCAAAATAGGCTATTTGTGATTCCTAGATCATGCTCATGAAATATTCATGAGCAGTTTACAGCGATTTCATTTAGACAAGCTAAAGCTGTAATCTTTATAAATCAATAGATTCAAGGGTAATAAATTAAATTATAATCTCATTGAAAATATTTAAAAATTTTCAATATCTCTAGCTAATTAAAATTTTTCATTCTCTATATATTACTATTTTTATAAGTTGTTTTACTTTCTGGTTAATGGTAATATTTTCTAGTGACTCGACAATAATAAAGGGTTTAAATTTATATTGTGTAGGGGGTCAGACCCCTCATTAATTAGCAAAGAAGGACAAAATTAAAAGTTGCACAATCCGCAAGTGTATATCGAAATATATTCAGTAAATTTAACTTATAAATCTGCTAATCTAGGAAATGACATTAATAACAAAAAATAGTATATATACAAATAGTGTTGTTAACGCTCAAAGGTAAATAAATTTTCTCTACTAGCCCAAAAAAATATGTAAAGTTCCCGGAAAATGCTTAATTAAACAGTAGTAAGAAATACAAGCAGGTAAACAGATAAAATTTATTGAATTAGGAGTTTAAAAAGTTTAAGAGGACAAAATTGTATTTACCAAAAGCCACATGATAATTTTGTCCTACCAGTGATATGACAAGACCAAAGGTAAATTTTTACCCTTCACTCACTAACAAGCAAAAGCTATAGTTTCCTCTTTACTTCATCCCAGATACCTAAAAACTATGATGAATCAAGACATTGCGAGCATTAGTAGTAACATAGATAAGACGGTGAAAGCTCAACAATTTGACAAAGTAGTTGAAGCAATTCTTGCTGGAAAATATTCCTGGGCATGTGTTTTAATGCTGCGATTTGCTGGCTATAATCCTCTCCATTACATTCCATATCGTACCTATAATCGATTGTTAAAAGAAAACTCTAAAGCCAGTAGGACAAATCAACAGCAAAGTGAAAATCTCAAAATGCTGAAACATGCTAATGATTCAATATCTGATAGTAATGGCTCATCAAGCTGCTTAAGCAAAATTAAAGACCGAGCTTATCTGGAAGTAGTTGGAAAGCAAAAAACAGAAATTCGTGGTGGTAGTTTAGATCAGAGATTGGCACAGTAAATTAACGAGCATCAATCAATGAAATCGCAATTAAAACTAGAAAGCACTCAAGAGATTTCCTTGAAACGTTGTGGATCTAATTAAAAACTATTTGGAATCAATAGATTCTGCCCTAAAGTTGATTGAGAGCCTGCTATGCTAATTTAAAATTTTTAGCATGGCAGGTTTTCTATAGCAATGATTAATTTAATATTTTTTTAAAAAATCTGCCAAAATGGCAAATATATACTGATGAGATTGGTAAACTAATAAAAACTACAACTTCAACAAAAATAGAGGTGATTGGCAAGCAAGTTAATTTTAAAAAATAAAATCAATGATTAGTTCTGACTATGAAAGAAATCAAACTGATTACAAAAGTAGTCAGCATTTGATGGAGTAAATAACTCCTACACCAAGACCGATGATGCAACCGTTGCTACTGGTGGTTTTATTTTCGAGGAAATTTGAGCAAAGAGAATTTGGAGCGGTAGCTTCTCCCAATCCAAACTTCACACAGCTTTCACTGACTGCAGACGGTGTAAGTAATGCTTATAAAGCTTTCTATACTGTGGTTGGTGTTGCTTTAGTTAATAAAGCAAACGCTTAACACCAATACCAGAAACGGAAATAAAAAAGTTTCGGTGAAATCGTTGTCATGGCTGGTAGAACTAGTAGCTCATACGCTTCTCTTTCGACTATTGTAATCCTAGTCCTCCCAACCTGGATTATCTCTGCTTTCTAAACTTTCAATTTATATAGCGACTACTGGAAGTTCAAAACTTGAATAGCTTCCAGTTTTTTATGTGTAAATAAAAATAAGGTGGGCAATTTACCCACCTTATTTTTTCTGAAGTACAGTTAATCTAAAAATGACTTAAACCTTGGCTAATTCTGGGGTAGGACGCTTGCTGTTGCGAATTGATGTAATAGCATCAGCATAATCCTTAGCCTTAAATACAGCTGAACCGGCGACAACTGCATTAGCTCCTGCTTCTAAAACTTGCCAGGTATTATTTGCCTTTAGTCCCCCATCCACTTCAATCCAAGGGTCAAGACCACGTTCATCACACATTTGACGCAGCTTGCGGATTTTGGGTAATACACCAGGGATAAAACTTTGACCACCAAAACCAGGATTGACGCTCATAATCAGTATTAAATCGCACAAATCTAGAACGTATTCAATTAGCTCTAGAGGGCTACCAGGATTAAGTACAACTCCAGCTTTCTTACCAAGTTCTTTAATTTGCCCCAAGGTGCGGTGTAGGTGTGGGGAAGCATTATGCTCGCAGTGTACGGTGATATGATCAGCACCTGCCTTAGCAAAATCCTCTACATACTTTTCTGGCTCCACAATCATCAAGTGGACGTCTAGTGGCTTGGTCGTAATCGGACGAATCGCCTCCACAATCAGAGGACCTATCGTAATATTGGGTACAAAACGACCGTCCATTACATCAACATGAATCCAATCTGCTCCAGCCGCGTCTATGGCGCGAATTTCGTCACCCAGACGACTAAAATCGGCTGATAGGATAGATGGAGCAATTACAATGGGCTTTTGAGATCGGTTTTGGGTCATGGCTAGTGGGTTTTAAGCGTCCTCGTCTGTACGCATTGTAACAAAACATTGAGCAAGACTCATAACTTTGATCCCGGCTTTTTTGGAGAGATGGGGAGTAGGGGAGAATAAAATTCCTAACTCAACTCCTATCTCCTAACCCGAACTTCGGAAGTCTCCGGCTGCGCTCTTAACTTCTAACTTCTAACAACTGAACAAATGACTAAAAAACTAACCTGGATAATTTGGGGATTAAGTGCTTCTTGTCTGAGTGCGCCGGTAATTGCTTCAGTTTTAGAATCTACTCTGGGAACTAACGGTATTGATGCTCTGAAGCTACACCAATCTCCTTATAATTTAATCGGTCGTAAGATTGCTATTGGTCAAGTGGAAATTGGCCGACCGGGAATGTTTGGTTGGGATAAGGCGGTGTCTAAAAATCGCGCCATATCTTTAGCGGCAGTATTTTTACGCGATGGAGCAGCTAAATCAAATACCAGTGTTGACCCCCACGCTTACAATGTTGCTGGTGTGATGGTGAGTCAAGACAAAGCTTTGCCGGGAGTTGCTCCGGGAGCGCGACTGTATTCATCTGCGGTGGGTTCCACTAAAAACATGGGTCAGCCAGAAGAGTGCTTATCGGCCCAGCACATAGCGCTACAAAATAGTGGCGATGTCCGTGCGATTAACTTTAGCTTTGGTGAACCTCTGAGCCGCGATCCTAGACCAGAGGCGACTTTAGACGGCAATGCTTTACTAACTTTATGTGTTGACTGGTCTAGTCGCGTTCATGATGTTTTGTATGCGATCGCAGGTAATCAGGGCAAGGGCGGTATTCCTATTCCTACAGATAATTTTAACGGAGTGAACGTGGCTTTTTCATCCCGCAGAGGGGGAGTTTTTAACAAAGTAGACGTGGCTAATCTGGCGGGTGCTAACCAAGGAGTGAGTGGAAAGCTTGCTGGAAGAGAATTTGATCTTAATGGGCGTCGCGCTATCAGTTTAGTTGCTCCTGGTAATAACATTCCCTTGCTCAATCCAGATGGCAAATTGAATAAGGTCACGGGGACAAGTTTTGCAGCGCCTCAAGTTACGGCTAGTGTTGCTCTGTTGCAGGAATTTGCTGACCGACAGATGCGGACAAAACAACCCCACTGGAGCATCGATTCTCGCCATCATCAAGTAATGAAAGCTGTATTGCTGAATTCAGCAGACAAAATCCAAGATAGTGGTGATGGCTTACGGTTAGGAATGAGCCGGACGCTAATTGATAAACAAAATCAAAACTGGCTAGATTCTGATGCTTATAAAGATCCTAAGATTCCCTTAGATGCCCAAATGGGAGCGGGTCATTTGAACATATTTCGCGCTTATCAGCAATTTAGTGCTGGTCAATGGCAGCCATCAGCTGTGGTGCCGGCTATTGGTTGGGATTATCACGCAATCAATGCTGGAGCATCTGTTGACTATGTGTTAGCAAAACCATTAAAGCAGGCGAGTTTTGTTGCTGTCACCCTAAGTTGGGATCGATTGGTAGAACTCAATGATAAAAATAAAAACCAGCAATATGACGTGGGTGAAAATTTTCGCGATCGCGGTTTGAATAATCTCGACCTATACTTAGTAAAAGCTGATGCTCAAAATTCAGATGCTGGTGCTGTTTGCTCCTCAATCAGCCAAATCGATAGTGTAGAACATATTTTCTGCCCGGTTGCTGCTACTGGTAATTACAAAATCCGTGTCCAGTTTCGGCAAAAGCTCAATGAAGCGACTCAACCCTATAGTTTAGCTTGGTGGAGTGTACCTATCAATTGAAATAGGGGCGCACAACTTTTATTTGTGTCAACTTACAGTCTTTTTCATCTATTTAAACAACACTCCCCTATTGGGGCGCATAGTTGTGCGTCCCTAAAAAAATTGGTATTTCGTGAACTGAGAAAGGTGATTTTATCTTTAAAGACCAAAAAAGGTGGTTATTTTGTGATTAGGTAATCTACAATACTTTTATTGATAAATATAAAAATTCCTAAAAATCGAGATTTTTTCTAAATCGTCTGCATAGCCGCCTCAATTAGAAATTAGCAGCTTTAATAAGTTGTGTTTAATTCCTCTGAGCTACTAACTTGCTGTTACAAAAACTGTAACAGTCCCATTTTTCTATTGGAGCAAATGCAATAGTTAATCATTGACACAGTCTCTGCGTCAACTCTGAGCACAGATCGGGAATCTTTCGCAAGTAAGGTGGTATGATGATTCGGCAGAAATATAGTAGTGTGAGAGAAAATTTCATCCAAAGACGTTATGGTGTGAGTCTAGGCAGACGTTATGCTCTGGCAGCTGCAAGTGTTGTTCTATTTAGTGTATTAGGGTATTCTCAAGTCGATAGTAATAAAAGTGCCCTTGCCCAATCTAGTTTACCTCAGCCAGAAACTCCATCGCAAAAAAAAACACTCAAGACTGATACAAAAATCCTTGAATCTAGCAATAAGTTTGGCTTCAAACTATTTTCAGAACTTCTGAAAAGTGATAATGGTAAGAAGAACGTTTTTATCTCACCTTCGAGTGTCGCGATCGCTCTAGCTATGACCTACAATGGCGCGAGCGGCACGACTCAACTAGCGATCGCAAAAACCCTAGAATTACAGGGAATGAATCTGGAAGAAATAAACTCTTCTTACAAGGCAGCATTAAAGCAGCTTTTAGATAATTCAGATCCACAAGTACAACTGAAGATTGCTAACTCGCTTTGGGCAAATAAAAATGTTAGCTTTCGGCCAGACTTCCTCCAGAGAACGCAGGATTTTTATCAAGCTAAGGTCAGCAATTTAAATTTTCGAGATCCCACAGCGCCTAATATTATCAATAGCTGGGTAAAAGAGAATACTAATGGCAAAATTGAGCAGATAATTGGAAAAATTGAACCAAGTCAGGTGTTGTTTCTGATTAATGCTATATATTTTAAAGGAAAATGGAGCAAAGAATTTGATAAAAATCAAACTGCTCAATACCCTTTTTACAGCATACCTGGTAAAGCAAAACAACACCCGATGATGTCACAGGACGGTGACTATAGATATTATGAAAGCAAACAATTTCAGGCAGTTAGTTTACCTTACGGCAAAGATGGTAAATTCAGTTTTTATATATTCTTGCCCAAACAGAACTCTAACCTCAATGCCTTCTATCAAAACTTGAATGTTGAGAACTGGGAAAAATGGATGACTCAGTTCAGCGAACAAAAAGGGTTTATTCGTTTACCCCGTTTCAAAACAGATTACGACGTTACACTCAATGATGCCTTAAAAACTTTAGGCATGGAGGAGGCTTTCAGCGACAAAGCCAATTTTTCCGGCATGGGTAAAAATTTTGCCATTAGCGAAGTTAAGCATAAAACTTTTGTGGAAGTGAACGAAGAAGGCACGGAAGCGGCTGCGGTTACTTCAGTGGGTATAAGAGCAACAGCTTTGAGACTAAAACCAGAACCATTCCGAATGATTGTTGAGCGTCCATTCTTCTGTGCCATTAGAGATAATCAGACGGGAAGGGTTTTGTTTATGGGTTCAATCCTCGATCCGCAGTAAAAAATTCAAAATTCCTTCATTTTGAATTTTGTAGACGCCCGAAGGGCAGCTGATTGGAGAGTATTTTGAATTTTGAATTTTAGGGTAATGTCGCTTCAGAAATACTCAGAGTGTTGTTGACATCAGCTTTCGAGGAATCGTTTGCTGCAACGGGTGCAGTTATTTCCCCAGTGGCGATGTCTTCCGTCTCACTGATTAGCCCTCCAGGACGCAGGGCACTTAAAGCAGTCTTAATCACAACAGCTGTAGGTACTGCCACAATTACACCCAACAGTCCGCCAATTCTTGCCCCTGTTAAGACTGAAATTAAAATCCAAACTGGATTTAAACCAGTAAAGCTACCTAAAATTCGGGGGGCAATTAAGTTTTCGAGAATTTGCTGTACGATTACTGCTGCTATCAACACTCTCACACCCATTGAGAAATCTTGCAGCGCAACCAATAGTGTAGTCAGGGCGATGCCTACAGAACCGCCAAAGGGGACGAGAGCCATCAGGCCAATAGTTAGACCAAATAGTAGACCAAATGGCACTTTCAGCCACAAAAAGGTAGGAATGAGGGCTGATGCCATGCAAGTAGATAAAATCAGCTGGGTAATGAAGAAATTTTGGAAGCTGAGGCGGACTGTTTTGGAGAAAGGATCGCGAAATTTAGAGGGTAACCATTCTACTAAACTTTGCCAGAGTTCACCCCCATGCTGCAAAAGGTAGAAAGTCAAAACCATCGTCAAGAGAATATCTAGCAGACTAGTGACTGTAACTACGGCCAGATTTAAAACTTGTCCAGCGATCGCTTGTAATTGTCCCTTGACGCGATCATTGATTTGCACCACCAGAGCATCGAGGTTAATCGGTAAGCCGAAAGTCTCGGCTTTTTCATTTAATATCATTAACTGAGAGCGTCCAGAGTCGATCAACTCTGGTAAACGAGCCACCAGTTGTTGGGCTTGGGTAAGGGCCAGCGGAATAAGTGTAACACCCAACGCCAATAAAATTGATAAAGCCAAGAGAAATACTAGGATAGCGACTTGCTCTCGCCTAGCACCTTGATGCTCCATCCAGCTCACGGGGTAGTTGAGCAGAAATGCTAGCACTGAGGCTCCAACTAAAATGACTATGAGAGAATGGAAATAATTAAAAAATACCGAAAGTGCCCAACCATTTAGAACTAGCAGCGGTAGGAATAACGCGATCGTTACGATTCGCGCTATTGGTGTGAATGTTTGCCACCAGTCGAGTAGCTTGCGTGTCTGCATTTTGAGCTGATTGCGGGATAGAACTAAGTTAAATCTTTCTTTACAGCTTATTATCTCTGACTATATGAGTCTTATTCATCCTTCTAATTTAGGAGTTAGACTAACCTACATGGAAAATTTTGAACCGAAACAGAATAGGGATTGGGGAAGTGGGGGATCAGGGAGCAGGGAGCAGGGAGCAGAGGGGAAAGAAGTAATTTTTAATTCTCCCCCTTGCATCCAGCAAAGAGCCTCTTTGCCTCTTCTCCCCAATCCCCATTACCCCTTATCCCCAGAGGGAACCCCGAGTTCCCCAATCCCCAAAACACAGTTGCTTTTATATTTGATTCCGATCATCGGCTTTTTTCCATCCTTGTGGACTCTCTATCGGGGCCAGGGTAGTCGGGAACAACTTGCTATTAGTCGTCTGTCTATTACTTTGGCGCTTACTTGGCTGTTGGGATATCTATTATTAGCTACCGGTGCAGCAACTTCAGATTTTTTGACGCTACGTCTATTTATCCTCAATAGCTTTCTCACATCAGGTTACTTTTTAGTAAGTGTCTGGTTGATTTTGCGCCTGATGCAGGGCAAATCTGGGCGTTTACCAGGGTTTAATACTTTAGCAGAACGAGTCCTGGGTAAGTATTTATCTTAATTTTTTCGGATGATACTTTTCCAGTATTTTTACTTATTTCCTAAAAAAATCCGGTTGATTTATCTATATATCTAGTCAAATCTAGTTTATTATTGCCATACTTCAGTAAAACATCTCTAGATTGGCCCAAAAGAAGGAAAAATGTTGCTATAAGTGTTGTGGTTGACACTACATTAAAAAAGTTAGCACTGATAATTAAGAGTTAGCTATTATGGGTTGATTTGTCTGCATGTTTTTAGTCTGCAAATTTACCGAATTTGATTAGTGAGTAAGTGTGAGGAAGTCTGTGACCATTCAAAGAAGTTCGGCGGAAGAAAATCAGTCAGGAAAAGCCTCTAAGTCCAGTAAAAAAATTTCTCAGAACTCGAAATCCGGACGTTGGCTGTGGTTTTGGGTAGGGATGAGTGGTATTGCAATGGTGTCAGCAACAGCAGGGGCGCTTTTGGCGGTGTCTTTAACCAGTACGCCTTTGCAACAAGCCCAGCTAAGTCCAAAGGATGAGGCCGCCTTTGATGGCGATCGCATCTCTGGAGGTGGGCTGCGATTTTCACAATTAACTCGCCCAGTGAATCTCTTAATTATGGGAATGAGCGTACTCCCACCGGATATCCAAAACCCTCCTGAAGAAACCAAAAACCTCAAATACCTGCCCCAGGTAAACTCCTTTGATGGTCTTTCCGATGTGATGCTCTTGCTCAAATTTGATCCAGAGACGAAAAAAATAATCATGCTCTCCATTCCCAGAGATACCCGCACAGAAATAGAGGGGTATGGAGTGAAAAAAATTAATGCTGCCAATGTTGACGGTGGCCCAGCTTTGACTGCTAGAACCGTCAGTAATCTCTTAGGTGGGGCGGGAATTGATCGCTATATCCGAATTAACGTTCTGGGAGTTGCCAAGCTAATCGATGCTTTAGGGGGCGTAACAGTCTACGTCCCCAAAGATATGAAGTACCAAGATGATTCCCAGCATTTGTACATCAATTTGAAGGCGGGTAAGCAGCATCTCAACGGCGATAAGGCACTGCAATTGCTGCGTTTCCGCCATGACGAACTCGGAGATATTGGCCGGATTCAGCGGCAGCAAATGGTTATGCGTGCTTTGATGGATCAAGCACTCAACCCAGCTACTGTGGCTCAATTACCTAAAGTTCTTGAGGTAGTTAAAGAACACATTGATACCAACTTGACGGTTGAAGAGTTATTGGCGCTTACGGGTTTTGGGGTGCGAACAAATCGCTCTAATATGCAAATGTTAATGCTGCCAGGTCGCTTTAGCGAGAAGAATGAGTTTGATGCTAGCTATTGGTTGCCCAACAAAGATGGTATTGCCAAACTGATGGCTCAACATTTTGGTTTGGAATCAGAACAGGAACAGCAGGCGACTGCAACTGATCCACGCTCTTTACGTGTAGCAATTCAAGATAGTACAGGTGGCGATCGCTCTAACCTTCAACCATTAATTAGAGCCTTGGAAAAATTTGGATATCGCAACATCTATGTAGCCAAGGCATGGGGTGAACCTCTAGACGTAACTCACATTGTCGCCCAGCAAGGAGATAGTGACACTGCCGAATCAATTCGCAGCACTTTGGGATTTGGCGAAGTGCGTGTGGAAAGTACTGGCAACCTCGGCTCGGATATCAGTATCCAAGTGGGTCAGGATTGGTTGCAACAAAAATCTATTTTAGAGGAGTCGCTGACCAAATAATTACTAATGACGCTCGCGGACTCGCTATCGGTACGCTAACGTAATTTGTAATTAATTACAAGTTATGTTGACACCCTAAAGTGATCAGATCCATATTTCTAACTGAACTGTTTACACTGGCACAAATGCTGTTGACAGTGAATTTACTACCTGGTTGAGTTGTTGGAGTTTAGCTGCTACCACACCATTGGTTAATAATTCTTCTGCCTTAGCTAAAGCCTCTGGCATATCTGGACAAATACCACTCCGCCATAGGTAAAATCCGCCATTCCATAAGGCTGTTTGCATCAATTCACCTGGTTTACCTGCCAAAACTGCCTGAATATCCGCCACTAGTTCTTCAGTAGTTCCAAGGGGTACGTTCTTGGTAGTAAAGCCGTAATCACGCGGTACGAGGTGCAATCGTTCTAGCTCTTGGGATGCTACGGATGAAGATAAGCTAATGATTGCAGTGCGATCGCGTGGTAAGTCGCAACTACCTTCCAATCCTTTCACTAATGTAAATTTCGTTACCCCCCGCAGCTCTAGAGCTATCTGAAACATACCTTCTGTCGGTGGATGAACAAACCCAGCAATTACGTGAGCATCCGCAGCATAAGGACACCAGATTAGCTCCATTGTTGCCAAGGGCGGACGTTTGCCAAGTTGGTCGCGGTACTCCCAAATACTTTTAGTTAAGGGAAAATGCTGAGGTAGATAAATAAATCCGATTCCGGTTTGCTCAAATACTTGCTGGGTTTTTGCTAGTGGTAGGGTAGTCCAATCGACTCCTAAACCCTGCCAAATATCTATTAGGGGTAAGCCGTACTTAGTTGGTAGGCGAGCGCCACCGTGCATCACCACTGGTTGTCCAACTGCGGCGAGTAGTAAAGCTGTTACCGGACTAATTGGTGCTGTGCGTGTTCTGCCATCATAGGGGATGCCAAAAGCGATCACTGGTCGCCCAGAGACGATTGGTTGCAGTTTTGGCCCCAGTTCATCATAGGCATCCAACATTCCTGCTAACTCTTCCCCTGTAGGACGCTTGATTCGATGAGCAATCAAAAACGCTCCGATTTGGGCTGGTGTAGCTTCACCTAGCAGCATCATTTTAGTAGCAGTGGCTGCTTGGGCGCGAGTTAAATTCTCAGCTGTGTGGTTTCCGCTACCTACTTTTTGCAGGAATTCCCTAAATACATTGCTCATTTATCCTTTGTCCTTTGTCCTTTGTCCACTATCATTTGTGAAAATGACTAATGACCAATGATTAATAATTAATGACTAATAACTAATTACACTTAAGAAGCCGATCGCTGCTGATCAATTTGTAATGGAATATTTTCGCCTACGAGTTGCCAAAAGTGCTTGATGGGGGGAATTTGGAGTCGGTCTTGAGTTGTTACCATAACTACCCGACGAGTCAAACTGGAACCATCTGCTAAACCACTAGTATTATTGCTGGCTAAGGAACGAATCGCCAGGGTAGCGTCTTGGCGTGCTTCCACTAATGCTGATTGAGGTAGCAAAGCGATCAGTTCTCCTTGGCGTACCACTCCCCGGAAGGCATCTAGGGTATTTACCTCTAAAGCTGCCTGGAGTTTAGCTTCTATTCGCTCAAATCTATCTTGTATTAAGCGCTGCATCCCATAACCATCTTTGAAAACCACTTGAGGATAACGAATTAGCTCTGACCAAGGGACGCATTCATATTGGGCTAGTGGATGATTAGCTGCGGTTAGAACTTTTATAGGTTCATCATAAAGTACTTCTACCACCATTTCTCTACCAGTGGTTAAAAAGCGATTATTCATTACAATTGCTAAATCCACCAATCCATCTTTAAGGACTTTGAGGGCGCGATCGCTTCCCAATGAAGTTACGCGCAATTGCACATCTGGATAATCATGACAAAATTTTTGCAACACTGGTGGTAAGTAAGATCCACAAACAGAGTGAATCGCGGCAATGCATAGTTCTGGCTGCTTTCCGGCTATTAAATCAGCTAATTCTTCTGTAGCTGTCTGCCATTCTTGGCAAATTTTGCGGACACGGGGTAGTAAACATTCACCTCCAAGTGTCAATTTTCCATGACTTGTTCTGTGAAACAGTTCTAGACCTAAATCTGCTTCCAATGCCTGGATTTGGCGACTAATCGTCGATTGGGTGACACCACATGTTCGCGCTGCTTGTTGAAAGCTGCCGGTTTGGGCGATCGCTAGAAAGGCTTGCAACTGCTCTAGGCGCATTTTTATGTAGCCTGAATTACATTTATTGGTTTCATTAAGTTAACGGATTTTTAACTTAAGTTTGGTAGGGTTTGCTACAGGTCTTTTCTTGAGATTTCTATTTGTGTAAATCAGGTTTTACTGCCTTTGTCGTCAATTATCCGCTTTGCACGGAATTTTTTGGTAAATTTCGCTAAAAAAGACTCGACTATTTTCTTCTGTAATATATAAATTTTTAGATAAGATTTTCAATTCATCACACATCGCTAGATTTTAAAACATCCTCTTAGTAATCTTTTGGCTATGGGTGGTTTTTCGGGTGCTAATAATTCGTACTTTTTTTATCCTGGCTCTACTTGCTCGCTTTTAGTGTAGATACAATTTCAATAGTTTCGCTCAACAATTCCGACTAAAACTTTCATTAAATCTTCTAAATCATCTGGTAATGAATAAATTTTTATATCTGCTATAATTTGTTGTGCTTTAATATCAAGTCTTCCAAATCGCCAGACATCACCAATAGTAACGGCTCCATACTGAAAAGGTTGTTCTTCAATTTGGGATAAAGCAATTAATTCAACAGCTAGTTGCGTAAATCCTCTCGTAATATCATCATTTTTTGCTTCCACAACTAAAAGGTTCTGGTCTGCACGGAGGAGATAATCAAGATTTCCTTTGAGCCACTTACTTACCGCAAGTGGGTACTCAATTCGTAGCTGACAGTCACAATAGTATGTAGCAACTTCCAATAAAATTGGTGCAACCAAAGTTTCTCGACGCGCTGTTTCACTAGTCAAACTAACCCGTGGAAGCGTCCGTTCAATACGGTCTTTTAATTCTTCTAATCGGTCTAGAAGTTTTTGGGTTTTTGGTAGCGATAACCTTGAGCGTACCAAAGTATAACCAAGCTCTGCTAAGATTTCTTCTGGTTCATAGGTCATTTCAAAATATGAGCGAAAGGTATATTCACGGTCTTCTTGAAGGATTTTAGGTTTTGCCATAGTTCACTACAATGGGAGCATTATTACTTCTTATTCTGATTGTGCCTTACCTGCGATAACCCATTAACCGCTAATAGATACAAATACAAGAAATTTACCATTCAGCTAAAGCGATCGCTATTCTTTGTTGCAAATCTGGTGTGAATGCGGCGTTATTTGCTAACTGCTGCAATTGTTGATAGGCGGCTTCCCCATCCAAATTTTTCAATGCAGCGATCGCATGTAGTCTTACCGATGCATTATGATCAGTTAGCAGCGAAATCAATGGTTCAATAGCTTGCATTTTGCCTAACTGTCCTAAAGACAAGGCGATCGCACTTTTGATGTTAGCAATCTCTGCGGCTGGATGCTGCGATCGCAGTATTTGCAGTAAGATTTCTGCGGCTGGTGTAGTTAACTGCGGCTTTTGCACTTGCCCCAAAACTGTGACAATTTCTTGCCAAAGTGTCTCGGATGTGATTTGGTTAAATGCTGTTTGTAAATATTCCAAACTGGATGGCGTCCCCACCCAATTTAAAGCGCGAATGGTTTCTAATTGCAGCGTTATCGGTGTCTGGGGTGAAATCAGCAAATCAAATAAGTATTTGGCAGCGTCATCACCACCTATCCGAGAAAGGGCAATTGCGGCTGCACAACAAACCTCAAGGTTAAAGTCGTAAAGCTTGGGTTGCAGTCTTATTACCAAATCTAATGCTTGGCGTAAGTCGGGGCGAAAACCTAAACCAAGAACTGCTGCACGCCTAACTGTAGCAGCGATATCATCCAAAGCGTCTAATAAGATTGGTGGTACACGTTCGTCATGAAAGCTACTGAGGGCTTCAATTGCAGCAGTGCGGATTGTTGCTTGTGAATCTTGCACTATACTCAATAGCGGTGTGATAGTTTCTGTTTGCGGAATACAGGAAAGCGATCGCACTGCTAAAAGCCGTGTATCTTCATCTAATAAAAGTTCAGTTAGTGAAGTAATAGCAACAGTACCCATTTGCCCTAGTGCCGTAGTTGCGATCGCTTTGAGTTCTTCATCCTCATCGGTTTTCAACAATTCTACCAAGGGGGCGATCGCTTCCGGGTGCTGAAACTCACCCAAAGTCCGCGCTGCATACCAGCGTAATTCTTCTTCTGCATCTTCATCTTTTAAGATGTCAATGAGTGGTGGGATGGCAATTTTTCCCAAGTGAGTCAGCACTTTGGTGATTTCCCAGCGTTGTTGAAAATCCCCCATCTCTAACATTGAAAGTGTTAATGTCAGCAGATATTCTTGATTTTTAACTATCTCTGGATGTTTAAAATCTGTCTCTAAAATTAATTGTTGTAAATATTGAATTACTGATGACCAATCAGCTGCATCGTATGCTGTTCGGGCTTGCACCAAAAGCTGGTTGATATTACTCACGATACCCTGAATTGTATTGTTTAACTTGGCTTGACTACAACTGAATTGCTCTCAATCTTGGCGGCGTAAGTTTTAAGCGCTTCTGTCGCTGGGCCTTTTTGAACTTTACCATCAACCCCAAATTCCGAACCATGACAGGGACAGGCGAATTTTTTTACCTCAGCTTTCCATGCTACAGTGCAACCTGCGTGAGTACAGGTAGGGTTAACAGCTGTCAGATTTGCAGCTTTAGATGTGCCAACTACCAATACAGGCCCAGCAGGTGAGTTTTTAGCCAGCAATTGGCCAGTCTTATCTAATTCTGCCGAGGTGCCTACTGTTTGCCAATCCCCAGATGTTGAAGTTGTTTGAGAAGAACAGGCTGCGATCGCTACAGGTAGAGAACTCGCTATCCAACCCAAACCTACCCAATTAATAAAATCACGACGTTTCATAGCTGCTGAAATAATATCTAAGTTTTAGCTAACATCTGCTACTCAATTTTAGATTTTGGATTTTGGATTAATCTATGGCAGTCCAAAATCGCTTCAGTTATTTTAAATACTTTTCATCAAGGGCTTTTTGTGGCTCATTAACTGACTTTGATGCAAAAAATGCATAGCTTTCATACTTTTTCAGCAATTTTACCAAAAAATCGTAACAATTTATACGATTTTAACAGAAATCTCCCTTTAACTTATGAGTATCGAAATTGTTACATGAACAGTATCTAAAGCTGCTTGACAAATTTCCCAGATGTAAATATTGACAAGTTTTCCTTAATTAATCACGGATTGGGGTTTCGCTTTGGAATGCTCCTAAGCAAATATTAAGTTTTTATTCCCAAACCTTCGTAGATACAACACCTGATGGAACTAGGGGTTGATGTTGGGCAATTATCACCATATTTAGTAATTTGTAACGATCAGACTCATGACAGACACAGCAACTACCACCAACCTCAATAAGTTTGAGAAATTCAAAGCAGAAAAAGATGGACTCGCCGTCAGGGGTGAGATAGAGAAATTTGCTGCCCTTGGTTGGGAAGCAATGGATGAAATTGATCGAGATCATCGACTCAAGTGGGTGGGTGTGTTTTTTCGCCCAGTCACCCCAGGCAAGTTTATGATGCGGTTACGGATGCCCAACGGTATTCTCACCAGCAGTCAAATGGGTGTTTTAGCCCAAGTGGTGCAGCGCTATGGAGATGATGGCTGCGCTGATATTACTACCAGACAGAATATCCAATTACGAGGGATCAGAATTGAAGATTTACCAGATATCTTTAATAGATTTGACACAGTTGGTTTAACTAGCGTTCAGTCAGGGATGGATAACGTCCGCAATATCACAGGCGATCCTGTGGCGGGGTTGGATGCAGATGAGTTGTACGACACACGAGAGTTAGTACAGCAAGTTCAAGATATGCTCACCAACAAAGGGGAAGGAAACCCAGAGTTTAGCAACTTACCACGGAAGTTTAACATTGCGATCGCAGGTGGAAGAGACAATTCAGTTCACGCCGAAATCAACGATTTAGCTTTTGTTCCAGCATTTCAAGAAGCAGGGGAGCAAAATTTAGCCTCTGTCCATTCCCAGCAAAAAATTTTCGGGTTTAACGTTTTAGTGGGTGGCTTTTTCTCAGCCAAACGATGTGAAGCGGCAATTCCTCTAAATGCTTGGGTGCTTCCCGAAGATGTAGTAGCTGTATGTAGAGCGGTTTTGGAAGTCTTTCGTGATTATGGTCCGCGTGCCAATCGGCAAAAATCCCGCCTGATGTGGCTAATTGATCAATGGGGTTTAGAAAAGTTTCGAGCAGAAGTAGAAAACCGTTTGGGTAAATCATTGTTACCCGCAGCAGCAAAAGATGAAATCGACTGGGAAAAACGCGACCACATCGGGGTATATAAACAAAAACAACCGGGATTAAATTACGTAGGCTTGCACATTCCAGTAGGGCGACTATATGCTGAAAACATGTTTGAAATTGCCCGTCTAGCAAAAGTTTACGGTAGTGGTGAAATCCGCTTTACCGTTGAACAAAACATCGTCCTTCCCAACATTTCTGACTCATGTTTAGCAACATTTTTAACAGAGCATTTGCTGGAAAGGTTTTCCATTGAGCCAGGTTTGTTGACGCGATCGCTAGTTTCCTGTACAGGCGCACAATTTTGCAACTTCGCCCTGATCGAAACCAAAAACCGCGCTCTGGCAATGATTAAAGCCTTAGAAGAAGATTTAACCTTCACCAAGCCAGTACGAATTCACTGGACAGGTTGCCCCAATTCTTGTGGACAGCCCCAAGTTGCAGATATTGGCTTGATGGGAACTAAGATTCGCAAAAATGGCAAAACCTTGGAAGGCGTTGACATATATATGGGTGGCAAAGTCGGCAAAGATGCTCATTTAGGAACTTGCGTCACCAAAGGCATACCATGCGAAGACTTGCAGCCAGTATTGCAAGATTTACTAATCAAAAGCTTCGGGGCAAAACTCAAGCAAGAAGCCTTAGTAGTTAGTAACTCTTAATACTTATCGGAGGTATTGGTCAGCCCCTTCCCTGCGAGACGCTACGCGAACGGGGAAGTCAAAAGTCAAAGGTCAAAGGCTCAACCTTCAAGCTTAAAGGCTCAACCTTCAACCTTTAAGGCTTAACCTTCAGGCTTAAAGGCTTAACTTTCAACCTTTAAGGCTTAATCTTCAGGCTTAAAGGCTTAACTTTCAACCTTTAAGGCTTAACTTTCAGGCTTAAAGGCTTAACCTTCAACCTTTAAGGCTTAACCTTCAGTCTCAAAGGCTCAACTTCCCCCTACTCCTCGGGCACTGAGCGTAGCCGTACCCCTACGGGGAAGCAAGCTACGCGCAGCGTCTCGCAGAGAAGTGCTGCTCCCCCTACCTCTTCTCCGTGTTTTATTCAATTTAGATAGATTGAAATGCTTAAAAACTTATTTTCATTCAGCGATCGCTACCGTATCTTACATCAGACTTGGTTTGCTTTCTTTCTCACCTTTGTGTGTTGGTTTAACTTTGCCCCCTTCGCTACAACTATTGGCAGAGAACTACATTTAGCGCCAGAGCAAATCAAAACTTTGGGCATCTGTAACCTGGCCCTGACAATTCCTGCCCGATTAATTATTGGGATGCTTCTGGATCGTTTTGGCCCCAGAATCACCTATTCAATCTTGCTGATGTTTGCGGCTGTTCCTTGTTTAGCGACCGCACTAGCGCAAGATTTTAATCAATTAGTTATCAGTCGTTTGCTGATGGGAATTGTCGGATCTGGGTTTGTTGTCGGTATCCGCATGGTAGCGGAATGGTTCCAGCCGAAGGAGATGGGCATTACTCAAGGCATTTATGGGGGTTGGGGCAACTTTGGGGCTTTTGGTGCAGAGTTTGCCTTGCCGATACTTGCAATTTCTACTAGCTTTTTAGCTGGTGGTGCTTCTAACTGGCGATTAGCGATCGCACTTACAGGGATTATTGCAGCTATTTACGGCGTAATTTATTACAACAGCGTCCAAGATACACCCACAGGTAAAGTCTATAAGAAACCTCAGAAAAATGGTTCTCTGGAAGTGACCAGTATTAAAAGCTTCTGGGCGATGATTATCTCGAATTTTGGCTTGATTTTCGCCTTGGGTTTATTAGCTTGGCGCTTAGAACAAAAGAACATTCACTTCTTAACTTTGAGCCAAATGTATCTGGCTTGGTTGCTATTAGCAGGATTGTTTACTTACCAAAGTTATAAAGCTTGGCAGGTAAACCGAGAACTTTTAATTGGTAAGAAAACTTACGCCCCATCTGAACGCTTTCAATTTGGTCAAGTAGCTTTACTCGAATTCACTTACATAACAAGCTTTGGCAGTGAACTGGCAGTTGTTTCTATGCTCCCGGCATTTTTTGAAAAAACCTTTGGTTTAGAGCATGTTGTCGCTGGGATGATTGCTGCTACCTATCCCTTCCTTAACTTAATTTCTCGTCCTAGTGGTGGCTTAATTTCTGATAAATTTGGCTCACGTAAATGGACAATGACAATTATCAGCGCTGGTATTGGTGTTAGTTATTTAATGGCACATTTTATTAATAGTAACTGGCCAATTCCGCTAGCGATCGCAGTTACAATGTTTGCCGCTTACTTTGCCCAAGCTGGCTGCGGTGCAACCTACAGCATTGTACCCCTAATTAAAAAGGAAGCCACAGGACAAATTGCCGGTAATGTGGGAGCTTACGGTAATTTTGGCGGCGTGGTTTACCTGACAATTTTTAGTTTAACTGACGCATCTACACTATTTAACACAATGGGTTTAGCTGCCATAGTCTGCGCTTTCATGTGTGCCTTCTTCCTCAAAGAACCAAAAGGTTCCTTTGCCGTTGCTTATGAAAGTGAACTGCCAGAAACCGCAACTAAAAACTCTATTTTCTTAACTGAAGAATAATCAACTGAAGGATGAAGTCGTAAATTCACTATTAAATCTGAATAGGAAACTTTAGACTTCATCCTTCTATAAAAGTCTTAATTCATGAAAATCTCTTTTTCTTTTCTCTGCGCTCTCTGCGTCTTGGCGGTTCGTTAAAAAAATTTATGAAAAAACGAACCGCAAAGGACACAAAGGAGAGGCAGCGCGTTGCGGGGGTTCCCCCCGTTATAGCGACTGCCGTCACAAAGGAATAAGAGTTTTAAAGAGTTTTTGTATTACGTACAAATTTATCAAACTGCCGCTACATCTGAGGTTGCACAACCGAAATAACAAAATAGTATAACCGCCATGAGTGAATTTACCAAAACCCTTTGTCCTTACTGTGGTGTTGGCTGTGGTTTAGAAGTTTCACCCCCAGCCCAACATGGCAAAGCAACTAATCGAGATAGCCAAGGAAATCCAAATTGGCGAGTCCGGGGCGATAAAGCCCATCCATCCAGTCAGGGAATGGTTTGCGTTAAAGGTGCAACAATCGCGGAATCTTTAGATAAAAATAGATTACATTACCCAATGGTGCGAGATTCTTTGGATCAAGAGTTCCGGCGGGTTAGTTGGGATGAAGCTTTTAATATAATCACGCAGCGCATTCAAACTGTGTGCTTTACCCAAGGCCCAAAAGCCTTATGTATGTACGGTTCTGGTCAGTTTCAAACTGAGGATTATTACATAGCCCAGAAACTCATGAAAGGCTGTCTGGGTAGCAATAATTTTGATGCTAACTCTCGCTTATGTATGTCTAGTGCTGTAGCTGGCTACATTCAAAGCTTTGGTGCAGATGGCCCGCCCTGCTGTTACGAAGACTTGGAGTTAACTGACTGTGCATTTTTAATTGGTACTAATACAGCTGAATGTCACCCCATTGTTTTTAACCGACTGGAGAAATATCACAAAAAGAACCGCAAAGTCAAAATGATTGTGGTTGATCCCCGTCGCACACCAACCGCAGAAGCCGCTGATTTGCATTTAGCGATTCGTCCTGGTACAGATATCGACTTGTTAAACGGCATTGCCCACTTGTTGATGCACTGGAACTACATTGATACGATGTTCATGGACGACTGCACCAGCAACTTTCCCGCATATGCGGAAGTGATTCGCCACTATCCCCCAGAAGTGGTAGCTCGTCAATGTGGAATCAGCATTGAAGATTTAGAAACAGCAGCTCGCTATTGGGGTCAATCACAGCGAGTATTGTCTTTGTGGTCAATGGGTGTAAATCAATCGTCAGAAGGGACGGCTAAGGTCAGAACTATCATTAATCTGCACCTGATGACTGGACAGATTGGCAAACCTGGCGCAGGCCCTTTTTCCCTCACTGGTCAGCCAAACGCAATGGGAGGACGGGAAGCCGGAGGTTTGGCGCATTTATTACCGGGTTATCGGACGGTGAAAAATCCTCAGCACCGCGCAGAAGTTGAGGAGTTTTGGGGACTCAAGCCAGGACAGATTTCGCCCAATCCCGGTTTGACTGCTTGGGACATGATTACTGAGTTAGAAAATGGTGCTGTAGAGTTATTGTGGATTGCAGCTACCAACCCAGCTGTAAGTATGCCAGATTTGGAGCGGACGAAGAAGGCATTATTGCGATCGCCTTTTACTATTTACCAAGACGCTTATTATCCTACAGAAACCTCTGCTTACGCTCATGTTCTACTACCAGCAGCTCAGTGGGGTGAAAAAACTGGTGTGATGACAAACTCCGAACGAGTGGTAACTCTATGTCAAGCATTTCGCCAACCGCCAAGAGAAGCTAGAGCAGATTGGGAAATTTTTGCAGAAGTTGGACGGAGATTAGGTTTTGAGAGAGAGTTTGCTTTTGCTAACTCTGCTGAAGTTTATGCCGAGTTTGCCAAACTAACTAAAACTCGCCCCTGTGATATGACAGGTATCAGTCATGAGCAATTACAAGCAGAAGGTTCAACTCAATGGCCTCATCCTGAAGAAAGCAGGGGGAGCAGAGGAGTAGGGGAAGCAGGGGGAGAAGCATCTGCTAATCGCTCTGGGAAACGGTTATACACTGATTTGCACTTCCACACCCCTGATGGACGCGCTCGATTTGGGGCATATTACTCAAAGGGATTGGCAGAACCACCAGACCCAGATTATCCGTTTGTGCTAACTAATGGGCGACTTTATGGACACTGGCATACGCAGACACGCACCGGGCGGATTGAAAAAATTTGCAAAATGCATCCCGAACCGTTTATCGAAATTCATCCCCGTGATGCTGCTCACTTAGGTATTGTAGATAATCAGTGTGTAGAAGTGCGATCGCGTCGCGGTAAAGCTAAGTTTCCGGCAAAGGTGACAAAAGCGATCGCGCCTGGTACAGTTTTTGTCCCCATGCATTGGGGTTCGCTGTGGGCAAACAATGCCGAAGCTAATGCCCTCACCCATCCCGAATCTTGTCCTGATTCGCTGCAACCAGAATTAAAAGCCTGTGCAGTGCAGCTGATACCAATTTCTGTGCAGGTAACAGTTAAAGATTATCAACTCCAGTCCTCACAATTGTAAGCTCTTAAGTGTACCGCTCAAAAGATAATTTATAACCAGCAATAGGTAATTTCGTCAATAGTCAATAGTCAATAGTTATTATCATTTTTTATGACTATCTAATTTTGGTTGTTACCAATTACTATATCTAAAGAGGTTAAATCTCTCCTAAGAAGAGGTTTTACTAGCCTCGATTTTAGCTACGGATAAAGAATAAAAAATTTACAAAGCTTTAGCAACTCCTCGTTTTTTAATCCTTTAGATTTATCTATGGGATTTTATTTTATTTGAGAATTGGGTGCAGCATTATGAGAAAGCTACTAAGGCAAATTTCAGTAACTACCAAAGATGAGAACTTCATGCACATTATCGAAAACATAGAAGTGCTAGTTTCTAAAGCTCTATCTATTTTTATGGTAATTGTAATTTTGGTAGCGATCGGGGATTTAGGAATATTTATTTTTAAAGAGTTATTTACAGCGCCTTATGCAAAGTTTAACACAACATTGTATAAAATTTTTGGGCTATTTTTGAATATTTTAATTGCTTTAGAAATCTTAGAAAATATCACAGCTTATTTACGAAAACACGTTTTTCAAGTTGAATTAGTTATTGTCACATCTTTAATTGCTGTTGCCAGAAAAATTATTATTCTTGACTTAGAAAAAGTTCCAGGTATTGATATAATTGGTTTAGGAATTGCTATTCTCGCCCTCTCAATTAGTTATCTGATAATTCGTCTAAGTAATTCCAAAAATTGACGTTAAAAATAAAGGCGTAATCAGCTGTTTTCAGGCATAAATGTACTTAAATATAGGTTAAAATAAAAATTCTGCCAATATAATATAGTATATTTGATACTTAAAATTAGCCTAAACTGTATTTTGGACAAATAATTAATGTGCGATCGCTAGATAAATCTTGTTTTTAATTGATAATTTATGTAACTGAGATATAAAAATTATCGATGATTAAAAACCCTTAATTTTGAATGCTCGAATTTTGAATACTTACTTATGGCAGATTTCTTTGAATTTGAAGCAGACTTTGTTGATTCCCTGCGCTGCATCCCCATGCAGGTGCGTTGTAAATTAGATACCTGTGGCATCAAGCTAAAATTGTCTGATTGGAATCAAATGACTACAGCCGAACGTCAAGCTTTAGTCGAATTACCTTGCACTACAGAAACGGAAATTCAGTCTTACCGCGAGCATATCCAGCAATTAATTTTACAACGCACGGGTTTAGCAGCTATAAAATTGCCCATCGAGCCTCATCCTGCATGGCTAGACTCTGCCATTGTACCAGCCAGCATCCAGGAAAAAGCTCAAGAAATAGGTGTAACCCTGACAGAGCAACATTGGGCAGCTTTAACGCCGTTACAGCGTTTTGCCTTGATTAAACTCAGCCGCCCAGGACATGAAAATAAAAACTTTCCGAAAGCGATCACAGAATTCCATCTGCTTTAATTAGTCAATAGTCATTAACAGAACAAATCTGTAAGATGAATTACACCTTGTTAACTTGCCGCTTAAATGATACATTACAGCACAGTTAGTGCCGTAATGTATCAGAAATTACCGCATAGGCTAACGCCTAACATAGCTGACTCTAAATTAATATTTACTTTATAGACAACTATTAACTATTGACTAATAGGTGAGGGTAACAAAAATATGGCTGCAAAAAAACTTCTGATGCTTATTGGGGACTATGTAGAAGATTATGAAGTAATGATTCCTTTCCAGGCGTTGCAAATGGTGGGACATACTGTCCATGCAGTTTGCCCCGACAAAAAAGCTGGCGACAAGGTGCGGACAGCAGTTCACGACTTTGAAGGAGACCAGACTTACAGCGAAAAACCCGGTCACAATTTCACTTTAAATGCTACGTTTGCAGAAGTAGAAGTGGCAACCTATGATGCTTTAGTCATTCCCGGAGGACGAGCACCAGAATATATCCGTCTGAATCAGCAGGTGCTAGAAATCACCCGTCACTTTGCCCAAACGAATAAACCGATTGCTGCCATCTGCCACGGCTTGCAGTTATTGGCAGCTGCTGATGTGCTGCAAGGCAAGAGATGTACTGGTTACCCTGCTTGTAGCCCAGATGTCAAGAGTGCTGGAGGGATTTATGTCGATATCCCTGTTAATCAGGCAATAGTTGATGATAACTTGGTGACAGCACCAGCTTGGCCTGCTCATCCCCGTTGGCTGGCAGAATTCCTCACAGTACTTGGAACTAAGATTGAACACCCAGAACTGGCTACAACTGTTTGAGGCAAGATACGGGAAATCTTTTGATTCAATCTTCGGGGCAGTTTCTTTCACTACTCCCTACTCCCTGCCCCGAAGGAGCTTAGTCAATTATCAGTGGCAAAAACAACAGATAACAGACAACTGAAAATCATATAGTTTTTTGATGAAACTATATGCAGTGAAAACTACTATTTTTTGATAAATTGCCGTGGGTTTAATTTACAACTAGGATGTCAAGAGTACAGCACCGATACAATCTGATTTATCCGCCTAGCAAGCCAGGTTGAGGACAAACTCTCAGCAAATGGAATACTTATTTACATTAGGTGAAACAATTTGAAATTTTGCATCGGAAATTTTAAATTTCTTAGCAGGAAGTGAAGCTATAGTGGATTTAGCAATGCTGCTGTTAATGTGGCTAAGGTTAGTCCTGCTGCCAAATTATATGAAGAAGAATTAGTTTAGAAACGCACTCTAACTCGATGACAGGCAAAAACGCAAGACATAATGCATTTCTGCGGCTAGTGTCTGGTAATGGGGCAGCTTTTGGATCAGAATCTCGCTATTCGCTGCCCCCCAGTAAAGAGATGGTAATTGGACGCGACCCCAGCTGCCAAGTTGTCTTGGATGCCATGACGTATCGAATGGTATCTCGTCGTCATGCAGTGGTTCGTCCCCTCTCTATATCCCCAGATAGCAAATTCAGCTGGGTGCTTTGTGATTTAAATAGCGCTAATGGCACTTATTTGAATGGACAACGCTTGTATGAATGTCAGGAACTGCACCCAGGCGATCGCTTTTCTCTAGGTGCTGATGGTCCACAATACGTTTTTGAGTACGAGTTTACCTACCAAACCCCGGCCACAACAGTTAACCAAGTTACACCATTACCTTCGGCAACAAACTACCACAACCACACGCAATTAAAGCAGCCAGATTCTGTTAGCTTCACCCAGCTTTTTCCGATTATTTCTACTGGTAAAGATTTAACTCGTAAAGCTTACCTCATACCGGGAATACTGACCGTAATTTTTGTAGTGCTAATGTTTGCTACAGTTGGTCAGCCCCGAGCTAATCAAGTGATCGTAGCAAGTTACATCGCCTTCGCTGCCTACTATTTTGTTTACCAACTTTGCGGTAAACAGAAGCCTTGGTGGGTGCTAATGGGTGCGGCATTGGGTACAACGCTGATTTTACTCAGTCCGCTGTTGGATTTATTTATCTTTGTGTTTCGCATCCTACCTGGAAGCTTGCCCTTACCCCAAGAATCTATTAGCTTTACAGAGTTGCTGGTGCGGATGTTTTTTGGGGCTGGCTTGATGGAGGAATTACTTAAGGCATTGCCTGTACTAACGGCGTTTGCCATCGGTAGAATGTTGTCTTCACCTTGGCGGGAACGGATAGGCGTCTGGGAACCTCTAGATGGTATTCTCCTGGGAACAGCTTCTGCTGTGGGTTTCACTCTATTGGAAACTCTGGGTCAATATGTACCGGATATAACTCTAAATGTCGCGCAACAAGTGGGTACAGGCGCTGCTGGTCAACTGGCGGGTTTACAGCTGCTAATTCCGCGAATTTTAGGCTCTGTAGCCGGACACATGGCTTATAGTGGCTACCTGGGTTATTTTATCGGGTTGGCTGTCCTCAAACCCAGTAGAAGTTGGCAAATTCTTTCTATTGGTTATCTTAGTGCCTCTGCTCTCCATGCCCTGTGGAATGCTACAGGATCAATTAATGCCTTGCTGTTGGTAGTTGTAGGGGTGTTATCTTACGCCTTTTTGATGGCGGCAATTCTCAAGGCACGGGCGCTGTCACCGACGCGATCGCAAAATTTTGCTACCCGATTTCTGGGCCCAAAATAAAAGGGGAGGGAGGGAGGGAGTGAGGAAGAAATAATCAATGTCTAATGATTCTTGAATATTTATCTCTTGGGATAGATGGCCTAGTTTCAAAATTAGCCCACTGTAAACTTATACTGGTACAACTATACCTAAAAAATAAAGATCATTAAACCTTTTACAAAAATCTTGATTTTTGACTCTTTCTTTGCGCCTCTGCGTAAGACAAACCAACATCTTTCCAAAAGACGCCTCTGAACAGAGTGAGTACAAAGGGGGGGCTACGCGAATACAGCGCCCAATGAAAAAAATTTAGCTTTCTCTACTTTTCTATTCCCTGTCACCTGTCACCTGTTCCCTATTTAAGGTTCAGACTGAGACTTGTTGAGTTGAGTAAAAGCATAGTAAGCGATCGCTAAACTAACCTTTGCTTTGTCTACTTCTGATAAAGCTGTCCATTCACTATTGTTAAGATTACTAACCGCAGATGACACGTTTTGTGATTCGCTACTCCGCATCGCGTAAGCAAAAGGACGAGCCAAAACTAAAAGATCCTCTGTTCCCCAAGTTGGTAGTACTGTCTGAACGCACTCAACCAGTTGCTCACCCATTGATTGCTGGGCAGCAAAAATTTCAGCAGCTTTGGTAGCGATGGTGTTGAGCAATCCTTGGGGGATACAGGCGGCAAAAGTAGTGCGTAATGTTTCTTGAAGATTAAGCACTACTGCCTGTTGTCGGTTGCTATTGTAGTCTGGTACAGAAGCAATACCAGACCAAAGTGTGTCTAGATGGCTGTAAAAATCTTGCGATCGCGTTGTCAGTTCTTCCTCAAGCAAATCTTGCATTCCAAACTGTTGTTCTAACTCGTGAAAATAAGCTTCTGACTCTTCATCCGCTGGATTCCAGGGATAAGTAGCATCGTCTGGTTCCAGTAACGCTTCCAATAACTCTAAATCTATTTGAGACGGCAAAGAAGAGTAAGTGTCTGAGCCGTTACTTTTATTAGCCATTTTTTCTTACCTCACAATTATTTGGTGGTATTGACAGCTACAATTCCCAAGAAGAGATTTCCGCAAAAACAATTGATTTTTTATCTATTAAAAATAGATTATTTTAAAGGCTGATGCTAAAGACCAAAATGCATTTATGCAATAGCTCTGCTAGGAGTTTTCAATAATAAACTCCCAGATTTCACCTCTAGCACTTCCAAACTTTAACTGCATTCCCGATTTCAAAGGGACTTCCTCTCGGAGGATTTGTTGCCAGCCATTGGGTCCTAAAAACCAGGTTGTCCCGTAGGTGGAAAAATCTTGTAAGTAATAAGTTCGCACCAGTGTAGCATCAGTAAGAGTATTGCGGCAGAAGATTTCGGCATGGCGTTTGGATACAGATGGTTCCGGGATGACAATCTCATTATCTTTCGTGCGGCCGATGCGGGTGACTCCATAAGGCAGTAACCAGGTTTTTCCTTTTGAGGTGAGCGATCGTAAAGAAGCAGTTGGAAGCGCGGAACCCACATCAGGGATGGCTGTGTCTGGTAGTTCGGTAATCCCTTCATCCAGATTTTTAATGAGTTCACCGTCAAAATCTGGATGCAGGTAGAGAACAGGTAAAGTCCAAGCAGGTTGATTAAATTTATACAATGTTAATAACTCTTGCCTAGCCTGTGCTACCGCTTCATCAATTGGTTTGTGTAATCGCAAAGCTTCGGTAAAGGCTTGAATAAAACTGTGGCTTTCGTGGTCAGCGATTTCATCGCGCATCCCCAAAACCGCAGGCACACCATGACGAATCAGTACTTCTGCTAAACTGCTCGCAGGTATAGCTTGATGATTGATAGCAGCTGGTTGTGCGCCCCAACAGGCGTTGAAAACCGCTAATTTCACACCTGTACGGGTCAATACTTGCGCCAATTCTATCCCATTCAGGGGCATGTCTGGTCGCAAAAACAGTAACCCCCCGTCTGGGTCTGGCAAACCATGTCCAGCGTAAAAGAAAACATTGTATGCTCCGGTTTCTAATTTTTGAATCAACTCCTGTGGAGTTGGTTGTATGAGTTGATTCACTATACAAGGTGCATATCTTTGGGAATTACCACCTACAGACGTATCTGCAAGAGTTTGCTGTAAGATAGCAGCTTCTTGTTCCAGTTCCAGGTTTTCATCATGACCTAAAACCAGCAGGATACTTAGAGCCTGGTCAGTTCGCAAATACGGTAAAGCATCAACTTCACTGCTGGTGCGACTAAATAGCAAATCTGGGGAGAGAGACATAGCGGATTGACCAGGCTGACGCTGCATAATTTCCCAAGGGAGAGCGATCAGATCCGGATCACGAATTTCTAGTCGAAAGCGCAAACGTGTATTCTTACCCATAGCAATACCACGACTGCGTTCCAGACTACCAAGAATTTGCTCGTCGAATACCCAGCGCCATAGATTCATTCCCAAGTATTGCATCAAACGACTGCTGTAGGGGCCAGTGGTTTGACCTGAAGGTGGGGAAATCCAATCTATGGAGAATGGGTTAGACTTTTGAGGTGTTGAATTTGGGGAAATATCTAGGCGACTATGACCAGCAAACATCTGCTGCCATTCTTGCCAGACTTGGGTAAGTTCAACAGGCCATACACAGTCACGTAAAACGTAGCCACTAGGATAGGGAGCCTTGACCACCCAAATGGCGAAGTTGTCAGTGCCAGTGTTTAAGAGACGGGCGATCGCCAAATTCAGGGATGGCATGGATTCATTAAACTAAAAGCTAAAACAAATAATTTAAAATAACAATTCTTCAAGATGAAAATTTTCTACTTTTTGACCTTGTAGGTTTTTTATTTTGGTTGTTACCTGTTATTATTCCAGGTTTTTACCAGTTTATCGAGTATTTGATTAAGTTGGACTAGTGTCAGGTGCAGATGATGGAATCGCTGGCGGTTCGGTGACGGTTTTACATGGATTTGGTGCGTCTGATTGTAAAACTAAGACCCCAAAGCGTTTCAGTTGGGATA
Source organism: Nostoc sp. (assembly GCF_036917195.1). Lineage (GTDB taxonomy): Bacteria > Cyanobacteriota > Cyanobacteriia > Cyanobacteriales > Nostocaceae > Nostoc. Next base: position 97,927 of record NZ_JBALDG010000057.1, read on the forward strand.
AGTCCAGCAATACTGTTTTCTCTGTTGACGGTAAAGGTTTTGAATTTGGTGGAATTGAGGAAGTTACTGCTGGGTTATTAGTATTAGCTGGAGTTTGCGTGCTTTTATTGGCACAGACTCGCATAGACACCGAATTACCAGAAGCAGGTTGGGGATTTGGTTTTGTGTTAATAACTTCTAAAAAAACTCCCGGGGGAAGCGATTGGTTGTTTCCCAAGGAGATTTGATTGTTGGTTTTAATTACCCAGCCAGGAGAAAGGTTAGCAAGCGATCGCGGTGCAGATGTCGCTTTGATGGTAGGGTTTGGAGTTGTTGTCGGATTGGAAAAAAATGGAAATTGCCATGATTGCGATCGCAGTTGCTTCACGAACAATCCTAAAGAACCTGCTGCTACCACAACTATTAACAGAACTATCCACTGTAGCGGTAAACTGCGAGTTTTAGCAGGCTCAGTGTCTGGAATCACCTGAGTTTTGTGGTTGGGGCGATCTAAAAGTGTCGGATCTACGGATCTGGACGTTAAATCAACAGTTTTGGCAGAATAACTCTCTGGAATGACGACTTTGATCGTGATTTCTGGTTCCCAGTACTGGACTTGATAGTGGACTAAAGCGACGGTGACATTATCGTGTCCATTTTTAGCATTAGCGATTTCGACTAATCTATCCGCAACATTTGCTATACTTGCTTCCCCAACTAAAATCGGCAAGATTTCTGTTTCCCAATATTCTTCCACCCGATCAAAATCACTCAAACCATCAGATGTGAGCAGAAAAACAGCATCTTCGTCGAGCATAAACCGTCCAGATGTGGGATGCAATGAAGTGCTCGGTCCCATGCCCAAAGCTTGAACTAGAGAGCCAGCAGCACTCTGTTGTACAGCCTCACGATAAATGGCATAACCTAGCCGCACCTCGCGGGAAGCAACATCATCGTCGAGGGTAACTTGATAACAGCCGTGGCGGGTAATCCAGTAAGCACGACTATCGCCAACGTGGGTAATGTACATTTCATGAGCAACAGGCAATGCCATGACTAAAGTTGTACCCATGCGTTGACGCCCTTGACGATTTTCACCGTCATTGCGCTGACTAATTTTGTCATTAGCAATTGCCACTGCCTTTTCTAGGTCATTAAGCAGGAGTGAGGGGTCTATGTGGTCATAGGGAACTTTTGTTAGTTGCTGTACCTGCTGCTGGATCGTTTCAATCGCTAAATTTGAGGCGACATTGCCACCCTCGTGTCCACCGATGCCATCACAGACAATTGCTAAAGCTGTTGGCTGGGGTGGTTTGCTGACAAGAGTTCCACTGGGTGGGCTACAGGCATCTTCGTTCCGTTGGCGACTTGGCCCAGTGTCGGTTTTGGTGATAATTTTGATCGTGGGTGTTTGCGATCGCCCTAATTGTGCTAATCCCCCATCTAAAACTGTGATTAATTGATCGGTTGAATTGATCTCTCCCTGAATTAAGGAAAGGCTAATGTGATCAACAAATTCAGCTATGGCTGGTTTGGCATCACTAACCAACTGCTGCCAGTATCCACCTAATTGGGGCAATTCTGGTGATGTTGCGGCGTCAAAACGCAATTCCAACAAACGGACTAATGATCCTTCTACCCGTAATATATAGGAGTCAAGCAAGCTAGAGGCGACACCTTCACTCACAAGAGGTTGCCATAGATGAGCTATTTGCCATAACCAATTGAGTTGGCGCATCGATGTAGCATCACGCCAAGCGGTGGTTAACTCCCTGCCTAATTGCACTTGTTGGATTGTGTCATCTACTAATAGTGGCGGTTTTTCTAAGAGTAATATTTCTCGATCGGCGAGGCCATCAGTTAGAAACAGCACTCCATATACTTGTGGTACGTGTAAACGGTAGGGAATGAGTCTGAGGTAAGCTTTTAGAGGCTGTAAATTATCTAATTCAGGCGTTAGCGCTAATAAACCAGGCTTCGTATCTAAAAGAACAGATTTCTCAAGGACTAAATAGCGATCGGCTAATATTTCTCCAGGGCTACCCACACTCGGGCCATCTACCACAGCCCAGAGGTAATTTTTCGGTAGAGGCGTTGAACATCGCTGGCAAAACTTGTGAGTCAGGGGGTTGGCAGCCTGACAATTTTCATTTGGACAGTAGAGCGTTGCCGCGTCATTTTCCATAGTTTTCGCACCGATCAGCGATTGGCAATTTCTTTAACAGCATTAGTAGGGACAATCTAGACCGCTCATCTTTCTTAAACTTGACATACCCAGACTTTAGATGATGATTTTAGCTGGTGGATATCAGCAGGTGCAAATACTTACTTATCCAAAAAATACGCTCCCAAGTCAACCCTACAGCCTCATCATAGCTTCTATTGCTCTGTGACTCTCTATCGCCAAAGCAACTAACTCCAACCCTGTTACCAAAGCATAACCCAAGCATAACTGCGCTATTTGCTTTTGCTGAATTACCCCATCATCAAGAAGCAGATGATGTTGGTATTTATTTAGTTTATAAATAGGATAGCAACAATTAACTTTAATTAAGAATTAAGAATAGCAAATATAATAATTTTGGCAAAAGTACCTGACGAATCAAGAAAACTCACTTCTATTTCTCTCTCCTACCAGGAGGAGCCAGCGCTCTGGAGAGAGGGTTTCTATGCCACTTGATGGCAGTTGCTTCAAGATAGTCGGGAAACCGCAGACGCTCGCAGGCTCGCTACCGCTGCGCTATCGCCCTTGGCGTCTCCCCTTCTCCCAAAGGGAGAGGCTAACGCCAAGGGAGAAGGGCGCACTGCCTCTTTTATGCCTCTTAACCCGTCCACTGCGGTGGCTCCCCATGAGCGACTGGCGTCCGGTGAGCCACTCGTGGCGTCAGAGATTTGAATTTTCCCCCTTAGAGCGTCGGCAAGGGCGTTAGGGGGTTAGGTTTTCGTGGGCTTTTCCACATGACCTGAATTGTCAAAAGGGTTCAGCCAGCCTGCTACTAACTTATTCGCTTATTGTTTGTCGTTAATTGCAACTTGGGGAACTCCCATGCTGTAGTTGGTAACGCGGGCAGAAAGATTGTAGCTGATTTCGCCGAGTTGCAGGAGCGATCGCAGATAATGCTCTAAGTCTGACCCCACACGGCGCAAGTTATAGTCTGTGAGGTCTGCGCCACTAGATGCTTCTACTAGTTCATCAAATTTTCGATAAACTTTTTGCAGCGCATCTTCATTCCAGTTAAATTCGTTATCTGGGTCAACATCTAACGTTAAGACCTGTTGACTGGGAATCAGTTCGCCATCCCGGTCAATTTCGCCTGCAAAAATGCGGACATGCCGGGTTGTGGACTTAAGCAGCATCGGGTTATCCATAAAAGGGTGTAAGATTTGGGTGAATTACACTGAAATTATTGTAGCCGCTATCTCTGAGCTTGAATGCTCTCAATTTACAAGCTTTGAACGCAGTTTCAAAAGGGTATATTGAATGGGCATAAGTAAAAATATCACCTGTACTGACTAGCTTACTACTTCTGTTAGGAGTTGAAGACGCAGTTAGCTGCTAGTACTGACAGTAGTCAATTATTTTCCTGTAAAAATTATTGGAGAGAGTGTTTTCCTGAAGGGGTATACAAACAAGTCAAAGCGGTCTACTAATCTTACCTACTGCTAAGATTTTTATACTCCTCAAGCCCAAAAGCCAGTAGGGAAAAGCACTCACCAGGAATAATTTGATCTGTGTACGTTTTTTTATGGAGAACAAAAGTTTTTACATTAATAATTATGCTCATCAATTTCTTCGGAATTTTCTATTGCAAAAAACGTACATCAAGTAATTTTACTGAATAGCGCTACATCCACCTCTGGCTTTAGTAAATTCAAAAAAATTAAGCGGTTTTACTTACGTATAAACACCACAATTAGAGTAACAAGTAAACATGTTATTCACGCTAACATAAAGTTGATGTAAAAACCTTTAAAAAGGTTGCACAACTTCTTACAGAAACTTTATTGTGTAGAATCTTAAAAACTGAATAATAGTTATGGCTTACCATAAGCTACATCTGGCACAGTTACATCAAAATCTAGACAGTGAAAATTTAGCTTGTAAATACAGCACAGGAGAGTGAAATGGAATACAAAGGTGATTGATGAAGAAAAATTCTTAATTCAAGCACTTTGGATTCAAAAGAGATATAAAGAATTTTTGCTTACCATCTACCTCCTTACGCTCATGACAACCAAGTAAAGGAATCTCAATAGCTATGAACTCCAAAGTATTACCACGCCAGATAAATAATCTTGAAGTAGGTGTTTATGAGTGCGAAATCCATCTCAAATTCCGGTTGATTGAGGAAAAGAGTCTATTAGGCGATCGCGAGCAACTCTTACAGGTGCTACTTGATGCCTTGACTGTGGGTTCGGACGACTTTTTAGAGACGCTGCAAGCATCCGTTAAAGCGCAGGAAGTGTCTGAATTCAAAGCCTCACCTCAAATGCGACGCCAGCTAATGCGTTTACGTAATGCTGCTGAAAATCCTCCCGATTAAAGGTATAATTTAAGCAGTAAAACCATGAGTTGGGCATCAAATCAAATGTTGATCTCACACCCCAGTTGCAATAAAAACTAATCAGTAAGTAGAATTCATAAAATATTGTGATTTCTACTTTGTGAAAGTCTTATTTAGCAGCACAAAGTCCCAGGAACAGTTTCCTCGATTAAAAACTTTGTAGCAAAGGGTACTGGTAGAATCAGAGAGCAAATTCAGCCGGGTGCATTTTACCCAGTTTTTATTAAAACATTGCAGGAATAACAAAACCCTGTGTCTTTACAGATGGGAAATTGGAGAACAGGCACGAATCCAATGAAAACCTAAAAGACCAAAGTAAAAATAAATAACCTTTCTTTTAGCTTTTTGCTTTAGCTAAGTGCCTGATTTGCTGAAATACTTATGTTTTATCTATTACTGGTAATAAGTGATGGTTTAGCAGCCAGTTACCTATTACCAGTTACCCACAGTCAAAAAACCTCTTAGAGGTTTTGCCAGGCAAAATTGTCACTCTCTGAGTCCCAGAGGTACAGACTTAAACTAAAGTTCAAGGCAGCGAGAGGTTCGTCGAACTTACGTTGACGAAGTGGACGCGGGAAATACCAGAAGCGGGAGGTAAAAAAGATGAGGAAGTGGGGGAGAAGATTACAGCTATTTTCAGGTAAATAGACCACGCGGTAGAGGCGCAAGGCCTTGCGCCCCTACGACAGATGTGGTTCAAATACTTGAATTCTGTTGTAATAACCAATGACACCAGTTGCTTCTCCTGTCGGAGACGCTACGCGAGCGAACAACGGATAGCGTCTCTTGCGCGCCTGGTACGAGAAGCGGTAGCGAGTCAGACGCTAGGCACAGTCGCTCTAAGCGTTCGCGTAGCGTCTCGTAGAGAAGCCATGCCGCAGGCTTTACGCAACGCTTACGAGCGTCGGGAACCTCCGCAACGCACTAGCTCCCCAATGTCTATTTAGCCAGACCGTGTTCTAGAGCAAAACGAACTAACTCTGTACGGCTATTGGTGCCAGTTTTACTAAACAAGCGGCTGACGTACTTTTCTACATTGCGGACGCTGGTTTCCAAACGACGGGCGATTTCTTTGTTCATCAACCCTTCAGCGACCAAGTTTAAAACACTTTGTTCTCTGGGAGTCAAATCAATTTTGAAAGGGGCTGGCGATTGGGAAATGGCATTTCTTTGAGTTAACAATGCCTTAATTTGGGCAATCTGATTGGCTAGTTCAGCAAGATCAGGGGTTTCAGCGTCATCTCCGGTAGTTGCAGCCTTAGCGGCGCGGCGGGCTAGCAAATTTTCGACTATAGCCACTAACTCGTCTGGATCGAAGGGTTTGGGTAGATAGGCATCAACACCAGCATGATAGCCTTGGATGCGATCGCCTGTCATACCCTTAGCAGTTAAAAATACTACCGGGAGTGCTTGGAAGCGGGGGTCTTCTCGCACTTGCTTCAGGAACTGATAGCCATCCACTTGGGGCATCATAACATCGGAAATCACCAAATCAGGTGTATTCATCTGCATCCATTCCCAACCTTCAAGGGCGTTACTGGCGACTTGAACGCTGAAACCGCTCTCTTGCAAATAGTCTTTCACGGCTTCCCGTATCCCTGGTTCATCATCCACCAGTAACAATTGTGCTGACATTTAAAATTCCCTTGAGTTTACCTTTTTCCAATTTAGCGAAAGTTGACATGTATTGAACAATCTGAATTCATCTCTACTGCCCCCAAAGCTTTTAAAGTTGACACCTCGGCCTCAGTCAGCCCTGTCGCCGCAGTAATGATCATGCCTTCATAGGGGCGGGTTGGCCGTAAAGTTGTCCAGCATTCCTCTATAGCAAGATCCCAGCAATTGATTGTTTCATCCTGGCTACCACGCTATTGCTGATCAGAGTTTTGCCGTCTGGGCTAAAAGCCATCGCCAGCACACAACCAGGATGTCCCGGCAATGTTTGCAGACATTTACCAGAATGCACATCCCAAATCTTGATTGTGCGGTCATAGCTGCCACTAGCAAGGAAGTTACTATCTGGACTGAATGCGATCGGCAACGATACTTTACAGCTATTTTCAGGTAAATAGACCACGCGGTAGGGGATCTTGGCCTTGCGCCCCTACGACAGATGTGGTTCAAATACATGAAAACTGCTGTAAATCGCGATGCTGGCAATGACTATCTCGAAGGTGGCACAGGCGATGACCTCCTCAATGGCAACGAGAGCAATAAATTGCTCACTACGAACCGCGCAAAACTCATAACACAGACTAAGCTGCCCTTGCTTTAATTTGCACAACTAGGGCGGGCTTTTCGACCCACCCCACAAGAGATTTATTTTTTGGAGGATGCAAATTAAAAGATTTTTAGCTTACTAGTATTTTTACAGCCGATCAATTATCTTGGCATTCTCTGGCAGCTTGGCGTTTCGTTGCCCAGCAGTCCGCGCCCTAGCAGTAAACAGACCAATGGGAGTATTTAATAAATCTACAAGGGTGGCTTGACCCGCGATGCCTGCGGCGGTCTGCGCCAACGCCTTTTTAATATCCCTTGGTACTTCCTTCAATAACCAACGTCCTAAGCGATAGCCGCATTCTTTGGGTGTCATATCTCGCATCAAATCTACACCGTGCAGTTCGTGTAGATAGCGATTTGAGCGTCCATAACGCCGCCATTGACTTTGCAGTTCTTTAAGTGTGGCGCGGTGGCGATGCCCAACGATCGCATTTGCGGCAAATTCCAAACGCCCGATGTTTTCCCCCAAAATCCGCCAGCAAATGTCTGCATCGCCACCAGTGGTAAGATAAGGACGAAATAAACCCGCTTTTTCTAAGGCAATGCGTCGAATCGCCAAATTAGCGGTTTGACCATAGGGACGAAAGGAATGGTCAAGGGTATGCTTTTGTGACAAAGTTTCTTGACGGTCTGCGTGTTGTTCTAGCAAAGTTGTGCCTGGTAGTGCCAAAATTTCACCAGGGACAATTACCACTTCTGAGTTGACAAAAGGCTGAATTAATGCATTTAACCATTGTGGTTGCGGACGGCAATCAACATCGGTAAAAACTATAATTTCACCCACAGCGGCGCGAATCCCAGTATTACGAGCAGCATAGGAGCTTTGAATTTGGTTTTCGCTCAATGGGTGAATTGTAATTGGGCAATTTTCAGCAGATGTTTTGAGGATGGTGAGAGTGCGATCGCTACTGTTATTATCCACTAACAAGTATTCTACCCGGTCTTTTGGGTAGGTTTGAGACAACAGACAATTGATTAACTCTGGTAAATCCGTCTCACCGTTATAAATAGGAACAACCACCGACACCATTGGTAAAAAGCTGGTGGCGGTGGTTGCATCAACTGGCTGATGATTCATAAATCTGAGATTTTGGAGATGGGATTAGTAGCTAGTATTCCCAATCCAAAATCCTAGAACGGTATATCAAGCAGTTTTCATAACTCCAAAAATCTGGATTTGGGAATGACGTAGGATGAATTTTTGTTTTAGCTAAAATTTCAGGTTATCAGCGCTACTCATGGGTCGAGTGTGTTGAGTTGCTGGTGGCTGGGCAAAGTTGTTACTTGATAGAATTGTGATCGCACGGGCATATTGCGGATCACTCTTAGTTCCGATTAAATCTGGATTAGAAGCCAACTGACGCTCTTGTGCCTCTGTCAAGTCTAGCTTGATATCTGGCGTAATCCCTTTATGGTTAATATCCGTTCCCGCAGGGGTGTAGTAATGGGCAATGGTAACTGCCAAGCCGGAACCATCTGCGAGTTTATGAACTGACTGCACTAAGGCCTTACCAAAAGTTTGACCACCTACGACTACCGCCCGCTTATTATCCTTGAGTGCCCCTGTGAGGATTTCGCTAGCACTAGCTGAATTTCCATCTACTAATACCGCTAAGGGACGATTTGTCAAAGAAGTGCGATTGGCTTTAGTTTCTTCACTGCTGCCCACACGGTCTACTGTCTTGACAATCCCGCCGTTATCATACCACATCCGGGCAATTTCAATGCTCGCGTTCAACAACCCGCCAGGATTTCCCCGCAAATCCAAGACATAAGAATCTACTTTCTTATTGTTCAAATCGCGGATGGCTCGTTGCATTTGATCTGCGGCGTGGGCGCTAAATTCCCGCAAACGGATATAGCCAACGCGGCGATTCCCTTCTTGCCTAAGGGTATAACGTACTGTTGGCACTTCAATCTTTGCCCTTGTCAGCTTCAAATCAAAGGCATTTAGCCCTGTCCGTCCCACCCGTAGCTTGATGGGAGTACCCACTTCGCCACGAATTAACTTGGAGGCGTCATCCACTTTCATTTTGAGAGTGGGTTTGCCGTCAATTGCCAAAATTTCATCGCCTGCTTTGATCCCAGCTTTCAGTGCTGGAGAATTTTCTATGGCTTCGACAACAGTGAGCCGCTGAGTTTTTTGGTTCACTTCCATCCGAATGCCAATACCAGAAACTTCCCCGTCTGTTTGGCTAGTCAGGGCTTCAAACTGTTTGGGGTCCATAAATCGAGTGTAAGGATCTCCCAACTTTTGTAAAGCTTCGCGGATAGCAGTATAAGCTTCTTCCCGAGTAGAATAGTCTTTGCTCAACAGGCTTTGTCTGGTTGCTTGCCAATCTTGTTGATTGAATTTGGCATCAACATATTCACGATTTACCACTTGCCAAACTTGGTCAACTATCACTTTCGGGCTGTCTTGTAGGGCTAGAGCAGCACGGACACCACGAGTCCAAGCGGGGCCGAACACAGACATAGTAGCAGTCGTGGCGATCGCTCCACCAATCAAGGCTACTTGGAGCGGCGAGTAACTTTTCGGAGATTTGTTCATGTATATTAGCTGGAATAATTGTGTTGTTGACAGTTTAGCAATCAGGCTTTCCAGAAAATTTTAAGTTTTTATACCCCAAACTAAGCTATGCTTTCTTCATCATTTTTATCGTTGAATGATGCCGAAAATACTGCATTATTAACAACCATTTCTCGGTTTGTTAGCCTTCTCCGGAAGGCTCTTCTGACCATGTGACACTTTGATTAGCGTCATCTTTACACTTATTCATTACTTTTACAAGATAACACTTTGTTCACTTAATTGCAGTACTGTTAGACAGTCATTAAATCAGCTTTTATTACCTAAGTCATGAAACGCAAATTTACCATCAAATCGTTAATTTCTATTAAAAAAGTTTTTGCTAATCTGTGGCAATTATTACAAAAGCTAACTGGCGGATTGTCCGTTGTCCTGGGTGCTTGGCTGATTTTTACTACTATAACCTTAGTTTTTGCTTCTTCGCAGCCAGTAGATGCCTTCTTTGTACTTGGTGGCAGTATTCATCGAGAAACTTATGTTGCCCAACAAGCAAAACAATACCCGCAAACCTCAATTTTAATTTCTCATGGTTCCCCAGACCCCTGTATATGGTTAATTTTTCAAGACGAATTAGCAGAGTTACCAAACGTTTGGTTAGAAAAGTGCGCGAATTCTACCTTTGAAAATTTTTATTATGGTATACCGATTCTGCAGCGTTGGGGAGTGCATAAAGTCATGTTGATTACCTCGCCAAGTCACTTACCCAGAGCCAAATGGATGGCACAGATTCTTTTGGGCGCTCATGGTATTTGGGTAGAGACAGATATTGTTCAGGAGTTGGGTGTTCCTGGTAATCGTGAATCTTGGCCCAAAACTGGATTAGATTTAACACGCAGCCTATTTTGGGCGATTGTAAGTCAAATTATTCAACCGCAATGCTCGAATGTGACAAAGCTTACCCAAGTAGATATGCAAGCTTGGAAGAATCGAGGTTTTCATTGTGAACACCAAGTGGCGTGGGTTAAGGAGATAGCAACAGATGAGAGTTCCAAACTATAGACCCCCATTAGATCCAGGTGAAATATTACTTAAAGATTTTCTAGACCCAATAAGAATAATTTTATCTATGTCTGGTACGACTGCCTTTGTCGATTGGCAGGCATTCGGCTGATTGCATTTAAAGGAAAATTAATGCAAAAGTTCCCAATCTTGCAATATCAAAATAGCATCTCTATACAAAGACAAATCCACCTGATAAACTTCTATTCCCTGTCCGATTTCTTGTAGAAGGGTGATTGTCAATTTTCCTCCCAAGTGTTCACGGAACTCGGTAAGCCCCCTAAATAGACAATGCGGATGGTCTAGTTGATCTAATTGCTCTGTCAGCGCTGATACGTACAAGGTAAAGCCTAATTTCTTTAATGTACTTATAACCCTTTGCCACTCAGATTGTAAGAGTTGCCCTGTTAAATATGAATAGGTCGTATCTAAAGCAATGCCGATCGCTACAGCTTCACCATGACGTAGGCTGTAATTAGTTAAATGCTCCAGTTTGTGAGCAGCCCAGTGTCCAAAATCCAAAGGACGCGATGAACCCATTTCAAAGGGGTCGCCGCTACCAGCAATATGCTCTAAGTGCAATTGGGAACAGCGATAGATCAGCTTTTTCATTATGTCCATGTCTCGATTAGCCAATTTCTCGGCATTAGTCATAATGAAATCGAAGAAATCTGCATCTTTAATCAACGCTACTTTCACTGCTTCTGCAATACCCGATCGCCAATCTCGATCGTCAAGGCTAGTAAGAAAATCAAAGTCATTCAAGACAGCATAAGGTGGCATGAATGTACCCAAAAAGTTTTTCTTGCCAAAGGCATTAATTCCGTTCTTTACCCCTACACCCGAATCGTTTTGCCCTAATACTGTTGTCGGTACTCGTAGCAGCCGAATTCCTCGGTGAGCCGTTGTTGCTGCGTATCCTACCATATCTAGGACGGCTCCACCTCCAATTGCTAAGACGTAAGAGTGACGGCACAATCCAGTTGCATTAATCCGTTGATGAATTTGCTCTATAAATCTAGAATCGTTCTTGACTGCTTCTCCACCCGGAACTACTATCGGCTCACCGCTCAGTGTTAGTACATCTTCATAATACTGGGCATAGACTGATAATTTTTTGAGCAACCCATCCTGATACTGTAAAAATCCTGCATCTACCACTGCTAACACTTGTTTTGGGGTTGTTTCCCCATCTGCGGCAATCACTTGTGCCAGTAAAGGATTATCTAACTGAAACAAACCTCTAGTAAAGTGAACATCATAATTGAAGGTGACGCGGACACATTGGTTAATTGGTTGCAGATTAAGAACAGTTTTTTGTTGAATAGCCATTTGAATATTATTACTTTTTAAATACTTGTAAATTGATGCACTACTGTAATTATGGTTAACAGTAAAATAAACCCAATAAATCCATTGATAAGTTTAATCTTGAAATAATTTACTAGATTAATTTAACTACTCAATCATAATTTTGAAGTTTATTTAGTTTAATATAGAAAAGTTCAAAATAATATGATTTCATAAGTTTATTTATATTTAGTCTTTATATATGATGATTGACAATAGATATCATGATTACATAATACTTTAATTTTTTTCAGTAAGATAATTTTATGATTTATCTAATCAAAATGATATCTTTACAGTATCTTATTTAAAATCGGGAGATTTTTATAGTTTCAGTGAAGTTATGATCTCACTAGTATATTATCTAGCTACCTCAATCACAAAATATCAAGTTTAGTGCTAGATTTTATACTTGGTTGTCACAAAAAAGTTGGGCAACTTCTCCTGAAATTCATCATGAGTAAAGTAAACAAGTTACTGCATCACTGGCTGTTAAAATCTGTTTCAGAGAAAGCTTTTGCTTGGCTGGAACAGAAGCAGGCACAAATTGCTAGCGGCGCTGCTGAGAGAGTGTTTTTCACGGCATTTAGTGCTGTACCGCGTTATTTAGGCAAACAGGATTTGCAGCTAACATTCCAGGACTTGGAAGCAGCACAGGATGTGATTCCCGGTTGGTATCCTGGTCATTGGAGTGTAGATCAAGCAGGTCGCACACTCTTGCTTTTAGCCTTGCCCCACGATGATGCCCAGGGGTATGTGCGATCGCTTGATCAAGTCTTCTCCACTGCCGATATGGGGGAGTTAGTTGCCCTTTATCAAAGTTTGCCGCTGTTACCATATCCAGAGTTACATCGCCATCGTACTGCTGAGGGAATTCGCAGCAATATGAGTAATGTATTCCAAGCGATAGCACTACGTAACCCTTATCCAGCCGATTATTTAGATAATGCTGCTTGGAATCAGATGGTGCTGAAGGCTGTGTTTGTCGGCAGTCCGTTGCATCTAATTTGGGGTCTGGATCGGCGTGCTAACCCAGAATTGGCGAGGATGTTGGCAGACTATGCCCATGAACGTTGGGCAGCGAAACGCTCAGTTACGCCAGAACTTTGGCGACCGGTAGGGCGGTTTGCGGATAGCGCAATCATCACAGATTTGGAAAAAGTACTGGCTAATGGGGATATAGACGAACAACAAGCAGCAGCATTAGCTTGTGCCCAATCGCCTTTACCCCAAGCAGAAGCATTACTTTCCCGTTACCCAGATTTACAGTCATCCATTCAACAAGGTAATCTGACTTGGAGTAGTTTTAGCCGTGATCGCCTCTTTGTTTACAAATAAAAGGACTGGGGACTAAGGAAAAGTTTTCCAAATACCCAATCCTCTATCCCTAATAAAATTTATTGCTCATTAAACCACATCATGATATTTATCGATCCTCACATTCACATGTGTTCCCGTACTACTTACGATTACTTAGTAATGCGAGAATATGGCATTGTTGCCGTTATTGAACCAGCCTTTTGGTTAGGACAACCTCGAACCAACGCTGGCACATTCAAAGACTACTTCAGTAGTCTTGTCGGCTGGGAACGGTTCCGTGCTAGTCAGTTTGGCATCCAACACTATTGCACAATTGGTCTAAATCCGAAAGAAGCTAACAATGAAGCGCTAGCAGCAGAAGTTATAGAACTGCTACCACTTTATGCTTGTAAAGAGGGAGTTGTTGCCATTGGCGAAATTGGCTATGACGACATGACAGAAGCAGAGGATAAATACTTTTGTCAACAGTTAGCATTAGCCAAAGAACTCGATATGTTAGTACTAATTCATACCCCTCACCGTAATAAAAAAGCGGGTGCTAGTCGGAGTATGGATCGCTGCATTGAATATGGCTTAGATCCCTCACAAGTAGTTATTGATCACAACAATGAGGAAACCGTAGAGGAAGTTTTAGGACGGGGTTTTTGGGCAGCTTTCACGATTTACCCACAGACGAAGATGGGTAACGCCAGGATGGTAGAAGTTGTCCGCAAGTATGGACGTGATCGGATCATTGTAGATAGTAGCGCTGATTGGGGTATTAGCGATCCTTTAGCAGTCCCAAAAACTGCTCAATTGATGTTAGATAGGGGCATTCCTGAAGAACATGTGCAAGCAGTTTGTTATGAAAACGCCCTAGCTGCTTACAGTCAAACTGGGCAGATGAAAGCATCAGACTGGCTGAATCCCCAATCTGTTGATCAGCGTCAGATGTTCAGTGGTAATTCTGTATTACGGGGACAGGAACCAGGAATCAAATCAGTTTCAGATTATGTGTTGATTGAGTAGAAAATTGGGGAGAGACGCGATTAATCGCGTCTGTACTGGGAAGTGGGGAAGAGGAATTGCATAAATATCTGATTCATCTATAATATGCGGTTTCTTTTGAGAAATTACTCGGCAAGGAGGCAGATAAGTGAATGTTGCAAGCTTAAATTTTCAAGGCTGGAGGGGTTATCTGGAATTGATGCGTCCTGCTAATATTGTTACTGCTTGGGCGGATATTCTTGTTGGCTTTGCTGCTTCTGGTGGGATGATTTTTACTAAATTAATCAATGGAGAAGCAAGTTTTTCCATACTAATTTTATTAGCTTGGTTGTTGTTAGCTACAACTGGTTTATACGGCGGCGGTATAGTTTTTAATGATGTTTTTGATGCTGAATTAGATGCAAAAGAGCGACCAAATAGAGCAATTCCTAGTGGTCGCGTATCTCGCCAAAATGCTACTTTATTGGGGAGTATACTGTTTGCAATTGGAATTATAGCTGCTTTTCAAGTATCCTGGTTGAGTGCTGCGATCGCTGTATTTATCAGTCTTTCATGCCTCCTGTATGACGCACTCGCCAAACATCATCCTTTTTTTGGGCCACTTAATATGGGTTTGTGCCGTGGTAGTAACTTATTGTTAGGTGTAAGTGCTGTACCCGCAATCATAGGAGAACGTTGGTATTTAGCACTGATTCCTGTTCTTTATATTGCTGCTATCACCGCAATTAGTCAGGGTGAAGTTCATGGAGGTAAGAAGATTACGGGAGTCATAGCACTACTACTAATTGCAATAGTTTTGACGGCAGTTTTAGCTTTAGGATTATTAGGAGAGTATAGTGCGATCGCAGCACTACCATTTGCTGTTCTATTAGCTATCCGAGTGTTGCCTAATTTTATCAAAGCTGCACGTCAACCAGTAGCCGAAAATATCGGAAATGCTGTAAAAATAGGCGTGTTATCTTTAATTGTCTTAGATGCAAGCGTTGCATCTGGTTTTGCTGGTTTGTATTACGGTTTATTAGTTCTAATCTTGCTGCCAATTTCGATGAAATTAGCACAACTATTTGCCGTAACTTAAATTTGAATGTAGATATCCAGTAATACCATGAATCGGCTGTATGGACGTATAGATGTGCGTCCATACCCATGAATATGTATAGCAGTCCTAAATCATTTGTAAAAATAAATTAACCGCAGAGGCGCAGAGAGCGCAGAGAGAGGAATCGGAGATTTTCACGACTCATTTAAGATTGCTATAGCAGGTATTTTGTGAAATTGTATAAATCCAAGAAAACAGATTATTAGCATATATAGGGTATAAAGCTAAAAAATGAAAATTAAAAAGGATAGCAACTTTCATTTAACTTATTGCAGCAATATTCATCCTGGTGAAAGTTGGTTAGAGGTTTTCGCCAATTTAGAAAAATATGTTCCCAATCTCAAGTCACGTTTATCATCGACAGAACCTTTTGGGATTGGTTTGAGGTTGGCAGATGTTGCTACCAAACAACTTTTAGAAAGTGAGAATTTAGCTCAATTTCAAGATTGGCTTACTCAAGAAGATTTATATGTTTTCACCTTAAATGGATTTCCTTATGGCGGATTCCATCGACAGGTGGTAAAAGACCAAGTTTATGCACCAGATTGGTCTACACAAGAAAGGGTAAATTATACATTAAACTTGACACAAATTTTAGCTACTCTGTTACCAGAAGGACTGGATGGCGGAATTTCTACACTGCCATTATCCTATAAACCTTGGTCGGGAGAAGACCAAGCAACTTTTGAAACAGTTCTGAAAAAGAGTTGTTTGAATATAGCATCAGTTGTCACAGAAATGATTCGTATCTGCGAAGAAACAGGAAAGATACTCCATATTGATTTAGAACCTGAGCCTGATGGATTAATTGAAAATACCTCAGAAGTAATTGATTTTTATCATAATTGGTTATTGCCAATTGGTGGTAATTTCTTATCAGAAAAATTAAATATTGAGCAGAGTTTAGCAGAGACTAAATTGCTAGAACATGTTCGGGTTTGCTATGACACCTGCCATTTTTCAGTTGAATATGAGCAGCCTCAGTCTGTGTTTGCGCGTTTGCAATCGGCAGGAATTAAGATTGGCAAAATTCAAATCAGCGCCGCAATTAAAGTAAAAATACCTGCTGAGGTTGAGAAACGTAGTTTAATAGTTGAGCGTTTACGTCCTTTTGCTGAATCTACTTATCTTCACCAGGTAATAGAACGTCGCAGTGACGGTACACTGAATCACTATCCTGACTTAATAACTGCATTACCAAACTTAGAAAAATCTCTAGCTGAAGAATGGCGCACTCACTTCCATGTGCCAATTTTTATTCATGATTATCAAATTTTGCAGTCTACGCAAGATGATATTGCTACTGTTTTGCATCTACTTAAAACAAACAATGCTTGCCAACATTTAGAAATTGAGACTTATACCTGGGATGTATTGCCATCAGAAATGAAGATAGATTTACTGACTTCTATTCAGCGGGAATATGAGTGGGTATTAAAAAAATTTACCGCCAATTAAGAGGAGATTGATTTTATGCAGAAAACGGTTGTTCTAAATGTCGTGGGATTAACGCCTAGTTTACTAGGAGAAAACACGCCGTTTTTATCTTCTTGGGCAGCTAAAGGGCAGGTAGTTCCGATCGCAACAGTGTTACCTGCTGTGACTTGTTCGGTTCAGGCTACTTATTTAACAGGAAAATTGCCTGATGAGCATGGAATTGTCGCTAATGGTTGGTACTTCCGTGATGAATGTGAAGTTAAATTTTGGCGACAATCTAATAAACTAGTGCAGGCTCCCAAAGTTTGGGAAATAACTAAATCAATAGATCCAAACTTCACTTGTGCCAACCTTTTTTGGTGGTACAATATGTATTCCTCAGTCGATTATGCCATTACACCGCG
Source organism: Nostoc sp. (assembly GCF_036917195.1). Lineage (GTDB taxonomy): Bacteria > Cyanobacteriota > Cyanobacteriia > Cyanobacteriales > Nostocaceae > Nostoc. The sequence goes on from NZ_JBALDG010000057.1 coordinate 114,937, forward strand.
CCCAATGTATCCCGCAGATGGGAGAAAATTACCTGATATTTATACCCATCCTAGTGATGTGCGATCGCAAATTCAATCTGATTTAGGTAACTTTCCTCTGTTCGATTTCTGGGGGCCAAAAACTTCTATTAGTTCTAGCCAATGGATTGCCAATTCGGCAAAATGGATTGAGGAACGCTACAGCCCCACTTTATCACTAGTTTATCTGCCACATTTAGATTACTGTTTGCAACGATTTGGCAATAATGAAACACAAACCCAAGCTGATTTGCGAGAAATTGATGCTGTTTGTGGCGATTTAATTAAATATTATCAAACACGAAATATTCAGGTAATTATTCTTTCTGAGTATGGCATCACGCCAGTCTCCAAAGCAGTGGATATCAACCGCGTATTAAGGGAAAACGGTTTAATAGCTGTGCGGGAGGAATTAGGGCGAGAACTGCTCGATTTTGGTGCTAGCATTGCCTTTGCTGTTGCTGATCACCAAATTGCTCATGTATATGTGAATGATCCGGCGTACATCCCAAAAGTGCGATCGCTTTTAGAAGCAACTGAAGGTGTGGCGCAGGTATTGGATGAAGAGGGTAAGCAAGCCTACCACCTTGCTCATCCTAGATCGGGAGAGTTGGTGGCGATCGCTGGGTCTGACGCTTGGTTTACCTATTATTATTGGCTCGATGATGCCAAAGCGCCGGATTTTGCTAGAACTGTAGATATCCACCGCAAACCTGGTTACGATCCTGTAGAACTTTTCCTCGATCCGCAGCTGAAATTGCCTCAAGTAAAAGTTGCTCTCAAGTTACTTAAGAAACAACTAGGTTTTCGCTACTTAATGGATGTGATTCCTCTGGATGCTTCCCTAGTACGTGGCTCTCATGGTCACATTACCACTTCTTTAGCCGAAGGGCCTCTATTTATCACCCATCAAACTCAGCTAGTTGATGAAAATCAAATTGAGGCGACAGATGTTTGCTCGTTAATTCTCAAACATTTAAATCAGGAGTAAAAAGGGCGGTTAGAAACCGCATCTACACGAAACTTTACTCACGCAAGGGGCTTAAGCCCCTTGTTCAGTGTAGGCTGAGTACCCTTCTTCTAGTTTCTTGAGCATTAGTATCCATTCTTATCCAGTAGCCTGACCAAGTGCCAATATGTTTGGTAAAAACCTGAAAATCGCTCAATTGTTTTAGCATATTGCTAATACAAAAATTTTTTTACCTGTTTTTTATACATTAGAGAGCGGCACTCATGGAAAAATATTTTATATTTCTTCACTCACAGAGTTTCACAAAACTAGCACAGCCATATTCCGCATCCCACAAGCTAATCGGGCGTGTTGGCAAATTTTCACACACAAGTTTTAATTGTACCAATTGAAGCTGGTATGGCAATTGTATTGTAGATTGTGATTGTGGCTCAAAGCTTTACAGCCACCCCGTCACGTAGTAAAGCTATAATTGGGATGCAAGGGAAGCCGGATACACTTTAAAGCGATCGCAATGGCAGAATTAATGATTCATACTAATGTTAGAGGTAGGCTCTAAATAACATTTGGATATGCAAAAATCTTATATTTGAAAATATCTATTCAAGATTTGATATAATTCCCTAATAAATATTGTTTTAGCCCATCTAATTAACCTAATAACATGGAAAATCTAACTCATAAATTATCCAAACCGATAGTAGAGAAAGTTGCCATTGTTGGTGCTGGCCCAGGCGGTTTGGCTGCTGCTATAGTACTGAGAAGCCAAGGGATAGACGTTCAAGTTTATGAAAAAGCCCAAGAATTTCGCCCAGCTGGAACTGGATTAGGACTGGCTCCTAACGGCTTGAATTTTTTAGATGCGATCGCACCAGGAATAGTCGAAACCCTCAAAAGTTCAGGATGCGAGGTTCACCACACGATTTTAAAGAATATTCAGTCTGAGACAATCCGAACTAATGCAACTAAATACTTGGAGCAATACGGACAGCCATTATTGACTGTTTGGTGGTATCGTTTGCAGCAAGTTCTAGCCTCTAGATTGCCATCTGACATCATTCACCTTAATCATCGCTGTATCAGCTTTGATCAAGATGAAAACGGTGTGGAAATTCATTTTGATGGCGAAAAACCTGTATATGCAGATTTGCTGATTGGGGCTGATGGCGTCAACTCTGTAATTAGAGAAACTTTATTTGGCGAGGGTAAGCCTAATTATATTGGTAGTATGTGTTGGCGTGCCGTCATCAAGTATCACCACGAGCTATTTAATGACTATGAACTAGTTTTTGTTAAAGGCAATAAACAGTTCATGTACATTCTCAATGTGGGTGGCGGTTATACCAGTTGGATTAGTCGGAAATTATCGCCTGATTACTCTCTTTCCCACAGTGCTGATGAAGTGAAATCTCGTATTCTCGATGAATTAGCCGACTGGGATGAATCCTTTCGAGCGGTGGTCGAAGCGACACCAGCCGAACAAATTTGGGAGGGACCAATTTGCGATCGCCCACCGTTAACTCACTGGAGCCAAGGCAGAGTCACACTTTTAGGCGATGCTGCTCATCCAATGGCACCTGCGATGGCACAGGGAGCAAATACTACTTTTGAAGATGCATACGAACTGGGAGAATGTTTTTCCCAGTCAGCTAATCTTCAAGAAGCTCTCATCAGCTACGAACAGCGTCGCCTTGAGCGGACAAAAATCATCCAAGCTCGTAGTGCTTTGGGTGAGATGCGCTACTATGACGACACATCGACATCTCCTGGACAGCCAGAGCAACGGCAAATGCCACTCAATGAAGATATTTCTAAATGGTTGTATAATTACAAGCCATCTCTAACAAGTTAAATCTTAGTGGTATAAATTGAGGTTGCGGAAGGGATTGCTAGTTTTTTCAAAATAGCAACAATCTGAGCAATGAGCCAAAAAAGTTAAACTAAGTGCTGATCTTATCGAGTAATTTGAGGATATCAAAAGTGAGTGTTTTTAGTCAAGTCCTCAAACACAACAAATTCGTTGGATAGTTGAGAATTATTCGCGTAAACTTAATACAACTTAATCAAAGTATGAATTGTTGTAAAATAAGAAATTTCTATAATAGTTGAGCTTAAAATACTCAAAATCAATATCTTTGTAATGAAACACCTATGTACGCAGATCAACGCGAATAAATTATAATCCTCCCCGTACTAGAAGTACGAGGAAGATTCAATTACCCCTACTTAGCAATGCTGATGATTGCGGCTATTGGGATCTAACTGCAAGCTTGCAGACATGCCTTAGATTCTATGGATTTTGAGAGAAGTCTGATTATGCAACGATCTCAAAGTTCGTAACTGCTAATACTGGTGGTAATGTGTATATATTGTTATCGTTATCAATGTTGGCAAATTGACTACCTGTGCCAAAGCCTGGTAATGTCAAGTTTTGGTTGAAGAACAAGTTGCCAGTTCCAGAACTGTAAGTAATGAGTCCAGAGCTAGTTGCTGCTGCTGCATCATTAGCTACTATCTTAATCTGGAGGGGACTATAGAGTCCGACGAAAGTTGACCGATCCAAGACAATTTTGTCATTGGGGCTGAAGTCAGTAATTCTATCTACACCCAGATCAGCACTAGAGAACGGAGCGCCTGAGCTGAACACGAAGCGATCGCTACCACTACCGCCCGTCAGGATATCATTACCTTTTCCACCTCGTAAAATGTCATTACCAGCGTCACCATAGAGGCTGTCATTGCCAGCACCACCATAGAGAATGTCATTGCCAACACCGCCAAAGCCGCTTAACGGTGTAGCTGTGCCACTACCATCAAGCAGGTCATTTCCAGCACCGCCTGTGAACGATACTGTACTTACGCCAGTTCCCGCCAGGTTGTTAACATCGAAGATGTCATCGCCTCCGCCACCATTAACTTCAAACCTCTCTGCGCTGTCTACAGTCAGGGTGAAGGGAACTAGGTTGAGCCGATCAAAGATTGCTCTGCCTTGGGTGTCTCGTTGCAGGCGGAAACTGTCTCCCGCAGCCGCCGCGCCGTTAACTTCAACCACGTCATAGCCAGCGTTACCACTGATTCTGTCGCTACCGTCACCGTTGTTCCAGATCAGTCGGTCGTTGCCGGTTCCGCCAATGAAGGTGTCGTTGCCACGATTTCCTAGTAGAGTATCGTTACCGTCCCCACCGAATAAAAAGTCGATACCATCGCCACCTCGTAAGAGATCATTACCAGCATCACCATAGAGAATATCATTGCCAGCACCACCAGAGAGGCTGTCATTGCCAACACCACCAAAGCCAATTAACGGTGTAGTTGTGCCAGTACCATCAAGCAAGTCATTTCCAGCACCGCCTGTGAACGATACTGTACTTACGCCAGTTCCCGCCAGGTTGTTAACATCAAAGATGTCATCACCACCACCACCATTAACTTCAAACCTCTCTGCGCTGTCTACAGTCAGGGTGAAGGGAACTAGGTTGAGCCGATCAAAGATTGCTCTTCCTTGGGCGTCTCCTTGCAGACGGAAGTTGTCTCCTACACCCGCGCCGTTGACCTCAACTACGTCATAGCCAGCGTTACCGCTGATTCTGTCGCTACCGTCACCGTTGTTCCAGATCAGTCGGTCGTTGCCGGTTCCGCCAATGAAGGTGTCGTTGCCGCGATCGCCTACTAGGGTATCGTTGCCGTCCCCACCGAATAGAAAGTCGATACCATCGCCACCTCGTAAGAGGTCATTTCCAGCATTACCATAGATGCTGTCATTTCCAGCATTACCATAGAGGGTGTCATTTCCACCTAAACCACTGAAACTATCAGAAGCGGCATTACTAATACCTATATCTGATCTATAGGTTGGTCCTGGGCCTGGAATCCAATTTACTGCCATGATTAATACTCCTAATTCTTGATTTCTAAGTGAGTAATGATGTACTAGTACTTCATTTCTAGGAAAATGTATGAAAGTACTAGTTTCTGTTTCCGAACTACGAAACCTATAGTTTTTAGCTGCTAACTATTATTCAGGGATATATTTTTCTTTTATGCAGAATATTTGTTTTTGTAAAACTTCTTCACTATGAACTTTGCAGACAGCCCTTATTACATCCTGACTTTTCAGGTCATGTAGAAAAGAAAGAATGGCTCGTGAATGCCTTTCGCAAACCAGCTTTCAACTGATTAGATGATTTTCGCTAAAGTTCAAAATAGTACTTCTGGTGTGCGAAGATTAAATATTTAATTGTTAAAATTACCACTTAACAGCAAAGTATATCCACGGCTTCAGATATATTGATTATACAGTTGCAAATCACTTCTATGAAGAGAGCTAAATCTCGTTAAAAGCAATACCAAAATAGAATTTCAAGCGTTAGGATAAAGCGTACAATCAGTATCTTATCTAGTTTAATAGACATTATATTCAACACAGGATTTGATGTGATGTGTTTTTAATAATACCCATCCATAGTCCAATCTTCAAGATGTAAATTAGGAACTCTGCTAAAATCTCTATGATTGCGGGTAACCAAAATTGCTTCGTTAGCCAGAGCGATCGCAGCAATTCTTAAGTCTTGCGTACCTATCTGGATTTTTTGCTGGCGCAAACTCTGGTAGTAACTGTATGCTGCATCATCGAAATCTAGCAAATTCATACTACAAAAGTAAATCTGGGTTATTCGCAGATTTCGATAAGCAACTACTAGCAGCTCTGGTTTAGTAGCACACTTGCTAATAGAAGCTAGTCTACCTTTCAATTGTTCTTCAAGTGTGACTATTGTAATAAATATGTTGGAATTTCCGACAGCTTGAGCACGTTGTAGAATTTTAGAATTACCATGTTGAGAAAGAGTAACATGATCAGTATCGAGGATATATTGGCTCAAGCTGACTGATTCTCCTCTAAAGAAGCTTCATAAGCAGCGACCTCTGCATCTAATTCACGTCGATTGACATCCATATTTTCGACAAAATCATCAAAAAGTTGGTCATCCTTGAAAATACCATCAAATTTAACCCAAGGATTAGACTCTTCAACCTTTTGTTGCTGTTTCAAGATTGTCAAACAACAAAGTCGTAACGTGACCCACCATAAATAAGACATGATAGGTGAGTTGAACTCACTATCATTAATTAAACCGTGAGCCATGCGGTTTCTTAAATTTGAACCGGAACGTTCAATTAATAAACCTTGAAGATCAAAAAGTGTGTCTTCATCAAAAATTGAGTTTATTTGTGGATAGTTGCGGGGAAAAAGAGTAGTATTCAAATCACGCTCATCTTCAATTCCTTTATCGATATCAATTTTTGAAGGTAGCGCACCGTGTTTTCGGAGTAGATAACGAACAGAATTTTCAATTTGAGGAATCAGGATATTTGTGGAAGCAATGAAATCTCCAGTTAATCCAGCGTAAAGCCCTTTCGCAAACTGATGTTCTCTCCCCGATGGTACAAAGGGGTTGTTTGAAACTATTGCAAATAAGTCTTTTTCTTGTACATTATGTTCCAGGTTTATTTGCTCCCTAGCTGGTTCGATATAAGCTTGGGCGTGAAGTCTTTGATAGAAGACTGCATTCCTGTACATCTCAAAACGAATTGATTCTTCTACCTGCTCTGGATTATTGGATAAAACTGACTTGGATTGACGAGCTACAACTTTACCCATCTGATTAATCATTGCAGATCCAAATAAATGAGACGGTGGATTTTCAACAACTATTTTCAAGACTTCTTGTCGAAGGTGAGAGACTTTAGGTGGTGTTCCTAGAAATGCTAGATAAAAGAGTGCATTATCAAATTCTTTACCTTTAACGTGTGATCTAGCTATATTCACTTGAACACTAATATCTGTTTCATAAGAAATCGGAACTAACTCATTTAAAGATTGCTCCTGATACTGGCTAAGAAGCTTGCGAACCTCCTCAGCTTTTTTCTTTGCAGCGATAGTTTCTTGCTTATTACCTCGAACATTCATAAAAGCTTCAAAAGCTTTCTCCATAAAATGTGATGCACGTAGATAGCTTGGATCTGTACCCTTAAGGCTATCTTCAGCTTCTTTTATATAAGTTTCAGCCGCCTGTATTTGCGCTGTACGTTCCCTATTTTCATCTTTTTCAAAACGATGCCATTGTGCTTTAATTTCCCAATAGTTTCTAGCCCTACGCCAATCATTGTTTGATTCTGCTAGGGTTGCAGCTTTCTCAGCAAGAGCAGCATATTTAGTCGGATTACCAAGTTTGTATTCTTGTAAAAGCTCCATAAGTTTTGCTGACAGCCACAGTGGATCTTCTCCGTTGTAGCGATCAAGGACTGCCTCTATGTGTGCGACAACTACTTCAGCTTGATAATTAATTTTGCGTGCTAGCCGAAGTGCCCGTTCAATCCTCTCGAAACACTGACTCCACTTTTCAGGATCTTCTAATTCTGTGGCAGATTGTAAGTAGGCTGTAACAGCTAACTGTGCCATTTGATAATTGCGCTTTTTGACCCAGAGAATGTCCGCAATTCGTGCTTGAAGTTCTGGGTCTGATACTTCAGGAGCAATGTCAGTAAGAAAATTTAAATGTTCATCAGTAAGATTTTGGAAAACTTCAGCAAAAAACTCCTCTGTTGATTCTGGCTTGATTGCAGCACCAGTTATGAACGCTAGAATCTCAAAGACAGACTGTTCTCTGACATTTCCTGCCTCTTTTGCTTGCTGTGCATTGTTCCAGAAGACTCTGTTGTAAGCACTACACTCTTTTCTTTCGCTGCTATTAATCACGTCCTGCCAGCGAGAGTTAATAAAATCTTCTTTAGTGAGAGGAGGGTTTATTAATGGCATAGTCTAGAATTACTGAAGCTATATGTCTACTATGCCAAATCTGAAATGATGTAGGTAAAATCTATAAATTAACATTCCCCAGCACAGCCAGGGAACGAGAGAATATTAACTCGCGGCTAAATTGCTCCAACCGACGTAGGGTAATTTTGTAGCTGTTGCCCGAACTTGGTCAGCGTTAGCTACTAACTGACCGCAAGCGTCCCAAGTTCCAGAAATGAATGTGCTTCTTGTACCTTCACCGATCGCAACTGAGGCTGTAAAGTCACCAATCTGCACTTGCAAGGTTTCCAAATCCACTGTCACGCCGGCTTGAGGATTGGCAGCGACTAAATCTTGCAGTTGTTTAACAGTAACAGCATCGGCTGTCACACATGGTATACCCATTGCCACACAGTTACCGAAAAAGATTTCGGCGAAGCTTTCACCGATTAAAGCTTGGATTCCCCATTTTGCGATCGCTTGGGGTGCATGTTCCCGTGATGAACCACAGCCAAAGTTACGGTTGACTATTAAAATATTCGCCCCTTGGTATTGGGGTTGGTCAAAAGGATGTTCACCTTTGAGTGCTGTCCGGTCATCAATAAACGCGCCTTCGCCTAACCCATCAAAGGTAACGGCTTTCAAATATCGCGCGGGAATAATGCGATCGGTATCTATATCATTGCCCACTAAGGGTATACCGCGCCCTGAAACTGTTTTAACTTCACTCACCATAAACTTAAGTTCTTACTTGAATAATTGCCTGTTGCAGATTTCGCGTCACCTCTCCCCAGCTAGGGGAGAGGGTGGCGAAGCCGGAGAGAGGTTAGAGTAACTCGCGTACATCAGAAACTTCGCCTTTAATCGCAGCGGTAGCGACCATCGCCGGACTCATTAACAATGTTCGACCGGAGGATGAACCCTGTCTTCCTTTAAAGTTGCGGTTGGAGGAGGAGGCACTGATTTGTCTTCCTTGTAGCTTGTCGGGGTTCATGGCCAAGCACATGGAACATCCCGGTTCACGCCACTCAAATCCGGCTTCTTCAAAGATTTTATCCAGTCCTTCAGCTTCCGCCTCTTCCTTCACCCTTTCAGAACCAGGAACAACAAAGGCTTTAATTCCCTCTGCAACGTGGCGACCTTTGGCGATTTTCGCAGCTTCCCGTAAATCACTAATTCTGCCGTTGGTGCAACTACCAATAAAGCAGACATCTATTTTGGTACCCTTGATCGGTTGACCGGGGAACAAATCCATGTAGCGGTAAGCTTCTTCGGCAATGAATCGGTCTTCTTCAAGCAGTTCTTCCGGTTGAGGCACTGACTGGTTGACACCGATACCTTGACCGGGAGTAATCCCCCAGGTAACAGTAGGAGAAATTTCCGCAGCGTCGAATACCACTACATCATCGTATTGGGCATCAGTATCGCTCTTGATCGATTGCCACCAAGCCACTGCTTTATCCCAATCTGCATTGGGTGCAAAATCTCTGCCTTTAAGGTAATCGTAAGTGACTTGATCGGGATTAACGTAGCCGCATCTAGCACCGCCTTCGATCGCCATATTGCAAACTGTCATCCTCTCTTCCATATTCATTTGCTCAAATGTTGTGCCTGCAAATTCATAGGCATAGCCCACGCCACCTTTAACACCAAGGGTGCGAATGATATGCAGGATGACATCTTTGGCGAAAACTCCTGGGTTGAGAGTGCCGTTAACTTCAATTTTGCGGACTTTTAGTTTAGAAAGGGCAAGAGTTTGGGAAGCGAGAACATCCCGGACTTGGCTAGTACCAATACCAAATGCGATCGCACCAAATGCCCCATGACTTGATGTGTGACTATCTCCACAAGCGATCGTCATTCCTGGTTGGGTGATTCCTAGTTCTGGAGCGATGACATGAACTATACCCTGACTGCCAGAACCAATGTTGTAAAAAGTTATGTTATTTTCTTGACAATTATTTTCCAGCGCTTGGATCATTTCTTCTGCCAAGCTATCGTCAAAGGGACGTGCCTGATTTTCTGTTGGCACAATATGATCGACTGTGGCGACGGTACGCTCTGGAAACAGTACTTTTAAACTTCTCTCGCGTAACATCGCAAAGGCCTGGGGACTGGTAACTTCATGAATTAGATGAAGCCCGATAAATAGTTGCGTCAGCCCTGAGGGAAGTGTACCAACGGTGTGTAAGTCCCAAACTTTGTCAAACAGGGTACCTTTGCTCATACGTCAATCAGTATTTAAAGAGTCCGGTCTTAAATAGTATCAAAAAAAAGTCTCGGTTTTGGCAGATCACTTAATATTACTTACATCTTTATTTCTCTGTGCCCTCTGTGCCTCTGTGGTTTCAATCTTCCTTAACGAACCGCAGAGGCAAGGCAGTGCGTTGGGCGGGTTCCCCGACTTGTTCGCTCTTAGCGTTCCCGCAGGGTAGCAACTGCCGCGCTGAGAACACAGAGGAAGAGAGAACAGAGGTAATATCACCTTTGAGGCAACAAATCCGAAATATTGAGATGCAATGATGTAAATAACTTTATCCTTTTGAACAAGGATATCTAGGACAATACGAGATAATTGCACTACCAGGATTATGCCCATAGATTTACGGGAATTTTATCAGGCTAGCGATCCCAGCAGAACTCTGTTTGTTAACAATAGCTCTGATGGCAAGTATTACATAGATTTTTCCTCAGTCCGAGGTGGTGATATTCTTGGCAAGCTGAAGCAGAAAATTACTTATTTTAAGCCCAATGAACCCACCTGCACTTTATTTACTGGGCATATTGGTTGTGGTAAATCCACAGAACTATTACGGTTACAGGCAGAACTGGAAAAGTCAGGCTTTCACGTGGTCTATTTTGAGTCCAGTGACGACCTGGAAATGACCGATGTCGATATTGCTGATGTGCTGCTGGCGATCGCTCGTCGGGTGAGTCAAAGTCTGGATAAAATTACCCTGGAGTCACCCAACAAGTTTAATGAGTTGCTGCAAGGGGCTTGGAAGGTCTTAAACTCCGAGGTGACGGGGGTTAAAGTTAAGGTTCCAAATGTCGGCGATTTTGGTGTCACCTCTGAAAAAGAAAAGCTTTCTCTGTCTGTGGGTATTGGTGAAATCACTACCAAGATGAAAAATGACCCAACGCTACGAGAAAAACTCAATCAGTATTTGGCACCGCAAAAAACTAAGCTGCTGGAAGCGATTAATCAAGAATTATTGGAACCTGCCGTGGCTAAACTCAAACAGCAGGGTAAAAATGGTCTGGTGGTAATTGTCGATAATCTTGACCGCATAGATAATCGTGTCAAAGCTTGGGGTCGTCCGCAGCAAGAATATTTATTTGTCGATCAGGGTGAGTTTTTGACAAGGCTTAATTGTCATCTCCTCTACACCATGCCCTTGGCTTTGAAGTTTTCCAATGATTACGGAATGTTGACTCAGCGTTTCCCAGAAGATCCCAAGGTGTTACCAATGGTACCTGTACAAAAAACTGATGGCAGTGTTCATGTAGAGGGAATGGCACTCATGCAGCAGATGGTACTAGCTAGAGCTTTTCCTGATTTGACACCAGAGGAGCGTTTAAATAAAGTTACCGAGATTTTTGATAGTGCTGCTAGCCTAAAGCGGTTATGTCAAATCAGCGGTGGTCATGTGCGGGACGTGCTGAGGCTGCTAAATACCTGGATTATGGAAGAAATGAGTCTTCCTCTAACTCGTGCAACCTTAGAGCAAGTGATTCGTTCTCGGCGGAATGAAATAATGTTGCCGATTTCTGATGACGAGTGGCAATTGTTACGTCATGTCAAGGAAAGGAAAAAGGTGAGTGATGACCAGGGATATCAAAAACTGATTCGCAGTCGGTTTGTATTTGAATATCGGGATGGTGGCGAGTCTTGGTTTGATGTTAATCCTGTTTTGGCAGAAGCAAGAGAACTACAGTGAGGAATCAGGGAATCGATGAATAACTAGATGATGAAACCAGAAACCAAAAATGTTTTGTTAAAAGCTTACGCACAACTGCACCAAATCACAGAAGAATTGTACTCAACCTCGGATCTTACTTTTCACGTTATATGGAAAAGCCTATGAAAAACCTAACCCCCTAACCCCCTTCCCGTGTCGGGAAGGGGGAAAATTCAAAGTCTCTCTCCTTTTAGGAGAGAGATTTAGAGAGAGGTTTTCCAGATACCGTGAAAAGTCAGAGCCTCGGATAAAGCTGTAGAAAACAACGATTTTGAGGACGCTAGCTTACTAGCTAGTAGAGCAGATAGACTTTATGAAGAGATAGAAAATTTAGAGATTGTAATTTCAGAACAGGAGGAAATATGAAAACAATCCCAGAGTTAAAGACTCGTATTAAAGAACTCAGTAAACAAGCTGTTGAATTTAGTAGAAAAGCATCTGAAGTGTGTTTAAGTGACCGTCAACAAGCCAAGTATTTTAGACAGCAAGCAAGAGAAGCTAGCAAACGCACTCAAGTATTGATACAGGAGTTAAAACGCCAGGAAGTTTAACTTGTAGTCTTTAATTCTTCCCTTGCCTCCTACACTCTAGATTTACGTCAGCTTATGACTTATGACCGACTCGCAACCATCAGAAGATGACCATGTAAACAACGCTCGCTCACTGCAACAATTAGCTTGGGCGATTGAGTCCTCTGTAGGGCAGTTTAAGCTGATTTTGGCCCGGTGTAATTATGCTAGAGAGCGCGATCGCCTCATCCAGAGATTGCGGGAAATTTGTCAAGTCGAAATTCGTGTCTTGGCGGTGCAGCAATCTCGCAAGACTCTTTATATTGCGATTCAGTCAGAATTCGGCGAAGAAATACCAGCCTGTGTGATGGTAGTGGGTTTGGAATCAGTGCAGAATTTGTCTGTGATGTTAACTTCTGCTAATCAGGTGCGGGAAGAGTTTCGCAAGAATTTTGCTTTTCCCTTAGTGTTGTGGATTGACGATGAAATCTATAAGCAACTAATACAGCTTGCGCCAGATTTGGAAAGTTGGGCAACTACGAGAAATTTTGCCATATCAACACAGGAATTAATAGATTTTATCATCCAAACTGCTAATCAATGGTTTAATAATAACTTAAAACTTAGCGTAGATGTATATATTAACCTGGAAAATGAGTTAGAAACAGCGCAAAGAGATTTACTCAATCACCCAGATATTTATAATTTAGAAATTCAAGCTAATTTAGAATCTTTATTAGGTTTTGTTAAACAGATAAACAATCACATAGATTCGGCGTTACAGCATTATCACAAAGCTTTAGAACTTTGGCAAGAAAGTAATAATTTAGAAAAGCAAGCAATAATCCTCGGTGAGATTGGCGTTTGTTATTATCTCAAAGCTTTTAAACATCAAGATATCAATCATCCAGATTGGCAAGCGACTTGGCATTATGTTCAAGAGTATATTAATTTTATTAACCAGTTTCAAAGTCCAGATTTAACTGACTTTTCACCTAATCTGGAAAAGTTAAAGCGAAACCTAACCCCCCAACCCCCTTCCCTACTAGGGAATGGGGATAATTCAAAGCCTCTCTCCTTGCAGGAGAGAGGTTTGGAGAGAGGTTTTCCATATTGTCAGCAAGATTTAATTGCTAATGCAGTAGTTAAATTTGGTGATATCTTGCGAGACTTGCAAAAGTGGGAAACATTGCAGAGTCTTTCGGAACAAGCTTTAGTAGTACATCAAACTAACAATCAGACAAGGGAATTAGCCAAAGATTACGGTTTTTTAGCTGAGGTGTCTTTGGCTCAAAACAACTGGGTTAAAGCAAATCAGTTTGTTCAGCAAGCGTTGAAAGTTTTTGCCGCGATTCCCAATCTGGAATCAGCAAATATATCAGGGGTTTTATCTGATATTCCCGAAAGAGTTTTAAAATCAAAAGATTTGAGCTTGTATCAGTTTATTTTAGGTCGTTCTCAATACCATTTAGGTCAAACTCAAGAGGCAACTCTCAGCCTAGAAATTGCTAGGGATGTGGGTAATCCCTTAGAAGATGTCAGGCTTTACTTGGATATTCTCAGTTTTTTGCAACAGCTTTACTTTCAGCAGAAAGAATATCTCCAAGCATACAAAATCAAACAGCAACGGCGTTCCATTGAACAGCAATTTGGCTTGCGGGCTTTTATTGGTGCGGGGAGGTTAGAAGCTACAAAACAGGCATTTGTAGAGACATTGCGGTTAAACTCTCCCCAAGGAAATATTGCCCCAGAAATTGCTGCATCTGGTCGCCAATTGGATGTAGAACGTTTGATTGAACGCATGGGTCGCCCTGATTATAAGCTGATAGTCATTCATGGGCAATCGGGTGTGGGTAAAAGTTCCCTGGTGAATGCGGGACTGATACCAGCTTTAAAGAATAAAGCGATTGGTATTCAAGATTATTTGCCGGTGGTAATGCGCGTTTACACCAACTGGGTGGAAGAGTTGGGGAAGCTTTTGGGAAAAGATGGGAGGGATAAGGGAGATGAGGAGAATAAGGGAAAGTTAGAATTTCGTTCATCCACCTTTGAACTGGATGAATCCACCTCAGAACTCCGTTCATCCACCTCGGAACTGGATGAATCCACCTTTGAACTCCGTTCATCCACCTCGGAACTGGATGAATCCACCTTTAATACTCGTTCATCCACCTTTGAACTGGATGAATCCACCTTTGATACTCGTTCATCCACCTTTGAACTGGATCAATCCACCTCAGAACTCCGTTCATCCATTTTGGAACTGGATGAATCCACCTCGGAACTCCGTTCATCCACTTCAAACACTCAAACTCCTAACTCCTTAATCACTCAACTACGTGAAAATGAACAGCGCAACCTCCGCACAGTGCTAATTTTTGACCAATTTGAGGAATTTTTCTTTGTTTACACCGAACCTGCACAAAGGAAGCAATTCTTTGAGTTTCTGGGAGAGTGTCTGAATGTTCTATCGGTGAAAGTTATCTTATCGTTGCGGGTGGATTACATTCATTACTTGCTGGAGTGCAATGATTTATCCAGCCTCAAGATTATTGGCAATGACATTCTCAGTAATAATGTGCTTTACAAGTTGGGGAACTTCTCGCCTGATGATACGAAGTCAATTATTCAGCGTTTAACTGAAAATACTAGTTTTCACTTAGAATCTGCTTTAGTTGATCAACTAGTGCTAGATTTAGCCGGGGAATTGGGCGAAGTTCGTCCCATTGAGTTGCAGGTAGTGGGGGCGCAACTGCAAACTGAGAATATTACAACTCTGGCAGAATATCAGCAACGCGGCACTAAAGAAGAATTGGTTAAGCGTTATTTGGATGAAGTTGTTAATGATTGCGGTGTTGAAAATCAGCAGGCGGCGGAATTATTACTGTATTTGCTGACGGATGAAAAAGGAACTCGCCCTTTAAAGACTCGCGCTGAATTGGAACGCGATTTACAGGAGTACTTTTCGGTTAGTAGTTTTCAGCCTTCGGAGATCCCCCCAACCTCCCTTAAAAAGGGGGGCTTTATTCTCTTCAACCCCTTTTTAAGGGGGTCACTGAAGGCGGGGGGATCAGAAATTAGAGAGGATAAAGCTTCTGAAATCAGCAAATTAGATTTAGTGTTAGAGATTTTTGTCCAATCCGGCTTAGTGGTTTTGCTACCAGAAACCCCGGCTGACCGTTATCAACTGGTACACGACTACATCGCCGCCTTTATCCGCCAGCAACAAGAACCGAAGTTAAAGCAGGTAATGGCGGAACTGGAAAAAGAACGAAAAGAAAGAAAAGTGAGTGAGGTAAAATTTAATCGTTTTCTCAAACGCAGCATTTTTGGTTCCGTAACCGCAGGTTTAATTGTGGTTGTACAGGTGTGGATAGCATTTTCATTGCTAAGAGAGGCAAATAACCTAAAAAAACAAGCCGAAATTAATGAAATAAACGCCCTTGCTAATTCTTCAGACACCTTTTCTGCCTCTGGGCAAATCTGGGATGCAGTGACAGAAGGCTTAAAAGCGGGCGGAAAACTGAAAAATGCCGGGAAGGTGGCGGTAGATACCCAGATGCGGGTTGTGGGAAGTTTGCAGAAAGCTGTTTACTTACAACCAGAGAACAAATTCCAAGAACTGAATACATTAGAAGGGCATAGCAGTGCGGTCTATAGCGTGGTGTTTAGCCCCGATGGGCAAAGGCTGGCTTCTGCAAGTTCTGACAACACGATCAAACTCTGGGATGTCGCCACAGGCAAAGCTGTGCAAACCCTGACTGGGCATAGCGATGTGGTCAGAAGCGTGGTGTTCAGCCCCGATGGGCAAAGGCTGGCTTCTGCAAGTGCTGACAAGACGATCAAACTCTGGGATGTCGCCACAGGCAAAGCTGTGCAAACCCTGACTGGGCATAGCGATGTGGTCAGAAGCGTGGTGTTCAGCCCCGATGG
>NZ_JBALDG010000058.1:0-25185 GCF_036917195.1 Nostoc sp.
ATTGCATCGCCAGCCTTATCTTTACCCATTGCATCGCCAGCCTTATCTTTACCCATTGCATCGCCAGCCTTATCTTTACCCATTGCATCGCCAGCTTTATCTTTACCCATTGCAGGAGAGGCTTCAGGAGCGATTTGATTGTTAGTTGCAGGAGTGCTAGAGCAAGCAGTGAGACTGCTGGTTAAGCTTAAACCAGCAATTAAACAAAGTATTTTCCAATTCATAGTCTTCTTTCGTCCTTTGGATAGTTCTTTTTGTATTGATTGATCAGAGGAAATTAAGCTACAAGCAGATTCATAAAGGCATTGGGGTAAAGAAGATGCCTTCTTATAAAGGACTCCATCAGATTGCTACTGATGTTTGAGTTATCCCGAACATCCAAAGTATCTCTATGAGGACTGAGAGCTTATTGAAACTAAACCATGATTTTGATAAATTTATGCCTTGAGAAAATTTAGTTGATTCTCAGCATTTTCTCAGGTAATCATGGTAGCTCAAAGTTATAGTATAATTTCAGTATTCTCTCAGATAAACCTGATTTTGAAGTGAATAAATACAACTTAGCATAATTAGGAATGCCTTCATTGCACTGATATTATTGTGGCTATAACAGTCCTACCTAAATGATTTATGAACTTTTCTATTTCTCCTCTTGGCGCTCTTCTCTTCAAGACGCTTCTCAACGAGAGGCTCCGCCGATTCGTTCATTTTTACAAATTAGATAGGATTGCTATAGTACACTGTGGCGATCTAGTGCAATCATCCGAAAGCTTGACAAAAATTGGTGGCTAAGACTTTATAGGCGATGCCTACGGCGGCAAGCTACGCAATCCAATTTCTTTGTGTAATATTTTGTTAGTGAATAACTTGTGCGCTTTGATACTTCTGATACTAATCTATGGGCGAGAGAGGAAAAAAGCAGCTTTTAAGCAACTGTTGGGAATATTTATGCAAATCTCACTATCAACTAGCCAGTAGGGTGGGCACTGTTACCCACCCAAACGACTCTAACTTGCTACTGCCTCAGCAGGGGCTGCCTCAGCAGCGGCTACGGGTGAGTAAACACTAACTTTTTTACGGGTTTTGCCCTTTCTCTCAAACGTTACAACACCGTCGATTAAGGCAAACAGAGTGTCATCGCTACCAATACCGACATTGTTACCAGGGTGAAATTTGGTGCCGCGCTGACGCACGAGAATGTTTCCTGCACGTACAACTTGACCGCCATAACGCTTGACACCCAGACGTTGGGCATTAGAATCACGACCGTTGCGTGTACTACCTGTTCCTTTCTTATGAGCCATGATTTCCTCTTGTGTATCTACTTCTTTTTATTATTCAGCAGCGGTTTCAACTTCTTCGCTAGGAGTGTCATCTGCAACAGGGGTTTCCTTCTCCGGTTCTCCTTGGGCAACAAACACTGCACCGTTAAGAGTGATGGAGTCAATCATAAGTCTGGTAATTTCTTGACGATGCCCCCGCTTTTTGCGGGTTTTCTTTTTCGGCTTCATTTTGTATACCAGGACTTTACGACCCCTGAAATGTCGCATTACAGTCCCTTCTACAGTCGCACCTGTCACTAGTGGCTGTCCAATGCTGACTTCGCCATCGTGCTGCACGAGTAATACGGAGTCTATTGTAACTTTTTCATCTGGTTCGGTCGCAAGCAGTTCAATATCATAAAACCGCCCTGGCTCTACTCGTATTTGTTTACCGCCAGTTTCAATAATTGCGTAGGTCATGGAATTGTCCTTGAGGTTGCCGTACAGGTAGCTGGTTTTTATCTCCTATAAAGACGCTTTTACCAGCTTTTGTAATATGTCTACCTGATCCGAGCAGGAATTAGACAGACAATCTAATATCCTATTTTATTAACAGGTGTCAAGTCAAGCTTTCATTTACCAAAAGCCGTCATGGCTGATCACCCATCCAAAGAATGTAAGGTGCATTTACAATTCAGAATCAATGCTTTTTAGTTAAATACTGCTTCCATCTTAGGGCTGACTTTTATCAAGTAGTAGAAATATTTAGACTAAAACTTATACTTTCTTGTCAGAATCAACACATTTTTATTCTTTGTTTTAAAATTAAACTTACACGCTTAACCTAAAAGTTGTTCACAGAATTTAGTGAATCCACAGGAGTCAAATTACTACATTCAAACCTGATATTTAAAACAGGAGATAGACTATCATGACACAGCAAAATGCTACCCGACTTTTTCAAGCTGTAAAAGAAGATCAAGCATTACAGCAAAGACTCAAAGTAACAGCTGACCCAGAAGCCTTCATCAAGATTGCTCAAGAGCGTGGCTATGATTTCACTCTCGAAGAACTAGAGAGTGAAATCAGCAAATTGTCTGAAGATGATTTAGCCGCCATTGTCAATCCAGGATGGGGAATTAGACGCCACATTAATCCTAGATAATTCCTGTTTTAGGAAACCTAAAGTATAGGAACAACTGAATTGACAAGTTTTGCTCCTCAAGGGGATACCGTTGCATCATCTCCTTTTGGGGCATTCCTATTAAACTAAGCAACTATGCTTCCCATTTCCCCACCTATTTAACTCATGGGCTAGGATGACTATATTTTAACAATACCCTGGACAGAATTAAGCGGCGATCGCAGCGTGGGAGACTAGTTCTGGGTAATTGGGATGATTTTTGCTCACCTGTATATAGATAGCGCATAGGTAAGGTACAGAAAAAATAATTAACTATAGATAAACACAAGTAAAACACAGCAATGCCGTGTTCTACCTATGTATCTGATTCAAATGAGAATCGCTATATCAATTTTTAAAAGATAAATACTTATTAAAAAAAAACGAGGTTTAATTCAGGTTAAAGGCAAAGGAGAAATGATGACTTATATACTAATGGAAATTAGTTAAAAAATTTAATAAATCTATACTTTTTGATTGAGACTCCAAAATAAAATATATAATTGAAGCGAGAATTATCAGATTATTCAACCTTTACTAAAACTAAGTTTTACTACTTTAGATAGATTCGTAGCAACTAACTGCTTAGGTGTGTATTTTTCCAATGCATAATAAATCTTGAGCGATGTCTACAACGGGCAACGCCTACGCATTGTCTAGCTAATTTGGGGAATAATCCTTTAGCTAACTGCATAAAAGGAGAAGCCACATTGAAAGGAACACGTTCCCTTCTAGCACCTTACGCTGTGACATTATTGACTGTTGGTAGCGCATTGTTACTAACACTATTGCTACAGCCACTACTGAAATCAACTATTTTTCTGCTATTTTTTGCTGCGGTGGCGGTTAGTGCCTGGTATGGCGGCATGGAAGCAGGGTTGCTGGCTACCGCTTTGTCTACTTTAGCCCTGAGTTACTTTTTTTTAGAGCCAGTGTTTTCGCTTTTCGTTGCGAGTCTAGACACCATACTGCGGTTAGGCTTGTTTGTGTTGGTGACAATACTTATTAGCTTGCTGAACTCAGAGTTACGCACTGCCAAACAACATCTTCAAATGAGTTTGCAGAAGCTACAGGTGAGCGAAGCAAGGTTTAGAAGATTGGTAGAGTCCAACATTATTGGGGTAATTGTAGCCAATATGGACGGGACGGAGCGATCGCAGAGGCTAATGATGCTTTTTTAAGAATGGTAGGTTATTCGCCAGAGGATTTACAAGCAGGGCAACTGCGATGGCGCGGCATGATAGCACCAGAATATATTGAAGCAAGCAACAGTGCGATCGCAGAACTCAAAACCAAAGGTGTATGTCAGCCTTTTGAGAACGAATACATCCGCAAAGATGATAGCCGCGTTCCCATCCTGTTAGGTTCTGCCTTGTTAGAAAATAATCCAAACGATATTATTAGTTTTGTACTTGATTTAAGCGAACGCAAACAAGTAGAGCTTGCCCTTTGCAAAAGCGAAGAACGCTACCGCACTTTTTTAGAGCAAAGTTCAGAAGGTATTTGGTGTATGGAATTGGAAGTTCCAATTTCGCCAGATTGTCCAGAAGATGAACAAATTCAACATTTTTATGAATATGGTTACTTAGCAGAATGTAACAATGTTATAGCGCAGATGTATGGCTACTCTCGTGCCGAAGAAATTATCAGCGCCAGACTAGGAGACTTTCTCGTTTCCTCAGATTCACATAATATTGCATACCTGCGTTATTTTATCCATTCCAACTACCAATTAATCGATGCAGAATGCCATAAAATAGATAAGCAAGGTAATTCTAAATATTTTTTGAATAATCTGGTGGGAATTGTCCAAAATGGGCTTTTAGTCAGAGTATGGGGAACTCAACGCGACATCACAGAACGCAAGGGAGTAGAAGCAGCACTGCATCAACGAGAAGATCAACTCCGCCTGATTACAAATGCTGTGCCCGTCCAAATTTTCTATGTTGATGGAGAGCAGCGTTATCGCTTTAATAACAAGGGATATGAAGACTGGTTTGGACTTCCTGCCTCAGAAATTTATGGTAAACACATTAGAGAAATTCTAGGAGAGTCGGTTTATCAGTCGATTCTTCCTTATGTAGAAGCAGTATTCTCAGGAGAGCAAGTAACTTACGAAACCCAATTACCCGATAAAGATGGCACAAACCATTACGTGAATGTCACTTATGTTCCCCAGTTCAGTCAGCAAGAGAAAGTTGAAGGATTTGTTGGGCTAATCACCGATATTACACTTCACAAGTTAGCAGAATCAGCTCTCAAACAGAGTGAGAAACGGTTAAGGACACTCACAGAAAAAGTCCGCATGATTCCTTGGGAGGTAAATGCTACTACTGGGAATTTTACCTATGTCGGCCCACAAACTGTTGAGATTCTTGGCTATTCATTGTCAGACTGGTACACCGATAATTTCTGGGCAAAACACATGCATCCAGAAGATCAGGAGTGGGCTATGCAGTATTGCCAAGAATCTTCGTTGTCACTAAATAATTACGAATTTGAATACAGAATGTTGGCTGCTGATGGGAGAGTTGTATGGTTGTATGACATTGTTAATGTGGTGCGGGATGAGAATGGACCGCAGCTACTACATGGATTCATGATTGACATTACTGATCGCAAGCAAGCAGAGCAAGAACGCGAACAATTGCTTGAGCGCGAACAAGCAGCACGCGCCGATGCAGAAGCTGCAAACCGGATGAAGGATGAATTTCTCGCCACACTCTCCCACGAACTCCGCACACCCCTAAACGCCATATTGGGCTGGACGCAGCTACTTAGGAACCGCAAGTTTGATGAAACTACTACTGGTCAAGCACTAGAGACAATCGAGCGTAACACCAGATCCCTAGCTCAACTGATCGAAGATGTTCTAGATGTCTCGCGGATTATTAGAGGCACACTCCATCTAAATAGGCATCAGGTAAAACTTGTACCAGTTGTAGAGGCAGCAATCGATACCGTGCGCCCAGCAGCCGAAGCCAAGGAAATTAGCATCGAGTTTAAATTCGACCCGGAGTTAGGGGTAGTTGTGGGTGATACCAATCGTTTGCAACAGGTTGTGTGGAATTTGCTCTCCAACGCTGTCAAGTTTACATCTAAGGGGGGAAGAGTTGATGTGCAATTGGAGCGGATTGAATCCTATGTGCAAATTCGGGTGAGCGATACAGGAGCGGGAATTGCTGCCGAATTCCTACCCCATGTATTTGAACGCTTCCGTCAAGCTGACAGTTCCAGCACGCGATCGCATGGTGGACTAGGATTAGGGTTAGCGATCGTCCGCCATTTGGTAGAATTACACGGCGGTAGTGTCTCTGCCGAAAGTCTAGGAATTGGACAGGGAGCGACATTCATTGTCAATCTGCCAATGAAAGCCGTTTATGTAGAGGCTAATACCACAGAGGCGCTTTCATCTTACATGGATGCCCAACAGACTAATAATTACCTGCCGAGGCTAGATGACTTGCGGGTATTAATCGTCGATGATGAGGCAGACGCGCGTCATTTGCTCACGACAATTTTGGGAGAGTATGGTGCCCAAGTCATAGCAGCTGCATCTGCTTATGAAGCACTGCTTGCCGTGCAACAATTTCACCCTCATATACTGGTGAGCGATATTGGTATGCCACAAGAAGATGGCTACACACTAATTCGTCAAGTCAGGGCGCTACCAAAAGACCAAGGAGGACGGATTCCAGCAGTGGCGCTGACAGCGTATGCTAGGGCTGAAGACCGCACGCAAGCGCTGTTGGCAGGCTTTCAACTCCATGTCCCCAAGCCAGTTAATGCGGGCGAGTTAGCAGCTGTAATTGCCAACCTTACCGGACGTACTTGAAGAGGATGGGAGCAGGGGAAAATAATTTCTAGCTGTAAAGCCTGCTAGAAAAAATCCTTACTTAGTATTGTAGAAATTGGTAGAATTGGCTACCTCATAATCCCCTTGAAGGGTTGAATAGTCATGATTGCTCAAAAGAATGGCAATGGCAACATCCCTCGTACTTTGTGATCCTTTTAGTCTCTGTTCCAAATAAATCTGCCAAGAAATTTCCACATCACTTTTGAGAATTGGCTTCTCAATTGCTGCAACAACGCCGTCCTGCTTGGGATGAATCGAGGAAGCGCTGTACTTCCACTCATTCCTATCTTTGAGAATTATGTCAGGAGAATCACCAATCTGTAATTGGAGATGTAACTCGTTTATACGTACCCCCTGATATATGTCAAACATTCTCGATACAAGCCCTCCAGGAGTGCGTGCAGCTACTTCCATCAGAATCGGTTCTTCGCTACCTTCTTGTAGGAATAAATCAATATTGAGTACACCATTTTTGGGGTAACCGTGTTCTAAACTTTGTAACGTATCACTTGAAAATTGCCAAAGTTTATGAAATTCTGAATCTTCTTCTCTAACAATAATATTGCCAATTTGATGACCATAAATGAACTCATCATTAGGTCGATACTGCTTGCAAGCAGCAAAATAACAAGGTTGACCGTTTTTGATGACAACACTTGTATTGTATAGTTGACCTGTAATGAATTCATTGAATTCAAATTCTTCATCTGAATCGATATTGCTGTCACACCAGGCTTTCAATTGATCAACAGTATGAATTCTTCTGGTTTTTTTACTTCCGGCTCCAGTAACTGGTTTAATAAAGATGTGATTACCTAGTTCTTGTAGAACAAACTTTAAGTATGAAACTGGCTCTTTACGGTATTGGTCTTGAGCAAAAATCAGATACTTTGGTACGCGAATCAGGGAATTTTTGAGGGTAGATTTGAGGTAACTCTTATCAGTAAACTGGCGGATCATCGTTGGGCGATCGCCTATCAGATTTAGAGCTTCACGCAACTGTGCAGCTAACAGTACTGAATACTCATCATTGGTAACAATCTGACAATTGTCATCCAAAAGTTTATACTCAGTCTTAATCTGTTGATAGGTTTGGAGCAGATTTTGCAAATTATAAGGTTCTACAATCCGCACAAGATCCAAGTGCTGGTACTGGGAGGGTATCACCTTACTGAGTCCTTCCCTACTACAGAGTAAAACCAGATTTCTATTATCTGATCGGATATGCCTAAAATCAGTTTCGCTCTTAAGCATATCATGCAGCACAAAGACAGTCTGCTTATTGCTATCTATCTTACTACTGTTCAAGGCAACTGGATTTGCCTCCTCACGGAGCATTTCTTGTATTAACTGGACAATTTCTTGTGAACATCCCCATGACAGAGTTACTCCTGACCCTCCATGTCCATAATTATAAAATACGTGTGTGTTTAAAACTCTTTCTACACAAACATTTTCCTCTGTTAATGGTCGTAAACCAGTCCTAACAGGCTCCTTTTCATCTAGTGGGAGTTCTCTTAATTCCTGGAGAAACTCCAAACAGCCATCATACATCTGTCGAATAATTGGAACTTCAAGAGATAGGTCTGTATCCCATTGGTCTTGCTGCGTTAATCCTCCCAAGACCACCAAATTATCCCCTCTAGGAACTATGTAAACGATGTCTTGCTCACTTGAAGAAGATTCTTCGTGGGAAATACAATGAGCGTCTGTTACAACTTTCCCGATATTCTTAACCCTGACAAGTGCGCCCCTCAAGGGATACATGGAAGTATCCCCCGTAGTTGCGATCGAACCTAGTCCAGCACAGTTAACAATTGCCTTTGCATTAAAACGACGAAGTAGTTCCTGTTCATTTTCAACTACATTGACAGTGATTTTTTCCTGAATAATCTCACATCCAATATCCTTTACCTGTTGAAGTAACCACTTCATGTAGACATCGGTGTTTGTCGCCGGAGCCATGTGTTTATAAGCATCTTTTATACCTCCTTTAAAACTTAAATCAATCGTTTCTTTGACAATCTGTAAGCCTCTTTCAAATCCATCAACCTTATCCTTCAACTCATTCATTTTGCGAAGGTCGGCAGGTCGATTTTCCAAAACATCCTTGAAATAGAAATACGCATCCCTCAAATAAAGTCCTGTTTCTTCTGAACCAAACTCTGCGTGTATTTTCTTGAATTTATTATAGGTAGTCATACACCAGTTTTTAGAGCGTTCCAGGGATCTAGGAGCACCATGACTACCACAGACTGCTGGTGGCCATTCCCACAATGCACCTGCCACAATAGAAGTTAAATCTGGGGCAAAACGATCTGCAACAATTACAACTCTAAAACCTACCTCTCTCAGACATATCGCGGTTGTTAGACCACTTACTCCTGCCCCAATTACTAAAATGTTTACATCATTGTCCGGCAATAGGTTACTCATTAAAGATTATCTCGATTTTTTGCAATACAAAACAAATACATTAACTTGCCCATTAATGATATTAAATTGGCTGCTTTGGGGGTTGGCGTAGGGTTAATAACTTTTGATGATTTGGCATTTGTTACAAACATTACTTATAAAGTTTTTTAAAAGTATTTTTATTCACACAAAAACCTGATTTATCATATTACTAAACCATTTCAATCATGCTTAATAGGGTTTTAAAGGTACTCCTTGGGGAGTAAATAATTTGTTATTATACTTATTTAGTTTTAAAAGTTACTGTTAGAGATAATAATAATTACTTTTGTAGATATTGTTATTTTTTATAAATAAAGGAATTACGAATAAAAAAGTTAAGATACTTCAAAAACTTCAGCATCTTGAAAAATAAGGGTTTCAGCCAATGTTTTTCAGGCTGGAGATCGCGAGTAGTCGCGCTTACAGGAAAGTCCATCCAGATCCGAGGTAAATGAGCAGCAAATCATCAGCTGATTTCGGCGGATTGCGTTTCCTAGTTCAAATGAAGGGCTGATAAAGCTTCTGGAAAACTTTTGAACTACTGAAATTCCCGATTTTCCCCACTCCTTTGCCTCTGTCAAGACTAAAATTAGAATTGATGTAACGTTCTCTAATAGCCAAAGTGTCAGAATCTCTGCCATTGCGCGATCGCTATCTTGCCTTAATCGATGAAATTGTCGAAACCACCCTCAAGGGCAAAATTAGCTCTGTTGATATGGTGTATCAAATGCTGCTTAAAGGAATCACTTCCGGTACAGGCGAAGTCTTTGAGCTAGCTTTGAGCGATCGCTTGAATGCCTTCCAAAGCCAAGTAGATAGTGAAAAAGACGAACTCAAAAAAGGCAAGGCAACTCGGAGTTTGAGAGCCATTAAAACCATTCAAAGTCAATGGCAACGCTCTTCAGAGCAAAATAAAGCTACAGAAGCGATCGCCTCCGCAGTTACAGAAATTACCACATCTGTGGCAGACGAGCGGCTGGCAGTATTTTTACGGGTTACTGACCCCAATCAGAAGTATCCACTAAATTTGCAACAGCTACAGCAATTGTCAAAAGCATTACAGCAATTTGCTCAGGTAGATTCTGATTTAGAACAATTTTCTGAAGGTATTACCCGTGGTTTAGCTTCTTGGCAGCGATTGCAAGACAACTTGCTCAGTTGGATGTACGAGCAAAAAGAAGCTTTAGGATTTGGCGGCGTACCGGGAGAACGTGGCCCTTGGGCAAGTTGGGCTAAACAACTCAATAGTGAATTACCCCAAGCACTGCTTCGCACCTTAGCTATGGAAGAATCTGCAATAGAGTTTGCCCAGCGACAACGGGGTATCACCCTTAGAGATTGGGTGGAAATGGCATTGATTTTACAGTACTTGCAACGGGGACTAATTAACTGGTTTGACCAACAAGCTTACGATGTTAAAGCCGGGCCAAAGTTGTCCATTTCCACTTTCTTGACCTTTGCAGTGATTTGGAGTCAGTTAGCAAGTGGTTTTGGCAGCATTGGGAGAGTATACGGCGATGCCTGTTCTCAAATTATGCTCCAGATTTTGCGAACCTTTGCCCAACGTCCGTATTTTCCCTTTTACGGTGGTATTTTTGCCTCTTTTACTGGCACTTATTTGCGAGATGCCCTAGATTATTTGGATGAACCGCTGCGACGAGGCGAGGGAACCCAGGAAAAGGCGCGAATTTTGACCCTTTTAGGTTATTTTCAGCGTGCTTTGGGTCAATATCAGCGCTCACTTGATTTTCATCAGCAGGCGCTGGAGATCGCTAGGAATGCAGGCGATCGCCCCTGTGAAATTGCCAATCTCAACCACCTCAGCCGCACCTACGTGCAACAGCAAAATTATGCTGAGGCAATCAAT
Organism: Nostoc sp.; assembly: GCF_036917195.1. GTDB lineage: Bacteria > Cyanobacteriota > Cyanobacteriia > Cyanobacteriales > Nostocaceae > Nostoc. Next base: position 10,626 of record NZ_JBALDG010000058.1, read on the forward strand.
TACAGTCAACGAGCATTAATACTGAGTCGGCAAGCAGGCGATAGAACAGGAGAAGCAAACGCGCTTGTAAATTTAGGTTATAGCGAAGTCATGCAGGCTCAGGAACTAGAAAATCTAGAACCCGAAACTTATGAAGCCGCAATTAATTATTTGGAACAAGGTTTAAAATTATCAGAAAAATTAGGCGATATTCAAAGTAAAGCCTTATGTGTCAGCAGCTTAGGAATTGCCTATCTAGTAATTGGACAACACCAAAGTGCAATTAAATATCTTGAAGATGGCTTTAAAACAGCGCAATTTTCCGGCGATTTGTATCTGCAAGGGCGTAACTTAGCTTATTTGGCAGAAGCTTATTATCATCTACAAAATTCGGAAAAAACTGTTTACACAGGCTGCTTGGGAATGTATCTTTTAGAGCAAATTGCTTCTAGTGAGTGGCATCAACCGGCAGGGTTACTGACAATTTTGCAAGGACAAATAGGGGCAGAAGCTTTTCAAAAGTTCTTACAGCAACATCGCCCTAAAATCATTGCAGTTATTGGTGTAGATGGATATGATCACATTCCGCAATTGTTAGAAGAATACAAACAAGATATGTAAACAAGTAATTTGATGATTAGGATAGCGATCGCTAAGAATAATTGCGTGCGATAAATCAAACTGAATATAACGCGAGTGCCTGGTTCTTCTTACCGACATTAGCTAGCTACCCTTTAATTCAGTAGCTTCTTTCTGAGACTTCAGTTGAGATGCAATCAGAGGAACTTTGGGCGCAAGAAAAAATCCAATTAAACTGGCAAAGAGGATTGGCGTCAAAGGACTTAAGTTAGTCAGTTTTGACAGTAGCAAAGTCGTACTTATAGGTGTGCGCGTTACGGCTGCATTGACAGCCGCCATTGTACAAATCATGGCAAGGGCGGGATTAAGCCCTGGAATTAAGACTGCTACTGCTTTACCAATACAAGCACCAGTGAAAAACAGGGGGATAATGAATCCACCGCGCCACCCACCTGTTACCGTAATGCTAATGGCAGCCATTTTACCAAGAGCAAGAGTTAAGAGAAAAATAGCACCAAAGCCAGTAGTGAGGACTGACTCTAACTCTTCATGTCCAAAATAACGGGTTAGGGGTAATAAAACTGCTAAAGTGCCAAGCCCAAATCCTGCTAATGTTGTGCGTACATAAATGCGTCCCGGAATTCGAGCAAACAAGTAATCGCAGCCCCGAAAAATGCCCATAAAAATCCATCCCGCCACTGCCCCAATGATTCCGAATATGATAGCGATCGCAAAATCATCAATCTTTTCTAGGTGGTACTGGGGAAAATGCCAAGTGGGCGCGATTCCCAAATGTGTAATTGCTGCAAATACTAGATAACTAGCGCAACTTGAAACAATGGCTGGCATCAAGGCTTCGTAATATTCCACAATATGCTGATGGTGTAAAATCTCCAAGGCGAACATTGCACCACCAAGAGGTGCGCCAAACAAGGCAGTGAAGCCAGCTGCCATCGCCGCTAAACTCATAGTTCTGAGGTCTTCACCTTGGAGTTTTAGGCAATCAGCAACCCAAGTACCAAAAGAACCTGTTACTTGTACTAGTGGTGCTTCTGGGCCAGCACTACCACCTGCCGATATGCTGATTAGAGAAGCAAGAATCATTGAGGGATTTTTGCGAGCATCTAGACGTCCGCCACTAAAATGGATATTATCAACAATCATGGCGATTTCACCGGGATTTCCCAGGAAATCAATCACCAGTCCGATAATTAAACCGGCTAGTGGCATCACTATCAGGAGGCTAAAACCTTCAAATCGTTGCAGATGGTGAGTTAAAAGTTCTAAAACATTCCAATACAACGCAGCAAATAGACCACCAGCAGTCCCCACAACTACCCAGTGGATTACCCACTGCGAAATCATCAGAGGATTACGTTTTACCAGTCCAAAAAGTTGAGCAAATGTCCAGCGTTGAGTTTGATTGCTAGTGGTGGGCTTCTTTGGTAACACTGCTTATTTCCTATTTGTAAAACGAAGAATACGGAATATTACGTTTTTTATCGTAAAACGCTTATTCAAAAGGCAATAAACAACCTACTGATAACACTTTGGGATCAGGCAATGCAATAAAGCAGCGATCGCACTCTATGATAAAGGGAAAAATCAGACTCAAGCAGCACCATCCTGATGCTACTTTCCAGGCATCAACATATTTCTTTCAAAGAGATTCATATCAATAGCACTTTGTCAAGATTAAGACTTATGCAACGCCGATATTGTCATTGCGACCGAAACGGAGTGTAGGGAAGCAATAAGAGCGTTAGGGGGGATTACTTCTCTTCGAGACGCTCCGCGAACGCTATCGCTCGTAATGACGAAATTACGTTATTTTTGCGTAAGTCCTGAAGATAATTAGATGCGTTCTCTTTGGGACAATCACGGTCTGTTTTTTTATTGCTATCAAGTCTACAACAACTTTACGGCATCTTGATGCTTGAAGCAGACCATGTTTGCGATCGCGTTGTGCAAAACCTTAGTACAGTTTTGCGTAAGTTCGTAGCGTTTTGAATGCAGGGAAACGCATTAACAATACAAGCTGACGCATTAACAATGCAAGCCGATGCATTAACAATGCAAGCCGATGCATTAACAATACAAGCTGACGCATTAATAATGCAAGTTGACGTATTAACAATGCAAGCTGACCCATCAACAATGTAAGCCGATGCATTGGCATTGCAGGGTATTGCCTTTCTTTAATTCGCTACAAATTAATGAAATGCTGTAGTTAGTAATTTTGAGACTTCTCAAGCGATGCTAACTGCGCTAATAACTGACGTACTCACAACATAGGGATTGATGAACTTGAAAACTCTTGCATATTGTATGTTATATGTGCCTCTACAGTTAAATAAATTACTTTTAAACCGCAGAGGCACAAAGGAGGGCAGTTGCATGGACGGGTTTCCCGACTTGAGCAAACTGCTTGTAGCGCTGAGAAAAAACAAGAGATTTTATCAGTCATCTTGAAAGGGCTAGTCCTAGTAATAACCAAAAAAACCGTGCCTAGTCTACCGTCGTAAGCATCACAAATTTTAGCGATCGCTCCACAGCTTAACGAATCGCAACAGTCTCCATACAACAGAGATAACATTCCCCTCAAGTATATTTTCCAGCAGAACTCCATATTGAGCTTGCTTATTTAAATGAACTGTGGTAGCTTCATTGTAGTTTAAACAACTGTAAACAGATTGACTTACCGTAGTTTATTTGATACTATCACTATTCTAGTTAAGAAATTTGTTGTTACTAGGTAGTTTAAAATCTGATATCAGGTAATTAGTAACGTATTTACGGCTATCAGCTAAAAGTTATTTGTAGCGTTGTCCACTGGACATTGATTGAACAATACGTATTTGCAGTGGTAAAAACTGCGATCGCCTATTGAGCCATAACCATAAATCATTTGTTGTCTCGCTAGTTTAATGGTGAAGCGATGTCTATAGGACAAACCTTGACGCTTCCACCAGCAGTGAGGCAGCACTATCTACCCAATCCACACGTAGGAGTTGAAAATATGGTGCAAACTTCTCTCGTCCGCCCCAGCAATCCCTTTCAACCACCGACCTTTGTCTCCATTGAATCGGAGCGTCGCCATCGCCAAGAACGTTTGGCAGCAGCCTTTCGGGTATTTGCACGTTTGGGTTTTGCTCAAGGATTGGCAGGACACATCACTGCTCGTGATCCCGAACTTACGGATCACTTTTGGGTCAATCCCTTTGGGATACACTTCAGTCGCATTCGGGTATCAGACCTGATACTAGTGAATAGTGAAGGTCAGGTAGTCCAAGGTGAAGGCAAAGTAAGTCAAGCAGCGTTTGCCATTCACTCTCAAATCCACGAAGCCCGCCCTGATGTCATCGCAGCGGCTCATGCCCATTCCTTCTATGGCAAAACTTGGTCATCTTTGGGTCGGTTGCTCGACCCGATTACCCAAGATTCCTGTGCTTTTTACCAAGATCATGCTCTATTTGATGATTTTACAGGCATTGTATTGGAGACAAGTGAAGGAAAACGCATTGCTCAGGGACTAGGCAAAAACAAAGCTGCGATTTTACGCAACCACGGAATATTGACCGTGGGACACAGTGTGGATGAAGCCGCTTGGTGGTACATCAGGTTAGAGGATACTGCTAAGGCGCAATTGCTAGCAGAAGCCGTAGGAAAACCCATCCTGATTGACCACGACATCGCCTTAAAAATACAACAACGCGGTGGTACTCACCAAGCAGGCTGGGGTGGATTCCAGTATTTGTGGGATGAAATTACCCACGACCAACCAGACTTATTTGATTAGGTATTGGGTATTGGGCATGGGGCACTTGTACTGAGCATCTCGACTTCTCTACGAGACGCTCTTGCGAACGCTCGATGGAGCCGATGTCGTTGGCGCAGCCTCTCGTAGAGAAGTATTGGGCATTGGTTATATCTGCTTATCCCCCTCGTCCCCTTGTCCCCTCATCCCCACTCCCCAACATTTTCAGGAGAATTAATTATGCCAGTTGAATTTATTGGATTGATTCGGACAAAACCAGCTTCGGAATTAAATAGTGCAGCAGGTAGTCTGGGCGATGACATCATTGATCCAGCTTATGTTCGTGAATTTGCCAAAGCCCATGAAGAAGGAGGTTTTGACAAAGTATTGATTGGCTATAGTTCTAGTAGCCCTGATGGCTTGACTATTGCTAGTTTCGCAGCTTCAGCAACCGAGCGATTGGGCTTTTTGATTGCTCATCGTCCGGGTTTTGTGGCACCAACTCTGGCAGCTCGCAAGGCAGCTACCCTTGACCATTTTACCAACGGTCGGATAGCAATACATATTATTACTGGTGGCAGTGATGCTGACCAGCAGAAAGATGGCGACTGGCTGGATCATGACAGCCGCTACCGCCGCACTGATGAATATTTAGAAATCCTTCGTCGCATTTGGACAAGCGACACTCCCTTTGATTACGAAGGTGAATTTTACCGCCTCAAGGATGCTTTCTCGGCGATCAAGCCGCTGCAAAAGCCCCACATCCCGCTTTACTTTGGTGGTGCATCTGGTCCAGCCGTACAGGTAGGAGCTAAACACAGTAATGTTTATGCCTTGTGGGGTGAGCCAATTGCCGCAGTTAAAGAACGAATAGCAGAGGTACGTGCTGCCTTACCACCCGGTCGTTCCGTTCGCTTCAGCGTCTCCCTGCGACCTATTCTTGGTGCTACAGAACAACAGGCTTGGGAGAAAGCACATAGCATTTTAGCGCGAATTCAAGAGTTGCGAGGAGGGGCGAAAATAGCTACCCCAGCTAGACCCCAGGCGGTAGGGTCACAACGTCTGCTAGATTTTGCAGCCAAAAATGAAGTTTACGATAAGCGTCTATGGACACCGATCGCAGCAGCTACTGGTGCGGCAGGCAACACAACAGCTCTAGTGGGTACACCAGAACAAGTAGCAGAGGCTTTAGTTGATTACTACGATGCGGGTGTGACTACCTTGTTAATCCGGGGTTTTGATCCCCTAGAGGATGCGATCGCTTATGGGCGTGATGTCATTCCTTTAGTACATGCAGAAGTCGCACGGCGAGAACGGCAAACAGTTGGGGTCGGGAGTTAATAATCATGGTACAAACATCTGCGTCTACTAGAACTGTTGAATTAATCACAGTTGATACGGCACTAGCAGCTGCTAAAGCTGCTTTAAAAGAAAGCCGCAGTCTCGGAGTTGGCGTATCTATTGCTGTTTACAACTCGTTTTTGACTCTGATTGCCTTTGTGCATGGTGATGGTGCAACTCCCCATAGCATCGAAACCAGCAAACGCAAAGCCCAAACCGCTGCTTCAATCCGCCGCCCCACTGGGACATTCTCAGATAACCTAGCAGTGGCATTACCCTTAGCATCTGGAAATTTGTTAACCAATCTTGGGGGTGGTCTGCCTATCCGTTTTGGTGGCGTGCATGTGGGAGCTATTGGCGTCGGTGGTGGCACTGTTGAGCAGGATATCGCCATCGCTAAAGCAGCTCTTGGTGCGATCGGTGCTGACCCCATTGATTAACCATAGAGTCGAATAGACAATCTCCAGAAATTAAATATACCTTATCCAGAACCCTTGTAGAGACGTAGCAGTGCTACGTCTCTTTTTTCACCAGATGTCTAATTCGATTTTTTTAAAAAATCATGCATACTCGTTCAACTATTATCCAGTGCATAAACTAACCAACACTCAACAAAAAGACGGCTATTCAAAACTGAATAATCATTTTTAAGCAAAGGGCTAAGGATATTTTTTACAATCTGTAAAAATTAATTTATAATTATTATCTTTAAAAAGTTAGCCCAAATTTAAAAAGATTTTCGTCTATTTTGATAACAGATTTCTTAACATTCAACACTTCTGCATAGATGATTTTAAAACTTGATGGATATAGGCGATCGCTTTGACGAATCTTCATGAATAACTAATTGACATCTAGTATATAAGTATGGCAATGTATATTTAACGACAGCAAAATAATCGCACTCTAAAGCGCAGGTTTTTGGTGTTGTCTCAGCAGCAGAATTCCTAGTTTCCTGCGGAGCTTCGTGTCATCCCTTCAGCTGAATATTCAGCCCAATGTCAAGTCAACTGATTGACTAAACTTTCAACGGTAAGACAAGATGTTTGGGTGAATGTTCAGGGGAAAGGATGACGCGAAACTTGCTAGGAAACTAGGAATTCTAAGGCTGAGACTTAAACCAAACGAAAGCGACGGTAGAGAGCTTTGTCGCAGAGAAATACTTTTTGAGTACAAATTCTTCGTATAAAGCCGTGCTACTGCTAGATATGTAATTTGTTGAAGCTGTCCAGTTTACCAAAGAATACTGGATACATTACGATGGCATACGCTAATCAATCTTCCAACAGACAAACAAGCCAGCAGCAACTAAAGGTTGGCATCTATTGGGATTTTCAAAATGTTTATTTAAGTCAAGAACAAGCAAGGTTATTGCTGGCTTTTGCCATCACAAAAGGGAGTTTGATTAGTAGAAGAGTTTACTATAATTCACTATTTTAAAACCAGGCTTCTGCAAAGGAGAATCTCCAACGCATTGGTTTTAAATATGAAGATGTTACCTGCTCTTTAAAGAACAGTGCAGACAATCAACTTAAATCTGATTTAATTGACGATGTATATAACAATCAGTCCCTAGATATTTTTATCCTTGTGTCAGGAGATGGCGACTTTGCAAATCCAGTTAAATTCCTGCAAGACAAGGATAAAAATGTCATAATTTTTGCACAACGAGGTAATGTAAAACAAAAGTTGAAAGAGCGTGCTAATGAATTTCACTTTGTAGATGAATTGCCTCAATTAGTTGGCAATAATACTCAGCTTAAAACCACTGAGATTGAGTTTCAGATTAATTACAATGACGCTGTAAAGTACCTAATTGAATCTACTAAAATTTCCTTAAACCAAGGCAAGTCTACCAGATTTGGATACGTTGACAAATTGATGCGTCAGCGTTGTCATAAATATCAGGAATTTTCCTCTATTTCCATGCCTGATGGCAAGAAGTTTAAAAGTTTTGGTCAGTTTGTTAATGCTGCTGTAAGGGATGGTAAGGTTCAAAAGCAAGGTCAGGAATTGTTTTTAATTGAGTTAGACAAACTAGCTGCTTAAAATAGTTTTTAAAACCCCAGTTTAGCAAAAGCTGGGTTTTAACAACACCGCTATTTGCGGTTTTTTCATGTCTAAACATAATCACACCTGTAAAGTTTTCCAACAGTCAATTTCCGCAACAAAACACAAGATAAAAATGCACAAACTTCTGATATTCCATGATGAAAAACTTCTCCGCCGTTCGCTTACCCACCGTTCTTATGTCCATGAAAACCCTGGAGAAGGCGAACATAACGAACGCTTAGAGTTTCTCGGTGATGCTTTGCTGAATTTCTTGAGTGGCGAGTATCTATATAATTGTCACCCAGAAATGGGAGAAGATGAATTAACGCGGCGGCGTTCGGCGCTGGTAGATGAGAAGCAATTGGCAAAGTTCGCCGAGGAAGTAGGTTTAGACTTTAGGATGCGGTTAGGAAAAGGCGCAATTCGAGACGGAGGCTACCAAAATCCTAATTTGCTTAGTAGCACCTTTGAAGCAGTTCTTGGTGCTTACTATTTGGATAAAAATTCAGATATTGATGCAGTTCGCGCAATTATAGAACCGCTATTTGATTCTGTAGATCCTAAGCATATAATTGTGTCTCGTTCTAATGTAGACTCAAAAAATCGCTTTCAAGAATGGGTACAACGCAATGTTACCCCAACTCCTCCTAAATATTTCACAGAACACATAGGAGGCCCTTCTCACGCGCCAGAATTCATAGCAAAAGTATTGGTAGATGGAACAATTTACGGGGAAGGTAAAGGACGCAATAAGAAAGATGCAGAAAAAGCTGCTGCTGAGGATGCGCTAGCTAAATTAAAAAAACAAGGTTTATTGTAAAAATGTTTTTTGATTTCACGCAGAGGTGCAGAGAAAAATTTTACGTCTTGGCGCGAAATCAACTCTCTATTTCTAAAGGCAAAATTACCGTAAAGGTAGAACCAACTCCTACTTCAGATACTAGGTTAATTGTACCTTGTAGTAGTTTCACCAAGCGGGAAACGATCGCTAATCCCAATCCTGTGCTATCAGGGAGATAGGGACGATCACTAAAACTGACGCGAAAGTAGGGTTCAAATATCTGGGCTTGGTTTTCAGGTGCAATGCCAATTCCAGTGTCACAAACTGCGATCGCCCATCTCTGGTTCTCTAACACCTGACACATTATAATAACAGTCCCCAACTCTGTATAGCGAATCGCATTACTGATAAGATTTGTAGCAATTTGTTGGAATTGAAAAGAATCTGTGATTAATTCTTTGGGAGCGCGATCGCAATCTACTACAATTTTTAAATTTTTTCCAGCAGCTAAAGGTTCCAACATTTCACATACATTATTGATTAATTCACGCACATCGGTGGATGCTAGGTGGAGTTTTATCTGTCCTGCCTCATACCGCGAAAGTTCTAATACATCATTAATCAGGTGGAGTAATTGTTTACCATTGCGTAGCACGCGCTCAATATGTTCTAGATTAACAGAAGTGTCTTTTAGCCGAGTCTTTCGTCGTTGTTGGCGTAAAAACAAATCCGAGTAACCAATAATGGAAGTTAGAGGATGTTTCAATTCATGAGCTAGTTGCGAAAGATATTCTTGATTAGCGCTCATTAAGCGCGTAAGTTCTTCATTATGGAGTGTTAGTGATGACTGCAACTGCTGTAATTCTCGCAACCGCTCCTCAACATAACTTTTAAAACACCGAGCGATCGCTTCGTCTATGATAGCGTCAATCAAACGCATAGAACGAATTATTTCTACAGGTGTTCCCTTCAAGAAATCTGGTTGTAGAGCATCAAATATTACTGTTCGCAACAAATGATATTCTCTAGCAATTTCTGCTGGATCAAAACCTTGTTCCGCTCGAATAGTCCCATGCTGAAAACTGGCAGTAACTACTGACTTAATATCATTATCCTGATATTTTGAAAGCACCGTTACCATTGCTTTCAAAACATCAGGGATATGATCCTTTACCGCTGTATAAGATAGGTCATCAGCACTTTCAATCCGTCTATCTTCACGAACTGCTGCAATCCATTTATCTATGAGCGTGTCCGTTTTTTCAGCCAGTACTTGACTAAAATCCATTTTGTTAAATTCAGCTAAGAGATAGATGAGTAAGCTTCCATATGCAATTAGTTTAGCTACTACAGTAGTCTTTAACCAAATTAAGCAATTTAGTTCACCTACCAAAAGAAATAGATTTTATTTGTTTTTTATTTACTAAATTAACCATTTGTATGTAAAACTTGTCAAAAATATAATATTTATTAACAAATATTAAACAAGCAGGTAACCAACTTTGATGCTTGACTCGACTATTGTTGTTTAGCTGTCTGTGCAATGAGTTTACTCAAAAGGTAGCTAAAATTCTAAAAAATTATAAATTTTATTAATTACTGAAAAGCAAAGGTAAGCACTTGATTTAGGTATTGAAATGAAAAACACTTATCATAATACAGTTGGCTTTTACTGAGCATTGATGTTATATTGTTGATAATTAGTATCTATTAGAGTAAGTCAGCCTAATCCAGCGTATCACAGTGCATAACGCTGGAGCGGAGGAACCAAATTGTGGGGCGTATCTTAGAGAAAGTGAAAAGTTGAGAGTGAGGAGTTAGAAGTTATTAATATTTAACTCATAACTCATAACTCATAACTTTCTTCAGAAGGGCATCTCTCAGCCCTAGCCCGTCAGCTAACTTCGTAGGCATTGAGAGGAGACTGAAGAGACGGCATTTTTATAATGTTCTGATCTCATCGGTGTCCAAGGCTGGTACTGCTCGGATTTTTGTAGCTGCACTTAAATCTGTTGAGGTCGTAAATGATATTTCAACTAAATTTGGCAGTGATCGCAGTGATCGCTGGGCAAGCTGCTTGGAAAAAGGCAAAACCTGTCATCCTTAGAGATGTCTTCTTTCTACCTGTGTTGGGCTTTTTGGGAATAATTGTGTTGTGGTGGATTATTGCACTTGCCAACCATGAATTGATGCCCACCCCACCAGAAGCGTTAGTTGCTAATCTAGACTATATCTTAAATCCCTTCTATCAAAGATGCCCCAGCAACTTAGGAATTGCTTGGTTGTTGATAGCAAGTCTGCGCCGGGTATTACTGGGCTTTTTATTAGGTGCAGTAGTAGCGTTTACGAATTAGTTTAGGGATAGCTTGGCTAGTAATCGTCGCCGTGGAAATGCTTACAGGCGGTATTGGGGTCGGCTTTTTTGTTTGGGATGAATGGAGTCGCTTAAACCTGAGTTCAGTCTTTTTAACTGTGTTGATAATTGGCTTAACTGGGTTAATCCTAGATTACGCCGTGGGCAAAATCCAAGAATTAGTAACTCGCCGTTCTACAGCTTCTAACTGATTAAATTTTTTCGGTTCAAGATACTAAGACGCTGTTTAACTTTGCGCCTTGGCTTTAGCCTATCTTACAACCAAATTAATCACCAATGGAGCTACAAGAATGGGTGATAATAACTGGACTCGACGAGACTTTATCAAAGGAATAGGAGCAACCACAACGGGAATAGCGCTGTCCTCCTGTGGAATTTCAGGAGATAGATCCGCCAAAGGACTAACTGAAGAAGCCTTAGCTGTTCAACCAGTAGTTAGATCCCAAGACCTAGAAAAATCCGATCTCACCGTTGGTTACGTTCCCGTTAATGATTGTGCGCCATTTGCGATCGCCTGGAAAAAAGGTTTCTTCCGCAAATATGGTTTGAATGTCACACTTAACCGCGGGTCACTCAGATTGTGGAAAATCAACCTACTAAAGATAGTAGCTGTGTTAGAAAAAGCCACTTCCGGCTTAGTAAGGCTAGATGGACAAGAAATTCGTCAGCCAGGAGCCGAAAGGATGGTGGTATTTCAGAACTATTCGCTGTTACCTTGGTTAACAGTACGAGAAAATATCCGTTTAGCCGTGGATGAAGTGTTAAAAAATGCTAATCGGGCTGAAAAAATTAGCATTGTAAATCAGCACTTGGCAATGGTAAACTTGATGGCGGCGGCTGACAAATATCCTGATGAAATTTCTGGAGGTATGAAACAACGAGTAGGTATTGCCAGAGTAGCAATTCAGCCCAAAATGTTGCTGATGGATGAACCTTTTGGGGCACTAGATGTATTAACTCGTGGCAAATTGGAGCGGCAAGTATTAGATATTTGGGAAAATAATCGGCAAGCAGTGATGATGATTACTCACGATGTAGATGAAGCAATTTATATGTCTGATCGCATCGTATTGATGACCAATGGCCTGGCTGCTAATATAGGGGAGATATTGGAAGTTCCTTTTAAGCGTCCACGCGTTAGCGTTCGCGAAGCGTCTCCGTCAGGAGAAGCTCCTCAAAAAGAGGCTCGCGCCGCCATGCGAAACTCAAAAGAATATTTTGAATTCCGTAACTACGCCTTAAATTTCCTTGATCGATATTTTGCCCAAGACGAGTAAATTAGATTATCATTTTTTTTAGTGGGTAGCCTAATTCAAATTCATGAAAGCTGGATTTGGAACGGAGGAACCAATGTTTGGGGCTAATCTTACGAGAGACACCTTCCAGTCTTAGCCCGTCAGCTAACTCCGTAGGCAATGGAAGGAACCCCCAAGACCTTGGCTGTAATACAGTTATCATTGGGGTTTCCTTGACTGATTTCAGATTTGAGATTTTGGTTATCGTCACTCAGTCTAAAATCCAAAATCGTTCGACTGAGCGACTTGCCTTGAGCGTACCCCTGCTCTTAAGCAAGCTACGTGCAGCGTCTCCAAGAGTTGCCGACTTGTGCCGAGCGTTCGCGCAGCGTCTCCAAGAGTTGCCGAGGTAAAGGAGCCGAAGTCCAAAATCCAAAATTTGTCGCCCTGCTTCTCATTGTTAATTCATTTCATTGGGAGAAGTAAAGCTGTGCAAATCAAGCCAATGTTAGCACGTCTGCAAAGTGCCACAGGTCGAAATGACTTAATTGAACAAATGGTACTATTGCCAGAACCAAAAAAATCTTTTTCTAAAAAACCTCAACAAGCAAAAGCAGTTAATTTAATTGTTGCCTATGACGCATCTCCTAACAGTCATACGGCACTAGATATTGCTTTCTGGATTGCCCATCAAACGCGTTTAGCCACCAATGCACAAGTTACAGTTCAAGCCGTTTATGTGCTAGAAGATAATCAAAGCAGCCAGTATCCAAATATCTTGAGTTTTCCAATACAACAGCCTTTATTAGATTGTCAAGTTAGTGAAGTATCAAAGTCTGTCACATTGGTATTAACTCAACCCCAATTACAGACAGTTGTAACTCCCCTGCAACAAGCAGATATAATTCTTTGGCAAGCCCGGAGTCTGGCTGAAGAATGGCAGGGTTCTTTTAAATCTCATTTGCGGTTTGGCTGCATTTCCACAGAACTTAAGAAAGTTGTTGAATCAGAAGCTGCCGATATTCTGTTTCTCGGTTGCCAATCTATTAATCATCCGATGATTGAGGCATTAGGTTCTAATTTCCCCTGCGCCGTTTTGGGTATTCCCAGTTGTATTGATGAATAATCGCTGTTTATAATTTCAGTAATTTTTATCAAATTGTAATCATATATAAGTCACCTATAACTAGGTGGCTTTTTTGCTACTATGTAACCAATTAAATTTCGGGAGGAGTCCAACCAAACAGAAAATCATTACGATCTACGTCGTTGTAAGCTTTAGCAACAGGTGGTAAATTGGTATAAGGACGAGTAATACCAATTCTTTGTAAAACTGCACAAAACAATCTTGATGAGATGAACAAGGGGCAAAATCCCCTTGTTCTGGAGCTACCTCAGAGATAATCGGTATAACTCCTCAGTTATCACTAATATTGAATGAGGTGTAGCACATCGCGCAGGACGCTATGGCCGGCTAAGTCCCACAGTAAATAGGCAAGAAAGCCAATAGCTGCCAAGCGACCGTTCCAAATTTCGGCTTGAGGAGTAAAGCCAAACAGAAAAGCATTGCGATCTACGCCGTTATATGATGTTGCAACAGGTGGTAAATCAGTAGAAGGCCGAGTTTCTTGAGTTGCCATTCGTTTCTCCAAAATTTAGTAACTTTTTAGGTGTTTAATTTCTATCTAGTAGCCAATCAGATGTAAAACATCGCGCAGGACGCTATAGCCGGCTAAGTCCCACAGTAAATAAGCAAGAAAGCCAATAGCTGCCAAGCGACCATTCCAAATTTCGGCTTGAGGAGTCCAGCCAAAAAGAAAAGCATTGCGATCTACGCCGTTGTATTCTGCTGCAACAGCTGGTAAATCAGTAGAAGGACGAGTTTCTTTAGTTGCCATTTGTTTCTCCAAAATTTAGTAGTTTTTTAGGTGTTTAATTTCTATCTAGTAGCCAATCAGATGTAAAACATCGCGCAGGACGCTATAGCCGGCTAAGTCCCACAGTAAATAGGCAAGAAAGCCAATAGCTGCCAAGCGACCGTTCCAAATTTCGGCTTGAGGAGTAAAGCCAAACAGAAAAGCATTGCGATCTACGCCGTTATATGATGTTGCAACAGGTGGTAAATCAGTAGAAGGCCGAGTTTCTTTAGTTGCCATTTGTTTCTCCAAAATTTAGTAGCTCTTTAGGTGTTTAATTTCTATCTAGTAGCCAATTAGATGTAAAACGTCACGCAGGACGCTATAACCGGCTAAGTCCCACAGTAAATAAGCAAGAAAGCCAATAGCTGCCAAGCGACCGTTCCAAATTTCGGCTTGAGGAGTCCAGCCAAAAAGAAAAGCATTGCGATCTACGCCGTTGTATTCTGCCGCAACAGGTGGTAAATCAGTAGAAGGCCGAGTTTCTTTAGTTGCCATTTGTTTCTCCAAAATTTAGTAGCTCTTTAGGTGTTTAATTTCTATCTA
>NZ_JBALDG010000059.1:0-47837 GCF_036917195.1 Nostoc sp.
TTGACTAGTTTCTGCAATAGATTGCGACGAGTATCATCGTCTCTCAACGCGTTACGAAGGGGAGTAATCAGCGCTCCCCTATCTTTCCCTAGCTTCTTAGTTAACTGATGTTTTAATTCAGTATCTCAGTTTTCGAAATTATTCAACTCAAATAAAATCAAGGGAGTTTTCAACTATGTCACACGAACTATTTAGCGATTTATCTACTGAACAACAAGAAAGCGTAGCTGGTGGTGCAGCAGTTATCGAGGATACCTTTTATTCTCTCTTGAAATTAAAAACTGCAACCATCTCGCCAGTATATACTCAGTCTGGTCCTGGCGGCAGCAGTGTATCAGGTGGTGGCGTACAAACATTAAACCTAGTCTTGATTAAATCAGGTACTTCGTTTAAGGCATTCGCTTAAGGCATTGGTTGACTAGTTTCTGCAATAGATTGCGACGAGTATCATCGTCTCTCAACGCGTTACGAAGGGGAGTAATCAGCGCTCCCCTATCTTTCCCTAGCTTTTTGGTTTCATAGCAGTTAGCAATCAGCTATATATTAAATCTTTGTGGACATACAATTAATTATGGTTCCATAAATTACTGAAAGCTAACTGCATTTTACATACTAAATTTTTGTGTCCGGTTAATGCTTTTACAAAAGTAAGGCAGAAAGAATAAAATATATATTTTGCCAAAAATTTTTTCAAGACGCGAAGCGTAAGAAAAAAGGTGTCATTGTTTTAAACTCCTAAAATTTATTTATGGGGTTTAACTTATGCCTTCTTGTAAATTATCTAAATTCTCCTTTTACAAACATAATAACTATGTCTAAGGATATCAAACCGGAAGTTTCTGAATTATTTCTTGATTTATCAGCACAACAACAAGAAATTATCTCTGGTGGACGTTCACTTTCTTCAGGATTATATTTTGAAAATTTGTTCTTCCAAAAAACAGATATAGAAACTTTTGCCAATAGTGCAATTAATATATCTGGTAGTAATGGCAGTATTTCTTCTATTCAACAAACTGGATATAGGTTCTCACAAATTACCTTTGGATTCAGTTTAGGTAATCAAATACGGGGGGGTAGGTCAGCGAGGAGAAACTCTGGTTTATTTAATATGTTGTTTAGCATGATGTCTCTTCTAGGTTAATCCTCAAAGATTTTATAAGACTCCGATTTGATTTTTGAAAACATACTGAGACTTAAAAACCCGTTTGATCAGAGTTTTATCTGAAATCTTGTTCAAAAATCAGAGATGAGTCCTATATCAGTTAAGCACACTCCAATTATCAAAAACTATACCAACAGATTGACAACATTATTAACTTAAAGTTGTCATTAGCTAAGGTAATTTACCTATGAAATACCAATTTGTTAAACAGCATAGTGAAGAAGACTGTGGGGCTGCTTGCCTTGCTGCTATTTCTAAATATTATGGACGGACTTTTACTCTCAGTCGTATCCGTGAAGCTGTAGGTACTGGGCAGTTCGGCACTACTTTATTAGGATTAAAGAGAGGAGCAGAAATACTTGGTTTCAATGCTCGTCCAGTTAAAACTTCACCAGAATTTTTAAATAGGATTAAAGAAGCACCACTACCTGCAATTATTCACTGGAAAGGTAATCACTGGGTTGTTTTATACGGTAATAAAGGTCAAAAATGTTTAGTTGCTGATCCGGCTGTAGGTATCCGTTATCTTTCTAAAAAAGAGATAGCCGAAGGTTGTACAGATTGGTTGATGCTTTTACTTGAGCCAGATGTAAAGTTTTTTGCTCAAGAAAATGAAAAACTAGGTGGATTTTGGCGTTTCTTCAGGCGCGTCTGGATTTATCGTGCTATTTTAGCTCAAGCTTTACCTCTTAACCTGATGCTGGGATTGCTATCTTTAGCTTCCCCTTTTTTGATGCAAATTTTGACTGACGATGTGCTGGTTAGAGGTGATACAAAGTTACTTACTACTGTAGCGATCGCTGTGATAGTAATGAATTTTATTTCCCGTAGTCTGTCCTTTGTGCAGTCTAATTTAATTGCTCACTTTGCCCAACGTCTGCAATTGGGGTTAGTGCTAGAATTTGGGCGGCAAATTCTCCGATTACCTCTCTCATACTACGAAGCCCGTCGCAGTGGTGAAATTGTTAGTCGTCTGCAAGATATCGACCAAATTAATCAGTTAGTTGCTCAAGTTGTTGTTGGTTTACCTAGCCAATTTTTTATTGCCTTGATTTCTTTTGGATTTATGGTTTTTTATAGCTGGAAACTTACTGTAGTAGCTGTATTCATCGCTATAGTAATGAGCTTATCGACAGTAGTCTTCCAGCCAACTTTGCAGCAAAAAACTCGTGAGCTTTTAGTTCAGGAAGCAGAAACACAAGGGGTTTTAGTAGAAACTTTTAAAGGCGCACTAACTCTCAAAACTACTACATCTGGGTTGCAATTTTGGGAGGAATTACAAAGTCGATTTGGTCGTCTTGCTAACATTACATATCGCACAATACACATTGGGATCATTAATAATACTTTTTCTGGCTTGGTTTCGGGAGTTGGTGGCGTTATTTTGCTTTGGTTTGGTGGCAATTTGGTAATTAACCCAGCAGAAAACCTGAGTATCGGGCAACTATTTGCCTTTAACTCAATGAATGGTAATTTTTTAGGCTTATTTGCTACTTTAATCAGCTTTGTTGAGGAATTTACTCGTGCAAAAACTGCTACACAACGACTAACAGAAGTCATAGATGCTACTTCAGAAAATGAAGGCGACGAGATAAAGCCTTACGCCAAGATTCCAGGGGATGCTGACATTATTTGTAAAAATATTAATTTTCATTATGCTGGTCGTCTAGATTTAGTAGATGACTTTTCTTTAATAATTCCTGGTGGGAAAAATATTGCATTGATCGGCAAATCTGGTTGTGGTAAAAGTACTTTAGCTAAACTTATTGCTGGGTTATATCCACTGCAATCTGGCAATATTCGGATTGGACTCTATAACCTTCAAGACCTGTCCCTTGAATGTCTCCGAAAACAGGTGGTTCTTGTTCCCCAAGAACCTCATTTTTGGAGTCGGTCGATTATAGAAAACTTTCGCTTAGGTGCTCCCGAAGTTACGTTTGAAGAGATTGTGAGAGCTTGTCAAGTGGCAGAAGCTGATGAATTTATTAGTAAGCTACCTAATACATATCAAACTGTTTTAGGGGAATTTGGTGCAAATATTTCTGGTGGCCAACGGCAAAGATTAGCAATAGCAAGAGCCATTGTCACAGATCCACCAATTCTTATTTTAGATGAATCTACTGGTGGACTTGATCCAGTAAGTGAGGCGCAAGTTTTAGATAAATTGTTTAAGCATCGCCAAGGTAAAACCACCATTTTGATTACTCACCGTCCTAAGGTAGTTAATCGTGCTGATTGGATAGTTCTATTAGATCAAGGCAAGTTAAAAACTCAAGGATCCTTAAATGAGTTGCGCTCCCAATCTGGAGAGCATTTGGAATTTTTAAATTCTTAATTATTAACATCTATTCAGATAATTATGCTCTACACAGATAGTAAAAAACTTCTGCCATCGGTGCAAAGTGAAGAGTTTCTTCCTCCTGTAAGTCGTTGGACATCTTTAGCAGGACTTTTCCTGGTTGGAAGTCTTAGTGCTGGAATTAGTCTCAGCTCATGGGTGAAGTATAATGTGACGGTGAAAGCAGCAGCAGTAGTGCGTCCTACAGGAGAAATTCGGTTAGTGCAACCGAAAATTGAAGGGACTGTTAAAGATATTTTTGTGAAAGAAAATCAACTAGTCAAACAGGGAGATGCAATCGCTCGCTTAGATGACGAACAACTGCAAATTAAACAGAGTCAATTAAAAGACAACATTCAACAAATCAGTTTACAAATACTTCAAATTGATGCCCAAATTAAGATTTTAGATACTCAAATTGTCGCTGAAGCAAGAGTAGCAGAGCGAACTGTGTCCTCTGCTCAAGCGGATTTAGCACGTAATCAACGGGAATATCAAGAGCGACAAATTACTACCAGCAGTGAATTACTAGCAGCACAAGCAAGTTTACAAAAATCGCAAGCAGAATTGCAAAAAGCCGAAGCTGATTTAAGCTTTGCTGAGGTGGATCGCGATCGCTATGAGCAGTTGGCGCAGGTTGGCGCAATTGGTAAGCGCGAATTTGAGCAGAAAAAGCTAGTTGTTGTCCAGACTAAAGCCATACTTGAATCTGAAAAAAAAGCTGTTGATATTGCTAAAGCTAAAGTGCAAGTAGCTTTAGGTGCTGTTAATCCTACCACTGCCACAGTTGCGATCGCTCAAGATCACATTGCCCAAGAAATTGCTAGAGGTGAAGTCAGCATCGCTATTTTAAAAAAGGAAAAACAAGCTTTAATTCAGCGGCGAGTGGAAATGCAAAACCAACTCGGACAATCTCATAAAGAACTTTTACAAGTAATTAGTCAATTACAAGATACTATTCTGCGAGCAAGTAGTAATGGTATCATTTTCAAGCTCAATTTACGTAACCCCGGTCAAGTGCTACGTGCTAGCGAAGCTATTGCTGAAATTGCTCCTAATAATGCTCCTCTAGTTATTAAAGCAGTTATCCCTACTCAGGAAATTAAAAATGTTGCAGTTGGTCAAAAAGTGCAATTGCGAATTGATGCTTGTCCTTATCCTGATTATGGCACTCTCAAAGGTGTGGTCACGGCTGTTTCTCCCGATACAATTACGTCTAAAAGTAACAATGCAGAAAGCCCCATATCAGGTTCTCCAACCCCTGGAAATAGCTACTTTGAAGCAACTATTCAACCTGAAGTAATGATATTTGGCAATGGCGCTCGCCAGTGTCATATCCAATCTGGGATGGAAGCTAAAGCTGACATTATTTCAAAAGAAGAGACAGCACTGCAATTTATGTTGAGAAAGGCTAGGTTAATTACTGATTTATAAGGATCTAAATATGTGATAATGGAATTTTATGTACAAATTACAGTTCTAGCTATTTATGTCCTGACATTGATAATGTATTTGAAAACTTATTATAGAATTCAGCAAGCATTACAATGGTGGTCTTATAGACAATCTCTCAAACTATTTCTAGAAGCAAGTAAAATTCACGAAGGCTTATTACAAGAATCCTTCACAATCCGTCGCAGCTTGGATTTATTGGCACAAGACAACCTAAATCTAAGAATCAACAAAATCCAAGAATACCTAAAACAAGCTGATAATTTTCATCACGCTTTAGTGCAATTGAGCGATCGCTTATTTCCGGCATATATTCAAGATAGCCTACCGTTGGCTATTGAGTGCCTATTAGAACAGTGGTTAACATCAAATTCCCACCTCTGTTTCCATTTCGATATACCACCCTACTGGCGATATGAGCAAGCTGAACGGAGTTTGATAGTTTTAAAATCTTTAGAAGAACTACTAATATTAACTTTGCCCAATATTTCAGTTTCTATATCAATTTTTATCAGTTTAAAACAACAGAAAAATATAGGTCAGCTAATCGTACAAATTATATATCCTGAGCCATCTCCAATTATTTTTTCTTCTAACTTAAGAGAACTCAAGTATCTTTGCAAAAGTTTTCGATTTTTAACTTCGGGTAAATGCTTTTATCGTAAAGATAAACTAAGCATTACTTGTCACTTTTATTGGTAAGAATTATTGCAATAAGTAAATGGATAGAAAAATTTACAAAGGTGTAAAGTCTCTGGGTCAGTAGTTACTCATCCTTGCAGGTTAAATTCATAAACAATTTGTAAAAAAGTAATAATTATGATTTATTTTTAAAGATTAACATAAAAACAGAATAATAACTAATATAATTGTAATCTAAAACTTGGTTAAAAATTACAAAATAAATGGTAAAAATATTTTAAATTGTCACTAAGATATTTTAGTTGGCTCGTAATCTATATACTCAGCCAATTATCACAGTTTGGGGATTAAAATTCCGATTTAATCAGGGTGTTGTTAATTATGAAACAAGATTTAAAAGATAAAGAGTTGCTAAAAATTTTAGTAATTGATGACCACGAATCAGTTTTAGCTGGAACTGTTAATGTATTGCAAAAGCATTACCCTGACGCTGAATTCATCATTGCAGTAAATGCTAAGAACGCTCTTTATGAAATTACTACCTCACAGCCAGATATGGTTGTGATGGATCTTTCTATTCCAGATAACTCTGGAATGACAGCCCGACCTGATATAGGGGTTCAACTTCTAAGAACTCTCACGAAAAACTATCCTAACTTAAATATTGTTGTCCAAAGTGCTAATGTGAGAACCCTGGTAAGAATTAGACTTGATATTGATAGTCATAAAGGAGGCTTTACAGTCGCGGATAAAAGCCTATCGACTCAGGAAATGTTGACCAGGATTGATTGGGCGTTACAGGGCTTAACTCATACAAAAGATATTAAAGGAATACATTCTGTATTAGAAGTTAAACCAGAGTGGCTTAGGGTGCTAACTTTAGCATTTGAGGAAGGATTGCAAGATAAAACAATTGCTGAACGTATGTGTATATCTGAACGGATGGTGCGTCATTACTGGAGTAAGCTACAAGACGCTTTAAATGTTTATCCTGAAGAGGGAAAAAATATCAGAATTCAAACTGAAATGCGAGCTAGAGAAGAAGGATTAATTGATTAATTATTAAGAATAATTAATCAATTTTTTGATAATTTATGCTGATCCGCTCAATAGTCAAAAGTCTAAAAATAGCTTGATTTTTTAACTATTGGCCAAGATAACTCACAAAGAGTACCTCTAAGAGAAAGGGGTACTCGCCGAAATTTCCCTTTTAATTGTCGAGCTAAATTTCTAAACTGTTGTGTTCCCCAACCTTCTCTAGATGAATTCACCCCTAAGCCGTCATCGATAATGCTTAGAGTGTACCAGCCTTCAGATGAAGAGCAAGTAACTTCCAGACGGGTGACTCCTGTAGCATGTTTGCCCACATTGCATAAAGCTTCTTCCAAAAATAGACAGAGCCCCTGCTTTTGTTCAATATTCAAGGCTTGTTCATTTAGAGGTTCAAAAGCTCTAATTTTAATTTTAATAGTTTTAAAACAGGGAAACTCTCGCTCTAAGGTAGAGTTATAAACTTGATAGAGAATTTCATGAAGAGGGTCTCGCAAATTTAGTACGAGATTTTTGCCTAAATAAAGACTAGTTTCTTCGTCGATAGGTTCTCTTTGCAAAAATTCATAAATCCCCCGTAACTCGTGGTTCAATTTTTCAAGCTCTTTTTCTAGTTCTAGTAGCAAGTCATTCATTGGTAAATCCTTGTCTCGAACTAGTTTCAAAACTTTAGCTAGGCTTTGCAAGGGGCCATTATGAATTTTTGCAAATATGCGTTCAATAAGAGCTTCTCTAGCTCTAATTCCAGAACGCAAAGCTTGATCGTATTGATATAAAGGTGTGATTTTCATACCATTTAAAGTTAAAACAACGAGTGTCGGGATCAGCGGAACCCACCAACCCAAAATCAGGAGTAAATAACAAAAGACCAGCAGGCTACAGCTAGCAACACCAACAACTAATAGACTAATCAGAGGTGATTTAGTCAGCCTAGCAATGGTAATTCCAACCAAACCCCAAGCCAAAATCCATATATATTCCCATCCATCTTGCCAAGTATTTAAGAGTGGTCTAGAGTTAAGCACCGCACTAATAATTTGGCTAACAGCATGTGCTTGAATTTCTACTCTATAAACTCGCTCTGGTGCAGGTTCAATAGACTCAATCGCTGAAGTAGCGATCAAGTCTTTACGACTGGGGGAAGTTATCCCAATAATGACAATGCGATCGCGTATCCAGTCTGGATTAAATTTATCGCTTTTGAGATCATACAAAGATAAAGTTCTAAATTTTTCTCGACCACTACGAAAATTGAGTAGTACCTGAACTCCACCTGCATCAGTTCGGACATATCCTCCGGAATTAGCGAAAAACCGGGGTATTTCAGTCTTTCCGAACCTGATAGCAGCATGATCGCGAATACCGTTTTCTATACTAATACGATGCTGACCTAAATATACTGCTGCCAGACTTAGAGATAAAGATGACTTGTAACCTTTACTTGTTGGTATACTTAACAGGCTACGCCTTAATTTGCCATCGCTATCTATAATTTGATCGGCAAAACCAGCCTGTTCAGTTGACAATGCTGGTGGTGGGTCAATTTCATCAGGTAATACTTTTTCAGTACCAATTAAATTTTTGAAACTTTGAAAAACTGTAACTAATTCATTATGACCAGGATTAACTGGTAAATCCCGATAAATATCAAGACCAATAACTCTTGGTTTATAAGTCTGCAATTTCAACAGCAACTGTGCCAAGTCGTGATCTGATAGGGAAAAATCTGTGCAAGTGCTGATATCATCTTCATTAATCCCCACAATTACAATTTGCTCATCTCTAGGTTCATCGGGGCGTAATCGGAGAAAATTGTCAAAAGCCAGCCACTCCAAAGATTGCATTAAACCAGTGAGACGAGCAATCATCACCAGCCCAATCACTGTAATACCTGGTAATGTACCTAGACGCCAAACAGTAATTTCCTCTTTAATTGTTTTCCAAAGTTCAGGCTTCATAAACGTCCGCCTTCATCTGGGGAATGCAGCGGTAGCAGCTAGAATAGCGTTTAGTAATTTAGATTTTAAACTAATCATTATCATTTTAGAGTCCTAAGAATAACCTTGAAGACACAAATTGAATGCTTTACTTGTAGTATCAGTAATTTATTTAAAACACTGTCAGTGAAAGCGACACTTGTGTGATATATTTATTATTTATATCAAATCACAAAGTTCCTAAGTATGTCAGATTTACTTAGTGGTCTTCATCACATCTTCAATTGTTGACTAGTCTTCATAAAATTTTAATTTCTTGTATAGCTGGTCTTCGTATACTTGTCATTCCATAGGGTTGAAATTGTAGACAATAGCTTTGAATTTAATCAAGTTAAGTTGAGTACACTGAACAAAGTTAGTGCTTTTTATTTTTGAAGATTACTCAACTATTTTTTTGATAAATATATAGAAATCCTATTTGATTTTTGCTAACAGATCGGCAAAAGCGACTACTAATCAAAGTCTGTTGGTAAATCTGGTTGGCGATAATGTTGAAAAAGTCGCGTGATTTGCGCTGGTGTCACACGTCCGAGAGAAAGTTCTGGTAACGCATCTTCACGAAAAAAACCTACTTCTTCAGTTTCAATACTTGATGATGGAGAACCACCAATAACTTCACACTTAAAAAATAGCTTATAGACATAAAACGGAAACGGTGGATGTCTCTGTTTGTCTCTGTCATAGACTGCTAGTAGTTTGATAGCGCGTGCTTGATATCCAGATTCTTCATATACTTCTTTCACAACTACCTCACTGGGAGACTCACCAACATCAGCCCATCCACCAGGTAAAGTCCAACAGCCGTCGGCTCTTTCCTTGACTAACAATATAGTATCATCACGAAAAATTGCTGCCCGCACATCAACTTTGGGAGTTGCATATCCGACTTCATGGCTAAACAAATCGAGGACATAGCTGTGTTCTACATTTGAGTAAGTCGCCATCATTTCTGTGGCGATCGCTCGTAATTGTTTGTAACGTTCGATATCAAAAGGGCCTTCAGAATAGGTTAGACCATTTTGAGCGATCGCTTGTAACTTTTGTGCCCATTCCAGCCATTTAGTTTCCACAGTTTTTTACCTATTTAATGTAGAGATGTTACATCTAACATCTCTACATAATTTTAAAGATGGCTATTAAGCATCATCTAAAGCTGCAATTCCAGGCAATACTTTGCCTTCAAGTAACTCCAAGCTAGCGCCGCCGCCGGTAGAGATGTGGCTCATTTGGTCGGCTAAACCAACCTTTTCCACAGCCGCTACTGAGTCACCGCCGCCAATGATGGTAGTTGTGCCAGTTTTGCTAATTTCGGCGAGGGTATGAGCGATCGCTTCCGTACCTACCGCAAACTTCTCAAACTCAAACACACCCATCGGCCCGTTCCAAATTACTGTTTTAGTATCTGCAAGGGCTTCTTGGAAAACTTTCACCGAGTCTGGCCCAATATCCAAACCCATACCATCATCGGGGATGTTCTCAATGCTGACAGTTGTCGCATTAGCATCGGCAGCAAACTTATCTGCTGATACTATATCTGTGGGTAACAAGAAGGTAACGCCCCGTTCCTTAGCCTTCGCTTCCAAAGATTTCGCTAGTTCTAGCTTGTCTTCTTCTACCAACGACTTACCGACATTCAAACCACGGGCTTTGTAGAATGTGAAAATCATCCCACCGCCAATGATCAACTTGTCACACTTCTCCAGCAATGTTTCAATCACACCAATTTTACTGGAAACTTTGGAACCGCCAATAATTGCCGCCAAAGGACGTTGGGGATTTTCAATCGCGTTTTGCAGATATTCTAATTCCTTCTCAACCAAATATCCAGCCACAGAAGGGCTGAGGAATTTAGTCACACCTTCAGTAGAAGCATGGGCGCGATGTGCAGTACCAAAAGCATCATTTACATAAAAATCAGCATTAGCTGCCAATTTTTTCGCAAATTCTGGGTCGTTTTTCTCCTCTTCTGGGTAAAAACGCACATTTTCCAACAACAGCACTTGGCCATTTTGTAAAGCGCCAACTTTAGCTGCAACTTCATCGCCAATGGAGTCATCAGTTTTAATCACTTCTTGCCCTAGCAATTCCGAGAGACGCTTGGCAACGGGAGTTAGGCGTAATTTGTCATCCACACCCTTGGGACGGCCAAAATGGCTTGTAAGAATGACCTTAGCACCCTTCTGCGTCAAATCTTGGATGGTTGGCAGAGCTGCGCGAATACGAGTATCGTCGGTAATATTGCCTTGATCATCCACAGGCACATTAAAGTCAACCCGCACTAAGGCACGTTTCCCAGATATATCAGCTGAAGATAAACTTGCTAAACTTTTTTTGGACACACCAAACTCTCCTGATTGCCTTTTTGTTATTGTTTTGAAAGTAGAACCATCAAGATTTTACCGGAGTCAGGGGTACCCAAGTGACAGAGATGTTTAAGACAGTACTATTTCCTATTGATCAAAGCCGGGAAACGCGGGAAGCTGCTGATATGGTGACCAACATAGTTAAAAAGTTCGACAGTCGCTTGGTGCTGCTGTCTGTGGTAGAAGAACCACCAAAAGACGCACCTAGTGCAGATGCGATGATGTCACCAGAGGTAGTTGCCAAACTACTGGAAAGTGCCCAATCTTTATTTTCTGGGCAAGGAATTAAATCCGAAATCCTGGAAAGGCAAGGGAAACCAGCTTTTACTATCTGCGATGTCGCTGATGAAATAGGGGCTGATTTAATCATCATGGGCTGTCGGGGGCTAGGTTTGACTGAAGAGGGAGCTGATGATAGTGTCACGACTCGCGTGATTAACCTTTCCCCTTGCCCAGTGCTGATTGTACCTTAGGTTTTATCGGCGCGATCGCTTCTACTATAGATACACGCTCTCGTATCCATCAAGAGGGCGATCGCTACGGCGAACTATTCGGCGTCCCTAACTCTGTTTATTTAGGCTTAAACTCCGTATACTTGCCCCCTAAACCTTCTACAATCGTGCGTGTATTCGCAATTAACATTCTTTGGTAAGTTTCCCCCTCTGTCCCCTTTTCTCCTAAACCATCAGCAAACAATTCTCGGTCTGAAACCTTAACTTTTGCCTCTTTTGCTACCGCTTGAATTAGTTTCGGGTTAATCGTCGTTTCTGCAAAAATTGTCGGCACACCCTCTTTTTTAATATCCTTTGATAATGCACCAACTCGCTTCGGTGTCGGCGCTTCGTCTGTGCTAATGCCCCCTAGCGCCTCTTCAAGAGGAATTCCATAAGCTTTGGAATAGTAACCAAAAGCATCATGAGTGGTGACTAATTTGCGTTGCTTAGGTGGAATTGTGGCAATCTCTGATTTAATCCAGGTGTCTATCTGGCTGATTTCGTTTGTTAATTTTTGGGTGTTGCTGGTATAAGTTGCAGCATTATTTGGAGCTACCTTCGCTAATTCTTGGGAAATAGTTTCAGCTATAGCCATCCCATTCTGGGCATTGTGCCATACATGGGGGTCAGTAACAGTTTTACCATCCTCCTCAAACTGCTGAGGTTTGGGGACTGCAACTTCATCTACAGCTACCTTGGCAGCAGAATTTGAACTAGCTTTAATTAACTTGATTAAACCAGGTTCAAAATTGTAACCGCCGTAAAGGATTAATTTAGCCTGCTCAATTGCTTTGCTATCCTCTGGCTTTGGTTGGTATACGTGCGGGTCTGAACCAGGATCGATTAAGCATTTGAGGTCAATTGTATCACCTGCGATTTCTTTAGTTAAGCCACAAGCAACGGTATTGGTGGCCACTACTAATGGGCCTTTCCCACTGGCTTCTGGAACAGGTGAAGTACCTGTTTGGGGAGCCACCACATTATTAGCAGGTGTGGGAGTCGATTGGCTAGTCTGTGATGTCGGACTACATCCAAGTACTCCGCATGTTAAGGCAAGAGCAGCTAGGGATTTTAATCGCAATTTGTAAGATATCATAAATCTGATTACTTTAGTTATAGTGATTATCATTATCATATAAATGGTAAATTTATGTTAGAGGTTAAACATTTAGCTGTAAATTACCGAGGAGTAATGGCGGTTGAGAATGTGAGTTTCCGCTCCTTACCGGGACAAATTGTGGGTGTAATTGGCCCAAATGGTGCTGGTAAAAGCACAATGGTGAAGGCAATTTTGGGCTTAGTACCAACTACGAGTGGAGTTGTGAAGTTTCGCGATCGCGCTTTGAAACAACAATTAAGTTCTGTTGCGTATGTACCACAGCGATCGCAAATAGACTGGGATTACCCGATCACAGTTTGGCATGTGGTGCTGATGGCGCGGACTGTGCATACTGGCTGGTTTCGCGCACCTTCACGCTCCTCTCAAGAAATAGTTAAAGATGCTTTGGCAAGGGTGGGGATGTTAGAGTTGCGATCGCGTCAAATTGGAGAATTATCAGGCGGACAGCAGCAGCGAGTATTTTTAGCAAGAGCTTTAGCACAACAAGCCGAATTATTATTTTTCGATGAGCCATTTGTCGGAGTTGATAAAAAGACAGAAGCCATAATGTTTGATGTGTTTGAAGAACTAAAATCTCAAGGCAAGATTTTATTAGTGGTCACTCATGATTTGGGAACAATTTTGACAAAATGTGACCAGCTACTGTTATTAAATAAACAAATAATTGCCAACGGTTCAATGAACGAAGTGATGACAGCAGATAATATTCAACGTGCCTATGGAGATAGTGTATTTATATTGAATAGGGAAGTAGTTTAATGTTAAATTGGCTAATTGAACCCCTAAGTTTTGAATTTATGCGTGGCGCACTTGTTACAGCAATTCTGTTGGGTGTTCTTTGCGCTGTTGTCGGTACTTACTTGATCGTTCAACGCATGGGATTACTAGGAGATGTGATTGCTCATGCAGTTTTACCAGGACTAGCTATAGCCTTTTTCTTGGGTATTGATATTTTCTTAGGTGCATTTATTTCTGGAACTCTCAGCACCTTTGTAATTGGTTGGATTCAATCCCAATCTCGGATCAAAGTTGATGCAGCGATGGCGTTAGTTTTTTCGGGATTTTTAGCCTTGGGTATCATGCTAATTACCCTATTGAAAAGTAAGTTAGACCTGCATGAATTCTTGTTTGGCGATATCTTGGGTGTAACTACAGATGATGTGAAGCGCACTGTAATTATTACAGTTATTGTCTTGCTTTTAGTAAAGCTTTTTTACAAAGAATTGCTATTTTATACATTTGATCCACTTGGCGCTCAAGCAAGTGGTTTACCAATTAATTTGATTCATTTTGGTTTAACTGGTGCTATCACACTGACGATTATTGCTAGTATGCAAACTGTAGGTGTAGTATTAGTAGTTTCCCTGCTGATCGGGCCAGGAATTACAGCTTATTTATTAGTGAAAGAGTTACACCAAATGATGCAATTAGGTGCAATTATTGGTGTAATTAGCAGTGTTACTGGAATGTATATTAGTTACTATTTGAACGTTCCATCAGGGGCAGCTATAGTTTTAGTTGTTTCCGTCATATTTTTATTAGCATTATTTTTTAGTCCTACCCAAGGAATTTTGACCAGACCAGAAATGATTGATCGAAGAGCTAGACTTCTTAGCCAGTTAAAATTTCAAAAGACAAAGTGAGCTAGTGCATTTTTGTCGCCTGGGAGCATCCCAATTTAGGAAAAATATACGGGACTGACGCAAAAACCCTTTTAAATCTTCTTCCCTTTGTGTCCTTTGTATCCTTTGTGGTTCGTTTTTTCATCCTCCTGAGTAAGTCACAATCCTGTATGTAAATTAAATTTGCACATTTGGGATGCTCCCGTAGATGTAGCATGAGTTTTAGTGTTTTCAGCATTGGGATTGAGAAGTTTGCGATCGGCGTAAATTTATTTTGGAATACAGATATACCATGAAAATTCCAGAATTTTAACGGTTTAAGTTAATTTGAGATTTATACCGTCAGAATTCACTCTTAATTGCAAGTTATAAACACCCTAATATTAGCCCCTTGTATGAATCCAAAGCGATCGCTATTTCGGACGAAGATTTAATGTAAGCAAGGCTAAAATTATGGCTAATTGTGGTGTTGACAACATGGAGCCATTTTGGAAAACTTTGATTATCTTGGGAGCGATCGCTGGAGTATAGAGTCAGTCTCACTAAGAATTGCCGTGGGAGGAACTCTAAGATATTAATTACGTTAGCGCAGCTACTTTGGTTGCCGCAAGGCAGTTTAAGCAAGTTGCGTCTGTGAAGCTAGAATCCCCTCGCCTTTAGACGAGGGGAGTGTCAATTTTACCCCCTTTTTAAGGGGATCGCCGCAGGTGGGGGGATCTTAACCGAACCGTATTGCTGCCACATGGATATTTCAGCAAAACACCCTGACATCAACAAACAAGCTATTAATCAGTATTTCAGCCGATACCACTAGCTGCTTGAAAGCGATCGCTCTAGTACCAATGCTGAATACTCTTTCTTCACGAGGGCACAAACCCTTGTTTTCCTTTAACTTCCGAAAGTTTGTGATCTACCAACAGCTTAAAAGCGATAGTTGCGATCGCGCACCCACATACTAACTGGCACTGCCTTCCCCTGTGGATCTACTTTCGCCTTCACCACAATCGGTGGTAGCTGTCCTCTACGGGCGCGTTGGGTTTGTAAGTCGTTGGTAATCTGCCGCCGTTGGTTTTCTTTTATGTAATACGTTTCTAAGCCGTAGTTAACAGAACCATCCTGATAAACACCTTTTAAGGCTACCTGATTGGCTCTTAAAGAAGTGGGGCGATCGCTACTTACTCGTAACGGTCTCCAAGCTCTAGGAATACCCCGACCAGAGGATAGTTGCTCTTGCAAAGTCACGAAGATGTTGGTTCCTTCAGGCAATCTTCTGCCACTTCCACGGCCTCTGCTGACTAATGTTTGCCAACCAGGTAGTCGGCTCAAATTTGCGGTACGGGATATGTTGTAATCTAATGCTAAGGTATTACCTTCCAGCACATTGTTAGGGTCTACAGGCACGGTTTGCAAAATTACCGTCTTACCTGTCACGTCTGTATAAACCGCTTGGGCTGGTACTGCCATAATTAGCCCTGTTTGTAGCGCCAGGGGAGCTAGTAACCGCCAAAAAGGTAAAGACTTATTCGATTTTTGTTCACTGGCAATCAAGTAATCCCGAAAAGTCACCTTCTTGGAGAATTCAGCTTCGGGAGACAAGGTTTTATTTTTAGATTCAGGAGAACTATTAGTCATGAGCGTAGTCCTAAAAAGCAGAGGAATTGAGGAGGTCAAAAGTAACGAGATTAGGACTGACGCAGAGAAACTTTAAAAATTTTGATGCACAGAGATTTTGATGATGGGCAGATTTCAGAATTTTGGATTTTAGATTTTTCCTTCAATCCAAAATTCAAAATTCGTCTTGGAAAGTTCTGTTCGGAGGAAACCTCCGCTCAGACTTTCCGCAAAATCTAAAATTGCATAATCGTTTCATTTTTTGCACTACTTCTTACTTGTAGAGCTACCACCAGGTAAGCGGCGTTCAAACCAGAGTCCAGCGCTAATTAAAGCGGAACCGCACAAGACATAGACCAGCGACTTGAAAAGTAAGTCTGTATCGTACTCTTGTACGCGACTGATAATTTGGACTGTTAATAATAGCATACCGCCCCAAAAGGAACTTCTGTTGCTTAATTTCAATCCTTCTTGAATTAGTCCCCAGGCTAATGTTGCTAGAAGTACATTGAAAATAAAAACACCAAGTTCATCAATCCGACTGATAGTTTGATGCCAAAAAGGTATTATGGCAATAAAGGCAAGAAAAGTACCAATGACAGCAGTTGTGAAAATCACTTCGCGGCGCGGAGGGTTATTTCTTTGACGCAGTAGAAACAACCATTGCAATACCGCCAACCCGCTGAGAATCCCCAGATCGATGATCGGCAGAGACTCGAACAAGTTTGTCACATTCGTTGGCTGATTATAACCATAATTTGGAGATTCCCAGACCCAACGAAAAGAGAGAATGTAAAAGACAATGCCGAAGCTTACCAACGCTAAATTACGGGCCAGGGATTGAAATAACCTGTAATTTATGCTTGGAAACAGCAAATCATCATAACTCCAGAATAATGCCGGTGGGAGTGCAAAAGCAAAAGATGCCATCCAAGGGGCTATATCAGCATAATTCAGCAGTGGCAGCGGATTGAGGTTGGCTTGTAAGGAACTAGCAAAGACAAAGGCTGCTAGACCAAAAATCCAGCGCGATCGACAGAAGTAGGCTAAGGGAACAAACACCAGCCATGCCAACAAAGGCATATGCTGCACCACTAGCCGCGACCAAGTAAACTCACCTGAAGCGTACCACAAGTCTTCTAGTCCAGTCCAATAACCGATTTCCACTAGGACAATTGACAGAATTCCTAAAGAATTTAAGCACAAACCGAAGGCCATCACCACAACACCCAACCCCCAGGCGAGAAACAATTGGGAAGTTGAACCGGCAATATTGAACATCTGGGCCATCAGCAGTAAATTTGCACCGAAAATGAAGGCGCTTAAAATTAGCAACCCCTCTCCCAGTAAGCGTTTACTTCGTTGTGGCTTCTTTCCTTCAGGTTGTCTCCAGGTGTAAAAACCAGTGATAGCGATCGCAAAAAACAAACTCATCATCAGAATAAATTTGATTTCTCGTGACCCTCCCTGCCAGTTTCCGGCTACAAAGGTAATTATGCCTAAGCATAAAAGGATGCCGCCTACAGCAATCGCGATCGCAATAAAGCGATCGCGTGCAGCAGCTTCCAGGTTTTTAAATTGATAACGTTCTGCTAATTGCTCATACAGCGAAGAACTAATTAATCCTTCATCCCTCCATAGTTGTGCTTCTTTGCGTAATTTTTGCGGAAAATTCTCTAAGATCATGACCTTCTCCGGTGCAGTGGGGTAGCTTGGCCATTGCAATCCCAATGGCGGTCATTATATTTTGAGTATGAAGCCAAAAGCATTAATTACATTGTTCTTGTGTAACAGTTTGATTTGTATTGTGATACAACCTAGTTATTTATATATCTATATGGAAAAACCTTCTAATTTATTACTTAAAGTCTCGCGGCGTTTGTTCACTAATCTAGATGAACAAGAGAAATTTATCGAGGCTTTAATGAATCCTCAGCCTTTTTCACCCAGTATTCTTTGGTGTCAAGAAAAGCCAGATATTTCACCTTTGGCAGTGCAAACACCAACCTCTTGGCAACCAAAATTTATAGACCGCTTATACCTGGGAGAAAAACCTGGTCAGCATCCCTTACATCAAAAAGGATATTTCTATTGCTTAGATTTTTCTTCGGTGTTTGCAGCTACTACTTTGTTAGCTATTCCTCAGTCAGTACGTTTAGTTTTTGATATGTGTGCCGCACCAGGAGGTAAAAGTATCTTCGCTTGGAAAGCTTTACAACCTGACTTACTGATCAGTAATGAAGTCATCGGCAAACGTCTGGGAATGCTAATTTCTAATTTTAAGCGTTGTCAGATCAGCCCTAGTGCAGTGGTTAATAGGGATTCGAGTATATTTGCCCAAATGTTTCTCTGCTCTAGCAATTTAGTAATAGTAGATGCTCCTTGTACTGGACAATCCTTACTTGCTAAAGGTGAAAAAGCACCCGGATGTTTTCACCCAACTGCTATTAATAAGAGTGCAAATCGGCAAAAGCGCATTATAGCTAACTCTGCTAAAATTGTTTCACCACAAGGCTATCTGTCTTATATGACTTGTACATATTCACCCGAAGAAAATGAGCAAATTTGTGAATGGTTTTTAGAACGCTTTCCCCAGTTTCAGGCAATAGAAATGAGTAATTTAGCCAAATATCAGTCGCATTTAACTACCATGCCTTGTTATCGGATGTTTCCTCAAGATGGGTTAGGCGCTGGTGCGTTTACTGTCCTGTTTAAAAATACTAATGACGATGAAGATGAGCCTAAAGAATTAGATTTAAATACAATATCTTCGCTGTATATCTACGAAAATTTGAAAAAGTCAAGTTAGTTACATTGGTGACATATATTCTAGCTTAATGCTAAAATATATAATGTTTTAAATAATGCTGCATTTGTCAATCAGCCATCAGGAATACACTTTTAAAGCCAGTTGACTTTTATTAAGGTAATAGATATAAGGATTTTCGTATAAATGCAACATGGGCTACGGATAAAACATTTTTATATACATCAAATTACAGCCAAAAGCTTTAAAAATCTCGTGCCTCGTTAAGAGTCTCAGACTGGGAATGCAATTGGGAGGCTACCGCCTCTCGTCCAAGTGGCAGAGCCGCAATTGAAGAGCATTTCCAGCTAGAATCTGGAAACGAGATTAGGAGACTAATAAAAACTTCCAATAATTAACTCTTATAGATAAAAACTTAACCTCTTCATAACCTAAGATTAACCAAAATTTATCCAGTACCAGCTCTCGACTTTTTGAAATAAACATTGTACAAAAAAGCTAGGCCGTACAAAATGCAAATTACATGAGTCGAAAAGTCAGCAAAGTGTTTGAACAGTCTGGGGTAATTCCTTATAGAGTGAACAATGGCAAAGTCGAAATATTGCTAATCACGACCCGTAACTTTCAACACTGGGTAATTCCCAAAGGAGATATTCCTAATGGTATGAGTCCACCCGCTTCAGCAGCCAAAGAGGCGTGGGAAGAAGCAGGGGTAATTGGGCAGGTAGACGCCAATGAACTGGGCACTTACAAGTACCGCAAACGAGGTAAAATTTACCGGGTCAAGATGTATTTGTTGCCAGTGGAGATGCTGAGTGAA
The DNA here is from genome assembly GCF_036917195.1 of Nostoc sp. GTDB lineage: Bacteria > Cyanobacteriota > Cyanobacteriia > Cyanobacteriales > Nostocaceae > Nostoc. The sequence goes on from NZ_JBALDG010000059.1 coordinate 19,442, forward strand.
GATTATCCAGAAGCAAGTAAAAGAAAACGGCAGTGGGTAGAAGTGAATAAAGCTATCAGGCGGGTTAAGTTTAATTCACTCAAACGAATCCTGAAAGGTTTTTTTCAGGTTAAATCTCACTTTTGTGCATTTCGAGATGCTAGTCAGATATAGAAATACACATTATTGCAAAGCCCTTGGAGCAATGTGAGGGCTTTTTTAGAAGTGGCTATACTTTAAACAACTGGACTCGCTAATTAAAACAAGTAAACCTTGCAGTGACTAAATTTAGTAATGCCGCTTCTCCCAAAGGGAGACGCTGCGCGAACAAAAGTGGTGTCTGATGCTGCTTTCTTTACTGTAAAACCCAACTTCAACAGGTAAACGAATAATTAAATCAATAACTGTACAAATCTTATCTGCTAGCTGCGCTGTTTTCAAGTATTCCAAGCTTTTTAGTTTCTGAAATAATTAATGCTTTTAGTGTTGACCTTAAGTCTATGCCTACTGCAAAAATGCGACGGATGAATTGATAAAAGCAAGTGCTTCTACTGTTTTTGCGGAAGCACTTGCTTTCAAGAAATCAAGTATGCAGTAGTTCTTTATACTGTAAGTAGAAATTTTCCTGTATGTCCTCTCAAGTCAAGAGTTTATAACTTCCAGGGATTCGCATCTTGATCGTTAATCCTCACCCAAAAGCGAGTACCTGGATTACTCAGATTAGGATCATCTGATTGTGCATAGAAACCAAAACCTGAATATGGCTCATTGGCATCATGAAACTCTGCCATCCTGAACCCAGATAGACCATAACGATTTTTGCCAGCTGCCTGACACTTCCCATCTGCATCTGCTGGAGAAAGCAATGAGCTACCCACAACCTCAGGAATAGCGAAGACTTCTCCACCAGACCAAGAGTTTGTATATGCAGTACCTGTAGCTATATTTGGAATCGGATTACTAGCAAGTTCTTGTGATTTCCGAATGCAAAGTAGTGACCGGACTTCACTTATAGAAGTATCACCAGAGTAGGGATTTGTTTGACTATCATATCTAGCTTGGACATAGGTTTTGCCATTAACGTTTACACTGGTATTGATAATCCAAGTCATAGCTTTCTTGGAGGGTTGAGGTGGTTGTATAGTTACTGGGGTTGTGGTTTGTCCTGGAGCTATGATGCCATCAGCACTTGGAAGGGGTATGAACCTTGGATCTGTTGGTGGCAAATCTTTCCTCTGTAATTGATCTAGTGGGATCTGGGTAGCACTTAGCAAGACTCTAGTATTCGATATCTTTATTGAACCAGGGTTCTTATTACTGTAGCTTAATGTCTGTGATTGTGGCTGTATTTGTACAATATCCTTAAGTTTTTTTTGCAACGGAATTTCGTCACCAGAAGCGCCAGAGCCGACTGGGAATTCAGTCCAAACTCCAATAACTACACCATTCTCTAGAGGATCTGTCTGCTCGTGGTAGATAATCAAATATTGAGTTACTCCTCCTTGTGAATTTGTCACAATGGGAGTCGCCATCGGTCTTATATCCTTAGCAAGGGTGTTGCCATCTCGTAGCTGAATAAGTGTTTGGAAGAAAGAGGGAATTAGTGGCCCAGTTGAAGTAATTTCCTCGGAATATCCATAATGAAATAATACACAACCATTACCATCTTTACAAGTAGTATTATTATACGGAAAGGCAGGAGGATTAGAGCCAACATAATCAAAGTCTAAGGTTAGTCTATTGTTAGGTGGTTCAGTAGTAGCTGGTTTCTCATTGAATGTAACTTCTAGAAAGGGATTAGATGAATTAAGAGAATCAGTAAACTCGGGTTTAGATCCACCCACATTTCTATCATTAAAAAAATTGATACTAAATGGATCAACCAGGAGATTTCTACCGAATATTATTCTACTTATGTAAGGGGAAGAACTAAGATTAAGCCTACCACCAATTGTGACAACATCCGCTTTTTGAGTACTAGTGCAAGAGAGTAGACATTTTAAGTAATTGACACCGTAAATAACATCAACATTGACTAAAACTTGGCTTTCTACTGCTTGGGCGCTAACTGAGGATAGGGAAAATATTGAGGAACCCATTAAGATCGCTAAACCTAGCTGTTTTCCTAACTGTTTGAGCAATTGCATACTTGAATTTCCTTTAAATACAAAGATGAACTGTAGAGTTTCGCTATTGTGGATATAGATTTTTCCGAACTTCCTGATGGCTGCGGTTAATCATAAATCCTCAATTAGTCGCCTTGATTTCGGTGACAAAAATGTGTCACTCAGATGAGCATAATTTTGCCTTTCAATAGTTAATCCAGTACCAAAGGCATCTAAAAATTTAGTGCTGCTGTTGTGGTAAACAAGGTTAAATAGGCAAAATTAATTGTTCATTTTCATCTATCTTCAATTCTTTTTCAACGTAATTACGTATCAAAGAGGTTGTTTGAAAAGTCGTAAAGTATACTCAAAACTCCGCTTCCATTCCTCTCTCCCTATGGGCGAAAGGCTTTGAAACCCCTATTCCCTTGTAGGGAAAGCTTGTTCCGGGGTTAAGTCTTTGAAGTTTTTATGTTAATAACAATACTTTTCAAACATCCTCTAAAATTTCAGGTTGCGTAGATGCATACAAGATAAAATTGGTGGGTAGTCATTTACCAATCAGACTTAGATCCAAGAATTATGCATAACGTTACAAAAGTTTATAGGTATTGCTACTGACTGACTACAACATAGGTTGCTATTTCGGCAACAACAGATAATTAATAGGCGCTTTGCTTGGAATTCCCACGCCTTCAATTCTTGATTCTTTCTTACTCGTGCCCAAGACACAAGTAAAGTCTTCATCAACTTTCTGAGGAACTTAATTTATCTCTACGTCAGAATCAAGCGATCGCCCTCACCCAGCTTGACCAATATCATCAAATATCGTCAGAGCCTATGATAGGATTTAGCAATATTTGGCGCTAATCCGATGAACAAGCAGTCAGCAGCAGACTTTCTTGGCATGAGTGTTCGGGCATTAGAGCGTTATGTACAGCAGGGTAAAATCAGCGTTACCTATGATAAGGGAAAAACTAGACCGACTGCTAACATGGTATGGGTCTATTTATTGAGTGTACAATTCGTTCTAAATCCACAATAAAGCTACCCAAGTTTTTATACCAACAATTCCATCAACTTGCAATCCCTTAGATGTTTGGAAACTGACAATTGCATTTTTAACTGACTCCGTAAAATGCCCATCAATGGCATCAGTATATAATCCAATATTTTTTAATTGCTGTTGTAATTGTTTGACTATTAGCCCAGAATCTCCTAGCTGCAATCCATTAAATCTATTCAAATCGGCTCGACCACTAACACCTGGTACACCAGATATATCACCTTCATATTGATGGATTAGGTATTGCCCCTGCCAAGCACCAGGAATAGTTGGGTTCTTGGTTCCGTAGTTGGCAATCCATAACGGATAATTAGCAAAATCAGATGGATTGCCAAGTTGTTCCCAGAAACTGGGGTAGGTATAAATAATTGGTTTAATTGGTTTTTTTGTTTGTTGTAGAAGGGTTTTTTCCACCTCTGCTAACCACTGTTTGGCTGCATTAATTACAGTTCGGCTATCTACTTTGTCAGTTACCTCTACATCCAGAACTGGTGGTAGGTCTCCTGGTTCTAATTTCCCTAACGTTTTTAAGAATTCCTTCGCTTGCTCAACCGGGTCAGATGTATGGGGGTGAAAGAAATGATAAGCACCCCGAATAATACCAACAGCTTTCATGGTCTGCCAGTGATGAGCAAAAGCAGAATCTTTGATGCTAACTCCTTCTGTAGCTTTGACAAACGCAAAAGTTTTACCAGAGTTTTTTACTGCCGTCCAATCTACTCTGCCGTCTTGATCGGCAACATCAATTCCTTCCATAGAATTTTTTAACCTTTTTAAACAGTACAATACTGAACTTATCAGAGGCTGTGATCAAATTTATGCTATTTCTGGATTTTTAAGTAAATTACAGAAATTTACTAGGGTTGAATGTTAACGGCTCGCACTGGAGTCACTCTGACTTTGCCTGTACAAGGCTTGATTTGTTCTGTGAGGGTAAAGTGCTGGTAAGCATTAGGAGGCGTGATTTCAATTTTACTAGACACTGGGCAGTGTTTCTCTGGAGAACTAATGTGGTTGTATGCTATCTGAAATGAGGCTTGTGTTCCAGGAGCTAGAGTTACTTGTTGTCGAGGTTCCTTACTCGAAAAGTAAGTGTCCTGGGAGCGGATAACTTTAACCCCCTCCAAAGACTGACCTTTTGCATCCAGTAGTGCCAATCCCGGATAACCGTAGAGGTTGCAAGGGGATGAGGCGTTATTACTGAAGGCGTAGGTGAGGGCAACATTCCCAACGCCAGCATCTTCCGAGACTCGGCGCACTGACAATTGACTAGTTTCACAGCGCGTCGGATTTGTGGCAATAGTGGCTTCAGGGGTAGAATTCTCTGTAGTTTTTCCAGCCGATGTAGGTGTTGAGGTCAACACAGTTGCTTTCGTCGGCTGTTCAGTGCTTACTGGTAAGGCTTGTGGCTGTTTTGTAACAGAGGAAGAATTGACACAGCCAGTTGTCACCGCAGTCAGGAGCAACAACACACTGCGTTCCATAATTAGAATTCGCATAGCTCTTTTTTTATAGTGAACTACTTACACTGATGCTTCACATCCAGTATAAGTTTCCAAATTCACAAGGGTTAGCGTTGCTGCGTCATTACATAATGAATTCAACAGCTTATCTATCTTTTCGGGCAACGTGAACAGCAGAAAGAAACGAGAGTTGTACACTGTCTCCAAAGTTCCTCAGCTTTTCCCGCAATCCTGCAAATAGCAACTCCTTCGTCTTTGGCTCCAGTCTGCTCATGGTACTTAATAGCTTAAGGAAATCATCGATGCTGTACGTAACCTCAGACGCGATTTGCTCAGTCATCAACTCCTTAAAATAACCAGAGTCTAGAATGTCTTGTTCAAACCCTCTCAAAATTTCCGCTTGAGTTTTGGCACCTTCATACCGAACAAATGAGGGAGCATAGGCTTGATACACTTCCTCGATCGCTTGGTAAACTTCGTATTTCGGTTCAGCTCTCAGATTCCATAGCAGGATGAGAAACCCGTTGTCGCGTAATGCCGTCGCTGCCTTGGCATACCGAATCTCTGACGGTATCCAGTGAAAGGCATTAGCAGATAGAACGGCATTGAACTGTTTTGCTTCCAGTTCCCACTCCTCAAATGAGGTGTTGTGGATTGCAACGTTTGGATAGGTTGCACAGTTGCGTTGTGCCAAACGACAAAAATCCTGGTTTGGCTCAATACACATCATTGAAAAACCAAATTGAGCAAAAGCTACCGTCGCATTTCCTGGACCACAACCGACCTCAAGAATCGATGCATCTGAGTCAAGTTGGGCTAAAACGACGGACCGCTCGATCAGTTCCTTTGGATATTTTGGTCTGGCGTTGTAATAAACATCAGCAACGGGAGAATACCAATTCCTTCGCTGTTCTAAATCTATAGAAGCTCTGGCATTTATTTCTTGTTTAGAGTCTTGCATAAGCTAGTTTTATCAGCTTTTGAGTCCAACTTCATTTTATTTAGTTTTGTGGCTCAAAGACCAATTCAATATCGATTGCTGTCTTGATACTGTTTGCAAGACCCTCAAAAGATTGGGATTCTCTTGGAAGAAAGCTTGTAAGCTACTAAATAAGGCAAACCCGAAACGTTTTGCGATCGCAACTGGTTTGACATCATGAATGGTATGAAGGTCACAAACCTGTAAACTACCTTCTAAGTAAGGCTTGAGCGCTGGGTAAAGTTCTCACATTTTCGATATTTTATCAGTAATATTATCATTGCGATCGCCAGTCAACTAGAGGCGATCGCTCATAAAATAATCATTGTGTTAACTCTTATAAGAAGCGACCAAATTTGCGACGATCACAACTAGTTCTCCTGGGTCAACTGGTTTAGCCACATGAGTCTGAAAGCCCGCTTCCAAGGCACGGCTACGATACTCGCTATCGCCATAGGCAGTTAAGGCGATAGCGGGGAGTTTTCCCCAAATATCAGGCTTCAGCGCCCGGATCTTGCGGATAAGGGTGTAGCCATCTTCACCAGGCATAGCAATATCACAAATCAAGACATCAGGTTGCAACTCAGGTAGTACTTTCAATGCGATCGCTGCCGATGCAACTGCCATGACAGTGGCTCCATCTGCTTCTAACACGGTAGTAATGTAAAAGCGGCTATCATCATCATCATCAACCACGAGGATGTTTAAGCCAGCAAGGGGAACAGGTTCCATAACATCTCCATTAATGTTGATCAAATGAAAGTTATTTTTAGTCAGCTGCTTGTTTTTTCTCAGTGACCACACCATTGGTAATTTTACTGCGACCGCGCCTATTTTTCTAAACAATAATTCAATTTGTTCAGCCACATCCAATTGATGGTTAATTATTAGCTGGCATTTATAATTATTGACTGGATAAAATTATGTTGGTATTTCAATTCCTTTACATTTAAAAAATTCATTTTAACAAATAGTTGGGGTTTCAAAATAATTTTTATAATTACTTACTGAATTTACAATGTTGAAATTTTGGATAATCGAATTGTTGGCGGAGCCTCTCGTAGAGAAGATTTTTGCGTTCCATTATTTAATGCATTGATACTTGCGAATTTAAACGCGAGAATAATTCTATTTTTCCATTATCCAAACATTTTTTTGACAAGCAAGTGACTTGATTGCTGGGGTCAATCTAAATTCTATTTTTCCATTATCCAAAATTGGTTGACTACTTTCTTACTAATAGGTTTGGATTTTGATGGAGGCTTTTAAAATCAATCCGCTTGGGTTAAGACTCGATCCTCTTTAACCCACGCCACTCGCTCACAGGGGTCTCTCCAAGTAGAACAATTGGCGTGGTAAACCCCCAGACACTCTCTACCAGACCAAGGCGTAGCATTGAGCAAGCCTTAAAAACGGGAGCCACTGCGGTCTTTCCAACGCCAAGGAAGCGTCTCGTTCGCTTGCTCCTAGTGCGGATGCTGCGCGAACAGACTTTTTAAATTTTGAATTTTGAATCTTTCAATTCCAAAATCCAAAATTTAAACATCGTAAATTCGGTGATCAGCTTTTAGTTAAATAAACTCAAAACTCAAAACTTGATTACTCCCATTCAATGGTTCCAGGTGGCTTAGAGGTGATGTCATAAACCACCCGATTCACCCCTTTCACTTCATTCACAATCCGAGTGGAAATCACTTCCAGGACATCGTAAGGGACTCTGGCCCAATCAGCAGTCATGCCATCTTCACTGGTCACAATTCGCAAGACGATGGGGTAAGCGTAGGTACGCCGATCCCCCATAACGCCAACACTACGAATTGGCAGCAAGACAGCAAATGCTTGCCAGACATCATGATACATGCCGCGCTGGTTAATTTCTTGCCGGACAATCAAATCAGCATCGCGCAAAATATTTAACCGTTCAGATGTGACTTCCCCCAGGATGCGAATTGCCAAACCAGGACCAGGAAAAGGTTGCCGTTGGACAATTTCTTCTGGTAAACCAATGGAACGCCCAACTTTGCGGACTTCATCTTTAAATAGTTTCCGCAGTGGTTCCACCAATTTAAATCTTAAGTCTTTGGGCAAACCGCCAACATTGTGATGACTCTTAATTTTCACCGCTACCCGCTCACCAGTTTGGGGATCAACGTTGGTGTCAGCAGATTCGATCACATCTGGATAAAGAGTCCCTTGAGCCAGATAGTCAAAGTGGCCGAGGCGCTTGGATGTTTCCTCAAATACGCTGATAAATTCGTGTCCGATGCGGCGGCGTTTTTCTTCAGGATCTGTAATATTAGCAATTGTAGCTAAAAAGCGATCGCGGGCATTCACATACTCTACTGGAATGTGAAACTGTTCTTGGAACAGCTTTACCAATCGCTCTGGCTCATACTTTCGCATAAAGCCTTGATCGATAAATACGCAAGTTAATTTCTCACCAATTGCTTTATACAGCAAGAAGGCCAGAGTAGAAGAATCCACTCCCCCAGATAGCGCTAACAGCACCCGCTTATCGCCAACTCTGGTGCGAATTTCCCCAATTGCCTCTTCGACAAAAGCCGCTGTTGTCCAAGTGGGTTCGCAATCGCAGATATGGTAGACAAAATTACGAATTAATGCTATACCGCCAATAGAATGCACCACCTCTGGATGGAATTGAACGCCGTAAAGTTTCTTTTCGTGGTCGGCAATGGCAGCACAGGGAGTATTTTCTGTATGTGCCAGCAATTCAAACCCTGACGGCATTTGGATAACTGAGTCTCCATGACTCATCCACATAGTGATGCCATCTTCGACATTAGTGAGCAAATCTGTGGGATCATCAATATATAATGATGCTTTGCCGTACTCACCTCGGTCAGCCTTTACCACTTTCCCACCGAGTTGGTTTACCATTAGCTGCATCCCATAGCAAACACCCAAGACGGGTATTCCCAAATTCCAGATTTCTGGGTCACAATGGGGAGCTTTATCACCATAAACCGAACTCGGCCCACCGGAGAGGATGATTCCCTTTGGATTAAGTTGGCGCAAATATGCAGAAGAAGTGCGATAGGACAAAACTTCAGAGTATACTTGAGTCTCGCGGATGCGCCGGGCAATCAACTCAGAATATTGAGAGCCGAAGTCGAGAATTACAATCAATTGACGATCAAGCCGCCCAAAATCTTCCAATGTTTGGGGGGCTTGTTCTGTTGGTAGAGTCACCGCTGTATTCATGACGGAAATGTTATATCTGTTAAGGATAAATAGATGCTTTGTGGTCTATGGTGATGCTATTATTCAGCCTGCATAGGCTGATAATGGTATAGTAGCCCTAGACAAACGCCAGGTTATGTGCGTTTGTCTAGTCCCGGAGGCGGAGATGGTATGAAAACGATAAATCTACCCTAGAGTGGTTACTTAAAAGATTATTTATTTGGATTGTTTACGATTATTCATAATAAATTAACATAATTTTCCCATCAACAGACCAGCAGTTTTACTCTTCACGATAATTTTGCGATCGCGATCAAAGAGGATAGAGCCACAGACTGTTACTCCTGTGGTGCTTTCACTATGGCTTTGGATGTATTCTTGGGAACGAATATCGATAGTTTCGGCGATCGCAGTGTAAACTTGATTTACCCAATCACTGCCAGTTGCAGCATCTAGCGATTTTAGATATGTTAATGCAGCTTCGGCGGTCGCACTGTTAAACACAGCTTGGATATCTGGTGATTTTAAACCAGCGATCGCACAGTGGGCTGTTAAAATTTCCCGGCGTCCATCAGCCAAGTAGTGATGGGTATGAAAAATTCCTCCTGCCAGTTTCATCAGCTTACCGTGATAGCCAAATAATAAGATTTCTTTTACGCCCAGCACATCAGCTTCTACTAACATTGGGCCGAGCCAGTTAGCAGTTTTGACCAATTGTTCAGGATTAATCCCTAGTTTACGCGCTAAATCTAGGCCATTCTCCCCAATACAGAATACTAAACTTTCAAAACGACTAGCTTTATTTTGTAATTCCGCCCGAAAAACTGCAAGTTGATCTGGTGTACTCAAAGGTTGAGAAATGCCGGTTGTGCCTAAAAGGGAAAGTCCTTCAACCACACCAAAGGCAGAATTTGAAGTCCGAACAGCAAGCGATCGCCCTTCGGGTAGAATAATTGTCACCGTGATTTTTTCCCCAGGTGCTAGCATTCGTTGCAAATTCTCTTGCAACAGCTTTTGAGCGTAAGCATAAATAGCAGGCTTGTGATCAGCATTAACCTGTCTGCCAATTCCTTCCCCACCTTTAATAATTACAGCATCATCACCCTGTTCTCGCCATTCCACCAATGCCCAAATCGGTGTATCTTTAGTCAAATCGAGATTATCACCAGGATCGCTGCGGGTGATTGCTAAAGCTGTATTTTCAGACAGTCCTGCTACCTGTTCAATGGGGATTTCGGCGATTTGAGCCGGTTCAATCAAATCTATAGATGCTAAAGTTATGGGTTGGCGATCGCGTAACCAATGTAAAGCTGCAACAGCAGCAGCGCACGCAAATACCGGGAGTGTGTATCCAGAACGGGACATTTTGTAAAGTCAAAAGAATTCTTCAAAATTTTTCGTGTAGCGCGTCTCGTAAAGAAAACAGCTTCAGATGGCAATTTAGACACCGACTGTAGCTTGCTTCCTTCATAGTAATGGCAAAACGCAGCTTGGCAGTTAACCTCAGCAACGCCACCAGCAGCTTTTGTCCGTTCTCTACCGTGAAGTGCTAGGTGGTTAGCTCAATTATTTTTCATCTTCGTCTTCCCCGAATAACTCTGTCAACCCAATTTAACAAATCACTTTTGTCAACTTTAGCAAGTATGTAAGTATCTCTTTGCACTCTCTGAAGAGCACCTTTCGTAAGATATGTTGAAGTCACTAAAATACCTTTGCTTGCTTTGTGTTCGCTACGTGTATCTGCTAACTCTCGTATTACCTCTATCCCCACTTTGTTACCAGGCTTCTTATGTTTAGCTTGCCAAACAGCCTTAAACAATCCACTCTCACCTAAATCCTTAGTTGCAATCAAATCTTTACCACCATCATTGCGTCCTGCGCCTAATTCAACCGAGTATCCATCCTTTTCCAATAGCTCTGCCACTAGCTCTTCAAACTCACGCCAGTGAAAAGATGCAATATCTATTTTACCCTCAATCAATTTCTCAAGAATGCCAAAACTAGGTGATAGCTGAATAATTTCGCTTTTGCTTTCCGGCAGTACTAGCTCTGATTTACTGTATTGTTTTTTACGTTTCGGAATGAGATATTCAACGAATATTCCATCATTCAGCACGTTTTTAATATTTTGTTTTAAGCGCGTCTTTTCGGCAGGTTCGAGCCACTTATCTATCTGCTCAAGTAATTCCTCCCTACCCAAATCATTTTGAAAAGTGGACAATTCAACCGATGGAAACAGGTGATTATCTGGATCGTACTTATCGAAAAAAAAGCCTATTGCATGATCGTAACCAAAAAGTATTGGCTCCCCGTTTTTGGATTCTGTAACTACTTGGGACACAAATCTTGCTCAATCAATTTCAAACTACTTTAACTTTGAACACGAAAAGACAGATTCTTAACTATGCCATTACCAAAAGATAAAGCAGCACAACGCCACAGTTGAGCCGCCGTAGATAACCTTTGACTCTCAAAGATCACTGTCGGTCGGCTCCAAGGCAGTATTAGCCTGCTGACTACTACTTCTTGCTGCTTCTAGCTTTTGGCGAATCGCTGCTTGAACCTTCTCATCAAAATCGGGATCGTCGGGGCTTGCAACAATCCTACGCGGACGCTGATTAATCCTGTCCAAATATGCTTGAAAAGCAGCTTGATCACCGCGATGCTTGAGAAAATACTGTTTCAATTCAATATCAGACATTGAATCGTAATTAATTTGGCTCATCAGACAACTCTCCGTTGGGTAAAATTTAGAATTCAATCTCTTCGTCATACCCAGCAAGGATGTATACATTACGAGTCCGATTATCAATGCAAATCAGGTATATGGGCTGAAGCATGATATACCTCAGTTGATAGCTAATATTATACAAACTTGCTACTTGAGCAGCAGTAGGCATTTTAGTTAATTACACCACCTGCTCACCATTTTACCAGTTCCGCATAACTGCCCAATTAAATAGTTAGACTCCCACTTCTGATAATAAAGCTTCCATAGCTTCCCAAGAAATTCCTTGTTGGATATAACGGGGTGCTTCAGGATTGTAAGGACTGGCTACTCGGTCAATATTAAGGATGTTCGCCCCATCTGGTATAACTGGTACATCTGGATCAAATGCCGTTGGACGCATCAAAGAACTAGAAAAGCCTTTGAAAATAGCAATTGTATCTTGCTCATCGGCAATTTCCACTGTTACAAGTAGCACTTCTTGAGGACGTTTAGCGGTGTATTGTTCCAGTCGCTTGCCAATGGAATTCATTTTTTTAAGAGTAGGGGTACGCTGGTGCAGCGACGGTTACTGTGGTGTGGCTGAACGTCCCTGCTTGCCCAGCTTAATCAGAACAAAATAGCTTAAGTAAAGCACATAAATTACTAAACTAATTATGCCAAGAAAACCTAAAAATTCAGCTTTGCTATTAGCATGGAAATATTCTTTGAATAGCAACGGAGCCTCGAACCAGACGCGACAATATGGAGTTTTAAGCATATTGCCAGAAAAAGCACAACCCAAAAAAGGGATAAAGGCTAGTGTACCCAAAATACAATAAACAGTTGTAGCCCAGCGCCAAGAGGTAAAAATCAATTTCAAAGAGCCACTGGTTTGATATTCAATTTCATCGTTGAGATCCACCCAGAACCACAGCGAAATCGGGATCAAAATCCGAGCTATCAATCCAGAAATAAAGCTAACTGGATACTGGGCAATCATTAAGTAAATCGTAATTGCCACCAGGCTTGATACCCGCCAGTATATACTTAATAAGCGTTGTATGCTTTCTGCTTTTTGCACAAATGCCCAAATCAGAAGAATTAGCGGAATAATTACCAGGAATAATACTGCCAGTCGGTAATCAATCCAGACGAAAGGGCGAAACCAAATACTATAATCCATTGTTTTTCTCAAACGCTAAATAAAACATTTTTAACCAAGAGCAACTATCCATAACTGACAAACCTGTAAGCTATTAGCTAACTAGTAGTCTATCTATATTAGATAACAGTTTAATCAAAGCACAAAGCTCAGTGTCTTGCCTCAAAACTGCGCTCTAACTTATTTGTACAAGCAAGTAGCTCCCCAACTCATAAGTAGATGGATCTAAATAAATATAATAGGACTTAGGCACACTCTACGATTCTTCTCTTCTCTACGAGATGCTGCGCGTTGGCGTTGGCGGAAGCCTTTCGCAGAGATGGCGGTAGCCTGCGGCAAGCCACTACGTGTCTACGATAAATTAAGCTTTTTGGCAATTTTTGCCTAAGTCCTATTAAGAATAGTTCGTCATTGCGTACTCCTTTGGAGAACCCGAACGCGAGTGCGTCTCTGCCAGGAGAAGGGTACGAAGTATTCGCGGTAGTGTCTTGTAGAGTTGCAATTGCAAAGACTGAGATTGCTAACTCTACAAGACACTATGCGAACACTCCACTGCGTTACGTACTCTACAGGAAGGCTTACGCCAACGCAATGATATTTTATATTTAATTTCGCCCAACTCATACCATTTCACAAAATTTATACTATAAATACGTTTGTAGGGGCATACATGTGTACGCCCCTACAGCCAATTCATTTGTTACAAAGATTTTTGGAAAAGGTATTACATGGTAAAATGTTCAATTCACTTTCCTTAATCTCTGTATTTAGCAAAAAACAAGCAACTCAAAGATCCTCAACTTAGATTTTGCACCTACCTGTAGTAGCATCAGGGAGTCTGTTCAAAACCCACCCACCAACTACAAACTCGGCACTCCCAGACAAAACCCCAACTTTTTTGGGTATAAAGGTTTCCTTATAAGATAAAAAATTCTCAAAGTTTAACCTTTATACATCCGTAACTTCAGATATTTCACCAATTTTCCACCTGTTGGAGAAAATGATCAAAGAGGGAGAGTGCGATTTTAGGCGGGAGTGAGGTGAAAGTGCGACATTTGAGTTAAGTAAATCCTGGTCGCTTGCTGACCAAATGAACAGAAAATTCACTTGCCTAAATTTCTAGTCGTCGTAAACCCGGCATTCAATTGCATCTGGGTTGTCATCACAATACTGTTCTAGAGAGTTTTTTGGCTTGCTTTGGCGTTTGTGGGAAGCTTCGGCTTGCAATTCTTCTACTGCATCCCAAGCAGCAGCACACTCTGGTGAGTTGCTACCGTTAGTATCACAGACAGTACGTGCTTGTTCGACTTCTTCTTGAATTTTCTCTTGGATACCGCTCTTTGTTGTTTCTTGGATGTTAGTCATTGCTTTAGTCTCGTTGTGTGTTGTTAATACCAGTATAGAAAAATTAAGAAATGGGAGATTTTGGCTTGATTACTAACCATTCTAACCACTTAGCTCATAAGTTAGTATTTTAGCCTATTGATTTATAACCAATATAGGAAACTGCTGCATCTATAATGCATTCATCTTTAATTTTTTAAGATTTTGTGGAATCAGTACTAGAGATAAACAATCATACAATATATTTAGATGCATCTATTAAGGAATGACAACCCCAGCTTCTTGGGATGGAGGAGACAAAGGGCTGGGGCTAATTCTTGTAAGATGCAATTCTTCCCAAAAGAAAAAATCAAAACCTACTAGCCTAAAAAGAGAAAGAAGCTCAAAACTCATGGCAGACCAAATGCAGTGGGCAAACGCCCTATCAACCCGTCATTCTTTGGAAGCAGCTGTTACAGATGTGGTGGAACGAGCTGTCTCATCATTAACAGCACCTGCGGATCTAGGACTGGTATTCATTTCGTCTGCTTTTGCGAGTGAGTATTCCCGACTGTTACCGTTGTTAGCCGAAAAACTTTCTGTGCCAGTGCTAATTGGCTGTAGTGGTGGAGGTGTGATTGGGACGACAGTTAGCGGAGAAACCCAAGAACTGGAAACTGAACCAGCTATCAGCTTGACTTTAGCACACCTTCCAGGAGTGAAGGTTCAAGTCTTTCATATTGTTGCTGAAGAATTACCTGACTTAGACAGTTCACCAGATGCTTGGGTTGATTTGATCGGTGTACCAGCATCACCGACACCGCAGTTCATCTTGCTGTCTAGTTCTTTTGCCTCTGGAATCAACAATTTGTTGCAGGGACTGGATTTTGCTTATCCAGGATCGGTGATAGTGGGGGGACAGGCTAGTGGTGGGGGTATGGGTGGTCGTGTTGCCCTATTTTGTAACGATGCTGACGAACACCAAAACCTGTATCGCGAGGGCACTGTTGGTATAGCTTTGACTGGCAATATTGTTTTGGAAACGATTGTAGCCCAAGGATGCCGACCGATTGGCAAACCATTGCAAGTCACAAAAGCCGATCGCAATATTATTCTGGAGTTAGATGATAAAGTCCCTTTGATGGTGTTACGGGATTTGATTGCCAGTCTCAGCGAAGAAGAACGGACTTTAGCACAGCACTCTTTGTTTGTTGGTGTGGCAATGGATGAATTTAAGCTGGCTTTGCAGCAAGGAGACTTTTTAATTCGTGGTATTCTTGGGGTCGATCCAACAGCTGGGGCGATCGCAATTGGCGATCGCGTCCGTCCTGGTCAAAGACTGCAATTTCACTTACGTGATTCCCAAGCCTCTGCTGAAGACCTAAAGTTACTTCTCCAAAGCTATCAAACCGAACGAGAATCTGAACCCTCTGCCGTAGCTGCCTTGATGTTTGCCTGTCTGGGGCGAGGTGAAGGACTGTATGGTAAACCCAATTTCGATTCTGAACTATTTCGGCGCTACATTAACGATATTCCTGTAGTCGGCTTTTTCTGTGGTGGTGAAATCGGCCCTGTTGGTGGCAGAACCTTCTTACACGCCTACACTTCAGTATTTGGAATTTGTCGCCAAAATCAGTTATGAATTATGAATTAAACTCCTGACTCTATAGCAATCCTATCTAAATTTCGTTCAAATTCGCGGTGTCCAGATCCCCGACTTCTTTAAGAAGTCGGGGATCTAACTTTTCACGAATGATTTACGGCTGCTACAACTGTTTGTTTAGCATTTAGCTGTCATTCTATAGCAGTCCTAAATCATTTGTAAAAAAGAAATTAACCACGGAGGCGCAGAGAGCGCAGAGAAAGGAATGAGAGATTTTTACGACTCATTTAGGATTGCTATATATTTGCAGATATATATCGAGATAAACGCTTTGAAGACTTGAATATATAGAGAAATATATTCATTGTATACAACTAGTTTAAATATTAATTTATACCTTGTCTTATTTAACTAAAAGCTCCATGATTGATTGAGAAAACACATAGTCTTAGGTGAGTTAATAATGAATGCAAATAGACTTGATTGGTTTTGCTAATTCATAGAAAGAAAACATCTAATATTAATCTGAAATTTATTCATGTTGGAGTTCGACTAATCCAATGCTAGAAGGATGGATTCAAATTGTATTAACGCTACTAATTGTAGTAGCGCTTACTCCCTTTTTTGGGCGCTACATGGCGCGTGTCTACTTAGAGCAAAGTACTTTTCTCGACCCAATTTTGAATCCGGTTGAGCGAGTGCTTTATGCTTTGGTTGGCGTTAAAACTAAAGAAAACATGACCGGCTGGCAGTATGGGCGGGCAATCCTGTATAGCAACGGAGTAATGGGGTTGCTGATTTTCTCTATCATCATGAATCAGGGATGGTTACCACTCAACCCCACGGGGATAAATGCCCCAACTTGGGACACAACGCTACATACTACGATTTCCTTTATTACTAATACCAACCAGCAGCACTATTCTGGTGAAACCTACATGAGCTATGCCAGCCAAATGTGGGGACTTGGTTATCACATGTTCACTTCCTCTGCGACTGGTTTGGCGGTAGGAATTGCTTTTATTCGGGGATTGACGGGTAGACCGTTAGGCAATTTTTATGTAGATATAATTCGCTCAATTACCCGAATTTTGCTGCCTATTTGTATTGTGGGTAGCATTGCCTTGATGGCAGCTGGGGTTCCAGAAACCTTGGCGGGTGCAGTTGTATTCCCGACCTTGGAAGACCCGAATATTAGTCAGGCGATCGCTCGTGGCCCCGTTGCCCATTTTGAAATTATCAAGCAATTAGGGGAAAACGGCGGTGGCTTTTTCGCCATCAACTCGGCACACCCCTTTGAAAATCCCAACGGATTTTCTAACTTAATTGAGATTGTGGCAATGCTTTCGATTCCTACTTCCCTGATTTACACCTACGGCTTGTTTGCAAATAACACCAAACAAGCCTGGTTACTCTACAGCATGATCGGTGTAATTTTTCTCGAATTTCTGATTGTTACCGCTATTGGGGAATACAACGGCAATCCGGCTGTAAATACGCTTTTGGGCAGTCAGCAACCGAACTTAGAGGGTAAAGAAGTGCGGTTTGGTTGGGCAGAATCGGCATTATTTGCGGTAAGTACAACCGCAACCATGTGCGGAGCCGTCAACAGTTTTCACGACTCCTTCATGCCGCTCGGCGGTTTTATTTTTCTCTCTAATATGTTCTTGCAAATCATCTGGGGTGGACAGGGTACAGGAACAGCTTACTTGTTTGCCTATAGTATCCTGGCAGTATTCGTCACAGGTTTGATGGTGGGACGCACGCCAGAATTTTTGGGACGCAAGATTGAAAAACGCGAGGTAGTGCTTGCTAGCTTCCTGATTTTGCTGGTTCACCCGATCGCAATTTTAATTCCAGGGGGAATCGCCTTAGCTTTTCCTGACCAACTGGCGGGGATTAGCAATCCTGGCTTTCATGGCTTTTCTCAGGTGATCTACGAATATGCCTCAGCTGCTGCTAATAACGGCTCTGGGTTTGAAGGTTTAGGCGATTCCCAACCTTCGCCATTAGCGATCGCCACGGGGGCAAAAACCACTGCAACAGCCCTGTGGTGGAACTTGAGTACCTGCTTCAGTTTACTAGCTGGCCGCTATATTCCAATTTTGGGTTTGCTGTTTTTAGCAGATAGCATGTCCCGCAAGCAAGCTGTTCCCTACACCACTGGTACATTGCGAACCGATACTGGACTATTTACAGGCGTTACCGCAGGCGTGATTTTAATCTTGGGCGCACTTACATTTTTCCCAGTACTTGCGTTAGGCCCCATCGGTGAAGCCTTCTTTATCACCAAAGGCATTGGCTAGAGATTGGGGAATGGGGGATGAGTGGACAAGGAGAATTAGATAGGACTTACGCAAAAACCCTCTCAAACTCTCATTTCTCCGTGACCTCTGCGTCCTCTGTGGTTCGTTTTCCGTTACCTGTGCGTAAGTCCTATTAGAGACTCATTGCTCCACCTCGGAACTCCGTTCATCCACCTCGGAACTCCGTTCATCCACCTCGGAACTCCGTTCATCCACCTCAGAACTCCGTTCATCCACCTCAGAACTCCGTTCATCCACCTCAGAACTCCGTTCATCGACCTCGGAACTCCGTTCATCCACCTCAGAACTCCGTTCATCCACCTCAGAACTCCGTTCATCCACCTCAGAACTCCGTTCATCCACCTCGGAACTCCGTTCATCCACCTCGGAACTCCGTTCATCCACCTCAGATACTCGTTCATCCGCCTTTGATACTCATGCCCAAAATTTAATATATGCCAATTACTACTGATTCTCCTTCGCCCCGTATTCCATCTGGAACTCGTGACTCGCGCAAGCACACCCCCAAGACAGATATGCAGGGGCTTTACCAGAAAGCAATTCGTGAGTCATTTGTCAAGCTCGATCCTCGAATTACTGTCAGAAACCCAGTTATGTTTGTTGTTTGGGTGGGGACAATTGTCACCTTCCTGGTTACCCTTAACCCAAATCTGTTTGGCACAATCCAGGCAGATATCAATCAACAACGCCTGTTAAACGGGTTGATTAGCTTTATTCTCTTTTTTACACTTGTTTTTGCCAACTTTGCCGAAGCCGTAGCTGAAGGACGCGGTAAAGCACAGGCTGATTCACTGCGATCGACGCGATCGGATACGATCGCTAACAAAATCCTCCCCGATGGTTCTATACAACAAGTCAATTCTACGGAACTGCGACGCGGCGATTTAGTAAAAGTTGTTGCAAATAATATGATTCCCGCCGACGGGGATGTAATTAAAGGCATTGGCTCAGTGGATGAGTCTGCGATTACTGGAGAATCTGCCCCTGTACTCAAGCAACCAGGTACAGATATTGCCAGTTCCGTGACAGGAGGTACACGCCTCCTCTCAGACGAGTTGACAATTCGCATTAGTGCTGACCCTGGTCAAGGCTTTATTGATCGCATGATTTCCCTGGTAGAAGGAGCAGAACGCAGCAAGACTCCCAACGAAATTGCTTTAACGGTATTGTTGGCAGTATTAACACAGGTTTTCTTGATTGTGGTGGCGACTATGCCCCCATTTGTTGGCTACATTGCCAGCTTTATCAGCACTGCCTTTGGCGTTGAGGCGGGAAACAGCTTGCGTGCAGGTGCTAGCGTTGCGATTCTAATCTCGCTACTGGTAGCTTTGATTCCTACAACTATCGGTGGTTTGCTCAGTGCGATCGGCATCGCTGGGATGGATAGGGTTGCCCAATTTAACGTCATCGCTACCTCTGGTCGAGCAGTAGAAGCCTGCGGCGACATCAATACCTTGGTGCTGGATAAAACAGGCACTATTACCTTGGGTAATCGGATGGCTGACGAGTTTATTCCTCTGAATAATCACTCACTTGAAGATGTGGCGCGAGTCTCCCTAGCTGCTAGCTTGTTTGACGATACACCAGAAGGCAAGTCAATCGTGATATTGGCAGAAAAGTCCCAGGTTGCGGTAGACTTTAATATCGACAAAGCCGAAGGTGTGGAATTTTCGGCGAAAACCCGGATGAGTGGCACGAATCTACCTGATGGCAAACAAATTCGCAAAGGAGCGGTGGAGGCGATTAAGGGATTTGTCCGTTCCCGTGGCGGCTATGTTCCTGATGATATAGACGCAGCTGATGAGCGAGTTTCCCGGTTAGGCGGTACACCCTTAGCTGTTTGCCAAGATGACAAGATTTATGGTGTGATCTACCTCAAAGATATTGTCAAACCTGGTCTACGGGAACGGTTTGACCAACTCCGCCGCATGGGTGTTCGCACTGTTATGCTCACAGGTGACAATCGAATTACCGCTTCGGTAATTGCCGAAGAATCTGGGGTTGATGATTTCATTGCCGAAGCAACTCCAGAAGACAAAATTGAGGTGATTCGCTCCGAACAATCTCAGGGTAAACTGGTGGCAATGACTGGGGATGGTACTAACGATGCACCTGCTTTGGCTCAGGCAAACGTGGGTGTGGCGATGAACTCTGGGACGCAAGCTGCCAAAGAAGCTGCTAACATGGTGGACTTAGACTCAGACCCCACAAAGTTGATTGACTTAGTAACCATAGGTAAACAGTTGCTAATTACCCGTGGCGCATTGACAACATTCTCGATCGCAAATGATATTGCCAAGTATTTTGCGATCATTCCCACTATCTTTGCAGCTGCTGGAATCGGCGCACTTAATATTATGGGATTAAAGAGTGCCCAATCTGCGATCGTCTCAGCGCTGATTTACAATGCCTTGATTATTCCGGCACTAATTCCACTAGCACTCAAAGGGGTAAAGTTTTTACCTTTAACAGCAGATCAACTGCTACGCCGCAACATCTTCATCTATGGACTTGGCGGCATTATTGCTCCCTTCATTGCCATCAAACTGATAGATATTATTCTGCCGTTGTCTTAAATTAACCATGAAACCTTCTCATATCCGACGCACTATCCCTGTATCCCAAGTATTAGAAGAAATAACTGAAATCTGGTGTCAATGGCGTAAACAAAAGCTGCCACTGTATTTGTTCTTGGCGATGTGTTTCAACCTAGTGGTTGCACCTTTGGTTTATGCAGCTACTGGCGAACAACTTTCCCGCAGTCAATCTTGGGGATTGGGACTGTTAGGACTAGTGACACTAGGGCTTTCCATCTATCTATTTTTTGTAATGTTTGTACCGGAGAAATTCTAATGAGTTTTGCACGCGAAGCTAGCAGAGCTGTTCGTTCTACCCTGGTACTGTGGGTTATTGGAGCGATTATTTATCCTTTTGCGATGATTGCCATTGGGCAGATTGTGTTTCCCTTTCAAGCAAACGGTAGTCTACTGAAAAATAGTACAGGTGAAGTTGTAGGTTCTGCCTTAATTGGTCAACCTTTTACTAGCGATCGCTATTTTAACAGCCGTCCCAGTACCACTAGCTACAGCACAGCCGACCCCAAAAAGGACGATGCGGGAGTTTTGAAAACTGGGGTTTCCGGCGCTAGTAATTTGGCTCCCAGTAATTCCGCATTGCTGGAACGCATTAAAGGTAAAGATGACCCAGACCCCAGCAAAAAGGTAGAGGGTGATTTCAATCGTCTGAAAAAAGCAGGTGTACAGCCGACTGGCGATTTAGTCTACACCTCTGGTTCTAGCCTTGACCCTCACATTACCCCCGAAGCTGCGATCGCGCAAATTGCCCGCGTAGCCAAGGTGCGAGGAGTTCAGCCGAACCAAATAGAAACTTTGATTTCTCAAAACAGTGATGGTCGCTTTCTCGGCATCTTTGGCGAACCTGGAGTTAATGTTTTGAAGTTGAATTTAGCTCTGGATAAAATCAAGGGATAAAGGCATGGAAAGTAGTTAAAACTATTTATTATCGGAATTAATTTCAAACCTTATATCTCCGACTTATTTAATAAGTCGGAGATATTGTTGTTCACTAATGATTAATAAGGGTTGTATACAGCAGTTTGCAAGTAAATGAGGTACAAAATGCAAAACTCAACATCAGATAAAAATAGTTTCTACCTACTGCCTCTTGCTTCAAAAACCTTAACTTTGTACTTCATGCAAAAGAAAACTGCTGTATCTCTGAGTATATATCGTTTTAACTATTCAATAAACATATTTTTTATTTATTCCGGTATATATAAAATAGCTCAAAAATATATCAAAGATGAATTAAATTTTTTCTCCAGTATTGGACAATGTTATTAGAGTTAAATAAAAATATTTTGTGTTCAAAAACAAAATAGCTTTAGAGCCAAGCTTATTTGGTGTTTTAATCCAAGCAAATAGCATTTAAAGCTTTAAATATGCATACTTCGGAGCTTTTGAGACTTTATTTATTTGCCCAAAAAAGTGTTAAGCAGTCCAGCTTGATTGAATCTAACCCGGCTGGGGTAACACATCATGACACAAAACCACATAACGCAGATATTCCATTTTTAGCAGTGCTTTTGGCTCACGTTTGCTTCATAATTGTTTGGGGAATTGTCGTTTATATTGTTTCATACGTCTGCAAAGCAGTAGAAGATCCCCCAGAAAATGCAGCACAAGATAAAGACGAAATAGTAAGCATTAAATATTTTTGGGAACATCCCTGTAAGAACTGCCGATTTTTTAACAACAACCATTTTCTAAACTGTGCAGTACACCCTTCCACTGCTCTAAGTAAACAAGCACTCAATTGCTCTGATTACAAACCTAAGTAGGTGAGTTGATCGCTACGCTTATGGCGATATGCGACTAGATGCATTAATTGAAACTAGCCCAGAATCTTTAACAGGTGATGAGATATGTCGAGGTAAGCTGATCAAGTCAGAAACAGCGCGAAATCTAACGAAATCCCAGCTTAACAATTCACACATTCACGCATTAAAGACATTTTCAGACAGGGATTTAAACCCCGACGAAAACCGAGCGGAATTGGAGCCACCGAACAGGACGAGCTACGTTTAGACGTAGGGGTCTTAAAACCCTTTAATTTACAATAAACCCTCTATTGTAAGACTTTAGAATTTTTTGTCAATTATAGCTTAGTTCACAGCAATCTGATAAGATTTCCAGCAAGTAGAATAACTGCTTGTTATCTTTTTCTTGAAGCCAGTGATTTCGGGTCTTTTTTGGGAAAGGAAAATAAAAATGTCTCATCTATTGTGGAAAACTCTGGTACTAAGTCCAGTAGTTTTGGGAGTGACGGTGTTGGTTTGTGCTAGGGCTATGGCTACTGAAGTAGCAAGCTATTCTAAAGATATAAAGGCAAAAGTTACTCAGACAGAAGCACCAATAGCTTCTACTGCTCCAATATTCATTCAAACAGAGCAACCAAAAGTTAATCAGCAGTTGGTTGCCCAGAAGACTGATGATAATAAAGTTTTAGAAGAGGTTAACCGCTACAGCAGCGAAGGCAAGAATCAGAATTCACTGTCTCAAGTCACATCAGTTTCTCAGTTTTCTGATGTACAGCCGACTGACTGGGCATTCCAAGCTTTGCAATCCCTGGTTGAACGCTATGGTTGTATTGCTGGATACCCCAATAGCACTTACCGTGGCAACCGGGCATTAACCCGTTATGAGTTTGCCGCAGGTTTGAATGCTTGTTTAGATCGGGTTAATGAACTGATTGCGACAGCAACTGGTGACTTGGTGTCAAAACAAGATTTGGCGACCCTCCAGCGTTTGCAAGAAGAATTCTCGGCAGAACTGGCAACTTTACGTGGTCGAGTAGATGCTCTAGAAGCACGGACTGCTGAATTGGAAGCAAATCAGTTTTCCACTACCACAAAATTGGTGGGTGAAGCTATTTTTGCCGTTACTGATATTTTTGGCGGTAACACTGGCGATGCTAACAATACTGTCTTCCAGGATAGGGTACGTTTAGACTTGCAAACTAGTTTCACTGGTAAAGACATTTTACACACCCGTCTTGCAGCCGGGAATGCAACAGCCTTTTCAATAAGAGATAACGCTAATGGGGTTATCGATACTGCTGAAGGCACACAAACTCTTCAAATCGGCAGCACTGGTAACAACGGTGTCATTATAGACTGGCTAGCGTACTACGTACCCATAGGTCCAGTCCAAGCTTACTTTGCGGGCACCGGAGGTATTCATAGCGATTATGTTGCCACTAATAACCCTTACTTTGAGGACTATGATGGCGGTAATGGTGCTTTGTCTACCTTTGCTTCTGAAAGTGCCATCTATCGCATTGGTGGTGGTGCCGGTGCAGCACTGACTTTACCCTTTGGTAGCGGTAGCAATTTTTTCAAAGCAAGTTCACTGACTATAGGCTACTTGGCGTCAAATGCTAATAATCCTGGGCCAAATCTAGGTTTGTTGGAGGGGAACTATGCAGCTCTTGGACAGTTGAACTTTAGTGTTGGCGATCGCTTTGCTATAGCTGCTACCTACGTTCACGGTTATCACGGTGCAGGTGGTAATTTATTTGATCTAGGTGGTGGTTTGGCTAGCACTAGCCGCGTTGTAGGCACTGCTCAAGCTAATACTCTAAGTGCCCTAAACGCATCTTCCAGTAATTCTTATGGTGTGTCGGCAGCCTTCAGACCCAGCGACAAACTGTCAATTAGTGGCTTCATTTCTTACCACGATGTCACAGGCTTCGGTGCAAATGATGATTTTCAAGCTTGGAGCTACGGTCTTGGGGTAGCCTTGCCTGACTTTGGTAAAAAGGGTAACGTTTTAGGCATTTTTGCTGGTGCAGAACCCTATGCCTTTAACCGACCAGGTTTTGCTGGTAATGATATACCTTATCACTTTGAAGGTTTTTACAAGTATCGCGTGTCAGATAATGTCTCAATCACCCCTGGTGTGATTTGGTTGACCTCTCCTGGTCAAAACAGCGATAACGACGATGCGTTTATCGGTACGCTGAGAACAACTTTCACCTTCTAAAGGTTTACAGCAATTTGCTGTAGGGGCGTACATCTATGTGCCCCTACGGTAATTTGACCCTCTAATTTTAATTAGACATCTGGTGAAATTAAATAAATATGCGTTATCCAGAACCTTTGTAGAGTAATTCAATTAATTGAAAATAGCTATAATTACCATAGCTTCCACCAGGGACTTATTTGTTGAAATTGCGCTCCTGCAATGAATTCTTTTCCACTCTCATTTACACAAAAGTAAACCCAATAACTCTTGCCGCCACCATAATTATTTGGGTCTATTACTATTTGTCCCAGTTTTATCCAACCGTCTTCATCAACACCATACCACTCTCGAAAATTTTGTTCGCTGAAATAACCACCAGCAATAGTACTAAGAATATACATTCCGTGGTATTGCGTATAAGCAGCAAATTTGAAAACTCTAATTTTTTCTGGGGATATATTTATTAATTTAGTTGAATAATAATTATTTCTTTTTTCATCTATTGCTTTTTGATGTACTACTTTTAAAAGTAGGTTTCCTCTCTTGAGATTTTCTGGAATAAGAATTTCTGATTTTATCTTATTTTCATTTTGAATATAATATATTCCTTGAGGAAGTGGGTAAAATACTAGTTCCCCGTCTAATATTTCACCACTGGGATAGGCAATAATAAATGAACGTACATCATTTATATCAAATCTCTGTTTTCCCCAAATTAATTCTGTGTTATTAAAATTTAAAATTTGTATCCATTCGGTAGGATTTGCTAAAGGATAACCAATAAAAACTTGAGAATTCCGATTCTGTTTCAGATATATCCGCAAACGGAACGGGGCTGAATTAGAATAGTATGCCATTGAATTACTGTCCTCTAGTATCAAGATTTAAATCTTGTACTTAAGATTCCCATACCTTTGGCAAAAACAGAGGTAGTCTAACTTTTGCCGAAACAGCCCAAAAAAAGTGCGGAAAAGAGTATTAGGGAAAACTTAGAACCCTTACCCAGGCGTTGACGTGAAGAGACTGAAGTTGTTTCATAAAGACAAGCGATCGCAATGATAACATTACTGATAAAATATCCAAAATGCGAGAACTTTACCCAGCGATCAAGCCTTACTTAGAAGGTAATTTACAGGTTTCTGACCTTCATACTATTCATTTTGAAGAGTCAGGTAACCCGCAAGGTCAACCCATCGTTTTGCTGCATGGAGGGCCTGGTGGTGGATGTCCACCTTTTTATCGACAATATTTCCACCCAGAAAAATGGCGGTTGGTGATGTTTGACCAGCGTGGTTGTGGTCAAAGTACGCCCCATGCTGAATTACGGGAAAACACTACTTGGGATTTAGTCAGTGATATCGAAAAACTGCGCCAACATTTAGGTATAGAAAAGTGGGCGGTCTTCGGTGGTAGTTGGGGTAGCACTTTATCATTAGCCTACAGTCAAACCCATCCCTCTCGCTGCACGGCGTTAATTCTCCGTGGTATCTTCATGTTGAGACAAAAAGAGTTGCAATGGTTCTACCAAGAGGGTGCTAGCTATATTTTTCCTGATGCTTGGGAAGAATATGTCAAACCAATTGCGATCGCAGAACGTGATCATATGATCGCAGCATATTACAAGCAGTTGACCAGTCCAGATTTAGAAATTCAATTAGCAGCAGCGCGTGCTTGGTCAATTTGGGAAGCTAGTACCAGTAGACTTTTCTTAGACCCAGAACTTATGCAAAAGTTTAGCGAGAATGAATTTGCTTCTGCTTTCGCTCGCATTGAATGTCATTACTTTATGAATAAAGGATTTTTTGAAACAGAAGATCAATTACTTTTAAATGTAGACCGCATCCGCCATATTCCGGCTGTAATTGTTCAGGGGCGCTATGATGTAGTCTGCCCAATGATATCAGCTTGGGAATTACATCGCGCTTGGCCAGAAGCCGAATTTATAGTCGTTCCTGATGCTGGGCATTCGATGAGTGAACCAGGAATTTGTAGTGCCTTGATTGAAGCAACAGATAATATCGAGTTCTGTTGAATACTTAGCTTGGGGCATGGGGGAGTCCGCCAAAGGAGGAATCTAAAATTTGTCGGGTGGGGCGGGCCAAAAAGTCCGCTTTTTGTTACGGGCGGGCTTTTTGGCCCACCCTACAAGATTGGATAATTTATTTCTTGAAAATCCCTAAAGTTCAGTTAACTGACAATTCCTAGATTGTTGTAGATTTCAATGAGATTGCCATCAGGATCACGAAAATGAGCTGTGCGGATTCCCCAGCTTGGGCGATCTTGTGGTTGAGTTACAACTATCGCATTCTGATCTTTTACTTGCTTATAGACTTCATCTACATTATCAACTGCGAAAATCAAGACAATTTTATCTCGATTCGCAACATATGAAAGCTGTTCGATTCTTGGGACTACTTCAGCCATTAATTCTTTTTTGAACAAACCCAACTTGAGATATCCAGTATTAAACTCAGCATATCCGCTGTCTTCATCGCCCCAATCGACATCAAATTTCAACAGATCCCGGTAGAACAGAAAAGAATCTTTGTAGTTGGAGACAAGCAGTCTCAGGTGTGTTAGCTGAAGCTTCATATCTGTTGGGTTAGTCTACTAACTGTGAATTCTAGGTTCTGGGTGCAAAGTCGCCAGCAACTCACTTTCGACAATTGCTAATTCATCAAGCCGTTGCATGACAATTTATTTATCGAAGTAAGTAGCAGCTAAAACCCAATATATACCGTAGTGATGCGCTTCGGATACCATTAACCCCAGATAAAATTTTGCTAATTCTGGCTTTGGACAATGCAGTAGCTAATAGTCCCAGGCGTTCGTGAGAGCGAGCTTCAATTAAACCAATGATTAGCAAGGAATCCAGAAATCACTCAGGTTCTTTAGGGCAGACAGTAGCTTTTAAAAGAGCGCCGTAGGGAGGTGGTGCTAAAGGAGCCAAGGGAATATTCCGGCGTTCTAACCATTGGTTAATTAGCTCAAAGTGTTCTAGTTATTGGCGGGCGATCGCAGTTAGTTCCCGAACCATTTTAGTATTGGAAGGGTATCGAAACATCAAGTTCAAGGCTACGCTTGCTGCTTTGGGTTGACAGTGGGAGTGGTCGAGTAAGATGATGTCTAAGTTAGCGATCGCTTGTTCAACCCAAGCAGAACTAGTGGGCTGGTTTAGGGCGTTGATAGTCGGTAACTGAGTAAGCAGATCACAAAATTCCAGAATTTTAATTTAGCTAAAGAGCCGCAGCAAATTGATTTTACAGCTATTTTCGGGTAAATAGACTTATGCTTTTGGGGTAGAGCAATGTTCCCGATGACAGACGTGGTTCAAATAAATGAAAACTGCTGTAATCGTGGATGGGATGATTTGTTATACCAATTCAATTAATGATTGCAACACATCCTTGGGTGAAGACGCGATGAATCGCGTCTCTACAAATGGTCTATTTGTCGCATTCTTTTTTTAAATTGGTATTACTTTTATTCTTGCTGCTGCCGTTTCTCGATTTCTTGAGTAGAAATCATACTATTGACTCTCTCTACATCTGCCATCATCAAAACTGCTCCTTGCGTTGAACTACCAAGCAGCGGAGTGATTGCCAAGTAACATTTTATTTGCCTACCCCGACGATTGGTAGCATTGAGGATTATTTTTTGAAACTGCTTTTTTCCAGATAGAGAGTCACGGATGGGCGATCGCAACTCAATTGGTCTATAGGAAAGTTTTAGATCCTGGAAGGGACGAGCTAAATATCGGGATCTCTTTCTGCAAAAATCATAAAACAGGAGCAAGGGGGCAGGGGAGTGGGTTCTGAATTGCATCCTTTAAGTATCTAAGACTCGTTAACGGAGTTCTGAGGTGGATTAACGAGTATCAAAGACTCGTTAACGGAGTTCTGAAGTGGATTAACGAGTATCAAAGACTCGTTA
>NZ_JBALDG010000060.1:0-91850 GCF_036917195.1 Nostoc sp.
ACTATTTAATTCAACAACTGAAACATCCTGCCATCGCTATGTCTTTGGTATAGCTCAGAAGTGCCGATCGCCTGTGACAGTTGCGTAAGTCCTAAATATGTTTGGCTTTCGGAAATCCCCCCAACTCCCCTTAAAAAAGGCTTGCTCTGTTTCCTGTTTACCCCCTGACTGTCTAATTAGTATGTTCAATAGAACAAAGCACACATAAATATTTCTGGAGGACAACGGCAACGATTGGCTATAGTTAGAGCAATTGTCACCGATCCATCAGTCCTAATTTTAGATGAATCAACTGCTAACCTCGATCCTCTAAATAAGGCGCAAGTTTTAGATAAGCTGTTGTTACACCGCTCTGGCAAAACCACGATTCTAATTAGCCACCGTCCTAGAGTCATTATCTGTGCTGATTGGATTGTGTTACTGGAACAAAGCAGATTGAAAATGCAAGGTAATGCAGAGGAGTTGCGTTTACAAAGTGTTTCCAAAGCAGATTCGCAATCGGGAAACCATTTTGATTTTTTTACCCCTTAGACTGAACGCATATAAAACTTATGCATCGGCAAGTTAGACAAAATATCGATTAAAAACTTAAACAAAGGTAAGATAGCCTAGTACCATTTCACAAAAAAATAATAAAGATAACTAAGGAAGAAATATGATCATTGCGTTTGCTTGCCAATATGCAACGAATTGTTCTGGCTCGTTTCCGAACACAATCGCATACTGATGGTTATTTACGGGTTATTCACCGTTTAATACCCGATGGCAAATTTTTGGTAGTGTTTGATGGCGACAGCAAATCTGAAGTTTGTAAAGATTGCAGATAATCGCCCCACTTGATTGCAGCATCTATAATTAATCTTGCCCCCTGAAAGTTCGTTACCATGTCGGAAGAAGATATCCGAGCCGCAAGGCTGGAGAAAGTAGAACAACTCAAGCAGCTAGGGACTAATCCCTATGCCTATCGTTGGGAATCTACCCATCATGCAGCGCAGTTGCAAGAAAAGTTTGCCGATTTACCCAGCGGTGAAGAAGTTGATTTAGAAGTTGCTATAGCCGGACGCATTATGGCGCGTCGTGTTTTCGGTAAATTGGCTTTCTTTACTTTGCAAGATGAAACCGGCACAATTCAGCTTTATCTGGATAAAAATCGCATCCAAGAAAGCATGGCAGATATTGATGCTGATGCCTTTAATCACTTGAAACAACTCACAGATGCAGGTGACATCCTGGGAGCCAAAGGTACTATTAAACGGACTGAAAAGGGCGAATTATCTGTCTACGTTAAACAATATACTATCCTCACTAAATCCCTGTTGCCCCTACCCGACAAGTGGCATGGATTAACGGATGTTGCCAAGCGCTACCGTCAGCGCTACGTTGACTTGATTGTTAACCCGGAAGTGCGGCAAACTTTCCGCCGTCGCGCCCAAATTACTGCTGGGATTCGTCGTTATTTAGAAGAACGGGATTTTCTGGAAATTGAAACACCAGTTTTGCAAAGTGAGACTGGGGGTGCAGATGCGCGTCCATTTATCACCTACCACAACACTTTAGAAATGGAGTTGTATCTGCGAATTGCCACAGAACTTCATCTCAAGCGGTTGATTGTAGGTGGTTTTGAAAAGGTGTTTGAATTAGGCCGGGTTTTCCGCAATGAGGGAATTTCGACTCGACACAATCCCGAATTTACGACAATTGAACTTTACCAAGCCTACGCCGACTACAACGATATGATGGCGATGACTGAGGGGATTATTACCACTGTCGCCCAAGAAGTACTCGGCACGCTGGAAATTACCTACCAAGGAGAACCTATATATTTAACACCACCTTGGCGGCGGGTGACAATGCATGATTTAGTTAAAGAATCTACAGGTTTAGATTTTAATTCTTTCCAAACTTTGGAAGAAGCAAAAACAGCAAGTAAAAATGCTAGTATTCCTGATGTAGATGAAGCTCAATCAATTGGTAAGTTACTAAATTTAGCCTTTGAAGAGAAAGTAGAGGCCAATTTAATTCAACCTACTTTTGTAATTGATTACCCTGTAGAAATTTCGCCCCTAGCAAAACCCCACCGTTCTCAACCTGGTTTGGTAGAAAGATTTGAGTTATTTATAGTAGGGCGGGAGACTGCCAATAGCTTCTCAGAACTTACCGATCCTATCGAGCAAAGAGAACGCCTAGAAGCCCAAGCTGAAAGAAAAGCTGCTGGTGACTTGGAAGCGCAAGGTGTAGATGAAGACTTTTTGACAGCTTTAGAATACGGTATGCCGCCTACAGGTGGTTTAGGGATTGGGATTGATCGGTTGGTAATGTTATTAACTGATTGTGCCAGTATTCGAGATGCGATCGCCTTCCCTCTACTCAAGCCTGAAGGCAGCGTTATTAAGCAATTTAGCTATGAAGCAAAAACTCAAACACTGACTATTGAATTTGATAGTGGAAGTGTTTACGAGTATTTCAAAGTACTTCCCAGTGTCAAGGAAGATTTAGACAATGCACCGTCTAAAGGTCAATACTTTAACAAGTTTATTAAAGGGAAATTTAAATTTGAACAATTGAATTGACCTACTTAAGCATATAAACAGTGGGGTGCGTTATGGCAAAGCCATAACGCACCATTTTTATTGCCTAAGTTGCACTCACTTATTCTTTTCAACGATCATAAGCTTTTATTTAGCAAAACCTCATAATCACTTTAAATAATCAATGGTAGAGCGATGCCTACGGCGGCAAGCTACGCCTCACCTGCTATATAAAAATATTGGGTGGAGCGATGCCTACGGTAGCAAGCTACGCACCACCCAACCTCAAGTAATACTAAAATCTAATGACTAATTCGCTACCTCTGCTACCTCAATAACGCGCCCTTCATAGTCCTTGACCAAAAAATTCAGGGGCTTGTGGTTGCGAATCTTCAATTTCAAACCGCGCATTTCGACTCGCATTAAAATCATTTCTAGGCAGTCATGGTCAAAGCAAACGTGGCGTTGCTGATTTTTGCTACCTAAACTTGCGCCAGTAATAATGTGTAGCTGGGTATTTTTCTTTAATTGATACCATAGCCCATCTGTGGCATTATTCATCATTTTGTTAGACAAGCTCGGCCCAGTAGACATATATAACGGATCAATCCCAGTTGCGCCGATAGTTTGTTCGTAGTTGTAGTAGTAGTGCAATGGCACCTCAGCTGCTGGCAAATCTAGCAGTCCTTCATACAATTGTCGGGCAATCTCCAAATCTGACACCATTACAGTGTGTACTTTTGGGGCACTGGTGAGGAACATCCACATGGCACCAGCGTAAGCTGCTAGTAGCATCACCATAATGCCTTGGGTAGAGAACAGGCTATCCAAGGGCAGGGAAGGCAGAAAGGAGCCTAAGGTAAGGGGACTGAGCAGGAACGATATCACACTAACTGCTATAACCATGAACAAATAAGGATTCTATAAGGGAGCCGATTTTATGATTGTCGATTAAGACTAAAATTAAGTCTTTGTTTCTAGTTTATCAATACTCAAGTAGTCTGAGTCTGGGCTATAAACTGAGCAACACCAAGATATTATGCGATTAACTACGGGAGTGCAATTCCCAAAACTATTTTAACAATTATCAATCGAAAGGCTTATGCAAATTCTTCATTTTCCCGAAGCTAATCACCCGCTGGTGAAGTCGCTGTTCCATCACAGTGACGATGAACTACTGACTCTGTTTCAGCGCTATCCAGATGCCGGAAAGTACTTTACGGTGATTTTTTGCCGCTATAGTCCCATAGTGTATACCTTAATTCGGCATTCGGCGCGATCGCCTGTGCAAGCAGATTATCTGTTTGCCCTTACTTGGCGACATATCTACTACGAACTCGGTGGACTAAATTTAACCGACTCTGAATCAGGTAAGGAAGCTTTAACCATGCAAAATTGGTTAATTAATATGACAGCTTTCTGTATTAACGAGATTAAGCTACCACCCACAGAAGCAATTCATTATTCTCTTCAAACAACTTCGCCGCCACTATGGTGCTATGTACAACAGGCATTAGACCAATTACCACCTGTTTTGCGATTGATGGTGTTAATGGCTCAAACTTTCCACTGGAGCGAAACTAGAATCGCCGCCTATTTACAAGCCGAAGGAGAAGCGATCGCCCCTAGTGAAGTAGCCAATTATCTCCAGAAAGGCTATCGTATGCTAGAGGAAAAATTACCCACAGATATTCGCACTATTTACTTTGGGGAAGATTTAGAGCAATCTTGACTTAAGGATAAATGCGTAGATTAATTGTCTTTAATTTAATAATTTAAAACTTCTTTTTAGACCTTCTACTTAAAACTGCAACTTTACAGGTAAGTTTTATGAAACAAGGGCTTGTATTACCAAAGCAAAAGGTAGGCTTAGTTTGGGTAAGTGCAATTTTTCGGACTCAGATACTTTTACAGCCTAACGAAAAGACCTCTCCCTAGTTTTACTACTAGGACTTACGCACACTCTACGATTCTTCTCTACGAGACGCTGCGCGATGGCGTTCTTCTCTAACGAGACGCTTCGCGAAGGCATCTTGGCGGTAGCCTGCGGCAAAGCCACTACGTGTCTACGATAAATTAAGCTTTTTGCCGATTTTTGCGTAAGTCCTGACTATGCAAAACCGTCCCTCTTTGACGGGCGAGAGGGACAGATTTGAACTTCAGTTCAAGTGAGGGAGAGGCTCATCGAACTCACGTTTGATTAATTCAAGAAGACAGAACCGTTTCGTTCAATTCTCATGGCACTTCTGCCTTGAGTTGCATCCGTGGCTTCCTTAAATGTAACTTCCAAACTTCCTGGCTCCGAAGAAGGTTGTGGAGTCACGGTCAACTGTCCGTGATCTTCTCGTTCAAATGTCACCGTTACTGGTGCCTTTAGACCTTGCAGTGTTACATCTGACTTACCTTGTAGTGATCGCGGTGCCGTATCGCCAATCACT
This sequence comes from Nostoc sp., assembly GCF_036917195.1. Classification (GTDB taxonomy): domain Bacteria; phylum Cyanobacteriota; class Cyanobacteriia; order Cyanobacteriales; family Nostocaceae; genus Nostoc. The sequence goes on from NZ_JBALDG010000060.1 coordinate 4,967, forward strand.
TGGAAAGTTACATTAGCCGCAGTCTCATTTTTCAACTTGATATTAACTGTACCATTTGCTAGGGCGATCGTAGCACTGGGGGTTTGCCGTGGTTGTAGTAGTTGTGGTTGGTCGCCAGAAACCGCCCCTGGCGAGGGCTGTTGAGTTTGCTCGCTAGGAACTGGGGGTGGTGTTGTGACACCTGATTCTGGAGCTTCACCGCCGACACTCAATCTTGTTTGCTCTGGTGATGGGGTAGCAGGGACGGGAAGAAGCCCTTGAGCAGCTAGTCTTTTAGTTAAGGCATTAGGAGGACATCCCGGCGGCACTACAACCTGATTATTATGTGGTTCTTCGTAGAAAATTCTTGGACAAGGATTAACCTTGGGAGGAGACTGCTGTGCTACTACTTGAGGAATTACTGGCAGACTAATCACTAATCCCCCACAAATAGCGCCAAATAACTCAGCGGACTTGCGAAAATTTTGAGACTTCATATTCTTTGTGGACTCCTAGAAAAACACTTATTTTTTTAATAGTTTTTAAACAGCAAATTTAATGCGGCTAAATACTGCAATTGTTATTATATAAAGTAGTTAATTTATTTAATTTTTTACATCTATCACAGGAAACAAATATTTCTTGCAGAATTAAGACTCAAGAGTTATTGGTAAAGTGACAGTAAACGTAGTGCCAATGCCTTGGATACTTTCAACTTGAATATGACCCTGATGATTTTCGACAATAGCTTGAGCGATCGCTAATCCCAATCCTGAACCAGTCGCACTGGCTGTAGCTGTATTCCCAGTTGTATGAGTCCGCGCCGGATCTACCCGATAAAAGCGGTCAAACAAGCGTGGTAGTGCTTCTGCTGGAATTCCAACTCCGGTATCACTCACTTTAACCTGCAACTGAGCACTGGTGTAACGTAGTCCAGAAACGCGATTTATTCCCTCTATCCGCGCCAATTTCACTTTTACCCGTCCACCTGCTGGAGTGTAATGCAAGGCGTTAGCAATCAAATTTGTGAATAGCCGCACCAACTGATCCCAATTGCCTGCAAGGGTAAACCAATTTTCTAGTAATTCGGGGCTAGTTTCCGAGGCGGGAGCGTCAACTAAATCTAGAGAAAGAGCGATTTTTTTTTCAGGGACTAATAATTGTTGTTCTTCAACCAGCTCCATCAGCAAGGCGTCCAATGGACAAGATGAAAAGACATCTTTGCTAATACCACTATCCTGCCGTGCTAGGAACAATAAGTCATTGACTAACTTACCTAAACGCTGCGTTAACCGTTCTACGACCATTAACTGTTGGCGATAGTGCAAAGAAGTAGTCGCTTCTGTCTCTGCTAAATCCAAGTCAGCAAGGGCGACTTGCACATTGGTTTGAATCAAAGTAATGGGACTTCTAAGTTCATGTGAAGCATCAGCAGTAAATTGTTTAAGGCGTTGGTAGGACTCACCTACAGGTTCCATCGCTTTACCCGAAAGAAACCAACCACTTGCTCCGACACAAACCACCATTAACCCAATACCTAGCGCCAAATCAAAAATTAATTGGCGACTGGGTTTAGTGACTTCAAACCAGGGATGGCTTACACGCAGATATCCTAATACCTGCCGTCCCACTTCCACCCGTTGCGTAACTTGTCGCAATAACAATGCTGAGTTTTGAGTTTTGAGTTTTGAGTTCTGAGTGACGAGTGAGGAGTTAGGAATTTTGAATTTTGAATTCTCTTCCTTGACTACGCGTACAGTTTCGCCAGTGCGGTTAGGACGAATGGGAATATTTAGTGGTTCGGATAGCGTTGACCAAAGTAATTCACCAGTGCGACTAAACCATTCTAAGTCAATATGGTCATCTTCTACAGTGTCGGCATTATCACGAAAACTGGCTTCTAGATTAATGCGAAATTTGTCAACATCATCATTGATCGGCTCAACTACAAGCGATCGCTCTACAATTTCCACTACATGATTGAGGGTATCGTCAATCCGCTCGATTAATGTACTACGGACATATAAATATACTCCACTGGCGAATAATAGTAGTAATACAGCGGTGATAGCAGTATACCAGACGGCAAGACGGCGACGAGTAGTTTGAAACATATTACAATGCAGAAGAAACTGCTTTAAATAAGCGAGTTAGAGAATTTGCCAGAATGAGTTTATCTTGTTGAACGGGTTCCTATTCAAAATGGCATCACTAACAGCGATACTTTACCCAATTTAGAAGTAGCAGTTAACAAAGAGTTAGTCTACAACCAAAATCTGCAATTGCCGCCGCAGCTAAGGAAACTGAGGAGAAAAAAAACTCCAGAAAAATAACTGTTTTGATATTTTAATTTTTTCAACCGATAAAAGCGATAATTAGGGACAAATCGCTTCACTTGGATGCCCGATTTAATTTACTATGTGTATTGTTATCCATCTGTATAGGCTACATCTGGCTATCCTAAGATCGTTATGGCAAAATCGAAGAAAAGCGCCAATCCCATCAATTTAAACGATCCACAATATTATCTTAACCGAGAGTTAAGCTGGTTAGAATTTAATGGCAGGGTGTTACATGAAGCCTGTGACGATCGCACGCCCCTTCTCGAACGCCTCAAGTTTTTGGCAATCTTTAACTCTAATTTGGATGAGTTTTTCATGGTGCGCGTTGCTGGTTTAAAGCAACAAGTAGAGGCAAAAGTCAGCCTGTTAACTCCCGATGGTCGGACACCACAACAACAGCTAGATGATATTAGGTCTACCCTGATTCCTCATGTAAAGAAAGAGCATCAACATTTTGAGCAAGTACTTCGTCCCCTACTTGTAAATCAAGGCATCCATATCCTGGATTACATAGATTTGAATCAGATACAGCGGACTCATCTCAACAGTTATTTTGAGGAACAAGTCTTTCCAGTTTTGACTCCCTTAGCTGTTGATCCTAGTCATCCCTTTCCTTTTATTTCCAATCTCAGTCTGAATCTGGCTGTTGTGGTCAAAAACCCAGACACCGAAGAAGAATTCTTTGCCAGAGTTAAAGTCCCCAGTGTTCTACCACGATTTTTACCGATACCGCCTGAATTGGGAGATCAGAACAACGAAAAACCTGCCAACTGGACTGGAGTCCCTTTAGAACAAGCGATCGCTCATAACTTGGAATCTCTATTTCCAGGGATGAATATTCAAGAATATCATCCGTTCCGCATTACCCGTGATGCCGATTTGGTATTGGAAGAAGATGAAGCAGATGATTTGTTATTAGCTATCGAACAGGAATTGCGAAAACGGCGGCTAGGTGGGAGTCCAGTCCGGCTAGAAATTCAATCCCAAACTCCTGAAATAGTGCGATCGCGATTATTACATGATTTGGAATTAACAGAAAGTGATCTTTACGAAGTAGACGGTCTTTTGGGCCTGCGGGATTTGATGTATTTTATGGCATTACCACTGCCGGAACTCAAAGATCCACCACGCCAATCTGTTGTACCATTACGCCTGCAAAGGCTGAGGGAACCGAGTTTAAACCCAGATTCATTGGAGACGGACGAAGGAAAAGACTTTTTTGCTGTGATTCGGGAAAAGGATTTGTTAGTACACCATCCCTATCAATCCTTTACGGCTACAGTGGTGCGCTTTATTACCCATGCTGCCTACGACCCGAATGTGTTAGCCATCAAGATGACTCTTTACCGGACTTCTGGCGACTCGCCCATCGTCAACGCTTTAATTGCCGCTGCCGAAAATGGCAAACAGGTATCCGTGCTGGTGGAATTAAAGGCGCGATTTGATGAGGAGAATAATATTTACTGGGCAAAACGACTAGAAAGAGTTGGAGTTCATGTTGTCTATGGTTTAGTGGGACTAAAAACCCATAGTAAAACCGTCATGGTGGTGCGGCGGGAAAAAGACCGGATACGTCGCTATGTGCATATTGGGACAGGTAACTATAACCAGAAAACGGCACGGCTGTATACAGATTTGGGATTGTTTAGTTGCCGTGAAGAATTGGCTGCTGACATCACAGATTTATTTAATTTCTTGACAGGATACTCCCTGCAAAAGTCTTATCGAGAGTTACTGGTTGCGCCTGTAAATATGCGCGATCGCTTTTTGGCACTAATTCACCGCGAAATCGAAAATGTTCAAAATGGATTTTCTGGGCGCATTGTTGCCAAAATGAATGCCTTAGTTGATCCGCAAATCATTACTACTTTATATGAAGCTTCCCGCGCCGGGGTAGAAATCGACTTAATCATTAGGGGTGTTTGCTGTTTGCGCCCAGGACTCAAAGACATTAGTGAAAACATTCGCATAATCAGCATTGTCGGTCGCTTTTTAGAACATTCTCGAATTTTTTATTTTCATAATAATACACAAGAGGAAATCTATATTGGCAGTGCCGACTGGATGCGCCGCAACTTAGATCGCCGAGTGGAAGTAATTACCCCAGTGCAAGACCCTGATATTGCAAAAGATTTGCAAGAAATTATGGGAATTATGCTCGCAGATAGTCGCCAAGCTTGGGAATTACAAGCCGATGGCAGTTACATTCAACGCCGTCCCTATGATGATTCTCCAGAAGCTAATTCACAAAAAATTCTCATGAATATGGCATTACGCGCAACTGGTGTAGCCTCAACCTGATTGATTAAAAAATTGATTAAAAAATCAGTTACTTATACCTTGACAACTAACTCAATTTAGTTTTTTTTTTAGAAAACTTTAATTTTTTGAGAAGTTATCTAAGTTGTTTGTCATGGGTTCACACAAGTTATTCAACCATAGGATAGAGTAAGTGCTAGCACTTGTTCCCATAAACTGGAGACATTATTTTAAATAAAATTGTCTTTTTCCTAAATGTTAATGTTATCTTGTGAGCTTTCTACCTTGCGTGTTCTAGTAGTTGATGACCACGAACTGACTCGTTTAACCTTACAATTAGTTTTTTCTTGCCAGGAAAATATTCAAGTAGTAGGTTTAGCTAGTAATGGTGAAGAAGCTATAGAAATGGTTAAACGTTGCCATCCAGACGTAATTGTTCTAGATTTACAGATGCCAGTCATGGATGGCTGGAGTGCGTCTAGTCACATTAAAGCTATATCTCCGAACACCCAGATCCTTGCTTACTCCTCAGTGGAAGACGTAAATTTTCAGGGAACAAAGGCAATGTCTAGCTTTGATGACGTTTGCAAGAAAGATGTACCTACAAGCGAACTTATTGCCTTAGTTAGGCAGTTGGGTCAACGTGCAGTAGATGGATAAATAATGAGCTATGTTGCTTTGCCAACTTCAGCTTAGTTCAATTATGGGGATTTGAGGAGATGATCCTACTCAGAAGCGTCGGTATAGCCTGAAGTTGACGGTTAGACCGACGCAGTTTTTGATAATTTCTACTCTACCGGAATGGTGCGTCTAAATTCATCAATTAATTCATCCAGTTCTTCCAAAGCCTGATTTACGTCAACTCTCAAAGTTCCCAGGTTAGGTTGCTCCAATAGGCTTAACAGGTACTCGCGTTTGCTTTGAACTGCGACAATTCGTTCTTTTATACTCTGTATATCCATTATTTTTTCCCATCTTTAACTACCTTTAAATTTAAAGTTAACTCAAAATCCAACATTCTGGGGCACTATACGCCCTCAGTAATCTACTACACTAACTTTCCTCCCTTAAAAACTCTCCGTGTCTGGTGTACCCCTACTTAAAAGCCAGCTAGCAAGAGCGTCTCTGATCGGAGAAACCAAGCCAGAAGCTCTTGACTTCTCTTTGTGTCAGTCTTAATCTGGCAATTTTGAGTTGGTTGAATATTACCACCTGGGGACGATGTTCTTTCCTAATTTGTTACTCATAGCCGATGATAATAAAACTGAGGTATTCAGACTTTATACTAATTTAAGCTCATGCTACGCCAAATCTCTTTAGGAACACTCGGTTTAACTATCGGTGGCATATTAACCATCATTGGCTTCGTCGCCTATGCTGGTAATAATGCCACACTTAATCTTGTTGGATTTTTTTACGGGATTCCTCTGTTGTTAGGAGGGCTAGCGCTGAAAGCTAATGAACTTAAGCCAGTACCATTTAGCCAAACTACATCACCGTCAGCATTGATACTGCGCCAGCAGCAAGCAACTGATACTCAAAATAAAATTCGCAAAGACATCACCCGATATTCCTACGGTCAAGATGCTCATCTAGATACAACACTTTCTTTTCTGGGTTTGAGTCCCACAGACCAGGAACGACCAACAGTCACAGGGTTGCGAGAAACAGAAGTTAATGGCAACTATGCCCTAATTTTGGAATTTGATTCTCCGCTAATACCAATTGATGTGTGGCAAAAAAAGCAGGAAAAAATGACCAACTATTTTGGTCCTGGATTGGAGATTCAAATAACGCAGCCATCTGAAAATACAATTGAGTTAGCGCTGATCAATATTAAAAAAGAGTCACTAGTCAGTAGTCAATAGTCAAGAACAAAAATTATCTTTACCCAAACGCCATGCCTTTATGGCTTGTCCTTACCCACATTTCTGTAACAGTCAAACTGCTGCGCTAATTGACATCCCACCCATAACTTAAATTCTGGACTAATAGCTTCTATTTACTAAGCGTGAACTTCAATTTTCACTTTCACAAAGGATGTCCATATACATCGCTTAAAATATTGTATTTAGTCCTTTTGAGAGGAATGCAAGCTATTAGCCTCAGAATTTATTTCAAGGCGGGATAACAACGAAGTGGAAGATTTATTTGATGTTGGTAATGACAAGGTTTTTAAGTATAGGGTTTCTCCCCTGCTTCCTCCGTTCGTGCAGTGTCTCCGTTAGGAGAAGTTCTAATGCCTACGGTGGTCACTGAGCAACTGGTGAGCTTGTCCTGAGCGTAGTCGTAAAGCCTGCGGCATAGCTACGCTTAGGGCGTAGCCTCTCCAAGAGTTGGGCGACTTATACTGAACTTGTCCTGAGCGACGCCGTTAGCGCAGCCTCTCCAAGAGTTGGGCGACTTGTGCCGAGTTTAGCCGAGGTAAGCCCAAGTAGTCGCGCCATGCTATACCCGTACGGGGATCTTGCTAGCAAGAGCGTCTCCAAGAGTTGTGCGGGCTACACCAACAGATAACGCATCGGAAGCTACTTCTTCGTTAACTCCTTTTCTGCTAAACAACTGACCAAAAAGTTACTTTTCTAAACGAACTGCATACCACTGTAAATATTGCCCAGGCCCAATATCTAATTCGCAGCTGGTGTCGAGTAAATATTGTGCTTGAGCTTCTACAGAATCAAACTTTTGCAGGTCAGGCGGCAAATCTTGAATTATGAATTGTTGGAGAGTTGTTTTGAGCTTTTCTAATAACTCTGATTGTGTAATAAATTGTTCTGGCTGATTTGTTTCTAGAACAACAAAATGATCTTGCTGATACATTAATGAGTCTGGCATATTAAAGATTTAGTAAACGTAAATAAATTTTGATTTTTTTATAAAAACTTTTTGTTGTTTGTATCGTCAAAAAGATGGCGGTTTTATCTGCTGTCTGTGAACCAATTAGAGGGTTTAGTTGTTAAAGATATTAATTTTTATTTAGTATATCTATATTTAATCTAATTTTAGTGACTAAATTGCTGTCTTTCCGAAGAAACAAACTATTTTTTAATATAACTAGATATACTGAATCGAATTCAAGGAGAATTTTTACTTAATTTATTAACTCAGAACGACTTGAGAATTAAGCTTTGCACTAAGCTTAACCTTAATCTTATGTAATTATACTAAACCTCTGCCAGCCTTGCGAATAGACTAAATAAATTTAAGTCAGGTGATATTAGTCTTTAGTATTAACTATCTTCTGAGCACGTTTTGGCAATTGCTTTGCCCTGTCTCACTAGATTTCTAAACTAATTACAGAACTCAATAATTAAGGTGTGCATTTGCAATTTTCAAAAAAATTGCAATTTGACTTTAAGAATGGGGAAATATAAAAGTAACATTTCCTCCCATAACCATAGCTGAACAAAAAGGTAACAATTGCCTTCATGTTCCAATTATAGATTGTCTATGCAACTTAATTATCTACCGCTTGCTTGGCTCACTAATATTGAACAGTCTAGTTTCAAAAAACAGTTGATTGTGAAGCCCGACACACCTTTGCCGCAAATCCTGGCATTGATGAAAAGAGCGATCGCCGCTATGCGATCGAGTTGCACAGCCTTTTTCAGAATAGTCCCGCAAGTGGAAGGCAACTCATGTCAGGCATAAGCCCATTTTTTAATTCTAAGCAGCAACCACAGCAATCACCCCTGATTTTAGTGGCTGATGATGACAAGAGCGTTCGAGTATTCTTGCGTAAAGCTATGGAAAAAGAAGGTTATCGAGTGGTCGAGGTCAATGATGGTAAGCAATGTTTAGATGCTTACGAGACTATCAAACCAGATATAGTTTTGCTAGATGCTGTAATGCCTGTGATGGATGGCTTTACCTGCTGTAAGCACTTGTTCCAAATTGCCAAAAATAATTTAAAATCAGCCGTTGAAACCTTTGATACTGACTCGACCCTTAACAATACTGTGATCTCCCAGATATGGGAGCGCACCCCTATATTGATGATTACATGCTTGGACGATGAAGAATCCGTAAACCTTGCTTTTGAGGCAGGGGCGATTGATTATGTCACTAAGCCAATTCACTGGCCTGTATTGCGCCAGCGGTTGCGCCGACTGCTAAAGGAAGCGCAAATTTACAAACAATTAGAGGCGGCAAACCAAGCTTTGCAGCACCTTGCCAATGTAGATGGCTTAACTGAGTTGGCTAATCGTCGCCGCTTTGACGATTATCTCAATGCTCAGTGGATTAATCTCGCACAAAAGGAGTCTCCCTTGTCAATGATTTTGTGTGATATCGACTTTTTTAAATTTTATAACGATAGATATGGCCATCCTGCTGGGGATATCTGTCTACAAAAGGTGGGTGCTGTCTTAAGCTTTAAGGTACAAAAACATCAGGATTTAGTGGCGCGTTATGGTGGCGAAGAATTTGCTGTGATTATGCCATACACCCCTGCATCTGGCGCAGTTCACATTGCCGAAGTGATACAAGCTGGAATTAAAGATTTGCAAATTGTTCATGACGGGTCTGTAGTGAGTCAGTATGTCACCCTTAGTATGGGCGTGGCGACTATTGTCCCCACTTGGGAATCATCACCTTTAGATTTGATTGTGCGGGCAGATAAAGCACTCTACGAAGCTAAGGCCGGGGGGCGCGATCGCTTTGTCTCAAGTTCTTAGTTCTGCTCTGACCAATGCCCAATACAACTTTACCAGAGGCTGCGCCAACGGCTTACCTCAACTACCTCGACTTCGCTACTTCGACGTCGGCTCCATCGAGCGATTTGTGCTGAGTTTAGCCTGAGCGTAGCCGTAAAGCCTGCGGCATAGCTACGCTTAGGGCGCAGCCTCTCCAAGAGTTGGGCGGCATCGACTTGTGCCGAGTTTAGCCTGAGCGGTGTCGTAAAGCCTGCGGCATAGCTACGCTTAGGGCGCAGCCTCTCCAAGAGTTGGGCGAAGCCGAGGTAAGGGCGCAGTCGTTGGCGCAGCCTCTCGAAGAGAAGCAAGCCGAGATGCTCAGTACAAGTCGGCACAAGTTCGCTCGGTACAAGTCGCTCAGTACAGGTGCCCAATCCCTAAGAAGGATAAACTGGCAGTGTGAAGTGGAACCATGCTCCATTATTGGGGGCAGAGTCTACCCAAATTTGACCATAATGTGCTAGGATAATGCGTTGGCATAAACAAAGACCAATGCCATAACCTTCTGTACCTTCATCCCGTTGCAGGCGGAAGTGGTTTTCAAAGATGCGATCGCGATTCTCTACAGGAATACCAGGTCCAGTATCGCCAATACTAAACTGAACTTTTTGGGTAGTACGGTGCAATCCGGCAACACTAATCTTGCCACCTTCTGGGGTGTATTTGATGGCATTATCCAACAAATTTACTAGCACTTGTCGGATGCGTTCTGGGTCAGCATATACATATGGCAAGTCATTGGGAATATCTGTTTCTACCTTTTGGCATTTGGCGGTGTAGCGATCGCACAATTCTTCTAATACATCTAAGCACAGTTTCCTTAACTGTAGCTTTTGTGGTGTAATAGGGAGTTCTGTATCTTTGCCACGACCTACCTGCAAAAGGTCGGCAATCATCCGATCAATGATCTTAGTTTGATTACGGGCTTGTTTTAATAAATGTGCCGTCATCGATGGTTTGAGGCGCTGAAATTCCCCTTTCTCTAAATTGTAATTAGATTGGAGAGTTTCTATGGCGATCGCGACAGCAGTTAAGGGATTGCGAAGATCGTGTGCCAGCATAGCAATCACCCGGTCTTTAAACTGTAGTTGCTCTTGGAGGTTATCTTTTTCCTGTTTCAAGCGAAAAATTTCGTCTGAGAGTCGGATTAGTTCAGCAGAAACAGCAACTGAATGGATAGTGGATTTGGGTAATGTCGCCCTAGCGTTGTCCTCTATACGTTCTTGCAAGTCTTCCTGTAATTTTAAGTAAGCGTCTACAGCGGCTTGCCAGCGAGGCCACCAGTTTTTCAATTGTGCTACTATATTACTCCCAGCTAAAATCTGTCGTGGTTCCGGATGGATTTTGATTAAAGCTGGCGTTGCGATCAATTTAAAGTGTTCTGCTAAGTAAGGTTGTTGTCCAATATCGATAATTTGAACTTCAAAAGTATACTCAGCCTGCAATTCTTTTAAATAAGCACGTATTCGCTGCACCTGTTGTCGGGACTTTGGGCGTTCATCGACAAACAGTAACAATTGGAGTGGAGCCTCAGAATAAATAGGCTGATCCTGGGAAACTTGCATGTAATCGTGTTTCAGCACTGGTAACAACCTGGCGACGTTTTACAGAAAGTAAAATTGACTAACGGTTGTCAATGGTCGTTGTTTTTTCTTCATTCATACTCCGATTAGATCTGCGTTTTTGACATCAGACATATATTTTTCAGCCTTTTGCCCCTTTTTGGCTAACTTCACCTCCAAGAAACACCTTTGCCCTTGAATAATATAAGTCTTAATTTGCCCTGAATCAAAAATATTCGCCACAACCAGCAGGTGAAAGGTTTAATACTATGTCAAATTGGCTAGTGGAGTAGTATGTCAATTTGATTACTCGCCTTGAACTAGTGATCACTGTACCAAACGCAGATGCTAATTGTATCTAATCTATCAGGAAGTTGTTAACTGTTCAGACCAAGTTTGTAGAGGGTTTTCTCAACCGCCACTGCATCCGATGAAGTGTCTTTTTTGCCTCTACCCAATCATTAGTAGGATTAGCAAAACAGCCATAGCTGACTATGTACTGCCTCTATAACTTGCAAAGCGCACCCTGTGCTGAGCCTTTCCTAAAAGAACCCCTGTCCTATCCCAGAAGACAGGAGATGGATTGCTCAAGAGAAAGCTTTGGATAACATAGAGGCGATGCCTACGGCGGTAAACTACGCACTTTTAGAGTCAGCACTCACTGCTTTCGAGGCTGCCAAGAAACTTGTGGCTACAGTACAAGTAGCACTTTCCTTAGAAAATCAATTTATAGATACTAGGGAAACTGCTGCGACACTTAACTGCTTTGCCTATGACCCCAGTCGCCAAGAACCACAAACTTAGGCTGCTAAGTTCCTGGAATTGCTTAACATTGGCATTTTCCACCTATTGCCTTATTCAGCTTACCATCGTCAGATGAATAATCTCCAGAATCGATTGTAAGCGAATGTTAGCGAACTTGATCTATTCCCTTGCTTGGGTGAGGCTAAAGGGGGCTTTAGTCTTAGTCTATCACTTCAGTTGCTTGGCGATCGCATTACAACTAGTGCATCTGCAAGGAGATTAAAGCTTTTGCTAGCTATGCTGTTCCTTGGCAAGTTCTCAATCAGTTATCCACTCTGCCAACTAAATATTTCTACAACTATCTAAAAAATTGATTCTCAATCTAGTGCTTTGATAAGGCAACAATTTCAGCGCTCAAATCAAGGACTAAAGTCCCGACTACAAACTGATTCACCCATCCAACTTAATGTGGTAAACTACTAACTTTGAGGAGCAAAATTATAAAACTCTTATCTAGCAAGTATTTCAAGTTTATTTCCTGTTTTTTTTTCCAAAGTGTTAGTTTGCCAGAATTTTAGGGAACTCTATAAATAAGCATGGGAATTATCAAAACCTAATGGCTGTAAAACAAAGACAATACGGTAGCTTTTGCTACCGTTTACTCATTTTTAGAGATAGGGCTTAGTTGACATTTAAATAAACAAATCTATAGCAGTCCTAAATCATTTGTAAAAATAAATTAACTGCAGAGGCGCAGAGGAGGGCAATTGCATGGGCGGGTTTCCCGACTTGAGCAAACTGCCCGTAGCGCAGAGAGAGGAATTGGAGATTTTTACGACTCATTTAGGATTGCTATAGCAGATATCATCATCTTCACCAATAGAGACATTTACCAAGAGGACGTGGTGAGTTGGTAGTGTCTTTTGGTGATATAAACAGGGACAGAGGCAGAGGAAATGGGTTTTTTTCAATATTCCAGTCCCTAATGCCCCATACCCATTTAATGAACAGTCTGCGCTAGGGTAGGAATTGAAACTCAATTTGTGATTTCCTGTGCTTCCCTGTAAACGTCCAGCTGTATTTCTAATTTGGGCTGTTCTACTGACTTCGTTAACAGCCTGTGCTAACAGTCCAGTCGCCAAAAACCTTGAGCAATCTTTGGCGGCAGATCCTAAGCTGCAAAGCAATCCAGTCGTCTTTGGAGAATCTCAGGGTAACCAACCACAAGCACAGCAAAAAGAATCAACAGTTCAGTTACCATCTGATTTTCCTAAAGATATCCCACTATATTCCAATGCCAAACTACAGGAAGTTACCCCTGCTAGCGGCTCAGAAAACAGAGTCTCAACTCGTTGGTTGAGTTCTGATCCCAGCAACTTTATTGCTAGCTTTTATAGTAGCCAGTTTCAAACAAATAACTGGCAGATTTTGCAACAGCCAACAGATAATGCGGCAGATGTCTTTGAGGCACGTCGTAACGATTTGCTGTTGAAGGTTTCCATTCAGCCTAAATCAGTTACTAACGCCACACCTAATCAACCCCAAACAGCCACTGAATTACTGATTGAGTACGTACCGAATAGTACAGCTACGGCACAGCCTACCCCAACTACAAATCTTAACGAAACTACTAACGCCATTCCCCAACCAGGAGAGCCACAGTTCATTGGGCCGATACCATCGGCAAACTTGGCAGCACAGCCACCAAGTACGGCTAATAACCAAACAACTCCTACAGCCACACCCGAATCTCAGGAATTCAACGATCTCAATAAGATACCGCAAGAATGGCGGCAACACATCCAAGACTTGGCTGCATTAGGTGTTTTATCCATAGAGCCAAAGACAACTAAGAGCAACTCTATTACCACAACTAACCAGTTTGAACCCGGTAAAATCGTTACACATCGGGAATATGCCCGTTGGCTAATTGCTGCTAACAATGCTATGTATCCCAGCAATCCAGCTAAACAAATTCGCTTGGCATCAGAAAGTACTCAACCAGCTTTTAGTGATGTGCCCGCAAAAGACCCTGATTTTCCAGCAATTCAGGGATTAGCTGAGGCTGGGTTAATTCCCAGTCCTTTGTCTGGAGATTCTACAGCAGTTTTGTTTCGTCCTGATGCACCCCTAACGCGGGAGGCGTTGCTGCTGTGGAAATTACCACTAGATACTCGCCAAGCTTTACCCTCTGCTAACTTAGATGCGATCAAACAAACCTGGGGTTTCCAAGACGCAGCGCGAATTGACCCCAAGGCTTTAAGAGCAGTGTTGGTTGATTACCAAAATAGCGAACAATCGAATATTCGGCGGGTATTTGGTTATACGACTCTGTTTCAACCCAAAAAACCAGTAACTCGGGCTGAGGCTGCTACAGTTTTGTGGTATTTCGGCACTCAGGGTGAGGGTGTATCGGCTGCTGAGGCTTTGAAATTAAAGCGAAGTTAAAGCGATGTCTACGAAGGGTTACGCAATTCTCTTGCGGTTAGTTGATAGTCAGCCTGCATAAAAGTGGGCAATTCCATCTCTAGGATGAAAACTTTGCTATTTCTTTTTAATGCACCTATTTTTATCAAGAAAATGTAAATCTAAGTATTTACAGTGTTTTTACCTGTGTATGATAAATTTTTAAGGCATAGTTAGGTGTAATAACGCAAATTAACTCATTAAATATGCCTGGTTTTGAAGTAACTGAAGAAAAGACTAGTTGTCATTATTGCCCCTTGATTACTTTTAAACAGATTAAAAAATACCACAGGTAAAACAAATATGAAAAAACAAGCTGTAGCGGCAGGATTTGTTCTATTTTCTTTTATGTTGCCAACCAAAGCCTCTGCTGCGAGTTTTGATCAACTTTATGTATTTGGCGATAGTCTTTCCGATACAGGCAATATATATAATATTACTGAGAAAGGATACCCTCCAAACCCACCTTACTTTGAAGGACGTTTTTCTAATGGGCTGAACTGGGTAGATTATTTCGGAGATCAGCTAGGATTAAAGCCCACTTTATTCACTACTATTCCTTCCACACCTCCTACCCAAGGAATAAACTTCGCTATCGGTGGTGCTAGCTCTGGTTTAGGTAATGCTGTCCTTCCCGATTCAAATTTACCGGGAGTGCTCAAACAAGTCCTTGATTTTGCTGGAACTTTGAAAGCAAATAATCAAACTGCTAATCCAGATGCACTTTATACATTGTGGGGAGGTGCGAATGATTTCCTTTTTCCTAACCCCAAAGACTCGACCAAGCCAATTAATAATATATCTGTGGCGTTGAATACTCTCATAGGAGCCGGCGCAAAAAATATTTTAGTGTTTAACTTGCCAAATTTGGGACAGCTACCAGCAGCTAAAACCGATGGTCGCAACCCTACACTCCTTAGCAAATCGAGTAGCGAGTTTGACTTGGGTTTAGCAAACACTGTGAGCGCTTTGAACCAAAACCCGAATCTCAACATCGTCTCTGTTGATATTTATTCTTTATTTAATCAGGCAAGTGCATTGGGTTTTACGAATGTAACCGAGTCTTGTCTATCTAGACCAGATATATGTGACCCAAAAAACAACAAGTTTCTTATCTGGGACGGTGTCCACCCAACCACCGCCGCTCATAAGGTGATAGCAGACACTGCACTGGCGGCGATTGAGGCTAAGTCTGTACCTGAACCCTCAATAAACTTAGGAATTTTAGCGCTTGGTGCTTTTGGTGTGGTAGGAGTGCTGAAGCGTCAACAAAAAAGATCAGCACTTGTACCAGCAAGTCGCGTTTTTGATGCACAATTGTCTCATAATAATATTTGAAAATTAAACTAACTGTATTAATGTGGGATTACGATCGCTTATTTGAAATTATTGAAGAATTGGTCATGCACCATTCTCCAAGTGGTGCAGAAGCTGAGATTAACCAGTTGTTGATGCAACGATTTGCGGCGCTGGATGTAAAAGTCTGGTGCGATCGCGCTGATAATATTATTGCGAAGATTCCAGGGAAAAATCCAGACCGAGTGATCGCTATCACGGCACACAAAGACGAAATTGGCGCAATTGTCAAGACTCTCGGTGATGGAGGTCGTGTTGAAGTCCGTAAACTCGGCGGTTCTTTCCCGTGGGTTTATGGCGAAGGAGTTGTAGATTTAATCGGAGATAACGAAACCATTAGCGGTATTCTCAGCTTTGGTTCCCGCCACGTTTCCCATGAATCTCCTCAAAAAGTCCAGCAGGAAGATACTACTCTCAAGTGGGAAAATGCCTGGATTGAAACGAAGCTCACATCTGCTGAATTAGAAGCAGCTGGCATTCGACCTGGAACTAGAATGGTAGTCGGCAAACATCGCAAGTATCCAATTAGGTTAAAGGATCATATCGCCAGTTACACCTTGGATAACAAAGCCTCTGTTGCCATTTTGTTAGCTTTGGCTCAAAACCTGAAACAGCCAGTTGTTGATGTTTATCTAGTGGCGTCAGCGAAAGAAGAAGTCGGAGCAATTGGGGCGCTATTTTTTACCCAAAACCAGCGTTTGGATGCCTTGATTGCTTTAGAAATTTGTCCATTAGCCGAGGAATATCCTGTTAAAGATGGTGAAAGTCCTGTACTTTTTTCTCAAGATGCTTATGGAATATATGATGAAGGGCTAAATGGCCAACTGTGCCACTGTGCTAAACAGTTGGATATGCCGATGCAGCTAACGATACTGAGTCAGTTTGGTAGTGATGCTTCGATTGCGATGAAATTTGGGCATGTTGGGCGTGCTGCTTGTTTGGCATTTCCTACCCAAAATACCCACGGTTATGAAATTGCTCATTTAGGAGCGATCGCTAATTGTATCGATTTGTTAAAAGCTTTCTGCGAAACTGAGTTTGAGTGATAATTAGAAGCTTTGATTTGAAGGAACAATCTCGCATATCAACCCAAAATAGCCAGAAAAAGGTTTTGCAAAGCTTGAAAGTCTGGCTCCTGAAGTCGCCCTAACTTTTTAATCACTAGCCCTTTATCTATAGTAGTCAAAACTGGTTTTATAATTGAAGGTTTGAGAAGACCAGCTATTTGCCATCCATTAATTGTGATTTTACCAAAAGAAGTTGCTGGATTCGCTTGACTGGTAATGGCTATCAATATTAAATCCGAACGCTCACATTAATAGCTATTAGAACTCACAACTACTGCTGGACGTTTTTTAGTAGTAGTCTGGTCAGTAAAAGGAAACGGCACTAAAACAACATCACCAAACTCATAGTTTGTCATATTCTGCATCATCAGGGTTATCCCAGATTTTGAGCAGAACTGGTTCAGAAAGTTTTGCTGCTGCAAAGGTAAGGCTATACTCTGTATTTTGCTTCTCCAGAGAATTAATAAAATCTTCAACTAGCAAAACTTGTTCGGGAGGTAGCTGGCGAATTTTTTCAAGTAGCCTTTGCTCTGAACTGCTATGAGCCTGCATTGTTTAGATTCTCCTAATCTTGCCTATCTATGATTGGTTGCTTTATGCATTCATTATAATTTTTGGTTGTCTCTACCGACGATGGCGATCGCTAATTGTATTGATTTGTTAAAAGCTTTCTGCGAAACTGAATTTGAGTAATAATTCCAGGCTTTCACTTGAAGGAGCGATCGCATATCAACCCAAAATAGCGTGAATTTTTCTGGTTGTCGAAAATGCGCGATCGCATAGCAAAATTGTCCCTGCTTTTGATGTCGTATGAGCGGTGATCGCCATAATTTGCGTTTACTTTCCAAATGTTCTAAAGTGTGGGGTTAGGTTTAAAATCTCTGCCTTCTCACCTTTTAATCTAGTCATTGAGGGAATCAATTAGTATTTTTCGAGGAATATATGTATTTCCTTTTTGCCACCATCCTTTTCTTGCATTATCAAAAAAAGGATCAAATAAATCTTGTCTATTTTTTATTGTTCCTACAGTTTTAGCAATACTAGTGTTTACAAGATCAAGAAAAAACTCTTGCTTAGTTTTAAAACTAAATTCTCTAACAAAATCCATATCAAATTTAGCTAAACCATATCCAATTAAATTAAGAATTTCATAGTTTTCATGTTTGTTAGTATTAGCTTTATTCATAAATTTAAATATTAAATTAATAAAATAATAATTTGAATGGTTTTAACATCAGCGATTACACTATTATTAAACAGCATCTAGAACTGGGTAAAAAAACATACCCAGCATCCGTAAATTTTCTTGCAATATAATCAACTACTGTAAATTTGCGCTTATTCTTACTTTTATTATAACGAGGTGTCCATAGAATACCTTGCACATTTTCCAAAAGAATTGCTTTCGGTGCAAGTTCTAAAGAACATTCAATAAAGTATTCAACTAGATGATTATACATATTCTTCGCATCCCAATTACTTCGATTAGATTGTGAAAACCCTTGACAGGGAGTTCCACCAATAACCATATCCACACCATCTACTCTTTTTACAGCTTCATGTACAAGTTGAAAATTTTGTTTTTTAGTTAAATCTATAGGAGTAAAATCTGAAGGAATACAGTCTTCAATACGGTAGGTTGAGTTATTGTAAAATGATTTATAATTAGTTTCGAGGCTTTTTAAAAAAATTAGGATAATTTCAGCATAATTAATAATTATAAATCCTTTTTTTTGCTCCCCAGCCATCAGAAATCCAATACCCATTCCGCGAGCTCCAGCAAAAAGCTCCACGATACGCACATCATTTCTTGATGCTGTAAGCGCACCATGTAAAGAAGTAGTTTCAGACACAATAGATGAAGAAATATTAAGCTCTTCATCTTGCTCTTTAGATAATTTTATGTTTGCTCTGTAACGAACCCTTGAACCTGGATTGCAAGCTGGCTTGATCATGAAATATTTTATGTCAAAGAATTCAATTATAAGATGGTCTTTGTTTGGATTGAAGATACGTATAAAAAGTTACACTAATATCAGATATTATAGCATCACTACTTATTTACGATAATTTTTAACGGAACTTAATTGTTGATGCAGGCGATCGCACTAAAAGGGAATTACAGTTTGTCCCTGACAAAGTGCTTTTAGCGCCACTTGCTTGTCAAATACCAGTTGCAAAGATTGTTCATGCGATCGCCCAGTGGTAGTTTCAGGTAAAACAAGGGTGCGATCGCGTTTATAGATTTTGCGATGCCTGGGTTGGGCTACGCTAACGCAATTGTGATTTAGGCGATCGCTATATCTCCCAATCCTTAATCAACAAGTTATTAATGCGTTGGAATTCTCTAGTGTTATGGGTGATGAGGGTTAAGTTATTTGTCAGCGTGATGGCGGCAATTTGTAAGTCATACGCGCCAATGGGAGTACCTAATGCTTCTAGTTGAGAGCGAATTGTTCCAAATGTTGTTGCTGCTAAATCGTCAAAGGGTAGTGATGTAAATTGGGCTAAAAATTGTTGTTGTAAAGTAATATTCTGTTGTGGGTTGGCACTTTTCATTGCACCATAAAATAGTTCAGCTTTGACGATTGAGCAAACGGCAATATGTTTAGTGGCAGTGGATTCTAGTTTCTATTTTAAAGTGGAATTTTTACCCTGCATATAGATAATGCAGGTGTTAGTATCGAGCAGGAATTTCACAGGATTGGTTCGCGTTCTGGTTGTTGTCCTTGGGGATGACGGAAGAAGGTTTCATCTTGGATACATCCATAAAATTGAGGCAGGGGATATTCTGTTATTTCGGTTAGAGTTACTGGTTGTAGGGACTCAATGAGGGTTTTTAGTAATCGAGTTAGGTTAAATTCTTTGGGTAATTCAGCTACAGGGGATTGACGGAATAATTCTGATATTTTGCTTGTTTGCACAGATTGGGTGTTGTTATTGTGTGTAGTCAGGCTTTGTGCTAGGAGTTGGATAATATACAATTTATCGTCAGGTGAAAGCTGAAGGAGTTGTTGTTCGAGTTCTGGGACAACCATGATGGGGCTTAGGTGGAGGATAATTTCATTTTACTTTCATAATCAAAAGTTAATCTAGCTATGTCTGGGTTGGGCTACGCCAACGCATTTGTTATTTCCGCGTACGCATTTATAGATTTGGCGATCGCATTTGTTATTTCGGGGTTCGCGTTTGTTATTTCGGGATTTGCGTTTGTTATTTCGGCGTTCGCATTTGTAGCTTTTGCGATCGCATTTGTTATTTCGGGGTACGCATTTGTTATTTCGGGGTACGCATTTGTTATTTCGAGGTACGCATTTGTTATTTCGGGGTACGCAATTATTGATTTTGTGATTACTGTTGCTGATTGTACTTATTCTAAAACAACAAATCGATATGAAAAATGAGTAAAAACACAGGCTAAGTCGTAATTATTTCGTTGAACTTTTAATGAAATAAATCCACAAAACTACCCATCTCAGGCAAAAGGATACTCTACTATGTTGAAAAAGGAATTATTAAAAAAGGATGTGTTATGTCTTTAAAAACTCGTGGTTCTGCTGCTGTTGACAAAGCTCAACTTCGTCTCGCCTTGCTTAAATCCATTGATGAAAGTCTGGATTTAGGACACGGGTTAACCATTGAAAGCTACAACCACCTAATCAACACTACCCGTGCTGTACTAGAAACTCATAATACGCTGGTGTCCAATCTTGAAGAATCGCGTAAAACAGTAACCCAGATGGATAAAGCTCTCTCCGAAATGTCTGAACGAATGCTAAGTGGAGTTGCAACTGTCTACGGCAGAAACAGTATAGAGTATTCCAAGGCTGGCGGCTCTAATCGAAAACGAAGTAAACAATCTAGTTCAAATGTTACTCCAGTTGTAGCAGTTCTTACTACTCAACCTACTCATGCTGCAATTGCCAATGCCTCAACTAACGGTAATGGCACAACTCCATTGCTGCAATAATCCACCTAGCTTGAAAATGGGAGTAGGGGTGTTAAATCACAGAATTCAATTCTGTTAGCGGATAGCTAAGGTTTAGCCCATTCTGGCTCCTGACTCCTGAATTCTGTTTTGATAATTTGTCACCAATACATACGGAAGCAAATTACTAGGTTTGATGACAATAATTTGTCACTAAGACATTACAGCAGTTTTCATGTATTTAAACCACATCTGTCGTAAGGGCACAGCAATGCTGTGCCCCTACCGTGTGGTCTATTTACCTGAAAATAGCTGTAATCTGTCACCGACGAGAAATAATTAGTCACTGTACACTTGATTTATGTCAAACTTTAATATTGAGCAATACTTTGATCAAAGCCGATGATGGGATTTGAACCCACGGCCTGCTGATTACGAATCAGCTGCTCTACCACTGAGCCACATCGGCGTACACAATCTAAAAGTATAACATGATTTAATCATGGTAGATAAAAATCCCAAAAATCGCCTTAACTCTGAACAATATGCCAGCCTAAAAGCAGAAATAGCCGCTCCTTATCGCGGCTTACGACAATTTATCTACATCGCTTTCGGTGCTTCTGGCTCGCTCGGTGCATTCGTCTTTTTTTTCCAAGTGCTTGCCGGACGGGATGTTGAGAGTGCTTTGCCTAGTTTAGCTCTCCAAGTAGGAATCGTTGTCCTAATGGTCTTCCTCTGGCGCTGGGAACAGCGTCGGCAACAACGCCCCCAATCGGATAAAAATCCTAATTCTTAAAGGAAGAAATTTTAGCTGTTATTTTTTTTACTGCTTTCCTTTTATATATCTTTATATTCTTTAAGTTTTCAGCCAACATTACTTATAAAGCCAATCACATTCAAATGGGGTCAGCTATATTTAAAGACCCTTAAAATTAATAAAACTCACAATATTGGAAGCGCCAGACTAATAATTTGTTACTCTGGCGCTTTCAATTATGCTAACTAGGCATTTACTGAACTGTTACCAAATAGGATGAAGGAATTGCTTGGGCACGTCCAGCATTGACGAGTGCCTGGTAAACAAAGGCAGCAACTTCAGCTCTAGTCGCCTGACGATTAGGATTAAGTTGCTTCGCTGTGGGATAGTTGATCACTAGTTGCCGTGCAGTTGCCGCAGCAACAGGAGCGATCGCATAATCAGGAATCTGGGCAGCATCGGTGTAAAAGGAAAGGACATTCTGATTATTCGCAGTTAAGCCCAAACCATTCGCTAAAGCTACTAACGCCTGCACTCTTGGAATTTGCTGCTGTGGCTTAAAAGTCCCATCGGGATAACCAGAAACAAATTGACTCTGATAAGCAGATTGAATTGCAGCGTAAGCCCAGAAATTGCTTGCTACATCCTTAAACTGAATGCCTGCGCGTTTGCTTGGTGGTGTTAAGGCTTTAGTAACAATAGTGGCAAATTGAGCGCGGGTTACAGGTTCATTGGGTTTAAAGCTGCGATCAGGAAAGCCAGCAATAATATTTTGGGAGGCTAAAGCTTCGATGTAGGTTTTTGCCCAGTAATTTGCTGGCACATCCTTAAAGGCCACAGGTCCTCCAGGGGGTACATCAACAGTTGCGGCAACAAAATCTACTGAGCCAAAAATCTTTTTCTGA
The DNA here is from genome assembly GCF_036917195.1 of Nostoc sp. Classification (GTDB taxonomy): domain Bacteria; phylum Cyanobacteriota; class Cyanobacteriia; order Cyanobacteriales; family Nostocaceae; genus Nostoc. The sequence continues at coordinate 27,026 of NZ_JBALDG010000060.1, forward strand.
TCGATATCGTTGCCAACAGCGACAATTTTACCGGTTTTGGTGGCGTTGTTCAGATCATAACGAGTGTTATTGCGGATAAGATTGCCACCAGGATTTTCGTTGGTGCCAAGGTCGGGTAGAGCGTTGACAGTCGCTACTAAGCCATCCCGCTTATTATTCTGAATGAAATTCTTACGCAATACGGGCTTTGCTGACTCTGAGATAAAAAGACCGTCTTGATTTTCGATGATTTGGTTTTCCACAATTTGGGGTGTGGAAGTGCCACCGATCGCTAGACCAAAACCAGTATCCTGAAATAAGTTATTCCGAATTTCTCCTTGGGCAGCTCTAGCAACTGAAATCCCGTTGCCTTTGTTTTGCACAAACAGGTTACTTTCAATTTTGGGATTGGCTGTACCCGTTACAAAAACACCCTCTCTGACACTGTTAGTAAAAGTACTGTTTTTGATAATGGGATTAGTTGACTCCACCCACACAGCCGTACCCCGGTTATTTGGATTGGTGACGGTGACACCGGTAATCGTGGTATCTTGGTCGGCAAGGATGGTAATATCCTGCCTGGCAAAAGTGCGACTAGTGTAGAATCCTCCACCTGTAATCAATATTGCCTGACCTTTAGTAGCTTCATCACCCCGGAGTGTCACCCCTGGTTTAAGCAATAGCGGGAAGGTTTCGCCACTTTCCTGGTTATAGGTACCAGGTGCTAATTGAATAACTGCACCTGTTTGGGCTTGACTGAGAGCGAAACTGATGCTTTTATAGGGTGCAGCTGACGTTGTACCAGCACCAGCACTATCTGCACCAGTTGCTGAATTAACGTAAATCACTGCGGCAGTTGCAGGAGTTTGCGCTGTGAGAGTTGGGGCGATACCTTCTGGGTGAGTAGCACCAGCATTAACCTCACTCGGTAGTAGTATTGACCCACTAGAAACAACAAGCATTGCCGTTAGTCCGGCTCCCACGCGTAAAGTATATCTGAGATGACTGCTAGAAAAAAGGCGAAAATTTTTCGCTAGAGAAATGTAAAAACCCCGATATTTCATTTTTTCCGTCTGTGATGTGCTGAATTATGGTATGTCAAACAAGGTTAAAGTTAACAGCCCTGTAGCTGCTTTAAAACCCATGCCAAACTATACTGGATGATTAGCACTGATTCAGCTAAATTCCCTAGATAGATCACAGAACTTATACATTAGTTATATTATTTTATTTATAAAATTTTACTAGTAGACTGTAACGGAAGTTTGTCTACCTTTAACAAGGGGATTTTGCTCCAAGTCGTGTTAATTGAGATGGTAGCTAGATTTTCCCGCCAATCTGTACTAGGAGGCTTAGTTATTTATAGACCGTCTCCCAGAGCAGATCGGCAGCCTTTACAAGCCGCGTTAGTACTTTCTGCGAGTCAAAACGGGCAGGTGTCGCTGATTGAAATTATTAAGAATTATCCCAAAAATGAAGTAGAAGTTGATGGCGATCGCTTGGAGAGTGCATACCGTCAACTTCGTCGCTTGCAAACAAGCCTACAAGAGTTATTTGGTGTTTAGTAAGCTAAAGTTTCTAAAGTTTCTCTTAAATACCGTTGTACTTGCTGTTCCAAGCTAATTTCCTGTAATTGAGCATTGGGTTCTAGTTGCCAGCGTTGAAAACCGGAACTAGTGGAGATGGCGCATTTGAGGTTATACCAAATTTCAGTATCAGCAGAAAATTGGCGATCGCTAGAAGCTGGAATTTGAGCCATAGTTTCTCATTCCTTTGTTTTAAACTTCAACGGTAACTGAGGATTGGGCACTTGTACTGAGCGTACCCCTGCGGGGAAGCAAGCTACGCGTAGCGTCTCTAAGAGTTGCCGTAAAGCCTGCGGCATAGCTACGCTTAGGGCGCAGCCTCTCCAAGAGTTGTATTGGGCATTGGTATGCTACGAATCTCTATTAATCCTAAACAAGGATTGCAACAATCGGGGCACGATTTGATTAACCCGCACCCCTAAAATTGTGAAATCCTGCTTAATCTTTTCTAAAGATAATGGCTCTAGTGCCGCGAATTCTGTGTCATTAGTCACCAAAACTCGCATTACACTCACAGGTATTTGTAAAAATAAATTGCTACCCAAAAAGGCTAACCCCGCAAGCACTAGTGCGAGGCTGCGCCATTGGGGAAGAAATTTAGCTGAATTTGCGACTAATGGGGCAATTTGGTAGAGATGCCACAGCACCCAAATCGACAATACTGCTGCCACTAATGCCAGGATACGATTTAACTTTGTATTAATTAAACAGAGAATTTTTCGCTGCCGCTCAGTCAGATTTTCTGGCTTTAAGGCTATTCCTAAAAGAGCAAATATATAAAAAGGGCGACGTAACTGCATCCATAGTAGGGGGAGAATACCAATGGCGGCAACTAAGAATAGCTCCATCCAGACTGGCAAAAACCGCTCGCCTACAGATAGGAACAATAAACAGAGGACTAAAAAAACAGGCAACGTCGCTAATCCAGCGACGTGAATCCACAAAATAGGTTCAGAGCGAAATGAATGCATATTATAAAAAGTTGTGAGTTAAGAGTTAGGAGTTAGGAATTAATTTATCACTCCTAACTTCTAACCATTTTACCCTCAACACTATCTCGTTAAGGTGAGAGTACGGCGCTTGGTAACCATTTGATAGGCTTCGATGATGTCACCTTCAACCCAATCATTGAATTTATCTATGCCGACACCGCATTCATAACCGGCGTTGACCTCACGGCTATCTTCTTTCATCCGTTTTAGGGAGTCAAGGACGCCTTCAAAGATCACTTTACCGCCGCGTCGCACCCTGACTTTACAGTTGCGAACTAACTTGCCAGATTGAACGTAGCAACCGGCAACAGCACCACGTCCGACTGGGAAGACAGCACGGACTTCGGTTTGGCCCAAGGGTTCTTCCACCAACTCTGGTTCCAAAAGACCTTCCAAGGCATCTTGGATATCTTCTAGGAGTTTGTAGATTACGTTGTATTCTCGAACATCTACACCCGCTTCATCAGCGGCTTGTCTGGCGCCACTGGCGAAGGTGGTGTTGAAGCCAATGATCACAGCGTTACTGGCAGCTGCTAAGTCGATATCTGTCTCGGTGATTTCCCCAGCAGTAGCCAATAGCATCCGAATTTGGACTTCGTTTTGCGGGATTTGCTTCAGCGCTCCCACAATGGCTTCCACGGAACCTTGTACGTCTCCTTTCAAGATCAAGTTGAGTTCTTTCAACTCGCCTTCTTGGGCTTGAGCCGATAGGGTTGTAAGGGTAACACGACCCTGTAACAAACGGGATAGGCGTTGTCTGTCTGCGCGATCGCTAGCGAGTGCTCTGGCTTCTTTTTCGTTTTGGAAGACCTCGAACTCGTCGCCTGCTGCTGGCACATCACTTAAACCCAACACCTCGACAGCAAAGGAGGGAGAAGCAATGTCTACTCTCTTGCCTCTGTCATCCACCATCGCCCGGACTTTACCGAAAGCCGAGCCAGCTACTAAGATATCTCCCACATGCAGGGTGCCATTCTGAATTAGCAGGGTAGCAACTGCTCCCTTAGCTTTATCTAGATGTGCCTCAATCACAGTTCCTTTGGCGGCACGATCTGGGTTGGCAGATAGTTCTGCAACCTCTGCTACTAGCAGAATCATCTCTAAGAGCGTATCCAGATTTTCACCCTTGATAGCGCTCACCGGAACCATGATTGTCTCACCGCCCCAGTCTTCTGCGGTCAGACCATACTGGGTGAGTTCTTGTTTCACCCGCTCTGGCTGTGCCCCTTCTTTGTCAATTTTGTTAATTGCAACGACAATTGGCACTCCTGCTGCTTGGGCGTGGCTAATGGCTTCAATGGTTTGCGGACGGACACCATCATCAGCAGCCACTACCAATACGGCAATGTCTGTTACCCGCGCTCCTCTGGCCCGCATCGCTGTAAAGGCTTCGTGACCGGGTGTATCCAGGAAGACTATCTGTTGCGGTTTGCCCTCATGTTCCACATCCACATGGTATGCACCGATATGTTGAGTGATACCACCAGCTTCACCAGCAGCTACTTTTGTTTTGCGGATTGAGTCGAGCAGGGTTGTTTTACCGTGGTCTACGTGACCCATAATTGTCACGACTGGCGGACGGCGGTGGAGATATTCTAGGTCTTCTGCACCGACCATTTCCGTAATTTTCCGAGCTTCTGCTTCTGGCTCGGCGGTTTCGACTTCTATTTCTAGTTCTTTTCCTACCAGGGTAATTGTTGGAATATCCAGATTTTGGGTGATACTCACCGCCATGCCTTTAAGGAACAAGATTTTTACAATCTCTGTATCGGCAACGGCTAAAACATCAGCCAGTTCTTGCACAGTCAAGGGGCCTGTTACCACCACTTTTTCTGGACGGTCACGCTTTGTCTCGGCTTCTTGGCGACGGTTCTGGTGATGGTCGCGGCTAGAACCAGATTTGGAACCTGACTTTCTACTTCCTCTAGCAGTTGGGGCGCTAGCAAGAGTTGCGCCTGGCATTTGTACAGGCCGAGTAGCTTTGGGTTTAGGAGGACGGGCGATGGAAAGGCTGACTTGGACGGTGGCTGGTGCGTCGAGATCGTCATCATCCAGCAAATCTTCTTCAAACTCATCATCCAGTATCGGCTTGATCCGCTTGCCTTTGATGCCAGTTTTAGCCTTCTCTTTAACTTCGTCAATTATTTCCTCTTCTACCCACTTTTTGCCGCCTTTGGTCGGGCGAGGTGGACTTGGGCGTTTCAAATCGAGGAGATCAGGTGCGACTGGCTCATCACCCAATCCTTGAGATTTGCCTGCTATTCCTGATATCTGTCTGGGTGGAGTAGCGATCGGCATTGCGGCTGCTACAGGTTCACTAGGACGGGCTGGCCTAGGCCGTTGCCCCTCTGGTAGTTGTGATGGTGAAGATGGTCTATTGCCTCTCTGCTCTGGTCTGCTGGGTGCAGGAGTGGGACGAGCCTGCCTTTGTGGTGCAGATTGTGGGGACTGGTCAGTTGGCAGCTTCGCGACTTTTGGCTTAATTTGATCGCGATCACCTTCAACGGGCCGTAGCCGTTGGTCGCGTTTGAGAATCGGTTTGTCTGTCTGAGATACTTGCTCATCTGCCACCTGGACAACTTCTTCCGCAGGTCTTGCTGGAGGGGCAACTAATTGCGGTTTTTGAGGTTTTTCCGATTTCGGTCTAGGTGGAACTATTTTTTCCGGTTTTTGGGATGCTATTTTTTCCGGCGCCTGATTTGGATTAGGCGTTTGTTCCAAGTCTGTGATCGTAGGTTGCTCTTGGGTCTCAGCTTGATTCCGGGGTACAGGTCGAGTTGGTGCCGTCGGCTTCATGGGTGAGACTGGTGTAGCGAAGGGCCGTGGAGGAGAGGGAGGATTAGCTTCAGACAAGGCAGCTTGGGTATTGGTAGCAAGTGACGCCTCTGGGGCGTTGGAGGTAGTATTTCTCAATATTTTGGGTTTGCGTATTTCCAAAATTTGCTGTTTGTGGGGTGCAGCAGGTCGCGCAGGTCCGCCGTTCGGTGGTGAATTTGGTTTATGGCTGGTTGTACCTAGTTCCTTTTTGGCGGACACACTCGTAGCTGCAAGCTTTTCTGCTGCCGCCCGGATGTTTTCTGCCTCGGATTCTGAAATCGTGCTGCTATGGCTTTTGACCGCAATGTCGAGCTGGTCGCAAATTGCTAGTAGCTCTTTGTTATCCAAATTCAATTCCTTTGATAATTCATAGATTCTAACTTTGCCGTTGTTCATCCACTCTTCCCCTTTAATTTACAGTTTTAGCGGATGGTTGCCTGGGAGTGCGACATCTCCATCCTTGGATTACTGTTTTTAGATTGCCGTTCAGTTTTTGTCGGTGCCTCCAATCAGGAAAGAGAGATGTTTCGGTTTAATAATGGCATCCCCACCAGGAATGATGGTTGAGGGAGACCCATAAAAATTTCTTTAAAAGATTTTTATGGGAACCCTTGACGCCGAACTGCGCCTGAGCGCTACCAGGTTGCCATTTTGTAGTTTCTTGTTTTGTTGATTCTGAGTCTTCCACAACACAATCGATTACATCTTGTTCTGGGAATGTTGCCTCGCCCCTGTTAATTATTAGAGAGTCGAATGCCTTTTACACCCATTTACTATTTTGACACTAACCTTAACGATCAACAGAGGGTGTGATGAAAGCACGACTTCGGCTTTGGCACAATTCCTCTGATAATCACCTCACAAAGTTATTCCAACTAAATTTTGTTTTACGTATTGGTGCGGGCTAGACGTTGCGACAAGCTTTGGTACAGTGTTTCTGGCACTGATGCATGTAGCGATCGCCCTAGTCGATTTTTTTTTTGAGCCGCTTGTAAGCAACTCGTTTCTGGACAAATATAGGCAGAACGCCCCATGCCCTGATCTAATTGTACCTTTCCCGATGGAAAGACGCGGACAATCCGCCAAAACTCATCTTTTGAGCCTACTTTGCGGCAACTAATACAGCGCCGATAATTTGGTTTCATCGGTTCTCTGCGATCTCAGTCCAGGATTTGGGATGTAAAAATAAGTCTATTATTACTATTTTTTACTTATATCAAGTAGCCTTTGATAAAATAATCCTTGAGACTGAGACTACAATCAACAGTATCAAAACTTTACAAGATTAATCAATTACTCGTCATTGTTAGTGTCAAAAGTATCCTCCTCTTCTAATTCGTCCTGATTTTCATCCAACTCTTCTTCCTCAAAGTCAAGATCATCTTCCTCTGATTGATATTTTGTTCTTACAGCTATAAATTTGGCATCCTCTCCTGCATAGTCATACTTAGCTTTGTCTTTAATGTCAATTTTCCAACCAGTCAGGCGGGCTGCCAAACGGACATTTTGTCCCTCTTTCCCTATGGCCAAACTTAGTTGATCTTCAGCCACTAGTACGTGAGTTTGCCGGGAATCTGGGTCCATTAGGCGTACTTCATCCACCCGGGCTGGACTTAAGGCATTAGCAATATATGTTGCTGGGTCTGGCGACCAGCGAATTACATCTATTTTTTCACCGCGTAATTCGTTGACTACCACTTGAATTCGCGATCCCCTGGCTCCAATACAAGCGCCAACTGGGTCTACATCGCGATCAAGAGTATCTACTGCTATTTTAGTCCGGGGACCGACATAACGGGAAGGGGGGTTTGCCTCCCTAGCTACGGCAACAATCCGTACCACTTCATCTTCGATTTCTGGGACTTCGTTGGCGAAAAGATAAACCACCAAACCAGCATCAGCACGAGACACAAGCAACTGTGGCCCTCGTTGCTGACCTTGAGATACTTTTTTAAGATATACCTTGAAGGTGGCATTTGCCCGATAATTATCATTGGGCAGCTGTTCGCGCTTGGGTAATTCGGCTTCTACTTCTGGCTGACCAAAGCCACTGCTAACTGCTAGAACCACTGATTGCCGTTCAAACCGCAGGACTCTTGCTTGCAGGACAGTTCCTTCCAAGTCTTGGAACTCTTCTTGCACCATTTGGCGCTGTTGATCCCGTAATTTTTGCGCCAGTACCTGCTTGGTTTGCATCGCCGCCATCCGACCAAATTCTCCTTGGTCAGGGGTAACATCCAGCACCACAGAGTCTCCTAACTGCGCTTCGGGAGCTACTTGTTGAACTTCGTCTAGGGAAATCTGGTGGTCTGTGTTATTGACTTCTTCGACAATGGTTTTGGTAGAAAGAACGCGAAATCCTTCTCCTTCAATATCGAGTTCTACTTCAAAATTCTCAAAATAATCTTCATCAAACTGTTTGCGCTCTAAATTTTGGGCGCGACGATAACGTTCGTAGCCTTTGACTAGTGCTTCTCTAATAGCTGATTGAACTGCAAGCCGAGGTAAATTCCGTTCGCGACTTATACTTTCAATTAATTCTTTTAATCCAGGTAAAGTAACCATTGACATAAGCAATCTCCTTTAAAAATTAGGGAGTGGGGAACTCGGTACCCCTGGAGGGGATAAGGGGTAATGGGGACTGAAAACTACGCATTAGATAGAGCTAGGGATTAGAGAATAGCTTTACACTAGCCCCTAATCTCTAGCCCTTAGTTGATAACCTCTAGCCCCTAATCTTTAGCCTTGAGCCAAGGTGCTCTAGTCTCTAACTCCTAAGCCCTAGCCCTTTGTTTATCGGCGCTCGTCTAACTGCACTTTAGTAATTAGGGAGCAGGGAATTTCGACTACACGACCTTTTTGGTTTAAGTAAAGTGCTGTCTCATCCCGGCGAATCAACTGACCAGTCCACTCTTGTTGTCCGTCGTAGGGGGGCGTTGTGGAGACGATGACAGGAAATCCTTTAAAGGAAATAAACTCCCTGTCTGTTACCAGTTGCCGCGAAATACCAGGACTGGACACTTCCAAGACATAGGCATCTGGAACGATTTGGGCAGCATCTAAGGAGGCTTCTAAAGCACGGCTCATCCTCTCACAATCATTCAACCCAGTGTCTTGCTCAGGATTGCGAATGTCTACCCGCAACACTGGTGGACTTTGGTTAGTGTGAAAAACCACGCCAACCACTTCCAATCCCAGTTTTTCTGCCACTGGTGTCGCCAAATCAATAATTTGTGGAACTAAAGGATGAGCCATGAGAGAATTCAATAAAAAAAGTGGGCATCGACCCACTTCCTGCGATAAATATATCTTTCAAGAAGTCTTGTGACGAACCAATGATGATTCGCCTAATTCGAGTTTAGCGCATTTCTTTTATAGTCGTGCATTGGGCATTGGGGAGCTAGTGCGTTGCGGAGGTTCCCTCCGTTGTTCGCGCAGCGTCTCCGACAGGAGAAGCAACTGGCGTCATTGGGCAATTCAATTTTGGATAATGGAATTGACGATTTTGGATTAAATTTCAATTCTTTAATCCAAAATCTAAAATCTAAAATTCTTGCTTCCCTGCTCTCTCTACCCTTCCCGTATTTTTGGGAGAGTAGTACCTTTATCGACTACTGCTGGAACTGATACTTGTGTTCGTAGCTGCCGGGTTTGCTCGATAATTTGATCTATGTCTTCTTGGGATAAACGCTGGACATAGTTGAGTTTGATTTCCTCTAAAAAGTCAAAAAGTAAACTCTGAATTTCTGAAAGTACGTGTTTTTCTTTTATTTGAGATCCTAAGGCGTCGCTGAAGCTTTGTACCAGTTGACTGGTGAGTTTTGCTCCTACAGGGTCTTCAACAGCACTAACTAAAGTTTTGTAAAGATTAGTTGTAATTTGGGTCGCCAGTTGTTCACTTAACTGGGTTTGGGCTTGTCCCACGCCAGGGAGGTTCTGGAGGTTGCGGTAGACGGGGACTTGATGGAAGACGGTTTCGATATTGTGGCACAAAATGGCAATGATCGCAGGTTGAATTTTGGGTAGCACTTGGTAGACAATTGTTTTTACCAAAAGACCTGCGATCGCTTCCACTTCATTCACATTATTAATATCTATGTAGGGACGTAAATTTTCCTGTTGTGAGAGCCAGCGCGTTAACTCACCTCGCTGAATTGAACCCTGAACCTGATTAATTACCCTTACCACTACAATTTCTGTGAGTTCTTCGGCAAAATTGGCAACAATCCCCTGATTAATTTGCTTTCGTACTGGATGCAGCTCCAATAACCGCGCTTGATCGAGGCGAATTAATACAGATATGATTCGCAACCCCCGCCAAAATGGCAGTAGTAAAAATAAATCATACCAACGCCACAATACTGCTTCCAACCAGCTAAAACCAGGATGTTGGCGTCTGAGAAGGAAGGTCCGCCCCAGCAATTCTGCGCCAAATAAAATCACAAAGGGTAAGTCAATTTCCCAGAAATTATCAACAAATTCGCCATTTTCACCGATTTGGCGGTAGTAGTTAGAGGCTATCAAAGGGCGGATGCTCTGGTTGAAAAAATTAATTTCTTTAACCCAGCCATTTTGTGATAAAAAAGGCTGACTCCAAAAAGTGGCAAAGGACTGTTTTGCTGATTCCTTATCAATGTGCGATCGCATCCGCTTTTTGATTTTTTCTAGAGTACCACTCTTGTTAACTCCTGCAAATGGGTTAGTGTCAATCATCTCATTGCTCAGACGCCTTATATCCTCTAGCCTGCTATTTACCTGAGGCGACTGTAATCCTGTTTGGCTGACTTGTTCTTCTAATGCCTTTACTAGTTCTAAATAATTTTTCGTCTCTCGATGGGGTTCAATACCTTTTATTGGGTCATAAATCTCAATAATTTGGGGAAGTTTTCGCAAGTAGAAATCTCGCCAAGGTACGTAACTTAAATCAAACAAAACTAAACCTAAATTTACGGTGGCAGTAATTGCCATAAATCTTTCAATCCAAAGATTCCGCTGCTTAGAATATTTTTTAATTTTCATTTTTTGTCATATATTATACGCTTTTTTGATATTTGGAATATAGCGTTTCTCGTTTGTATCCAATACACTTTGACTTCACTTCCATTCTTCTCTCCTCAAAGGAGGAGCCACTGCGTTGGGAAGCCAGCGCTCTGGAGAGGGAGTTTGCACGCCACTTAACAGCAGTTGCTTCTCCTAAGGGAGACGCGCAAGGGACAAGTGGAGAAACCCTCTTGGGCGCACTGCCTTCTTTATGTCTCTTAACCTGTCCATCGCAGTGGCTCCCTATGAGCGACTGGCATCCGATGCCGAAGCTTTGAATCTTACTCCCCAACCCTTGTAGCCTTGGAGCTGTTCTTGTTAAGTCTGTATTCAACTCAACTCAGAAGCACACAAATGTACGCCCCTACTTTAATTTAGTGTTTAAGGAGTGGATTCGATTCAAATGATAACCGCTGTATCTCTACTAATACAAGATACTTCTTTTGATGGATGACACAAATTAGTTTTTGCAATTTTGGTTAAATTTGACAAAAATAAATTATAAATTATTCAAAAATCATTAAAAAATAGCGAAAAAAGTTATTAAACAAACTTAAAATGCAGCTGTTAACCTTTATAATCCTGCTGATTTAATCCAAAGGAGTTTTAAATATGTGGTGTGGGTTTGGAAAATCAAGCGCGACTTTTGCAGCTAGCTGCCTGATAACTGCTAGTTTGGTAATTGCAGACACAGGTTTTGCGGCCTCTCAACGTAGCTATACGCCACAGCAATTTCGTGCTGTGTTGCGAGGATTAGGCTATAACGTCAAGGTAACAAATACGCCTTTGACGGATGATCAAACTAAAAAGGCAATTCGTGAATTTCAAACGGGATATAAGCTACAACCAGTTGATGGGATAGCAGGACGAAAAACCCAAGATTTTGCTGCTAACATCATAAAAATTCTGCAAACAAATTTGAATGCAGTGGTGAAGCCAAATCCTCCCCTTCCCCGCGATTATTTTTATGGTTCCCGCACGGAAGCAGTGGTGAAAGAGTATCAGAAGAAATATCAGTTGCAAGAAACTGGAATTGCTAATTTAGCACTCCGCCAAAAGCTGAATGAAGAAGCAAAGACAGTCTTCAGTCAGCCGACGGCTACACCGACGCCTACGCCAAGAGCTACGCCAAGAGCTACGCCAAGAGCTACGCCAAGAGCTACACCGACAGCTACGCCAACGGCTACGCCAACAGCTACACCAACAGCTACACCAACAGCTACACCGACAGCTACACCGACAGCTACACCAACAGCTACACCGACAGCTACGCCAACGGCTACGCCAACAGCTACACCGACAGCTACACCGACATCTACACCCTAGACGTCACAAAAAATTCCTACCCCAAAGTCTCAAATCATTTGATTTGGTTCTTCTAAGGGTCTGCCCTTGGGTGTAGGTAGAGTTGGACGGCGGTCATTGTAAGGCATAGGAATGTACTGGACGCTGGGTCGCCCTCCTTGTGGTTGTGGGTACAAATCCATGAGATCATAAATAGAATGGGGCAGTCCGACAGTTACGGGCAGCCCCATTTCTGTTGCTTCCTCAATAGTGATGGGATAGTCGTGGGTGACGCGCCCGGTTGTCAAGGCTTCGATAATTGATTCAATATTTTCTGGCAAAACTTTTTGTTTGGGTATACTGTCTTTAAGCAGAGTCCGTACAAAGCGCTGTACTTGCTGAATTGCTTTGCGTGAGAGGTCGGCCATAATTAGGGTTTGGTCATCAATCTCACTAATAGGTTTATCTTCAACTACTGTCAGGATACTCGCTGCGGGGTAATTACCCAATTGGGGATCAACTGGCCCTAAGACAGCGTTAGCATCCATAATAATTTCATCAGAGGCGAGGGCAAGCATGGTACCGCCACTCATGGCGTAGTGAGGTACAAAGACTGTAACTTTTGCCTGGTGGCGAATTAATGCTCTGGCGATTTGTTCGGTAGCCAAAACCAAACCACCAGGAGTGTGCAAAATTAAGTCAATCGGCACATCTGGGGGTGTGAGGCGAATTGCTCGCAGTATCTGTTCTGAGTCTTCGATAGTAATGTAGCGAGATAAGGGAATTCCCAGAAAGCTAATAGATTCTTGGCGGTGAATCAGCAAAATCACCCGACTTTTGCGTTCCTGCTGGAATTCTTGTAAAGCACGCAAGCGCCGATATTCTATTTGACGTTTTTGCCAAAGGGGTTGCAAAGAAGTGAGAAGGAGGAAAATCCAGAATAAATCACCGATACCAAAGCCCATATAATTTATTGTTCAAAAATAACGGTTGTCGTCATTATTGTCACAAGTTTTGGGCGATCGCAGTTCTATCTGTAGGCTAAAAGTATCTAATCAGACCAAGCAAAAAGATTCGGAATTAGGAATTACTCTCTTGGCAGCGTAAAGCCTTCTCTACAAGAGGCTGCGCCAATGGCATGGCAATTCTTAGAGACACTCTTGCGTTCGCTTAGAGCAACGTAAGAGCGTCATTAGGAATTATTTATTATCTCCGTCGCCAAATCTTGATAGTATCGTCATCACCACCGGTGACTAGGGTTTGGCCATTGGGACTGAAGGCGACGCATCTAACATAGTTGGAATGCCCTGTAAGTGTGCTGATTTCTCTGCCACTGTGTACGTGCCATAGTTTGATAGTGTTATCCCAACTGCCACTAGCCAGAAGTTCCCCATTCTGGCTAAAGGCGACTGACCAAACTGAATCAGAATGACCTATAAGAGTACGAATTTCTCTGCCTGTATTTACATGCCATAGTTTAATCGTGTTGTCACCACTGCCACTGGCGATAATTTCCCCATCCTGGCTGAAGGCGATACAGTTGACGAAGAAAGAATGGCCTAATAATGTGGAAATGTTTCTGCCTGTGTATACTTGCCATAGTTTAATGGTGTAGTCATTACTACCACTAGCCACAAGCTGTCTATCTTTGCTATTCGTTGTCGGCATTGTTGGAGAGTAGGCAACTGAAGAAACTGAGTCAGAATGACCTATGAAAGTTTGGATTTCTATGCCTGTGTGTACTTGCCATAGTTTAATTGTGCAGTCAGCACTGCCACTAGCCAGAAACTTGCCATCTGGACTAAAGGCAACGGAATTCACCCAATTAGGATGACCAACGAGAGTACGAATTTCTTTGCCTGTGTTTACATCCCACAATTTGATTGTGTTATCCCAACTACCGCTAGCCAAGATTCCCCAGTTCAGGTCTGCAACTTTCGCAGATTTGCCGGACTCTCCTTGATAAGAAAGGTTTGGAGAGATTGGGGTAAAGGCGACGGAATGAACCATACTAGAATGACCAGAAGACCAACGACCCAGTTGACGCACTAGCTTGCCAGTACCCACTTGCCAAAGTTTAATAGTATGGTCATTACTGCCACTAGCAATCAATTGCCCGTCTGGGCTAATGGCGATCGCATGAACCATACTAGAATGACCTTTGAGGGTCTGTATGCATTGCCAGTTATGCTGATTTAATACAACAGGTGGAGGTGGTTTAAGTCTAAGCGTTCTCACTACATTAGGTGTTACTAAGGCTACATTATTTTCTCGATCAGATCCCAATAAATCCAACCACTCCTGCACAGACTGGGGACGATAGGTTGACTCCAGATCCATGCCGCACATAATAGCCTGATTGACTCTGTTGCTGATGTTAGGATTAAAATATTGTGGTGGTTCTAAATTAATACTGTGACGTCTATCATCTGCACTTGTCGGTATAACGGCGGTGAGCAAATTATACAAGGTAGCAGCTAGGGCGTAGATATCAATGTATTCTCCTCGTGGTGCTTCTGATTCATATTGCTCAGGTGGGGCAAAACCAGGAGTGCGATACACTGTATGCCTTTGGATCATATTGGGAATAAATTCTCTAGCGATGCCAAAGTCTATCAGTACTGCTTCTGATTTATCAATGCGGATCATAATATTACGTGGTTTCAAATCCCGATGCAGCAGTCCTTTAGAATGAATTAGCGTCAAAGCGTCGCCAATTTGCCGGATGTACAACAGCGCTTCTGCTTCTGATAGCACCCCCATCCGTCTCAAGTATTGTCCTAAGTCTTCGCCTTCAATGTACTCCATCACCATGCAGGGCAAATTTCCCTCATCGAAGATGGTTTCTATCTGTACTATATGAGGATGGTGACACACAGCTAACCGAACTGCTTCATCACGGAAGTCTTGCCGTAACTTGTTTCGGTGGAGTATCCAGGCAGGGTGGTTCAGGATTTCTTCTTTGAGGGTTTTAATTACTCGCAGTTGATTCCGTTGATTTCTGGCAAGGTAAGTAATGCCAATTCCGCCTTCACCTAGTTGGCTTTCAATAATGTAGCGTCCCCCGAATAAAGACTTTCTTGCATTCCACACCATTAGTAATATTTGACAATTGATGGTATTTATTTTGGCACGGGATCAAAACAGCCAATACGAATTTTTGCGAATTCCGTTTGAATTGCTGTTGTAGCTTTTTTAAACTTAGTTACTTAGAGAACATTTTCATTAACCTGAATAATTACTAATAGTATAAAGTTGGGTCTACCCTAATAGTTTTAGCTAAACGATATTTTCACACCCAAATATGAGAGTTGATTGATCATGATAAAGTAAACGATAAGTTTCGCCATATTTGTTCATAATAATTTGAATTGTAGGTAATCTAGAATTATGCTAAAGAATTTGAAACTGAAACAAAAGTTTACAATTTTACTATTGGTAATTCTAACATTTGGTCTGAGCTTGAGTGGATTTGCTCTTTCTTCTCTACTCAGGGAGAATGCTAAACAAGATATTAGCTCAACAGGTCTCATACTCATGCAAACAATGAGTTCTGTTCGTAAATACACCAGTACTCAAGTTAATCCAGAGCTAGCTGATAAATTGGCAACTGAGTTTTTGCCACAAAGTGTGCCTGCATACTCAGCACGCGAGGTATTTGAAATTTTACGAAAAACGACAGATTACCGTGACTTCTTTTATAAAGAAGCAACTCTCAATCCCACAAATCTTCGGGATAAGGCTGACAGTTTTGAGACGGAAATTGTAGAAAGGTTCAGAAATAAATCAGACCTTAAAGAAGTGAGTGGATTTCGCTCAATTCCTGGTGGGGATATCTTTTACATTGCTCGTCCGCTGCCAATTTCTGAACAAAGCTGTCTGGTATGTCATAGCGTACCTGAAGCTGCACCTCAAAGTATGATTACTCAGTATGGTACAGCTAATGGATTTGGGTGGAAGCTGAATGAAATTGTTGGCGCTCAGATTATATCAGTGCCGGCGAATAATGTCATCAGCAAAGCTAATCAGTCTTCTTTACTCATTATCCTAATTGTATCAACTATATTTATAGCAACTATCCTGTTAGTCAACTTTTTCTTGAATCGACAAGTTGTTTTGCCCCTCAGACGCATGACTCGCATAGCTGAAGAAGTCAGTACGGGACATATGGAAGTTGAATTTGAGCAGATGTCTAATGATGAAATCGGTAATTTAGCTAAAGCTTTTAAACGGATGCAGTTAAGTTTAGAAATGGCAATGAAAAGAATCAAACGCACTCAGGGAGGTACAGTGGATTAAACAATTCAAAATTCTCTTTAATTAACGGTGGTCTAAATGTCTATGAAAATAAGCTTTTTTTAAATTCAAAAGCTGCCTGAAAATCAGGAATTTCCCTGATGATGAGTTCAACAAATTGGTCAAGCGAAATGTAAGGATTTTGAGCTAATATTTCTTCTATAATTAGATTTGCCATTGGTCCGATGTGGTAAGCTAACTCTTGCTGACAATGTTTGATAAATGCTGGTTTGAGTGAAGGTTGTTGTTCAATTCGCCCAATTTGAGGATTAATAGGTGAACTAGGTGAACTAAAAATTGTTTCTCCAGGTTGGTTGGATGATGGCGATATTGCCGACATAGCCTGAAATTCAGGATTAAATATCGTGGCAGGCAAATCATCAACCATGATTGGAGGAGACATTGCCACTTCTGGTTCTCCAATCCGCTCTAAATCTATAAGAACTTCCCTGGCTGTTTGGTATCGGTTGTTAGGCCTATCTGCCAACATATAATCAAGTACTTGAGCTAAATCATCAGTAATGTAGGTATAATAACGCCAGTTCCATTCTAATGAGTACTGATCCATTAGTAAAGATGGATCTCTACCTGTGAGTAATACAATAGCTGTTACCCCCAAAGCATAAAGGTCACTACAGGGGGAACATAAACCCAAGCTAATCTGTTCGCGGGGAGCGTATCCCACTTTGCCTACAAGGGACATTTTGCCAACAAAGGTCACCTGATGGTTAGAACTTCTCGCCTCGTTGATATCAGCAATTTGCTTGCCTACACCGAAATCAATTAGCACTGGCAGATCCTTGCCATCGGGTAACATGATGTTGTCAGGAGAAATATCTCGATGGATGATGTTGTGTTGGTGGACATATTCCAAAACAGGCAGTAGATTCTTTAGCCACTCTATAACTTCCTCTTCGGAAAAGTTTCTTCCTTGACGTTGAAGTTCTCCCAGCAGCCGAGAATATGTTTTACCGTCAACATACTCTTGTACTAGAAACAGCCGATTATCTCCTTCAAAGCAAGCTAAAAACTTGGGAATTTGAGGATGTTGCAATTGATGAAGAATTTTTGCCTCTCTTTTAAATAAGTTGCGATATTGTTCCAGTCCACTCTCCCCTGTGCCAATGGGTGCAAACTCCTTGAGAACACAAGCTTCATTAAACCGACGAGTGTCAAACGCCAAGTAAGTTCGTCCCAATCCTCCCTGTCCTAGAAGTTTTTGGATAGTATAGCGGTTATCAATTAGAGTTCCAGCAGTTATTTCTGGTTTTGTCATCGGGGACTGTGACATCTCATCGCACTCCTAGCGATTTTATTATTGATAGATTATCTTGTTTGCTGAAAGTCAGAAACTCTAGCAGATAAAGGCTGATAACATCCTTAAAATTGAGGTTAGCACTACTATCAGTACAGGGAAACACACTTTTCTACAATCTTTCGACGGTCTTGTATGACCAAATAGATAATTTTTACTTGAGTAGTTCGATCATACTACTCATACTTACGTATTTTAGCAGCCGGAACATAATCAGTGTCTGCGGTAATATCTGCAAGTGTTCAGGGCATCGCCTTTTGGATTTACTGCTGAACCACATCTTACCCCTAATAACTCAATTGGCACTGAGTTTTGGAACAGTAAGGATATAGCGTGACATTATGGTTTTTCAGAAAACTGAGGTTGCTATAGACTTCCCAAAGGGAATATTATATGTATTTCAAGTGCTGAATATGTGATCGCTCTCAAAAGTTAATCTTTCTGGGAGCGAATATCGTTGTGATATAGCTGCTTCAGCATCGGCCATCAAAGTTTTCAGTACAGGTGATTCTTCAAAAGCAGAAAATTATCCTGCATACAATAAAAGACTCCTAAAGCTACAACAATTCATCTAGTTGATCAGGATTCACGCCTAAGTGACGCAAACGTTCTGCTAATTGTTCTGCTTTTCGTTTGGCTTGAGCAGTTTCTGGTTTAGCTTCTGTAGCTTCTTGTTCCGCAATCATATCTATCAACGCTGATTTTGGGAATATACGCCCAGTCGGGAGCTTTAACGACGATTCTGCCATTCAAGGTGGCGCAGATGCCGTAATTTGTTGGTGTGAGGGCGTTAGGTGGGAGTTTTCCAGCAAGTTCTAAGCTTTGTGTAAGTGCTGCGACTAAAGCTGGTTGATTGATGTTGTCCAGTGGATCGTCTGGCAGTTTGTAATCATCGGGTAGTTTTATCCCAAGTGATTTGGTAATCTTGGGTAAGGGCTGTCATGGTGGGTTGTCCTTTAGTGTAGTGTTAAAGTCTCGGATTTTCCCCTGGTGTTTGACTCTATTTAGATCCCTCCAATCCCCTTAAAAAAGGGGGCTATGGTTACTCATCTTCATCGGGTTCTAAATCGTCGATTGTCAGTTCCTGATGGGGGATGGCGGCGATAATTGCATCTATTACTTTGGATACTGGTAATATCTCAATATTAAGATCAGGGAATTTTGTCCCTTTTGGCACGATCGCTCGTTTAAATCCCAACTTAGCAGCTTCTTTTAACCGCAGTTCCATTTGGGAAACCGATCGCACTTGTCCGCCTAACCCAACTTCACCGATCAATACTGTACCGGGATCGACGATGCGATCACGGAAACTGGCAACGATCGCGATCGCTATTCCTAAATCTACGGCTGGTTCTTCCACATTCAACCCACCCGCAGAAGCAACGTAGGAATCTAACTTGGACATGGGAATTCCCACCCGTTTTTCTAAGACAGCGAGAATTTGTACCAAGCGGTTGTAATCTACGCCAGTACCAGCACGCCGGGGGGAAGGGTAGCTAGTAGGACTCACCAAAGCTTGCAATTCTACAACTATCGGGCGAGTGCCTTCGCAAGCAACGACAATCGCAGTACCAGGCGCAGGATCGTCACGGTTACCTAAAAATAACTCTGAGGGGTTGGCAACTTCCCGCAGTCCATCTGTCACCATTTCAAAGATGCCGATTTCGTGAGTTGCGCCGAAGCGGTTTTTCACTGTCCGTAATAACCGATGGGAGGCAAAGCGATCGCCTTCAAAATACAACACCGTGTCTACTAAATGTTCTAAAACTTTTGGCCCAGCGATCGCTCCTTCTTTGGTGACGTGTCCCACAATCAGCATAGTCACATCTTCGTGCTTCGCCACCTTCATCAATGCTGCTGTACATTCCCGTACCTGAGCCACCGAACCGGGCGCAGAAGTCAGCGCCGGAAAGAACACCGTTTGGATACTATCAATTATTGCCACGTTTGGTTTTAGAGAGTCTATTTCCCGTAAAATTTCTTCTAAATCTGTTTCTGGCAATACATATAAATCTGCACCTATACTGTCAGGGTCTATAGGTAGTGTAGTATCTACTACCACTGTTACCTTCTGATCATTAACCAGATTTACGCTTTTTGATACTCCCAAACGAGAAGCTCGTAATTTTACCTGCTGTCCCGATTCTTCACCAGTTACGTAAAGGATGCGATATTTCTGTGCTAATTGATTTGATACTTGCAACAATAAAGTCGATTTACCAATACCCGGATCACCACCAATCAGCACCATAGAACCTGGGACAACTCCACCACCAAGCACCCGATCTAATTCTCCATAACCAGACTCCCATCGAGCAATTTGGCGATCGGTAATTTGGTCAAATGTTAAAGAGGCTCGCGCTTTAGCTGGTTTAGCGTGAGATTTGCCATTGGTTTGAGTTGATTGCCAACCACTCACTCCCCCTCTACTGGGTACATCTACTGAAGACTGGATAGTGATCTGTTCTTCTAGAGAATTGTATGTGCCGCAAGCTGGACACTTACCAAACCACTGGGGCGATTCTGCTCCACATTCGTTACAAACGTAAAAGGTTTTTGGCTTTGCCATTCTTAAATCTTATTAAATATTCTTAATATTTGCTTAGTTCTTGGGAAAAACTAAAAACCAATAATAGTAGTATTTAGAGCTTTTTCCAAATCAATTGATGGAATGATATCTTAATATTATGGTATTAAAAATTAATCATGTAAATTTTTAGTGAAGGAGCGTTGAGAAACTTGGAAAGCCATAAAGAAAAAATCTTGGTGGTAGATGACGAAGCCAGCATTCGCCGGATTTTGGAAACGCGCCTTTCCATGATTGGCTACGATGTAGTGACAGCTGGTGATGGGGAAGAAGCTTTGGAAACTTTTCGTAAAACTGATCCTGACCTGGTAGTTTTAGATGTAATGATGCCAAAGCTAGACGGCTACGGTGTATGTCAAGAATTGCGAAAAGAATCAGATGTCCCCATTATTATGCTAACAGCTTTGGGGGATGTAGCCGATCGCATCACTGGGCTAGAATTAGGTGCTGATGACTATGTAGTTAAACCATTCTCCCCGAAGGAGCTAGAAGCTCGAATTCGCTCGGTGCTGCGGCGGGTAGACAAAACCAGTGGATCTGGTATTCCCAGTTCTGGGGTAATCCATGTCGCTATTATTAAAATCGATACGAATAAGCGACAAGTCTACAAAGGTGATGAGCGCATTCGATTGACAGGTATGGAGTTCAGCTTATTAGAGTTGTTAGTAAGTCGCTCTGGAGAAGCTTTTTCCCGTTCGGAAATTTTGCAGGAAGTTTGGGGTTACACACCAGAACGTCATGTGGATACCCGTGTAGTAGATGTGCATATATCCCGTTTACGGGCAAAGTTAGAAGATGATCCTAGCAACCCAGAATTGATTCTCACAGCGCGGGGTACTGGTTATCTTTTCCAGCGGATTATTGAACCAGGGGAGGAGTGAGAAAATGAGGGAACAGGGGGAGCAGGGGAAGCAGGGGAAGAAGAACAATTGATTATTGCCCAATGCACAATGCCCAATGACTAAATCTGATCCTAATCGAGTTTTGCGGCGTCTGCCCATTGTTGTGGGTGGGCTAGGCGCTGTGCTTTTGTTGATTAACCGTTTATTGACACCAGAACTAACCCAATCTCAATCGCGTGGTGATGTGGTAGGCGTGATTTTGAGTGCGGTGTTAATTTTGACGGGTTTGATTTGGCAGCAAGTTCAGCCGCGATCACCTGATACTGTAGAACTAATTGGAGAAGAAGGTTTTGTCCTAGCACCAGATTTACCTGAAGCTGTCAAAACAGAGCTAGCTTGGGCATCTCACTTATTGTTGACCAATACAGTAACGCGATCGCTGGTGGTTTTTTATCAAGGTAAAGTTTTGTTGCGTCGCGGTATTCTCGGTACTAAATCTGAGGTTGTACCAGGAGTAATCTTAAAACAGGTACTCGAAAAACAAAAGCCGATTTATTTAGTTGCTCTAAAAATATATCCAGGTAAGCTTGAATTTGATTATTTACCAGAAAATACTCAAGGTGTAATTTGTCAACCTATTGGCAATCAAGGTGCGCTTATTTTGGGAGCGAATGCTCCTCGCAGTTTCACCAAACAAGATGAAAACTGGATTGCGGGAATTGCTGATAAATTAGCCGTTACTCTTAATACTTAGGTTATTCGCTAGTTTAGAAGTCAGCCAATTTTGGTGAGACTTGGAGATTTTACCCTAAGTTCTGGAGCAAAGTCACAGGTAATCGGTATTACAAGTCATTGAGCGTCACGAGAGTATTTTGGATTAAAAAATTTCATCTAAAAGACGCTCTCTACGAGACGCTGCGCGAACGCGGACTCGCTCTAAGCGAACGCAAGAGCGTCTCTAAGAGTTGCCATGCCGCAGGCTTTACGCTACGCTATCAGCAATCCAAAATCGTTCGATGGTTCCTGAGCGAAGTCGTTGGCGCAGCCTCTCGTAGAGAAGGACTGAGCGAACGCAAGAGCGTCTCTAAGAGTTGCCGAAGTCTAAAATCTAAAATTCAATCACCAAGAAGTCAAAAAATTCCAACCTTCATTTTCCTGTGGTGTCTCTCCTTCTTTTTCTTCGGGTTCTTCCGGTATTTTTAAATTTTTCTGTTGAATTAAATTATCATATTCTCCTGAATCAACCCATTTTAATAACTCGCCAGCCCGCATAACCACCCAGGAAAGCCCGGATTCTGTATAGCTTAATATTTTGGTGACCTTATCAACACTATCAAAGTTATTGGATGCAAACTCACGGGCTTGTCCGAGGAAATCTTCGATTACAGCAGTAGTCAAGTACTCGTCTGGTAAACCTGCGAGTTTCATCAGTGTAGTAGTTGCTACCTCAATATCCTGACAAGCCAGTAAACCAGCCCGATCAGCAGTGAACCTAGCCATCATCCGCCAATTATACAAACCCAGTTCCATTCCACTGGCTACCAAGCCACCTACACCCAGTGTGGTACTGCTCAACAAATTTTTCAAAGTCGGCATCACAATTGCCATTTGGTGATAAACCATATGCTGACTCTTGATGCGAGCGATTTCGTGTCCAAAAACGTAAAGTAACTCATCTGGGTCAAGCCACTCCATTGCATCTAAATTGATACCAACAAGAGGTTTTTCCACCCCAACAATGTAGGTTTGAATGTGACCTGTGCCTCGAAACAGATACAGTTCAGGAACTGGAGCAACATCAAGAATTTGGCAGGTTTCTACAAATGTCTGATGCAATTGGGGAAAATTACGGGGTGAAATTCTGATTTCACTACCAAGGCTTTGCAATCTGAGTAAGCGATCGATGCCGTATTCGTTAACTTTTTTGAGTAGCAGGGAGACACCGGGCATATTTTGTAAAGAAGCCAAGGCTTTGCGATCAAAGGGGTGTTCGTAGGTTTTAGAACTTAGTCCAGTTAATATTTTTCTCGTCATGGGTTTTGAGCTTTAAAATAGCAGTTTAGGAAGCATTAGGTGATATGGCATAAATCCAGCTACCATCTCAATTAAGACAGGACTTACGCAAACTGGTCAAAAGTAGGCAAACTTCCACCACAGCATACTAAGCATTTGTCACTATCTTGCCCAGATAGAATATACAGTAGGGACGCACGGCTGTGCGCCCTTACGAGGAAATTTACAATTGATCTATGCAAATTACTTATTGGTTATTAATTGCCGTAATGGTTGTGGGTGTTATCGGTGCCGTAGTTCCAGCCATTCCTGGTAGCAGCTTAATTTTAATTGCAATTATCGTTTGGGGAATCGTTAGTAGTTCCTTTGCAGCTATCAAGATTCCACTAATTGTGACAGTTATAGTTTTACTGCTCAGTGTCGGAGTGGATTTTTTAGCTAGTTATGTGGGAGCAAGACAAGCTGGAGCTAGCAAGTGGGGGCAAATTGGCGCAATTGTCGGTTTGGTCGTGGGATTTTTAGGATTATTACCAACACTGCCTTTTGGGGGGCCACTGTTAGGAATTTTACTAGGGCCGCTTTTGGGAGCAATTATTGGTGAGTACCTTTACCGACGTGAATTAGGGTTGGCGGTTAAGGCGGGTATAGGAATTGTAGTCGGGTCTTTAGTTGGAAATTTGATTCAAGGGTTGTTAGCGATCGCCGCAGTTGTAGTTTTCATTGTGACAACTTGGCCACAGGTATTTAGCTCTTAGCATTTGAAAAATCTCACAGATTTGAGAACAGCGGTAACAGCTAGCAGTTAGCTATTTATTACAAACATTCAATTTGATAACAAAGACTATCCATAGTAAACAAATACAGCGGTTCCTCCCATTTATTCTCTGAGAGGAACCGTTTCAGTAAATATTAGTAACTGGAGAGATTATAGATATACTGTATACTCCATTTATTTAAAATATGGTTGAGTAAGTTTAAGTATTAAAAATATCCATTGTACTTGTACGAAAATTATCTTTCTTCAAGTCAGAGCTATTGCCAACAATTTAAACCCTGTGAAATAAAAGATATATGAAGCACAGGTATGTAAGTAATTAAAATTTCATTAAGGATAGTAATGCATTGAAGATGTGATGAAGACCACTCAGTAAATCTTGCAGGCTCTAAGTCTATGTGATTTCATGGAGATAAGAAATATATCTGACAAGTTTCGCTTTCACTGACAGTAGTTTCCATAAATTACTGAGATTAAAAGTAAGCGATCACTCTAATTTAAGGTTATTACTAGGAGCCTCAAACGACAATGATTGGTTTTAAATATAAATTATTAAATGCAATTTTAGCTGTTACTGCTGCAATCCCTTTAGCTACCGCTGGGTTGTTTACCTCTGCTGGGTCTGCTCAAGCATACACTGGTAGTTTTAACTACATTCCCTCTTATAATAGTTCTACTGATGAGGCAACTGATGTCACTCTTAGCCAAAACTATGTAAACTTTATTCCCAATCCAGGAGCAATTTTACTTACACATCGGACAGGAGATTTTGCATCTAATTCTACAGGTTTTATCAAAAGCTTCCAAACAAATCCATTCATTTCTTCTGCGTTTATTGATGTTGGTGCTTTGGACGGAAATAAACTGCTTAGTTTGACCAGTCTCGATCCAGCAGTTTTTACTTCACAACCTGGAGGAATAGATATAAACTTGGCTTTCAAGGGACTCTTTGAAGATGGAAGTAAAGCAGAAGGATATATCACTTTTGCTATTCAAGATACTGCTGCACAAGCAATTTACGAGAATGGTGGAACAATTTCTGGAACTTTCACAGGTCTTGCGGTAAGTACAGTTCCCGAACCAGCTGCATTACTAGGCTTGGGTGCAGTAGGTGGAGTGATGGCTATGTCTCGCCGCCGCAAAGGTGTCGTTCAATAGACCGATCCTAAATATAAAAAAGTTACTTTTAGAAACTAAAAGTAACTCTAATTTATCTATTCAAACTGGCTGGAATGCAAAATTTTCCCAACCAGGTCGAATTTTTTGATCCTGTCAGATAAATCTATTTAAGGATGACTTTTCTTAACCTTAGATAGACTTAAACTGATTGCAAAGAATTTTTGGCTTCAGTTGCGATCGCTTCTACTTGATCATTAGCCAGAGTTTCTAATATAGATTTGGCTTCTGCACTACCCAAACGGGCCAAGGCTTGTACAACTCTGTAACGAATTTGCCAATCTGGATTGTTGGCATAGGGAGCCAACAGGGTAACTGCTTGTGAATCTCCCAAGTCACCCAAAGAACTAATAGCAGCAGTTTGAACTAATTCGTTTTCTGATGAGAGTGCCTCTTTAAGTAGTTCAAAGGCTCGTGGATCGCCCAACTCTCCTAATGTAGCAATGATACTGAATTGGATTAGCCATTCATCGGTTGTATGGTAAAGCTGCTGCAAGTCTTCAAAAGCTTCATGTAACTTTAGAGCACCCAAACAGTCTGCTGCTGCTGCTTGTACATCTACTTCAGAGTCATGAAGCAAGCGATCGCGCAAGATATCCAAGGATAATTGTAAATCCTGCGTTCCGAGTGTATCCATTTGACTCACCGCCGAGTAACGGACACGGGAATTGCTATCGCCAATAGCATTTTGAATTAATTCAAAGCCGATCGCAGGTTCCAGTTGGCGGATTTGATTTACTGCACGTAAGCGATCACCTAAATCCTCAGAACTGAGCAATTGCTTAACAGACTCCGCATTAATACTCATTTAGTTATCCTTGATTTTCAAAGGTGTAAAAATATAGTTAACAGTCTGATAACTGTTAACTAACTAATCTTGACTTGCTGCCATTGCCCGAATAATATCACCACGAGTGATGATACCAATTACTTCACCCGTGCTCTCAAGTACTGGTAATCGGTGAACACTGCGATCATGCATGATTGTAGCGGCTTCCTTTAAAGTTTTATCAGGGGAAATAGCGATCGGGTTTTTACTCATCACCTCCCCAACGGTTTGCCCTAGTGCCTTGTGCAAGTCACGTTCATATGTAGCAGGATTTTTTAAATAGATAACGCTATCAAGAAACATAATGTACGCAGGTGGAGTAACACCAGTTTCTTGCCACATTAAATCGGTTTCCGAGATAATGCCCACCAATTTACCGACATCATCCACAACAGGTAATCCGCTAAAGTGGCGTTCTGCAAGAATTTGGATAGCTTCGTTGAGTGCAGTTTCTGTCCGAACGACAACTGGATCGCGGCTCATCACATCGGCAACGGTTTTAGGCATTTGTTTACTGACACCTTTAATCAAAGTCCCTGCGCTTATTGTAGAAAATTGCGGGACTCAACCTGATGCAATTAATAGATTGTTACGGTATTGGACACTTGTACTGAGCATCTCGACTTGCTTCTCTTCGAGAGGCTGCGCCAACGACTGCTTCTTTCTAGTTCCCAGTCCCTTTTAAGGCAGCAATAATTTGAGTATTTGCTTTAGGAAAAGTAAACTGCTCCAGTTCTTCCAAAGTTACCCAGCGAATTTCATCGGATTCTAAAGGTTGAGGAACACCTGTAACATGGCGGCAGTGATGTACTGTGAGAGTAACGCGCAAGTTTGTATAGCTGTGGTCGATAGTAATCAGATGCTCTCCCACTTCAATTACTATTCCCAGTTCTTCGGAAATTTCCCGTTGAATACATTCTTGGATAGTTTCACCAGGCTCAATTTTACCACCAGGAAATTCCCACAAACCACCCATCGCTCCTTCTGGACGACGGCGATCAATTAAAATTTGTTTTTGGTTATTCCAAATTACTGCAACACCAATAATTTTATGGGGTGGCAAAGGACTGGTTTCACTCATAATTGATTGGGGAGATGAAGAACTACTTTTGCTAATGGTAAATCCATGTACTATTCATATCCGTACAAAGGTGGTATTAATAATTTTTAGAGAACACGAAAATATTAATACCTCGGAAAACCTGGTGTAGATTTAGAATAGCTTAAGTAAGTGTAAATGGTTCGTTAAAAAATTGACTTTGATAACAGAGTTTTAGCCTTAACCTAAGCGGATTAGATGATAAGGGATACTAACTTCTAATAACAAAACTCGGCAGATTGGTTTGAATTCTGCCGAGTTTTGATTTATTACAAAGGTCGTCTACCGCTGTTAGTTTATCCACAAATGTGTATTAATCATTTAGCAATACGCCTCTAGTTGAACTAATCACCAACTTACAGGAGTTCACAGATAACCAAATCCAAAACTCCGCGTTACTCTACGCTAACCTCTGCACTCCTACCCTGCCGGAAGGTAAGCGTCTATGCATTTAAATTTCAACCTTAATTTGTCACTATTTTTGGATATTTAAAAAATTTAGCTGATGCATGACTGGGAATTAGCGGCGAAGATTTTGCAGAGGTTTATTTTCAATTTAAATCGCCGTGACTGTGAGTAGCTATCAGCCCAACAATATAGAATTTCCCAAATTTTATCTTTCTAGTCAACTTCGCTGTTATTGCTTTCAGTCCCTTGTAGGGCGATTTCAAAATTCATTCTCTGTTCAGCGTTACGTAAGAAATAACCACTAATCATTGCAGAAGCCAGAAGCCTACCCAGACTTTCTCGACTGGTGGTTACGCTGATGCCAAAATGTTCTGAGGGTAGATTACCCAATAGCCCTGTAATATTCCGTTCCATCACCTGAAACACTTCGGCAGATGTGGGTTTAGATAGTTGGGTAACTGTCTCAGGATTCAAGGATTTAACGTACTGCCATAGTAAATCGCTAGTTTCTGATTCGCTATTGAAAAATTCTGAGACATGATTGGATGGGTTATTCATTTTTTAGCTCCTTAACTACCACTGCTGGCTGCGGTGCTTGTGATTTAAATATTAAATGCCTGTTTTGGATTTGACTTAGCTAGCTATTTTGTCTTCCTGCCAACTAATCTAACAGCCTAGCGTAAGAGTGGAAGTAGTTGTAACCGTACCAAAGTCAGCGTATTTTCTCACCCTAATAAATAAAGTCAGGAGTGAAGAGTTAATTAAAAACTCATAACTCCTAACTTTCCCCTAACTTGCCAAATATTCATCCATGTTGGCTTTAGACTTGCGAAGTTTGGTTAAGGCTTCCCGCTCTATTTGCCGGACTCGTTCCCGGCTGATATTAAGTATTTCACCGATCCTAGCTAGAGTCAGTGCTTGCCCATCAGTTAAGCCAAAGCGTAGCGTGATCACTTCCCTCTGTTGTGACGTGAGGTCGCCCATCAGGCGATCTAAGTCATAAGATAGGGAAGATTGCATAACAAACTCTTCTGGAGATGCTCCTGGATCTTCCAGCATTTCTCCAAGTTCGGTGTCATAATTATCACCTAGCCGCAAATCCAAGGAAAGGGGCAAACGCGCCTTTTCTAGATACTCTCGCACTTGCTTGGGTGTCAATTCTAATTCTTGAGCTAGCTCACCAGCTGTCGGAGCGCGTCCCAACTTTTGAGACAATTGGCGCTGTGCCTTTTTAATTTTATTTAATTTTTCAGTGATATGGATAGGTAGGCGAATGGTACGAGCTTTTTCGGCTATTGCACGGGTGATCGCTTGCCGAATCCACCAATAGGCATAGGTAGAAAACCTGTACCCTTTGGTAGGGTCAAACTTTTCTACACCCCGTTGCATACCAATACTACCTTCTTGGATCAAGTCCAGTAAATCGACGTTGCGTTTTATGTACTTTTTGGCAACAGAGACTACCAGCCGCAAATTGGCTTCTACCATCTTACGCTTGGCAATTTCACCATCAGCGATCGCTTCGTTCAAATCTGCTGGTTCTAACTTTGTCGTTTTGGCCCACTCTTCTAAAGTCGGTTGACGACCTAACTGGGTGGCAAGAGATTCCCTTGATTCGTGCAAAGCGCAGGAACGTTGCACCTGTTTCCCATAGAAAATCTCTTCCTCGTGGGTTAAGAGTGGCACACGGCCAATCTCACGCAGGTAAGTCCGCACGAGGTCTGTGGCTGTCTGAGCGGTCTTCATGGCGCTACTCTTTGGTAATGATGGGTTTGGCGGTAGGGTCATTAAGGGATAGATGCTTTATTAGGGTGCTACCCAGTCAGACTGGGAACCCATACTATGGTTTGCAATTTACGCGCCCGATAAACACGTAGCGCTCATAATAATCAAATTTAGGCTTCTTAACTGCTAAAAGTTACAGTTATTTCCTACTTCTCACAAGTATCTACAGTTAGATAAAAGGTAGCTTCTTAAACATTTTTCTATAGAAACCTTATTAACAATTGTAACATTTATGAGAATGTTTTGGCTATATGGCGACATTAAATTTCCTGGTTGTTCCAGTTCATCCAATATTGTCCTTTCTCTCAAGGCTGACTAGAAGTCAATTTAAGAAATTATTTGGTTGACATAAGCTTCCTCATATTTGTTAAGGTATCTTTAATGAGAACTATAGTCATTCTCTTATAACAATTACTTAATTTTCTTGGACATTGGGCACAAGAGGCAAAGGGGCAGTTCTTGCTGGGGGCAAGAGGGAGAATTAAAATTACTTCTTTCCCCTCTTTCCCCCCACTCCCTGCTCCCCACTTCCTACTCCCTAGTAATCGGGCAGAACTCTTGAATGGTTTTTACACCCAAAGTCGTATTTTGTAAAGAACGGATGGCGGCGACGGTAGCTTTTGCGCCGGCGATGGTAGTAATGATGGGAATTTTGTAAGCTAAGGCTGTGCGGCGGATTAACCTAGCATCAGTCTGGGCTTCTTCCCCTGAAGGTGTGTTGATAATAAGTTGGATTTTCTGGTTTTTGATTGCATCTAGGACGTGGGGACGACCTTCATGGAGTTTTAACACTAATTCAATATTTAATCCCTGTTCAAGCAGAACTCGCCGTGTACCAAGGGTAGCCATCACTTTAAAGCCCAAATCGATAAATTCCTTCACCACAGCACCGGCAGACGCTTTATCGCGATCGCTCATTGAGACAAATACAGTTCCCGTCAGTGGTAAACGCTCCCCAGCACCCATTTCCGCTTTGGCAAAGGCCCGGCCAAAGTCGCTGTCAATCCCCATCACCTCACCAGTAGATCGCATTTCTGGGCCTAATATTGTATCAGTTCCTGGAAATTTATTAAAGGGTAATACTGCTTCTTTTACAGCAATATGTGTGGGAATGATTTCCTCGGTGAAATGTAGCTCCTCTAAGGTTTTACCTGACATAATTAAGGATGCTAGTTTCGCTAACTGTACGCCCGTTGCTTTAGAAACAAATGGGACTGTGCGAGAGGCGCGGGGGTTGGCTTCCAAAATGTAAACTTGGGGAGAATAACTACTTGCGCCAACAACGGCAAATTGGATATTCATCAACCCCACGACTGACAGCGCTTGTGCTAGCTGCACCGTCCAAGTGCGAATTTGATTGAGAACTGCTGGTGATAGGGAAATCGAGGGTAAAGAACAAGCGGAATCTCCTGAGTGAATCCCCGCTTGTTCTATGTGTTCCATGATGCCACCAATCACTACCCGTCCTGTGTGATCGGCGATCGCATCTACATCCACTTCAATCGCGTTTTCCAAAAACTTATCAATCAAAATCGGATGTTCTGGTTCCACTAGTACCGCAAAGGTCATATAGCGTTCCAATTCAGCATCGGAATAAACGATTTCCATTGCCCGTCCTCCCAATACATAGCTGGGACGCACCACTACGGGATAGCCAATGCGTTTGGCGACAATCAACGCATCTTCGTAACTCCGGGCGATACCATTAGGCGGTTGGGCAATATTCAACTGTTGAAGAATCTTTTCAAACCGCTCCCGATTTTCTGCCATGTCGATGGAATCTGGTGATGTACCCCAAATTTTAGTGATCAGTTCTGAAGTGTCATTGTTAAGAAACTCTTGTAACGGCAGAGCCAACTTCAGCGGTGTTTGTCCGCCAAACTGGATAATTACCCCAACTGGATTTTCAGTTTCGATAATGTTAAGAACATCTTCTTTTGTTAACGGCTCAAAGTAAAGGCGATCGCTGGTATCATAGTCAGTCGAAACCGTCTCTGGGTTAGAGTTGACCATAATCGTCTCATACCCCCCTTCCTTCAAAGCATAGGCGGCGTGACAACAACAATAATCAAACTCAATTCCCTGCCCAATCCGGTTGGGGCCACCACCCAAAATCAATACTTTTGGCTTGGTTGCTGGTAAGACCTCTGTTTCTTCTTCGTAGGTAGAATAGTAGTAAGGAGTAAATGCTTCAAACTCAGCAGCGCAGGTATCCACTGTTTTGTAAACCGGGATGATTCCTAGTTGTTTGCGGTAGGCGCGAACTTCATCTTCGGTGGTTTTGGTGGCATAGGCTATTTGGCGATCGCTATATCCGTCCCGCTTCACTTCATAAAGTTGTTCTTTTGTCAATTGCTGCAAAGATGTTCGCTTCAGGAATTTCTCGATATCTAACAGTTGCTGCAATTTATCCAAGAACCATCGGTCAATACCAGTGAGTTCGTAGATTTCCTCAATAGTCATCCCTTGCTGCAAGGCATGGCGCACGGAGAAAATGCGATCAGGGTTAGGTGTTCGCAATTGGGCGCGAATTTGTTCACCACTAGGTAATTTCTCGGCTTTGTCGCAACCCCAACCAGCACGTCCTGTTTCTAGCGATCGCAGCGCCTTTTGGAAGGATTCGTTGAACGTCCGCCCAATTGCCATTGCTTCCCCGACTGACTTCATTTGGGTTGTCAGCACTGGGTCGGAGCCGGGGAACTTTTCAAAGGCGAAGCGGGGGATTTTTGTCACCACATAGTCAATTGTCGGCTCAAAGGACGCCGGAGTTTTCTTGGTGATGTCATTTTTAATTTCATCCAGGGTGTAGCCCACAGCCAATTTTGCTGCCATTTTGGCGATCGGGAAACCTGTGGCTTTGGAAGACAAAGCCGAACTGCGGGAAACACGGGGGTTCATCTCAATTACAACTACATCCCCTGTAACTGGATTGACGGCAAACTGGATATTTGAACCGCCAGTTTCCACACCGATCTCGCGGATGATTTTAATTGCCATATCCCGCAGCCTTTGATATTCTTTATCAGTGAGGGTTTGCGCGGGAGCGACGGTAATCGAGTCTCCAGTGTGGATGCCCATAGGGTCAAGGTTTTCGATGGAGCAGATAATCACCACGTTATCTGCCAAGTCACGCATCACTTCGAGTTCGTATTCTTTCCAGCCGAGTAAAGACTGGTCAATGAGAATTTGCGAAACGGGGCTGGCATCTATACCTACCTGTGCCATTTCTTCAAATTCTTCTTGGTTGTAGGCAATACCGCCGCCACTTCCACCCATTGTGAAGGCTGGACGAATAATTAGGGGATAAGTACCAATTTGACGGGCAACAGCTTTGGCTTCTTCTAAAGATTCGGCTGTGTCGCTGGGACACACGGCTACTCCAATCCTTGCCATTGCCTCACCAAAAAGTTTTCGATCTTCGGCTTTCTCAATGGCTGGTAGTTTAGCGCCGATTAACTCAACGCTGTACTTTTCCAACACCCCATTTTTGGCTAAAGCAACGGCGAGGTTGAGAGCGGTTTGTCCTCCCATCGTTGGTAGTAGAGCATCAGGGCGTTCTTTCTCGATGACTTTTTCGACCAATTCCGGAGTCAGCGGCTCAATGTAAGTGCGATCGGCCGTTTCCGGGTCGGTCATAATCGTTGCAGGGTTAGAGTTGACCAAAACCACTTCATAGCCTTCTTCTCGCAGCGCTTTGCAGGCTTGAGTGCCAGAGTAGTCAAACTCACAGGCTTGTCCGATCACAATTGGACCAGAGCCTAACAGTAGAATCTTCCGGAGGTCGTCACGGCGGGGCATAGTGGTTGCCTTGGAATACGAGAATACAAATCCTGATTATTTTAAGGGTCTTTACCCTCTGTCGTCCTTTTTATTATTAAGTTTTCTAAGTTTGATCACAGAGAGGGGAGTGGGGAATGGGGGATTACCTCGTTACCTTGTTCCTAGTCTCTGACTGGGAATGCCCCTGATTGAGGCTCTGCCTCCCTTACTCGCGGCAGAGCTGTAATGAGGAACATTTGCAGCCTCTAGCTAGAAACGAGATTTTAAAGGGGTTTGCCAATGCCCAACGATTATTTTGTATTTCTAATTTTATTTAATTGTGATGCTCAAATTTTTAAAGCTTTTGCGAATCTTTGTTATTTAATTTAGTGAAACTTTGTAATAGATGGTGATTTATTGTGGCATATATGTATCTGATTATTCAGCACAATTAAATTTCTTAGCTAAAAATATTTATTAACTAGCTAATTGCTAAATATTTTCAACGTTAAATATTATGTGAATCTATTTACTTAGATTAAAAAATGGCAGAGAGATAAAGATATCATTCTCTGCCATTTTTTATAATATTTTAAGAGTTAGTGGTGCCAACTTTTTCTTTCAGTCTAGGTAGACAAATCTAGATTATGAGAGTTTTAGCTTTGAGCAGCTTGGACAAACCCTAAGGTCAAGCTGTCTTTGGCGAGGAAGTGAGACAAATGATATGCACGTTCCTCTGTTTTCAACAAAATCTTTTCGTACAAATAGCGTGTACCCCGATCGCCTAAACTCTCTGCCTGAGCAGCTTGACGACGAATCACGCCTAGAATAGCTTGTTCTGCGGCTAGGTCATTTTCCACCATTTGGCGAGAGGAATATACGCCCTCAGATTCTTGCTCAAAACAGGTTAATTCTGCTAATTTGCTGAAGGTAGCTACTGGCACACCACCTAGTCCATCCAAGCGTTCTCCAATTTCATGAATGTGGTCTTGTACTTGGTTGTAGCTTTCGTTAAAGAACTCATGCAGAGAGTAAAATTCTGAGCCTTCAACTACAAAATGATGTTTTTGGTACTGCAAGTATAGTGCCTGGAAACTGGCTAATACAACGTTGAATCCTTCTGTAACTGGAGCAGTTACACTGTGATCCAGCAACACAGGATTGTCATATACATGACCAAAATTCCGTAACAAAGTTTGCGTTTCAGACATTGTTCTCCTCGCTCTTTAGCAGTTATAGGTTTTAACTGCTTATTCCTTACATATTAACATTTTAATAATAATAACAAGCCGATTTGCCATTACAAGGTTTTGTATTTTTGCCTACAAAAAGTCTCAAGTTTATTGTTTGCTGGATGATGGCACGCTCATCAAGTTGCATATATTTATCATTATTATTGACATCTAGGCTTAAATATGCTTAGTCACAAAGAAGGGCAGAGAGAGAAAAATTTACTTTATCCTCTTTGTCTTCCTAATCTCCCTTATCCCCTTTTCAATATGCGATCACTGTAAAAATTTAATTTTTTTCCAAAATTACTGAGAATTCTTTGCACTTAAGGTATGCTGTTTTAAGAGGTTACACTCCTAAGACTTTTAAAAAGCTGGGAGTGAAATCGCGGTAGTTACTGCAAGTTTGTTGCACTTGAGGGCAATTCTCTTGAAATCTTTTAGTTCAGAAATAGAAATAAAGCACCTTGTAGAGGTGAATTGGGCAGATCGCTGGCAAGTCTATCAACGCCTAAAGGAGTTAGACATTCCCTGTAGTTGTACGGCTAACCAGCCATTGAAAGTTGAAATTGGCTCTCCTATAGCAGCTGTTCAACTTTGGAGTGTGATACGGCAATTAACAGCTTCCCGTCAAGACCAGATTTGGATTCTTGAGTACTGCTGGCAAAGTCGCTACTAACAGTTATAATCTTTAGCTGCTGCTGAAAATATCTCACTTAGTAGTTTGTATTAGTTAAAAGGAGGTCAAAAAAATGGGTGGATCTCACAAAATGGAAGTATCAGAATTTTGCCTTGAAGGCAGATTTATAAATTTTGTTATTAAAGATGGCTATAAGCTCAAAGGCTTACTGCTGGCAACTCATGAGGGTGAATTTTATATTAAACTTGCTAAACATTTACGGGCTGCTTTTGACTTGCGCTTACCACCAGGAACTTGGCTGCAAGTTGTTGGTTATAAAATACATGATTTGAAGGATGGCACAGTTACACTGAAAGCGGAACGGGTGATGGCGGTGCCTTATGAGATGGGGAGAGTTGAAACGCCTACTCCAGTACAAGAACCCCCATCAATTGATAATGCCAAGGTAAAACCAGCTAAGACTAAAGCTACGATTTTGGTGTGTCAAAAGTCTGATTGTATAAAACGCGGTGGCAAAGCAGTTTGTCAAGCGTTGGAGGCGGCTTTAAGCGATCGCGGTTTGGAAGACCAAGTTACAATCAAAGGCACTGGTTGTATGAAGAACTGTAAAGCTGGGCCTAACCTAGTTATGCCAGATAAAACGCGACATAGCCGAATTCAAGCCTCACAAGTCCCCGCACTGATGAATCAGCATTTTGGTGATAAGATGTCAACACAGCCTGAGAATTTAAGGGAAGTGGCGAAATATAATGGCAAGCTTTACTGAAATAAATAATGAAATCTTGACATTTTAATGAGAAGGTTTAATAATAGCTTTTCAAGTGTGTTCCATTAAGACTCGGCTGTAAACTTTACTAAAAGTTTGCAATAAAATCAAAAAACTGGCTTTAATTAAGGCCAGTTTTTTGAGTTAATAGGGTATTTATTGAGCAATTCTTAACTGGGATGCTCCCATAATTTGGAAAAATTCAAGGGAATGTGGTTGATTGATGAATACGTAGGCGCAAAGAGGTTTGTCGTTAGACATCGCTTACAGTGGAAGCGTCAATCATCAATGATTTAAAAACAAATGCCACATACCCCTGATTGGATACACATCGTTTCTTTTGCACTTGGCGCGATAGTCGTGATTTTTTCATTCCGTCATGACTGGAATCGCCTCGCTAAACTCTACCGCACCCAAGAAGCGCCACCACTAAACTTTTACCCAATGCAAAGAGGTTGTGTGGGTTGGATAGACTACAAAGGAACTTTAAATGTTGGTATAACTCCTCAAGGGATTTATTTGAGTATTTTTCCGTTGTTTAGCTTTGGATGTACGCCGTTGTTGATTCCTTGGAGTGCCATTAGGAAAATTGAACCTGCTAACCAACTTTTTATTAAGCGTTTTCGTTTGTATCTTAATTCCCCAAAAGTCACTTTGATTTTAGACAAAGATATTTTGGAACCAGCTAAAA
This sequence comes from Nostoc sp., assembly GCF_036917195.1. GTDB lineage: Bacteria > Cyanobacteriota > Cyanobacteriia > Cyanobacteriales > Nostocaceae > Nostoc. The sequence goes on from NZ_JBALDG010000060.1 coordinate 62,934, forward strand.
AATTTTTAGCTACACAGGGATTTGAGTGGATTTAGACTTGACTTTTCAGGAGATGTGGAAAACCCTCTCTAAATCTCTCTCCTAAAAGGAGAGAGACTTTGAATTTTCCCCCTTAGAGCCTCCTATACACGCTAGCAGCACAGCATTGCGTAGGCGTAGCCCGCCACAGGCATCGCTTATGTTTGACGCAAGCTGCAAGCGCTATATTTATACAGAATTACCTTGAGCGATCGCCTACACCCTCTAAGAAGGGCACAGTTGTAAAGGTGATCGCTTAATATTTATATGCAATTACCTTGAGCGATCGCTTGGTTTGGTAGGGTGCGTTAGCAGCAGCGTAACGCATCGAAAGTATCTAGAATGATGCATTAATAATCTAATGCACTCTACAAATTCTTAATATTTGTAAGTCACTCATCAGAGTCTGAACCTGAACCCTCATTCAAGTCTGCTAAATTTTCGCCTTCAAGAATCGTCTCTTGAAGATTCGCCCGTTCAAGATTTGCCCCTTGAAGATTCGTCTCTACAAGATTTGCCCCTCCAAGATTTGCCCCTTCAAGATACGCTTCTTCAAGATACGCCCGTTCATTGGCTTGAGTAAAAGGGGTATCCAGTTCTTCTTTTAAACAAGCATATTTTTCTGGATGTTTTGCCCACTCTTCATGTAAAGCAAACACAAAATAGGTAGAAAGACGATGACTAATTGTTTGTGCCTGTGCTTGATTGACGCTAAAGTATTTTAACCAGTCAGCAAAAGCAGTTTTAATCGCTTCCAGAATCGGCAAATCTTTGGGACGGCTAAAAAAATCTTGGTCAATACGCAATTCTATACTTTCTAGGGAATCGTTGAGGCGATCGCACAATAACTCAAGATCACTCTGGTTTGGTTTTTCAAACAGTAATTCTTGATTTCCTTTTACCAAACTCACTATTGCTTCTACCAAAGAACGGTAAATTAGTAACCAAGCAACTTCCTCTGGCGCTGCTGCTAAACCAAGTGCTGCTGTAGCTTCCACAGCATCTTTGGCTACCTCTTCCCACTTACCCAAGACCCTATCTATCACACCTTTGCTTAGTGATTTGAATAGTTCCTTAAAGTCAGCTTTAATCGGTTTATTCCATAATGCAACAGGTTTGCTGACTGAAAATCCAGAGGTATTGCTCATGGCTGTTGTATGACGCTGGTAGATGTACTAAGCCAATATATTTCAACAATGTTCTATCAGATTTTTACTGAAAATCAGCAGTAAATTTAATAATTCATCTAGATAAACTTGTAATTTCAGCCTCAAAGGCTCAATTGTCAGCCTCAAAAGCTCAACGTTGAGGTTCAAAAGCTCAACGTTGAGGTTCAAAGGCTCAACGTTGAGGTTCAAAGGCTCAATTGTCAGCTTCAAAGGCTCAACTCTCAGGCTCAAAGGCTCAACTGTCAGCTTCAAAGGCTCAATCGTCAGGCTCAAAGGCTCAACGTTGAGGTTTAAAGGCTCAACTCTCAGGCTCAAAGGCTCAACGTTGAGGTTTAAAGGCTCAATCGTCAGGCTAAAAGGCTCAAAAATGCCCTAGTGACTTAGCGCTTCTCAGTGGAGTCCAAGACAGACCTAACCCCCAGCCCCTTCCCTACAAGGGAAGGGGAGTAAGATTCCATTCCTCTTTCCTAAGAGGAGAGAGGAATGGAAATGAGGTCAGAGTGTATTTTAGATAAACGAGATGTGCTACAGAAGTCACGGCTATACAGACGAAACCCGCCTGCGTGGGTTTGAAAAATCTTCAGATTTAAAATTTCCGGTTTTGTTTAGAAGATTTTAGGTATATGAGAGGGAATTGATTCCCAGGCGATTATTGGGACTTACGCGCTTCTTGGCGGGTAGGTTAGAAATTACATGACCTAAGTTAGAGAAGAGTGCAACAACTGTCGCATAGATATAGCCTGCACATGGTCAGGGAACACGGTTAAAAAGTCATTTAGGTCTTGGATAGCTGCATGGGTACGCTCTAAGGAAGCACCTTTAGATAAAACATGGAGATATAACCGCTCTGCTGGTTGAGTATATTGAGCAGCTAAATAGTAAAGAGCTAAATTAAAGGCATTATTCCAGTTTTGGGGATCTTTTTCGTAATGCTGTTTAGCAAGCTTGATGGCAAGGGATAGGTCAGCCCATGCTTTATCTGGTTGGTTAAGGGCTTGGTAGGCTAAAGCGCGATTATACAATTTCCAATTACTGTCAGAATCTAAGTCAATAGCGCGGTTGAAATCTGCAAGAGCCTCATTATATAGCTTTAGCATCAGGTAAGTTTGACCGCGACTTGCGATCGCCCAGTTAAGTTTGGGGTTAAGTTCAATCGCGCGGTCAAAGTCTTGTAAGGCTTCTGGGTAACGCTTCATTGAGTGATAAGTTTGACCGCGATGTGCGATCGCCCAGTCAAGTTTGGGGTTAAGTTCAATCGCGCGGTCAAAATCTTGTAAGGCTTCTGGGTAACGCTTCATTGAGTGATAAGTTAGACCGCGATGTGCGATCGACCAGTCAAATTTGGGGTTAAGTTCAATTGCGCGGTCAATATCTTCTAGGGCTTCTGGGTAACGCTCCATTAAGCAGAAAGTTAGACCGCGAAGTGCGATCGCCCAGTCATATTTGGGGTTAAGCTCAATTGCGCGGTCAAAGTCTTGTAGGGCTTCTGGATAACGCTTCATTGAGCGATAAGTTTCACCACGACGTGCGATCGCCCAGTCAAGTTTGGGGTTAAGTTCAATTGCGCGGTCAATATCTTGTAAAGCTTCTGGGTAACGCTTCATTAAGCGGTAAGTTAGACCGCGCCAACCTAGAGCAATTGGTTGCCATTTAACTTCAATCCTAGAATTTTGTAGGACTGCGGTAAACATTTCTAATGTAACTTGATAAAGCTTCTCCTCATAAGCTTTTAACCCATTAGCTAGTTGCTCACCCCAACGCTGAACTTCAGGAGAATCCACATCTTTACCAGCCTGAAGCATTGTTTCTGCATATTGTTGGGCAAATTTGCGTTGATTTTCGAGTACAGCAAGAAATTCATTGAGAGATACAGATAAATTCCTTTGCGGTGACTGACATAAGTTGTGGTATGACACGTTTAATGTGTGACTTTGCCAGCTAGGATCGCGCTGTTTATTCTCTTCGTCCAATTGCAGATCGTTCCGCAGGCTGTCGTAATATTCTGCTAACTTACCATGTATCTCAGCCCAACCTTGCGGCGATGAAAGGCGCTTGTGGCGTAACATTTGGGTTTTAACAACATCATGATAAGCCCAGCCATCAGAGCGTTCATTGACAAAGGATGTTTCTTTTAGCCAAGTAAATAACTCGTCAGCTTCTTCTTCTCCTTTTAACTGAGCTATAATATCTTGATTCAAACACCGAGGAATGGCAGCATCGAGAGCAACTTGTCGCTGCTTGGGGTCATCAATCCATTTTAAAAAGCGTTCTACAGCACTGCTACTAGGCTCAACTACTTGGTTAGGGTCATTGGGATGAGCATCTGCTAACATTCCTACCAGCAAGGGTAAGTTTCCACAAAGGCGCAAAATCACTTCAATAACCCGACTGTTAGTAATGCCTTTGCGAGTTAGATATTGTTGGGCTTCTTCTTCTGTAAAAGGTTCCAGAGGGAAACGAACGATTAACCCCTCGTAAGGTGCCCAATGATTTTTATCTAATTCCTGCCGACCGGCGATCGTTATCAATATATTGAGAGACACTTCACCGTGGCGACCCTCCAAAATTTCTCGTAGCCAGTTATCTAGAAATTCCCCAGTGCGTTCATAGGTATCAAAAAACAAAACAACAGTAGTTTTTTCAGCAATTTTAAAAATATCTTGCAAAAATAGCGGGGTTAGGATTTCTACAGGTTCTTGAACTAAGCGCACCTCATCTTTATTTGTTATTTTCTTTGCAACATAAGATGCCCATTCTCCGGCTTGGGTAGCCAAAGCATCCTCATCTACAAAGTCAAAGACAGCACCGCCAACAGGAACTCGACGCGCCAGACGCACACCAGTTTTAACTACAGTTTTGCCTACAAAAGCCGAAAAGCCTTGAGGAGCTTCTGGATCAGTTTCTAATTCTTGGCGCTTTTGACGGTAAACTTTGTAGCGTTCTGTAAACTGCGTTAGTTTGTGACCTTGGCGTTCCAACTCCTCAGCTAGACGACCCATAACTTCTGGAACGCTTTTTTCAGCTTCATCAATGTAAGCCGAGATAATTTTTGCTTCATCAGCAATTTTGCGAAACTGCCGTAACAGGGTACTTTTACCAACCCCGCCTTGACCCCAAACATTGAACAAAAAACAACGGCGGTCATCTTCTAACGGTAACCCTAGATTTTGGCGGAATTGGTTTATCTGGTCTTGACGACCCACAAAACCTGATTGCTGGCGCTGCTTAAGAATATCTTGTAGACTCTTGGGCTTGTTTTGTGGATTCATGACCAGATTTAATTTTGAGATGTTAATGCTTAGAGAATAATTACTCAATGCCCGCGCTGTATTTCGGAAATATCTAATGTTTTCTAGGTAATTTTTACGTGTAACCTTGATTGTAAGCTCGATGTTGACCTTCTGAGGCTCAATGTTGACCTTCTGAAGCTCGACGTTGACCTTCTGAGGCTCAATGTTGACCTTCTGAGGCTCAATGTTGACCTTTTGAGGCTCGACGTTGACCTTTTGAGGCTCGACGTTGACCTTCTGAGGCTCAATGTTGACCTTTTGAGGCTCAAAAATGCCTTGGCGACTAGAAGTCGCGGCTATACAGACAAAACGTGCCTGCGCGGATTTCAAGAATCTTTGGATACAAGACGCAAAAAGGGCATAACAATGTTATGCCCCTACAAATGATGTGTATTTTATCAAATTGATAACTGGTATAATTGGCGGTTTTAAGATTTAGCTAACTGGGACTTCAGGTTGCTTTTTCTTAGAACGGCGGTTAAACCTGCGTCCCATCTCATCTATTACTCCATCTAAACCTGTGACATCACCGCTAGCTTTGGCATAGCTGTAAACTGCTAATGCTGCTGCATAGGCTTCACTAGCAGCGGCTATACAGGTATCATCCACCAATTCTTGCAGTTGTGTTAGAGACAAAAGTACTGGATACAATGCCTCAAACAGCGCTAAATCTCGGCGCATCTCTTCTAAATCAAAAGAACGGGGCAAAAAGTTAGAGTTCTGTGTCGCTACTTCTAAGGCAATGCTTACAAAAGCTCGACTTTTATCTCCCATCTTCAACATTGTTCGCCGTTCGTCGGTGGTCAAATCAACCAAAAACGGTAACTTTTCTCTAATTGTAGCGATCGCCTGCATTACCGCTTCTTTGTCTGCTGGGGCTAGGCTAGCACTGATGCGATTTTCTGCCATTTTTAATACTCTTTCAGGGGACTTATTTTCAGTATTCCCAAACTTATAGAGGCGATCGCCTTTGTTGAGAAATAATTAACAATGAAACTGAATGCAGAAATCAATGCGTAAACAAATCATTGAATATACATCTTCACTAGATGCGCTCATTGCCCTTACTAAACAGTTAAATACCTATGAAATAAAGTACCAAATGAATTCAGAAGAATTTTTTGCCAAATATAGCCAAGGCGAAACTTCTGACGATGAAGTGTTTGTCGAATGGGCAGGAAACTACCAACATTATCTAGCTCTACACCAAGATATAAAGAGCAAACTCAGAGATGTCGCGTCAAGTTATCCAAGCCTATTTAGATGAAATTGAGCAACTTTTATTCAACTGCTCTAACACATACATTGATAAATATAGTATAGTACTTTTAACTACATAGAGAGCTAATCTCCGCATTAGAATACGTTTCGCTCTTAAATATTTACTGGCAGTCAGTGAAGCCTTTATTATTGTAGATAATCAAATTACATATATCGATTACTGCTATCACTTTCAAGACGAGCAAAATAATCTGATTTTTTGTTATGACAGTACACCATACTTTCCTAACTTGCCTAGCTTCCCGCACCATAAACATCTTTTCGACAACGTAATTGCTTGCGAAAAGCCACATATAGCCGATGTACTAAAAGAAGTGATGGAGTTTTTAGAGTAGGAATATGGAATTTGCATCGCCAAACAGAATCATCAAATGTAACCGTTAGATTTTGCTCATTGATACGTTCCTTCTAACCGCTAATCACAGCGATCGCATCAATTTCTACCAACACATCTTTAGGTAAGCGCGATACCTGAACACAAGCTCGGGCCGGGGCTGTATCTTCAGGAAAATATTTAGCATAAATGGCATTCACCGCCGCAAAATCATTCATATCAGCCAGAAATACAGTGGTTTTTACCACATCTTGAAAAGTCGCACCAGATGCTGTGAGGATGGCTTCAAGGTTAGCTAAAACCTGCTCGGTTTGCTTTTTGACATCATCAGTGTAGACGACATCACCAAGGCGGGGATCTATAGCAATTTGTCCAGCGATGAATACAAATTGACCAGAAGCTGCGATCGCTTGATTATAAGGGCCGACTGGTGCGGGTGCGTTATCAGTATTAATTACTTTACGTATCATAGATATTACTTTGTTTAACGATGTTTCCTGTTTACCGATTTTTGCTTCAGCTGCGATCGGTTTGTAGACTTCTCCATCTGGCATTATCGTACCAGTGAGGTCTGCATCTTGAAGATTGGCTCCGTAAATATTTGCTCCAGTTAAGTCGGCTTTTCTAAGATTTGCTCCGTTCAGATTTGCTTTCATTAAATCCGCTTGTTGTAAATCCGCTCTCTCTAAATTTGTCTCTTTTAGACAGGCTTTTCTGAAACTTGTAGCTCTGAGATTTGCTGCACCTAGATCAGCCTCAGCCAAATTCATACCAGACAAATTCTTTTGAGATAAATTAACACCCCGAATTTTAGCTCCCTGCAAATTGGTATCTTTGAGTTGTACATGAATTAGGTTTACTTGACTCAAATCAGCTTCAGACAAGTTAGCCCCACTTAAATTTGCATTACCAAGGTTAGCTCTCACGAGATTTGTTTTTTTCAAAGAAGCTTCAGTTAGATTGGCAGAATTTAGCGTAGCATCACTCAAATTGGCATTATCTAAGTCTGCCCAACTCAAATTTAAATGAGAACTTTCCACTAAACCACTTAAGTTTGCACTTCTTAGAGAAGCCCTGGTGAGATTTGTACTTTTGAGACATGCCTTACTGATGTTGGCATTATTTAAATCCGCTCCCGTCAAATCTGCACTTGTTAGGTCTATCCCACTCAGATTTGCACCTTTGAGGTCTACTCCTCTCAGATTTACTGAGTCAAACTTCCGTTGACCTTTTACATATTGTTTTAAAAGTTCCTCAGCGTCCATAATGCACCTTTAAATACCACTGACACAGTATAATCACAAAAACTTTGTGTCATAGGTATTCCTCTCCTCTCTTCTCTCTGCGCTCTCTGCGCCTCTGCGGTTTGTCCCTCCTACCCCAACCTCGGACGTATTCCATAATGCCGATATCGCCAATAATCCTGCAAAATGCGATCGTGATCAAAACATAAATTACCAGGCACACGCCAAGACTCAAAAATGCCTACACCCTTGGCATCATCCCCAGCCACAGGTTCCCCCGTCGCTGTCGCCAAAAACACAATGCTAATCGTATGCTGACGCGGATCGCGATCGGGGTTAGAATACACCAGTAATTGTTCAACTAACTCCACCTGCAAACCCGTTTCTTCCTCAGCTTCGCGCCGGGCCGCCACTTCCACGGCTTCCCCATAATCGACAAAACCACCAGGAATAGCCCAACCTAAGGGTAGATTATGTCTTTCAATTAACACTATTGGCCGATGAGGTCGATCTACTAGTTCAATGATGATATCAACTGTCGGTGTAGGATTTCGGTAAGTCATAATCTGTTAACAGTGAACAGTTAATAGTTAACTGTATTTGTTAGCTCTGTGACAACTGATAATTGATAACCGAATGCTGTTCTGTGATAGATTCGATGCGAACGCAAGAGCGTGTCATTCAGACAATCGCTTCCTCTCATAATTTAATTCAGGTTAAATATGCCTTTTCCTAGATCAAGTGGCATTTTGCTGCATCCCACATCTTTTCCCAGTCGATTTGGCATTGGCGATTTAGGCTTAGAAGCCTATCGCTTCATCGATTTTCTCAAAGAAAGCCATCAACAATATTGGCAAGTTTTACCTTTGGGCCCCACTGCATACGGTAATTCCCCGTATATGTGCTACTCGGCAATGGCGGGAAATCCCCTGCTGATTAGTCCAGAAAAACTGCGAGATGAGGGTTTATTAACAGAAGAAGACTTTGCTAATTTACCAGGATTTCCGGAAGAAAAGGTAGATTTCAAGGAGGTTGTGCCGGTTAAGATTGGGCTACTCAAAAAAGCCTATGAACATTTTAGAGCCAATCCCACACCCATCCTACAAAAAGAGTTTGAAGGTTTTTGCGACAGCAAAGCCTATTGGCTAGATAATTACGCCTTATTTATGGCGTTGAAAGATGCCAACGAGAATGCAAACTGGCACACATGGCCGTCAGAACTTGTCAAGCGTGATCCACAAGCAATGGAGCAAGTACAAGAGCGGCTCAATGGAGAGATTTCTTATTACAAGTTTGTCCAATTTGAGTTTTTCCGCCAGTGGTCAGAGCTTAAAAGCTACGCCAACATGCGCGGTATTGACATTATCGGCGATATCCCCATCTACGTAGCTCATGATAGCGCTGATGTGTGGGCGCATCCCAACATCTTTTGTCTAGATGAACAGACAGGAGCTGCCGCCCAAATGGCAGGAGTCCCACCAGATTACTTTAGCGCCACTGGTCAATTGTGGGGCAACCCAGTTTACAACTGGGAGGAATTGCAAAAACAAGACTTTAAGTGGTGGGTACAGCGCTTTGAGGCAATGCTGGATTATGTAGATATAATTCGCATTGACCACTTCCGGGGCTTCGAGGCTTATTGGGCCGTGCCTCAAGGTGAAGAAACTGCCATCAATGGTAAATGGGTGGAAGCGCCTGGAGATGCTTTTTTTGAAGTGATTAGGCAAAAGTTGGGCAAGCTACCCGTCTTAGCAGAAGATTTGGGAGTAATTACACCAGGGGTAGAAGCGCTGCGAGACAAGTATGAATTTCCAGGGATGAAAATTTTGCAATTTGCCTTTAGTGCTGATGCTACTAATCCATTTTTACCATTCAATTATCCGCGCAATGCTGTAGTTTATACCGGGACTCACGATAATGATACAACTTTAGGCTGGTTCGATACAGCTAGCGACCAGGAAAAGCAAAACTTGTTGCTTTATTTAGGTTCTATCAGTCCTGAAGGCATCCACTGGGATTTAATTCGCCTAGCTTTGAGTTCCATAGCCAACCAAGCGATTATTCCCTTGCAAGATATTTTAGGATTAGGGAACCAAGCGCGGATGAATTTTCCCAGTATTCCTGAGGGGAACTGGGAGTGGCGCTATCAAACAGCAGCGTTGACACAGGAATTAGGCGATCACTTGAAAGTTCTTACTGAACTTAATGGACGCGCCCCGCAAGCCCCGCAAGCCCAGTGAGGCAGGGGAAACAGGGGAAGCAGGGGGAGCAGGGGAAGAAAGAATAACCAATACCCAATACAACTCTTGGAGAGGCTGCGCGAACGCTCGGCACAAGTCGCTCAGTACAAGTGCTCTATACGCCATATTTCAAAACTTAGGCTTGGCAGCAATCCTAACTTCTTCCTCTTTCCCAGGCTCTCCCATTTCCTTAGCTTTCTCTTGATTGACGCTCATTAAAACACCACCAGCATTATCAGTTTTCACTGTCAGTTGCTTCTGAGCTTTCCAAATCCGGTGAGTTCCCTCTGGCAGAATACCCTCAAACTTGGTTTTGCCATCAGCTACTACGCGAATCCAAGATGACGCTTTCAAAGTGACACCAATCTGTACAGCCTGTCCCTGTTTGACGCCACTAAGGGTATCGCTGACAGGCTGAACCTTCACTGACTCTTTTAGTTGGGCTATTTCTGGTTTAACGACAGATTTTTGTTTTGGAGATGGCTGGTTTTGACTATTACTTGCTTGTAGTACAGCGTTATTTAATAACTGAGATAAGCCATTTACAGAGCATACAATTAGGAATATGTAAAGAAAGTAAAGATGAATCGGGCGTAGTTGACTCAAAGCTGAAGTATTCACCCTAACTTGGGGGTTTACTTGTGCAGAACTGATCGGAAAAGTGCCAGAAAATTCTACTCCATTCAAACCTAGTGCCTCGGCAAATTGCCTAATCAAACCCTGAATATAGATTGGTTCTGGCAGTTCGGTTAAATTACCTTCTTCGATCGCCTGCAATAATCGCCGAGAAATTCTGGTCGATACAACCACTTGCTCTAGAGATAGACCCTGTTCTTGACGTAATGCCCAAAGTTGAGCGCCTAATTCTGCCAACTTTTCGGCTCGTTCTTGCTCTAATGAAATTGATGGCTGGTGATTATTGTTTTTTCTTAGCCATTTCATGCCTGCTGACACTCCTTAACTCTGCTGAATCAATAATTAGGTTGCGTTATCTGTTGTTGCAAAAAGTGAATCTCTTGATCTTTAAGGGAACGATATTTACCCTCTGATAAAAAGGGTTCTTTTAGAGTTTGTAATTGAATTGGCCCGATAGCAGTCCGATGCAGCTTGATTACTGGGTATCCTAACTGTTGAGCTATCCGGCGAATTTGGCGATTTCTTCCCTCCTGTAACACTATTTCTAAAAAGCTTTGCTCGGTACGACGTTCTATGAGGTGTACCTTAGCGGCCCTGGTTTTTCTACCCTCCAACATCACACCCTGACACCACATTTGCAGTACCGCTTCTGGGGGATGTCCTTTTACCAAAACATGATATGTCTTGGAAATGCTGTGGCGTGGATGGGTTAGTCCAAATGTCAGATTTCCGTCGTTTGTCAGGATTAATGCTCCTGTAGAGTCTGCATCTAAACGCCCAACTGGGTGAATACCTGAACCCTCTCGTAATTCTTTAGATAGTAGATCCAGCACTGTTGGTCTGCCGTGAGGGTCGTAGCAAGTAGAAACCACGCCTGCTGGTTTATGCAGCAATAGATATATTAAAGCCGGACGCTGCTTTTCAGATATAGGCTTACCATCGATCGCGATCGCATCTTTTTGGGGATCAACTTTTTGACCTAAATGTGCTACTACCCCATTAATTCGCACCCGTGAGTGCCTAATCATTTCTTCGGCTTCACGACGTGAGGCGATACCCCATTGAGCAAGAATTTTTTGTAACCGTGCCTCCATGTGGAAATTGCTTATTTACTGTTAACAATTAAATGATATTTGCATTTTGTAGTGAGTAGGCATAAATGTTACATTTAAGGCAAGTTTTAATCTATGTTCGGTTGTTGAGCAAATACTTATAAACAAATTGATTAGATGCCAGAGCAAAATTCCCAAACAAGAAATACCAATAAAATTCGCATAATTACGCAGGTACTCACAACAGCCCTAAAGCTCTGGTTGAGAACGCAAGTCAGCCAAATATCTGAATTAGAAGTGGAGATTAAAGCGAGCGATCGCCAAATTCTCTCTGGACGCATTCCCTTGGTATCTATATTTGCTACTCATGCTGTTTATCAAGGTCTCCTGATTACAAAAATTCAATTAATGGCAGAAAATATTCGGATAAATATCGGCTCGGTAGTCAAGGGACAGCCACTGCGACTGTTAGAAACAGTACCAGTGGTTGGCGATTTGATCGTAGACGAGAAGGATCTCAATGCTTCTCTCTCATCTAACTTATTATCGACTGCTTTGAGTGATCTATTGGTTAAGGTTTCACCAACACATTACTCAGAGCCACAATCAATTAATTGGCAAGAAATTCTCCTTCAGAACAACCAAATTATACTGCGAGGCATCAAAGTAACCAATAGTCAAACAACACCTCTAGAGATTTGTCTGGACTTACAATTACTCAATGGCCATGAGTTGCGACTGGCAAATATCCAAATCAAACCCGACCAAGGAAATATATTAAAGGACAATCATGAGTACAATTTGGATCTTGGCTCAGATGTTGATATCCAAGAACTAACCCTGATTCCAGGCAAGCTAGTGTGTCGTGGGCGGATTAATGTTAACCCTTGATGATTAAAAATTAAAAATTAAAAATACCAATTACTTACTCTAAATAATATAATGCTTCTCAAAATAAGGGCAGGGGGGCATACCCCGCATTTCTCACAAGCAAGAAATGCAGAGGTGCAGAAAGGCTCCGGGGCAGAGGTCTATGGCAGGAACCCATAACGCGGGACGGGGGACAGAGGACAGAGGGGAAAGAACTTGTACAAGAACTCTCCTCTGCTCCCCTGCTCAAGAGCACAAGGTTTTGAGAGATGTGGTGAGAAATCCGGGATACAACTCTACCAGAGGCTGCGCCCTAAGCGTAGCTATGCCGTAGGCTTTACGGCTACACTCAGGACAAGCTCAGTAACCAGGGGGCAAAGGAGTGGAGTTCAAAGACTCGTCAGCGAGTATTAAAGACTCATTCACCAGTATCAAAGACTCGTCAGCGAGTATTAAAGACTCATTCACCAGTATCAAAGACTCGTCAGCAAGTATCAAAGACTCGTCAGCGAGTATCAAAGACTCATTCACCAGTATCAAAGACTCGTCAGCGAGTATCAAAGACTCGTCCACGAGTATCAAAAACTCGTCCACGAGTATCAAAGACTCATTCACCAGTATCAAAGACTCATTCACCAGTATCAAAGACTCGTCCACGAGTATCAAAGACTCATCCCTTATTCTTCATGTCCAATGCCCAATACAACTCTACCAAAGGCTGCACCCTAACCGTAGCTATGCCGCAGGCTTTACGGCAACTCTTAGAGACGCTCTTGCGTTCGCTCAGTACAAGTGCCCAATGCCCAATGCCCAACTCATCTATTCTGTAATCAGCGGCAAAAGTAGTGTTACGAAATAGTAAACCAGAGGAGCTGTGAAAATATAACTATCGGTACGGTCTAAAATACCACCGTGACCGGGGATTAATTGTCCAGAATCTTTGACTCCAGCATCCCGCTTGAGCATAGACTCGGTAAGATCCCCTAAAAGACTAGCAATCCCAATCAGCAAACCCAATGCTAAACCAGTAAAAAGGGATCTGGGCAAGTGGAGATAATAGGCTCCTGCTAAGGCTACAGCAACACTGGAGATGATACCAAAGACAGCACCTTCTACAGTTTTTTTCGGGCTAATCTCAGACAGACGGGTTTTCCCAAAGAATTTGCCAATAGTGTAAGCGCCGATATCGGCTGCCCAAATACACAAAAAAGTCAGCAGTGTTGCTGTAAAACCTTGTGGTAAAGACGCCGAATTTGCCTTTTCCCAGAAATCTGTCCAGGTTATGGGCCAGTAACCTCCGAAAGGAAGATTGCTAAAAGCAGCACTATCAATCGCTCGTAACCGCACCCAGTAACTCGGCAAATAACCTACGTAAAATAGCCCCATAATAGAAGCGGAAACATCAGCGATCGTGGCAAATTTGGGTTGAAACAGCAGGTAGAAACAAATAAGTGTACCAGCTAAGGGCATTACAGCATCAGCTAAACTGCCATCAAGGGTACAAATCACCAGCAAGACTTGGCTGACAGCCATAGTGGTTTTAGCGGCGGGAGCAATGCCTCTGGCTCGCACCAAATTAAAATATTCCTCTTGACCCAAAAAGACGATAACCGCAAACATGATTGTAAAGTACCAACCCCCCAAAAGGGTCGCACAAAGAGCAAGAGCGATCGCAACAATTCCACTAATAATCCGAGACCAAGGCATAGAAGTATTTTGGATTTTGGATTTTGGATTTTGGATTAGAGATTAGGTATTCGAGATTAGGGATTGGTAATTGTGGCTTGGTTTGTTATGAACTATGACCTAAATCCCCAATCTAAAATCTAAAATCTAAAATCTAAAATCTTTTTGATTTAATCCAGTTTCTCACCACTGAGGATAAAAATGGGATCAACGGCGGTAAAGGTTTGAGAAAAGCCGCGTGTCTCTAAGCGGTTAACCGCAGACTGGACGACTTCGATATTTCTAGCTCTTAACAGGGAAAAGCTCTGGGAAATAGCATACAGACTTTCTAGATTAGCAGCTGTGGCTACAACCCGACCGGATGGTGGCAAATAATGCCAAGCTGCTTGCAGAATTTCCTGAATGGGGCGTCCTCCCTCGATACAAACGCGGTGAGGAGTAACCTTAAGATCATGTAAACAGTCAGGGGCGCTACCTTCAATTACTTCGACGTTTTTCACCTCAAAGCGATCGCAGTTACGCTTGATCAGATTAGCTACTTCTTCATCCCTTTCTATAGCGATAATCTGTCCTTTTGGACATAATAGCCCTACCTCTACCGGAATTGTACCTGTCCCTGCGCCAATATCCCACAACACAGAATCTGATTTTAGTCGCAGTTGGGCAATTAACAGTAGTCGGACTTCTCGCTGGCTCAGGGGAATTCCTGGCAAGTGCTCGAATAAATCATCGGGAATACCAGGGGTAATATAAGGCCAAAGTTGGGAGGGCATAGAACTACGCAATTATACTAAAGATATCGGTTTGCCAAACTGAAAAGCCATAAGCTATAAAAACTTTTCAACCGCAGCGTTATCAGAAACCATAATGATTGGCGAAATATTAGGCGATCACTACGAAGTTCAGCAGCTATTAGGAAAAAAAGCAGGGCGGCGGACGTTGTTAGCTCGTGATTTGAAAACTCAGGAATTAGTTGTCATTAAGTTACTCTCTTTTGGTGGTGACTTTGAATGGGATTCACTCAAGTTGTTTGAGCGGGAAGCTGAGACTCTAAAATCTTTATCACATCCCTTAATACCTCGCTATTTAGACTATTTTGAGGTAAATTCACCGACCATCAAAGGATTTGCCCTAGTACAAACTTATATCCCCGCCCAAACTTTAGAGCAATATTTACAAACTGGACGGACTTTTACAGAAGCAGAAATCAAACTAATAGCCAAGGCAGTTTTAGAAATTCTCATTTACCTACATGGGCTGTATCCGCCTGTTATCCACCGTGATATTAAGCCTAGCAATATTTTATTGGGAGAATGTTCTGGTAATACTGTTGGTCAAGTTTACCTGGTAGATTTTGGTTCAGTGCAAACTGTCCTGGCCACAGAAAGCGGCACAAAAACTGTGGTGGGAACTTATGGATATATGCCACAGGAGCAATTTGGTGGGCGTACCGTTCCTGCCTCTGACATTTATAGTTTAGGCGCAACTTTAATTTATTTAGTGACGGGTACTTACCCAGCCGATTTACCCCAGAAGGATTTTCGCATTCAGTTTGAACAAGTGGCTAATCTGAGTCCCACCTTTAGCAATTGGCTAAAGTGGATGATTGAACCCAGTTTAGAACGGCGTTTTAGTTCTGCTGCTGGTGCGATCACAGCCTTGGAGAAACCACAACCGACAAACTTGCCTACTTTAATTGTTGGCAAACCAGATGGGAGTAAGATTCAATTAACGAAAAATTGGGATTCTCTAGAAATTATCGTTCCACCAGATGGTTTTCATCCATCAATATTATCCACAGGTTTATTTGCGATCGTCTGGAATTCATTTATCCTCTTTTGGACAATTGGTGCCCTCTCGGTACCTTTTCCTGTCAACATCCCCTTTACCTTATTCTCACTTCCCTTTTGGGGTGCTGGCTTTATGATGATGTATAAATTTCTCTTTCATTTATTTGGACGCACCTGCTTACGCCTGAATCCAGAACAAATTACCCTAACCTGGGAGTTGTTTGCTTGGAAATTTTATCGTCCCCGTGCATCACCAAGACAAAGTATTACTAAGTTGGTTTACATTCCCAAACATTTTACTAAAGACTCTGAAGGCACTAGAATTGCCGTTCCAGCACAATTGGATATTTGGGTAGGAGTAAAAAAATATCAATTTGGTGGTATTGGTGGTGCTATTAAGTCTGAAGCGGAACTGGAATGGCTAGCTCATGAATTAAGTGATTGGTTAGGTTTGCCAATTACCAATCCAATTAGAAGTTAGTTGCGTCTATATTGTTTTAGAACCTTTTGCTGGTTCTAATATCACAGGTCGAGTTGCAGAAACTTTACAAAAACGCTGGTTAGCTTTTGAGATTGATGAAGACTACATCATAAGCTCAAAACTGAGATTTGAAGAAAATGCTCCTTTATTTATTGACGAGCATCAAATTGTCCGTCGTGTAGAGATAGTTTCAACTCCTCAAGAAAAAGGTATTAATATTGAAATCTAAATTAAAATGACTTTTGATAGATAATAATTTTAAAAGTTAATTTTCAAAGAATAACAATTATTCAATAACTATTTAATATTGTTTCTATTACAAGATATTTACATTAGTAAAGATTGTGTTAAGGTGTAAAAGTAGTTAAGTATAATCAATATCACTAATGTCTAAAGGTAAAAACCAACATATCGTCCCTCACTCTGAAGGTTGGGCAGTTAAGTCTGAGGGTGCTAGTAAGGCTACTAAAATATTCCACACCCAACAAGAGGCCATTGAGAAAGGGCGTGAGATTGCTATTAATCAGCAGTCTGAATTATTAATACATAACCGAGAAGGGCAAATTCGAGAGCGTAACAGCTATGGCAATGACCCGCAGGCGACTAAAGGTTAAAGACTAGTGCATTAGTTCAAGATGAACTGTCAGGTGAGTAATTTTACCTGACATTTATTTTTCTATAGGAATAAAGAATTCTACGAACACGAGTTAGCTGAAGCGATTTACAAAGTGTTGGTTACGATGCGACAACTTGCACACTTGAAATTAAGTTTCATAGTAGAGGTATATACCAGTATTTTAAAATTGTCGAGCGCTTATCAGTGGCGAACTCATCGGATTTGAGCCATCAATGTCTATATTTAATTAAAGATGCCTTAGAGGAAATTTATATGTTTGGACTGGGATGGCCAGAAATCGGTGTAATTGCCATAGTCGCTGTTCTAATTTTTGGCCCCAAAAAAATTCCCGAACTGGGAACCGCACTGGGCAAAACCCTACGAGGTTTTAAGGAGGAGATGAAAACTCCCAGTGACGAAACCAATTCGGAACAAGAAAAACAATAATTAAAGTAGTCAGAATATAGGAGTCAGGAGGAGGCAGTGCGTTGGGGAACCAGCGCTGTCTTCTGCTACTACAGGAGTGTATTAACAACAGAAGAAGGTGCGATCCCATTTTGGGAATCGATGGCAGTTGTGCCAGGATTTGGTTGATGTGTCTCTTCTTTGACTATACCACGCGCCCTAATTAACTTAATAGCCCTAGTGACGCTTTCTGGCAAAATTACTACCAGACTGTTATTAGGAGCCATATCTAAGCCTTTATTTATCGCTTGAGTTTCATCCATAATTGATTCATAGCGGCTATCCGGTTTAACTTGGGTGATGCCTTGAATAATCAACTGGACGGCTGAACCCCGTTGGCGTCCCCGTGTGTCATCGTCTTCTTTGACAATGATGTAATCAAAAATTTGCGCTGCTAATTTGCCCAAAGTAACAAAGTCTTCGTCGCGGCGATCGCCGGGCCCACCAATTACGCCAATCCGTTGTCCTGTAGTCCAGTTGCGAACAAAGGAACCTACAGCTTCGTAACTGGCTGCGTTGTGGGCATAATCTACCAAAGCGTGGTAGTTTCCTAAATTAAATAAATTCATTCGTCCTGGCGTTTGACTAACTGAAGCCCGGAAGGTCTTCAAACCAGCACGAATCTGCTCAATCGTGACGTTTTGTACGAATGCTGCCAAACTTGCTGCTAAAGCGTTGGCAATCATAAACGGTGCACGTCCGCCCATTGTTAAAGGTATATTTTCTGCTCTTTCTATGCGGTGTGTCCAATCACCTTTAACAATTGACAAATAACCATTTTCATATACTGCCGCTACTCCGCCCTTTTGGATGTGCTTTCGCACCAATTCCGAGTCGAGGTTCATTGTGAAGTAAGCAATATTAGCTTTAGTTTTTTCTGACATAGCGGCGACGCGGCGATCGTCGGCGTTAAGTACCGCGTAGCCATCAGGGAATATAGCTTCCGCTACTACGCTCTTGAGGTTAGCTAACTGCTCAATGGTATCTATATCACCTATTCCTAAGTGGTCAGAGGCTACATTCAATACCACCCCCACATTTGCTGCTTCAAAACCCAATCCAGAACGGAGAATTCCACCGCGAGCCGTTTCCAGTACCGCTACTTCCACTGTGGGATCTTGAAGGATGAGGTGGGCACTTTGGGGGCCTGTGTTATCGCCAGCTTCTACTAAATAATCACCGATGTATGTTCCATCGGTCGTAGTATAACCTACTACCTTCCCTGTCTGTTTATAAATATGTGCTAGTAGTCGGGTAGTAGTGGTTTTGCCATTAGTACCAGTAACGCTGAGGATTGGAATTTGGCTAGATTGCTCGTTAGGAAATAGCATATCCATGACTGCACCGGCGACGTTGCGGGGGATACCCACGCTTGGGGCGACGTGCATTCGGAAACCGGGAGCGGCATTAACTTCGACAATCACCCCATCCACTTCCCGCAACGGACGACCAATATCTGTGGTGACGATATCCAGTCCGGCGATATCCAAACCAATAATCTTGACTACCCGTTGTGCCAACCAGAGATTTTCTGGGTGAATTTCATCGGTACGGTCTACGGCACTACCACCTGTACTTAAGTTTGCCGTTGCTCTGAGATAACAAAGGGTTCCTTTTGGTGGCACGCTATTTAGGGTATAACCTTGCCTTTCTAGCAGCTGGTAGCTGGTGCGGTCTAATTCAATCTTGGTTAGGACATTATCATGTCCTTCACCGCGATTTGGGTCAAGGTTTGTTTCTTCAATCAGTTCGGCAATGGTCGATCTGCCGTTGCCAATCACATGAGCCGGAACGCGTTCGGCTACTGCTACTACTTTGCCATTTACTACCAGTACCCTGTGGTCGCGTCCAAGGTAATATCTTTCGACAATAATTGACCGGGAAACTTGTCTAGCAGCTTCGTATCCGGCTTCAGCTTCTTCCCAAGTTCTGATATCAATGGTGATCCCACGTCCATGATTGCCATCCACGGGCTTGATGACGATGGGATAGCCGCCAACGTATTCAATGGCTTGTTCCAAATCGTCTAAGAAGTTGATTACTGTACCTTTAGGTACTGGCACACCAGCGGCACCGAGGATGCGTTTAGTGGCTTCTTTATCGCAAGCTAGTTCTACGCCCAGAATGCTGGTGTTGTCCGTCATTGTGGCCTGCATCCGCTTCTGGTTCACGCCGTAGCCCAGCTGAATCAGAAAGCGGGCTTCCAGAGACATCCAGGGAATACCTCTTTTTTCTGCTTCTTTGACGATCGCTTCAGTGGAAGGGCCTAAAGAAGCATCACGGGTAAACTCTTTCAGGTCTTGGATATCTTGCTCTAATTCTGCCTTGGGATAACGGCCTCGATCAACGATACTCTGGCATAACCGCACCGCGGCTCGTCCAGCGTAGCGTCCCGCTTCCTCATTCAGGTACTCGATCACTACTTGGTAAATTCCGGGTGTGGCAGTTTCGCGGGTGCGACCAAAGCCGACATTCATTCCAGCTAATTCCTGGAGTTCTAAGGCTACGTGTTCCACAACGTGGCCGAGCATAGTGCCTTCTTTGACTCGCATCAGAAAACCACCACGACAGCCAGGCGAACAATAGTGACCCTCCAGACTCGGCAGCGCCTCAACTAATCCTTCATAAAAGCCAGGGATTTCATTCGAGGGCGTCTCACCAAGGGTTTCTAAATCGAGGCGCATGACGATCAGCTTGTGGCGTCGAATGCTCCAATAGTTTGGGCCGCGTAAGGTCTGGATCTTGAGGATTCTCATGGGAATAGGTAGATGGAGATTCGGAACCAAAATTCTAGTTTCTTACTGGAATTGACCGCTAAACTGTTCATTACAAACAGTTTTTTCTTTTTACATAGTATTCTCATTATTTTTCTACAATAAGAAATAAATGTGCGGTCAACCGATTTTGGATTTTAGATTTATGATTTTGGATTGAAAGAGACAATTAGGGTACTTAGCTGTGGGAATTTTAGATTGACGATAGCGTAGCGTTAACCAGTTTGAGGTTTTTTTGATTTGTTTTGCCTACTTTCTAGCGGCATTTGCCGAAAAGCTCTTTGAATCTGAAATCCGTCTTGAAAAGTTTGCTATGGAGAGAAACCAACGCCCTTCGGGTTCACCAGTCGCCTACAGAAGGAAACCTTCTTGCAGCGCTGGTTCACCACTTGCAACAACGTTCTTAACCCGTGCAACGCAGTGGCTCCTCCTTACAACTTTTCGCAAAATCCAAAATCTAAAATTTGCGGTCAACTCAGTGTAACCTCAGATACTCTATCCCGTCAGCTGGAGATTCGATGTACAGCAGGCAATACAGTGCGCTGGTACAAGTGGAAGCGATCGCCATAGCTGAGGATATGCAGACGTAAATTATGCACGGTTAGCGGTTCATTAGCACCAACATGGGGTTCGTTAGTGTGGGTGAGTTCAGTGGGATCAACAATGGTGACACTGCCTTTACCCATAACTTGTAGCCAACCATCACGTTCAAACACTGCACAAGTATCTTCGTCAATGCCAATACCTAAGCGATCGGGATGAGCTGCGATCGCACTAATCAGTCGCCCCATGCGATTCCGGTTGTGAAAGTGTTGGTCAACGATTACTTCCGGAATAAATCCTAAACCCGTTGCCATATCGACTAGGGAACGATTTGGCGTCTCTCCACTACCGCCGCCAGCAATCATATGATGCCCCATCACTGCCGCTCCGGCACTGGTGCCTGCTAAGGTAAGTTGCCCCGCCCTGACTCGCTGCCGAATAATTTCCATTGCTGGCGTATCTGCCAATACGCCACAGAGACGCAGCTGGTCTCCTCCTGTCAAAAATACCCCACTACAGGCTTCTAAGGATGCCTTGATTTGGGAGGCTTCACACTGTTCCCGTTCGCGGATGTCTAAAATCTCTACCTTCTGGGCACCCATTTCTTCAAAAATGCGAATATACCGACCACCGATGATAGCGGGTTCGCGAGAGGCAGATGGAATAATTGTAATATAAGCCTTACTAGCACCAGCACGTCCAAAAAAAGTTCGTAGGATTTCGCGCCCATGAACTTTGTCTTCTGCGCCTCCGATAACCAGAACGGCGGTTTTAGTTGCTTGGGGTGTCCTCATTTCCAGCGATTTAGCTTGTAATTGCGGCATTTTGTTTCTCCTGTCAACAACTTCAGGTGAATTTAACAAGGATCAGTTGCAGCCATGATTTTTGCGCTTTGCTTCTTTGAGAGGACACTTTTTGGAAGTTTAGAACTGAGTCAGCCACTCTCCAAATTCTCGCTTAACGCTCGCGTTGCCTCAGTCTAAACGTCTTCGTTCCCATCCCTCAAAGCCAGAGCCTTGTTTTTCACCTGTCCACTTGCAGCAGGGCAAAATAGTCTTTAAGGGGCTAGATTCCTCCTCTGGGGCTGGGGACGAGCAGTTAAGACTATGCTTTTTTCTGAGGCTGGCTCGATGCATCCTGGAAGTTGTTAACTTGATATGATTATTAATTTAAATGTACTTGTGACAACATTTAAACATAAATTAAGTAATTAGAAAAACTTTTGATCCCATCTAAAATCCAAGAGGCCTGGTAGTTTTAGATACTATTGATAAAGTTTAACTGGAGTTTGACTCGACCTTGGCTTGGCGGTGTTTGCTAGACATCCAAATTTAAGATTAGTGTCCTCGAATACGAATAACTGTGCGCTTTGATATAGTTACACTTTTTCCTGACTGTTTTAACTCTGTTCTCAATTCTGGGTTACTGAGTAAAGCCTTAGCCAAACAGATTGCCCAAGTGCATCTGATTAATCCACGGGACTTTACCACTGACAAACACCGGAAGGTGGATGATGAACCCTACGGCGGTGGTGTAGGGATGCTAATGAAGCCAGAACCTATTTTTACCGCTGTGGAGTCGCTGCCAACTCTACCCCGAAGAGAAATAATTTTGATGAGTCCACAGGGTCAAACAATTAATCAACCTCTTTTGAAAGAATTGGTGACAAATTATGACCAGTTAGTAGTTATTTGCGGGCATTACGAAGGAGTGGATGAGAGGGTGCTGCATTTAGTAACTCGGGAAGTATCTTTAGGCGATTTTATTCTGACTGGCGGCGAAATTCCAGCAATGGCTTTGATTAATGGCGTAGTGCGACTAATACCAGGAACCGTTGCCAAAACAGAGTCTTTGACAGCAGAAAGTTTTGAGGAGGGGTTGTTGGACTATCCCCAATATACTCGTCCTGCCAATTTTCGTGGTTTGAAAGTGCCTGATGTATTGCTCAGTGGAAATCACGCAGCGATCGCCCGGTGGCGTTACGAACAACAAATTCAAAAAACCCGTGATCGCCGCCCTGATCTTTTGAAAAAATTGGAGCAGGAGGAGCATACAACTCTTGGAGAGGCTGCGCCCTAAGCGTAGCTATGCCGCAGGCTTTACGACTGCGCCCAACTCTTGGAGAGGCTGCGCCCTAAGCGTAGCTATGCCGTAGGCTTTACGGCTACGGCTCCATTGAGCGTTCGCGCAGCGTCTCGTAGAGAAGCCGAGATGCTCAGGACAAGCTCAGTAACCAGGAGAAGCAGGGGAAGATTAAGGAGATTGAAAATAACTACTAAACAATTTCCAATAATAAATAACAAATGACAAAAATTCGGATTGGTAACGGCTACGATATTCATCAATTGGTAAGCGATCGCGCTTTGATTTTAGGCGGAATTCAAATTCCTCATGAACTGGGTTTATTAGGTCACAGTGACGCTGATGTACTGACCCATGCAATTATGGATGCGATGCTTGGGGCATTATCTTTGGGGGATATTGGTCATTATTTTCCCCCTAGTGATCCTAAATGGGCGGGAGCAGATAGTTTAGTACTATTAACTCAAGTACATCAACTGATTCGAGATCAAGGTTGGCAGGTGGGAAATATTGACTCGGTAGTAGTAGCAGAACGTCCAAAATTAAAACCGCATATTCACAATATGCGCGATAAACTAGCGGCGGTTTTAGAATTACAACCAAATCAAATTGGCATCAAAGCTACCACTAATGAAAAATTAGGCCCCGTTGGACGTGAAGAAGGTATATGTGCTTATGCTGTTGTCTTGCTAATTGCTTCAGAGGAAATTTTCTTTTAGCCTCTGATTAAGATATTAAAGACTGATTAAGATGGAAATAAATTTGAAATTATGAGATTTTTTAAAAAAATATTTCTAGCAATTAAACATTTTTGGCTAACATTAATTCTGACTTCAGCAATTGCACTTACAGTTACCGCCTGCAATCCAGCTAACTTCAAGAGCGCAGCTGCTCAAGTGCCGCAACTTGTCACCGCAGTTTTGAGTGAGCCTTCAACTTTCAACTATGCTCTGAATGAGTCGGCATATAGCGTTTTTGGCTTCCTTTATGACTCATTGATTAATGAGAATCCTGTAACCACAAAATTAGAGCCTGCTCTAGCAGAAGCCTGGGAAGTTTCTGAAGATGGTCAGCGGATTGTGATCACCCTGCGCTCAGGAATTAAGTGGTCAGATGGTCAGCCAATGACTGCTGATGATGTTGTCTTTACTTATAATGAAATTTACCTCAATCCTAAAATTCCCACCTCTACCAAAGATGCCCTAAGAATTGGCGAGAAGGGCAGTTTGCCAAAGGTGAAAAAAATTGATGAGCGTCGGGTTGAATTTAGCATACTGGAACCGTTTGCTCCTTTTTTAAGATATGTAGGCGGCATCCCAATTATGCCTGCCCATGTTCTACAGGAAGCAGTTCGTACAACTGGATCTGATAAAAATTCTAAGTTTCTCTCAATATGGGGAACAGGCACAGATCCTAAACAAATTGTTGGCAACGGTCCCTATGTAATGGAAAGTTATGTTTCCAGTCAGCGAGTTATATTTCGGCGTAATCCATACTACTGGCGCAAAGATACTCAGAATAATCCTCAGCCTTACATTGAGCGAATTGTTTGGCAAATTATTGAATCTACTGAAAACCAATTGATTAGTTTTCGCTCTGGGCAGTTGGATGATTTAGAAGTTCCTCCTGAAGGTTTTAGTTTGCTGAAGCGAGAAGAAAAACGGGCAAAGTTTAAAATTTATAACGGTGGTCCAGATACAAGTACGAGTTTTATTGCTTTCAATCTTAGTAAAGCTAAGAATTCTCAGGGTAAACCTTTCGTAGACCCAATTAAATCTAACTGGTTTAATAAAAAAGAATTCAGGCAGGCTATCGCCTATGCACTCGACCGAGAAACGATGAAAATAAATGCTTATCGAGGACTGGGTGAACTACAAAATTCATTTGTTTATGTCAAAAGTCCCTACTTTCTACCTCCAGAAAAAGGTTTAAAGGTCTATAATTACGAGCCAGATAAGTCTAAGAAATTACTGTTACAAACTGGGTTCAAATATAATGCTCAAAATCAACTTGTCGATGCTGATGGCAACCAAGTCAGATTTACACTCTTAACGAATTCGGAAAGAAAAGTTAGAGGAGATATGGCATCTCAAATCAGACGGGATCTAGCTAATATTGGGATTCAAGTAGATTTGCAAATTCTCAGCTTCAATTCTTATCTAGAAAAACTCAAAGTTACGCAGAATTGGGATTGTTACCTGGGAGGATTTGCTGGAGGCGGTATTGAACCCCACGGCGCTAGCAATATCTGGAGAATTGCCGGTGCATCGCACGCATTTAATTTGGGACCACAACCGGGAGATCCACCCATAACTGGCTGGAAAGTTTCCGACTGGGAAAAGGAAATTGACAGCCTTTACATTAAAGGCGCACAGGCATTGGATGAAAACAAGCGCAAGGAGATTTATTACGAATATCAGCGCATCGCCTCAGAACAGTTGCCGTTTATTCATTTAGTGGAGAGGTTGAATCTGCAAGCAGTGCGCGATCGCTTCCAAGGAATTCAATATACTGCTCTTGGTGGCCCATTCTGGAATCTCTACGAACTCAAAGTAACCGATTAGTCATTGGGTATTGGGCATTGGGCATGGTTATTCCCCTTGTCCCCTCATCTGCCTCATCTGCCTCATCCTCCTTATCATCCTTATCATGACCGATGAAAAAACCTTGCGATCGCTCTTAGAAGCGGTTGCCAATGGTAAAGTTACGCCAGATACGGCATTAGACTCACTCAAAGATTTAGCTTATGAATCTGTGGGGGAGTTTGCCAAAATTGACCATCATCGCCAGCTAAGAACTGGTTTCCCAGAAGTAATTTGGGGCCCTGGTAAAACTCCCGAACAAATTGCTCAAATTATGGAGGTGATGCGCCTTCGCAACCCGGTGGTGATGGCAACTCGCATTGAACCGGCAGTTTATGCCGCACTGCAATCAAGAGTTAGCGGTTTGCGATATTACGAATCGGCGCGAATTTGTGCGATCGCTCCTCCTATTATCGAACCACAATTCTGGGGTGAAATTGGCATTCTTTCTGCTGGTACCGCCGATTTACCCGTTGCCGAAGAAGCTGCTGTCACTGCTGAACTTTCTGGTTTTCGCGTCCAGCGCCTCTGGGATGTTGGTGTTGCTGGGATTCACCGTTTGCTGAGTAACCGCCACCTGATTGAATCAGCATCGGTGTTGATTGTCGTGGCGGGGATGGAAGGCGCTTTACCCAGCGTTGTTGCAGGTTTAGCGAGTTGTCCCGTGATTGCCGTACCCACTAGCATTGGTTATGGCGCAAGTTTTGGTGGTTTAGCACCTTTATTGACAATGCTTAACTCTTGTGCAGCGGGAGTAGGCGTAGTAAATATCGATAATGGTTTTGGTGCAGCAGTTTTGGCGGGGCAGATTTTGCGGACTGCCGAGAAATTGCGGTTGGCATCGGCTGCATCTTGAGTTAAGACATTGAAGTTATATCCAAATATTTCAGTAAATATCAGTAATTAATGTAAATAATAAACTGATGCTGAAATTTGCCACCCCTAACTTCTTAATCACCAAAGATGAGCAATTACAGCGATTTGACATCTCAGTTACTTTGGCATTTGCCTGTAAATTGGACAGCAGTAGCACCAACAATCACCGATCCAAACGTTATGGGTCAGATGCAAAAAGCTTGGAGCCACTTTATACAAACAGGTCAAGCGTGGGCATTGTTGATTGGTTTAGTCATTGGCTATATGATTCGGAATCTAACTAGCTACGGTTAAAGTAATTTTGAATTTTAGATTTTGGATTAATCATGAATCCAAAATCTAAAATTGATGCCCCTTTCTTGATAATTTATGACCGAAAAACAAACTTGGAGCCAGCGGTTTGAATCAGCGTTGCATCCAGCGATCGCTCGTTTTAATGCCAGTATAGGTTTTGATATTGAATTAATAGAATATGACCTCACTGGTTCTCAAGCTCATGCCAAAATGCTTGCTCACACGGGCATTATCTCCCAAGAAGAAGGAGAGCAACTGGTTGCAGGTTTAGAACAAATTCGCCAAGAGTACCGCCAAGGTAAATTTCAGCCTGGTGTCGATGCTGAAGACGTACATTTTGCAGTTGAACGACGACTAACAGAAATTGTCGGCGATGTGGGTAAAAAGCTGCATACGGCGCGATCGCGTAATGACCAAGTTGGCACCGATACCAGACTCTACCTGCGCGACCAAATCCAACAAATCAAAAGCGAATTGCGGGAATTTCAAGGTGTTTTACTGGATATAGCCCAAAAGCACGTTGAAACCCTGATTCCTGGCTATACTCACCTACAACGCGCCCAACCCCTGAGTTTAGCTCACCACCTCTTGGCATACTTTCAAATGGCGCAACGCGACTGGGAACGCTTAGGAGATGTTTCTCGTCGCGTGAATATCTCACCTTTGGGGTGCGGTGCTTTAGCGGGAACGACTTTCCCGATTGATCGCCACTACACAGCCAAACTCTTGGATTTTGAGGATATTTATGCTAATAGCCTTGATGGAGTGAGCGATCGCGATTTTGCGATCGAATTCTTGTGTGCTGCTAGCTTGATTATGGTTCACCTCAGCCGCCTTGCAGAAGAAGTCATTCTTTGGTCATCTGAAGAATTCCGCTTTGTCACCCTCAAAGATAGCTGTGCCACGGGTTCCAGTATTATGCCCCAAAAGAAAAACCCCGATGTACCAGAATTGGTGCGGGGGAAAACGGGACGTGTATTCGGTCATCTTCAGGCGATGTTAGTGATTATGAAGGGGCTACCCTTGGCATATAACAAAGACCTGCAAGAAGATAAAGAAGGTCTATTTGATAGTGTCAACACAGTCAAAGCCTCTCTAGAAGCGATGACGATTTTGCTCAGGGAAGGCTTGGAATTTCGTACCCAGCGGTTAGCAGAAGCTGTGGCGGAAGATTTTTCCAATGCTACCGATGTAGCAGATTATTTGGCAGCACGGGGCGTCCCTTTCCGCGAAGCTTACAACCTTGTGGGTAAGGTGGTAAAAACTAGTATTGCCGCAGGTAAACTCCTAAAAGATTTGAAATTGGAAGAGTGGCAAGAACTACATCCGGCATTTGCAGCAGATATTTATGAGGCGATATCCCCCCGTCAAGTTGTGGCAGCCCGTAATAGTTACGGTGGTACTGGCTTTGTACAGGTAAGTAAAGCACTCATAGCCGCCCGCGCTCAAATTGCTGTCGAGTAATAAATAAGGGCGTACAAATGTACGCCCTAAAAAATAAATAATCTAAATAACAAGGATTTAAGCAGACAACTTATTCAGTGTCAGCTGCTGCTGCGCCTTCTTCTTCTTCACTCTTTGGTGGTCTTTGTTGGAACCTTCTCTGCATTCTTCCTGTAGTAGTCCGTTTACGAAACTTTCTGGCATACGCCTGGTTCCGTAGCGCCTTTTCTTTTTTCGGGTTACGGCGCTTGGCCATGTTCACCTCATTAATAAACAACAAAAAAGTCGCAACTAGGCATTACGTAGGCAATATCAGCTACCAATGTTATTGATATACTTGTAGCCTAGTGCAGCAATCAATACGCTTTAAACAATGTACTAGTCTACCGCATTAAAATTGTTATGTCAATAACAATTTAGAATTATCCCACCAGCTAGAGGAAAAATACCTTTTTTTAGATTAAGATATTTCAAACAGATGTAAATGAGCTAACTAATTGTTGTTCTTAGAATAAACCAATCAAAAAGTTATCCCACTAATAAAATTCAGTATTCGTTAGACCTAAATCGAATAGACTGCTTTCACCTTCATCATTCAAGGCAAAGTGATGTAAAGTGGAATAGATATAAGCAAAATTTCTAGAAAGTCGGCGCTCGATTACCCACTCCTTTTAAGGGTGCGATGAGCTTAATGTTTTGCCCTATTTGTGCAATAACGCTTTTTATTGATGGTTTTAGGAAAGTTTTTCAAGCTTCTTCTCATTTAATTTGGATGGCTTATTACGTTTGAGTGCTGAAGGGGCACCGAGAGTAGCGAGGGCAAGTAAGCTAAGGATAGAGGTGGGTTCAGGTACGGTGATTATGGTTGCAGAAAAACTAATAGGTAACTCACTATCTTCTGTCCCAAAATTTTCAAAACCTGGTGTCAGTGGTGGCGCAGAAAAAACCTCTAAATAACTTGGTGTTGGCAAGAAACTAGCGAAAAACGGATTAGAATAGTTTCCCCTCGATGTAGAATACCCAAAACCATTACCTGTTAACTGTTGAGTATTCAGACTAACGGGACTTAAACAAAAGTAAAAGACAAAAAAAGGTATAATGCTTAACTAGATTAGCTTTTACGTTATAAAAGCCTGATGAAAGAAACGACC
>NZ_JBALDG010000061.1:0-53966 GCF_036917195.1 Nostoc sp.
GGGTGGGGATCATCACTACGCCGAACCAACCGATGTAGATCCGGTTGTTGGTGCTGGTGATCCACTCACAGAATCGATCCCATACGTTGGCGCTTTCGCGACGTTGAATGGTTGTTGTCATTGTTTTATAAATGCGATTATTTGCGAATGAATTAGGTAAGTTTGACTACCTGTTACACATCTTAAAGGATTTATTGCGTTTTGTAAAGTACTTTTAGAAAAAAATTTTCTCTTGGGATTTACGCACCCGCAATAGAAAATCCCCGATCTACTGAAAAAGGGGATTTTGGGTAATACCATTTTAGATTTTAGATTTTGGATTGCGAAAAAAGCACTTTATTCTTCAATTCGCTGCTGGCTTTGAATATTGACTCTACACCCACTTCTTGTAAAGGTGGACGCACAGATAAATAAATCAATGGGCCGAATAGCGGTATCAACGCTATTAACCAGAAAAACTGCGGATTCCAACTGCGAAAGAGGCGATCGCAAATAGCCAAGCAGGTATTTTTTGCCCTCTACCGTCAATAAACACTACTGCACTGTAGATGAGAGGCCAGATACCCATGAGGTTCAATAGTGCTATGACTAACGGGTTAACGCCTTGCTACTGACCACTAGAAAGGTTTTTAATTAACTCGAATGTACCGGGTTGCTCAGGAGGAGCGAGGAAAAAAGCATAGACAATGAATCCCAGCCACAGCACGCCAAAGGCAATTTTTCTAATCATGAAAGATTTAAGTAGTATTAATTATTGATTGTGCCGCTACAAATTGGGCTATCTGCCTGCAATGGTATTGTTCACTTGCCTATACTCGTAGCAGCTTGTCCCTAAACATCACCTTAAGGATTGAAATAACTGAAAGCTTCTGAGAGATAATCAGCAGCAGATGCCACGACTGCGATCGCACTTTCATAATCTAGACGCGTTGGCCCCAAAACTCCCACACTTCCTACTGGTATTGAACCTCGGCGATAGGTGGAAGAAATTAAGGTACAGGTACGTATCGGTTCTAGAGGATTTTCTGCGCCAATGCGAACCGTTACCTTTGACTTACCCACATCCTCAGGCTCTGGTTCCTCAAATATTAATCGCCATAGTTGGTCTTGTTCTTCTTCCAGCAGGTGGATAATCGTTTGTACCTGCTGTAACTGGGAAAATTCCGGCTGGCGCAAAACTTCTGACACACCCCGAACCATAATTTGTGTCGCAGTTGGCGCAAGAGTGCGACGAGTCAATTCTGCAACTGAATTTTTCAAGAATTCCCCGTAGCGTTGGAACTCCTGATCTAGTTCGCTCCAGTTGAGGTTGGCTAATTCCAACAGACTTCGCCCCCGCAAGTGGCTATTCAAAAAGTTAGAAACAATCTGCAACTCGCGATCAATAACCTCTGAATCCCGTTCTGTTTCCTCTGGTGTTGGCGACAAATCCATCAACTTGGAATGTGTCTCATAACCATTGGTGACTACAATTAACATGATCCGCCCCGCTTCAATTTGCACTAATTGCAGATGTCGCAATAGCGCTGTAGTTGTTTGCGGCATCGTAATCAAGCTAATGCAACCACTTAAGGTTGCTAAAATTTGTGCGGCTCCTTGCAGTAGGGTTTCTAAACTCCAATCTTCCCACTGGAGGCGCTTTTGAAGTGCCACCTCTACTTCTCGTCCTAAAGTTTCTGTTCGCGTCGGGTCTCGCAGAGAAGGTGTGATTAGCTGGTCAACATAAATGCGATAGCCTGAGTCTGAAGGTATTCGTCCGGCTGAGGCGTGTGGTTGGTAGAGTAATCCAGACTTTTCTAAAACGCCCATCACATTGCGAATTGTGGCTGAACTTACACCCAGGTCGTACTCTTCGACCAAAGCCTTTGAACCAACAGGCTCTGCTGTAGCAATGTAGTGACGTACCGTTGCCCAAAGTATATGCTGTTGTCGATTTGTTAACTGGACTTCCATAGGGTATGTTTTGCTAAAGGCAAATTTTAATCAAACTCTGGAAAAATTCGTTGATTTGATCGAAAACAAAGAATATTAATAATTAATTAAGATCATAAATTATACAATTATCTTGTGATAATTAATTTTAAGGTTTACATACACCACTCTTTAAAAGTGCGCTCCAAACAGAATTTAGGCTTTTGCAGCAAAAGCTAAGAGTTAGAATTAAGAACATCCTTTTTCGACTTATATTTGCATAATTCTACACTCATAAAAGTATTATTGGATACGTATTTTCGCGGCATCGCCGCAAAAATTGGGGTAGAAAAGTTCCGTAAGTGGCAAGCCCCTAAACTTATCTACTGCTGTTTTCACAATAGCAAAAGCCAGATGGAAGAGTGAGTTCCATCTGAGTAATGCACCTAAACACAAGCTAATACTGGGGAATTGAATGGTCTACTAAGAGGGAGTAAGCATCAATACCACCCGAAATATTTTGCACATTTGTAAAACCTTGAGCAATCAACCACTGGCACATCTGGGCAGAGCGGATGCCGTGGTGGCATAACACAAGGGTTTCAGCTTGGGGATTGAAGAGGTTAGGGACTTGATCTCCCCATTCGGCAAATTGACTCAGGGGTAGGTTGATAAAGCCCTCAATGCTAGCGATCGCCAATTCTTGTGGTTCTCGTACATCTACTAGCTGAATACTTGCATCACCAGAAGAAAGACGTTGTGCCAGTTCTTCTACACTAATCTGGTTCATGGGTTGACTAAAAGAATTCCCTATAAAGAGTCCTAATACTATTTATGGTTACAGAAAATCTCTGCCTTTGCATGAGTATCCATTCTCAAGAAGGCTGATATATCCTGGTAAGCTTTCTGCTTAAATGGCTGTAAACCGTCTTTATTAAAGGTTTAATGTGAATAGGCAACGTTCATTTATTGGTTTTATCGTCGCAGGTGCGATCGCACTGCTAGTGATTGCGATCGCTGGCTTTTACTGGTTTTTCGCCAAAAGTCCAGCTAACCTGATTGCTTCTACCTCCCAGCCTGGTGCAGCCATATTCGTGTCAAAACTTTCCCCTGTAATGGTTTCATTACTGGCGAATCCTGACCGTTTGCAGGCGTTGGAGCAAGAAGAGGAACTATCTAAACTCAAAACCAGTTTATTCGCCAAAAGTGGCATAGATTACAAACAAGACATTCAACCCTGGTTAGGGAACGAAATTACATTAGCTATCACCACCTTAGATATTGATCGCGATCTAGAAAACGGACAGCAACCAGGGTATCTGTTAGCACTCTCAACCCAGCAACCGGAGAAAAGCCGCGAGTTTGTCGAGTTATTGTTTTCCAAACGGGCGTTAGCTGGAGCAAACTTAGGTGTTGAACAATACAAAGGCGTAAAGCTGATTTCTGACAATTCTCAACCAGAGCAGGACTTGCTTGCTGGTGCTGTTGTTGGTGAAGACTTTGTGTTGTTTGCCAACGATCCTAAAGTGTTGCGAGACGCGATTAATAACGTCCAAGCGCCTGATCTGAATTTGACTAGCTCTCCCGAATACGAAAAAGCTACAAAACAACTTCCTAAAGGGGGTTTAGCTGTAGCTTTCTTGAATCTTCCCATTGTGGCAAAATGGCAAGGGTTAGAACTGCCAGAACAACTTTATAACAGCCAAATTATTTCCCTGGCGTTAAACCCCAAAGGATTGCTAGCAGAAACTACCTTTCTGACTTCATCAGAAATTGTCCCTCCATCCCCACCGCTATCTAAACCTGTGGGAGCATTGCAGTATATTCCAGCGTCCGCAGGTTTGACAATTTCTGGCTCAAATTTAAGTAATTTGGGTGACAGTGATGTAGCCAAACTTTGGAGACAAGCAACAGCAACTATATATGGTTCTAAGGAAGATGTGGTTTCTCGGTTAGCAAAACCTTTGGCGGATGTTCAAAAACGCTGGGGCATAAACTTCCCAGAGGATATTTTCAGTTGGGTACAGGGGGAATATGCCATAGCATTGTTACCAGAAGAGCAAACAACCCCTCATTGGATTTTTGTGGTGGAAAAATCCGAGGCTGTAGAACAAGGTGTTACTCGATTAGATGCGATCGCCTCATCTAACGGACTCAGCATTAATCTCCTGACTATAGACAAGCAAAAAATCTCCGCTTGGACAGAGTTAACTACGGCTACAAAAAAAAGTGATGTTAAAGAAGGAGCATCCTTCAGCATTGAAACAAAAGTGCGGGGATTGCATACAACTTTAGGAAATTACGAAATTTTCACCTCTGACTTAGAGACGATGGATAAAATTCTCACAACCAAGGATAATTCCATAATTGACAATCCCAATTTCAAAGATAGTATCGCTGCGATTCCCTTACCAAACCAAGGCTATATATATCTTGACTGGACAAAGAGCCAGAATTTGTTAGAGCGTCAAGTACCGATTCTCAAGTTAGTGGAAGTCTTAGGTAAACCCTTTTTTAACAATTTGCGATCGCTCACACTCAGTAGTTATGGCACTGACACGCGATCGCTCAAAGGTAGTGTTTTCTTCAAACTCAATAATTCGTGAGATTTTCAAAAAAGCTCAACTGCAGAAGGGTGAACTACCCAGCCTTGTCTTCGCCTGAAGGCTGGGCTTCTGTAATCATGGGGGAGTGCCTAAGATGAAACTTTCGTCCCATCTTTGGTCTGACCTTCCCTCCTACAGCAGAGACGGCTGAACCTTGATTTTTGGTTCGTGAATAATTTATGCGAACACTTCTTTTTATCCAAAATCCATATGGCTATGAACATCTTTCAATATCAATCAAAAGATGTATTTTTTTTCAGTCATTATGCCTGTAGCTGAATAGACAGTCACAGTTACAATAAAGTTAGTCAACGCTTTGAACATATAGCAGTAGTTGAAAAGTTAGTGAGTAACTCCAGTCCACAGTCACAACCACCCAAAGTAACGTTTGAGTCCGATGCTGTGCAGAATTATCTGAACATTTTGCAGGGAATTATTACACGTATGGCATCTAACAGCGCTAACTGCAAAACTTGGTGTATTTCTTTGGTTTCAGCAATTATTGTGGTGATTGCAGATAAGAACAAGCCTAATTATGCTTGGATATCGCTTATACCAATAGTACTTTTCTTTCTTTTGGATTCTTACTATCTAGGTCAAGAACGAAACTTTCGTCAGATTTATAACGATTTTGTAAAAGAGTTGCATTCTTATGGTGAAATTTCAATCGATAAACTCTTTGCTCTAAAGCCGCCCAAAGGCATAAATGTTGTCAATTTATTATTTACTTCTAGTTTATCATTTTCCATTTATCCGTTTTACTTAACATTGGTACTTACTGTAATCATTGCAAGATATATCATTCTTTAGTACAGAAATGTAGTCCGTAAAATATTGTTAGGACACTGTTTTTTACTAATTTATATTTAAATACTTTATATTAATATTTATGTAAATATTAATATAAAGTATTTAAAAAGTTATAATTTTTCAGATTTGGCATAATCTTCATTTCTTGGTTCATAGTTTCAGTGGTATACTAAATCCACACTTATCGGACTTACGCACTGTACAAACTAACCCTAATATATGTTAAGCAAAATGTCCGTTTCCAGCGCTGCTCACAACGCTGATTTAGTCGCATATTTACTGTGTTAGGTGTTAGATATGGCTCAAAAGTCCAAATCTAATATAGTACGCATGTATTATAATTGATTTCTACCTTATATACGCCTAAAAAATTCAATGCAAAAAGAAACGCATATTTGTACTAAAGAAAACTTAAAAAAGTGCTTCCATTCTATTTGTGTACTACATGATAGAAAGATGGGTCAGGTAGTAATTGAATTAATTGAGTAATGAATGGAAGCCAATGAAGCTTCTTACAGTAGTTAGGTAAAGAAGGAACAAATTTATAATCTTGAGTCTTGAGTAAAAGAATAAAATGAAATGAATACACAATCTACTAACCAAGAGTATCATCCAAAAGTTTTTATTAGCTATAGTTGGGACTCAACTGAACATAAAAAGAGAGTACTAAACCTCTCCAATCGCCTACGAGAAGCAGGTATTGATTGCATGATAGACCAATATGTAGCATTTCCTTTGGAAGGATGGCCATTGTGGATGATAAATCAAGTAAAGGGGGCTGATTTTGTGCTTTTAATTTGCACTGAAAAATATTACCAACGATTTATGAGAAAATGCGAAAATGACAAATCTTTAGGCGTTATATTAGAAAGTCAAAACATCATTCAAGAACTTTATGAAGGACAAGGCAAAAATTCCAAGTTTATTCCTATTATATTTTCTCAGAAAGAATCAAACTACATTCCTGATATAGTTCGTTCTTATTCTTACTATTTACTTGATGAAGAACACATAAATATAAAGCTTTATTGCCTTCTAACTAGACAATCAGAAGTAAAAATGAATAAAATTGGCAAATTGCGCTCATTTGATACCCGAAGTATAAATGATGATCATACTTTGGAATCATTAAAGTGGGATTCAACAGAAACAATCTCTCAAGAAGATACAATAACAAAATTTTTGTTAGAAGATTCAATTATAGAAATAATTATTGAGAATGAATATAACCATACCTTAGAAACTAATGATAATGAAAATCTGGAAAAACTGATTGATACTTTAATTAAAGAAATTCTCTCCTGCAAATTTTTATTTTTTAATAAAATTCCGTTTTTGCAACAAAAAAAAGAGGTATTTAATAACAAAGAAATAGTAATCAATAAGTTATTTGGTAGAATTAAAAAACTCTTATTAAGGAAAGAGTATATTACTACAATTAGACAAAAATTAAAGAAAGAAAAACATTCTGAAAATGGTAATGATGAAAAATTAATTGGTGATTATTTGATTAATATTTTGTTAAATAAGAAAAAACTAGGAGAATTAAAAAATAATTACACAGCAGGTAATATTCTAAATTTATTATTGTTACTCAAACTTCAAACAGATTTTAGCTACTTTGATTTATCAAACATCTCTATTTGGGATGCTGATTTACAAGATGCTATTTTAACAGGGGTAGATTTTACAAATTCTGATTTAAAAAACTCTAGCTTTTCTAAATCATTAAGTTCTATTCATTCCATTGCTTTTAGTTCTGATGGTAGTTATTTTGCTACAGGGGATGCTGATGGCTCAATTCGAGTCAATAATACAGAAAACTTGGAACTCTGTTTTTTATATAACCATAGAAGAAATCAAATTTGGTCGGTTGCTTTTAGTTCAAGGGCTGGAAAGCAGCGATTTGCTTGGGGAGCAGAAGATGGTCGTGTTGAATTATTCGAGATTGACAATTCCTCAGGTAAACTCCAGTTTAAAAAGATAGGTTCATGGAATGAAAGCAGACGTATATTATCAGTAGCATTTAGCCCTGATGGAAATACTTTGGCATTTGGAGGGGATGGAGATAAAGCGATAAAGGTATTTAATATTAGTAATAGGGATTTGCTAAATTTAGATGCTATTGATGTGTCTTGTATAACTTTTATTAGTAATACATTCCTTGCTAGCAGTGGCAAGAAGACCACTGAGGATGGATATATTCATGTTTGGAACATAGTAGATAGGAAAGAAGAGTACCAAAAAAAAATGCATAGAGGAGTAATACGCTGTATTGCTTTCAATAAAAACAGAAAAATTCTTGCTAGCGGAGGTGAGGATGGAAAAGTCAAACTGTTGTCTACTGATTCTTACCGAACTTTGCCATTTGATTCTCCTACAGAAATTAGTCAAGTAAGGACACTAGCATTTAGTCAAGATGGAAATATTCTTGCTGTTGGATGTATCGATAAAAATTCCAACAACCAGAGCGAACACAAGATTCGTCTGTGGAATTCCATTCATAGAGAATGGGAATTTGCTACTAACTTAGACAACTTGGACAACAATGGTCATAAACATTTGATCAGAAGTTTAGCATTTTGCCCAAATCCTAAAAAACCTAACTCTCAACTTTTAATAAGCGGTGGTGATGATCGCACTATCAAACTTTGGGATAATGAAAAGAATCAATGGAAATGTAAACAGACTTTAAGAGGATACTCTAATCGCATTTGGTCAATAGCATTTAGTAGAGATGGTTATATTTTTGCCTGCGGAGGTGAAGACAATAAAATTCGTCTTTGGAATTACTGGGAACGCACACATATTCCATTTCAAACCCTTTCTGAGCATACTGATTGGGTTTGGTCAGTGGCTTTCAATGAAGATGGAACACTTTTAGCTAGTGCTAGTGAAGATAATAATATTTATCTATGGAAGTTAGAAAAAGAAGAGTGGAAATACTTTACTAGTTGTACAGGACATAATAAGCGTGTTAGATGTGTTGCTTTTAATCCTAAGCGCGACATGTTAGCTAGCGGAGGCAATGATAACAAAATCTTTTTATGGAATCTCAGTAATGTACAAAATCCTAAACCATTACGGGAATTTACTCAACACAGTGACCGAATACTATCCCTAGCTTTTAGTCCAAATGGTCAATACTTGGTTAGTAGCAGCAGGGATAAAACTATTCATCTGATAGATTTAAATAATACCCAGAATGAACAGGTTAATCTAGGTAGTTATGAGTTTCATCATAAAAACCAAGTTCACAGCATTGCTTTTAGCCCAAACAGCAATAAGTTAGTTAGCGGAGATTTTGATAGAAAACTAAAATTGTGGGATGTTGAGTCTAGAAGATGTCTTAATACTTGGGATGATCAACAACAAATACTTTCTGTGGCTTTTCATCCCAAAGAACCAATTGTCGCTAGCGCTGGCCATAATCACATTGTTACGTTGTGGGATATCGAGAATGAAAACGACGTACGACCTATCAAGATATTAAAAGGTCATAAACATGCTGTAGAGTCTATAGTATTTAGTCATGATGGAAACAAGCTTATTAGCTGTAGCCAAGATCAGACTATCAAGTTTTGGGAGGTAGAGGGAAAAAATAATATTAGTATTCACACTATAGAACTTGGTCAACCATATCAAGGGATGAATATTTCTGGCGTTACTAATTTAAACGATGTCCAAATGTTAGGACTGGAAAAATTAGGAGCTACAAAGTATTGAAAAATTCCTAACGTGTCAAAATCTAAGATAGAAAAATTCAGGTTTGTTTCCAAGATTGCTTTCTCTCAGACCCACAACAAATAAGAGAACAATTTAATGGATATATTTTTGGATAGTTATTGGCTGCTGACCCAAAATCGTCCGTCAAGGGTCTTCTCTCTTAGAGAAGACTCTGCGTCTAACAGAGGTAATCACATTCAAATCAGAAGTTGGGAAATTGTCGCTGCTGTTTATAGCAAGAAACAGCCTAGCAATTAGCTGTCTGCTTTCAAAACCCTTTAGTGTGGC
This sequence comes from Nostoc sp., assembly GCF_036917195.1. Classification (GTDB taxonomy): domain Bacteria; phylum Cyanobacteriota; class Cyanobacteriia; order Cyanobacteriales; family Nostocaceae; genus Nostoc. The sequence continues at coordinate 9,342 of NZ_JBALDG010000061.1, forward strand.
ACATTTTAATGTGGCACAACCAACTGAAATTTCACTGAAAAATTTTCAGTAGAATATGTATATATCACTACTAATTTAAAAGCCTGTTGGAGGGCTACTATGAAATACTGTCGCCCCCGACTTCAGTTTCACGGCGGCTGGCTGTTGGCTATACTTACCGCCATCACAGCTACCCCTGTAATAGCAGAGACAGCAAATTTTGGTACTTTCAATTTATCAACAAACTTTGATCCAGCACAAGGAAGAGTGCAGGGGTTTACAGGTGGTTCTTACTCATTGTCTGCCATAAGTAACCGCGATCGCGATCAAAAAGCCTGTATTGGCTTTGCTGATCCCACTCCAGATCACATTATGGTTTTGGAAAAGGATTTTTCCCAGCTGATAATACAAGTCGATAGCAACAACAACGACACCACTTTACTGATCCAAGGTCCAGGTCAAACGACAATTCGTTGCGGTGATGACACTGGCAAAAGTAAAGATGCTAGCGTCAGCGATCGCAACTGGAAAAGGGGTACATATCGGATTTGGGTGGGTACATTTAATCCTGGGGTCAAGCGTGATTATACTCTGACAGTGGAGCAGTAGTGATGGGGAGTGTTGAGTTAGGAGTTAGGAGTAGAGACGCGATTAATCGCGTCTGTACAGGAAGGAGTTAGGAGTCAAGTGATTAATGCCCAATGCCCCATTCACAATTTTTAGGTGTAAGGGATTTCCAAGAAATAAATTATCCAAATAAACGAACCACAGAGACGCAGAGAACACAGAGAAGAGAAATAAAGAGGATTTTTGCGTCAGTTTTGGAATATTTTTTTATTTGGAAGTCCCTAATACCTGAGAGGATAATATGGGAGAGTCGCTTGTTGTGCTTTCCGAGGGTGCTATCTCGTGCTATCTATACTACGTGCTGACTTTCGTATCATCTTTGAACGTGACCCAGCTGCCCGTAACTGGTTGGAAGTTTTATTTTGTTACCCTGGTTTGCAAGCCTTGCTATTCCATAGGCTGGCTCACTGGCTTTATACTGTTGGTCTTCCCTTTATTCCTCGCCTGATTTCTCACTTGGCTCGGTTTTTGACTGGAATTGAAATCCATCCTGGTGCAGCAATTGGGCAAAGTGTATTTATTGATCACGGGATGGGTGTAGTAATTGGTGAAACTGCGATCGTGGGAGACTATACGCTAATTTATCAAGGTGTCACTCTTGGAGGTACTGGTAAAGAATGTGGCAAGCGCCATCCCACTGTGGGTGAAAATGTCGTAGTTGGAGCTGGAGCTAAGGTACTGGGCAATATCCAAATTGGCAACAATGTCCGTATTGGCGCTGGGTCTGTTGTTCTCAGGGATGTGCCTTCTGACTGTACTGTTGTGGGCGTGCCTGGACGGATTATATATCGTTCTGGAGTCCGGGTTGCACCTCTTGAACACAGTAACTTACCAGATTCAGAAGCTGAAGTAATTCGTGCTTTAGTAGACCGGATTGAGGCGCTGGAAGAACAAATACAAACTCTTCAGCGCACCAACTCTTCTGGAAAAACTCTTGTCTTGACTGGTTGTGTAGCTTCTAACCAAGCTGATTTATCACAAGATGTTCCTGTGTGTAACCTTAGAGATAAGGCAATACAGCAGTTTCTAGATGGTGCGGGTATTTAAAGAAAGTTAGGAGTTAAGAGTGAGGAGTGAGGAATAAAAATTATAAATGCTAACTTTGCAGATTCCAAATAGACTTGTAAAGAACCTATCCGGCCGCACAAGAATGTTTACCCACTTTGGTGATTACAACTTCATCACCCGGTAGCAAATATACCTCGTTCTCATGAAACAAATGCTTGCGGAAAAATAGCCAGAATAAGGTTGCTCAAGGGATGATGTTGTGAAAGAAAACCGAACTGTATTTTCCCCATTCCTCATTCCCCTTTCAAAAAATTAAGGATTAATTTCTTCACAAAACCATTCTTGATTTTCATCGCAGTGATAAAACTTTCTATTTTGTGGTTCGCCCTGCAATTCTAAATGGTCTACCTGCACTGGGTCGAGTAGCAGTAGGCAAAAATTAGGCAATGGTTGCATGGGGTCGGGTGCTGCTGGTGCAAAAGCTTCTGGGGTTTCAACTCTGGGTTTACCAGGATGGGGCCAAGCAAACTGTAAACGTGCAGCATCACTCAGTTCTTGCCAAATGGAAATGCGGGCTGGTTGTAAATTCTGGTGAGAATCATCATTTCCTACCAGAGTTAAACAGCCAGTAATACGGAATTGTTCTCGTGTATTGGGGAAGTACCAGCAAACTTCTGTCCAAGGTTGTTGCTGTATCTGGTCGGCTTTAGCGCTACGGCTATCGATGATAAATTTTAGCTGGTTTGTATCTTCCAGAAAGCCACGAAAGACTAGGGTACGATTAGCGGGGCGACCGTTCGCCTGCACCGTTGCTAGTTGCAGGTAACGGGCATAAACAAGGCTGCGGTTGCGATCAAGTGCATCAGCGATCGCGCTTCGCCAAGGAGCAAGAGTCATTGTCAAATTCCGTACCTAAGTATTAAGTATACTACTGTTAACAAAACACAAAATCTCTAATTATATATAAATGGTTACAATTCCAGTAATAGATTTAACTGCCTTTACCAATGGCGATACAATAACTCGGCAAACTGTGATCAAACAAATCTATCAAGCTTGCCATGAAATTGGCTTCATGTACTTACAGAATTCAGGAATATCAAAAGACCTAATCAGGCAAGTATTCACTCACAGCAAATATTTCTTCAATTTACCCTTAGAAGTTAAGCAAAAGCAAGCTTGGAATGATGAATTTAGTAACACGGGTTATGTTGGTCTTGAGAGAGAACGTCTTGACCCCAATAAACCAGGCGACTTGAAAGAGGCGTTTAATGTAAATAAACAAGCGGCTGTAGACATAGATGCTTCTATTGTCGGCTTTTATGATAGTTGCACAGAACTTGCAAACACCGTACTGCAAGCATTTGCTTTGGCGTTGGAATTGCCAGAAGATTTTTTGATCATAAGACACAATCAACAAAATCATACCTTGCGATTGCTGCACTATCCCCCATTGCAGACACCACCCAAACCCGGACAGGTGCGTGCTGGTAAGCATTCCGATTATGGCAGTATTACCTTACTTTTCCAAGATGACGTTGGGGGGTTGGAAGTACAGACAGCATCTGGAGAGTGGATTGCCGCACCGACAATTCCTGATACTGTAATAGTCAATACTGGCGATTTAATCCAACGGTGGACAAATCATGTGTTTTGCTCAACCAAGCATCGGGTAATGATTCCCAATGATAACAGGGTGGAGCAATCCCGGTATTCTATTGCTTTTTTCTGTCATCCTAATGATGATATAGAAATTGCTTGTTTGGAAAGTTGCCAAAAAGAACAATCACCTATTTATCCCCCTATCCTTGCGGGAGAATATCTTTTAAGTCGTTTACAAGCAACATATTAGATGAAAACCTACGATTGGATTGTGGTTGGCGGTGGAATTGCGGGTGCTGCACTCGCCTACGAACTAGCTAAAACAGGCTTTTCTGTACTTTTGTTGGAGCAATACAGCAGACCACAGAATGCAACTCGCTATAGTTATGGTGGACTTGCTTATTGGTCAGGTACTACAACATTAACTCGGCAATTGTGCGAAGAAGCGATCGCGCGTTACCATATCCTATCTCAAGAGTTAGAGGCTGATATCGAATTTCGGGAATTAGATTTATTACTAACTATTTCAGCCGCTAGTGACCCACAAGCAACTGCTGCATCATATAATCATTTTGCTATTCCACCGCGTTTACTGAGTGTCCAAGAAGCTTGTGAGTTGGAACCACTGCTAAATCGAGAGGCGATATCTGGTGCTTTAACTGTCAAACACGGTCATATTCACCCAGAAAAAACAGCACAAGCTTACATCCAAGCCTTTCTGCGGGCTGGGGGTGAAATGCAGATTACCCAAGTATTGCAAGTATTGCAAAATGGTGTAAAAACAACTACTGGAACTTTTCACAGTGCAAACGTTGTTATCTGTGCGGGTGGACTCAGCCGCCAGCTACTAAAATCTGCTGGTATTCCCGTCAAACTGTATTTTACCCATGAAGAAATTATTGAAACCTCACCTGTTGATATGCAGTTACGCACCTTAGTTATGCCAGCTAATCTGCAACGATTTCAACTAGAAGTTGAATCTACTCAAGTTGATGAATTGTGGAATCAACCCGGTAATGAGCCAGTACCGCCAATTTTAGATGCGGGTGCGATTCAGATGCAAGATGGTAGCTTCCGCATCGGTCAAATTAGCCGCGTTCTCACAGATCCTCATGCCAAAGTAGACTTAGAGGCGAGTGAAAAGTGGCTGCGAAAAAGTGTCGGTGAAGTTTTGCCAGTTTTGGAGAATTTACCAGGAACTTGGCATCATTGCTTGGTGGCATTTATTAGCGATCGCTTACCCTTGATTAGTACTATCCCAGGATTTGAGAGCGTTCATCTATTCTCTGGGTTTAGCAATCCTTTGGTGATTATACCACCTTTGGCAAAGCGCTTTGCTGATTTTGCTTTTGGCAAGGAAGATGAAATTATTACCCAGCTATCTCTTCACCGCTAACAATAATTTCATAATATTAAGCTTAACAAAAATTAATATTACAAATTTATTTTTTTATTACAAAAACAAACATTTTGTATAATAAGTAACTTTTTCCTAGTAAAATATCGCACTATTATCACACTTTAAAGGTTTGATATTGTCAGCTTTCTATTAAGTTAGTTGATTCATCAAAAGGAAAATTCATAAAGATATGAGAAGACAATTTAACCGACGCAAGTTTTTAATCTATGGTTCTCTAACTTTTGGAAGCAGCTTTTTTCTAAAAGCTTGCGCGAATAATTCTCCAACTGCTACAGAGAGTCCAGTCGCACCTCCTACTGCTTCCCCAGCTGCTGCTACTGCTGGTGACACCATCAAAGTAGGTATTTTGCACTCCCTTAGTGGTACGATGGCTATTAGTGAAAAAAGCGTTGTCGATGCTGAAAAATTAGCAATCAAAGAAATTAACGCTGGCGGTGGTATTTTAGGTAAACAAATTGAAGCAATTACTGAAGATGGTGCTTCTAACTGGGATACTTTTAGGGAAAAGGCAACTAAGCTAATAGATCAAGATAAAGTTGCTGTAGTTTTTGGTTGTTGGACTTCTGCTAGCCGTAAGAATGTGAAGCCAGTATTTGAGAGCAAAAATCATATGCTCTGGTATCCTGTGCAGTATGAAGGTCAAGAGTGTTCTAAAAATATTTTTTACACTGGCGCTGCGCCAAATCAACAAATCGAACCCTCTGTTGATTGGTTGTTGAAAAATAAGGGCAAAGAATTTTTCTTAGTTGGCTCAGACTACGTTTTTCCCCGGACTGCTAACACAATTATTAAAGCTCAACTCGAAGCTTTAGGTGGTAAAACAGTTGGCGAAGATTATTTACCGCTAGGTAACGCAGAAGTTACACCGATTATCACTAAAATTAAGCAAGCTTTGCCTAATGGAGGTGTAATTTACAATACTCTGAATGGTGATAGTAACGTTGCTTTCTTCAAACAATTGAAAGGTGCTGGATTGACACCAGATAGATATCCTTCCATGTCTGTCAGTATTGCCGAAGAAGAAGTTAAAGCAATTGGTGTAGAGTATCTTAAAGGTCACTACGCTGCTTGGAATTACTTCCAAACAGTAGACACACCTGCTAATAAGAAGTTTGTCACAGCTTTTAAGAAAGAGTACGGTGATAATCGGGTAACAAATGACCCAATGGAAGCAGCATATATTGCCGTTTATTTATGGAAGCAAGCAGTAGAAAAAGCTGGTACTACAGATATAGCTAAAGTGAGTGCTGCGGCGTATGGTCAAACTCTAGATGCACCTGAAGGTAAAGTGACAATGGATGCTAATCATCACATATCCAAAATTGTGCGAATTGGTCAAGTAAGGCTAGATGGTTTGTTTGATATTGTCTATGCTACTCCGACAGCAGTTGAGCCAGTTCCTTGGAATCAATTTGTAAAAGAGACTAAGGGATTTGCTTGTGATTGGACTGACCCTGCTAAGGGTGGTAAATACAAGAAAGTTTAAATAATTCGTAATGACGCTCCTACGTCGCTAACACTGGGCTAACATAATACTCGCCTCCGGCGAGAAGCAAGCTACGTAATTCGTAATTAATTAACGATTACGAACTATCAGAAATAAGTAGGGTGTGTTACGGCTTTAGCCTAACGCACCATCTTAGATAGCGGTGCGTTAGGCGCTCATGTGATGTTTGTAGTTACAAATCATATATAAATGTGCGCCTAATACACCCTACGGTAATTCTAAAAACTAGAAGCTGATATATAGGGGAAAAAAGTGTTAGCAGGATTTTTAGAAGCTGTATTTAATGGTATTAGTATTGGCGCTGTATTATTAATTGCCGCGTTGGGACTGGCGATTATATTTGGATTGATGGGTGTCATCAATATGGCACATGGTGAATTGATGATGTTTGGTGCTTACACAACATTTGTTGTCCAAAATGTCTGTAAGCAATTGGGCGGGGTGTGGTTTGAAGTCTACATATTTTTGGCTTTGATTATTGCTTTTATGTTCACGGCTACTGTGGGATTAATCTTAGAAAGAAGCGTGATTCGTTATCTCTATGGACGCCCTCTTGAAACTTTATTAGCAACTTGGGGAGTAAGTTTAATTTTTCAACAGTTGGTTCGCAGCGTAAATTGGGTATTGATAATTGGCATAGGCTTATTTTCTCTGTTATTTTTTGGAGGTTTATGGATTTTAAATTCTCGCACTGATTTGGGAAGAGTTCGTAACTGGATTGTAACGGTAATATTTTTATTATCGCTGGGGGTGACAATCACAACGGGCAATTTATTGAGTCAAACTTATCAGCTTAGAGTGACTCAACCTTGGTTTGGCGCTCAAAATGTGGATGTAACAGCTCCTACTTGGTTACAAGCAGGGATTTCTTTAGGTGGTGTACAATTACCCTTTGCTAGGTTATTTATTATTGCTTTAACAATAATCTGTGTAGCGGTAATTTATTTATTTTTGCAACGTTCTAGCTGGGGTTTAAGAATTCGGGCTGTGACGCAAAATCGGAGTATGAGCGCTTGTTTAGGAATTCCAACTCAAAAGGTTGATGCGATTACTTTTGCATTAGGTTCTGGTTTAGCTGGTGTGGCTGGATGTGCGATTAGTTTACTCGGTTCTGTAGGGCCAAATACGGGACAAAACTATATTATTGATACTTTTATGGTGGTTGTCGTTGGGGGTGTGGGCAATTTAGTAGGTACTATTGTGGCAGCTTTGGCTATTGGTACGGCTAATTTTTTAATTGGTTCTGGGACTTTGGCTTTGTTATTGACTCCTGTTAAACCTTTAGCTGATTTGTTTACTTTTTTTGCGACGACGAGTATGGCTAAGGTGATGGTATTTGCGCTGATTATTGTGTTTTTACAGTGGAAGCCTGGGGGGATTTTTCCGCAGAAGGGACGTACTGTTGATGTTTAAACGAACCGCCAAGACGCCAAGGACGCAGAGAATGAGAAGAAAGGGAGGAGGATTATTAATTGAGGTGGGGGTGGTGGTTGCGATCGCACTCTTGCTTATAATTATCATGCCAGTGGTACTTTCGGAGTTTCGTCTGAATTTGTTGGGGCGATTTTTGTCGCTGGCGATTGTGGCTTTGGGTATTGATTTGATTTGGGGTTATACTGGTTTACTAAGTTTGGGACATGGTATTTTCTTTGGTTTGGGTGGATATGCGATCGCAATGTACCTGAAACTGCAAGTCCCTACTGGTGAATTACCTGATTTCATGGGGCTTTATGGAGTCACGGAACTTCCGGGGTTTTGGAAACCTTTTTATTCTTTTCCTTTGACAATAGCTTCCGTAGTACTAATTCCAGGGTTATTGGGGGGATTGTTGGGATATTTAGTATTTCGTAATCGCCTCAAGGGAGTTTATTTTTCTATCTTGACTCAAGCCGGAACTATTGTATTTTTCAACTTCTTTAACGGTCAACAACAACTTTTCAACGGTACGAATGGACTGATAGATTTTACAACTTTGTTTGGGGCAACGGTTAGCGATAGTAAAACGCAATTTGTTTTCTACACGCTAACGGTAGTGTTTCTCGCAATCACCTACGGTATTTGTCGCTGGTTGACAACTGGGCGCTTTGGGAGGTTGTTGATAGCGATTCGTGATGATGAAAATCGAGTCAGATTTTCTGGCTACGATCCTACAGATTTTAAGGTGCTGGTGTTTGCAGTTTCAGGTGCGATCGCAGGTATAGCAGGAGCATTTTACACCCTTCAGAGTGGTTCTGTATCACCCAGAGCAATGGATATTGCCTTTTCGATTGAAATGGTGATTTGGGTAGCTGTAGGGGGACGCGCTACTTTAATTGGGGCGATTGTTGGAACTTTGTTAGTCAATTATGCCCGCACTTTTTTAAGTGAACAATTTGCAGAAATCTGGCTATTTTTCCAAGGCGCACTATTTTTGATAGTCGTTACAGTGCTACCTGACGGCATAGTGGGATGGTTGCGTAGTCAGAATATTTCTCTTTTCAACCGTCGTCAACAAATTGCTACATATCCCACCTTGGAAGAAGACCCCGAAGTGCAACATGAACGCGAAAATATTGGAAACTGAAAATGTAACTGTTAGTTTTGACGGTTTTAAGGCGCTAAACCAGCTAAACTTTAGCATGGATGTGGGTGAGTTGCGGGTAGTAATTGGCCCCAATGGTGCGGGAAAGACAACGTTTCTTGATGTGATTACCGGGAAAGTGCAACCAACGGTTGGGCGAGTTTTATTCAAAGGAAGAAACCTGCGTTCTTTACCTGAACATAAAATTGCACGGTTAGGAATTGGGCGCAAGTTTCAAACACCCCGAATTTATCTGAACTTAACGCCCCGCGAAAATCTAGAAATTACCAGTAACAAGAATAAAAATGTCTTTTCTACTTTGTTTGAACGTTCTAATACTGTTGAAAAGAATAGGATTAAAGGATTATTAGAAACTATCGGTTTAACGCCGAAAGCAGATATCAGAGCAGGTTTACTTTCCCACGGAGAAAAGCAACGTTTAGAAATTGGCATGTTAGTAGCACAGTCACCTGACTTATTACTCGTTGATGAACCAGTTGCTGGTTTAACAGATGAAGAAACCTACAATATTGGCGAATTACTTTTAGCACTAGCACAAAGTCATTCAATTTTAGTAATTGAACATGATATGGAATTTGTACGTCAAATTGCTCGAAAAGTAACAGTATTACATGAAGGTTCAGTGCTGTGTGAAGGGAATTTTGAAGAAGTTCAAAATGACTCCCGTGTGATTGAAGTATATTTGGGACAACAGCAAGAATGAAAAACTTGATTGCACTTTCTATTCACCTGCTAGTTCTGGTCGGTTTGCGCTGTTAAACACCTGCTCTACTGTTAGGGCCCAATCAGCAATTACCACTGATTCCATGCAAGTCGCACCTGTAAATACCTTATCCTCATACTGTCCTTCCACCCACTGACAAATCGTAATTTGTTGCATCTGTGGGTCAACAATCTAATACTCCAATATTTCCCTAGCGGCATACTCCGTCCGCTTGTAGCGATAATCACGAACGCGGTTTGCCGTTCCTGGAGAAACAATTTCAATCACTAGCGCAGGCGGCGGCATATCACGGGTAAGGGTGGCACGAGTAGCACCGATAAGGGCAGTATAAGATTCTTCTGTGTGAACCATTAAGTCAGGTAAACGACATCTCGCCCGTCGCCCCGCCACCTCAATTTCTATATCCTTATGAGCAACTAAATAAAAGGGGAAATATTTTAGTATTTCAACGAATAGAAATCTTGCCAAATTACTATTTTCCTGACTTTCTGGTGGGATCTCGACTAGTTTTCCATCCACCAACTCATAGCGCGTGTCTGTACCATCGTCATAGGTAAGATACTCCTCAAAGGTCAGCAGTTTTTGGGTTTTCGTCGTTTGGGTCATTTGCTTTGCCTTTTTACCCTATACGGACTACCACTAAATATCATTGCCATTCTAATCCAATACGCTTGGCTTAAAGAAAATCATAGGTTGGGGAGCCACTGCCCTATTTAAGTTGTGAAAAATATGGAGGCATTAACAACTGATAAACACTTTGAGCAAGAAGGTTTTACTCGTTTGTTGCGGTCAGTAGGCTAACATTGCTCTGCTGCTCTTACCTGTGAGCTTATTACGCATCCCAAACTTGAGCTAATTGACCTAGCAAACTTTGGTTTTAAACTTGTAAATTAGGTTTTTGAAATCAAAAATCTAATTTCTGACTCGAAAACTTAGTTTTGAACTTGGAAACTTAGTTTTGAACTTAAAAACTTAGTTTTGAACTTGGAAACTTAGTTTTGAACTTAAAAACTTAGTTTTGAACTTGAAAACTTAGTTTTGAACTCGGAAATTAGCTTCAAAACTCCTAGACCTGTTTTTTTGAACAAATTTCAGCAAATATACCCGCATTCCTCTTGTTTGCTCATGTAAATGCCACATTTTGATATAATTTGTCGCGAAAAACACAATCAAAGCACCTAACCCAACGGCAGTTAAAATCTAAGGAAGCTTAAGTTCATCCTGTCTCCTCTCCCCTTCCCTATGCTAAAAATCTCTAACCTTAACGTTTATTACGGTGAAAGCCATATTCTCCGCAATGTAGATTTAAACGTACCATCTGGGCAAATGGTTTGCCTAATTGGACGCAATGGCGTAGGTAAATCTACATTACTCAAAACAATTATGGGTTTACTCAAACCCCGCAGCGGTACAATTAACTTAGGTGGAGAATTAATCAACTCTAAATCTCCCGACCAAAGGGCAAAGTTAGGAATTGGTTATGTTCCCCAAGGACGAGAAATTATCCCCCGGTTAACAGTAAAAGAAAATCTGCTGCTGGGGTTGGAAGCTAGACGTAAACCAGTAAAAAAAGCAGAAATTCCAGAAGAAGTTTTTAGCTTATTCCCCGTGTTAAAAACCATGCTTTCGCGGATGGGTGGTGATTTGAGTGGGGGACAGCAGCAACAATTAGCGATCGCCCGTGCTTTAATGGGGGAACCTCAATTACTCGTCTTAGATGAACCTACTGAAGGTATTCAACCTTCAATCATCCTAGAAATTGAAGCCGCAGTCCGTCGCATCGTCGAAACTACAGGCATTTCAGTTTTATTGGTAGAGCAACATTTACACTTTGTCCGTCAGGCTGATTACTATTACGCTATGCAAAAAGGTGGTATTGTCGCCTCCGGTTCCACCACCGAACTCAGCCAAGATGTGATTCAACGCTTTTTAGCGGTTTAATTTTTGATATTTCTATATCAATTGTGTCAGCAGCAATCAAGTCTGCTGCTTCTTGTAAAAGCTCATTTTGTTCTTTTTGAATTGTTTCTAAGCGACTAGAAATTTCTGCTAATCGTTGTTGTTTATTTGGTTGAAAACTTTCAGGTAGTAAAGCTGGCAGATTCTCAGTTGTTTTAGTAGCTGTGATTCGTTGAACACCAAAGCTACCAACTTTAACTAAGGATAAAAAGCTAACTTGAATTAAAGCCTGAATTAATTTTATCGGTACTTTGAGTATTGACCAACTAGCTGTTTCAATTAAGCGGACAATTGCTTTGATGATGCTCCAAACTAGAGCAAGTGCAAACAGCAAAATCACTATACTAATAATTGGGTGATTAGTCGCCCAACTTAGTATTTGAACTAACCTAAAAAATATCGGGTGTTGTGTCAGCCAATCACTTGCAGAAGATGCGATCGCATCTTTAACTGCTCCCGATGTTGTACTCTTAAATTTATCAGCAGTTTGCCAACTTTGTTCTAAGCTTGTCGTAACTGTATTAATTGCTCTATCAGTTGTTGTAGTGGCTGTTGCCTTCAAAGACTCCCCAACTTGTTGTGCTGAGTTATTTAGAGAGTTAACATTTTCACCTACAAAATCTTTCACATTTTGCAAGCCTTGTAAAACTCCATTAGGCAAATGTATGTCTATTTGAGATACCATAAAACATTTCACCGAGGTTGAAATCTAACCCGCAACCCATCTTTAGGGCGATTAGTGGGAACCCTAACTGTTTCTAAACTTTGATTGGGTAATATCTCCCAATGATAACTACGTAGAAGATGAGCAGCAACAATCTTCATTTCCATTTTGGCAAAGGCTATACCAATACAGATGCGTGGCCCACCACCGAAACCAACTAAACTAAAAGGATACTTTTTGTGTTCTTGGCGCTGGGGACTGAAACGATCTGGATCAAAACGCTCTGGTTCAAGGTAGATTTCCTTTAGGCTATGAGTTATTACAATTGAATAAAGCAACTGCCAACCAGCAGGAACGTGATAACCTTTAAATTCAAAGTCTTTAATCACGCCACGAAACCCGCTTGCGGCAGGTTGATGTAATCTTTCAACTTCCCATAAAACCTGCTCTAAATAGGGCATTTTACCCAATTGTTCTAAATCCAAATCACCTTTACTTGCAAGTTGCAATTGTTCAACTCTTGCTTTTTCGAGTACTTCTGGATGACAGGCTAACTCTACACATAACCAAGTCAGCATCGAAGTAGTTGTTTCGTGTCCAGCAAAGAGTAACAGTAATGCTTGGGCGATGAGTTCTTTTTCACTCATCCGGTTACCTTCTTCATCTTGGGCTTGCACTAATAAACTTAGAGCATCTTTAGTTGGATTTTGCTGACGTTCTCTGACGACTTGAGTTAGATGCTCTAAAATCTGATTACGAGCTGCTATGGCTTTACCAAATGCCGTAAATGGTAAGGGCAACGGATTAATCGCAAACAGTCCATTTGTCATGACTGCAAACAACTGGCTAAGGCGCATAGATTCAGGGCCAGGACGCGTACCCAACAATAATTGGCTAGCAATATCAAATGTCAGCTGTTTAAATTCTTGGAACCAAGTAAACTCCTGTTTTTTCTCCCACTTTTGGAGATAGCCGCGTGTAATATCTTCCATTGTGGAAACATAATTCGCCAATGCTGGGCCATGCAACGCCGGCATCATCAAGCGGCGGTTTCTGCGGTGTTCCTCTCCATCTTGCAGAAAAAGTGATTCACCCAGTAACGTCTTGAAATTAGCAGGCCATCCCTCGCGCCAAGAAAAATTCTCCATATGGCTTGACAAAACGAACTCTAATGCCTCCGGCCCTGCCATAACCACAGTTGGTCTGCCAAGAAGATGAGTTTTGAAGATGGGCCCATACTGGTGATAGCGCTTTTTGTGAAAATCGCGGTCGAAAATAAAGGAGAGTGTTTCACCTAATATAGGTATACCAAAGCTTCCAGGAAGAATTTGATTACTTTTCATATGTTAAGTTTATGTTGCTCCAACAATGGACAAGGCGCTGCTTTGTCTACGCTCTAACTCGAAGCACTAGTATAAAACCGCAACGCAAACCGCCAAAACCAAGTGGAAATCAAAAACAGCACTACTGCTAATATTGCCGCACCTATCAACCAACTAATTTCACTCCGACCCAACAGCGCTTGGGCTGGTACAGTAGTTAAAAAAGCTACTGGCATCACAAAGGTGAAGAAAAAGCGGTAAGCAGTGGGATATGCGGCGATGGGATATCGTCCAGCATCCAACAAACCATGCAATACTTCGGTAACGTTGTATACTTTGACGAACCAGATACTCGTCGCTCCCAGCATAAACCACAGGCTGTACAGAATCACTAAGCTGAACAATAACGGCAGCACACCAAGTAGATAGTTGTCTATTCCTACACCGAGACGTTTACCTGCGTAGCCAATAATAATACTACCAAAAATTAGATCCGGGAGTCCCCAAGGTGAAAGGGTATGGGTGGAAAGCCAAAACTGACTGCGAATAGGTTTTAATAATATAAAATCCAAAGTGCCTTGTTGGACATGGCGGACAATGCGACTCAAGTTCGACGCCAAAAAAGTAGCAGAAAATCCTTGTAGTAAGGTAAAAATTCCGAGAACTACTAAAGCTGCTTCCCATGACCAACCGCTAAAAGTGTAGCCAGTGCGGTAAAACAAGAATAGTCCAAAGAGGCTGCCGACAAGATTTCCCAAGCTGCTGATGGTAGCTATGAAAAAGTTAATCCGATACTCTAATTCTGATGCGATCGCAGCAGTCCAAAATAGTCTTAGTACTTTCAAATATCTTTGCATTTTGCACCCTTAACATAAAATATGCTATCTGTAATTACATTTCCCAAGATTACACAATAACTTTACGTAAATTTAATATTACTTTTTATTCGGGAAAATTGCTAAACGTTAAGATGTGGTGGATCTATTGTTGAAAGGTAAGAAATTCTATGCATTTGGATTTACCACAACTGGTTAAATCAATTGGCTATCTTGGGGTATGGGCGATTGTCTTTGCTGAATCTGGCTTGTTAATTGGTTTTTTTCTGCCTGGAGATAGTTTATTGTTCACTGCTGGATTTGTCGCATCTCAGAATTTACTGAATATTTGGGTTCTGATTTTTGGTGCTTTTATTTGTGCAGTCTTAGGTGACAATGTTGGCTATTTTACTGGGCATAAATTTGGCAGAAGACTATTTTCAAAGGAAGATTCATGGTTGTTTCATAAAAAACATCTTGTTAAAACCCAAAACTTTTATGAACAGCACGGTAAAAAAACGATTGTTTTAGCACGTTTTTTACCCATTGTACGGACTTTCGCGCCGATTGTGGCTGGGATTGGTGCAATGCATTATCGCACATTTATGTCTTACAACTTAGTCGGTGGCTTTCTTTGGACATTCGGCATCACCATCTTAGGGTTTTTCTTAGGGAAATCTCTGCCACCGGAACAGGTAGATAAGTATTTGTTACCAATTATTGGATTAATTATAGTTATTTCTTTAGTGCCATCGATTATTCATGTAATACAAGAAAATAGAGCAAACAAAAGTTGAAATATTTTTTGTAGCTCCTTAGTAAATGTTTTCTTGTAGAGACTAAGTATATTTATTTACTCAAGCCACAAACATCAGAGCTTGATAAAATACCCTCATGACCGATAAAGAAAAAATACAGAGCAACTAAATTTATTTATGGGGATTTTGAATTTTGAATTCTCACCCACTAAGAAGTTTTCACTGCGTTCAAGATTGGTCGTAGGTGATGCTCCTGATCACCCAAAGCATCCTCCCCAGCCTACTTTGACGTTGAGGCTGGGTACTCCCGCGATCCGTTGAAAGGCTAGTTAAATTTTAGAAAATTGTTTAGCCTAGTAATATACCACAAAACTTTTTCGCAAGAGGTCTAATGAATCATTCTTACAAGAAAAATGTTGTCATTATGGGAGGAGGCCCGGCAGGATTAAGCACAGCTTTAATGTTAGCAAAAAGAGGTTGGAAAGATATTACAGTTATTGAAAAAAGACCATCAGCAGATTATTACGAACCAGATAAATCCTTTAGTTATCAAATTGATGGTCGAGGGCAAAAATTAACTGATTTGTTAGAACTAACTGCCAAACTAGCTGATTTAAGTGTCGCTAATACTGAATTTTATTTGACTCTCATTCAAAAAGACGGCACACGCAAAACAACGAAACTGCCCATTACTGATTCTAAACGCAAAACTGCTTATTGGCTGCCAAGAGCATCTTTTGTGGAGTTACTTTACCAAGAAATTCATCAACATTGGCAAGATTCGATTCAGGTCTTATTTAATACTGAAGCTGTAGAAATTAAACAACATGTAGAACATTTAGAAATTATCACCCAATCTCAATCTCAGGAAAAATTGAGCTTTATTCCTAATCTGATAGTGGGTTGTGATGGTTTAAACTCTATTGTACGTGAAACTCTTCATCAAATGGAAGGTCAATCACATTCCTTTGAAATGCAAAGATTTCCTTCTCCTAGTTCCGGTTTAAAATACAAAATTCTCACTTTACCCCCTCAATTTCCCTTATCAGAATCAGAAGGAGATTTAGCACAAACTACAATGGCTTATGCCATTAGGTCTACTTTTAAAGGGCGTAAAAAAGCAATTTCTCTGGGTTTATTACCCTTTAAAAATCCTCATCAACCAAGAACTGCAAATATTATTACCTACCCAGATCATCAAATCTGGCAATTAGAAACTAAAGAAGAAGTTAAACAATTCCTGAAACAAGCATTTCCTCAGCTTCCCCTAGAAAAGATTATTTTTCCTGAAGAAATAGCTAGATTTACATCTAGTGAAGGGGGGAAATTTCCTATTCCTCAATATTGTTCAGGGTTGTATAAAATTTGGGGAAAACCTGAAGATAACCAAGGAACAGCCGTAATTTTATTGGGAGATGCAACTCATTGTTTTCCTCCCGATATTGGACAAGGCGTTAATTCAGCTTTAGAAGATGTCTATCAAATTCATGAAATTTTGGCAGCAACTCAAGATAATCTCTCTCAAGCACTTCCCCGCTATGAAAGCTTACGTAAACCAGATATTAAAGCCTTAATCCGTTTAGCACAAATTAGTTATCCTTGGCAATATAATCAAGACCTTCTACAGAAGCGATTATGGAGTATTAACTTCTTTGGGCGCTTACTTTTGAATCGTTTATTACCTTTTTTCTTTAGTCCTCATTCCTTTTTACTAATTCAAAATCATGAACTATCTTACTCAGAAATTCTCGCTAAAAGTAATAGAACTACTCAAGTTTTAGCTATTTTAGGAGGATTGGCAATATTGACTTTAATCGTGAGTTTGATGACTTAGAAATAAAAACTTTTTGAGTTCTAAAAGCGAGTTGCAGTGGGTACGATATTTATTGGTTTTAGAATTGGTGCTGTGGATCGTTAGCTACGCTATAAATCTGTCTCAATCACCATGCCTATTTCACTCTTAAGTAAAATCAAACTCTGAGGTTAACTAGGGATTAATCGCCGAATTAGCCATTTTTACCAAAGAAGTGCGATCGCCTGCTTTTAGCCCAACAATATATTGCCCACCTTGTTGTCTCCAAGTCAAGGTAGCATCTGAGCAACCAGCACCACAAGTAAAATCTACAAAATAGCCAGTGATGCCCTTAGCTAAGGATACACGTTTCCCAGTCAGGCTAGGTGTTTTATGGGTTACAGCTTCAGCAGAAATAACGCCCAAACGACAGGCAGAGGCACCATTACAATCGGGACTGAAAGCCAGTAAAATCTCGTAGTTTTTTTGCGTAGCAGCTTCTATAATCGCATAAATTGGATTTTCCCCATCTGACTCAGGAATAAACTTCGGCAATAAAATCTTAATTTGAGTCTTTTGCTTTAATTTGGGCAGAATAGATTTAAAAACTGGGTGTGGCTGGGTTTTACTCTGCTGTGCTATCAGTTGGGACTGGTTGTTTATAGTGGCGATCGCTGATTTGTGAAAGCTGTTAACGCTGACTAATAAAAATACGGCACACACAGCACTAGTATTTCTGAAGCTTAAAATCATCTTTTAAAACCTATATCATCTAAAGTACTTATTTGTAATACCCATTTTGAGGATCAAATTACGTATTAAAGAGCGCTTGGAGTCAGCTAAACTGAAGAAGAAATTGCTTAATAAGTTTTTATAATTCTGTTATGAGTACTGATTCATCTGTTAATTCCCCCGATAAATCTGAATCCCCATTCGGGAAGCGTTTGAGAAACTTCTTGATTGTAATGGTAGCGATCGCTCTAGGCGTTGCCCTGATCTTAGGATTGCGAACTGAAACAACCTCGGTTTCCCTTACCAAGTTAAGCGATTCGTCCATACCGCTAGAAGTAGCAATCAGCAACGGCAAACCATCTTTAGTAGAGTTTTATGCAGATTGGTGTACTGTCTGTCAAAAAATGGCACCAGATATCGCTCAACTAGAAACAGAGTATGCTGACAAAATGAATTTTGTCATGCTGAATGTGGATAATACGAAGTGGCTACCAGAGATGTTGAAATATCGGGTGGATGGGATTCCCCATTTTGTATTTTTGAGTCAGCAAGGGGAAACCATAGCCCAAGCGATTGGTGATCAACCCCGGACGATTATGGCTAGCAACTTAGAAGCTTTGGTTACTGGTTCGTCTCTCCCCTATGCTGAAGCTAGCGGGAAAGTTTCCAAATTTTCAGCCCCAGTAGCACCAACAGCTAGTCAAGATGATCCCCGCAGTCATGGCAGCCAGGTGGTAAATTAGCAAAAACAACAGGATCTCGAAGTTTGGGCGATAAAAAGGAAATCCAAAGCAGGCAGACTTGCTTAATGCGATCGCCCTAAAACTTCACTTTTAATGTCTGTCAAAAGCTCGCTTGTCCGGCCACCAAGTATGCGATCGCATCAAGCCATCTTGAAAGCGACTTGGGATTTGTGAGCGAAAGTTGGGAATGCATCAGTATGGAAGCGATCGCAGTCCATGCTGGGGTAGGTAAACCTTATTCTATTATCCAAAATACAAAATTGATTTACCTTCTACAGAATAGACTCCCGCTTGAGACGCTTATGAGCGTACATTAATTCGTCAGACTTGGCGATTAGTTCTTCTAGTGACATATTGCTTTCTGGTGAGTAACGCTCTATGCCGATACTCATCGAAAGTTCATAGCTACGGTTTTGCTCTTGATTAAAGTTGGCGATATTTGCTTGCAGACGTGCTTGGATGCTATCAGCGTCCTTAAAGTAGCTGGAGATGAAAATAATGAACTCATCTCCACCCAAGCGAGCAACAATATCCGAGCTCCGAAAACTTTGCTTGAGTAATTCAGCAGCATCAACAATCAAGGCATCTCCCATGTCGTGACCAAGGGTGTCGTTAATCTGTTTTAGCCCATCTAAATCAATGAAAATAACCCAGCACAAAACTTTCATGCGGTGAGCAATTTTTAACCGTTGTTCAGCCATCACGAAGAAGCCACGTCGGTTATACAAACCTGTTAGTTCATCGGTCAGCGATAACTTGCCTTCTTTGCACTCTGCTTGTTTGCGGTTGTGAACTTCCTGAATGAGTTCCATCTGAGCGATGACCTGCCGAGTTAGGCGGCGCAGTGCATCCAACTGCTGGAAACTTAGTACACGAGGAACGGTATCGATCACACACAACGTTCCGACAGGAAAACCATTGGGCGTAACTAGTGGAGCGCCAGCATAAAAACGAATTTTGGGATTATTTTTGACTAAGGGATTATTAGCAAAGCGATCATCTTTGATGGCGTTGGGAACCACTAATATATCCTTTGGTTGAAGAATGGCATGGGAGCAAAAACCCCACTCTCTGGGTGTTTCTGTAGCTTTTAGTCCAAAATTAGATTTAAACCATTGGCGATCGGCATCAACTAAGCTAATTAAAGCAATTGGAGTCTTACAAACGTAGGCAGCAAGAGCAGTTAGGTCATCAAATGCTTGTTCAGGTGGGGTATCGAGAATATTGTAGTCCGTCAATGCTTTGAGCCTTTCTGCTTCATTTTCAGTCAAAGGAACAGCTTGTGTTTTTACAGATGAATGTCTAAGCCTTAAGTAGAAAAGTCTGGTACGGTGGAAATTTTGCAATAACCGCAGGGCTACTTCTCCAGTATCAAGGCTGTTTAGTCTAAACATTTTTGTAACAAAAATCAATATTCGGTTGAATATACAGAAATATTATTACACGATCATCTTCATACCTTTAGTTTGCTCTGTTGTTCATTTCACCTAACTTTAACTGTGCAAATTCCCTGAGTATGTAGATGCTTTACAAGGTCTTCTACCCAAAGCTAGGTTAAAAATTATCAAAACTTATTAAGGTGTGAGAGTTCTTCGTCAATACTTAATATTTTTGATACTACCAATTTTTATAATATGCATGGAAGTATCGAGGGACGGCTTCCAACCCTCGCTACTTCTCCTTATGAGCTGTTCTCTACCAGAGGCTACGCCGAGCTTGCTTCTCCGTAGTAGTACGGAAGCCGGAAGTCAATAAACATCAATAAATAGACAACCAACCAGAACGGTGAAATAATTTTCTCTTCCTAGAGCAATTTCCAATAACACATCAAGCTCAAATTAGTCTTTATACGACTCCAAAATACCACTGCGAATCATTAGTTGTGGCCAAAACAATACGAAAAATCCCATCCACGTTACTACAGGAATAGAGACGAGAACTGTTAACCAGATAGTTTTAAATAGTAACCAGCTACCACCAATCAGTGTTACACCTGTGAGAACTATAGACCAGGGTTGACACCACCAAGGTTTGTAATTCCAAGGACTTACGGGCTTTTGTTCAGACATTGGTTTTACTTAATAAAACTCCAAATTTTCCTTTAACAATTTTTAGGATAAATGCAGATAAATTCAATGGTATTACTATAGCGCTTCTCGTTTGTATTCAATACACTTTGACCGAAAAAGACTCATGATACAAGCCCCTAAATTTATTTATGGGGATTAAAAATGTTTGACTTTTGACTTTTGACTTTTGACTTCCCCGTTCGCGTAGCGTCCCGTAAGCAAGGGGCTGACCTCACTCCTTTTAGGAGAGAGGCTTTGAATCTTACCCCCTAACGCTACAAGGGTTGGGGGAAAAGTGTAAGTCCTGTCCTTAACCCAAGCGTATTGTGATCTGAGCGTGACGGGTTTGCCAGATATACATCAATCCTCAAGTATCTCCAACAACTGCACCTCACTTAACTGCGTAATTCCCAAAGATAGCGCTTTTTCTAATTTAGAACCTGCATCTTCTCCTACCACCAAATAATCTGTTTTTTTACTTACTGAATCAGTCACTTTTCCACCAGCTTTTTGAATCAAAGCCTTTGCATCATCTCGCTTTAAATTTGGCAATGTACCCGTAATTACAAAAGTTTTACCTGCAAACTTTTGATTACCATCACCAACTGTTTTTGTTGACTCTGTGGCAGTTAATTGCAATCCTTCTGCTTGCAAACGTTCTATCAACCTTTGGTTGGCGTCAATCCGAAACCACTGGTATACAGATTGGGCAATTTCAGCACCGATACCGTAAATTCCTTCAATATCTGATTGCTTTGCTGTCGCTAACTGGTCTACAGTGAAATATTTCTGACTCAACAATTGGGCATTTACACTGCCAACGTGACGGATGCCTAAACCATACAATACCCTTGACCAAGGTTGGTTTTTCGATTGAGCGATCGCATCTACCAACTTTTCTGCTGACTTTTGCCCCATTCTTTCTAATGCAGATAATTTCTCTGCTGTCAACTCATATAAATCAGCGACGGAATGCACGAAAACTTTATCAACGAGTTGATATACCAACTTTTCGCCTAAACCTTTAATATCCAAGGCATCACGACTTACCCAATGTTCAATGGAACCTTTGAGAATCGCTGCACAGGAAGCATTGACGCACCGAGTTACTGCTTCACCTGATTCTCGCACCACTGGTTGACCACAAACTGGGCAATCAGTGGGCATAACGAAGGGTTCAGTGTCAGCAGGGCGGAGTTCTTTGATTACCCTCACCACTTCTGGAATGATTTCCCCAGCTTTGCGGACAATGACAGTATCGCCAATGCGGATATCTAATTGAGCAATGCGATCGCTATTATGTAAAGTCGCGCGGGAAACTGTTGTTCCCGCCAGTTGCACAGGGCGCATCTCGGCTAACGGGGTTAACGCCCCCGTTCGTCCCACATTCACAGCAATATTTTCCACACGGGTGGGTGCTTCTTCGGCTGGGTACTTCAAAGCGATCGCCCAGCGAGGGAATTTCTGCGTAAACCCTAGCTGTTCTTGAAGTTTAAAAGAATTCAGCTTCACTACTACCCCATCAGTCATGTAAGGTAAATTCAGCCGTTCTGTATCCCAGTATTCATAATATTTTGCCACTTCTGCGATCGAGGCACACAGTTTGTGGTTGGGGTTGACTCGAAAACCCATCTTTTTCAACAACTCCAAGGCTTCCCATTGGGTATTGGCAATACTGGTGTCATCTCTACCAGGAATGTGCAAGGTGTAGCCAAAGAAATCTAACCGCCGTTTGGCGACAATGCGGGAGTCTAATTGCCTGAGTGTACCAGCTGCGGCATTACGGGGATTGGCAAATAATTGCTCACCTGCTTTTTGCCTTTGCGAGTTAATTTGTTTAAATACTTCCAACGGCAAAAATGCCTCGCCTCGCACTTCCACCTTTTCCAGAATTTCTAACCCTTCAAAATTCAAACGCAAGGGAATTGAGCGAATTGTCCGCACATTTTGGGTGATATCTTCACCTATCACCCCATCACCTCTAGTTGCACCCCTAACTAGAATGCCATTCTGGTAGGTAAGAGCCAAAGCAGAACCATCAATTTTGAGTTCAGTGACATATTCCACTAAGTCTATTTTAGATACTTGTCGCCGCCAACGCTGATCCCAGCCTTGCAACTCATCAATATTGAATGCATTCTCCAAACTGTACAAGGGGATATTATGCCGCACCGAGGTAAACTGCGTATGCCTAAGCTCACCTACGCGCTGAGTCGGACTATCGGGAGTCGCCAATTCTGGATACTGAATTTCCAGTTGTTGCAATTCTCGATATAGCTGGTCATAGACTGCATCCTCCATGATTGGAGCATCTAAAACGTAATAAGCTAAGCTTGCTTGTTGCAATAACTGGCGCAGTTCTTCTGTACGTTTTACTTCCGGCTTAATCTGGGTCATTAGACTTATTACAAAATACCTAGCGAATAGAATAGCCTGCATAAGCAGGCTTTGTTTGGGTAGCCACGACTTGTAGTCGTTGGGACTTAGCGATCCCAGTCTTCGACTTCATATAAAAATCGAGTTTTGCCAATCAGTTTACGATTAGCAGAGGTACTTTGGACAAATACAACATACTTTTCTAGGTTACTCGGTTTAATCCTAATCGTTGCATCCATCGGTAGACCTAACATTTCTCGTGCCGCACCTCCTTCAAATAAATCACCCGTTCCCCGATCCATTAAGATAATTTCTTTTTGAGCCTGGATAGTTTCTGTTTTTGTGAATTCGTAGAAACCCCGCCCTATTTTAAAACTCAAACCATTTTCCAATACAAAGGCTTTAATTGAAATATCTTGTTCAATCTCTAAAATCTGGAAACGCCCTGGAGTAACTGCCCGTAAATCAGCCGATTCGTAATAGGATGTTGCTTCCCGGTTCATCATGGTGTTAAATATTTTATTTAACCCCCGGCTCATGCGTCCTTGGTCAATTACTTCTTGTTCATAAGCTTGTAGCTGTTCATTAGAAGATTGTTGGTAGCAAACTGCTAAAAACAAGTCACTAATATAGGAAAACTGATCTAAGTTGATATGAAAACCGCCAGACTTTTCTGCAAGTTCTTGATAAAAAGGAGTGGCATGAGAGCGATTGAGTGCTTGAACTCCGTAAACTGTAATTTCTGCCTCAGCTAATTTATCTAACTCTTTGCGCCAATTTAGTTTTTTCGGATTGTGTGCTGGAGGATGGGGAATATCATCGCCAATCAAAACCAATGATTTTGTTGCTGATTTTGACCAAGATAAAGATTGGGATTCGTGTAATACCAACTCGTAACATTCTGGTGCATCTCCACCACCAGTAGGTGCGACATTTTGCACAAAATCACAGATAGCATCAACATCACCGGATATATTAAATGTTTTGGTGACATAAGTTGAGCCTTCATCACAGTAGTCACCATGAGCAATAATTCCAATCCGAATTAAGGGAATTTCGTCTATCAGCCTGGTAACGGTATTTTTGATTTTTCGCCGTACCTGGGTAAGACAAGGATACATACTCCCAGTTGTATCAAAACTGAAAACAATCTCAATATTATTACTAGTCATCTGCTCACCTAAATTAATATTTATTTTTTAACTTACAAAATTTCAAATGGCACGCAATCATGGTTAAAAATTTTACAGGTAAACCTTCAATTATCATTGCTCACCGAGGTGCTAGCGGCTATCGTCCAGAACATACTTTGGCTGCTTATGAATTAGCGATCGCACTTGGGGCTGACTATATTGAACCTGATTTAGTTTCCACTAAAGACGGTGTTTTAATTGCTCGTCACGAAAATGAGATTTCCGAAACCACCGACGTTGCCAGCCATGCAGAATTTGCTCACCGTCAAACCACTAAAATAATTGATGGCGAATCAAAAACAGGTTGGTTTACTGAAGATTTTACCCTGGCAGAATTGAAAACACTACGAGCCAAAGAGCGAATTCCTCAACTGCGATCGCAAAATACCGCCTATGATGGACTCTTAGAAATTCCTACGCTGCAAGAAATCATTGATTTAGCTAAAAGTAAAAGTGCCGAAATTAATCGGGCGATCGGCATTTACCCAGAAACTAAACACCCAACTTACTTTAAATCTATTGGGTTAGCCTTAGAAACACCCCTACTTGCAACTTTGACAGCCAACGGTTATCAAGGAGCCAATGCACCTGTTTTTATTCAGTCTTTTGAAGTGAGTAATTTACAAGATTTATCCACAAAGACTGATTTACCTCTGGTGCAATTGCTGAATAACAGTGGTAAACCTAATGATTTTGTTGTTAGTGGCAATGATAGCACTTATGCAGATTTAGCAACTGCATCAGGTTTAAGGGAGATTGCTAAATATGCACAGGCGGTTGGTATTCATAAAAATTTGCTGGTTCCTAGAGATAGTAGTGGTAAATTGCGTAGACGCGGAGCGGCTTGTCGCCAGATATCGCCTACATCTTTAGTCACAGATGCTCATGCAGCTGGTTTGCTGGTTCATGTCTGGACTTTCCGCAATGAAGACTGCTTTTTACCGTTGGACTTTCAAGGAAATCCCCAAGGGGAATATGAACTATTTTTCAGCTTAGGTGTTGATGGCGTATTTAGCGACTACCCAGATACGGCAGGTTTTTACTCTACTGTCCAGTGGTAATTTAGTAGAGTAATAAAAAATCATGGAAAAGTCACATGCTTTTACTTAAGTGGAAATCCTGTATAACTGCAATAACCTTGACCGCAATCAGTCTTACTGCATCCAAGTCGGTATTGGCGGCATCTCTATACTCAGTTACTGACTTGGGCGCTCTTACGGGACAAGCCTTCAGTTATGCTACAGGCATCAATGACTCAGGTGAGGTAGCCATTAATTCTTTGACGAGTTCTTTTTTTTACAGCAATGGTTTACTTAAAAAAATTAGTCCCCTGCCTGGCGATAATCAACTTGGAGTAACTGGTATCAATAACTTGGGGCAAGTAGTTGGTAATTCCGTTGGTAGCAATAACTTTACTCGAAATAACCCTTTCCTATACAGCAATGGCATCACCCAACCCCTCTCTATCCAAAACGCTATTCCTTATGCGATTAATGATCGCACCCAAATAGTAGGGGGAGCAAGCGGACTCGGATCTTTTTTATACAGTAATGGGATAGCAACCAGCATCGGAACTCCTGGTAATGTTGCCTACAGTTTAAATAACTTGGGACAAGTAGTAGGTATTCTCAGTTCAAACACAGGTTTTCTGTACGAAAACGGCCAAACTACTAATTTGGGGACTTTGCCAGGTGACGCGTACAGCGTAGCAAATGATATTAATGACTCAGGACAAGTGGTAGGTAGTTCTGGACTTAGTGGAATAGATGATGGTCGTGCTTTTCTGTACAGTTCTAGCACGGGACTCCAAGACCTCGGTAGGTTACGTCCTACAGATTTGTTCAGTGCTGCTATAGGGATCAATAATTTAGGTCAAGTAGTCGGGTTTTCTGGCACTAACAATGACTTTTATACAACAGATGGCAATAGTTTGCGGGCTTTTCTTTATAGTGATAACACTCTGTACGACCTGAATGACCTGATTGCTCCTGATTCAGACCCTGGCTTTACTTTGACAGCAGCATCTGCCATTAATAATAATGGACAAATTGTTGGTCGTGGTGCAGTTAATGGTGAATTACACGCATTCCTCTTGACACCAACCTCATCTGTCTCTGTAGCTGAACCAACTTCAAGCGTTCCTATTTTGTCGTTCGGTGCTATTGTAACTTTATTTGCAGTACTCAAGCACAAACGTCACTCTAGCAGTGCAGCCATACAACAAACAAGTTAATGCAATAAATTTAGGTAAACAAAGTGATTATTTGAGAATATAGATTTATTTAATATCGCCTAATTCCCCTTCCTGCAAAACGCTAAGAGGTTGTTTGAAAAGTGGTTGGCTGTGATTTTAGGCACTAACTGATCCCCCTTAGCCTACGCCAGTCGCTCCATTTGGGGAGACCCCTACAGCCCTACGGGCATCCTACGGCAGGCGCTAGCCTCTCACGAATGGGAGAAGACCGCGCTGGCTCCCCTTAAAAAGGGGGAACCGGAATCAAAGTCCCCCTTTGTAAGGGGGATTTAGGGGGAGCTAGAACGTTTTGTTACCGAGAAGAAAACTTTTCAAACATCCTCTAAGGAGAACTACGTGATCCTTGCTGCAAAATATGTTTACGCACTGGCTCTAAAACCAAAAGTGAAAAGTGATGTCTACGACGGGCTATTTGGCGTCGCACCTATGCAAATTTAGTGACTGAATCATGTTTGAAAGATATTGCTAAATATATACATAGGCGGTTGACATTTAAAAAAATTCACTATTTCCTAGAGACAAGACTGGGAAGTTGTTCTCAATTTTCACAAACTAGTTATTACCTGAGCTAATTGATTAGATAAATCAACTACAGAATCTTGGCATTTTTTAAATAAAACGCCAGCTAAAAAGTAATAATCGCCAGAATAAAAGGCCATTTTATTTTTTCGGAGTTCTTCTATGTGGTTCTTTACCTTAGGATCAGAGCTATAGTAGCCAAACTCCAAAGGTAACACCATGAACTTTTGAACACAATATCCATTTTCTTTTGCTAGGTTCAGCGTACTTATGGGATTAGAAAAGCTAGATATTAAAACCAACACATTTTCATAACCTAACGACAAAAGCTCATTGGTAACTGTGGCTCCATCTACGCCCCCAAATAAGAGTGGCATATAAATATCATTATCTGGTGCAGGGAGATATGGTGGATTCGCTACAAGATATTCTGCATCGGGTTGAGAAGAATTAAACAAAGATGAATTATGGATTATGTATTTATTAGTGAGATTATATTCATCGATGGTTGAATTGGCGACTTTCCATGCAGAAGTATTTAATTCAAATCCCTGAATTACACCATTAAACTTGTTTCTTAATAAAGAATTAATTACAGGACTACCATCTCCTGAGCCAAACTCCACAATAGATTCGGAATTTTTACAATTTCTGATCACAAAGCTTTCTAAGCAGTTGGAGTAGAAATTAGATTCTTCAGGACAAAAAAAGATATCTTTCATTTGACTACAATTCAATGTGTAAGGTATAATCAATGTGATAGAAGGTTATTTAATACCTTAATTTGAAGGCAATAAATAACCGTTCCTTTAGTAAAGAATTCTCACTAAAGAAATTGGGTTGTAGGTGGATTTGCAATAGAATAATTTATAAATGTGAAATTAGAAATGCCAGAAAGAATCTGCCATTTTAAATTCCTAATTTTTTAGATTACTCACATGAGTCAGGCGGCTTGTTCTGCTTCGCGGATTGATCGCACAACAGCAGCAGCGGCGCGATCGCCCATTAGTTTCTCCTGGTCATACCCAAGCACCAGTTCCCATGCATCATTGGAATATCGTTCTGCCAAAGGCAAAGCCACATCATCCAACATCCAACGACCGTGGCGTTCATCTTCTTTGATGTGCAGTTCCCAATAACCCATTGCCGCCTCTGAGAGTCCCAGTCGTTGCGCCGCCGCCAGATAGTTTCTATAAGCCGCAGGCCCAGCCACCTCAAAATAAGTCAATCCGCCACTATAACGGAGGAAATAGCGTTTGCGATCAGTAGTCAGAAAGCTATGATTAGCGCAAGCTAGAACTTCCCAAGGTACTAAATCGAAATATCCTTCTGGTTGAGTGTTCATCCCAAACTCAGCCAGCATTTGAGCAAAAAATGTCGAATGCTTGCGGGATAAACGACCATTGCCGTATTCTTCTAGTAATACTCGCACCAGCGTACACTGCACTTCATTTGCAGCACCACCTAATACGTAGCAAAGACGACTACCTTCTACCAAACCATCAAAGGAGCCGATCGCTAATAAGTGACGATAGCCAACTTCAGTCATTTCTTCACGAATGTAGCGACTACTCTCTGATAAAGGTGGATTTAAATCGGCAGATGCACGCTCAATCAAAGCTTGTTTTACATCTAATTTTTGCAGTGCAGGCACATCGATTTGTGCCAGTTCCCACTTTTGCCAAGCAGCTTCAATTTGGTCACGACATGAGTACAAGTAAGGCGATCGCTCATTGCTATAGTGCCGCAAATCGTCGTACCAAAACAGCTTTAGCCGATTAATTCGATAAAGTATCCGCTGAACAAAACGGTGAGCCTGTTCATCAGAGCGATCGTTTTGATAGGCGGCGTGAATTGCTATAGAGAGCGTCTGTTCAAACTCACTGGCTCTTGCAGGTTTTAGATCCAGTTGATTGTCCAAATCCTCCATTGCTAGCAGTTCTATAAATTGTTCCTCAGCACGGTCGTACTTGGTAATTGTTCTTTCTTCTGTTTGCGTGCTCTTTTTCGCAGCCCCAGCGTTAGGAAATATAACTAAATTGCTTTGCATGAAATCTTCGGTAGCTTTGCAAAAGTGAGAAATTAATTTCACCTCTAACACTTAGGTTTTCACATAACTAGCTTTCTGTACCTCTTTCCCTGGTTATAAAGAAAGATTAAGTTTAGAAGAACACAGGGCATTGGGCATTGGGCACTTGTACTGAGCGAAGTCGTAAAGCCTGCGGCATAGCTACGCTTAGGGCGCAGGCTCTCCAAGAGTTGTATTGGGCATGGGAAATGAGTCTTTAATACTCGCCGACGAGTCTTTGAACTCCGTTAATGAGTCTTTGATACTCGCCGACGAGTCTTTGATACTCGTTAATCAGTCTTTGATACTCGCCGACGAGTCTTTGAACTCCGTTAATCAGTCTTTAATACTCGCCGACGAGTCTTTGATACTCGTTAATGAGTCTTTAATACTCGCCGACGAGTCTTTGATACTCGTTAATGAGTCTTTGATACTCGCTGACGAGTCTTTGAACTCCGTTAATCAGTCTTTGATACTCGCTGACGAGTCTTTGAACTCCGTTAATGAGTCTTTGAACTCCACTCCTCTGCCCCCCTGGTTACTGAGCGCAATGATGCACTGAGCTTGAGGAAGTGTCTAAATATGCCGATCAGTTATTGAGCGCAGCGATGCACTGAGCTTGACGAAGTGTCGAAGTATGCCCCCTGGTTACTCAGCGCAACGATGCATTGAGGTTACCGAAGTGTCGAAGTATGCCCCCCTGCTTACGGTGCTTTCGTCTGTTGCTCAATTTCCTTACTTGGCGGAATCTCCTCAAGAGGAATCAGGGCTTCAATCACCGACTTCACAATTGGGGCGGCGACAGTAGAACCATAGGCACTTTCTCCTTTTGGCTCATCCACCACTGCAAACACTACATAGCGAGGAGATTCCACTGGTAAAATAGCCACGAAGCTGGTCATTCTAGCACCCTTGATGTAGCCGCCATTAGGACTAGCTTTTTGGGCTGTACCCGTTTTACCAGCAATGCGATATCCCGGAATTTGTGCCGCCTTCCCACTGCCGTCAGTAACAACAGTTTCCATCATTTGCACAACCTTCTGGGTTGTTGCAGCTGAGAAAATTTGGCGTGGGATGGTGCGAGGGGGTGAATCATGCATCTGCCCTTTGCTATCAATCAGCCCCCGAACTACATGGGGTGTGACCAATTTACCGCCATTGGCTAAAGCACCGTGCATTTGCACTAGCTGTAACGGTGTCATGGAAAAGCCTTGTCCAAAGGAAGTAGTAGCTGCCTCAATTGGCGAAGCGATGAATTCTTCTTGACTTTTGAGCCGACCGCCAACTTCAAAAGGTAAATCTGTATCAACTTTTTGTCCTAGTCCCAAGCGTTCTAGCCAGTTATAGTAGATTGAAGGCTTTAAGCGTTGGATAATTTGCACCATGCCAATGTTGCTGGAATATTGCAAAATCTGAGCGATGCTGATTCGCCCATTACCATTATTCATCGCGTTTTTGATGGTGTAATTAGCGACTCGAATAGAACCGGAGTCATTAAACATATCATCTGGTTTGATGACGCCATTTTCCAGAGCGATCGCCACATTCAAAGGCTTGAAAGTCGATCCCGGTTCATAAAGATCCGCCACCGTCCAGTTTTTAAATAGCGAGATATTAGCTTTAGAGTATTCATTAGGGTTATAGTTAGGCTGAGAAACCAGGGCCAGTAAGGAACCATCCAAGGCATCCATCACAATTACCGCTCCCCGTTTGGCGTTAAACTTCTCCATCTGTTGTTTGAGCGCAACGCGAGCAATTCGTTGTAGACGGCTATCGATGGTGAGTTGCAGTTGCAAATCATCAAAATGTAGAAAACCTTCCGGCGCATGATCCGGCATCAAGTCCCCATTACCCGACCGACTGAGCCGCACCGTTTGCACAGGACGTTCTAGCAACTTCTCTTGAGAGTATTCCACACCTGCTTGACCACGACGGTCAAGATTCACATAGCCCACTACATCAGCAACCAAATCATCTGGCGGGTAATATCGGGAGTATTTTTGAATCCACTCCAAGCCATTTAAGCGCAAAGAGATGACGCGATCAATCATTTCTTCCGGTAAGTCTGGGGCAAGTATAATTCCGCTTCTTTTGCTTTGAAAAGTTTTCACTAATTCAGCAGTATCCTTTGCCAATATTGGGGCAAGTCGCTCTGCCATTTCTTCATTAGACTTATCAAATAGCTTGGGATGAGCGTATAAAGTATATACAGGACGGTCAATCGCCAACAAATTACTATTGCGATCGACTACCGGGCGACGAGGCATAAAAGGTCGCAAATTCACCATTTGCTGGTTTCGCGCCTGTTCTGTTAACTTTGGTCCTCGGACAATTTGCAGGTTATACAAGTTGACACCCAACCCCAACCCTGCTGCCATTAATGCGCCCCAGACTATAAACAGTCGAGACTTGGTATTAGATGTTTCGTCTTGGATATTAGAGGCAAGTGTCCCCAACAACCCTCGTTTAGAACCCTTCTGTCGCCTTGTGAATGCTGGATTCCGAAACTTTCTGAATTTTATTTTGCTTGGTGATTTTTGCATTGCCCTACTCTCTAGCAAATTGCTTTTCGGAATCAAGAGTCAAGGGTCAAAGTTAGTTACTTTCAACTTTGAGCTTTGACTCCTAACAGTGGCAATTTTAGATTTTGAATTTTGGTGAAGCAGCGCGGTCTTCTCCCTTGGCATTAGCCTCTCCCTTTGGGAGAAGAGGAGAGACTAGCGCCTGCCGTAGGATGCCCGTTCGCCGCAAGGCGTCCCGTTAGGGAGGGGCTGTAGGGGGTTTCCACGCCACTTGCTTTATGCCGGGGAACCCGTCCACCGCAGTGGCTCCCCATGAGTGACTGCTGTTAGCGCAGCGTTAGCGAAAAACGAGCGTCGGAACGAGCGTCGCCCGAAGGGATTGAAAGAAAAATTTAAAATCTAAAATCTAAAATTTAAAATTGAATGACTCCTAACTTTAATACCCCAGTGGCGAGAGTGTTTGCTGTTGTGTTTCAGAATTTGGCGTTGTGTTAGACGATGCTGGCTTCGGACTATGAGATGCTGGAGGCAAGAAAATCATCCCTTGAGGAGTCGGCGATACCAATCCTGCTGCTGGTTGTTCTGCTTCATCAGCCATTTTATTTGTCAGCGTCGCGTTAGTAGTCGTTAGCAGCCGCTCATGACGTTGGAGGTTTTGCAGTCTGCGATATGACTGACTCCAAAGCTCTTGAGAATATACCGTCCAGCCATAAACAGCAAGTGTCGATGCTACTAACAACAACGCCAAAGCTGACGAATAACGATCAAAGGTGTACAAGCGCAGCAACCATAACGGTGCCGCTCCAGAATTAGGCATTATGGGAAGGCCGAGAAAACCTACCCTCGGAGTCTTCTGGTTCGCACTCGACTGCTGATTAAGATTTGGCAGTTGTTGTTTACCCAACTCTTTCACCGATTTGGGCAAAACTGCCTCATTTGTGGGAGAAACCGCGAAACTTTTCGAGGAACGCTGTTGTCTTTGAGAAAATACTGGTGCAGCTTGAGCAGCGGGTGTAGAAGCGCTCCGTGCTGCTGACTCCAGACGCAAAGAACGTCGCCTTCCTAAAGAAAGGATAGAATCTCGCCGGAACCAAGTACCTCTTGTAGAAACAGCAGATTTACGAGCAACTACCATAAATTTTTTTAGATGGAAAATATTGTACTTTAGATTGATTGTCTGTTTTTGCTGAGGTTAAAATCGCCTTCTGTGCAACAAGCACACATAACACACTACACCCTTTTAACTGTTCTGATAGGTAGCTATACCAATGTTTGCATCCTCTAGATATTGCAATGTTTGCAATCAGCGATTAGCAACTGGACAGCTTGCCCTTTAAATATCGCACCTAAAGTATGGCAACGCGGGGCAGCAAAATGCAATACTCTCTGAAAAAAAATAAAATTTTTTGCTATCGTAGCTCGGTTTACTAGAAAATTTGGGAATTTCCGTTTTGCTCCTGAGTTAAAAGAAACTAATCAGATGGCTGTATGGTACCTAATCTGAAAAAAAATACCCCAAAGGATTGTTTTTTAAGTATGTAATCTCACAGCATTTAAAAAAAAAGCAATAAATACGGTATCGTATTCAACAGGTGAAAAATTGTTCTAGCCACAATTGGTGAAAGAGGAGTTATGAAAACAAAAATCTTTGGTTTGGCTGTAATGTTAAGTCTGGCGACAATTCTCGGAGCCTGTGAAGGCGGTGGTAATGGTGCTGGTACTACTACTAGTACTCCAGCTGCTACAGGTGAACCAACTGACGCACCTGCTACTGGATCTAGCCCTACCGTTACTCCCGGAGCTACTCCCGGAGCTTCTTCCGGAGCTACTCCCGGAGCTTCTTCCGGAGCTACTCCCGGAGCTTCTTCCACTGCTAAACCCACTGCTAGTCCTAAATAAGGCAGCTTAAGATTTAGTCCGACTTAAGCACACTCAACGAATTCTTCTCTTCTCTACGAGAGGCTGTGCCAACGAGACCCTCCGCGTTGGCGAAGCCTCTCGTAGAGAAGGCGCTCTTAGCGTCAACTTTTGGAGATGCTACACGTTCCCTTAGCGTCTGGTAGAGAAGGCGGTAGCCTGCGGCAAGCCACTACGTGTCTACGATAAATTAAGCTTTTTAGCAATTTTTGCGTAAGTCCTGTTTAGTTTAAATCATGCCAAAAACAGTTTAGTAATAACGCTCATCACCACATAGCTTGAATTAATTAGGTTCACGTAAAAACCTGCATGTTTTCTATTGGTGTATCAGAGCCTAGAGTTTGCTCAAATATCAGATAAGTAGGGCAGCCAGTAAAGGATACTGTTGATCAGGGTTACCTCCTCAACCAAGTGTCCGCCTGAAATTCTCACCTGACCAAACCTTGTTCCAAATCCAAAGGAGTTGAGTTCTGTAAATCTAAGCGAGCTTGTGGGCAAGGTACTTGCCTCATTTGGTGTTTGGAATAGCTTAGACTCCTGAGTTTTGAGAAGACAAAACAATTCATTGCGATCGCTGGCAATTGCTCAAGAGCGTTCACTGTAGTCTATTCCGTATCAGGAGAAACCTGGTAATGTCCCTTGATATTGCCAGATTTTTATTGGAAAAATTCTAATGTCTAGTTTTAAAATTGGGTATGGGGGAGCCACTGCGTTGTCCAGGTTTCCCGGCTTGTACTCCTACGGGGATCTTGCTATCTCCCCTTCTCCCATTCGTGAGAGGCTAGCGCCTGCCGTAGGATGCCCGAACGCAAGAGCATCTCCTGTCTTGAGAAGGGCTGTAGGGAGAAGCAAGTGGCGTCATGGGGCATGGGAAAAACAGATTTTCATCCTGCGTTGTGAACGCAGTCCAGGAGATGGGAAGAGTTAAAGCGAGAAAGGCGATAAAATTATTAAGTGTAATTGTAATTAGTGCAATGTTGGTTGGATTAAGTAGCCATTGGGGATCAGCGGTAATAGCATTACCGCCACCAGAGGATACACCAGAAGAAATATTACGGACAAAGATTATCATAGAAGCGCGATCGCCTATTAATGGTAAATTCCTAACAGCTGCCGAATACGTCCAATTGCAAGCGCAGCTGCAAGAAGTCCCGCCACCAAAACTAGACCCCAAAATTCGGGAACAGATTTTCTTGCTTCGCGTACGTAAAACATTATTGCAGTTTTTCCCATTTTTAAATTTTTGAATAAATTACTCAAGGGTCAAAAGTCAAGAGCTTTCCCCCATCCCCTGTTTAGCCAATGACGCCACTTGCTCCACTTGGGGAGACCCCTACAGCCCTTCCCTAACGCTTGCGGCGAACGGGCATCCTACGGCAGGCGCTAGCCTCTCACGAATGGGAGAAGACCGCAGTGGCTCCCCCATGTTCCAAAAAGATTGATGACTCATTCTGAGGTACGATAACGGTGACGACAAAATTGCAAATAAATGTAAAGAATATATAAATATATATAGATGTTAAAAAAGTAGATTTAGTCAATCACGTTATTTCATTTAGGTAGCCTCATGTCCATGACCACGATCGCCTCTGAACAGGTTAACCGTATCGTTTGGAATCAGCATAACGATCCCTTTGAAATACTAGGTTCTCATCCCATAGAACAAGATGGCAAAACTGTCTGGGCTGTGCGGGCCTACCTACCAAATGCAAGTGCAGCATGGGTTGTTCTTCCTGAAGAACGCAAGGAATATCCAATGCAAACAGTGCATCATCCCCATTTTTTTGAATGCACGATTGACACTCCAGAACTGGCAAACTACCAGTTACGCATTAAAGAAGGGGAAAATGAGCGTGTCACCTATGACCCTTATGCTTTCCGTTCTCCCAACTTGACAGACTTTGACTTGCATTTATTTAGTGAAGGCAACCATCACCGGATTTACGAAAAACTGGGAGCGCACCCCACGGAAATAGGCGGCGTTAAGGGCGTTTATTTTGCTGTTTGGGCACCCAACGCCCGTAATGTTTCATTGCTGGGAGATTTCAACCTCTGGGATGGGCGTAAACACCAGATGCGTAAAGGCCCCACGGGGATTTGGGAATTATTTATTCCTGAAATCGGTGTGGGAGAGCATTACAAATATGAAATCAAAAATTTTGAAGGGCACATTTACGAAAAATCAGATCCTTACGGTTTCCGACAGGAACTTCGCCCGAAAACTGCATCCATTGTCACTGATTTAAATGCTTATACTTGGAATGACGAAGACTGGATGGAAAAGCGGCGTCACACTGACCCCCTTACCCAGCCAGTTTCAGTCTACGAAGTGCATTTAGGTTCTTGGTTACATGCTTCGAGTGCTGAACCTGCTAAACTGCCAAATGGTGAAACCGAACCTGTAGTTGTTGTTTCTGGACTGAAGCCGGGCGCACGCTTCCTTACCTACCGGGAACTGGCAGAAAAACTGATTCCTTATGCCAAAGACTTGGGATACACCCATATAGAATTGCTACCGATTGCGGAGCATCCCTTTGATGGTTCTTGGGGTTATCAAGTAACTGGGTACTATGCCCCCACCTCCCGTTTTGGCAGCCCCGAAGATTTCATGTATTTTATTGACAAATGTCATGAAAATGATATGGGGGTAATTGTAGATTGGGTTCCTGGTCACTTTCCCAAAGATGGACATGGTTTAGCTTTCTTTGATGGTAGCCACCTATACGAACACGCTGACCCCCGCAAAGGTGAACATAAAGGATGGGGTACTTTGGTGTTCAATTACGGTCGCCATGAAGTTACTAATTTCCTAGCAGCAAATGCTCTCTTCTGGTTTGACAAGTACCACATTGACGGGGTTCGTGTCGATGCTGTTGCCTCGATGCTCTATAACGACTATTGCCGCGAACCAGGAGAATGGCTGCCCAACCAGTATGGCGGTAGAGAAAACCTAGAAGCAGCTGATTTTCTGCGTCAGGTAAATCACATGATCTTCAGCTATTTCCCCGGTGCTCTCTCAATTGCTGAAGAATCGACTTCCTGGCCAATGGTATCTTGGCCCACCTACACAGGCGGACTGGGCTTTAACTTGAAGTGGGATATGGGCTGGATGCACGACATGCTGGATTACTTCCACATGGACCCTTGGTTCCGTCAGTTCCACCAAAACAATATCACCTTTAGTATGTGGTATAACCACAGCGAGAACTTCATGCTGGCCCTGTCTCACGATGAAGTGGTGCATGGCAAGAGTAATATCATCGGTAAAATGCCGGGGGATACATGGCAGAAGTTTGCAAATGTGCGTTGTTTATTTACCTATATGTTTGCTCACCCAGGCAAAAAAACCATGTTTATGAGCATGGAGTTTGGGCAGTGGGGTGAGTGGAATGATTGGACTGATTTGCAATGGTATTTATTGCAGGATGAACCCCACCAACAGTTAAAAACGTTTTTCCAGGAATTGAACCATCTCTACCGTTCTGAACCAGTTTTGTACACGCAGGATTTTGCCCAAGCGGGGTTTGAGTGGATTGACTGTAGTGATAACCGCCATAGTGTAGTTGCCTTCATGCGTCGTGACAAGGATTCTGATGATTTTGCGATCGTGGTTTGCAATTTTACACCGCAACCCCATTCTCACTACCGCATCGGTGTACCGCAAAAGGGATTTTATACCGAGTTGTTCAATAGTGATGCGCGTAAATATGGCGGCAGCAATATGGGCAACTTAGGTGGTAAGTGGACGGATGATTGGTCTTTGCACAGTCATCCCTATTCGCTGGATTTGTGTTTGCCACCTTTGGGTGTGCTGATTCTCAAGTTGGATAAGGAGAAGACTGCTGAGGTAATTG
Organism: Nostoc sp.; assembly: GCF_036917195.1. Lineage (GTDB taxonomy): Bacteria > Cyanobacteriota > Cyanobacteriia > Cyanobacteriales > Nostocaceae > Nostoc. The sequence goes on from NZ_JBALDG010000061.1 coordinate 46,347, forward strand.
GATAACAATTTGGGGTGGGCATTGCCCACCCAGAAGTATTCAAAACTAGAAGTTTTCATTTATTTCAACCACATCTATCGTAGGGGCACAGCAATGCTGTGCCCTTACAAGCGTGGTCTATTTACTGAATCAAAACGCGATAATTGTTTGTGCAGTGTCTATTTCTCAACTAGCGATCGCTCTGCATTTACCAGTGGAATTATACCTAGTACTCACCAGAAGCGCACTACTGAAAGCTGACAGTAGCTGTTTGCTAGCTAAAAATGAATCTATCTGTAGATAGATGCAGTTTGTATGATATGTTGCCTCAACTCGTCTTGCCACAATCCCCCTGTTCTGAAGAGACAAAGTTTTGCGCCAACTGTGGAATTCCCCTGGTAATATTGCGACACTATCGCCCTATCCAAGTATTGGGTAGCGGGGGATTTGGTAAAACTTATTTGGCTGAAGACGTTGAAAAGTTCAATGAAATATGCGTCATCAAACAATTTGCACCGCAGGTACAGGGAACTGGCGCACTCTACAAGGTAACAGAATTATTTCAAAGAAGCAAGGCGACTGCAACAGTTAGGAGAACATCCCCAAATTCCGACGCTGTTTGCATATTTCGAGGAAGATAAGCGCTTGTATTTGGTGCAGCAGTATGTGGAAGGGCAGAATTTATTAGAAGAATTACAACACCAGGGAATCTTTAGTGAGTACAAGATTCGGGAATTATTGGTTAAAAAGAATTTAGATTAATTGTCGGGTGTGTTATGTCAAGTTCGCTGAATTATCCATAATAAAACTACCCCTCCCTAACCCTCCCCTTATAAAGGGGAGGGAACCAGATTTATCATTTCCCCCCAATCGGGGGGATTAAGGGGAGTAATTCGACTTGTGAAGAGGAGGGTTGGGGAAGGGTAACGCGAGTATCAAAGATGGATCAATGGAGTTAAAAGACTCGTTCACAAGTATAAAAGGTGGATGAATGGAGCTAAAAGACTCGTTCACGAGTATAAAAGGTGGATGAACGCAGCTAAAAGACTCGTTCACGAGTATAAAAGGTGGATGAACGGAGATAAAAGACTCGTTAATGAGTATAAAAGGTGGATGAATGCAGCTAAAAGACTCGTTAATGAGTATAAAAGGTGGATGAATGCAGCTAAAAGACTCATTAACGAGTATAAAAGGTGGATGAACGGAGATAAAAGACTCGTTAACGAGTATAAAAGGTGGATGAACGGAGATAAAAGACTCGTTAATGAGTATCAAAGGTGGATGAACGGAGATAAAAGACTCATTAACGAGTATTAATTTATCAAGAGCCAGAAGTTTTTGCAGCTCTGCCTTTACTAATAGCTTTAAAGCGATCGCTCAACAGTTCTGCTACAGTTTTTAAGCCTGGAGTCTATCGCTACCTTCAGGTAAATGCCTAGCATCATCAGGCTCGACAACTCCATCCAATCCCTTATATAGCAAATCTGTGAGTTTGAAGGCTCGCGATTGCATCGGTGGTTTTTATAGAGTAGACCATTGAGTGGCTAGAGATTGGGTGATCACATCAATGTCTGTTCCGTTGATTTGATGCCAAGGCGATCGCAGAGTGCAGAATATAGCTTCAAGATTTGAAACCCTTGTCATAGTTTGTTTATACAAAATACCGAGATTTCAACCTAACCGCAGAATGTGGGATAATAACTCCGAGATAATGCCTGGTTCTAATCAATAATCATCTTGCGTTAATCTAAATCCCAGAGGAGCGCTCGTTGCTTAGTAAAAGTACCTCCTCTACTCCCTAATTTCATGGTGAAGACGGTATCCTATGTCAAAGCAAAACAAAGTTCTTGTTGAGCGTTATATTGACCTCGGCATGATGCAACAGTTAGGTATTCTACCTGCTGGAGATTTATGGAGTGAGGGAAAAGAGCTAACCAAATGAGCTATCAACCGATCGAGAACTACGGCATCATCGGCAATATGCACACCACAGCATTAGTGGGGCTAAATGGGTCGATCGACTGGTTTTGTTTTCCCAGACACGACTCACCAAGCGTATTTGCAGCGCTCCTCGATAGTGAAAAAGGTGGGCATTTCCAGATAGCGCCTTGTGTCGAAAGCGTCAAGCATAAGCAATTTTATTATCCTGGCACGAATGTTTTAGTGACCCGATTTCTCTCACCATGCGGTGTCGGAGAAGTGATTGACTTCATGCCCGTTAGTGGATCTGATTTAGGCGATCGCTGGTTGATTCGACAAGTCAGGGTGATTCGCTGTAGTATGAGGTTTCGGTTGGAGTGCTATCCCGCCTTTAACTATGTTCGCGATCAACATGAAACCAAACTAACATCCGGCGGCGCGTGTTTCATCTCACCTACACTCAGTTTGGGATTAGTTACGGACATTCCCCTTGAACAGGACGACCGGGGTGTCTGGGCTGAGTTTGAACTGAAAGCTGGACAAGCGGTCGTGTTTGGGCTGCGAGAGATTGAACCGGACGCTGGATGTGGATTGCCTCTGATTAAAAGTGAAGCGATCAAAATGTTTGAAAGCACAGTACTATACTGGCGGCATTGGCTTTCCCAATGCAACTATAAAGGACGATGGCGTGAGATGGTAGAGCGATCGGCACTAGTACTCAAACTGCTCACCTATGAACCAACAGGAGCGATCATCGCAGCTCCTACGTTTGGATTACCCGAAGAAATTGGCGGTGAACGCAATTGGGACTATCGCTATACCTGGATTCGCGATGCGGCGTTTACACTGTATGCATTGTTACGAATCGGATTCACCGAAGAAGCCACGCAGTTTATGAATTGGCTGGAACACCGCTGCTATAAAATGAAACCGAACGGCCCATTACAGTTAGCTTATGGCATTGATGGACGCCAAAACTTGGATGAAGAAATTTTGCAACACTTGTCTGGTTATCGAGATTCCTATCCTGTAAGGATTGGCAATGCTGCTTATAATCAGTTGCAGCTTGATATTTATGGTGAGTTGATGGATGCAGTGTATCTCTACAACAAGTACGGCACAGCGATTTCTTACAAGCTCTGGACTCATCTAGAACAGTTGCTAAATTGGGTGTGTGACAACTGGCAGCGAGAAGATGAAGGCATTTGGGAACCACGAGACGGACGCAAACAGGTGGTGTATTCCAAACTCATGTGTTGGGTGGCACTTGATCGGGGGTTGCGATTAGCCGATAAGCGCTCGTTTCCTGCTGATCGCGATCGCTGGCTCAAGGTGCGCGATCAGATTTATCAAGAAATTATGACGAAAGGATGGAATGAGGAGCAGGGCGCTTTTGTTCAGCATTATGACAGCGATGCGCTGGATGCCAGCAGTTTAATCATGCCGTTGGTGTTCTTCCTCGCGCCCAGTGATCCTCAAATGCTAGCGACATTGGATGCGATTAATCGTCCTCCAGAGGCAGGTGGATTGGTCTCCAACGGTCTAGTGTATCGTTATAGCCCGGGCATGAGCAGCGACGGTTTGAGTGGGAAAGAGGGTACATTCAACCTGTGTACGTTTTGGCTAGTCGAGGCGATGACACGAGCTGGACGAGTCGATCCAGCCCGGTTAGAACAAGCTCGATTAATGTTTGAGGAGATGCTCAGTTACGCCAATCACTTGGGACTGTATGGCGAAGAGACGGGTGCTAGCGGTGAGGCACTGGGAAATTTTCCGCAAGCCTTTACGCATTTATCTCTCATTAGTGCGGCATGGAATTTGGATAAGGCACTTGGAGCGATAGATTAAAGATTGGCACGCCTTTGTTAATGTGCAACAAGCATTATGAATGATGAAAAACTCGCTTTGTCTGAGAGGATAAGCAACGCATGGAAACAGCAGATATCATTTGGCGAAGCGTTGCCGAGCTTGGCGCGATTATTAATCGGTGAGGACATAGGGAACTGTCCCAATATCTAGAGAGGATTGATTCATGACCACGAACTTGCACATCGGTGACAGGTTTCCTGATGTTGAATTACTAAACCATGAGAACGAGTGGGTAAAACTCTCTTACTTTACTCAACCTAGTCTCATGGATCAGTATTTAGGCTTCACGGATGGCTATCCGCTAATTGTAATTTTCTACCGAGGATTCTTCTGTCCCCGCGATCGCCAACAGCTTCCCCAGCTGGTGCAATTTCAGAATGAACTCGCGGTAAACTACGGCAAGCTAGTGACAATCGGAGTTGATCCACCGCTCGTCCAAGCCGCCTTTCGAGCGGGTTTGGGTGCACAGTGGCAATTTTTTTCGGATGAGAAACGTGAATTGATCAAACAGATCAACATCCTCGATGAAACAGAAGGAGAATACGCTTATCGCGCTCAACCTTATACGTTTGTACTTTATCCTGACTTAACGATTTATAAAATTTATAATGGCTGGTTCTTTGTAGGACGACCCACAATTGAAGAACTGCGACACGATCTGCGAGCGATTATGGAGAAGCGATCGGACTATCAGTATGAAGCCTATGATACACCAGAAGTAAAACAAATTCGCATCCCTCAACAAGCGTGGATCAATGGAACACCACCGTTGGGAGCAAACGGACTTCCCGTATTGCAGGGGACTATACGCTGGTTTGATCTCAAAGCAGGCAGTGGCATGATTGTCACGGATCAGGGCAAGGAAATTTTCTTCAATTTCACTGCCATTCCAGGCGAGGGATACCGCACGCTACAAGCTGGAACACCCGTAAAGTTTGAACTGGTTGACAGTAAGTTTGGTCTAACGGCGCGTAATATTCACAAGCAACATTAAACCTTTGATACTTAACTGTATTTGGCTCACCTGAATTATAGCGGTTTACTAGCAAGCGATCGCCAAAGGTGTTGGCACGATCACCCTGCATTTACTCAAGGAAAAGCGCACTACTGAAGGCTGAAAGTAGTTGTTTGTTAAGTATAATAACTCGTTAAGGGAGTTCTGAGGTGGATGAATCCAGTTCAAAGACTCATTCACGAGTATCAAAGGTGGATCAACGGAGCTAAAAGACTCGTTAATGAGTATCAAAGGTGGATCAACGGAGATAAAAGACTCGTTCACGAGTATCAAAGGTGGATCAACGGAGCTAAAACACTCGTTCACGAGTATAAAAGGTGGATCAACGGAGCTAAAAGACTCGTTCACGAGTATCAAAGGTGGATCAACGGAGCTAAAAGACTCGTTCACGAGTATCAAAGGTGGATCAACGGAGTTAAAAGACTCGTTCACGAGTATTAATTTATCAACAGCCGAAAGTTTTTGCAGCTCTACCTTTACTAATAGCTTTAAAGCGATCGCTCGACAGTTCTGCTACAGTCTTTAAACCTGGAGTCTTTTTCGCTGCTGTCTTGACATAATCATAAACTGTCAAACTACCGAGCATCGCTTTGCTACCGACTGCCAATAGGGTATCATCTACTTGTTCGGTGAGTTGCCGGATTGAGATTAAAAGTTCGCTGAATATGGTGGCTAGTTGATAATCCCGGATAAATTCCTCAATGTCAAAGCTAGCTGGGAAAATTTCAGGGTTAGACTGAGCAGCGTTGACGCTATTGGTAACAAAAGCTAGGCTTTTATCGCCCATTTTGAATAACTTGCGGCGTTCTTGTGCAGTTAAAACAATGAGAAAAGGCATCTTTTGTTCGATTATTTGTAGCGCTGCTTTAATTTCTTGGATATCTTCTGGCGAAAGAGTGCCTGCAATCTTTTGATCAGCCATCGTATAATTACCTGAGGATAATAGAGAGTTAGTAGCAATATTTGCTAAGTATATAATTCCCAGAGTAAATGCAAGGGCACATCTTTTTATTAGAATTTTTAGTATATTTGATTAAGATGTTGTATTATGCCAGCCAGAGATATCTTTCACAATGCAGTCAGGCAAGCATTAGAAAAAGAAGGGTGGAAAATTACCCATGATCCCTTACCCGTTAGTTTTGAGTTAGGGGATATGTACATAGACTTAGGAGCAGAAAAAATTCTTGCAGCAGAAAGAGAGGGAGAAAAAATTGCTGTTGAAGTTAAAAGCTTTTTTAAAACGTCTGTAATTTCAGAATTTCACACAGCTTTAGGACAGTTTATTAATTATCGACTAGCATTATCTGAACAAGAACCAGACCGGACTCTTTATTTAGCAGTTCCCATTGATACATACACGTCATTTTTTACCATCAGACTTGTACAAAGTATTATCAAAACATATCAACTTAAATTGATTACTTATCAGCCTGTGACGGAGGATATTGTCGAATGGATAAACTAACAGAATATGAAAAAATAATTCAACAACTTCTCGAAGAATACGCTGCAATTGCTAGTCAAGACTCCGAAATTGAAACTCAATTAATTTTTGACACAGAACATCACCATTACCAACTTGTGAATGTCGGTTGGAAAAATCAGCGCCGTGTTTATGGTTGTTTTTTACATATAGATATTAAAGATGGTAAAGTGTGGCTGCAACATAACGGTACAGAAAATGAAGTAGGAGAAGACTTAGCGAATTTAGGTATCCCCAAGCAGGATATAGTCGTCGGCTTTCATTCACCGTTCAAACGACAATTTACAGATTATGCTGTTGGTTAAGCCAACGAACTAGAACTTTAGATTATTTGGGTAGATGTTGAGCAATGCCTACGGCGGTAAACTACGCTCTTTAGAGTTATGCTACTTTTAACGACTTTTCTAGTGTTTTTGGCTCTGGTAGAGGTTGACCGTCTGCCAAAGATGATTCAATCAGCATTTCTAAAACTTCTTGAGCATTTTTGAAAGCTTCTTCGTAACTATCTCCGTGAGTATGACAAAATCCCCATTCAGGAAGACTCACAACAAAACACTCGTCTTCATCAGACCACTGAATAATTATTGTGTAGTGAGAATTCATTCTTGTTCTTCCTCTTGAGCCTTTTTAATTTCTTCTAGCCTTTGGAGTGTATTAATTTAGAGGGGTAAAAATAAATATAATATGGACTGTCATTGCGTTCGCGTAGCGTCTCGTAGAAAGGAACGAAGCAATCGCAATGACTGGGATTGCTTGTCTGCGACACGCTGCGCGAACGTCGTTCCTCCTCTCTACGAGACGCATTCGCGAACGCAATGACATATTAAATTTACCCTTCCCACTCCTTTAACTTCTGTTGAGCAAAGTTTCGCACTTGCTCATCTGGGTCATTCGCTGCTTTGTCGCGCAATAGTGGTAAAGTCTGGGGATGTTGAGGAAATTGCTTGATAATTATCTCAAGTGCAACCCGTCGGGGATTGGGGTGCGACCAAGGATCATGGCTACCCTCAAAGGAGTCATTGACAGCGCAGTTGTAGTAAATTTCAAACAACTCAGACTGATTTCTAAAGTGTTTGGCTAATGCTTGGATGGCTGCACCTCGCACATCCTCATGATTATCAGCAGTGGCGCGGTCTTTGAGAATCGAGCGCGTGTCCGGGTCATCTTTGAAATTGCTGGCTAATGCTTCGATGGCTGCACGTCGCACAACCCATTGATTATCAGCAGTGGCGCGGTCTTTGAGAAACGAGCGCGTGTCCGGGTCATCTTTGAAATTGCTGGCTAATGCTTCGATGGCTGCACCTCGCACATCCTCATCATTATCAGCAGTGGCGCGGTCTTTGAGAATCGAGCG
>NZ_JBALDG010000062.1:0-5704 GCF_036917195.1 Nostoc sp.
GCCGAAATAACAAATGAGTTCGCCAAAATAACAAATGAGTTCGCCGAAATAACAAATGAGTTCGCCGAAATAACAAATGAGTTCGCCGAAATAACTTTTGCGTTGGCTAGCAAGAACCGCAGGCATCGCCATGATTGCAACAATTTAGCTTTGACGCGGGAGCGTGACGCACCCTTCTCCTATGCAAGATCCCGAAGGGTACGGGTGACGCTCCTCTCTTACAAAGTGACGCTCCTGCGTCGAAGAGGCTGCGCTAACAGAGACGCTCGCGGACTCGCTACCGCTGCGCTAACGGCGGAAACCGCCGCTCCGACTTTGCGCTGCCTCGTTCGCGGAGCGTCTCGTAGAGAAGAGGCTGCGCTAACAGCAGTCGCCTGCTCCGGGAACCCTACCAAGAGCGCTGCTGAACCGCAAATCTTTGGTGGATGAAGTTTTTCCGACTTATCTGTACACCGTAGCCGAGTCAGAGAGGGACAGACTTTAACTTTAGTTCAAGGCAGGGAGAGGTTTATCGAACTCAGGTTGAGTAAAACATCTGGTTGTATTTTATATCGATAGGACTTACGCAAAAAACCTCTCAAACTCTTATTCCTCCGTGTCCTCTGCGTCCTCTGTGGTTCGATTTTCCGTTACCTGTGCGTAAGTCCTGATCGACTGCAAATCACATCCATGACATCTCTGGCAGGATATTGAGCAGAATTATTGTACGGGTTATTTCCTGAAAATAGCTGTAAGTCCTGAGTTATTGCCCGCATCAAATCTCCGTCGCCAACCAAGCACGCAAAACCTCTGCCACTGTCCACGCTTGGGCAATGCATCCCCGTGGAGTCATCGGGGCATCTCCATCAAAAATCTCGCTGAGACTGCCAAGACCGTGTGCAGTGAGATGATTAGCCATTGGTTCCAAAAATTGACGAGCCTGCTCAGGATTTTTGTAGACACGCAGGTGTGCTAAGACGAACGGCCCCAACAACCAACCCCAAACTGTCCCCTGATGATAAGCTCCATCACGTTGATACTGATTTCCACCGTATTTACCCTGATATTGAGGATGATCAGGGGCAAGCGATCGCAATCCATGAGAAGTCAGCAGCACTCGTCCGCAAGCTTCCACCACACTCCTTTGCTGGGCAAGTGTTAGCGGACTTTCTGGTAATGAAACAGCAAAGATTTGGTTAGGACGTAACGCCGAATCATCACCATCAGGACTGTCTAGAACGTCATAGCAATAACCTGTCTCGTCATTCCAGAAGCGAGAAAATCTATACTGAGCACGGTCTGCCATTGCCTCATATTCTTGATGTGGTTTACCAAGTTGACGGGCAAACTTTGCCATTGTGCGTAAAGCATTATACCACAGGGCATTAACTTCAATCGGTTTGCCAATTCGGGGCGTAACTACCCAATCATCAACTTTGGCATCCATCCAGGTCAGTTGTACACCTGCAACGCCTGCATAAAGTAAGCCATCGGCTGCATCAAGGTGGATGTTGTAGCGTGTACCGCGACAGTGCCAATTAATGATGTCTGCAAGTATTGGAAAGAGTTCACCAAGCAAATTATCATCGTCTGTAGAACTGTAGTAGGCACGGACTGCTTCAAAGTACCAGAGAGTGGCATCAACAGTATTATATTCTGGTTGCTCACCTGCATCGGGAAAGCGATTCGGCAACATTCCTTGGTCTACGTATCTGGCAAAGGTGCGAAGAATTGAGCGTGCTACCTCTGGGCGACCAGTCGAAATTGTCAAACCAGGGAGACTAATCATTGTGTCGCGTCCCCAGTCGCCAAACCAGTGATAACCAGCGATGACGGTTTTACCGTTGGAGTCTTCTGGCACTGGGCGGTTAACAATAAACTGGTCAGCAGCTAGTACTAGATGGTTTATCCAGCTAGGTGATTCCTTAGTGTTGAGGGGTCGGTTACTATTCCAAAGTCCTGTTAGCTTCTGCTCTTGAGCGCGACGCAACTTAAGTACAGCTTCGCCATGCAAATCAGGTTGTTTTTCTGTGCTGGCGACAAATGCGATCGCTTCTCCAGGATTCAGTGTAACTTCAAAACTGGCAGCGTGGAGGTGGTCTTCTTTATCTCTCAATCCCCGATAGCGTTCAACTGCCAAGTCAAAGCCATAATACCAATTGTGGGCAACAGATGCACTACCGCGTGAAGCGCTGCTATCGCCTTTAGGCGAATCGCTCAGTAGATACAGTGGTACAGCGCCCGAATAAGCAGTTACACAAATCCCCTGTTCTACCTGCTCAACAGACATCTGCCAACCGTTGCTTTGAGTATCGCCGTGATAATCGCGGTAGTTGACCATTGCTTTGAGCGTCAACTTCAGCGGTTGGGTGGCACGACGCAGAGTATATTGGACATAGGTTGTGTTAGCGCCTTGTTGCATCCACACCCGTTTTTCTAATAAGGCATCAGCAACAGCAAACCGCCATACAGGTATTGTGTTTTCCAGAGAAAAACGTTCAATATGTTGATAACCGTGGGGACTGACAATCCCATCTGCCCAACGATTGGTGTGTAGAGAATAAAAGCGAGTGTCATACTGGACAGTTTCATCTAGTTTTGCCAGCAGCAAAGTGCGACCTAAAGGTGGTTTTAATGCCGCTACCAGTAGTCCGTGATAGCGGCGGGTCAATAAACCTGCCACAGTTGCAGAAGCGTAACCACCAATACCGTTAGTAACTAACCACTCCCGCGATTCTGCGGTGTCGAGATTGCCGCAGGTTTCCCGCCCAAATTCTATACACATAAATCAACATTCTTCCTGGCGATCAATATCTGGATTATCGATTATGAATCCTCTACTGTGCTAAGAGTGGTATTAAGAGTTGATAATAGCGCAATTATTCCGTTAATCCCAAAGCCCGGCTTTACAACACCATAGCGATCGTACTCACCCTAAATTAAACACAAGTGCGATCGCATATTCAACATTTTTCTCGTATTTGCTGTTTTTTTTAAGTAATTTAGTCTAGCTGTATTTATTGAACGGAATAGTTCTGAGATAAGACTTAATATCGTTTCTCCACAATCTGCATTGTGTGATTATCAGCATCTCTTACCAAAAAGCCCTTTTTAAATTTCAAAGGAGGGAATTATTCTTTTAATGGTTTTGCTTGATTGCAAATTCCTAATTTTGACATACCTCATTTATTATAGAGATTATTTAATACTGAAAAGCCTGGGGAAAAGCTGCTCAGATAATTTGGCAAATTCCATAACTCCAGCAATAGGAATTTCTTGATTATTCTGAGACTTTCCAGCACTGTTGTTTGGTGTATAAGTGCGATCGCACGCAAGTTATATTGGGCTATACCTGCGAAGATTCAGCAGACGGCACAATAATCTCAAGACCGTATCTTGGAGCAGCTGCCAAAATTTTTTCAATGTCTACCGGACTAAGGCTAGGTAATTGCGTCTTCTCTGAGACTGGCACACCTACTTCCATAAAAAACTTCTCTAACCCTGCTGGTGTGACCCAACACAGCAATTTTGCTGGCTGTGAGCCGATATTTGTAAACCTATGAAGTTGACCTTTAGGAGAGTGAAGAAAGGTTCCAGAAATTGCTAATATAATCTGCTCATCAAGCTGAAATTCCAATTCTCCCTCTTGAATATAAAAGGCTTCATCTTCGTGACGATGAATGTGGGGAGGTGGACCGTTTTGTGGTTGAACAGTAATTTCAATTAGAGCATAAGCTTGACCAGTTTCTTCACCTACCGCCTTAAAAGTACACAAATCCTGAAACACCCAGTATGAGGAACCTTGTCCTGGTTGCTGTAATATTCCTTGCAAATTGACTGTCATGGTGATTTCCTTTTGAGATGTTTTCTATGATGGATTTCTCAACAAAATCTAAATTTTCAGCCTGTAAGTACTTAGACAGAAATAAACGTAACCATATTATCGTGAATTGACCAGACTGAAGTCAAGCGATATCTACAACGGGCTATGCCTACGTAATTCTCTGAGATTGTTTAACTTTACTCACAATCACACTACTTATTCTTGCCTATCTAATTGTTGTATAAATTTACATTTGATCAAGTAAAAATTCATCAGTTTGTTGTATGCAAATAGCATATGTCTCTAGTAAAATCTTTTTATCAAACTAGTGCAACGTGGCCCAAATAACTATTCAGTTGATTTTTGAAATTATTTTTATAACCCATGCAATAGGCATCCATGAGTAAAACCAGTGATGACGAAATGTTATTGCACAACCAAACTTGGCAGCGTGAGCGACAAATCATAGCACGTTTGTCTTCTTTAAACTATCGAACTGGCGAACTGGGTAGCTATTTGCACAATATTGCCTGCGGAGTCAGCGAACTTATTGGAGTTGATTGGACGGTTGTTACCTTTTGCCAAGAGGGATTTGAAACTGTTCTAGCGAGTAGTCTTGAAATGGGCCAGGGGGAACATGTTTATTCACTACATGGTTTACTAACTGGCACTGTTATCAAAATGGGTCACTCATTAGCAGTAGAAAATGCTCAAAAACACCCAGAGTATGGACAGGCTCCAGAAGGTTATTGTGCATATTTAGGGATACCATTGCGGACTGCTGAAAGTGAAGTGATTGGTACTATCTGTTCATTTAATCACCAACCACGTGATTTTAAAAAAGAAGACATTCAAATTGTGGAATTATTTGCTGAACGAGCTGCAACAGCAATTGACAACTATCATCTTTATCAACAACAGTGCCAATTTAATCATATTTTGGAAGCTGAGGTTGAAAAACGCACCGCAGAATTACGAGCCGCCCAAGCCAAACTTTTGGAACAGGAACGATTGGCAGCTATTGGGGAATTTGCTGCCATTATTGTGCATGAAATTCGTAATCCCTTGACTACAATGATTATGGGATTAAAGTATTTCCGAAAAACTATTCTGACTGAATCTGCTCAAGAGCGATTAGCATTGGCACTGAGCGAAGCTAGTCGTCTAAAACGTCTGCTGAGTGAAATTTTGCTCTACGCCAAGCCCCAAGTGTTGCAACTTTGTGAATTGGACGTGAATGAATTCATTCATGAGTTGCTGGTATGCATCCGGGAAATGCCAGAAGCTCTAGAACGACAAATTGAATTTATTCCGATTTTGCCCACGGTAAAAATTTTGGGGGATAAGGACAAACTTAAACAAGTATTTATCAATATTATCCGCAATGCTTGTGAGGCAGTTGCACCAGGAGATGTTGTGAAGTGGAAAGTAGACTGTTCGCATCCAGATAAAGTCTGCATTCATGTCCACAATGGCGGCGAACCAATTCCATCAGAAGTTCTCGCCAAGCTTTCTGTGCCATTCTTCTCCACAAAACCTTGTGGCACTGGGCTAGGACTTGCTATTACCAAACGCATCGTCAATGCTCATAGTGGAGAAATGTTAATTTCTTCTGACCTATTGACAGGTACTACCGTGAGTGTTCAATTACCTGTAGTTCTTCAATGAAGTTTTGATTAATATCAATGCTAGATTTTTGCCAGAAATATCATCAATAATTATTGGAAGATATTACAAAAAACTTTCTTGAGCAATCAAAAGTGCAGTTGAAATTCCATGCTAAGTAAGGACTTGCATTGTCAGTTATAACTAACGCGACTTAAACAAAAATTAAGCCCAAATAAAGCCCAAACTAGCTTTGTAAGCAGCAAACACGTCACGGTTGAGAGTCAACCAATCAAA
>NZ_JBALDG010000063.1:0-18546 GCF_036917195.1 Nostoc sp.
ATGGAATTTCTACTTGATGGCTGCATAAATTGCCAGAGTGAAATCCACAATAGCATTTCATAATTTTTTATTCTTATTTAGCGACAAGTCTATTGAGAACACTGGCACCCAACGATAGAATCAATGGTTCAATTGAAGCTACTTTGTGAGATGGCACATTATCCATAACAACTACAGCACCCGTCCATAATTGAGGGAGCAAACATTTTTGTATAAATACTTCAAATGCATTTCCATCCATTGAGCCATTCATTGTGATGACAGCTAAAACTTTTTTTAAGCTTATTGCTCCAATAACCGTTACTTTCGCACCTCTATAAAATGGTTTTAAATCATACGCTCTTTGCCCACACGGGCTGCGAGCATGAGTTCGTGTTAAACCAAGTAAAACACCCATTTCATCGATGAAAACCAAGTTTTCTGGGTATATAGCTTTAACTTTCTTCCAAAATTCGCACCTTAGCGTTTGGACTCTTTCCGTAGCACATTGACTGCTACGCAGTGTCTTTTTTTTTGTGTCAAATTTTGTCTTTGTAACGCGCGACACATAGCACTAGTGCTTACCCATTTATCGTAAGTTTGTCCCCAATATTCACAATATTCAGATTCGCTCTGAAGATGCACTTAGTTATTAAACGAACCGCCAAGTACGCCAAGACAGAAGGAGTAACCATTAAGTGCAAGCTCACGGAGAATTGGTATAAGATTATTTAAACCTGTCACCGATGATTGTTCAATCGACTTAGAAAGCGTGTCCTGCGTTTAAAAAATAAAAAAGTGGGCATTGCCCACTTTACATAAATTTAGCCCTTAACACAAAGAATTTGCTTGAGTGTTGCTACAACTTCAACCAAATCTGCTTGATTTTCCATCACTTGTTCTATCGGCTTATAAGCACCAGGAATTTCATCTAATACACCCTCATCTTTACGGCATTCTACACCATTTGTTTGCTCAATTAAATCATTAAGTGTATAGACATTTTTCGCCTTATTTCTTGACATCAAACGTCCGGCACCGTGGGAACAAGAACAGAAGCTCTGGGCATTACCTTTACCCTTAACAATGAAAGATTTTGCCCCCATCGAACCAGGGATAATCCCATAGTCTTCAGTCTGGGCGCGAACTGCACCCTTACGAGTAACATATACATCCTCATCAAAATGCACTTCTTTTTCAGCATAATTGTGATGACAATTAACCTGCAATAAAGGTTTAATTGCCTTCCCACCTGTTAAATGCTTCTCAACTATGTGCTTAAAACGCGCCATCATTACATCGCGGTTGACACGTGCATAGTCTTGTGACCATTGCAAATCGTACCAATATGCTTGGAATTCTGGCGTACCAGCGACAAAGTGAGCCAAATCAGGGTCAGGCAATTTATTACCTGCCATCTTTGCTAATTCCTTAGCTGTATGAATGTGCCACTGGGCTAATTTATTGCCAATATTGCGCGAACCAGAATGCAGCATCAACCATACTTGATTTTCTGTATCAAGGCACACTTCAATAAAGTGGTTTCCTCCACCGAGAGAACCCATCTGTTTCATTGCTTTACTTTGTAGGTCTTGCACGCCGCGATGCAAATCTTTGAAATCATCCCAGCGTTGCCAGTTGGTGACAGATTTTTCAATATCTTTGTTTTCCTGAAATCCAGTAGGAATTGCTGCTTCAATATCCAGGCGGATTTTCTTCAGTTTACCTTCCAGTTGTTCAGCGGTAAATGCTGTCTTTATAGCGCTCATTCCACAACCAATATCTACACCGACAGCAGCTGGGATAATTGCCTCTTTGGTCGCAATTACTGAACCAACTAAGGCACCTTTTCCTAAGTGAACATCTGGCATTAATGCCACGTGCTTAAACACAAATGGTAACGATGCCACATTCTTTGCCATCTTAGTTTCTTCTGAACCTAAAAAGTGATTTGCCCAAGAAAATACGGGTATTGGTGTGGTAATTTCTAAATTTTCGTATGGCATAATTTCTTCTTTTTTGGATTTTACATTTTAGATTTTGGATTGGGCATAGGGCATTGATAATCATCGCTATGCTTTATAACCTATTACTTAGTTAGTTGTAGCAATTTAAATGTTGTATGTCTTTCATTTGGCTCCCTCAATTTTCGTGAAGCTGAAGAACTACTATTAGGAGTAATATGTGTATGTAATATAATTGTAGTGCAATAACGTACAAAAGTCAAGATATCACCACAGAGAGAAAGCAGATGCTTCCAAGATGTATTAAAATTTGTAAATAAAACCACCTGTTTAAATAGTTCCTTAAAGTTCTGACACAATATGGCAGTACGTCAAAATACAATCTAGGAAGGTTTTTACAGTAATTCTCATTATGAGAATGGTTATCAATAATTGAGAGTAAAACTAACTGATGTAAGTAGGAAGCCGGAGAGAATGCTTCTGAATGTTGAATTTAAGGTATGTGTAGCTATTTAAAACAAATTATTAAAGACAACGCTCTACCAAGTAATACATCACAAAAAACCAGAAATACTTTATCTGGTTCCACCTCATCCAAAAAATCTCGAATTTGGTTATCGCTTGGAATCTAATCTATGCCAAACAAGCTTTGAGCATTGTTATGCCCTTTCTTGAGTGCCATTGATTTTTGATGGGCAAAAAATCAGGGGCTTTAAGTAAAAAATACTGAAAATGTGCTTAATGCTGCATCGCTCATCTGATAACGTTTGTTTTTTCCTGTTCACTGATCAGGAAAATCTTCTAAAATTGACCGAAAGTAGAGCATTATTTCATTGAAAATGCTTGCCTGATTCAACAAAAGTTCCTACGTCTATAAGTTAAGCAGGAAGCAACGCGATTTTCTGAAGTCGGACAAAAACGAGTGATGATGCTTTACTCTGCCGGAGGCGATCGCTAAACAGAAAGTTCAGTACATTAGTAAAATAGATACTTATTAAAGATACTAAAAAGCAACCACCCGCAAAAATAATTTGCGCTAGGCAAGCAAATTGGCAATTTGTGTGATAGTCTTTTTATATGGGGAATCAAGAAAGCGAAAGCACAAGAAGTCTTCAGAGAGAAATGATGTAAACTCAAAGATCAGACTTTCGCCTTGGCAGATGCTTTGTTAAATCCGCTACGGCTTTTTGAAATTAACAGACAAAGCCAATGAAGCAGGATAGTGATCTCCGTAATAACTTGAAGTCGATTAGAACTCGCTTAGGCATGAGCCAACAAGATTTGGCTAACATCGCTAGTGTTACTCGTCAGACTATTAGTGGTGTAGAGTCGGGACAATATGCTCCCTCAGTTGCCATAACACTTCGTTTGGCCAAAGCGCTTGGCTGTCAAGTTGAGGATCTATTCTGGTTAGAGCGGGATTTACCTAAAATTGAAGCCGTTCTTGCCAAGCCTGTTGCCTATGGTCAGCCGCTACGAGTCAGTCTGGCTCGCGTAGGAGGACAATGGATAGCTTATCCCTTGATTGGCAAAGATGCTTTTCGCCAAGATATGATTCCGGCCGACGGTGAAGCAGTTGCCGGGGTTCCCGCAAGGTATCTGGCGAGTGAGGATAAAAGCCGCATAGGTACAGATAAAGTTCAAGTGCGGCTTCTAGACGATAATTTGGATACCCTTCACAACACAATTGTGATTGCTGGCTGTGCGCCTGTGATTTCACTATGGGCGAGAGCAACTGAACGTTGGCATCCCCAACTGCGAGTCCAATTTAACTTCGCCAACAGCATGGCTGCATTATATAGTCTATGCCAAGGTGAAGCGCACATTGCCGGGATGCACTTGTATGATGCTAAGACTGGTGAGTATAACACTCCCTTTGTTCGAAATGTTCTAGCTGGGAGGGAAGCAGTTCTGATTACCCTTGGTGTATGGGAGGAGGGACTTTTGGTAAAGTCTGGTAACCCAAGGAGAATCAGAACAGTTAGCGACTTGGTACAAGGGGGAGCCACTATTGTCAACCGCGAAATAGGTTCCGGTAGTCGTATGCTTTTGGAACAAACACTGCAAGAGCAGCAGATACCGTTCCATGCTGTCCAAGGCTTTGACCATATTGTCAAAAATCACCAAGATGTTGCCCAAGCTGTAGGATTAGGAGTTGTGGATGCAGGTATTAGTACGGCATCTATAGCTACCGCCTTTGGGCTGGGATTTGTTCCCCTACATCAATCAAGATACGATTTAGTGATTCTCAAGGAATATCTAGAAGAAGCACCAGTACAGCAGTTGCTTAGTACTTTAGGACATCGGCTGGTTCACTCACAATTTGAAATTCTCGGCGGTTACGATATCAGTAAAATCGGAGAAGTTGTAGCGACTGTTTAGAGTAGATTGCAATGCTTAGTTGGTTGTGTGGTTAAAGGAAAACTTGGCGTAAATTTAAATTCCTGTTGCAACTACTCTTTAGGTATGAGCAACCTTCAGACGATTACAACAACTGATAATGCTGAAGAAAGAAGATATAGAGTTATGCCAATTCGTAATTCGTAATACTTGCCTCCGGGAGAAGTAAAGTACGTAATGACGCTCTCTACAAGACGCGCAAAGGACGCGGACTCGCTACCGCTACGCTAACGTAATTAAGAAATTTGGATTTAATCTGGGTTTCCAGCTTGGAATCTGTAGCTTTCTTTTTTCCAATTGGTATTACTACCGCCAGAGAAATCATTTGAGTGAGCGGATGGTAATACTTGCAATATTCCTTGAGTAATGCCTTATTGATCTAGCCATTAGTCAAAAAAAATAATGACTAATGGGCAACGAAAACTGACTCAAACTTGAATATGTTCTGGATTCAGACTCTTTTTGCTGTAGAACGAGCACCTCCAATGACGTTCTACATAAGGTCACTGCTGTAATTTTACAGCGCGATCACCTCCGGTGGGTAGAAAGTACCAACACCTTATAAATAGACAGACTCAGCAAACAAACAATCACAGGATCAATCATCATGTCCGACGAAAAAATTAGACAGATTGCTTTTTACGGTAAAGGTGGTATTGGTAAATCTACCACTTCCCAAAACACCCTTGCTGCTATGGCAGAAGTGGGTAAGCGGATTTTGATTGTGGGATGTGACCCCAAAGCTGACTCTACCCGTTTGATTCTGCACTGTAAAGCTCAAACCACCGTGTTGCACCTCGCTGCTGAACGAGGTGCTGTGGAAGATATCGAACTTGAAGAAGTAGTTATCAATGGTTTCCGAGATATCAAATGTGTGGAATCTGGTGGTCCTGAACCTGGTGTAGGTTGTGCCGGTCGCGGTATCATCACCGCCATCAACTTCCTTGAAGAAAACGGCGCTTATTCAGATGTAGATTTTGTATCCTACGACGTATTGGGCGACGTTGTGTGCGGTGGTTTCGCCATGCCAATTCGTGAAGGTAAAGCCCAAGAAATCTACATCGTTACCTCCGGTGAAATGATGGCGATGTTTGCTGCTAATAACATCTCTCGCGGTGTTCTCAAGTACGCCCATACTGGCGGCGTGCGTTTGGGAGGTCTAATTTGTAACAGTCGTAATACTGATAGAGAAGACGAACTGATTAGCACATTGGCGGCCAGATTGAGTACTCAGATGATTCACTTTGTTCCCCGCGACAACATTGTGCAACACGCAGAATTGCGACGGATGACTGTCAACGAGTACGCACCCGATAGCAATCAAGCTAATCAATACCGGACATTAGCAGACAAGATTATCAACAATACAAATCTTGCCGTTCCCACACCTATTGAGATGGACGAGCTAGAAGATTTGTTGATTGAATTTGGTATTCTCGAAAGCGAAGAAAATGCTGCAAAACTGATAGGTGCTGCTAACGCTCAAGCAGATGGTGAGAAGAAGCTAGAAGATGCTGAAGGCGAAGCACTAGAAGCGCTGAAAAAAGGCAACGTAGAGATTGTTGCTGGTAGTTAGAAGAAGTAAGGTTCTTATTCAGAATCAGGTACTAAATACAGAGGAAATATAAGGTGGGCTATTCTTGCCCACTCTTTCACTAATCGTTTAAAATGGAGGTAATCGAATAGCTAATCTTAACTTCTGTGTGTTTCAGCTTTCTCGTGCTAACACTAATATACTAACACGCACAGGGCAAGATTAATACTTTAATAGTCTAGTTCGTGTTTTTGTTTTCTCCTTCTCTAACCTAGTTGATGTTGATGTTTTAGGGAATGGGAAATTCTCTTTCTCATTCCCTTTTATTTCATACTTTAGATACACAGTAAATAGATAAAAATCCTATAAAAGCCTTTGGGAATTCAGTTAACACCTAATAACTTCTACCTATTGTCAGCAAACAAATGAATCCCACCCCAGGAAAAATCAACGATTCACTCAGTGACTCAAATTCTGAAGATGCTCGTCAGCAGCAGATACAAAAGAAAAAAAAGTCTTCCACACAATTACCCCAACCTGGCACTACTCAAGGGAGTTGCGCTTTTGATAGTGCAATGATTACTCTAGTACCAATCACTGATGCTGCTCATGTAGTCCACGGACCAAGTGGTTGTGCTGCCAGTATTTGGGGAAGTTATAGCAGTCTCTCGTCTGATTCAATGTTGTACAAGATACGCTTTAGCAGCGACATCGATGAGAACGATATCATCTTCGGTGGAGCCAAAAAGCTGTACAAAGGCATTTTAGAATTACAAAGACGCTACAAACCTGCGGCGGTATTTGTTTACTCCACTTGTATCACCGCCCTGATTGGGGATGACATCGAGGGAGTTTGCAAAGATGCCACCGAGAAAACAGGAATACCCACTATTCCTGTACATTGCCCTGGATTCATTGGAAACCAAAATTTGGGCAACCGTGTTGCTGGTGAAGCAATGCTTTTACATGTTATTGGAACAGCTGAACCAGATACTAGTACACCCTATGACATTAACCTAATTGGTGA
The DNA here is from genome assembly GCF_036917195.1 of Nostoc sp. GTDB lineage: Bacteria > Cyanobacteriota > Cyanobacteriia > Cyanobacteriales > Nostocaceae > Nostoc. The sequence continues at coordinate 6,905 of NZ_JBALDG010000063.1, forward strand.
ATATAACATCGCAGGTGCAATATGGAACGTTCTACCGTTATTGGAGAAATTAGGTATTCGAGTTTTGGCAAAAATTACAGGTGATGCTGTCTATAAAGAAGTTTGTTATGCCCATCGTGCCAAGCTTAATGTGATCCTCTTCTCCAGAGCACTAATCAACATGGCAAAAAGCATGGAGAAACAATATGGCATTCCCTATATTGAAGAGTCTATTTATGGCATAGAGCAAATCAATCAGTGCCTAAGGAATATTGCCGCAAAGTTGGGTCATCCTGATTTGCAAGAACGTACAGAAAAACTAATTGCAGAAGAAACTGCTGCTTTAGAAAAGAAACTCGCTCTTTATATCACCCAATTGCAAGGTAAGCGCATTATCCTTTCTATTGGAAATTTCAAGAGTTGGTTGATTATCTTTGCGGCTAAGAGATTGGGGATGAAAGTTATTGCTATTCTTAGTAAGAATAATATTGAGGAAGATAGAATTAGAGTCAAAACTTTGCTGGGTCAGGATGGCATAATTTTAGAACAAAATAGTCCTCAAGAAATCCTACAGATAATTAACGAAAATCAAGCTGATATGTTAATTGCTGATAAACGTCATCAAGACGCCTCTCTCACAGCTAGGATTGCATTCCTAGACATTAATCAAGAACGCAACCATCCCTATGCAGGCTACATAGGAATTTTAGAGGTGACACAAGAACTGTATGCCGCTTTTTACAACCCTGTGTGGGAGCAAGTATGCCAGCCAGCCCCGTGGTCAGAGGATGAGGAAGCAGGAAATTTTTTAGAGGAGGACGTTTGATGGCGATTATTAGCGTTACGAGTACATCAGTTGCAGTTAATCCCCTGAAGCAAAGCCAAACTGTAGGTGCAGTTTTAGCCTTTTTGGGGTTGAAGGGAATGATGCCTTTATTACATGGTTCTCAAGGTTGTACTGCTTTAACTAAGGCAGTATTAGTACAGCATTTGCGTCAGGCGATTCCCCTTTCCAGTACAGCAATGACAGAAGTTGCAACCATTTTGGGTGGTGAGGAAAGAGTTGAACAAGCAATCTTGACTTTGGTGCAGAGATCCAAACCAGAAATTATCGGTCTTTGTAGCACTGGACTCGTGGAAACCAGAGGAGATGACATGGGGCGTTTTGTTAAGGAGATTCGCTACCGTCACCCAGAACTAGATTACTTACCAATTGTGCTTGTCTCTACACCAGATTTTAAAGGTACATTACAGGATGGCTTTGCTGGTGCAGTTGAGAGTATAGTCAGGGAAATCCCCCAAAAAAGCTCCAAGCAAGACGCTTGTCCTACACAAATCACTATTTTGGCGAGTTCTGCCTTCACACCAGGAGATGTACAGGAAATCAAAGAGATTGTCACTTCCTTTGGACTCGTACCTATTGTTGTACCTGACCTTTCTGGCTCACTAAATAGTCATATAGAAGATTCCTCTACTGCCATCACAGCTAATGGCACTACTTTGGCACAGTTGCGCTCAATCGGCAGTTCTGTATTCACTTTGGCATTAGGTGAGAGTATGCGGGCTGGGGCGCAAATTTTGGATAAGAGATTCAATATACCTTACGAGGTATTTAGTGAACTGACGGGACTAACAGCAGTAGATAAATTCCTGCAAGCATTAACGGATATCAGTGGTGTCAGCGTACCTAAGAAATACCGCCGTCAACGCCGTCAGCTACAACATGTGATGTTGGAGAATCACTTTTACTTTGGTTGCAAGCGAGTTTCTCTAGCGCTGGAACCAGATTTACTTTGGTCAACAGTTTCTTTCATGCGATCGCTCGGAGTTCAGATTCATGCAGCGGTGACAACAACACGCTTTCCTCTGCTGGAAAAACTTCCGATTAAAAGTATCACCATCGGCGATTTGGAAGACTTTGAGCAACTGGCGGTTGGGTCTGATTTGCTAATTACCAACTCTCATGGAGTGGCGATCGCTCAACGCTTAAAAATTCCTCTCTATCCTCAAGGGATTCCCATTTTTGACCGCTTAGATCATGGTCGGCTCACCAAGGTTGGCTATCAAGGTACCATGCAACTTTTATTTGATATTGGCAACCTGTTTTTAGAGCAAGAAACAAAGGTTAAGCATTAAACAGAGCTAACTCTAACTGTTCATCACAATATTACCAATAATATTGGTAATACGTAGCACAAGATACAATCTTCCAGATCAACTTCAGCTTTGATAGTTACTATCAAACCGTATACTTCATCAAGAATATACCAACCGATGCCAGTAACTAAGCACTAGCTTCTGCGTTGACTTAAATTAAGTCTTCTACTGTTGATGAATCCAGCACAGCTAAAAAAAACAACTGCTAAAACGAGTCGTGTTTCAAAAAAGCTTCGCCGCCGTTTTAATTTCACACAATCTGCGATGCCTGTGGCACGTGTTCCTGTAGCGTCTCGCAGAGAAGCCATTGCACCATCTTTGCTCACCTGGTTCGAGGTTATTGGCTACACAGTTTTGTTAGAGCCAAATATTGCTTTGGGTAAGCATCAGATAGGACGCAACAGTTATAGTGATGTGGTTTTGTATCAGCGCCTTCATAGTGCTTTGCAGAAAATTAACCCCACAAAATCTGATGAGGCGATCGCCGCAGCCATCCATCAGGTTACTTACACAGGAAGTTCCGACTTGCCAAAAAATAACTATTGCTTTCACAAATTATTGACCAATGGTGTGGAAGTTGAATACCTGTATAACGAAGAAATAGTTCATGACAAAGTGTGGCTGATTGATCCGTATAATTTACTGAACAATGATTGGCTAGCGATTCATCCCTTGAGTGTAGTTGAGGGAAGTTATACTCACTGTCCTGATGTAGTCGTCTTTATCAACGGTTTACCCTTGGCGGTTATTGTCTCGATTCAGCCAACTGATGAACAGTCCACTTTCAAAGAAGGTTATCAACAAATTCAGACCTACTGTCAACAAATACCAAAGCTGTTTTCCTACAATACATTCCTAATTATTACTTATGGAAGTCGGGCCCGAATCGGTACATTAACCTCGGACTGGGAGGAGTTTTTACCTTGGCGCACGATTGATGGCGAAGACTTTCCTGCCAAGAGTGCAACTGAACTAGAGGTGCTAATTCAAGGCATTTTTGATAAGCGGCGTTTTTTCGAGTTGGTTAAGCACTTTGTGGTGTTTGAATCAAACGAAATCAAGATCACTAAAAAGCTGCTTCGCCGACCTTTTTGTACAATCCCAAATTCCAACAAAACGTTTAACTATTAAGGAGTACCAGAATATGGAAATTAGCGCTCGTAATACATTAAAAGGAACTGTTAAGGCAGTTCAAACTGGAGCCATTAATAGCGAAATTACACTAGAAATTGCACCAGGTATAGAGATAACTGCAATCATTACTAAGGAGTCTGTAGATAATCTTCAGCTTCAGCCAGGAAAACAAGCACAAGCAATTATCAAAGCATCAGATGTGATAATTGGTGTATAAAACAAAGCGTTAATAATTGAACATGTATATAGCAATCCTATCTGATTTGTGAAAATTCTCGCTGTCCAGATCCCCGACTTCGTAAAAGTTGTCAGGAATTTAATTTTTCACAAATGATTTAGGATGTGCTATAGAAAATATACTGCATTCTTCTCAGATAGCGATCGCCAGCATGATCGCTAAATCTGGTTCTCGAGATGCACCAATTTGAATCTTTTGTTGAATGGCGGTAGTTTGATTAGGCAGTGAACAACCTTGAAACAGAACAATTTCCTTACTGTTCTGGAACATCTGACAGGCTACCTCAAAAGCTCCCAAACCTGTTAAAGGTCCCATTCCGTTTAACAGTAGTAAAACAGGCGCTTAAGTCTGTTTTGGTCTCAGCATAATCACTTCAATGGGGTAACTTTGCTCCTCAACAGCCTCTGAGTGTAGCTTTTTGTTTTGAGGGATCGCATACAGATGTTGTCGAAAATCTAAAGTTGCAGCAATAGCTTGTTAAGCATTGTCAAAAAAATGTTGAGTTTGAGGTTTAAGACTTGGATTTTTGCAAATCCCCTGACTCTAACAGTTTATTAAAGCATTTTCATTTGAAATCAAACAAGTACATAAATGTCATATCTTTATCTCTACTATGAGATATTTTTACTTACCGCTTCACAAACTAGTTTTTTGTCAATATATAAGTATTACAACTTTGAATATACAATGTCATACATATTACTTCTATACATATCTATATAATTTCTCAATAAATATAATTCATGTATTTAGTTAAATTATGTTAATCTTAATAACAAAGAATTAAGTATAAATTATTAATTAAATATTGTTATATTGGATGAGAATTCGTTGTAGGCGGTAGATTATTGTTAATTAAATTTGCTTAAAACAATGATTGCCCAAGAAATTCTCAAGCGCTATGCAGCTAAGGAAAGAGATTTTCAACACCTGAATTTAAGCCAGATTTCTTTACAGGGTGTTGATTTCAGTAGTGTTGATTTCAGCTATGCTAACCTCAGTAGTGCCAATCTCAATGAGGCTAACTTAAGTTGTGCTACGCTGGTTTGGACAGACTTAAATCGAGCAGACCTCCAAAAAGCCAATTTGCAAAATGCAAATCTATTAAATGTGAGTTTATTGTGGGCAAACTTGAGTCACGCTACTCTAATTAGAGCGAACTTAAGCGGTGCTCACTTAAATTATGCCAAGCTTGATTCTGTCTGCTTACGAGAGGCAAATTTAACAGATACTGATTTAGAAAATGCTTGTTTGACTCAAGCAGACTTAACTGGGGCAAATTTGTTTAAAGCAATTTTCAAAGCCACAGATTGCACTGGCGCTAAGTTTGATGATGCCAATCTTCGCCAATCCAACTGGGAAGGGGCGATTTTATGTGCTGCTTCTTTACAACGAGTCGATTTGGAAGGAGCGCAATTACAGGATACTATTTTAAAGGGAGGTGACTTAACAGAATCAGATTTAATTAAAGCGGACTTGAGTAGTGCAGATTTGAGTGATGCAATTTTACGTCAAGCTGCCTTGGAGTTAGCTAGTTTATTTAATGCAGACTTGAGTGGTGCTGATTTAAAGTTAGCTTCTTTATTTAATGCCAATTTAGAGGAGGCGGTTCTAAATGGAGCAAATTTGAGTGATAGTGATTTAAGACACGCAAATTTCACAAATAGCCAATTAGAGGAGGTAAATTTTTCCGGTTCTCGCGTTAAGGGAGCGCTATTTACCGATGCTATTGGGTTAACCTCTCAACAAAAGCAATGGTTGAGGAAAAATGGAGCATTGAATATTTCTGATTTGTAGAATGAATCTCATGCATGTGCTAAGAGAAGCGCAGAGAAGAGAAGTAAGAAAAATATTTAGTGTCACAAACAATTTAGAATTGCTGTATTAGGATATAGAGCTTTAAATACCTTTATTTTTGAAAAGAAATGAGGAGCATAGAACAAATTATCGAATGTACTGAAACATTAATTAATCATAAGACAGGAAAATCGCTCTCATTTATTCAAAAAGCTGTCTTGTCAGCATCTCTATTGGAAACAAAAAAAAATTACGCACAAATTGCTATAGAAAACAATTACTCAGAAAACTATATTAGGCAATTGGTTGCTCCTAAATTGTGGCAACTACTTTCTAATAGTCTTGGCGAGAAAGTTAATCGTACTAATTGTCGTGCTGTGCTGGAGCAACGACTAAATAATTCATCTTTGCAAACAATATCTCAGCCTACCCATATGTGGCAAAAGATAAATTTAGAACCTCCAGATGGACAAGTTCCGCTTTCTTCTACCTTGTATATTGAGCGGGGTTTAGAACAAGCCTGTTATCAAGCAATTCTTCAACCTCGTGCGTTTATCCACATCAAAGCGCCGCGAAAGATGGGGAAAACTTCTTTAATGACTAGAATCCTTGCTTATGGTAGTTCGCATGGTTATCATACTGTAAGGTTAAGTTTACATCGTGCTGAAACAGAAGTTTTTAGCTCATTAGAAAAATTTTTACGCTGGTTCTGTGCAAATGTTACTCATCAGTTAGGAATAAAGTCGAAGCTAGAGGAATATTGGGACGAGGATATGGGTGATTTAATGAACTGTACTATCTATTTTCAAGGGTATGTTTTACAGGAAATCAATACTTCCTTAATTTTAGCGTTAGATGAAGTGAATAAGTTGTTTGAATATCCTCAATTAACTTGTGACTTCTTGGGGCTATTGCGCTCATGGTATGAAGAAACTAGAGATATATCAATTTGGCAAAAATTACGAATATTGATTGTTAAATCTACCGATATTTATATTAATTTAGATATTAATAAATCTCCTTTTAATGTAGGATTAGCTATTGATTTGCCTGCTTTTACAAGATTGCAGTTAGAGGATTTAGCACAACGTCACGAACTCCAACTTACAGCTTTGCAATTTGAACAATTAATGGCGCTTACAGGAGGATTTCCTTACTTGGTGCGACTGGCATTTTATCATAGCGTTCAACATCAAATTTCTGTGGACGATATACTACAAGATGCCACGAATGATACTGGAATTTTTAGTGAGCATTTGCACAATCAGTTACATTCTATTCTGCAAAATCCTGATTTGATTGATGGTTTTCAACAGGTTATTAAGTCAACTGTACCGATTACTTTAGAGCAAGAAGTAGCATTTAAGTTAAAAAGTTTAGGGCTGATATATCTAGAAAATAAAACTGCAACAGTTAGTTGTGGGTTATATAGAGAGTATTTTAGTGATTACTTTATTAATAAAACAGCAATTTTAAATCATTTGTAATAAACAAGCTCTCAAGATACCCGACTTATTTAAAAATTCGGGGATGTGTAACTTTGAATAAAAAACAAGTTGACTCATGTTGAAAGTAGTAAAAACTTATATACAGTACTATTGGTATTTGAAAATATACATAATCTTCTTTTTTAGTAATATATTTATTTATTTTCTTACCTATTCTCACCCAGCTAACGCTCAAATAATACCTGATAAAACTTTAGGAACCGAAAAATCTACCATTACCCCTCAGAATATTCGTGAATTAGTTGGTGGAGGTGCAATTCGCGGTGGTAATCTTTTCCATAGTTTTCAAGAGTTTAATGTTAATCAAGGGCAGCAGGTTTATTTTAGTAATCCAGCAGGTATTAATAACATCCTCACTCGCGTTACAGGAAACCATATATCTAAGATTTTGGGCACATTAGGTGTAGATGGTGCTGCAAATTTATTTTTGATTAATCCGAATGGGATTGTTTTTGGTAAAAATGCTCGGTTAGATATTGCAGGTTCTTTTACGGCTAGTACTGCAAATGCAATTAAATTAGGAGAAAATGGGTTATTTAGTGCTACTGAACCTCAAAAAAGTGATTTATTAATAATTCAACCAATAGCTTTATTTTCTAATGCCTTACACCAACAGCAGGCAGAAATTAGCAATCAAGGGAATTTAACAATAGGTACTGGGCAAACTCTGACTTTACAGGGAGATATTGTTACTAGTAATGGTTCCTTGAGTGTACCAGGCGGAACAGTGCAGCTTTTAGGAAATCAGGTAAGCTTATTAAATGATGCCAAGATTAATACTGATGCTGTTAACAATGGTAATGGCGGCACTGTAATTATTAAAGCAAACGATTTGACGCATTTTGAGGGTAATATTAGCGCCCATGGTAGTAAAAATTCCGGGAATGGTGGGTTTGTAGAAGTATCAGGTGGCAGGGTGGAATTTGCTGGTACTGTAGATACTAGTGCTGCAAAAAATGGTTTTGGTACATTACTGCTTGACCCGAAAAATATTCTGATTCAAGCAGGGGGCACTGTTAGTGGTCAAAGTTTGAGCCAAGCGCTAGCACTTAATAATGTTAGTTTACAAGCTAATAATGATATTACTGTTGATGATGATATCACAGGCGTTGGGGCAAATAACTTTAACTTAGAAGCGGGGCGATCGCTCACCATTGCACCCAACCGCAGTATCATTCTTAATGGTGGTAATTTTAACGCCAAAATTAACGATGAAAATGCGATCGCAACCGAAAGAGATTCTGGAGTAGCGCAATTTTTGATGAACCCAAGTTCCCAAATCTTCACCAATGGCGAGAATGCCACTATTAGATCAGGAAAGTTTGGGCAAAATAGTCAAATTAATACTACCGATGCATCTATTATCTCTGCAAAAAGTAGTGGCAATGGTGGCAACATTACTCTAAACGCTATCAATGATATTACAACTGGTAATTTAATTAGTGGGTTTTTCAACATACCCAATATTACCGACTCCATTAATAGCGGTAACATCACTATTAACAGCAGTGCAGGTGGAATCACCACTACTAATTATCTGTTAGCTAATGCCCAACAGCAAGCAGGAGACATTTCACTACTAGCCGCAGGTAATCTCAGTCTCAACGCCCTAGGCAATTTTCCTCGTTCGGGTAATATCGCTTCTATTGGAGACACACCAGGGAAAATTACATTTACTAGTGGTGATATCCTCTCTGGTAAAAATATCCGCATTGTCAATGCCAACTTAGGTGCTGGTAAAGGCAATGATATTACCCTCACTGCCCGCTCAATCTTTCTAAATACTACATCTATTTTCGCCTTAGCCAGGGGTAAAGGTCGAGGGGGAAATATGATTCTCAATGCAACAGATGATGTAGTAATGCGGACAAGCGATATTGGTACAAATTCTGATGCGGCGTTGGCTGTAAATCTGCCTACTGGTGCTAGCGGCGATGCTGGAGATTTTACTCTCAATGCACGACGGTTGAGCATTAGCCAAGATCCAACAGCTTTTTTCCCTTTTAGAGCAACTTCCATAGGTACTGGAACTGACGCAAACACGACGGGTAATGCTGGGAACTTAACAATCAATGCTTCAGAATCCGTAGAAGTTATCGGTCGTCAACCCACAACCCCGATACTTACCCCTAGCCAATTAGTGAGTCAAATTCTTCAAGGAACGGGAGTAGGTATAAGCACAAATGCTTTTGGGAGTGGTAACGCTGGCAAACTGACAGTTAATACTGGGCGCTTAGTGCTTCGAGATGCAGGTGGAATTAGCACATTCCCAGTGTCAGGTAATGGCGGAGATTTAACAATTAATGCTACAGAAATATTGTTGCAGAATTTTGCCGGGATTCAAACAGCAACTGCTGGTTCAGGGCAAGCCGGGGATTTGACAATTAATGCCGATAATGTAACGCTCACCAATAGGTCGATAATCGATGCAGCGGCGCTAGCTGGTACGGGCAATGCAGGCAACTTAACTTTATCAGTTAAACAACTAAATGTCCGTGATGGTTCCATCGTTTCCTCAGCGACCACAGGAGAGGGCAATGGAGCAACATTAAATCTCAACGCTACCGACAAAGTAGAAGTGGTGGGGACTTTCGCAGACAATAGCAGTTTTCCTAGTAGCATCGCAACGGCTTCACTGAGTCCGATTGGTAATGCTGGGGCTTTGAATATTACGACTGGACAGTTGATTGTCCGGCAAGGGGGAGAGATTACCACCGCTACCGTTGGTCAAGGCAACGGCGCACCCATTACAATTAATACCCGCAGGCTGCAATTAGATAACGGTAGGATTAACGCTTCTACAGCTGGTGCTGGTAATGGAGGTGATATCACTATCAACGCCAGCGAATCTGTAGAAGTTGCTGGAAATGGATTTGCAGACTTGCAAGAAAAAATTATCAATCCAATTTATGCGGGTACTCTTAGCCCTACTAACTTTGACCAGGGAATTGTTGCTGTGAGCGCAGGCCAAGGTAAAGCCGGAAATGTTGTGATTCAAACCCCAAATTTTATCACCCGCAATAGTGGATTAATTGCTACTACTGCCTTGGGTCAAGGAAAAGGGGGGAATATTACCCTTAATAGCAGTAATACTTTCGAGTTAGATAACTCTTTTATCGGTACGGGAACATTAACTAATTCCGAATCTGGCAATGTTAACTTAACAGCACGTCAACTTACAGCCAAAGGTGGCGCACAGGTATTTACTACTACCTTTGGTTCTGGAAAAGCTGGGGATTTAACAGTTAATGCTTTAGAGTCCATTGATTTAATTGACCCCTCACAGCAGAGTTTCGGTTCAGGCTTATTTGCTTCTTCGGCTCAAACTGCTTCGGGAAACGGGGGAGACATTAATATCAACATTCCCAATGGTGACTTAAATATTGGCGATCGCGCAACCATATCTGTCAGCGCTTCAGGAACAGGGAATGCTGGAGATGTCAATATTGATGCCCGTTCAATTTCTCTTAATCGAGGTTCTATCACTGCTACCAGCGTCTCTGGACAAGGAGGTAACATCAACCTGAAGGTAGCCAATAATTTACTTTTACGAAATAACAGTCAAATTTCCACCCGTGCGGGAACAGAAAATAGTGGGGGTGGTAATGGTGGCAATATCAATATTAATAGTGAATTTATTACTGCTGTACCGCAAGAAAACAGCGACATCACCGCCAATGCTTTTGCAGGAAATGGTGGGGATATCAACATTACTACTCAAGGTATTTTTGGCTTACAAGTTAATGACAAACTCACTCCAAACAGTGATATCACCGTCAGTTCTCAATTAGGCATCAACGGCATCGTTAATATTAATACTCCAGATGTTGACCCCTCTAGAGGATTAACAGAGTTGCCTTCTGTGCCTACCGACCCTGCAAATCAAATTATGGCAGGTTGTCCCAGCAACGAAGAGGCGAATTTTGTGATTAGTGGACGGGGAGGTTTACCAGAAGACCCCCGCCAAGTATTGCGTGGTCAGGTAGTTTTACAGGATATGCGAGTAAGTGCAGATTCCCCAAATAAACTTTCAGAGCAAATCAGCCATAGAAAAATACCAGATATAAAAGGGCAACCACCATTACTAGAAGCTACTGGATGGATGATTAATCAACGAGGACAGGTGGAATTGGTGGCAAATATTACTGCCCAAATACAACCTGACGGTGGGAGAAATAAAAGTGATTGTAGAAATTTATCAGATCAACCGTGACCAAATGATTAACCCACATTCTGCAGGTTGTTAATGGGACTTAGACAAAAAACACCGAAAAAAGAGCCTCAAATCTATATAAAGAAAGACTTTGACATCGTTAAGCTTAGTTTATTGATATATCTGGGTTTGGGCTATTTTTGAGCATTTGGTGTATTCCCCTTACCCTGCATGGGTTTGAGGCTTGTTTATCCCGAAAAAATGTTTAAGTCCCGTTAGTTGAATAAAATTTTCCTTGAAGCGTGAATTAAGATGGGATTATCCATAGTTTTTGCTTCTCAAAAATCCTCTGCACCTACTTTACATCCAACTTGTGTATACACGGTAGCCTTAGAAAGGGGAGGGAACTAAATTTCCTTAATCCCCCCAATCCATTGGGAGGATTAAGGGGGTAAAACGCCTGTGAGACATGCATTTGAGCTTAAGTTAATACTAATGCAAGGCCAAGATACCCTACAAATGTACAGATAATTTTGGATAATTTATTTTTTGTCAGTCCCTTAATTGCTGCCGTTGAGCTTTAACTGGACTTTAGACTAAGAAGCACAAAATAACTCAGAGAAGCTGAGTTGAGAACAGCCAAAGCAAAAAAGTAGAAAAATCACAAATTAAGCGA
>NZ_JBALDG010000064.1:0-90085 GCF_036917195.1 Nostoc sp.
TTCAGGGTTCATAGTAATTGTACTTGCCTGAGTATTGTCATTGTGACTATTTTCCCCCAAATTATACCTATATTTGCAAAAGTGAGATGCTCCCTATATAGTTGCTGTTAACTTTGATATTTTGTAGTAGTTATATAACAAGTTTATTCGCTACTAGTTTATAACTACGTACCATACAATTTAGACCTGCTGCGGATCACAGCAGGTTTTTTTAGTTGATAAATTTCTTTAAAACAATAAAATCACTCTTATTTAGTCCCAAAATTAATTCTGGCTAATTGCCTAAAAACCTTCTTCATTTTTTCTCTGTAGACTAATAATTTTTCTGATGTATATAGATGCAAATATCGGCAAAAATCTCCATAAAAAATTCATATAAATAACAAGAAAACGACATGTGTCTTTGTCATATTTAATTCATGGGTTCACTACAGAAATGAAATCAAGGAAATCACATGAACAAGTTTGCTAAAAGTTTAGTTATAGCTCTAGTACTTGCTACTCCCATAGCCATTGCTGCACCAATGTTTCAAGCTACACCAGCTTCAGCTGCTGTTAAGTATCATCATAGATATCATCACAGAAGACATCACATCTACAAACATAACTAATAATCTCCTGCTGTGAAACACAGCATATTTAATAATTAGTTACCCTTTCTAGTAATAGTTGGTAGTAGCTCTGCAACAAAATTTATACTTTATTTATCTGCAAAATAAGTAAAGCTGTGTTACCTCGCTTTTGTCCTCAGTCATCAGCGGGGTTTTTCAATGTTTGCTTGCTCTAAAGGGCGCGATCGCGTCAAAATAAGAGTTAAGACGCTGTAACCTAACTTAACAATGGCCCTAACGCAGCTTAAGCAAATTTCCCCTCAACTAACACCGCCAAATGAGCGGGGATATGAATATGATTTGGTAATTGTCGGCGGTGGGATTATTGGGTTAACTCTAGCCTCTGCTTTAAAAGATTCTGGCTTGAGTGTCTTGCTGATTGAGGCGAAAGTGACATCAGCGGCGGTAGCTAAGGGGCAAGCCTATGCAGTTCATATGCTTTCGGCGCTAATTTATCAAGGAATTGGAATTTGGGACAAAATGTTGCCTCAAATAGCCAAATATTGCCGAGTTCGTCTTTCTGATGCCGATTCAGCCAATGTGGTGGAATTTCTTACAGATGATATAGGTACACCAGAGTTGGGTTATGTGGCGGAACACCAAGCACTGTTGCAACCTTTGCAGGAGTTTGTCCAAAATTGTCCAAATATAACTTATCTGTGTCCGGCTGAAGTAGTAAATACGCAGTACCAAAAGGATATAGTAACGATAGATATTAAAGTTGCCGATCAGCTACAGACAGTCAACAGCAAATTACTGATAGCAGCAGATGGGGCGCGATCGCCGATTCGTCAAGCTGCTGGGATCAAAACTCTGGGCTGGAAATATTGGCAGTCTTGCATAGTTGCATTTGTTAAACCAGAAAAACCGCACAACAACACTGCTTACGAAAGATTTTGGTCTAGCGGGCCCTTTGCGATTTTACCTTTACCGGGGAACCGTTGCCGCATTGTCTGGACAGCCCCCCACGAAGAAGCAAAAGCTTTATGTGCTTTAGATGATGAGCAATTTTTGGTAGAACTCACCCGTCGCTATGGTAATCAGATGGGGAAATTGGAATTACTAGGCGATCGCTTTGTATTTCAGGTACAACTCATGCAAAGCGATCGCTATGTTCTACCGCGACTAGCATTAATTGGTGATGCGGCGCACAATTGCCATCCTGTCGGCGGACAAGGTTTAAATCTGGGGATTAGGGATGCAGCGGCTTTGGCGCAAGTAATCCAAGCAGCGCACCAAGCGGGTAAAGATATTGGCGATATTCAGATTCTTAAAGGTTATGAACGCTGGCGCCAGCTGGAAAATTTGACGATTTTAGGTTTGACCGATTTGTTAGATCGGATGTTTTCTAATAATTTCTTACCTGTGGTGGTGGTTCGTCGCCTGGGTTTATGGTTTTTGCAGCGAGTACCTTTATTAAAGGTCTTTATGCTGAAGTTAATGATTGGCTTGAAGGGGCGGACTCCAGAATTGGCAAAAGATAAACGCTACACCACAGCAGCTTGAAAAATCTGGTTTGGGGTGAGATTCAATTCCAGAAAAGTTTGGGAAACAATGCGATCACTATCTCGAAACTTGCTTATCTGATATTCCCCATCAACTAAGTTACAAACGGTGATTGTCGGTTGTTTGGGGTTACCGATAAAATTACGTCCATCCAAGGCAGCATAATCGACAATCCAGTATTCCGGGATACTCATCTCTTCTCTTCTCTACGAGAGGCTGCGCCAACGAGACGCAACGCGAACATACTCAGCATATATTAAATAGTAATCGTCCCGCCAGTTGGTTGATACAACCTCAATTGCCAAAGGTATCGATGCACCTAAACTAACGGTAGATTCTTTTTTCCATAATTTTTCGTTTGCCAGATTTGCACGGTTTAGCACCAACACATCTGGGATGTAACCAGAATCTTTTTCAGGAGGTCTAACTAGAACTTGGTTGGGCATGAAGTAGGACAATCCTAGACGTTGGATTTCGACAGAAATTTTGATACCTAGAAATCCTTTAACTTCTTCGTGTTCTCCTACTGGTTGCGCTATCTCAACAATTTCTCCTTTATGTAGTTCGTAGCGGACTCGTCGATTTTCGGGTAGCCAATCGACAAATTCCTCAAAGCTTACTAGCTTGGGTATGGCTTGAGTCATGACTTTTGAGAATTACTGATGATAGAAATATTATCTCTAATCTAGGAGACTGCGGACAGCTTTTCCACTACGGTTAAGAGCCAGGTATAAATCATCGTAGTTTTCACATATTTGTGTCTGAGTAATTCCTGTATTGTGTGGATGTCATAGCCATTTTGCAGTAAATTGGTAGCGAAACTGTGGCGAAATGTATGACAACCCACCTTTTTTTGAATACCAGCTTGATGAAACGCTTGTTTTAATGCTTTTTGTCTTCTACTTTCATGGCTGCTTTAGGGACTGACAAAAATTAAATTACTCAATTCCTATAATCCAATACGACTATCCGATTTCTTCTCCCCCTGCTCCTTCTGCTTACTAAAACGATTGATTATTTTTTATTTGGAAGTCCCTTATGTTCCGACCTTAAAGTAAAAGGGCATTCTATGTAAAGATTAGCAACGTTGATATCAAACAGCCACTAAACAGATGATTCAACAAAAATCCCCTATATTCCCTCATGGGCTAAGGCAAATCGGAGGCATCGTTGTTTTAGCGATCGCCTACTATCAAATGGCTGAAATTTCACGTCATCTTGCCTCCACACCGAACAATGTGACTCCAGTTTGGCCCCCAGATGGAATTGCTGCTGGGGCTGTTTTGTTGTTTGGTAACTGGATCGGGTACGGTGTTTTACTAGGTTCATTTCTCGCCAACTTCTGGGCATTCCGAGATCCAACAAGTTTATTGTCCCTGGTGATTTCAACGCTGCCAGTTCTTTTCATTGCGATCGGAACGACCCTGGGGACTATGTTGGGTGCCTTCCTGCTGCGGAAAACTACCAACCAACGCTATCCCTTAGAACGTGTCACCGACGTGTTCAAATTTTTGCTCTTAACCGGCATGGTGGGACCGAGCATCAATGCAACTGTTGGAGTGGCTTGCTTGGCGTTGAGTGGTAAAGTTCCCTGGACAGCGTGTGGGACAGTTTGGTTAACCTGGTGGATTTCTAATGTTTCGGGAATTTTTATCGTCACTCCGATTCTACTTAGTTGGGGGCAATTCACTCAAAAAAAACGACATTCAATCTGGCAATGGTTATTCCTCAGTTCAACCTCAAAGGATTCTGAAAATCTCTTTCATATTCGCCACTCAAGAGCAAACTCACGCCCTTTAAAATTCTGGTTAATCCTAGTAGAGCCAGTTATTCTGATGGGGTTGGTCATTCTCATCAGCAAAGTTGCTTTTGGTGAGGGATATCACCTGGAGTATATGTTGATTCCGATGTTGATCTGGTCTGCCTTTCGACTGGGGCAACCGAGTACAATGCTGTTAACTTTTATTGTGGCTGCGATCGCTGTGATCGCAACTGTCAATGGCAAAGGTAGTTTTGTGAGTAAGGATCTTGACCAATCTTTGATCCAACTGCAATCGTTTATCGGCGTGATTACACTCACCATTCTTATGCTAACAGCGACGATCGCAGAACGAACACAAGCAGAAACCAAGCTGCGTTTAGCTTTTGCCGAATTAGCCAGAACCAATGAAACTTTGGAAGTTCGAGTTCAGCAGAGAACTGAAGAATTGAATGAAAAGAATACGACTCTGAACCAAACTCTACAAACGCTTAAACAGACTCAATTACAGATGCTTCACAGTGAAAAAATGTCTGCATTGGGACAGATGGTCGCAGGGGTTGCCCATGAAATCAATAACCCGGCTAATTTCATTAATGGCAACTTAATTTATCTTTCTGAGTATATCCAAAGTCTGCTGAGAGCATTGCAAGCTTACCAACAGCACTATCCAAATCCACCTCTTGCCCTGCACGCAGAATTAGATAAACTTGAACTGGACTTTTTACAGGAAGATATTATCAAGATTCTTGAGTCGATGAAAATTGGTACCGAGCGGATCTCTACTATTGTGTTATCCCTGCGGAACTTCTCGCGCTTGGATGAAGCAGGATGGAAAGCGGTAGACATTCATCAAGGAATTGATAGTACCTTGGTGATTTTACAACATCGATTCCAATCGACAGCCGATCGCCCCCAGATCCAGGTTATTAAAGAGTATAGTCAGTTACCACTGATTGAATGTGATGCTGGCTCCCTTAATCAAGTGTTTATGAATCTTTTAGGCAATGCTATAGATGCATTAGAAGAATCTAATCAGGGGCGTTCGTTCCAAGACATTTCAGCTAACCCCAATAATATCTGGATTCAGACTCGTCAAATCGATACAAATCAAGTGATGATTATGATTTCTGACAATGGAATAGGCATTCCAAAAGAGATTTGCTCTAAACTATTTGATCCTTTCTTCACCACTAAGCCCGTTGGCAAAGGCACTGGTTTGGGTTTGTTTATGAGCTATCAAATTGTGACCCAGAAGCATAATGGTAATCTTTGGTGTGATTCCACACTGGGGCAAGGCACAAAGTTTGTGATTGAGATTCCTCTAAAAGCTAAGAAGATTGCGTAAGCACAATTTAGAGAATTTCGAGAAGCGACTCCATTTGCTACTTCGGCGTACGCATTTGTTATTTCGGCGTACGCATTTGTTATTTCGGCGTACGCATTTGCTACTTCGGCGTACGCATTTGCTATTTCGGCGTACGCATTTGCTATTTCGGCGTACGCATTTGCTATATCGGCGACTCCATTTGCTATTTCGGCGTACGCATTTGCTATATCGGCGACTCCATTTGCTATTTCGGCGTACGCATTTGCTACTTCGGCGGCTCCATTTGCTATTCGCTGAGACATTAGCAATTTGTGATGTCTACAATAAAAAGCAAACACCAAGCTAGAGAATTAGGCGCTTTCATCAGAAAAACAAATGGAAATAACAGCAATCAATCCTTATCTTGATGGTAACTTTGCACCAATCCATCAAGAAATTACCACTGACACCTTGCAAGTAATAGGTGAACTACCACCGGATTTATCGGGGATATTTGTCCGCAATGGTGCTAATCCACAGTGGAAGCCAATTGGTCAGTATCACTGGTTTGATGGAGATGGGATGTTGCATGGTGTGCGAATTCACAATCGCAAAGCAATTTATTGCAATCGCTACGTTCAAACCAAAGGATGGAAAATAGAGCAAGCAGAGGGTAAGGCCATTTGGTCTGGTTTGATGGAACCACCGCAAATGGATAATCCTTATGGGCCATATAAAAATACTGCTAATACAGCTATCGTTTGGCACGCGGGTCAACTATTAGCATTATGGGAAGGAGGAGCGCCTTATGCTATTAAGCTGCCTGAGTTAGAGACAATTGGCGAGTACACCTACAATGGTAAGCTAGCTTCTGCCTTTACTGCCCATCCTAAAGTAGACCCAGTTACGGGCGAGATGATGTTTTTTGGCTACTCTCCATTTACACCGCCTTACTTACAATATGGCGTGGTTTCAGCAGCAGGCAAGTTGTTACGGACTGAGCCAATTGACTTGCCAATAGGAGTGATGATGCATGATTTTGCAATCAGCGAAAACTATACAATTTTTATGGATCTGCCCTTGACTTTTAATCCACAACGGGCACAACGAGGAGAACCTCTGCTATTATTCGAGAGCGATCGCCCCAGTCGCTTTGGCATTTTACCACGTCATGGAAATAATGCTGATGTCCGTTGGTTCGAGAGTTCAGCTTGTTTCGTACCTCATACTCTCAATGCTTACGAAGAAGGAGAAGAGATAGTCTTAAGCGGTTGTCGAATGAAGAACTCAGGACTTCTAGAACCAGTCCAAAGCTTTGATGAACAAGAAGGAGTTGACAGACCTCTATACGAGTGGCGATTCAATCTCAAGACTGGTTTTGTTAAAGAAACAATGTTAGATAATGTACCCATTGAATTTCCCCGTGTCAATGAACAGCTACTAGGGAAAAAAACACGATACGCCTACACTGCAAGAGTCGCTAATAATCCAATTCTCTTGTTTGATGCGCTGATCAAGTACGATTTTAATCGTGGTAAATCCGAAACATTAGAATTCGGAGTTGGGCGTTATGGCGGAGATATCGTTTTTGTACCACGTCCTCACGCAACAACAGAGGATGATGGCTGGCTCCTAACTTTAGTTCATGATGAGGGTTCAGAAACTTCTGAATTAATCGTAGTAAATGCCCAAGATGTCACGTCCGGGCCTATAGCGCAGGTGCTAATTCCCCAGCGAGTCCCCTATGGATTCCATGCTGCTTGGATTGATGAAGCGCAATTCCAAACTTGAGCAAAACTAACCTTAGTGGTTGATGTGAGTTGGTGAGCCAGCGCGCCCTTGGCGGTTCCTACGCCACTTGCTCCACTTGGGGAAACCCCTTGGCGCTAGCCTCTCCCTTTGGGAGAAGACCGCAGTGGCTCACCGTTGTAGCGACTGGCGTTAGCGTTAGAGTAATCCAAGTAAAAAAATGCCCAATTGTCATTGCGGGAGCCTTCGCGGTAGCGTCTCGTAGAGAAGCGGAATGTTCGCCTTTGGCGTTCCCGTAGGGTAGCAATCTCTGAGTCTTTATGATTGCTTTGCTCCACTGCCTTGCGTACCCTACGGGAAGGCTTTGCCTACGCAATGACAGACTTTGGATCATTTATTTATTGGAAGACTTTTAGCGTTGAAGCCTCACTCGAAGGGTAGTGCTTCTCTCATCAGATAGATGTAATAGTATCTAATATGTGCTATTTACACAGTACTGCCAACTGTAGGATTGAAAATTAGGATTTTTCTACATAAAATTAAAAATCTAAAATGAAA
Source organism: Nostoc sp. (assembly GCF_036917195.1). Classification (GTDB taxonomy): domain Bacteria; phylum Cyanobacteriota; class Cyanobacteriia; order Cyanobacteriales; family Nostocaceae; genus Nostoc. Next base: position 7,493 of record NZ_JBALDG010000064.1, read on the forward strand.
AATTGGTAACACTGATGGTTAGGAGTGCTAGAGTTTCAAGAAATTCACCGGAACTTTTCAGCGGGTATTCATGCTGAAGAAACTACAGAAAAAGCAAATTTCGATAATTGCGGGTGCAGCACTGTTTGCCTTTTTAGCTGGGGCAATGGTATCAGCACCTGAGATTGGCAAATCTCTGGGGAAATGGCTCAAACTGAGTCAGAATCAAGCAGGGCAAACATCAGAGGGTAGCATTGCCCAATCAGCCGTCTTTCCACTGATCTCACAATCCCTGCCAGAACGGGCGGCAAAACTAGCAGCGATCGCTGGGCAATCGCGATCGCCAGACCGAAATCGCGCTCGTTATCTTTTAGCGAGTGATTACATTGAAAGAACCCAAGCTAAAAAAGCGCTGGTTTTACTGGAAGGATTAGATAAAGACTATCCCCTTCTTGCGCCCTACATTTTGCTCAAACAAGCTCAGGCACAGGATATCCTGGGCGAGGACGGTAAAGCCTCGGATCTGAGGCGAAGTGTGCTGAAACAGTATCCCAAAGAAGCCGCCGCAGTGAAAGCGCTATATCTGATTGCCCAACCGAAGCAACAAGAAACCGCGATCGCTCAATTTCCTTCCAATCCTCTGACTTGGGAAATTATCCGCAAACGCTTGCAAGATAATCCCAATCAGCCACAATTACAATTAATGTTGGCTAAATATGCCTATGACCAACCAGGCATAGTAGGCGTTTTAGATCAGCTAGTAAAACAGCCTACCCTCAAACCCGAAGAGTGGGAACTAATTGGTACAGGCTATTGGGAAAATAGTCAATTTTTGAAAGCCGCGAATGCTTATGCCAAAGCACCCAAAACATCGCGCAACCTCTACCGCACTGCACGGGGGTTACAGGTAGGAGGCAAAGATAAAGAAAAAGCGATCGCCACCTATAAGCAACTAGTGCAGCAATTTCCAAATACTGAGGAAACCGGGACTGCACTACTGCGGTTAGCAGAAACCGCAAAAACTCCTAAAGACGGCTTACCCTATCTTGAGCAGGTTATCAGTAAATTTCCGAAACAAGCTAGTACTGCACTGGTACAAAAAGCCAAAACTCTCCAAACCCTTAAGGATCAAAAGTCAGCTAGCCAGGCGTGGCAATTACTCATAGCCAAGTACGGAAATTCTGATGAAGCCGCAGAGTATCGCTGGAAAATCGCCCAAGATAAAGCCAATACTAGAGATTACGTCGGTGCTTGGCAATGGGCAGAACCAATTGTCACCAATAATCCCAATAGTGTTTTGGCTCCGAGAGCAGGCTTTTGGGTAGGTAAATGGGCAGCTTTACTAGGGAAACAGCAGGAATCTCAAACCGCTTATGAGTATGTGATTAGCCAGTTTCCTTACTCTTACTATGCATGGCGAGCAGCGACGATGCTGGGGCTAAATGTTGGCAACTTTGACAATGTGCGCGTCATGAACCCGGAAGTAATCGCACAAGAGCGTCCATTACCGCCTGCTGGTTCTGAGACTTTAAAAGAATTATATCTGCTAGGTCAAGACCGTGATGCCTGGTTACAATGGCAAACAGAATTTCAGAACAAAATTCAGCCAACGGTAGCAGAGCAATTTACTGAAGGGTTGATCCGGGAGGCAAAGGGAGAAAATCTCATTGGAATTGATAAAATTTCTAAATTGGAAGACCGGGAAACACCAGCTGAACTTGCCCAATATCAGACTCTGAGTAAACAAATCACCTACTGGCAAGCGCGTTATCCGTTTCCCTATCAGCGAGAGATTGAAAAGTGGTCTATTGAGCGTAAACTCAATCCTCTGCTAGTCACCGCTCTCATCCGTCAAGAGTCGCGGTTTGAGCCAAAAATCAAATCCGTCGCTAACGCTACTGGCTTAATGCAGTTGTTGCCGACAACAGCTAAATGGATCGCCCCACAAATTAAGTTGGATGTCAAAACAATAAACCTCGAAAATCCCAACGACAATATCATGCTGGGTACATGGTATTTGGATCATACCCATCAGCAATATAACAATAACTCCTTGCTGGCGATCGCCAGTTACAATGCTGGTCCCGGCAATGTCTCCAAATGGCTACAAACTCTAACTACAAAAGATCCGGATGAGTTTGTTGAAGAAATTCCCTTTGATGAAACCAAAAATTATGTGCGTCAAGTATTTGGCAACTATTGGAATTATTTGAGACTTTACAACCCTGAGATTTCTGGCATTGTCGCAAAGTACTCGACTACACACCCAAAATTGCCAGCGCAGTGATTTTACCCAATCGGGTAGAAATGAGCAAGCAGGGAGCAGAGGAGCAGGGAAAGCACATATACAATTTAACGTGAGTTCTATCAACCTCTCTCTGCCTTGAATTAAAGTTTAAACCTGTCCCTCTCGCCCGTCGGAGAGGGACAGGTTTTGTGTAGTAAAACCTCTTAAAGGTCTTTTTATTCAACTAATTAGTGGATACCATTTGAACTGTCGAACTCACGGATAGTTAGGTAGGGCGATCGCCTATTTCACAGCCAACAACTTGAGTTGAGCGTACCTGTAGGCGTTAATATAACTTAATCTATTAAATTTTACTTTTTTCGCACCCTCCTTAATTTTTGTGCCCCAATGGAGTTAACTTCAAAAGAATTTAAGTCAGAACTGATATTAGAAGTCCAAGCCTGCCTGCAATTGGCAGTTCCTCTGGTAATTACTCAAATATTAGAAGCGGGCATTCCTTTGTTGGATGGGGTGATGATGGGCTTACTTAACAGCCAAGCTTTAGCTGCGGGTGCTTTAGGTGCTGTTACCTTTTCTACTCTAGCTTCCGTTTGTCGTTCTATTCTTTCAGCCGCGGGTGTAAATGTCGCAAATGCTTTTGGTGCAGGAAAAATAGATCAAGTTGGCCGTGCTACAGGTCAAGGAATTTGGTTAGCTGTAACGATGTGCTTACCTGTGATGTTTATCATTTGGCACTTTGACTATATCCTACTGCTGACTGGTCAAGAAGAAAGCAATGTATTATTGGCTCAAACATATTTGCGGTCTATTGTTTGGGGTTTTCCTGCTGCGCTCGGTTTCTGTATTTTAAAAGAAGTTAGTTCTGCTCTGAATCGCCCCCAGTTCCTAACAGTAATTACGGTGGCTGGACTATTATTGAATGCGGCTGCAAATTACGTGCTAATATTCGGTAAATTTGGTTTACCAGCCCTTGGTTTAGCTGGTATCGGTTGGGCAAGCACACTCATTTTTTGGCTGAATTTTATCGCCGCCGCTGCTTGGGTTTGCTTCGACGACTACTTTAAAGACTACCAGCTTGATAGCGCTCTGCATCAGTTCGATAAAGATATGTTTGTAGATATCTTCCAAACTGGATGGTTCTTGGGGTTGCAGTATGGAGCAGAAATTGGAGTCTTCACTGCCATTGCTTTATTTATGGGGTGGTTTGGGACAGAGACGTTAGCAGCCCATGAAATTACCGTCGAGACAGAAAATTTTGTCGAAACGGTATCCATAGGTATTTCCTATGCCATCACGATGAGAGTAGGACAGCTAAGGGGAGAAAATGATCTCAAGGGTGCAAGCAGAGCAGGATTTGTCTGCATTGCCCTTGTTAGTCCCATTGTGAGCATTGTGGCACTAATTTTTTTGCTGTTTCCCAACTATATTGTGGCAATGTATTTGGACACCAGTAATCTGGATAATGTCGAGATAGTTAAAACGGCAACTTCTTTCCTAGCTGTGGGGGCATTAGTCCAGATATTTTATTCTATTCAGACTATTGCTGCTGGTGCATTGATCGGGTTGAAGGACACCAAAGTACCAGTGTTAATTACTATGTTTGCTTACTGGGGCATTGGTCTAAGTGGGGGCTATTTGATGGCATTCACTTTAGGTTGGGGTGCTATTGGTTTATGGTTAGGTTTAGTATTAGGGCTATTCATGGGTGCAGTGCTTTTAACTTGGCGTTTTTATCTTTTGACTTCTGATATAAGTCTGGTTGAACAGCCCTAAAAACTTCAGCTTTTGTACCTTTACCATGCGGATTTTAGGATTGCTATAAGTAAGCTTGCGCTAATATTTCATATCTCGTTAAGAGTCTCCGACTGGGAATGCCTAATGAGAGGCTCTGCCTCAAGACTAGCGGCACCGCAATGAAAGAGCATTTCCAGCCAGAGGCTCTTAACGAGGTTATAAAGGAGTTTTTGCTTAAGTTGACACGTATGAGCAGTGCCCCTACGGGTGTACCCCACGTAAACGAGAACCGCTATATCTCACTTCTTACGATTTTATTCTTGAAGCCTTATTTAGCGCAGCTTCATAAAAAATTGGTCAGGACTTACGCAAAAATGACCGAAAAGCTTAATTTATCGAACCGCCAAGACGCCAAGAACACCATCGCGCAGCGTCTCGTAGAGAAGAATTCGTAGAGCGTGCGTAAGTCCTATTGGTATTAGTTCATTAGTTCATGAATTATTGATAATTAACAAATTTAACCATTCATTGAGTTCCTGTATTAACCACTCCAGTTCTGCCTCAGTGAAATGAGTATATTTATTAAGAGAACAAATGGTAGAATCAGCAGTAATCCGCAATAAAGGCTGATTATTTAAAAGATTGGAATTTGATTTTATGAGTTTCGATAGAGATATATTTTTCCGTAATGCTGAAGGAGCAACAACCCATTTAATTCCTAGAAAATCATGCATCACTACTAACTGATGAGAGTCAATTATCAGACGAGTGCGTTTGCATAGTCCCCAAATCAAGGCAAATAAAAGAAAAGCGATCGCACTCCCTTGGATGCAAAAGGCAATTATCTTTATTGATGGAGAAGTTGGTCCCAGCCCAATTGTCAAAAAATTAAAACCCAATGCCAAAGGTGTGAGCAAGGAGATAAGCATAATTAAGCTAATGCTAAATCCTTTAGGGGGCAAGATGATTTCTAGACTTTTAGAGGTTTTAATTAAGTGAATTTTACTCGCAAACGGTTTTTTTAATGCAAGGGTTGCCTGCTTTCTAGAAGGGGGTTTTTCTAATGTTTGCATTGCTACTTCTGTTGTAGAAAATCTCTGGTCTAAACTTGGCTCAGTTATCCATTCCAACCAATCAGCAAATTCTAGACTGAGATTGCAAGATTGTCGGAATTGAATACGTAACTCCTGCTGTGGTAATTCTGTAGGATGCAATCCCGTGACGAGATAAATTAAAGTTGCACCCAAGCTATAGAGGTCGGAGGCGGGAGTTACCCTACCACCAAATTGCTCTGGAGGCATATAACCATAAGTACCGACTACAGTAATTGTGCCGCCTTCTTGAGCAGCTAGAGTCTGTACAGAGCCAAAATCTACAAGGTAAATCTGACCAACACTATTACCAGAACGATTTGTAAGTAGAATATTGCTGGGTTTAATATCTCGATGAATTACAGACGGTTGCTGGTGGTGTAAATAGGAGAGAATTGTCAGGAGCGATCGCGCTAATTCTTTTACCTCTGCTTCACTAAACGTTCGTCCTGCTTGTAAATGTTCCTCTAAAGATTTCGCCCCTACATAAGTTTGTACTAACCCAAAGCCTTTATCATCCGGCGTATCTAGCTCAAAGTAATCTATATAGCGCGGGATAGCAGGATAATCAAGCGCTTTTAAAGTTTCCGCTTCCCGTTGAAATAACTTTAAGTCTTGCCAATCAAAATCTTGCCCCAAGTACAAGATTTTTATCACTACCTGTTGTGAGGAATACAAATCCAAGGCTAGAAAAGTTCGTCTTCCGGTTTGTCTTCCTAATTCTCTTTGGACTTGATAACGCTGATTAAATATTTCACTATTCATTTATTTAATAACCTATATTGCTTTTCATACCACTGAGCAATAGATTTGCTAGCTGCTCCCATACTTAGCCCAGTGATAACAGAAGGTGCAATCACGAAAAATAGGCTAACGACATTTGACCAATTAGAAAAAGAACCATGAAACAGCAGGCTGAATCCAAATAAAGCAGCAGCCATCCCAAATGTAGTGCTGATAATGCCGATTGTGCGTCGATGTAAGTGGGCATTTTTTAGCGGGAAGAAGAATAACCGCGTAATAATGCTGACTAAAAATCCATTAACAAACGCAATGGGAAAACCAATTAATGCACCAGATTGTAGTCCTGCAATGCTGCCGAGTCCTGGAATCACGACTGTGCTATAAATAGCAGCACAACCTGCTACAACTAAGCCTCCAGTAAAGGTGCTACGCCAAATGGCATTCCACAATAAATCCCTGATGTTCATTGGTTTGGGACGATTCACCGTAGCGAGGTCATTGATTGACAACTGGCCTGTTTCCAAGGCTTTTAAGGCAATTGAGGCAGATATTAAACGTTGCTCTAGACTGGGTTCTGTTAGCCATTGCAACCAACCTACCAATCCAGGACTAAGTTTAACTAAGTCTTGAAATGCAATTCGCAAATCTTTCTGAGGCAAATCGGCGGGATGAATCCCTGTCGCTAAAGCAATCAGAGTAGCACCAAGACTGTAAAGGTCAGAAGCAGGCGTTGCATAGCCACCAAATTGTTCTGGGGGCATATAGCCGTAAGTCCCGACAACCGTTACTGTCTTACCTGCTTTGGTTGCTAAGGTTTGCACAGAACCAAAATCTACCAAGTAAATCTGTTTAACACTATTGCTACCCTCTGCCAAAATGATATTGCTGGGCTTGATGTCGCGGTGAATAGCTGGAGGCTGTCGCCCGTGTAGATAAATCAGGATATTTAACAGTGCTGTAGCAATTTCTTTAACTTCAGTTTCTGTAAAAATCCGCCCAGTTTTCATATATTCTTCCAGAGATTGACCTTCTACAAAGCTCTGGACAAGAGCATAACCTTTACCGTTAGATGGTTTTAACTCAAAGTAGTCGATATAACGAGGAATCGCAGGATGCTCAACCGCTTTAAGGGTTTCGGCTTCTCGTTCAAATAGCTTTAAATCTTCCCAAGTAAAATCATTACTAAAAGTTAGCAGCTTGATGATAACTAATTGCTCAGTTTGAATGTCACGGGCTAAGAGAGTACGTCTTCCTGCTTTTTTGCCTAACTGTTGCTGAATTTCGTAGCGTTCTTCAAGGATTTGTTTGGGAAAGTCATTGAGGCTTTGACCTGCCATTTGCCCACTCCGAGTTTTCATATTTACAACTTGTTACAGTTGAATCTAGCAAAAACTACAAAGGGAAAATGATAGATTTCGCATTCTTTAAAATATTGGACTTATACGCATAATCAGTTTCCTACCCCAATCAGCAACGCCAAAAACAAGACCCCATAGTGAGCGATCGCCACTGATGACTAAATCAACATTTGTACCTTTGCCATGCAGACTCGACTATTTCGGCAATGATTTCTGTGTATGTCACATCACCCAAACGTCCCATAATTACCAGGTCTGAACGGATATAATGTAGCCCTGGCAGTGGGTTAACCTCCATAAACTGCAACCCACCGCTAGCATCGCAACGCAGATCCACGCGGGCAGCGTCACGGCAACCAAGAGTATGATAAACATCCAGCGCTAGCTGCCTTGCCTGTGCTGCCAGTGGCTCAGGATCTATGAGCAAACGATAAGATACCCGTTCCAGATACTCATCCTTGTTCAGGGTGGTATAGGCGAAAGCTTCCGCTTCTTTTGTAAAAATTACTTCCATCACACCTACTACCCGTGAGTTGCTGCCGTTGCCAATAATGCCCACTGTTACTTCTCGACCGGGAAGAAAGGTTTCTACGAGTACGGACTGCTGAAATAGTTCGCGTAACAATTGATAAGTATTTACTAGTTCCTGACGTTCTTTGACAAGAGAACGCCCGGTTACCCCTTTAGAACTACCCTCCGCCACAGGCTTGAGGAAAACTGGCATTGGCAGCGATACGGCTGTTACTTCTGCGGTACTACTCACCACTTCAAAGGGGGCTGTCGGCAAGCCGCGATCGCGCACTACCCTCTTAGCAAGCGCCTTGTCTAACGTTAGGGCACAGGTAAGCGGATCGGAAAACGTATAGGGTTGAGCGAATAATTCGCAGACTGCGGGGACTTGGGCTTCGCGAGAGCGACCCAGCAAACCCTCAGCAATATTGAAAACCAGATCCCAGCGATCGCCTTTTGCTAACCTGAGAGCAAGTTGTCTACCATTACCGACACGTTCAACTTTATGACCTAACTGGAATAATGCATCTTCCAGCCCGATAATGGTTTCTTCATCGTCGAACTCCATCACCTCAGAAGCGCTGAAACCAGCTTTAAGGTAGTCTGCCTTAAGGTCATAACACAGACCAATAAATAACCCCATAACCCTATGAATCTTAGTGAGAAAACTTTTGCTGTTAGCTTTAATGTACAACTCAGGTTAATTGCATAAATTTTGATTACTAAATCCTCAATAAAGTCGGAGCTATTCATCAACAACATCGAACCAGATAGGAGATTGATCGTTAGGTGAACCGTTAAAGTTGGCAGTAATTTCTTCTCCCATTTCTATATCTCGGTAGGCAATATACTCTACCTCCCGTTCGGCGAATTTTTTCACATAGTAAGTATTAGGACGGTAAGAATGGTTGAACAGGGACACTAAACCAAATGCGATCGCCGCACCTTTATCTTTCCAATCGTAGTAATAGTTACTCAAAACTGTTTTATCTAGGAATTCAACCTGTTCTGCGGGTATAACCACAACTGGCGATCTCTCAATCATCTCTCCTTTCAAAAAGCGCTTCTGTGCGAAGACACCTCGACCTTTTAGCTTTGTATTGCCCACAATCAACATTCCAACGACTCTCCTGCAATTACTTAGTTTTTTGGTAGAAGCCAAAATAATCATCCCAACTGGCTCTTTTAGATGATGGCAATTAACTCACATATATATAGTGTCATTCCTGCTCCACTGGATCTACATAGGTGTATATCTTACCTGCCCAATTTTGCACTGTAGCTGTGCCCTTCTCATAGGCAAGTAGAGTCTCGGCTTGAATTGGGACTTTGCCACCACCGCCAGGGGCATCAATCACATAAGTTGGTACAGCATAGCCAGTAGTATGACCACGCAATTTAGAAATTAGATCAATCCCAGTTTGAACACTCGTTCGCAGATGTGCAGTGCCAACAACTGGGTCGCATTGGTAAAGGTAATAGGGTCGCACACGCAACTTAAGAAGACCGTGAAACAGATTCTTCAGCGCTTTTTCAGAGTCATTCACACCTTTTAACAGCACAGTTTGACTTCCTAGAGGAATACCACCATCAGCTAGGCGATCGCAAGCTTGTGCCACTTCCGGTGTAAGTTCCTGCACATGACAAAAATGCAAAGATAGCCACACACGATGTTTACGAAGCAAGGCAACCAATTCCGGTGTAATTCGCTGCGGTAAGAAACTCGGTACGCGGGAACCAATTCGGATAAATTCAATATGCCTAATAGCACGCAGTCGCCCAAGCAAATTGTCTATAGGTTCATCAGACATCAACAGAGGATCGCCACCAGAAATTAACACATCACGGATCTCGGTGTGTTCCTCCAGGTAAGCGACGATCGCATCCAACCGCCGCGTTACTGGGTACATCTCACCTTGGCTCACCAAACGAGAGCGAGTGCAATAACGGCAATAAGCAGCGCAAGTGTCTAGGGCAAGCAGCAACACCCGATCAGGGTAGCGGTGTACGAGTCCTGGCACGGGAGTGTCGTTATCTTCACCGCATGGATCTACCATGTCTGCGGCACTGGCTACTAATTCCTCTTCCCGTGGGATGACTTGTAACCGTAGTGGGCAAAGCGGATCTTCTGGATCAAGCAGTGATGCAAAGTATGGTGTGACGGCTACAGCAAACTTCTCTGGTGCGATTAAAAGTCCCTGTTCTTCGGTAGCACTAAGTCTTAATAACCTCTGAAAGTGTTCCAGCTTAGTCAACCGATGCCGCATTTGCCAGCGCCAATCGTTCCAGCGTTCTTGGTTGTAAGTTTCTCCCAAAATCTCACAAATTTCTTCACACCGAACATCGGTAACTAAAGGCTCTAGAATAGTGTTTTTGATCATGATTAGAACTAAATTAAGCTGAGAATAATAAACCAATCACAGGCTGGTTTGTTTACCTACAAATTTAGGTAAAAGAGAAAAGTATTGACAACTGTCACCACTTCTGGTGAAAATTTGTCCTTAAACAGGCGATTACCGTTGTAGCGTAGAAATATAAATAGTTTGGCTCGTTTGATGCCAGAGATGATGGGTTGTTCTGCCTCTGATAACTTCGATGGAAGGATTCCAGTCAGGATTTGGCATATCCTCAGTAAACTTTAGGTAATGAGCAAAAGCGTTAATAATTACCTCAGATTTAGATGCCTCAGCCTTAGCAGCGTGAATAGCTAGCTTTTTGTGAAGATGAGGTGGAATTCTAACACCGACTTGAATACAGGGCATGAAAACAAAGTTGAACTACTCTACAAATAATACCAAAAGTTCAACAATAAGTATCATAGTACACAGAATATCCCTTTGTTCTCATGCTTATTAATCTAATTATTTATTTCACCACTAAACTTCAGATAAAGCGTAGACGCAAAGCGCAAAGCCGGAGATTCCGAAACTCCGGGCTTGTCGCCAGACATTACACTCAAAAATTTTAGTACAGCGATCGCTTGTTTTGCTATGAAGAGGCAGGAGCGACCGCTTTTTTTTATAACGTATCTACAAACTTTGACCCATCTATAGTTAGTTATCTAAATCATTAGTATTGCTCAATGATGTCAACTGCGACTCGACCGCATTGAGATAACTTTGATCATTCAAAACTTGTGCTGGTAATTTGTTAGCCTTGACAGCAGCCTGAACCACATCTTTTGCAGTCACTTTTCCTATTTGGAATTTAGATATCAAAGCGCCCCCACTAGGAATACCCTGCTCTTTGAAATAACCTTGATAAGCTAGAAAGGTAGTATTGAAAGGTTGAAGATAGCTGGCATTTGGGGAATTAGTACGTAAAGTATTAGGGTTGACATATGTGTTTATTTGTCCGGCACTATTGTTATTATTAGCTGTTTGAGCGCCAACAATTCCAGGTATAAAAACAATACAAGCAACGATAGATGCAGAATTTAGGAAGTTTGTAACTTTCATAATTTTCTTCTTGATTTAACTAAGTTAATTAATGCTTGTTATTAACAAAAATTTCTTATTTATTAATTTAAGTTTATTGATATTAAGTCACTATAGCGGTTTATTTATTCCTCATTAATTCGGGCAATATAATTTTATAGAAGCTAGTAAAATCAAGATTTTTTTAGATAAATTAGAAGGTAATAATGCAGTAAATCAGAAACATTTGACAAACTTAGACAAAACTATAATTGCTAAAATGATGTACTTTACAACTCGAAAGAACAAAGTTAACTTAGATCATTCAAAATTACTAAGACCCATCATGTGATACGCAATAAAGCTCGGATCAAAGGGTTTGAGGTAATTTACATTCGTGGAATAGCTAGATAAAGTATCAGAGTTGACGGCTGTGTTTTTTGATGCGCCACTGTTATTATTATTGGCTGTATGAAGGCTAGTAATTTTAGGCATAGAATTAATCCAAGCAACAATATGTGCAGTATTTATCAAGTTTGTAAGTTTCATAGAGTTATCCTCAACTAGAACAAAGTACAATCAGTCTGTGATATCTAGTAATAGAGTCCACTATTTTATAAATATCAACCTCCTACACTCAGTTCATTTGATAGCTTGATTTGTTAATTATCCAAACACCTGAGTCAAATTGACCCAGATATCATAAATTGGGAATTTGTAGAACTTTTAGTAAGTAATAATTCAGAAAAAGCAAAGGTTTTCTATATAAAACTTTTTATTCGCAAGCACTTCTATAAGGTGCGATCGCTCACATATATGTAATTATGATCTTCTCTTCTAGATATTTTTTGCTTTCGGCTATCAACTGAAATTTAACTGTGTTTTACCTAATTAAGTTTGCATACCAATATGCTAGAAAGTCTTTCTTAGAAAAACAAATACTTTTACTTCTTAACTTGATAAGTAAAAGTGATGTAAATTAATATTGGCATTGCAAAGTTTTCTATAAACCTTACTGACCATTCATTTGAGTTTGGACGGACTCTCGTGTAAGGTAGCCGTTCAGGAGGATAAAATAAGCTGATCGTGTCAAAATGTTAAATGTATAGTTTATTTGCAAACTCACTTATGGCAAAAGCAATTTGGAATGGAGCAGTTTTAGCTGAGAGCGATAATACCGTAGTTGTGGAAAACAACCATTATTTCCCTGCTGACACCATTAACAAGCAATACTTCACAGACAGTAACACCCACAGTACTTGTCCTTGGAAAGGTGTCGCCAGCTACTACAGTATTGACGTTGATGGGCAAGTTAACAAAGATGCCGCATGGTACTATCCCAGCGCCAAGGAGAAGGCTAAGAATATTGAAGGTTATGTCGCCTTCTGGAAGGGTGTAAAAGTTGAGGCTTAATAAAGGTTCCTGGAAGTATTTTATTTTCAGGGAAAATGATATTATGTCCGGCTAATTGCCTATAAAATAATTAGCCCGCGCAGGCGGGCTTCATATTTAAACTATTTGCGAATTTATTTTAACTGTTCTTGTCATCACTCGTTTGACGACTATAAACAAAGATTTTGGAGTGTAATCTACTGAAGCGATCGCCATCATCAACTCTAATCTGAAAAGCATACAAGGGATGATTTGGCTACACCATCTTAACCAATGCAGTTCAAGTAAAACTTTATTTTGAGACGTAATTATACCTTTGCCTTGGGAAATGCTGCTTGCTTTTTCTTCGCCAGCCAAGCCAGACTACCCGCAAGTATAATACCAGCGATCGCACTAGGTTCGGGTACTGGTTTTGATATAAAAACATCGGGTGGAAGAATTATGCCAATTGTTAGTAGAGCTAGCTCTCGTGCTAGACCAGCGCTGATTTGGTCAGGATTGCTGCCGTTGACGTTGCTGAGGGCAATGTTTAGGTTATTAGTAGAGATAGTTAAATTGCCGACGTTACTGGTGTTATCTAAAGTCGTTATTTTACTACCATCGAGCAGCAAATCTATATAATCCGTAGTATTGATATTTACAGTATTGTTACCGCTGATGATGGTATTGATCAGCTTTAGTCCACGACCATTAATATCTATCTTAAAATTGTCACCGCTGATTGTGCTATTATTAAACGTTAGGTTACTAAAATCGTAAGCATTGAAATTACCAGCGAACCCTAGCCCAGAAAGTGTAACATCGGCGGCGCTAATGTCAAACACGGGGAATTGATTATTGCCAGTGATGGTAAGTAAATTAGCACCTGGGCCATTAATAGTAAGATTCTTAGCGATCACAATTGCCCCACTCGTCAGGGTAATTGTACTAGGATGAGTTCCCAATAAGAACTCTACCACATCATTGCTAGTTGCCATGTTGATAGTATCTCGCAACGAGCCAACGCCACTGTCATTGAGATTGTTAACCGTCAAGGTAGCAGCTTGTGCTGATTCTACTTGCATTATTGCCCAACACAGAGTAACGGCTGTGGAAATAGCTTGAGCAACAGCCTTTTTTCTATTGTTTTTTGTCACTTAAAACTCCTCGGATTAATTTTTTAAAATTAAAAAACTCTGGGATATTAGTATTACATCTTTTAACTGAATATTAATCATCTTCATGAATTAATTTTTGTTGGTTTTAGCCATGCAAAAACCTGCGTAACTGTTAAATTCAGTTGTAAAAATTCGGGTACAGGCAATACTTCGTCTCCAGTCATCTCTATAGGTTGCTGTCCTGGCAAAAATACTAATACTAAGCGTTCATCTGGATCGATTAACCACCCCAATTGAGTACCGTGTTTTAGACAATGAAGAATATTTATAATTACCTTAGTTGTATTCTGTTCTGGTGAAAGAATTTCAATTGTCCAATCAGGGTAAATTCCAAAGGTATTTTCAATTTCCCCATTGGCATCAAAAGGAATCCGTTCCCAAGCAAATACACTCACGTCTGGGACAATCGAACGTCCGCCAAATGTACAGCGTAATTCTGGAAAAGCCAAAGCAATTTCTTGTTCTTCAGCAACTTGGCTAATTGCGTTACAAAGTTTTAGTTGTAGCCGGGAATGTTTGCCTTGTGGCATTGGTTTCTGGTAGATACGATGATCGTCTATAAATTCACTAGCAGGCTTGGTTTCTGGCAGTTTGAGGAACTCTGCTAAGGAGATTGATTTGTGCAGCGTGGTTGTCATAGCTGTGCAAATGCCATATTTGATTGGAATCTTAGCATTTTCTATCTTTGGATTTTAGGGAGCGAGTCTATTCTCCTTAATGTTGCTTACCTGAAAACAGCTGTAAGCTGTAGTTAAGACTTGTATTGATAAGTTTTGCTTAAGATTTAGTAATGACCGCATAACTTTTGCCATAGATAAGCATTCTGAACCAAAGAAGTTGTGTTGTTAACGAACGGACAAGCTTTCGTTACCAACGGATAAGCTGCATGGCGAGGTGAAGAAATTGAAGTTCCTCTAAGCTACAAATGAGTATCCATTTATAATTAATGCTTAATTTATTTTATTAAAATCTAAGCATTTATTATGAATGCGACAGCATTTGTTATAAATGAGTACACAATTGCTACAAATGAGTACCCATTTATAATTAATGCTTAATTTGTTAGCTTAAATTTTAAGCATTAGTTATGAATGAGTACGCGATCGCAGCAAATGAGTATCCATTTATAATAAATGCTTAATTTGTTTAATTAAATTTTAAGCATTAGTTATGAATGAGTACGCAATTGCTACAAATGAGTATCCATTTATAATAAATGCTTAAGCTGTTGTTGCTAACAGACAAACATCCGTAACGTCCGCGTCTGTCTTTGTAATGAGTGACAAGCTGTTTTTATCACGGGAACTTCATTTGTAACGTCGGTGCTTCAAAAGTACTTAAATTATTCTTGTGAAGAGGATTTTCGCCAAGCTTCGCATCGCACGAGTAGCAACATTATGCTGATGCCAAGCTTGATAGAAATCTGGGTAAGGCATATTCTGGGCGCATTTCCAGGCTAAATCGTAGTATTCATCATTCAATCGCCAATAACCACTTAAAGCTTTGACTACCTCAAAGCGATGCTGATTATTCTGTATAATTTTCCCTAAGCTTGATGCTACCTGCCTACGGGTGTTTTTATCCACAGTAGTTGATTGCAGCAGTTGCACCAAGGCTGTGATCGCAATTTCCTTGCCTGTGTCAATTTTCTCTAAGCTTGATGCTGCTTGACTACGGGTAGAGTCAAACACATTTTTGGATTGCAGCAGTTGCACCAAGGCAGCGATCGCAAATTCATTGCCAGTGCCGATTTTCTCTAAGCTTGATGCTGCCACCCAACGGGTGTAGTCATCCAGATTAGTTGATTGCAGCAGTTGCACCAAGGCAGTGATCGCAAATTTATTGCCTGGGTCGATTTCCCCTAAGCTTGATGCTGCCTGAATACGGGTGGAGTTATCCACAGTTGTTGATTGCAGAAGTTGCACCAAGGCTGCGATCACAAATTTATTGCCTGGGTCGATTTCCCCTAAGCTTGATGCTGCCTGAATACGGGTGGATTTATCCACAGTTGTTGATTGCAGAAGTTGCACCAAGGCTGCGATCGCAAATTTATTGCCTGGGTCGATTTCCCCTAAGCTTGATGCTGCCAGCGAACGGATGTCGTCATCCACAGTTGTTGATTGCAGCAGTTGCACTAAGGCTGCGATCGCAATTTCATTGCCTGGGTCGATTTTCCCTAAGCTTTCTGCTGCCTGCCAACGAGTGTCGTCATCCACAGTAGTTGATTGCAGCAGTTGCACCAAGGCGGCGATCACAATTTCATTGCCTGGGTCAATTTTCCCTAAGCTTTCTACTGTCTGCCAACGAGTGTCGTCATCCACAGTAGTTGATTGCAGCAGTTGCACCAAGGTGGCGATCGCAAATTCATTGCTAGGGTCGATTTTCCCTAAGCTTGTTGCTGCCCGCCAACGGGTGGAGTCATCCAGATTAGTTGATTGCAGCAGTTTCACCAAGGCTTTGATCGCAAATTCATTGCCTGTGCCGATTTTCTCTAAGCTTGATGCTGCTTCCCTACGGATGGAGTCATCCACAGTAGTTGATTGCAGCAGTTGCACTAAGGCGGCGATCGCAATTTCATTAGCTGGGTCGATTGTCCCTAAGCTTTCTGCTGTCTGCCTACGGGCGTTCTTATCCAAAGAATCGAATTGTAGCAGTTGCACTAAGGCAATGATAAAAAATTCATTGCCAATGCTGATTTCCCCTAGATTTAATACTACACGCAAACTGGTCTCTTCATCCAGATGATTTGATTCTAGCAATTGCTTCAAGGCAGTGATTGCTGCTGTACGGTTTATCTGTTTTAATGCTGACCTAGCTTCCTTTGTAATAATTGCTTTGAGAAAACTGATCCAGTTTTGTTTTTTATCTAAATAACCAAAGCCCCATTTTATAATTTGTGCTACTATTTCATCTGCTTTATAGTAATCTCTAAATTCGGCAATTCCTGCGGCTGCTAAAAAATAGGCCCGGTATTCATAAAATCCTTTATTTACATCTTCGCTATTCCAGTCAGTACATCCGTCTTTAAAGTTTACTAAAGCATCGATAAACTGTTGCTTTTGCTGTTTAAGATTTTCTTCTTCTCGTCCTAACCAAAGTAATATTGTTTGCTTCCATTGCGGTTCAAAGATGCGATAAGTTCCTTGACTGGAATTTTTGGGAACGTGGTTGAGAAAAAAATGCCAGTTATCAATTGCTTTAGCAGCAAAGTACTCTTGAAATGAAGCATGAAAGAAAGCGTAAACAGGTTTTCTATTTGTATCTATCCCTACAGAGTTCAGCCAGCCACGATTTAGTGCCAATTTCAGCAGCGAATTTTCATCATCAGCATCTCCCAAGAAGCGATTAACAAAATCCTGCCCTAAGCGAAAACGGGTTGCTTCTTTGTCTATCGCTTCTTTAGCTAATTCCCCCAATTTGACATTGAGTTGCTTACGCTGGTGAGAGTTTATAGCAAATTCCTCTTTTTTCCACTTGTAGAAGTCATCAATAAATTGCTGATAGAGTCCCGCTTGAGTATCCGGTAATTTGCCATCTCCTGATTGCCAATTTAAGCACAGCAGCGTCAATCTCAAAGGATTTTTCACTAAATCTTGAATCCGTTCTTTACCTGATTCTTTCAACGCAGTGCATAACTGCTTCCCAGTTTCGGGAATTTCAATTTTATTGAACCATTTATCAATAAATCTCTCGACCTGTTCTGGATAAGAAAAATCTAAACTGCGATAGGTGTCAAAATCATCAAGTGCATTAATGCTGCCATTCCACAGATTAACCCGACAAGTCAGCACAATTCGCGCTTTAGAAATTGATCCTCCTTCACGAAATTGCCGTGCAATTTCTGTTATAGGATTACCTGAAGATGCGGACATTTCATCTAATCCATCTAGCAGCAGCCAGACATTATTTTGATTAAATAGAGCAACAAAATCTTTCTTCAGTTGCTCACTGGCTTCAGCTTTACCTGTTTTTTCAGCGACTTCAGTCAACCAAGTCTTAAACAGATAAGATTTTAGTTCCTCACCTCGCAAATCTGCCAGAGATACCCAAATGACAATCGACTGGTGAATCTCACGAGATACCCAATCAGCAATCTGCTGTAAAAGTGTTGTCTTTCCTGCACCTGGTTCGCCAATAATTGCTATTCGCTTACCTTTACTTTTAGGCGTGTTCTTCTGTTTGAGAACTTCTTCAAGAAAAGCATCATGCTCAAATGTTTTGGTGATTTCTATCTCCTTATACAGTTCTGACCCCTGTTCTGGAGAAATATCACCCTGAGCCTTGTCTGACTTCTGTTCTGGAGAAACATTATCTTTATGCTTGGATTGTTTTTTGCGCTCAACTAATCCCAATGGCACGTAAACATCATCAACTTGCAAGGTGACTCCCTCAGTTGATGTCAGAGGATTTGTAGTCAGCTTTCGCTGTTCTGCCAGTATTTCACGGCAGACTTCACGCCAGTCATCGGGAGTTAACTTTGTCCCATCCTCCCCTTGGGACGGCTGTAGTCAAAACGCGATGTTATTAGTTTGGTTATTTATCTGTCCTTGATTTACAACCCCAATTTTTTCTGCTAGCTGCGTCAGATTTTGAATGGTTGGCTGTTGAGACTTGAGAGTATTTTCTATTTCTTGAATTTTTTGAGTGAGTTTTGGTTCTGCTTTTGCAGCTGCTTCCACTTCCACAATAGCTTGAGCAATTTCTGGATCTGCGTCTGCGGCTGCTTTCAGTTCCAGCACTGCTTGACCATAATCTAAACGCTGCGGTTCATTTCCCTCAACAGCACTGGTGAGTAATGGCGATTCCTTCTTTTGGCGGAGTAATCCGATTAACTTACCACCTAGCGTCCATGTAGCATCACCAATGTTTTCGCCGATTTTCTCTTGTGCTTTAGTCCAAAGCGTAGTAGCGATCGCAGTAGCAACAGCCGTAAGTGTTACAGTTACCATAAATTCACTACAAATTGAATTTATATAGAAATTATTTCAATTGACACAAATAGTATTACGCAAAAGCTGGGCGATTATTACTGATATAATTCAGTTTTTTAACCCGCGCAGGCGGGTAAAGTCTCGTATAGCCGCAACTTCTAGTTGCCAAGGCACTAACACACCCTACGAAAATATCTGAAATCTAATTATGAATTAACGCCGTGTGCAACTTTCTCTCAAACCTAACCCCTAACTCCTTCCCTACAAGGGAAGGGGAGCAAGCATCAAAGCCTCTCTCACTATAGGGGAGAGGTTTGGAGAGAGGTTCTAAGAATAAGTTGCACACGCCGTAAATTATCAATTTTTAATTAGACGCTGCCTTTTCTGCAACATTACGAATTATTTCCTCTAGAGTTTGGAGTAATTCTTGCTCGTTGTAAGGTTTAGAAAAGTAAGCCCGCGCCCCCAATTGCATAGCTAATTGCCGATGTTTATTGCTGCTACGAGAAGTCAGCATCGCAACTGGAATATTTTTTGTATCAACGTCTGAATTTACCTTACCTAAAAAGCCATAACCATCTAGGCGAGGCATTTCAATATCACAAATTACTGCCTCAACTCTCAATCCACTATGGAGTTTATCTAAAGCATCTTGACCATCTTTAGCTTGTTCTACTTGATACCCTCCTTTTTCAAGGGTCAGGGCTAAAAAGCGGCGAACATTAATCGAGTCATCTACGATTAAAATTGTGCCTTTCTGCTTAACAGACGCTGCTGATATTTTGTCTTCATCAAATATCAGGAACGGTGTCTTTAACCTTGCTGATGGTAATTGAGTACCTCTAGGAGTCCGCCGATTTGTAGCAATCCAATATAGCAACTCATTGACATTAACTAGTGGCACTACTCGACCATCACCGAGAATCGTACAATTGCTGAAGCCTTCAGGTAAAGGTATATTTCCCTCGACTTGGCGAATAGCAACTTCTTGTTCACCCCAGCAACGGTCTATTTGGATTGCTACTGGCTGATTATTCCCTTTGACTACTAACACACTGTTAGCATTAATCGCTGCCGGAGTCTCTAATTCTGAGATATCGTAGCGCAGGCAATTAAACTCTAAATAAGAAGTCAAGCGAATCAGTGGTAGCATAGTTCCTTGCCAATTTAGGACTTCGCTACCTGCCATTTGGAAAACTCGCTCGTTTTGGAGTAAGGATATTTCTGAAATAACATCTGTGGGAAATGCCAATAGCATTTTGTTGATTTCTACCAGCAGAACTCGCGCTACAGAAAGTGTAAATGGTACTGATAGGGTGAAGGTAGTACCAACTCCTGGTTCCGTATCAACTTTGACATCTCCTCGAATTAGTTTGAGGTTGTTGCGAACTACATCCATACCGACACCGCGGCCAGATAATGCTGTGACTTGCTCGGAGGTGGTAAAACCTGGTTCAAAAATTAGTGATAACAGTTCTTCATCACTAGCATTAGCGAGTAGAGAAGCATCCAATCCCATAGCTAGGGCGCGGATGCGAATTTTCTCTAGAGAAATGCCCCAACCATCATCACGGATAGTAATCAGGGTACGATTACTGCGGTGAGTAGCTGTAATTTCAATCAATCCTTGTTCTGGTTTACCCAAAAGGCGGCGGGTGGTAGAGTCTTCGATACCATGATCGAAGGCGTTCCTTAACAGATGCATTAAAGGTTCATTTAATGCTTCTAAAATGCTGCGTTCAATTAAAGTGTTGCCACCTTCAATTTTTAACTGGACATTTTTCCCATACTCTACATTTAAATCGCGCAAGGCTCTGGGAAAACGTTCGATTAAATCGGACAGTGGCCGCATTCGGATGTGATTTAGCTTTGTTTGTAACTGTTTTGATGTTTTGTTTAGTTTCCGAGCAATTTGGTCTGTATCATCTACACTGAGTTGCACATCAGTTGTGACTTCCTGTACCTGAACAATGGTTTCCATAACTTCCTGCGATCGCAGGTTGAAATCGCTATAGCGATCCATTTCTAAGGGATCAAATTCTCTATCTGTGCCTTGTATTTGGTGGCCATTTTCAGCTTGCGGTTGCACCCCAACAGACATGGCAGCTTGAGGAGAAATTTTGTTGTAGGCTGTACGTAACTCCTGGTTTTCTTGGTCGAGAACTTGGACTCGCTGCTTCAGGTTACGAACGAGTTTGCCTAATCTTTCTAGTTGCGAGTTTAACCCATTCCGCTGAACAATCAGTTCACTAAATAAATCATTAATTTGCTCTAGTTGTTTGCTGGGAACTCGGACGCTATTTTCATGAATATCCCGCTCTTTCCCAACGCCATTTGGCTCTCCTTTGCCTTCGCCAAATCTGGCATCTGGAGGATTATGTTCTCTAGCAAATATTGTATTTTGCTCTGTGACATTGACAGCATTAACGTCATCGGCAAATTCTGCATCTACAAATGTAAAATTAGCAGCGATACCTGCGGCGGGCTGCGCCAACGCTTCATGATTAATCCAATTTTCTCTAGTGTTTTCTGGTTGCCAAACAGATGTTGACACTACTTCTGTATCTGTGCCAATAACCTGTGGTATTACTTCTGCTTGTAATAGTAGCTTAGGTTGGGTATAACTACCCAAGTCAATTTCTGTAGGTAAGTTATCTAATTGATTTGTCAGTATCAAAGCTTGCGATCGCCGCCATGCTTGCAATGCTAACTGGGCAATTTCTGGAATGCGCGAACTGCTAACAATTTCTAATTGCTGCGTTACTGACTCACAAAGCTTGGTAAAAGCAGCCAATTGGAGCATTTCCCCTAAACCGCCCAATTCAGTCGCCATGATCACAACTTCTTCATGCAAACCAGGCTGTTCACTATCTGCCAATATAGATTCTAGGCGCTGCAAACACTCTTCTACTTCTGTGCCAAATAGCAAGGGGATAATGTCTTGCCCATCTTCTGGGGATAGCATGGTTGAGGCATCCTCAGGGGTGGGGTCACCCAAGCGATCGTGCAACTCATCAAAAATTGGGTAACAAAAGGTTGCTAACCACTGATCTTCGACAACATTTCCTTCTGCAAGCAATTCTACAATCTGACGCAGCCAGTCAACTCCAGATAGCAATAAACTTTGTAACTGAGTATCAATTTCTAGAGAATTTTTTTTAGTTTTTAAAACTTTAAAGGAATCCTCTAGACGGTGAGATAAATCACTTAGCGATCTAAATCCCATCATCCCAGCGCCACCTTTGATAGAATGAGCAGCCCGGAGTGCAGCATTGATTTTATCCAAATCGATCCGGTTAGTAGTATCGATTTCCAGTAATACTCCTTCCAGGATATTTAAGTAATCAGTTGCTTCTTCCAGAAACTGCATCTGGATTTCTAGTTCTTTGTCTTGCAGCATGGTTTTTGTTAATAGTCAAACAAATTTGGATTTTAGACTTAGGCAACTCTTGGAGACGCTCTTGCGTTCGCTCAGTCGAACGATTTTAAATTGATCCATACCTAAATTCACAGACTTGCCATTTAATTTTAGATTTTGGATAATAGAATTATTCTCATGTTGAAATTCGCTTGCTCCAGACATTTTTATATTTTGAATCTTCTCTACCAGAGGCTCCGCCAACAATTCCAAAATCCAAAATTTAAAATCTAAAATTCGGCCATTTGTCAGTAGTAAGTAGTGAAAACCAAACAACTGACAGATGACCACTAACTAACTTTAAAAGTCTCGACAGTCTCTTGCAATTGCTGGGAAATCTCCACAGTTTGTTGCAGAGATTCGGAAACTTGGCGAGAAGAATCGCTGGTGCGTTGTGATACAGCAGCAATATCTTTCATCAATTGGGTGACACTTTGCGATGTTTCTACCTGAGATGCAGTTGCAGTGGAAATTGACTGCACTAAGGAGTCAATTTGATGCGATACATCCAAAATTTGACTCAGACTTTGTTTAGCTGACTCCACGATTCGAGTCCCTTCTACCACTTGGGTGGTTCCTATGTCCATCGCCTGCACCACTTCACTGGTTTCTCGTTGGATATTTTCAACAATTTGTTCAATTTCTTGGGTTGCTGCGGCACTCCTGACTGCTAATTCGCCGACTTCTTCAGCAACTACGGCAAAACCTTGACCTTCTTCACCTGCACGCGCTGCTTCAATACCGGCGTTGATGGCAAGCAAGTTGGTTTGGATGGCAATTTGGTTAATCAAGGACACCACGCGAGAAATTTGTTGAGAAGATTCTCCAAGGCGTTTCACTTTTTTAGCAGTTTCACCCACAGTTTCCCGCAAAGAGAGGATGTTTTGTACTGTCAAATCCATTGCGTGTCCACTCTGAGTGGCGGTGTGGGCGGCGTGATTGGCAATGAAAGCAGCTTTTTCGGCGCTTTCAGCTACGGACTGCATGGATTGGGTCATTTCGTCAACAGCATCGAGGGTGCGGTTGATTTCGGCAGCTTGGGTGAGTGCTTCCTCTGCTAAGTGGCGGATGGCTCCTTCGTTAGAGCCAATAGCACTATTCACGTAGATAGCAGCCTGTTGAACTTGGGTAACGATATCCCGGAGGCTTTCCACAATGGAGTTGAAAAAGTCGGCAACAGTGCCTATTTCCCCAGAGGTCACGTCTGCACGCACTGTCAAGTCGCCTCTGGCTGCACTTTCTACGTCGTTGAGCAGTTCTAAAAGTTGCTGTTGCAATATTTCTTTTTGATGCCGTTCGTCATCAGAACCGATTACTGCAACATTCTTAGCTTGTTCTATCTCCTCTAACAACTTGGCTTGTTCCAAGGCATAGCCAATTTGAGTTGCTATCTGTTGAAACAAGTCAATTTCCGGCTGTTGCCAAACACGAGGAGTTTCGCAATGATGAGCAATTAATAAGCCGAAAAGTTGCTCTTGGGCAAGAATCGGTACAATCAAATGACCTTTGACAGCAAATTTTTCCAACAGTTGAATGTAACCATTGGCATTTTTCAAGCTTTGGTCTTGGTGAATGTTAGCAACTGCTTGCACCCGGCTATCATGATAAGTTTCTAGATAACGTTCCCGAAAATAGGGGTCGTCGATTTGCACTCCGATCATTTCCGGCCAATTACCAGTTACCGATTCCGCAACGACGATGCCATCCCAAGTATCTGGATTCAGACTATAAATAATTACCCGGTCTGTTTTTAGCGATCGCTGAACTTCTTTTACTGCTGCGTGATAAATATCTTCGGTTTTGAGAATTCTCCGAATTTGTCGGGTAATATCTGCTAATAATTTTACGCCCTCAACATCCAGTTCTTGTTCCTTAACTAAGACCTGCAATTGTTCAGCCATCTGGTTGATATTTGCACTCAATACCCCTAATTCGTCTTCTCTTTCAATTTCCAGACGGGTGTTGAATTTACCTTGACCAAGCTTTGCTAATGCCGCAGTCGCATTGATAATTGGCTGTGTAGTAAATTTAGCTAACCGAGATGCGAAAGCAGCCACAATCAATGCTGTCAGTGCTGTACCAATGGCTATAATCCACAACAATTGTCTTTGCGGCTCAAATAAAATTGCTGTATCTGTGGATAAAAGTACTTGCCAGTTTAAATCTGGCAAGCCGTCTAACTTACTGGCTGGTACGTAGCTGACTAGTTCTTGTTTTTTGTGAGTTTTGGGAACTTCTATAAAACTATCTACTTTTTTGGCTGCAAGGAGTTTAGCTAAATTAGAATACTCTCTCTTTGCCTGTTTCCCCAATAATTTTTCTTGTGGACTCAAGAAAACTGTTCCCGAAGCATCGAGCAAATAGTATTGTTGTCCATTGGCTACGTAATTTTTGATGACTTCCTCTAAAGATTTTACGGGCAAACGTGCTTGTACCACGCCAATAGTTTGGCCCGTCCTTGTCTGTTTCACAGGTGCAGTTATATAAATACTTACTTTCCCTGTATTTTTTGCTGCTTCAGGTTTGCTGATTATAGGAGTATCTTTTTCTAAAGCGTCTTGAAAATAGGTACGGTCTTTTTGGTTTTCCAGGGGTTCGCCTGTGGATTGCACAATCAAGTTACCTTGGCGATCAAAGACAGCAATACTGTCATAACCTTTGTAGGCTTCGACAACACGATCTAGGACTGCTTGTTTTTCTTGAGTGGTGATATCGGCACTAGCTTGGGAATTAGTTAAAAAAGGCAAACTTGATATTACCTGAATATCACCGTAGCGTCCCAACATAAAACGGTTAACTTTATCACTTAAACCAGTGGCTTCGGCTTGTTGAGATTGAGTAATTTGCTTAGTAATCGACTTGTTGGCAAAGCTAAAAGCGATCGCGCCTATGCCTAATACTGGTATTGTACCGATTGCGATCGCCAAAATAGTCGCTTTCTTAATCAATTCCAGCCTTGTAAAAGAGGCAATAGCCTGATTTAGGGAAGAATTATTAGCCCTTTCAGTAGTTAGCTTACTTGGTAGCTTTACTACAGTACCAGTGATTTTTTGGGATGAAATCAGCGATGCTCGATTTTGAGCGCCACTACCTTGATTCGTGTTGGTTTTATTAAACATAAAAGTAGTTCTCCTAAGTACGTGAATAAGAACACTAAAAATCTTTTTTTAGTAATACACCCTAATCACTGCGGAGAATAGAAGACTGCACAATCGCCTGTGCATCTAATACCAGTAATATTTCTTCCTGTTGCACAACGCACCCACATAAATAAGGAACTAAACTGGATGCCACTTGTCCTATAGGAGAATGAATAGCATCAGCTGCGAACTTAGTTGTACCTTTTATTTCTTGCACAACTAAGCCCAACACCAATGACTCCACCCGAATAATGAGCGCATTGTACTGTCGCAGTCGATAATCTAGAGATTCTAAATTGAGCATTCTTGGCAAATCAACTACCCAAATTATCCGACTCCGCCAATTCATTAATCCTAATATGCAGGAGGGCATATTCGGCATTGAGGTGATAGATTCAATAGGCACAATGATTGCTTCTTGCGTATGTTTCATTGATAAAACAGCAGTAGTCTGTTGATTTAGCTGAAACTTTAGATAACCATCTACTAAATTATTTTGGATTGGTTTTGAAAGAAGTGTAATGTTTGTACTAGTCATTGATTCAAATTACCACTGATTTAATAGTACGTAGGAGATGTTCGCGGGTGTAAGGTTTAGTTATATAGGCATCTGCACCTTGTTTCATTGCCCACAAACGGTCAATTTCTTGATTTTTGGAACTACAAATTACAATCGGCACTTTTGCAGTAATCGGATTTCTTCTTAGAGAACGACACAATTCAAATCCACTCATTTCGGGCATCACTACATCAGTAACAATCGCATCTGGTTTTTCTAACACAGCTTTTTCTAAAGCTTCTTTTGCACCAGAAGCTTTAATTACGTTGTAACCACTCTCTTTAAGATAATGGCTCATTAATTCCAATTCGCTGGGAGAATCTTCTACAATCAGAATTGTGCCAAGTAAAGTCAGGCTCACTATTAAATCTCCTAAAAAGTAACTTAAGGCGATTAAATCTGGTATAAGAATTCAGGAGTCAGGAATCATAATTCAGAATGAACATGCCAATTTTAGAAAATCGATATAAGAATAAAATAAATTGATGTGCCTTCTGCCAAACTCTCAAGTCTTGAAATGTCTTTGCTGGTTATCTCATTTCTTCTGACTCCGGAATTCTGACTACTAAATTAACCAAGATGCTTAAAAACCATTTTTAGTAATTCTGATTGTGTAAAAGGCTTAGTCAAATATCCTGATGATCTGACTAACTTAGCCTTTGCCCTGTCGATAAATCCTGTTCTACCAGTCACCATAATGATCGGTGTATTTTTAAAAGCTGAATGTTTCCGTAATAAAGAACATAGCTCGTAGCCATCTAAACTTGGCATCTCAACATCTAGCAAAATCAGATCGGGCTTACTCCGGAGAATTTGCATTAAAGCTTTTACCGGATCGTTGATCATCACAACTGAAAAGGTGTTTTCATCCAAAAAGTGTTTGATGGAATTCAAAACTGTTTGACTATCATCGATACAGGCAATTGTATATAGTTTTTTGCCAACAGGTAGCTGAGTAGTTTTATCCTCAGGAATATCAAAATTGATTTGTATCGGCAATTTTTGCCCAAGTTTTATTTGCAGTTGTGACTGAACTTGGGACGGTTGTATTTTAGACAAAACTTGGGAACCTCTACCAGCCGGAATTGATGACTGGATATTTTGCCGATTTCGTAACTGCTTTTGACAGTGTTCAACAAGTAACCGCAAATCCAGGCAACAGAACTTTGGTAGTTCATCCAAAGAGCTTTCAGGACTGAATTCATAGCTACCTTCTTTTAAGCATAGAAATGATTCCAGTACTTCTTTTGCCAATTCGTCTATCAGCCTTGCTGCTTGCACAGAGGTGATATAGTCCTGATTTACTAACCAACAAATAGCTTGGTAATCCGCATTTGGTATTGATTGATGTTCATTCTTCGTCTCAAACATTAGCCGCATCTGCACGCGAGTAGCGCTGTTGAGAGCAGGAATTTGCTGGCTCAAGCGTCGCAAGTGACTGTCAAGGCGCTCAAATAGTTTATCTGAATAGGAGGCATAAGTAAGTTTCCCGTCCTCTAGATAGATTGACCAAGAAACTATTTCAGTAAATATATTTAAGCAGCCTGTAGCACGCCGACTGGTTAATTGTGCCAACAGAGATAGCGGATGTAGTTTCTGGAATAACCTGTAGCTACCTATAGGAGTTGTGCTCATTTTACTTTTACTTCAGCTAAATTCGATAGGTGTAAGCTAAATTTGTGCAGAGTTATTCCACAATTGCAATTAAGTAAAAAGGATCAGACATTTGTATTTTAAAGTACATCAGTTTATATTTAGGGATTGTGGTGAAACTCAACAACAACAGCGTTATTTTCAAATGATCAAATCTCAGTAAATTCGTAAATTATTATTAATTTACTTCCTGTTACCGAGATTTACAGACATCTTTGGAGAATAAGACATAAAAATGTCAAGAGTATATGAAGCCACTTTCCATTGAGTAACCCCTATCTGACCACAGGAATAATACCGATTTTATTGACGGCAGTACATTTGAACTTATGTATTTACACTTAAGTAAAATCTAGTCATTAACTAGCTAAGGGCTAGATGAAGCCACTTTGTATGGAGTAACTTCAATTTGACCACAGCAATAATACTGGTTTTTTTAACAAAAAGAAAACATAATTCAGAAGGGCTAATGACAGTATCAGAAAAAGGCGTGAAGTTAACCGGCGTCTCTAGGTGAATTGTTCTAGTTGTCCAAAAAACTTGCGCGATCGCCAGTTTATTCCTACTGTGGATGTTGTGTGAGTGCGACGCCAAATAGGCCGTCGTAGACATCGCCATATCTCTAGATTAGACATTAGATGTACAATTGCTGAATGCTTCGCGTCTTTATTTACTGGCTTTATGCGTTATTCTGTATTGGCCACTGACTACGACGGTACACTAGCAACTGACAATCATGTAAATGAAAATACTTTGGCAGCACTTTCACGTCTGCGGAGTTCTGGTTACAAACTTATTTTGGTGACAGGTAGACAGCTAGATGAATTGCTGCAAATTTTTAGAGATGTATATTTATTTGATTATGTATTAGCAGAAAACGGCGCTTTGCTATACTCACCAGCTACCCGTCAGGAGAAACTATTAGGTTCGCAACCATCAGCAGAATTTATTAACGCATTGCGCGATCGCCAAGTCAAGCCCCTGTCAGTTGGTCGTGTAATTGTTGCCACTTGGCATCCCCAAGAAACCATAGTTTTAGAAACTATCCGCCAGATGGGATTAGAATTACAAGTCATATTGAATAAAGGTGCGGTGATGGTGCTACCGTCAGGAATTAATAAAGCCACAGGGTTAGCCGCCGCCTTGGATGAGATGCAGTTATCACCTGAAAATGTAATCGGGATTGGCGATGCAGAAAATGACCATGATTTCCTGAGTGTTTGTGGTTGTTCAGTAGCAGTTGCTAATGCTTTGCCGGCGCTCAAAGAGCGCGTAGATTTTGTGACTAATGGTAGTCGGGGGGATGGTGTTATAGAACTAATTGAAAAACTCATCACCTCAGATTTAGCTGAATTCGGGCATTAATTTGAGCAGGTTTATATAAATAAAAAAAGGAGAGTATTGCTACTCTCCTAACGTAATATGAGTAAGTTAAAATTTCTTTTCTTAGTGATGAAGTCTCGCTTGACGTTCACGCAATTCACGAGCGCGTTGTTCACGAGCTTGACGTTCACGCAATTCACGAGCGCGTTGTTCACGAGCTTGACGTTCACGTAATTCACGAGCGCGTTGTTCACGAACTTGACGTTCATGTTGGAGTTTGAGTTTACTATTATTAAAAGCTACAGTATTACGATTCAAATGATCATACTCAGATTTAAATTCAGCAGCATTAGCATTTTGAGAAAGAGCAGCAATTGAAGCAGCTGCTAATAAGCCTCCAAGAAGAATAGATTTAAAGTGGTTCATATATCCTTTAATCTGCTTTGCATTATTTGATTTGTACATTCTCAATTTACTCGGAATAATCAGGTATACGCCTGTATACAAAGTCATCTTTAAATAGTTACTTTTGTCACTAATACTAAGATTTATATTTGATTTTTGAAAAGTTATAACGGTCGAAACCTGTCCTGACATGGGTTATACCCTAGTATGCCTAGCAAGACTCAAGAAAAGTATTAGGCGAATAGAATTCGCTACTGCGTGTTGTGGTCTTTCACTTTTGTCTCGACACTTTTCTCCTGATTGGGAATTGGTGAATTGGCTGCAATTGCGGGAGAATCATCAGTGAAGAGGAAAACTTGATTAAACTTGGCTTCTTGTTGAAACCAAGTTGCCATCACAGAAGCATCTCGCTTGGCAAAGTTTAGCGATGCCTGCGGCGGGCTACGCCTACGCAGATTCTCATAGTGATTAATCCCAACAACAATCGCCCAATTCCTACCCATATTCAAGTCCCAATTATTTCCGCTTGAATTTAAAAGTCATCGCTCCTTTTCCCCCGGCTTTACCACCACCAATCCCGAACAAACTGATTTGTCCTTCGCCATTAACTTCTACTGAGAGTTCCACCTCATTAAGCTGCATCTTAGAATCTGGTTGGTCAGCTTCATCAAGCATTTCCCGCATTGCTTCCAGAAACCCCTTCATTTCTTGCTTGAGTTTAGTTACCTCTACTTTGTGTCTAGTAATTACTATTTCGTCTTTTTTTCGACTCACAACTATTTCTTCAGTGGTTTCAACTCCGAGTCGTCCTCCTCTATCTCCACTGCTTCTTGATCCAATATTTCTGAATGTTTCATTGGTGGTATTTGATGTTTCAGCCGTTTCTTCGGTAATAATCCAGATGGCTTTTGGGGT
Source organism: Nostoc sp. (assembly GCF_036917195.1). Lineage (GTDB taxonomy): Bacteria > Cyanobacteriota > Cyanobacteriia > Cyanobacteriales > Nostocaceae > Nostoc. Next base: position 37,466 of record NZ_JBALDG010000064.1, read on the forward strand.
GGAATTTTCTGCTGACATAAATTTTATTATTGAAATAATTCTTGATTTAACTAGCTTTTACCAAAGCTTCTAGCACCGCCGTTCTGGCTTCCAGTTCGGCAACTCTTTGGTTTAATGGGAAATTTTCAACTCATCCTAAATAGTGCGCCAAAGCGCCAACTACTACCTCGGCTTTAGATGTGCCAGTCTGTTGAGCGTAGTTGTTAAGCTTTTCTAAAAGATACGGGGGAATTCTGACGACAATTTGGGGTTTGGTCATGGCAGACAATTATTTTTTAGTTTTAGACTATTAACTGCATGACAGTGCATTACTATTATTCAGTAGTAACACGTAAACTTGCAATCGGGAAGAACAGATTAGTCAACACCAACGCAGAAATGGCTAAAAATTGGGCGATCGCGATCGGCATTAACCAGTACAACAATCTTCAGCACCTAAACTACGCCAAACTTGATGCCGAAGCTATGCGCGATTGGTTTGAAAAGGAAGTGCGCTTTGACAGAGTGTTTCTGTTTACAGAGGATTCAATTGCAATTCCCACTTCTCCACCCATTCCCACTCAGCCTACTTACGGTAACTTGCGGCGGTTTTTACGGGCAAACTTTGAAAATCCACTATTGGCACCAGGGGATAATCTCTGGTTTTTCTTTGCTGGTCACGGTTGTCGCTCAACTGAACGTGACTATCTTATGCTGATAGATAGCGATCCAGGGGATGTAGAACATACGGCAATCCCTGTTGATTATGTTACCCAAAGATTGCGCCGTAGTGGAGCAGATAATGTAGTGTTGTTTTTAGATGCCTGCCGCGATGATGGAAGCAGGCGAGGAGAGGGTATTGGTGAAGAACATCAGGGAGTAGTCACCTTTTACTCTTGCAGTCCCAGTCAAAGGTCTTATGAAATTGAGCAGTTGCAACACGGCTCATTTACCCAGGCGTTGTTAGAAGGGTTGAAGATAGCAGGTGCAGGAAACTGTGCCACAGTAGAAAGATTGGACAGATATTTACAATCAAGAGTACCCACAATCAATCAAACGCACCAGAAAACTCCACAACATCCCTATGCGATCGCTGAACCAGCCACTAAATTACACTTAATTTTGTTGCCCGATTATGCCACTCTCCATGATATTGCCACGATGAAAATTGACGCTTATCAAGCGGAAGTCAAAGGAGAGTGGGAATTAGCCAGACAGTTATGGATTCGGGTGAATGTGGCTGCTAGGGGTTCCGATATGCAAGCAATTGAAGCATTTTCTAGAATTCCCCAGCGACTTGGAGAGTCTTCTGTACCTCCAAAAAATCCTGAAGTTATTACTTTACCAAGGGGAGATAGATCAGTAGTTTCTGAGCCAGCACCTACAGCACATCAAGCTGAACTACAGGTTTTTCAGTTTGAGGTGGTGAAGGTAAATGCAAGTGCTCAAGAGGTGAAACGAGAGTCCAGTAAAGCCCAATATTTCACCGAAGACTTAGGAAATGGTGTCAGCTTGGAAATGATTGCGATTCCCAGTGGCACATTCATGATGGGTTCACCATCCGGGGAAGGAAGTAATGACGAAAAACCTCAGCATGAAGTGACAGTTCAATCATTCTTGATGGGTAAATACTCAGTTACCCAAGCGCAATGGAAAAGAGTAGCAGCACTACCCAAACTTAACTGTGACCTGAAAGCTGACCCATCTTTTTTCAAAGGAGATAAACGACCAGTAGAGCAAGTATCTTGGAACGATGCAGTTGAGTTTTGCGATCGCCTCTCGAAATATACAAACAAGCAATATCGTCTACCTAGTGAAGCTGAATGGGAATATGCCTGTCGTGCAGGAACAAATACACCCTTTCATTTTGGCGAGACGATAACGACTGAGTTAGCTAACTACAATGGAAGTTTTACTTACGCTTCTGCACCAAGAGGGAAAAATCGTGGAGAAACAATAAAAGTAGGAAGTTTTCCACCCAACGCCTTTGGGTTATACGATATGCACGGGAATGTCTGGGAGTGGTGTGAAGACAGTTGGCATAACAGCTATAAAGGAGCGCCACAAGATGCAAGTGCATGGATAAATAATCATAATCAGTATTATATTCTGCGGGGCGGTTCCTGGATCTACTATCCTCACTACTGCCGTTCCGCGTCCCGCTACAGCCTCGGTAGGGCGGAGCGCGGCAGTATCGACAACAATTTTGGTTTTCGTGTTGTCTGCGCGGTTGGGAGGACTCTTTAGCCCTTTACACTTTAGCTCTTTTGCCCTTTGCTCTTATTTTCTTTACCCTTTTTGAGGGTAGCCAAGCGTAACGATCTAATTTTTTTTGAAAATCAAAGGCTGAATTATAGAGAAAATTAATCAGGACTTACGCACGGATTACGATTTTACGTCATTACGAGCGTTGGCGCAGCCTCTCGTAGAGAAGTGAAGTAATCGCAAAGGCTTGGTTTTTCGTCACGATTGCCTAAGTCCTATTAATCTTAAATTTATCTCAAATATTTAGGGTGTATTGGCGTGGTGTAACGCAGCAGATTCTGAAAGCAAACCAGCGTTTACCCAATCACTAAGCGATCGCAAACTTACAAATGCGGATAAAAGGACTTGAACCTTCACTCCTTTCGGAACTAGAACCTAAATCTAGCGCGTCTGCCAATTTCGCCATATCCGCATCAGCTTACTATAATACCATAAGAAATTATTTCTGGAAAGGGAAAATGGGGGACAAGGAGAAATTAATTTCCAATGCCCCATATCTAATTACATGACTGCAACACGAGGCAGACGATGCTTGAACCCACAGAGAATTTCCCACGAAATAGTGTTTAATTCTTCTGCCCAATCGTCTGCTGAAATTTGTTCTTTTCCCTGTTCCCCTAGTAAGGTGACTACTTCTCCTTCTTGGATATTGGGTATAGCACTCACATCCAGCATCAACTGATCCATTGTAATTGTCCCAATTTGCGACACTCGCTGACCGCGAATTAACGCCTGCATTTTGTTGGAAAGACCGCGAGGAACACCGTCAGCATAGCCAATTCCCACGACAGCGAGGCGAAGTTCACGCGGGGCAATAAATTGATGTCCGTAGCTGACAGCGGTTCCTGCGGCAATTGTTTTAACTTGGGTGACTCGTGCTTTAAGTTCCAAAACGGGCTTGAGGTCGATCGCATTTTGTAAATGGATTGCTGGGTAGAGTCCGTAAACCGCTAAACCTACTCGCACAATGTCGTAGTGCAATGCCGGATTTGTAAGTGCAGCCGCTGAGTTTGCCAAGTGCAAGCAAGGTGGTTCAATTCCCATTGCTTTGATTTGAGCGATCGCTTGCTCAAATCGTTTATGCTGTTCTTCCATTGCCGTAGTATCAGGATCATCTGCTGTTGCCAGATGGGAATAAATACTGGCAATAGATAGATGTGGTAAGCGCTGCACTAATTGCACAAATTCACCAGCTTGCTGCCAATTAGTTCCTAACCTGGACATTCCCGTGTCTAACTTGATGTGTACTGGGATAGGAGAACCATAATTGATGGATTCTAGGATATCGGAAAATACCAAAGCTTGTTTAGGGCTACAGAGTGTCGGCTGAAGTTTCCAGTGGGCGATCGCATGAATCTGCTCTGGTGTATGAGTTGCCCCTAAAATCAAAATGGGCGCTTGAATTCCGCCTTCTCGCAATTGAATAGCTTCTGGAACTGTAGCGACTCCTAGCCAACTAGCTCCCGATTGGATTGCAGTTTGGGCGACTGTTACCGCTCCATGTCCATAAGCATCAGCTTTTACTACTGCCATCAACTGGGTACAGGGTGATAAAAACTGCACTAATTGCTGTATATTGTACGACAATGCCCCTAAATCAATTTCTACCCAGGCTCGTTGCGAAAACCACGCGTAGGTGTCGCACTGCTGATTAGAAACTACACTAGGGATTTGTTTGCGACTTAACATTTGTACTGACTCCTATTCCACCACGGCTAAACTTCCAAGTTATCTATCTATACACGCTCTTAAAAGCGATATCAGATTAAATAGGAAGTTTACCCTTGATATTGGAATTCATACAAGATGTTGCATTACTAACTCTCAACTCATAACTTAATTTCCGAATTCTCCCGAAAGTATAATTTATTCTCATCTCCCTAGCAGGGTGTATTTGTGTTAATATTTATGTAAAGCTAATACCCTGAGCGCAGATAAATGGGGAAGGTTTTAGTCTTAAACGCATCTTACGAACCTCTCAATATAACGAGTTGGCGTCGTGCTGCGGTTCTGTTAATCAAGGGCAAAGCAGAACGCGTGGAACACAACGGTAAATTCCTTTATTCGGATTTCCCGTTGCCGACCGTGATCCGGTTGCGTCATTATGTACGCGTTCCTTATAAAGAAATTCCTCTGACTCGCCGAAATATATTGCACCGTGACGGTCATGGCTGTCAATACTGTGGTTACACAGGGGATGAGTTGACCCTAGACCATGTAATACCGCGATCGCGCGGCGGGGGCGATACCTGGGAAAACATTGTGACCGCTTGTGTCCGTTGCAATGTCAAAAAAGGCAGTCGCACTCCCCACGAAGCTCATATGCCTTTGCGTCATCCTCCCCGCCAACCTTATAGCAGCCTCTATTTCGAGGTCAGCAAACATCTTAAGAGTGGGCTACACACAGAGTGGCAAAAGTATGTTATAGGTCTTTGACATAACGTAACCTAATCCTAAAAGCATAAAGAAATAGTCACAGGTTGGCGTTTGTGATTATTTTTAGAGTCTGGCTAAAATTGTGTTGGACACATTTGCTTTAACAAATTGTCTGTTGGCTCAGGTTTGTCCAGGCATTGTAATGCACGTTTTTTGGCAGAAACCAACGCAGTAATCTGCATAAATCTAGGCAATAAAGACAGCAGCCGACCTAGTAGGTTGCTAGCGCTGTTCATTAAAAATAATTGTTAATTGCTCAATAGTCACAATAATGAGAGTATTGAGCATAAGAATATTTCAAATATCAAAGACTAGCCTGAAAGTATAAGATAGGAAGTATACCCTAAGCCAGATAAAAATTTCGCTTATTAAATTTATGGAAGAGAAAAAAAGCTCTTAAAACAGATTATATGCTGCCAGATACAGCCCGATATCCTAAACTTCCTTGTTTCCAGCGCTTATACACCCTCTAGTGGAATTTAGTTGATTCTTGAGCGCTGTTACGGATAAAAAATATACTTAGATGTATAGTGCAATGTGTTGATATTTTTGCGAAGATCATAAGAAAGTGGCTAAATTCAGTGAATTGCTGCTCGTAGTATTTCTGAATTAAAGGAGCCTCACACTTTAAAAAAGTTCCCTATGTACTTGAATTCTCCTGTTACTCATTTAGAGAGTTTGTCATTGACCACAGAGCCAAACCCAGAGGAACCTGAAATCGAGAAAGCGCCAGTGGAAGTTGCATTTAAGAGTCCGTCATTACCGCCACCGGTAGGTGAAGGAGCTATATATCTCAGTCACCGTGGTAATTCTCTGGCACAACAAAAGTCAGAAGAACTGCAAAAAACCTTTCTGGCACACCGACACGATCGCCAACTGATAATTCTGCAAGATTTTCCTGACCCTGATGCCCTTTCCTGTGCCTGGGCTTACCAGTTAATTGCCCAGCAATATGATATCAAATGTGAAATCATTTATGCTGGCGCATTGAGCCATCAAGAAAATATTGCCTTGGTGAGGCTGACTAATTTACCTATCCAACGCTGGACGCCGCAAACCTTGAAAACCAAAGATTTGTCATCTTATCAAGGTTTTGTATTAATTGATAACCAGGGAACCACTTCACAGCTACTGTCAGCGGTGCAGCAGGCTGGAATTCCCCTAGTAGTCCTCATCGACCATCACAGTATACAGGGTGATCTCCAATCAGAGTTTGAAGATATCCGTCCCTATGTAAGAGCGACGGCAACAATTTTTACTCAATACCTGCAAACGGGATTATTGGCATTAGATAGCAGCATAAATCAACACGTCAAATGTGCTACTGCTTTGATGCACGGCTTGCGATCAGATACAAATCGGCTAATGCAAGCGCAAGAAGAAGATTTTATGGCAGCTGCATATTTAAGCCGATTTTATGACGCCCAACTACTGAATGCCATTTTACAGGCGAACCGTTCTAAGCCAGTAATGGATGTGATCGAGCGATCGCTCAAAAACCGCATTGTTCAAAATAACTTTTCCATTGCTGGTGTTGGTTACTTACGCTATGATGACCGCGATGCCATCCCCCAAGCGGCTGATTTTCTCGTCACTGAAGAAAACGTCCATACCGCCGTAGTTTATGGCATTGTTCACGATGAAGACGAAGAACTAGAAATAGTCATCGGCTCCCTGAGAACCACCAAACTTACCCTTGACCCTGATGAATTCATCAAAGAAGCCTTTGGACAAGATAGCGCCGGGCGGTTTTTTGGCGGTGGAAGGACAAGCGCAGGCGGCTTTGAAATTCCAATGGGCTTCTTATCTGGCAGTAACGAAAATTCCGCCTATGCAAAAATGAAATGGGAAGTATTCGACGCTCAAATTAAGCAAAAATTGCTGAGATTGGTTAATCCTAGAGACAACCCGATTCAGTCGGAGTAGAGGAAGAGGATAAGGCGAACTCCTAACTCATGCTGAAGTCAAAGTGTTTGGTTATATGAGCGCGTTATTCTAATCCTAAACAAAGCAGCGTAGATATTATCATGTACCAACTCACTTTGACTATTCCAGAAAAAACTGTATTGGCTATCAATGTAAAACCAGAACAGCTAGAAAGTGAAGTTCTTCTCGCTGCTGCTATGAAGTTATATGAAGTTGGCAAACTCTCTTCAGGAGCAGCTAACTTAGCAAGTATTCCCAAAGTTTTATTCCTTTCACAACTAGCAATATATGACATCAGCACCTTCAAACTCAAGGAGGCTGAACTGATTGAAGATTTAGTTCGTGCCTAATGTTATTTGTGAAGGAAAAATGCGATGAAGATGATAGAACTGCAAATGTTACAAACTTTGTATGAGCAAGATTTTTGTGCTTGGGTAGAGCAGACAGCAGAGCTTTTGCAATCGCACCAGTGGGACACGCTGGATTTAGAACACTTAATTGAGGAAGTGGTGGACTTGGGTAAGAGTCAACAGCGTGCCTTGCAGAGCGCATTGCGGTTAGTCTTATCACATTTGTTGAAGTGGAAGTATCAACCCGAACGGCGTAGCCGCAGTTGGCAAGTGACCATTACCCGTGAGCGACTGAATCTGGATGAATTGCTGCAAGAAAGTCCTAGCTTGCAGCGTTTTTTAAATGATGCCGAGTGGATTAATACTACCTATCAAAGAGCGCGGCGAGAGGCAATGGTGGAAACAGGTTTATCAGAGGATAACTTTGCGATCGCCTGTCCCTTTTCTGTCGATGATATTTTAGACTTAGACTTTTATCCTAACGCTGAGGAATAATCGTAATCTTATCTTCTTGTGAGCGATCGCTGAAAAATTGCATCGTGCAAAACGCTCATTGTCTCAGGTTAGAGATTTAATAGTTTGACGTAGATATTATCTATAAATTACTATTAATTAATTTAGGTATTTTTAGACTAAATAAATGAAGACTTATCAAGAACTAAACTTAAAATTCAAAAAAGTTACTGATGACGAAATTATTGAGATTTTCAAAAAATTTACTCAACATTTTAATAACTGGAATTATCTCCAAAAACAATCAGAAGAGCATATAAAGGAAACGAGTAAGCCTTCCTGTATCCTCTTTTTAGATGAAAACCACCACAAACCATCATTTCTTATTACTAAGAGAAAAGATAAATTTTATTCAATTGTAAATATTTTTAATTCACAGTACGGTCATATACAAATGTTAGAATACAATATTTTATTAAGACGATTTAAAAAAGATTTTAAGGATTTTATTAGTCTTGCTAGTTATAATATAATTTCTATCAAACTATCAAACGAAGATATTGGATTACATGAAATCATTACATCTCTAAAAGCAAGAGAATATTTTGAAAGATACTTGAGCCGATTTCCCTTAAGTTATCATACCAACGATATTGAACGGCTAGATTTTTTTATTTGTGCTACTTCACGTTGTAAAAAAAATATAAATACTGAGTTAATCGAGCAATATCTTGTTGAGGATCTAAACTGGCCTCAAGAAAATGCAAAGTGGTGTCGTAATAGAATTGACGTTGGATTAGAAATTTTGAAAGTAAATAAACAATTCTATTCATAGTATATTTAAATTGAAGAATGACAAGCTTGATTTACCTAGATTATGAGTACCCTAAAGGAAGTAGAACTCGCTATTAGTCAACTTTCACCAGAGGATCTGGCTGCTTTTCGTACCTGGTTTGCTGAATTCGATGCAGCAGCTTGGGATAAACAGATTGAAAAAGATGTGGCTGCTGGTCGGTTAGATGTATTGGCAGAGAAAGCACTCAAACATCTCCGAGAAGGGCGTTGTACTGATCTGTGAAACATCGAGCAACCCCAGATTTTTGGTATTACTATCGCCAGTTACCAATTGATATCCAAGAGCTTGCTAATCGATGTTACGAGTTTCTTTGGGAAGATCCCAAACATTCATCATTGCATTTCAAAAAAGTCGATCCGTTTTGGTCAGTACGTATTGGTATATATTATCGGGCGCTTGCTGTAAAAGAAGATGATAATTTTGTATGGTTTTGGATTGGATCACATCCAGAGTATGACAGATTGCTAAGTGGTGGATAGCGTTCTAACATTGCCTAAGAGCAGCCTAACTGATCACTCATAATATCAAAGTATGGAACTATACTTAATTCGTCATGGCATCGCCGAAGACAAGGAATTAGGCATCAAGGATGAGGAGCGCAGCCTTACCAAAGAAGGACGGCAAAAAACTGAGAAAGTTGCCCAGCAACTTGTTAAATTAGGTTTAAACTTTGATTTAATTCTCACCAGTCCCCTAGTGCGTGCCCGCCAAACGGCTGAAATCCTGATAGCAGAAAAACTAAGCTCCCAGTTAGAGGAATCTAGCCACCTCGCCCACGATGGTCAAATTTCTAGTTGGCTAAAAGACTGGTTAGAGCCAAAAAATTATTCCCAAAAGACCCAACTGGCGCTGGTTGGACACGAACCTGATTTGACCAGTTGGGCAGAAATTCTCCTCTGGGGGGAAGTCAAAGCAAGCTTGGTCTTGAAAAAAGCAGGTATGATTGGGATAAAACTACCAGAAACAGGTTCTCCTCTGGGTCGTAGTCAGATGTTTTGGTTGACACCACCCAAGTACCTGCTATAACAGTTTTTCAACATTTTCGATTGTTGTTAGAACGGCTACTGTTATGGCGACAATAAATTTCTGGTAAGTTAGCTTGATCAGATATTTCAAAAAGCGAATGGTGGTGCCATGATGGTGTGCGAATACAAGCCTGGTTTAGAAGGCATTCCCGCCGCTCAATCAAGTATAAGCTATGTTGATGGGCAAAAGGGAATACTAGAATATCGTGGCATCCGGATTGAAGAATTAGCAGAAAAAAGTACATTCTTGGAAACTGCTTATCTCTTAATCTGGGGCGAACTGCCAAGCAAGGAAGAACTGGAAGCATTTGAGCATGAAGTTCGTTTCCACAGGCGGATAAAATACCGCATTCGAGACATGATGAAATGCTTTCCAGAAAGCGGTCATCCAATGGATGCCTTGCAAGCCTCTGCTGCTGCTTTAGGCTTGTTTTATTCGCTCCGCGATTTACATAATCCTGCCTACATTCGAGATTCCGTGGTGCGCCTGATAGCAACCATTCCCACGATGGTGGCGGCGTTTCAACTGATGCGAAAAGGCAATGACCCCGTGCGTCCTCGTGATGACTTAGACTATTCCGCCAATTTTCTATACATGCTCAATGAGCAAGAACCTGATCCTCTGATGGCGCGAATTTTTGATATCTGCTTGATACTTCAGGTAGAGCATACAATGAATGCTTCCACCTTCAGTGCCAGGGTGACAGCTTCCACCTTGACTGATCCTTATGCTGTGGTTGCTAGTGCTGTGGGAACCTTGGGAGGGCCTCTGCATGGTGGAGCCAATGAAGAAGTGATTCAGATGTTGGAAGAAATTGGCTATGTGGAAAATGTACGCCCCTACATAGATGATTGTCTGCAACGCAAAGCGAAGATTATGGGCTTTGGGCATCGTGTTTACAAAGTGAAAGACCCACGAGCCACAATCTTACAAGGTCTAGCAGAACAGCTGTTTGAAAAGTTTGGGCATGACAAGTTCTATGACATTGCCCAAGAGATGGAACGTGTAGTAGAGGAAAAACTCGGTAGCAAAGGGATTTATCCCAATGTTGACTTTTATTCTGGTTTGGTGTACAGGAAGATGGGGATTCCCACAGACTTGTTTACGCCAATATTTGCGATTGCCCGTGTTGCCGGTTGGCTAGCCCACTGGAAAGAACAACTAGCAGAAAACCGGATTTTCCGTCCTACCCAGGTTTACAACGGTCACCACGAAGTTACTTATACCCCTATTGACCAACGTTAATTGGGGATTGGGCATTGGCCAAACAGGGCATGGAAAATCGAACCAATGCCCGATATACTATGCACTGTTTGGGTGGTCTTCACAGATCACATCACTGCGTAAGTCCTGAAATATATACTCTCCCCTTGCCCTCTTGTCCGCTTAATAGCCAATCTCAATGCCAACTATAAGTAGAAATTCTTATCTCGCTTCAGGGTGCTCAAACCATCCAACGATATACTAGGCATGGGAATTGGCAACAAATCTTCAATCGGGCGTCATCATAGCAAAAATTATAAATGGGTGAATTTACAGGTATTAATTCAACTAATAGTTGTAACTCACCATGACTCGATGTCTTAGAGAGCGGAAACATGAACTCAGGAATTGACCTCCAAGGAACTTTTATTGAATCCCTCCGGGATTTAGGTATACCAGCAGGAACAGCCAAAGCGATTTGGATGCCCCTGCCAATGATACTGATGCTGATCGGGGCAACAGTGGGGGTATTAGTTGCTACTTGGCTAGAACGGAAAATTTCCGCCGCAGCACAGCAGCGAATTGGACCAGAATACCAGGGACCTTTTGGGTTGCTGGTACCTGTAGCGGATGGTCTGAAACTGGTATTTAAAGAAGATATAGTACCAGCCAAATCTGACCCCTGGCTGTTTACCCTCGGCCCAATTATTGTTGTGATTCCGGTGTTTCTGTCGTTCCTGATCGTCCCCTTTGGGCAGAATATCGTAATTAGCAATGTCGGCATGGGCGTATTCTTGTGGATTGCCTTATCTAGCATTCAACCCATTGGCTTGCTGATGGCTGGCTACGCATCTAATAACAAATACTCCCTCTTAGGGGGGTTGCGGGCAGCAGCGCAATCTATTAGTTATGAAATTCCTTTGGCACTGGCGGTGTTAGCGATCGCTATGATGTCTAACAGCCTCAACACTGTTGATGTTGTCAATCAACAGTCTGGCTATGGCATCCTGGGCTGGAACATTTGGCGACAACCCGTCGGTTTCCTGATCTTTTGGATAGCCGCCCTAGCTGAATGCGAACGATTACCCTTTGACTTACCCGAAGCGGAAGAAGAAATCGTAGCAGGCTATCAGACTGAATATTCAGGCATGAAATTCGGTCTGTTCTACCTGGGTTCCTACGTTAACTTGATCCTTTCTTCCCTACTAGTAGCAATTCTCTACCTGGGTGGTTGGGACTTTCCTGTTCCCCTCAACCTCATCGCTGGTTGGCTGGGAGTCAGTGAACTAAATCCTGTGTTCCAGATAGTAACTGCGGCTTTGGGGATCATGATGACCGTGTTCAAAGCTTATTTACTAGTATTTGTCGCTATCCTGTTGCGCTGGACAGTGCCACGGGTACGGATTGACCAACTGTTAGATTTAGGATGGAAGTTTTTATTGCCAGTTGGCTTGGCTAATCTCCTATTAACTGCCGCCCTGAAACTAGCCTTTCCCTTCGCCTTTGGCGGGTAAACCAATTTTAGATTTTAGATTTTAGATTTTGGTGAGGCAGCGCGGTCTTCTCCCTTGGCGTTAGCCTCTCCCAATGTGAGAAGGGGATACGCCAAGGGCGGTAGCGAGTCTGTGAGCGTCTGGGGGTTTCCACGCCACTTGCTTCACTTGGGGAGACCCCAAGACCCCATGAGTGACTGCCGTTAGCGGGGCGGTAGCGTTAGCGAAGCGGTAGCGAGGAACGAGCGTCCGTAGGAGCGTCACCCGGAGGGGTTGAATCTGAAATCTAAAATTCAAAATCCAAAATCCAAAATCCAAAAGAGAGAGACACAAAATGCTAAAGTTCCTGAAACAAGTTGGTGATTACGCCAAAGAAACGGTACAAGCTGCGCGTTACATTGGTCAGGGACTTTCTGTTACCTTCGACCACATGCGGCGGCGTCCGATTACCGTACAGTACCCTTACGAGAAACTGATTCTTGGCGAACGGTTTCGCGGTAGAATTCACTTTGAATTTGATAAGTGCATCGCCTGCGAAGTTTGTGTTCGCGTTTGTCCGATTAACCTGCCTGTAGTAGATTGGGAATTCGACAAAGCCAGCAAAAAGAAAAAACTTAACCACTACAGCATTGACTTTGGAGTTTGTATCTTTTGCGGTAATTGTGTGGAATTTTGCCCCACTAACTGTCTATCCATGACAGAAGAGTATGAGCTTTCCACTTACGATCGCCATGAATTGAACTATGACAGCGTGGCGCTGGGTCGTTTGCCCTACAAGGTAACAGATGACCCAATGGTTACACCATTACGCGAACTAGTTTACCTACCTAAGGGCGTCCTCGAACCCCACGGACTGCCTGCGGATGCGCCACGTGCGGGTGCGCGTCCAGAAGACCTTGTGGAAGAAACAGAAAAATAAATGTCATTTGTCCTTTTCCTAGTGACCAATGACCAATGACCATGCAAATTTGTGATTAGTGATTTTGGATTAAAACAAAAATCTAAAATCGTTCGACTGAGCGACTTGTACTGAGCGTACCCCTACGGGGAAGCAAGCTACGCGCAGCGTCTCGTAGAGAAGTCGAAGTAAGTCGAAGTCTAAAATCTAAAATCCAAAATTGATTGACTAAGGACAAAAAACAGTGAATCTAGCGGAAGGAGTACAGTTTGTATCGCTTGGCATACTGGGCGTGATGATGATTGGGGCAGCGATTGGCGTGGTACTGTTCTCCAATATCGTCTATTCTGCTTTTATGCTGGGGGGCGTGTTCATTAGCATAGCGGGAATCTACCTGTTGCTAAATGCTGATTTTGTTGCAGCTGCACAAATACTGATTTACGTTGGGGCGATTAACGTGTTGATTTTGTTTGCCATTATGTTGGTGAACAAGCGGCAGAATTTTGTAGCATTTCCCAATTCTTGGGTGCGGAAAGTGCTAACAGGTATCGTCAGTGTAGGATTGTTTGCTCTTTTAAGTACAATGGTGCTGGCTACTCCTTGGACTTACTCAACTGCTCCTGTGGTGGGTGGTGAAAGTTCTATAGTTTTAATTGGAGAACATTTCTTCACTGACTTTTTACTGCCTTTTGAACTGGCTTCCATTTTGCTGTTGATAGCGATGGTAGGAGCAATTATTTTGGCACGCCGTGAGTATTTGCCAGACCTATTGACACCATCCGATCTGCGGCAAACTGTTTTGACTTTGCAAGAACGCCCCAGAGAACTGGTATCAACAACCAGCGAAACGAAAGAGTAAGATTTGCGATCTCAGTCGCAGATAAAAAGCCAGTTTTTTCTAGAGGGATACCCAAATTCATGCAACTCCAGTACTTTTTATTACTAGCAGCAGCTTTATTCTGCATCGGCATCTACGGTTTAATTACCAGCCGCAACGCTGTGCGGGTGCTAATGTCAATTGAGTTACTGCTCAATGCTGTTAATCTGAATTTAATGGCATTTTCCAACTTTCTCGACTCAACATTAATTAAGGGTCAGGTTTTCACAGTATTTGTGATTACCGTGGCGGCGGCCGAGGCGGCGGTGGGTTTAGCGATCGTGCTTGCCATTTATCGTAACCGTGATACCGTCGATATGGAGCAGTTTAATCTCCTGAAGTGGTAATTGTGCGTGCAACTCAAGCAGGTAATCATTGCTTATAAAGCGCGGGATGCCCAGAGTAAAGAATGGGCAGAAGTCTGTGCTAAACAACTAGAAAGTCGCCAGTGCCATGTGTTGATGGGGCCTAGCGGGCCGAAAGACAACCCCTATCCAGTCTTTTTGGCTTCGGCGGCTCAACCAATCGATCTCGCTTTGGTACTCGGTGGCGATGGTACTGTTTTAACCAGTGCCAGACATTTAGCTCCAGCTGGCATCCCAATTCTGGGAGTGAATGTGGGAGGTCATCTGGGGTTTTTAACTGAGTCAGTGGAGGAGTTTCAGGATACGGAGAAAGTTTGGGATCGACTATTTGAGGATCGCTATGCTATCCAACGACGGATGATGTTACAAGCTGCTGTCTACGAGGGTCATGGGTCTAATTTGGAGCCAGTAAGTGAGCATTACCTGGCTTTGAATGAATTTTGTGTCAAACCAGCCTCCGCTGACCGGATGATTACTTCAATTCTGGAAATGGAAATCGACGGTGAAGTAGTCGATCAATACGTCGGGGATGGGTTAATCATTGCTACTCCCACAGGTTCTACTGGTTACACCGTTTCTGCCAATGGGCCAATTATGCATGATGGTATGGAGGCGATTACCATCACTCCTATTTGTGCGATGAGCCTTTCTAGTCGCCCCCTGGTTTTACCCCCTGGTTCTGTGGTGAGTATTTGGCCTTTGGGGGATTATGATTTGAGTACCAAGCTGTGGACAGATGGGGTTTTGGGGACTTCAATTTGGCCAGGACACCACGTTGATGTGCGGATGGCAGATTGTCGGGCTAAATTTATTATTTTGCGCGAGAACAATTCCTACTATCAGACGCTGCGAGAGAAGTTGCTTTGGGCAGGTACAAGGGTTCACTACAGCAATAATCACCGTAATTAATTCAGTATTTTAGAGTGCATTTACCGGAGATTGCGATGGCGTACCCGCCCACCATAGGCGATGTCTACGCAATGCCCAAAGCAAAAGCACATCGTAACCAAAATTATCCAAGCCCCTGGATTTATCCGGGGGCTTTCTGCCCTGATTTTAACTTTGTTTGCTGATTTGCATTTATAGCGGATATCAAAAGAAAATTTTGTATCTTATTGCCAGATTTTTGGGGAATTAATGTCCATAATAAAAGCACTCTACCCCTAATCCAAGAGAGTAAAAAAGCTCTCTAGAGATTCTTTTATCGAAAACCGTCTCAATCACGCTTCGACACATTAATGGATAATGTGAGCTATTTGTATAGTGCCTAAATCCTAGTAGGATATTTTCGTAAATCTAAGTAGGAAGATAGATGGAAGTTTCTGGACGCAACATCAATTACTCACTGAATCCTCCTCCCCCTCTTGAAGATTTTCCCGTCCTTCAAACTGAAAAATATACCCTACGGCTAGCGTCAACTGAAGAAGAATTAGAATCAATTTTTCGGTTGCGCTTTGAAGTTTTTAATCTTGAACTAGGGTTGGGATTCTCTACTTCTAACTTTACCCAGATGGATATAGATAAGTTTGATGCAGTTTGCCATCATTTAATCCTGATCTCCAAACAAACGGGTAAAACCATTGGAACTTATCGGATGCAAACCTATACAATGGCTTCTCAAAGACTAGGCTTTGATGCTGCCGATATATTTAATCTTAATGCGATTCCCCATTCTGTGCTTCAGGCATCAGTTGAAGTTGGGCGTGCATGTATAGCTAAAGAATACCGCAACAGTCAGGCACTTTTACTACTATGGAAAGGGCTAGCAAATTATCTGATCTGGAGTAGAAATCAATATTTATTTGGCTGTGCATCATTACTAACACAATGTCCTTGGCAAGCTACTTACGCTTATGATTATTTTCAGCAGAATGGCTTGATGCATCCAAGTATTTTGGTTTATCCAAATTCACAATCTTGTTTAGAAATGCCTCAAGATTTTCCAGATTCATATAATGTTGAAATTCCCAAAATTTTGCAGGCATACTTGAATATTGGAGCTAAAATATGCAGTATTCCAGCTATTGATCGACACTTTAAGACTATTGATTTTTTAGCTATATCTAATACCAAAGACTTTGCTAGATGGCATTACCAAATCTTGTAAAAATTATCTTTTTACCTAATGGCGCTCAGTCGCGGCTACAGGAACAAAGTCTGCATACACGGACTGTAAGAATAGGAATATTTATGATATTTTACTCCACATCTGCATCTCGGCTGTAAAAAAAAGGTCAGTTTTGCCGTATTTGATACAACCTTGTGCAATTGTTTTCATAGTTAATAGAAGAGAGGTATTTATTGTCAATATTTAAAATCAGATGACTCTCAATCCGGTTCGGTTAAGCTGCATAATCCATAAAGATCCCTCTTTGTAACGGGGAAATAGAGCCATTCTTAGCCCCACTTTTTAAGGGGAGCCACTTGCTCCACTTGGGGAGACCCCAAGTGGAGCAAGTGGCGTGGGTTGGGGGATCGAGTCTTATCCGAACCGTATTGGGACGGCTTGGGGACTGTTGAAAAAACCCTTGTCCTATATCGGTACAAGCTCCTGTCTAAAGATTATGGAATACAAAAAAAGATTTGGGGAAAGACACGTAGTGCTAGATACAAGGTGTCCATATTACAAGCCCCAATATTAGATATGGGGTTGTCCCAAGAGTCCTAATAGTTCTCTTTGCTGACTGGATTATTTTAGACAATTTCTTAGGAAAACTACTTATGCGCCATCTCAAATTTGCTCCGAGTTGGTTGCGATTTTTAATTATTTTCTTATTAGCGATGGGTATATTATTTCGCTTTTTTAACCTTGATAGCAAAGTTTACTGGCATGATGAAACTTATACTTCATTACGAATTTCTGGTTACACAATAACTGAAGTAAAACAGCAAATTTTTAATAATCGTGTCATTGCTGGAGAAAGTTTTGCCCAGTTTCAAGGTGCAAATCAACAAAAAAACTTAAATGACACAATCATGGCTTTGGCAAAAGAAAATTCTCACCATCCACCGCTTTATTACATAATAGCCAGATTGTGGATGGAAATCTTTGGTAACTCGGTGACGGCGATTAGAAGTTTATCTGTCTTCATCAGTTTGCTGGTTTTCCCTTGTGTTTATTGGCTATGCCAAGAATTATTTAATGTGCCGTTATCGGTTCCTGGTGTAGCGATCGCACTCATGGCAATTTCTCCAATTTACCTAGTATACGCTCAAGAAGCACAAGAATATATTCTCTGGTTAGTCACCATATTGCTATCCAGTGCGTCTCTGCTGCGAGCAATGCGGCTGGAATTACAAGACAAAGATGAGCTAGTAAAAGAACGACAACGACCAGATTTATTCGCTATCTGGAGCATTTATGCAGTAACTTTAGCCATCAGTCTTTATACATTTCTTTGGAGTGCATTTGTAGCAGTTGCTCACGGAATTTATGTAATGAGCATTGCCAAATTTCAGTTGACGGGAACTGTCAGAACTTATCTGTTAGCATCACTGGTAGGTTTTTTAGCCTTCATGCCTTGGATAACAATTGTGATGGGTGACTTTTTTCAATTTTTGATTTCAGCAGATAAGATAACAACGCAATCATCTTTGATGCCTATATTTCCATTTTTGCTGATGCAGTTGAGCAGGATTTTTTTTGATATAGACCTTAGTTTAGACAATCCTCTGGACTATTTAATTACACCATTATTTTTAATTTTGGTAGGATATTCAATTTATTTTATTTGTAAAACAACTAATTATAAAGTCTGGTTGTTTATCATCATATTAATTGTGGTGCCAGCACTACCCCTAATACTGCCAGATTTAATTGCTGGGGGTATACGATCATCTAGCGAACCGTATTTAATACCATCTTATTTAGGAATCCAAGTAGCTGTTGCTTACCTACTAGCTACGCAACTATATAATGGGAACGTGTCACACCGGAGCATTTGGCACATAATCATGGCATTAGTAATTATTTGTGGTCTAATTTCTTATAAGGTGAGTTCCCAGGCAGAAACTTGGTGGAATAAGGGTATGAGCTATGGCAATCCACAAGTTGCTCAAATCATCAACCAAACGACTCGTCCACTTTTGATTAGTGATGCTTTAGGCGACAATTATGGGAATGTCTTTTCTCTGAGCTATCTTTTGGAACCAAAAGTGCGATTTCTGTTGGTGAACAACCAAAAAATTCCCAAAATTCCTGATGGGTTTGCTGATGTGTTTTTATTCAATCCTTCAAATACTTGGCGCGAAACAATCGAAAAAAAGTATAAAGTAAAGACAGATGTTGTTTACAGTGACAACTATTATTCAGTCTGGAAATTGACTAAATTTTCTCAGATGCGGCGACGTAATATCTCACCTAATAATAAGTTATCTGCCAGTTGATAGATAGCGTGGGAAGCTACACATTAGATGCTTCATGCAGATGGGCAAAAAAACTGTTCATGAAAGTTATAATATTTTATAAAATATTCAAAGACTTGCTTTATTAAAATAATATAAAAATAACAAAAATAAATATTAAACAGATTCTCATCTAAAATTAATTTAAGTGATAGAACGATGTTTTATATTGTCATTTAATATTAATTCAATGATTCCTTGAAAGGTGTTGTATGCAATTAACAGATTTTCTTGGTCTTTTACATCCAGCGATCGCAATTATATTCGTGTTTCCACTCATCGGTACAGTGGTAAATTTTGCTTGGCAAACACGCCAACGCAGATTGCAAATTTTAGCTGGGAGTAAGAGTAAAATTCCCCCAGTGGTGGGTGGAGAACATAAGCAGTTAGGTGAAAGACTAACAAGTGCAGTTGTCGGACTAACTTTAATCGGATTAAGCTATCCTATTAGCAAAAATATTATCAAAAATCAATTGTGGAATAAAACACCTTTTCAAATTGTTTTTATCGTGTTAATGTTTGCTGCTACTATCGCCTCTTTAGTATTTCTTTATCGGGCAAAGCAGCGGGTGTGGCGGGCAGTTTTTGCCACTTTAACTGGTGCAGGTTTAGTAATTATAGGCTGTCAGGATGGAGTATATCGCCTGACGAATGAGTGGTATTGGTCACATTATTATATTGGCATTACCGCAGCATTACTGATGATTTTTTCATTAGCAATTGTTCAAGATATTTATCAAGATAAGTCCAATCGCTGGCGCATCGTCCATACGATTTTAAACTGTATTGCTTTGTTGCTATTTATTGGACAAGGCATGACAGGAACGCGAGACTTATTAGAAATTCCTCTGAGTTGGCAAGAACCATATATTTATCAGTGTGATTTTGCTAATAAAACTTGTCCAACGCCAAATTCCCAAGCACCAAAGTGAACTAACCTGGATTTCTCACAAATGAGAAAAAACCATGTACAAAATTTAATACAGTTGAGTTAAGCATTTTTTCCTTCTCTTTGTGCCTGGCCAGTTGCTACAACGGGGGGAACTCCCGCAACGCACTGGCTTCTCTGCGAAAGGCTGCGCCCTAAGCGAACGCAAGAGTGTCTCTAAGAGTTGCTATGCCGCAGGCTTTACGAGACGCTGCGTGTTAGCGGAAGCCCTTGTAGAGATGGTGGTAGCCTGCGGCAAGCCACTACGTGTCTACGATAAATTAAGCTTTTTGGCAATTTTTGGATAAGTCCTAATAATTAGAAAAAACTTGTCAAATTTACAAATTGGTTCTTTGTTTACGCAATATTATCTACAAGCCGATCGCGAATTGTTTTGAGTTGGTCTTGAGTCTTAATTGGCTCTCGCGGTGCTGGCAATTCGGTATTAGGCCAGTTAGGTAAATTATTGCAGGGGCATAACAATGTCGGCATCCCGACGTTTCGCGCTGCTACTGGCATACTACATCGGCTGCAAGGTAGCATCTCCCATGCTGGTGTCAACAGTTCAGCAATGGTTTCATGTGTACCCTCTAGGTAACAATCACCCGATTCGGGTGAGAGAATTTTTTGCCACCACTCTTCAAATTCTTCACTATAGTGATCGCCATCTAGCACTGATTGGGGCAAAAAGCTTGCCTTACCGTTGGCCGTAATCAATTTCTTACCCAACTGAAACCAGTAGGCGAGGTATCCTCTAACTTCTTGTTTAGTTGCCATATTACAATTTTAGATTTTACATTTCGACTTCGCTCAGTCGAACGATTTTAGATTTTGGATTAATTTGAATCAAGAGTTAAGAATCTTGACTCCTCACTCCTTTTTCCCCTCTATTTGGCAATGGCGAACCAAGAACGCCCAGATTGAGAACATGACCACCAGTCACTAAATAAACAGTTTCGCTGAACGCACTTAGCTGACGCACCAAAGAACCCAGGCGATCGCGGAACGTCCTTCCAATCGGATAAGCTGGCACCACACCCCAGCCCACCTCTTCTGCTACAAACACCATATCAGCAGCAACAAGATCCACCGTTTCTAACAACTCTGTAAGGATATTTTCCCAGGTAGCTTCGTCTTGTTCTAAGAGATTAGCAACCCAAGTTCCTAAAGAATCAACTAAAAGGCAGGTATAAGGTTTCGCATCAGCAAGGGTAGCAGACAGTTCCACAGGTACAGATAAAGTTACCCAGTCTTGGGGACGACGTTGTTGGTGTTCTAAAATGCGTTGATGCCATTCTTGGTCATCTGGGTTATCGGTGGCTGTTGCTATATAAACAACTGCTTTTCCTGACTGCATGGCCAGAGTTTCCGCCCATTCACTTTTACCAGATCGTGCTGGCCCTGTTACTAAAATGATTTTACCCAAAGTTGTTTCCTGAGTATCTTAACAATAAGTAGCTAGTACAGCAGGCGCATAAATTCGGCTACCATTTCAATTAGCAAGACTTGGGGCTTAAACTTGGGGATTTTGCCCCAAGTTTAAGGTAGGCAAACTTTCACCACAGTGTACTAATTGCAATTTATCACCGCAGTTTTTACTTCGGAGGTGAGATTTTTGGTTTCAAATAACTTTTAAGGGATAAAATTAGCACCAGCATCATTGATGTTACAACTGGCAAAAGCCGAAAATCCCAACAACCCCATTCTTAATTATTCAACACCATTGGGGACAGCAAACTTTAGGATGTCTTTATGAACGCAGGCTTAAAACGTATTGAAGCAACTCTACACGATTTAGGGAATCGCGGCACTGCCTCTGCCGCCGAAGCAGGTGATTCGACAAAACGGCCTTTCTCCTTTAGAATCAGCGTCGGAGCTAACGAACCGACAGAAAGTACACAGACTGCATCCTCGCAGGATGGGGAACTCAATCCACAAGGACAAACAGTTGACCTTGGCGTAGATACTGAGAGTGATTATCCTCCTGAACAAAATTTCTTTCCTCACCATGACTCTGTGCAGACCTTTCAAGCACAAGAGAATGGTAGTAAAACACCCAGTCTACCCAAGTTGAAAACTCCAAGCTTTAGTAGCCATCGCCACGGAGCTAATCCAGCATTGGCAATGAATCTATTGCAAGAAATTCAGGAAAGTGTCGCCGATTGGCAAACAGAATTGCAAAATATCTTGGAGCAAATTCAAGATATTTACTTAGAAGGTCCAATTGTCAATGGCTGGTTAGAATCCAATCCCACCGAACCAGAACTGGGAGGAACTGCAACACTGCGCCATGCAGAAGTTGACCGCCTGATGAACTACGTAGAAGAAATTTGCGCCACTGGTGGAAAAGTCTCTTATCAATCATCTATTACTGGCTATCGCCTCTGTGGTGTGGACGATGCTGGTAAAGTCTGGTCGCGCCCATGTCCAGCGGATCAGGTTGCCAATGTTAGCATGGCGATCGCGCGTTACCAAAAGTTACGTCAACTGTTGGGGCGTAAGCAATCTTTGGAAACTCGTCTAAGTCAACTAGCCCAAACACTTGTAGTTTTACACAGTCATATTCAACAAACGTAAAGTTTTAAAGATTATTTCCGAAGAAACTCGGTTGGTGGGTTGGTAATTTTTGGTTTAGATTAACTTTCAGTAGGTGTGCGTTGGATTTAAGATTTTTATCTAAAATCGTTCGACTGAGCGACTTGTACTGAGCGAAGTCGAAGTAAGCCGAAGTCCCAAATCTCAAATCCAAAATTAAATCTATGCCAAACACGCAAATTTCTGCGATTATCTGTACTCACAATCGAGATACCTATTTAGGGGCTGCAATTGATAGTCTTTTAGCGCAGGATTTTGCTGCTGACTTTGAGATTGTGGTAGTTGATAATGGGTCTAGCGATCGCACCCGTGAGGTTGTAGAACAAAGGGCCCACAATCCGCGTCTGAAGTATGTATTTGAACCCACTATCGGTTTATCTGTCGCCCGCAACACGGGTGCAAAAGTAGCCAGTGGTGATATTCTTGCTTATCTGGATGACGATGCCGTTGCCAGCCCTGGCTGGCTACAAGTTTTATATTTTGCCTATTACAATAATTCTAAACTAGCGATCGCAGGTGGCAAAGTCACTCTCCTATGGCCCCCAGGAATCCAACAACCACGCTGGCTATCTCCAGGGCTAGCTGCAAATCTGGGTGCATATGATTTGGGTGAGAGTAACATCTACATCGAGCAACCTGGCTTAACACCCAGAGGCTTAAATTACTCCATCCGCCGTAGTTTCCTGGATGAAATTGGCGGTTTTGATCCTCATCTCGGTCGAGTAGGGAAAAATCTATTATCAAATGAAGAACTGCAAATGACCGAATTTGCCCTACAACGTGCTTGGCAAGTCGCTTATCTTCCCGAAGCACTAGTCGCTCACAATGTTGCCCCAGAGCGCCTGCAACGCTCCTGGTTTTTAAACCGAGGCTGGTGGCAGGGTATTAGTGAATGCTATCGAGAACAACTCGCTGGTAAAGCTGGAATTGCCCAATTGCAGCGAGGTAGCGAACGGTTTGTGCGCGGCTTGTATAAGGCATTGCAATATTTTTCTGATCCAGCAGAACGGTTTGACAAACTTGTATATGCTTACGGTCAGATTGGTTACTTAAATGCTGCTATTCAGGGTCTTTTATCCACATCAAATAAGAAATAACTAATAACATAATTTATACTTGTATGCCATCTAAAATACCAGTTTCAGTACTAATTCCGGCAAAAAATGAACAAGTAAACTTGCCTGCCTGTCTCGCAAGTCTCACCAGAGCAGATGAAATATTTGTAGTAGATTCTCAAAGTAGCGACAACAGTGTTGAAATTGCTAAAAGTTATGGTGTAAATGTCGTGCAATTTAGCTTCAATGGACGCTGGCCCAAAAAGAAAAATTGGTCTTTAGATAATCTACCGTTCCGCAACGAATGGGTGCTAATTGTAGATTGTGATGAGCGCATCACTCCTGAACTATGGGAAGAAATTGAGCAAGCAATTCAAAACAAGGAATATGCAGGTTATTATCTCAACCGCCGCGTATTTTTCTTAGGAAAATGGATTCGTTACGGTGGTAAATATCCCGATTGGAATCTACGTTTATTTCAACATAAAAAAGGTCGCTACGAAAACCTACATACAGAAGATATTCCCAACACTGGTGACAATGAAGTCCACGAACATGTGATTTTGCAGGGCAAAGTTGAGTATCTCAAAAATGATATGCTCCACGAAGACTTCCGCGACCTTTACCACTGGTTAGAACGACACAACCGCTATTCAAACTGGGAAGCTAGTGTTTATCTTAATATTCTCACAGGTAAAGATAATAGCGGTACTATCGATGCCAATCTATTTGGTGATGCAGTCCAACGCAAGCGCTTTTTGAAAAAAGTGTGGGTACGCCTGCCATTTAAACCCATTTTACGGTTTGTTTTATTTTATATTATTCAACGTGGTTTTTTGGATGGCAAAGCAGGATATATCTATGCACGCTTGCTGAGTCAATATGAATATCAAATTGGCGTTAAGCTTTACGAATTACGCAACTGTGGTGGTCACTTAAATACTGCAACTAGCTCAAAGGAAGGAGATGGGGAAAAGGGGAGCAGGGGATCAGAAGGAAAGCTATTGACCATTGATTCCTGATAAATAACTAATGACTAATGACTAATGACGCTTTCGTAGATTTACGCAAATATGACCAATCTTGGTTTGATCGGGGACGTCCAAGTTGGTATATTTTCTTATGGTGGTTTGTACAAGCGATCGCCTTTCCCCTGACTCCTCAACCGTTAAATATTCTGCGTTGTGCTTTACTACGACTATTTGGCGCTCGGATCGGTAAAGGCGTATTAATTCGACCTACCGCCCGTTTTACCTACCCCTGGAAAGTTACCATTGGCAACTACAGTTGGATTGGAGATAACGTAGTTTTATACAGCCTCGATCAGATCCACATCGGTGAACACTGCGTAATTTCCCAAAAAAGTTACCTGTGTACTGGTAGTCATGATATCCAAGACCCTGCCTTTGGGTTGAAAACAGCGAGTATTACTATTAACAATGGTGCATGGGTGGCAGCAGATTGTTTTGTTGGGCCGGGAGTGCAAATCGGAGCTAATGCTGTGATTGGCGCTCGTAGCAGTGTTTTTACTAATATGCCTTCTGGGCAAGTTTGTTGGGGAAGCCCCTGTTGTCCCAAGACGGTTCGGATAAAACTTGATGCTCCCACAAAACCCGTGATTTTATAAATAAACATAGTTAGGGCGCACAGCTAGCTGTGCGCCCTTAAATTTTCTACATATTTATAGCGATTCTCATTCCAAGCCTCCCTTATATCCCTCAGCTTTCTGAATCTCCAAGCAAGACAGGAAGTAGCAGTGGTAATATGTTTTCATGGCTGCTCTAATCCTTGCTATTGATGAACAAACTATTGGATGAAACGCTGTCAATCAAAATTGCTGAACTCATAAACAGCAGAGCTAGCACTCCATTTGATAATGCTTACAAAGCAGTATTATCGACTGAGGGAGCAAGATATATTCAGGGATTTTTAGCTTTTGCTGGGAAGCCATACAGACCAATTGAACACAGTTGGATTGAGCTAGGCGAAGGCTCCGACGTAACCATCATCGATCCCACATTACCGCACCTGAATAAAAATCCCCAAGAACTCTGGTATTTTGCAGCACAAAGGCTAACCGTTAAAAAACTGAAAGCCATCATTGAAGAATCGAAAGAAGATTATCCAGAAGATGATCCATTGCCAATCTATGGTCATCCACCTTATGAATATTACGGTGATGTGATGTTGGGTGGTCAAGACTATTTAGCAGCATATCAAGCCGCAGAGGCTAAATGCAGAGAAATCAACGAACTCAACCCTGAGAGGAACTAAGGAGAGTGAATGAAATAACTCTTAATTACGAATTACGTTAGCGTAGCTCTCTTCTCTACGAGAGGCTGCGCCAACGAGTCCGCATCCCTTGCGCCTCTCGTAGAAAGCGTCATTACGAATTATTTAATACGATTTCCCATCGCTGCCAAAATATTCTCGATAGGCGCAAATTTTGTCTCCACGCACATCCCAAGAAACTGCTAAACGATTTTTGTAAGGTTGTTCTAACAGACGTCCCTCATCCCGAAACTCAAAAACAACCGTTGTATCATTACTGGTATAACGGTCTAGGGTCAGGGTGAGTCCGCCTTGGAATGATTCAGAAACGTACTCGAAAAACTCTCTAGCTCGTTCTTTTCCCACATTTAACCCGTGAAATTTACCCACGGGAAACCAAAGGGTAAAGTCCTCTGTGAGCATATCTAGAAATGCTTGCCACTCCCCTGTGGCCAGACCATGTGTAAAATGCTCAAATGCTTGTTGAGCAACTTTTAAGGTATTTTCTGAATCTTGTGTCATTCTCACCCCCGACTGGATATAAACTAATACCGTCTTACTTAAAACCTCACCACCACTTTCCCACAATTCTGACCACTGAGGAGATATTCTACAGCGTCGGGTATTGATTCTATACCTTGAAACTGTGTTGGGTCAACGGCAACCTTGAGTTTGTCTGTGTAGAATAGATTTAAGAGGTGATCGCGTGCCTCTGCTATATGTTCTTTATAATGAGGCATGAGAAAGCCTTTCACAGAAGCTGCTTTCCAAAATAGCTGGTGATAAATGCGTGGTTGTGTAATCTGTTCCAAGTCTTTTGCGTATTCGGAGATGAAACCAACCACTACTAAGCGTCCCCGCATTGCCAAGTTTTCAACGCAGGTATCAAATACGGCTTTGCCTACACACTCAAAAATTAGATTAATCCCATTGGGGTATTCTTGCTTGAGGACTTGATTGAGGTTTTCTGTGCGATAGTTGATAATGCGATCGCACCCTAATTCTCTCAGTAACTTTGCCTTTGCCTCAGAACTACAAGTACCAATTACATGATTACCAGCTAACTTTGCCAATTGCACCGCAATATGACCGGTTCCTCCTGCTGCTGCTGTCACTAAAACCACTTCATTACTTTTTATCTCCCCCACTTGTTCCAATGCCACCAAGGCTGATACACCTGTAGGAATCAGGGTTAGAACTTCTGGTGTAGCTTCACGCACTTTGACTGCTAAGTTTGCATCTACAACCTGATATTCTCGATAACCGCCGCCACGCGCTGTAGTTATGACAGCATCACCTATTTGAAAATCTTTAACATTTTCACCCATAGCGACAACTTTTCCTATAGCTTCTACACCTAAATCAAAGGGAGGAATTAAGTTAACATAGGGAACATCACCACGACAAAGTAAAGTATCAAAGCCACCGTTAACGCCAGCAAATTTGTTTTTAATTAAAAGTTCATTAGCAGCAGGTTTGGAAATAGAAATTTCGACAATTTCAACGGCAGATTTAAAATCTTGATTCAGTTGCTTTGCAATTAACTTTCTGTAGTTTGTTACGTTCATATATAAATCTTAGGTTTACCTTACTCCTCAACTATTGTTTTTAACGTATAGCTTTTGAGACTTTGTGATTTTACTAGTTGCAGAAGGTGGCTTGTAAATGAATCTTTTATCAACTAAATTGGCGCAAATATTTTAAGCTATATTAATAAATTTAATTAGGCTTGATTTTGAATTCAGACTTATTCAATAAGTCTGGATTCTAGACAGTAACTTTTACTTAAGTAAGTACCATTCAAATGTAAGGTACATTATGCTTTCAGCTAACGTATTATCAACAATCTAAGAATATTTTTGAAAAGTTGTTTGTGATATATCAAAGACTTGTAGATCCTCCTAAATCCCCCTTAAAAAGGGGGACTTTGATTCCAGTTCCCCGTTTTTACGAGGAGCTAGCGTGGTCTTCTCCCTTTGGGAGAGGCTAGCGCCTGCCGTAGGATGCCCAAACGCAAGAGCGTCTTCTGTCTTGAGAAGGGCTGTAGGGGATTTTTCCTATAAGCTACTGGCGTAGATTAGGGGAGATCAATAAGTGCCTAAAATCACAGCCAAACACTTTGAAATAACCTCTAAGGTGCGTTACGTTAAGCTTATAAGGCTTTCTCCCACTCTAATTGATGAGCTAAACCATACTTGATAAAATCTTCTTCTTTAGCTTTATCACTTTTACCAAAAACACCTAAGCTGTAAGGATTATCTTGCATCCGTTGTGTGACTTGCTCTTTCTCAAATTGGATAACTTCCTCTCTGGGTTTATCCGGTTTAAAAAAGTCTACAACCAAGACAGTTCTGTCATAATTGGTGTAATTATGCGGACAGTGTGGATAGCTGTGATCTAAAACCAGAAATTTTCCTTCATGCCAATAAAGCTGCTCATGGCATATTTTCATAGCCACATCGCCCTCTGGCACAATCAATCCTAGATAGCCACGATTCATATGAGGATTATAGTTCACATGTAGCTTGATATCCAAGCCTGGATGGAATGTACCAAAATACACATTTCTGATGACACCATCATCGTTAAAGTTCACTTTTTCTATCACCTTAGCCAAATTTGGGAAATATTTCTCTCTTAATGCAAATGCTTTTTCTGATGCATCATCTAATCCGTAATCAGGATATTGTATTTGATGTGTTTGAATATATTCTTCAATAAATATACCTTGAAATAAAATCCCAAAAGCAGTGTATTTTGCATTAGTTTTTGTTTTAATTGTTTTACTTTTAGGACCCAGAATCTCGTAAGTGAGTTTTAACTCTTCATTAGATGCATTATTAATAAAGCTTGTAAACTCATCTCTAATAACTTGCCAGCTATTTTGAAAACTGTTGAGAAAAGTAAATTCCTTTGGGTCTATATGATATTCATTAAAATTTTCCATTGTCTTTTCTCCTGAAGATGATTTCATAAAAAACCGTTATATAATGATCAGATTTGGTCTTCGTCACGATTCGATGTTGGAATTCCTGACTAAACTCATTTTAGTGTGAGGTCTACTGTGTCTGAAACCCCCCTATTAGATCAAATTATCAAAAATGTGCGCGTAGTTCGTCCCCATCAGGATGCGATGTCTACGACGGGCTACGCCTACGCACTACTTGATTTAGGAATTAAGGATGGAAAATTTGCTCAGATTGCCCCTAATATTAGCCCAGACACAGCTAAAGAGGTATTTGACGGCAAAAACCTGCTAGGCTTTCCTGGGGTCGTGGATGCCCATATGCACATCGGTATCTATCAACCCCTCGACAAAGATGCTGTGACTGAAACCAAAGCAGCCGCTATGGGAGGCGTGACTACCAGCTTAAATTACATCCGTACAGGGCAGTATTATCTTAACAAAGGCGGCTCCTACCGCGATTTTTTTCCAGAGGTGTTGGCGTTATCCGCAGGTAATTTTTTTGTAGATTACAGTTATCACATTGCACCTATAGCTAGCCAGCATATCGACGAAATACCTCTATTGTTTGAGGAACATGGTGTATCTTCGTTTAAAATCTTCATGTTTTATGGCGGTTATGGGTTGCATGGTTTGTCAGACCAGCAAAACCTCTTTTTGATGATTAACAAAGAGGAACGGTACGACTTCGCCCATTTTGAATTTATTATGCGTGGTCTAACTCGCTTGATAGAAAAACATCCAGAAGCGCGAGATACTATCAGTTTGAGTTTGCATTGTGAAGTTGCAGAAATTCTCAACGCTTATACCAAAATAGTTGAAAATGATTCTAGTCTTAGCGGACTACATGCCTATAGTGCAGCGCGTCCTCCTCATTCCGAAGGTTTAGCAATTTGCATTGCTTCTTATTTGGCAGATGAAACTAACTGTGCAAATATCAATTTGTTGCACCTGAGTTCACGTAAAGCAATGGAAGCAGCTTTAACTATGCAAACTGCTTTTCCCCATATCAATTTTCGGCGAGAAGTTACTGTTGGACATTTGTTATTAGATGTCGATACTCCCAATACAATTTGGGCAAAAGTTAACCCTCCTATTCGTCCCCGTGCCGATGTAGAATACTTATGGCAAGCAGTACTCAACAATCAAGTAGATTGGATAGTTAGCGACCATGCTTGCTGTTCTGCTGAACAAAAAAGAAGTGCTAAAGACCCGAATAATATTTGGTTAGCAAAGTCTGGTTTTGGCGGTACAGAATACTTACTTTCTGGTGTATTTAGTGAAGGTAGCAAGCGGGGGATGTCTTACAACCATATGGCTAAGTTGCTATCTTGGAACCCATCCCGGCGCTTTGGTTTGTTAGAAAAAGGTGATATTGCTGTTGGCTATGATGCTGACTTGGTGTTGGTAGACCCGAATGAAAGCTTTGTGGTACGTGCGGCTGAGTCGGAGTCACAACAAGGTTATACACCCTTTGAAGGAGTAGAGTTAACTGGGAGGGTAAAAAGTACCTTTTTGCGTGGAAATTTGATTTACAACAATGGGCAGGTTTTGGGTTCGCCCACTGGACGCTATTTAAAAAGACCTTCTAGTAATTCTCACAAAAACTTTGCTGCTTAAAAAGCGTATGCGTCTTTAGGCGCATATGACAAGACTGTTCCAACTTGTGATAAATCCCTATCAACTCTGACAAAGAACAAAGCGCCATCGTCCGTTGTGTGTCTAGGAAGAGTGCTAAAGCTAGGAGAATAACCAAAGTGGTCTTTTGCAAAACTGTAATTTCCTATATCACAGTATCCAACTAAACCATATGCTTCTTCATTATAAGATTGAATCATTTGATACCTGCCATCGTAATGTGGTAAGATAGCAAGCAACCATACTCCACCCCCATTACTATTTTTTCTTAAGTACTTTTTTTTAGCTACCTCAAATTGAACTGTATCTGTCTTGCTCCACGGTAGCAATTTGCTATCCAATGCAGGGATGAAGTCACGCAATTTAGCATCTGGATGATCGTTGATTACATTTTTATATTTCAATGGAACAGGACCGTTCTCCATCCAGAGTATTTCAACTTCTTCATTACCTGGCACTTTCCAAGGACCTACTCTCACTCCTGCGGGGATAAAGGAGTAGCAATGCTTGTTTAATTGCAATTCAATTAGGTGAATTGCACCCCTGAGGACAAAAATCTCTAAATCGGCAGTAAAGATGCCAGAAGGTGCTTCAAACTGAGGCGATAAAACTACTTTTGAAGTGGATGCACCACAGTCATGCCACGTTAGCGATCGCCTAGTTCCAAATGGTACATTATCTGGCATTCCACTCACTCGCCAATCATGTTCTTCTGGTACGGCATTTGTATCAAAAAATTGGTACTGGCGAGGTACATACTCTTTAGAAATCGCTGTACGCCTTCCTGATAGGTTCATGCGTCCTCTTCCGTCTCCACCCCAATCCTCTTTTACAGATGCTACATGCAAAAAATCATCAGTTTGGTTTTTTGCTGGGGAATTAAAATTTATATTCTCTTCGCCCATGACTTCATACTCTCCTGGTTATATGCTTCTCCTTAGGTATTTAAGTTTATATTGGATTGACTCGATTTTCCTTTAAAAATTCAATTGCTAATTCAGCAAATTATCTTTTTTGTGCTATGTTTTGTAGCCATTCAATTAGGGGTCTTAAGGTTCCTGGCAATGCTGACTCACTGACAGTCACCGTATGCTGTTTACCGTTATCTTCTACTGTTAACTTATACTGAAAGCGATCGCTCTGGGGATTTGGCGAAGTAATTTGTTCAGGTAGTCTAAATAAATCAGCAGCTTCCACTAAGGAAGAAAGTGTGGCGGCTTCATTTGACGGGAGAGTGTCTGTATCAACGGTTGTTTTCTTGGTAATCCCAGCAAAGCCGCCCGTGCGTTCAAAGGATATCCGCATTTTTTTGCTCTCCAGTGTTGGCAAATACCTCTCGGGGAAATAGCTGTTGCATGGGGATCAGAACAAATAGACACATTAATCAATATTAATCATCCATCATTACTGAGATCCGCGCTACATCGTAGGAGCAACTTTTAGTATTAAAAAATATTCTCTCAATATACTTTTGGCAGAATACATATATCACATTTTATGTTATATACCAACAAGTTATCTCTCAATTTAAGCTGAAATCCCATGATTTTGAACGAAAAAGCCAATTTAACTCTTTTTTAAGATTTGTAAAGATAAAATGGCTCACGTATTGAGTTAAACTGATATGTGTAATTAGTAACTCTGATAAATTAAAATTTTTGGTTTTCAAAAGTTACTGACTTTGGTATATTAAATACTGAACACAAAGTTAACTAAATCAAACTAGAAGTCTACTGCCATTCTGGGTAAAACAGAGTGTAGCAAGTTTAGCGATAAAAGGTTCGAGACTAATGCTAAAAAACAGCGAACTGAAGGTTAATCAGGGTTGTAATCTCAAATGGAAGCCCGGAGATAAACTATTTATCCAGTTTTCTCTATTAGAAATTTTGCGAATAAAAACAGTTGTAAAACCTCTATATCTATAGATGGATATAACATAGTTCATCGTGAAGTTAATCTGCATTCAGGTGAATTTACTATAAGTCAATACTGGAGTTAATCTAGATTAAGGTTAACTTGCTGAATTTAGGTCAACAATCCCAAAAGAGCGCAAGTATCATGCCTATATTTTTGAATGGGACTAGTTGATTAGTCTTGAAGCGACCTCGAATAAGAGGTTAACAGAAATTTAGCTAAATAACGGTGTTAGTTAGTAACATCGTTTGCTAATAATAAGCTTTTCTTGAAGAAGCTTACTTTAGGGTGGCGGAAATTTTCGGTGTTCATAAGCCTCATTTGTTATTGCCACACATCAGGGTGAATCTAAAATTTTGCCGGAATTTTCACAAATTTTTCAATTAGATCAAGGTTAACAGCAATGAATAATGTTCAAGCATCGTTTCAAGCAACGGAAGCTGAATTTCGCGTGGAAGGTTACGAAAAAATTGAGTTTAGTCTTATCTATGTCAACGGTGCATTTGATATCAATAACAGAGAAATTGCAGACAGCTATAAAAAATTTGGTCGCTGTCTGACTGTGATTGATGCGAATGTCAATCGACTATATGGGAAGCAAATCAAGTCATATTTTAGACACTATGACATTGATGTAACTGTAGTTCCGATTGTGATTACTGAGCCAGCTAAAACCCTTGCAACCTTTGAAAA
Source organism: Nostoc sp. (assembly GCF_036917195.1). Taxonomy (GTDB): domain Bacteria; phylum Cyanobacteriota; class Cyanobacteriia; order Cyanobacteriales; family Nostocaceae; genus Nostoc. Next base: position 70,056 of record NZ_JBALDG010000064.1, read on the forward strand.
AATTGTTGATGCTTTTTCTGACTTTGGCTTAATCCGCAAGGAACCAGTGTTAGTAGTGGGTGGTGGTTTAATCACTGATGTAGCTGGGTTTGCGTGTGCTGCTTACCGTCGCAAGAGTAACTACATTCGCGTTCCTACAACATTGATTGGTTTAATTGATGCAGGTGTGGCGATTAAGGTTGCAGTCAACCATCACAAGTTTAAAAATCGCTTGGGTGCATATCATGCTCCTTTGAAAGTTATCCTTGATTTCTCCTTTTTGCAAACATTACCAACGGCTCAAGTTCGTAATGGGATGGCAGAGTTAGTCAAAATTGCTGTTGTTGCTAACTCTGAAGTCTTTGAATTGCTGGATGAGTATGGCGAAGAACTGCTTTCCACTCACTTTGGATATGTGAATGGCACAAGTGAACTCAAAGCGATCGCTCACAAACTCAATTACGAGGCAATTAAAACTATGCTGGAGTTAGAAACTCCTAACTTGCATGAATTAGACCTTGATCGCGTCATTGCCTACGGTCATACTTGGAGTCCGACCTTAGAATTAGCTCCGATGATACCCCTGTATCACGGTCATGCAGTCAATATAGACATGGCTTTATCTGCAACCATTGCAGCAAGACGTGGCTACATTACACCTGGGGAACGCGATCGCATTCTAAGCTTGATGAATCGTATAGGTTTATCAATCGATCATCCTCTACTAGATGGGGATTTGCTCTGGTATGCTACCCAGTGTATTAGCTTGACGCGAGATGGCAAACAACGCGCAGCTATGCCGAAACCCATTGGTGAGTGCTTCTTTGTCAACGATCTTACCCGTGAAGAATTAGATGCAGCCTTAGCTGAACACAAAAATCTGTGTGCTACATACCCTCGTGGTGGAGATGGGATTGACGCTTACATAGAAACTCAAGAAGAATCCAAACTATTGGGAGTGTGAAAACATGACCAGTATTTTAGGACGAGATACCGCTAGACCGATAACGCCACACAGCATTCTGGTGGCGCAGCTACAGAAAACCCTCACAATAGCAGAGGAAAGTAATATCCCTTTAGAGATATTGACATCTCTGCGCCAAGGGTTGCAATTGGCGGCGGGTTTAGATCCTTACCTGGATGATTGCACTACCCCCGAATCGACAGCATTGACAGCACTAGCGCAGAAAACCAGCAAAGAAGACTGGAGTAAACGCTTTAGTGATGGTGAAACAGTGCGTCAACTAGAGCAGGAAATGCTCTCAGGACATCTTGAAGGACAGACACTGAAGATGTTTGTGCATATGACCAAGGCTAAAACCATCTTAGAAGTGGGAATGTTCACGGGATATTCAGCTTTGGCGATGGCGGAAGCATTACCAGATGATGGACGACTGATTGCTTGTGAGGTAGATTCTTATGTTGCCGAATTTGCTCAAACTTGCTTTCAGGAGTCTCCCCACGGCGACAAGATTGTTGTAGAAGTGGCACCCGCTCTACAAACACTCCACAAGCTGGCGGCGGCACAAGAATCATTTGATCTGATCTTCATTGATGCCGATAAAAAGGAGTATGTAGAGTACTTCAAAGTTATTTTGGATACTCACTTACTGGCTACCGACGGGTTAATCTGCGTAGATAATACTTTGTTGCAGGGACAAGTTTACCTACCATCTGAACAGCGGACTGCCAATGGCGAGGCGATCGCTCAATTCAACCGCATTGTCACCACAGATCCTCGTGTAGAGCAAGTTCTGTTACCCATACGAGATGGTCTGACTTTGATTAGACGGTTAGTGTAAGGGGTGCAGAAAATTCGGGTAGTTCTCAATTCAAGGCATCACAAAAAGGCTATTTTATAGCGGTTCTCAAATGGAAGCAATATCCAATAGGGGCGTACAGTGTCAACCTAGAGCTAGGGCGAATAAAATTCGCGGCTAGACAAACTCTCGTTTGCGGAGCGGACTCAGAGTGTTCCAGATAAAAAAATGATCCAAAGTCTGTCATTGCGAGCGTAACGCAGTGGAGCGTTCGCGTAGCGTCTCGTAGAGAAGCAATCACAAAGATGAAGAGATTGCTTCATTCTGCTTCGCTCTATTCGCAATGACAATTGGGCATTTTTTTACTTGGATTACTCTAAGGAAAAATTGAGGGTTTGAAACCCACACAGGTGGGTAAAATTTGTGTAGACGCGGTTTCTAACCGCCGATTTAATGTCAACCTAGAGCTAGGGCGAATGGAATTCGTGGCTACACAAACTCTTCTTTGCGGAGCGGACTAAGGAAAAATTGAGGGTTTGAAACCCACACAGGTGGGTAAAATTTGTGTAGACGCGGTTTCTAACCGCCGTAACATTGAGTTGACACCAATGTACAGCTGTACGCCCCTACAAAAGACCGCATTCCACGCAAAGGAATAAAATTATGGCCCAATCAGTTTCTTTATCTGTTCCTGAATCCACAACGCCATCAAAGGGTGTAAGGATAAAAATAGTAGCTGTATTCAAGACTCTTGGTACTTTAGCACTATTGCTGATAGCCTTGCCTATCAACGGTTTTGTAGTTTTACTATCCCTGCTGTGGGGCATTGTGCGTCGCCCGTTTACAAAAAAACCTGGCTTTGCTGCTCATCCTCAGAATATCTTGGTGAGTGGGGGCAAAATGACTAAAGCATTGCAACTTGCCCGTTCCTTCCATGCAGCAGGACACAGAGTTATTCTGATTGAAGGTCACAAATACTGGCTATCTGGGCATAGATTCTCAAATGCTGTGAGTCGTTTTTATACGGTTCCTGCACCACAAGACGACCCAGAAGGCTACACCCAGGCGCTATTGGAAATTGTCAAACAAGAAAAGATTGACGTTTATGTACCCGTATGCAGCCCTGTAGCTAGTTATTACGACTCTTTGGCAAAGTCTGCACTGTCAGAATACTGTGAGGTTTTCCACTTCGATGCTGATATAACCAAGATGCTGGATGATAAATTTGCCTTTAGCGATCAGGCGCGATCGCTTGGTTTATCTGTTCCTAAGTCTTTTAAAATCACCGATCCTGAGCAAGTTATCAATTTCGATTTTAGTAAAGAAACGCGCAAATATATTCTTAAGAGTATTTCTTACGACTCAGTTCGCCGCTTAAATTTAACCAAACTTCCCTGTGATACCCCTGAAGAAACAGCAGCATTTGTCAAGAGTTTACCCATCAGCCCAGAAAAACCTTGGATTATGCAAGAATTTATTCCTGGGAAAGAATTATGCACCCATAGCACGGTGCGGGATGGAGAATTAAGGTTGCATTGCTGCTCAAATTCTTCTGCATTTCAGATTAACTACGAAAATGTCGAAAATCCCCAAATTCGGGAATGGGTGCAACACTTCGTCAAAAGTTTGGGGCTGACTGGACAAGTATCTCTTGACCTTATTCAAGCTGAAGATGGTACGGCATACGCCATTGAATGTAATCCTCGCACCCATTCGGCAATTACAATGTTCTACAATCACCCAGGTGTTGCAGAAGCCTATCTTGGTAAAACTCCTCTACCTGCACCCCTAGAACCATTAACTAATAGCAAGCCTACTTACTGGATATATCACGAAATCTGGCGATTGACTGCGATTCGTTCTGGGAAACAATTGCAAACTTGGTTGAAGAATTTAGTCCGAGGCACAGATGCCGTCTATCGCATGGATGATCCTCTACCATTTTTAACTTTGCACCATTGGCAGATTACCTTACTTCTGCTAAAAAATCTGCAACAACTCAAAGGCTGGGTAAAGATTGATTTTAATATCGGCAAACTGGTGGAATTAGGGGGCGACTGAGGGTAGGGAGTTATACCAATTCGCTATGAAGATGCACTTAATTATTAAACGAACCGCCCTACCCTGCGGGAACGCCTTGGGCGAACGGGTGACGCTCGTTCGCCCAAGGCGTCTCCCCTTCTCCCAAAGGGAGAGGCTAGCGCCTGCCGTAGGATGCCCAAAGGGCTGTAGGGAGAAGACTCGCTCTCCGTGGCGCTAACACCAGTCGCCTACGGCGGGAAACCCGCCGGAGAGCGCTGGTTCACGCCTTGTACGCCTTGTACGCCTTAACAGAAGGAGTAATCATTAAGTGCAAGTTCACGGAGAATTGGTATTACAAGTTAGTAATTCTTCTCCCTCATCTTCTAATACGGTTCGGATGAGACTCGATTCCCCCCAACCCTCCTTTACAAGGCTACGGTGTATACAGGTTTGAAATAACTTACAAATATTGGGTTTGAGCGTCAGCTTTACCCTACCTTAACCCTCCCTGATGTATTGGGGAGGGAACATGATTTATCATTTCCACCCTTTACAGGGGGTAATCTGTGCAATGCAAATCACACTAAAAAACTAATTTATACTAAGTTGCCTTCTAATGTATAATTTAAGTTAGCCCTAAGCTTTTTAGCTATTTTTGCGTAAGTCCTAAGCTTATCTCTATCAATTCAAAAACAAAGTACAATATTGCTGAAAGGTTGGTGAAGTCGTTAGGCTAGGTATAATTCTGTGGAATTAGGGTTTCAAACTCAAATTCCACAACGCTAAATCACGAATCCGTTACACCTGAATTGAGAACTGCTATAGTCACTAAAGAATTTCCTTTTCTCTGAGCCAAGAAATTAAGTTTTTGACTTTTCCTCTTAAAGTGTATTGAGAAGTTTCAATTGTATTAGTTTCTGGGATATCAGAAATTAACTTTGCAACTACACCAAACGTAGAAGTTTTGTCGTATATTAGATAATTACATTTGCTTAATAGATAAATATCTACTAAAGCTTGAACACCATTTTCAAACCTATCTGGACATTCAGGATTCTGATGTAAAGAAGATCCTGACATTGGATACCACTTATCTGTTACTAAAATATTAGTATATTTAGTTCTAAAAAAATCTTCTACTTCCTTATTATCAGTTGCTAAAAATATCAAAATTTTAGGATGTTTTTCACAAATCTTATCAATAAAATTTAAGTATGTATTAATTGAAGATTTTCTGTCAGTATATCTAACATGAACCCCCATTACGTTATCTTCAAAAGAATTATCTACAGTTTTTTTTATAGTTGCTTGAATACTAGGTTGTAAACTCAGATTTTCTCTAATTATATTTTTTAAGATAGTTTCATTACTCAGTTTTTGTAGATAAGCAAAATCACCTAAAAAATGTTGTCTTAGCTTATAAGTCTCTGTTACAAACGACCATCTAATCAAAATATCTTCACTATAATCGATGCGCGACATATTAGTAGTATATTTTGACCATATTCTAGGGTTATTGTATCTCAAATCAGCTTCAGATTCATATAATAACAATAATTCATTCACAGATTTCTCTAAGTTATTCTTCCAGAAACTTGGATTGACAGATTGAGTAGAAGGTATTTCTGAAGCTTGAGTAAGATGATGAAGATTAAAAAAATTAGGAAAAACATTGCTGCGATTATTGGAGTAAGTCTCGTCGCTCCAATCAACAATTATCTTTCTATTAGTAAGCTGAGTATATAAAATACTGTCCAAGAGAGCGAGAAAACGATTCCCCATCCCTGCTTTCCCTTTAGCTACTAAAAATTTATCTCCAACCATTTCTAATTCCTCCTAACAACTTTCAAATCAAATAAGTGATCGTTCATCGGGTGTAATCAACATAAAACACCTTTGATAGAATCAATAATGAACCAACAAAACTAAGCATAACTAAATAAATCATCCTGATCTTATGCTTGAGGGAGTTTTTTTCAATCTTCTGATGAAACTAAGACTTAGACATTGACAGGAAAGACCAAATATGGGTAATTTGAAAAACTACATCTGCTGTCGGGGCACAGCATTGCTGTGCCTGTAGGGTGCGAGTCTATTTACCCCCAAAGAATGATTAATAAAAGCCTAAAACGTCCCATTTTTGAAAATGCATATCATAATTGATTTGTACAGTGCATAAGTCGGATAAATTTCCTTTCAGTAAACACAGCTATTTTGCTTAATGTTTTATAGTTTACCAAAATCATCTCATTAATGATAACCCAAATCAATGATTGACAAACTTGCCAAGTAAGGTCTTATCTCTTTAGACGTAATTTATAGCCACCAGATTGAGTTTCCCAACAGGCTGCTAGGATGTTGGCAAGAGAAGGTTTTTTGTTATGGGGATACTGATACCCTTACTACTCGTCAATTTGACCAACGCGGCGGATATTCAGAATGTCGCTCATTTTCTTAATTTGGACGAACACTTGCTCTAGTTGAGAGCGATCGCGTATATCTATTCCTAAGTCCATCAATGCAGGTTGACCAGTAGCGGTTTTCACCTGGGCATGGCGGACATTGATTCCTTGGTCACTCAACCGTGACAAAATATCCTTTAGCACCCCTACGCGGTCAAGGGCTTCAATTTGAACATCCACTGGGTAAGTGTGCGGGCGACCACTATTTTCGGCGGCTGGGTTCCACCTAACTGGTACTAAGCGTTCATACTCCACAGTCTCCAGATTATGGCAGCCTTGGCGATGAATTGAAATCCCCCTACCTCGCGTCACCACACCAATAATTGGTTCGCCAGGAATCGGGGTACAACACCCAGCTAAATAATACACCAAACCTTCTACCCCAAAAATTGGCGAATCTGTGGAGCGGGAGGTAGTTAGAGGTGCATCTCGCAAAGCTTTTGATGTAGTTGGTTCTTTGGGGATAAATGGCGGCACAGTCGAAACTGGTTGTTGTCCCTTCGCCACTTCTCGCCAACGATTTAGCACTAGATTCAATGTAACTTCACCGTAACCCAAACCGGCAAGTAAATCTTCCACGCTGTGGTAGTTACACTTTTCGGCGACAATCTCCATTGCATCCGACTTCAGCAGACTATCAAAACCAGTTTTACCAAGTTCCTTTTCTAATAATTCCCGTCCACGGGCGACATTTTCTTCCCGGCGCGATCGCTTGTACCATTGTTTTATCCGATATTTCGCTGCCGAAGTTCTGACAAAATTCAACCAATCCAAACTCGGATGGCTGTTCTTTTGGGTGAGAACCTCTACAATATCGCCATTTTGCAGTCGTGTTGACAGAGATACCATTCGCCCATTCACCCGCGCCCCGGAACAATGGTTCCCCACTTCCGTATGAATGCGATAAGCAAAATCTATAGTAGTAGAACCGGGACTTAAAGGAACAACATCACCCTTAGGGGTGAAGACATAGACATCATCTTCAAATAAATTGTCTTTGACGCTATCAAGATATTCTTGTGCATCCTTGAGATCAGTTTGCCATTCCAATAGCTGGCGCAGCCAAGTAAACTTGTCATCTGTCGCTGTCAAATGGCTAATACTAGAACCTCCTGTTTCTTTGTACTTCCAATGGGCAGCAATCCCATACTCAGCGATATGATGCATTTCGATTGTCCGAATTTGCACCTCCAAAGGACGGCCAGTTAGTCCAATCACTCCAGTATGCAATGACTGGTAACGGTTAGGCTTTGGTAGTCCAATATAATCCTTAAATCTTCCAGGAATTGGGCGAAAAGCATCATGAACCACCGCCAACGCCCGATAACATTCCTCATTGGTTTGGACAATAATCCGCAACGCAGCCAAATCGTAAATTTCATGAAATTCCTTTTGCTGGCGGTACATTTTTTGGTAAATGCTATAAAGGTGCTTAGGGCGACCGCTGAGTTCTTGAAACTGGATTCCGGCTTGCTGCAAACGCTCTTGCAAAATGTTCGTAGTTTTGACCAATTTCTCTTCTCGCGCCGTCCGTTTTTCGGAAACATGCTCCTGCATTTGGCGGAAAGCTTCCGGTTCCAAATACTTAAAAGCCAAGTCTTCCAGTTCCCATTTAATTCGCCAGATCCCCAGGCGATTGGCTAAAGGCGCGAAGATATCTCGCGTTTCCTGGGCACTGCGGCGGCGGCTGGCTTCTGACATGTATTGTAAAGTTCGCATATTATGCAAACGATCAGCCAACTTCACCACAATTACCCGAATATCTTGTGCCATTGCCAAAAACATCCGCCGGAAGTTTTCCGCTTGACTTTCGGTTTTGCTGGTGAAATTGATTTTAGAGAGCTTGGTAACACCTTCGACCAATTGTCGCACTTCTGGACCAAAGCGTTCTTCTATTTCTTGACTTGTAACTTCTGTATCTTCAACGACATCATGGAGAAATCCAGCTGCTATCATAGCAGCACCACCTCCCAAGTCATGCAGCAAGTCAGCTACAGCGATGGGATGAGCAATGTATGGTTCTCCCGATTTGCGAGATTGACCTTGATGCAGTTGGTAGGCAAATTCAAATGCGCGACCAATTAAAACTGCATCACTATGCCTTCGGTCATCTTTCGCTTCGCCGCTAATTGTCGATGACTCCTTCAAACATTTTTTTAACCATTCTGGAATGGTTACATCAACTGATGAATTTATAGCTAGGCTGCTCATACAATTGGGTTTAGAGTGGATCGGTAGATAATGTGAATGATAAATAAAACTGGCAGCATCGCCCGAAGAAGATGCTGTCGCCCAGAGACGGGTAGAAAAAACAGTGTAAGGATGATTCTCCAATTACCGTTAGTAGTCATCCAGTGGAAGTTTCAAGGATCATAAAGAAAATCCATTGATGGGAAACAAAGCCTCAAACCATGATTTGAGGCTTTTAGTGCCGGTAAGTCTTTAAAAAAGTTTATTGTAGAAGAAAAATTACTTGACATTAATATATCTTAATTAGTACTAGATGTCTTTAAACTGTGAGAAATATCTGGCACTCGTAACCTTGTTAGAGCAATTACGCTCCGATGCCACGACTACCCAAATCGTTGCGCCCGAACTGCGAGTGCGTGTAGCCTCGTTGCAGCAATTTTTCCGGCAGCAAATTGTGCCTTTGGCTGATGAAAACTGGCAAGTGCAGTCTTATCAAACGGAGATGAGCAAGCAACTGCGCCTGTTGGAAATAGATGTGATGTTTTTGCAAGGAGCGCGGCAGGCTTCTACTGCACAAACGAGACTTCAGACGATTAGCGATCGCTTGACAACTCTCATTCAATACTGTGATGCCATTTTGCAACCAGAAGCGGAAGGAGAAAAATAACAATTCTTTACCTTTTTCTCTAATTACTTCATCATCTCATTTACGACCGTTCATGAAAAGTTATTTTGGTAACAAGTTGAAAATGGGCATTGGGCATTGGGCATTGGTTATTCTCGTTGTCCCTCTAAAGTTCTGATCTAAGAAAGCCTTAGATCAAACTTGTCTTCCTTGTCCCCATGCGCCATGCCCAATGCCCTATTCACCATTCCCAATACCTTTGAAGAGAAGATTCATTGTGCGGCGCATGTACGCTTCTACTGGCTCAGTTGTGGGTTTGAAGATCAGTGCATAATATAGTGACCCGCTCACAAGATCGATAATTAGGTCTACGTCTGCATCCTTGTGAATTTCGCCTCTAGATTTGGCACGCTCAAGTACTTTAGAAAAGGCTTCACGTCGAAGTTTTGTATATTTTGTCCAGTAAACCTCTGCAAACTGAGGATTGCTAGACGCTGTACTGATTATCAAGGCGAGTGTCTGACGACCAAGGGGACTATCTATTTTTTTGGCCGCATTATTGATTAGGATATCCATGTCTCCCCAAAAGCTGGCAGTATCGGGGATCGCTAAATCATCCCTGAGACTTTCTATCGCGTCTGCAACTAGTTCTTCTTTGGAAGTATAACGCCGATAGATCGTCGTTTTACCAACTCCAGCCCGGGAAGCGATCGCTTCTATACTCATACTTTGATATCCTACCTCTGCAAGCAGATCCAAAGTCGCTTGCAGAATAGCTTGGTCAGCGTAGATGCTGCGTGGGCGTCCAGAAGGGCTGTTAATTTGGTTACTCATAAAAATATCATCCCCAAGCAATATCTTCTTGGTCATTTGCTTCTACTTTTGGGCATAGAACATACCCGATAGGAAACAAATAAGCCCTATGACCCAATTCTTATACATGAAAACAGCAAGAGTGACTATCCATCTTTAGCATAGGTATTTCTGCCACTTTTCATTGAAAACTCTCTTGACCGTTTTTATATGATACGCTACCGTAGCGTATACATACTAAATTTAATTTTAGCTTTGGCGTAGAGCCAGGTATCGCTTTGACATCCTCCAAATATTATTTGTGCTAATAATGGCTACCAACATTAAACATTCAACTTTTGATCAATTTGGTTATGTGCAGGGGCCATTGAAGTGGGCGATCGCTTTCACGGCTTCCCTTGGTGCAATATTAGAAGTGATTGATACCAGTATTGTTAACGTTGCTCTGACTGACATCCAAGCTAGTTTGGGTGCAACTGTTAGTGAAGTTGGTTGGGTGGTGACTGGATATGCGATCGCTAACGTCGTTTTAATTCCCTTATCTGCATGGCTGGGAGATTACTTTGGGCGCAAAACCTACTTCATCTTCTCGTTGATTGGCTTTACCCTTGCCTCCGTTTTATGCGGGTTGGCATTTAATTTACCGATGCTGGTTTTTTCTCGAATTCTTCAAGGTTTATGTGGTGGGGGGTTGCTAGCTAAAGCACAAGCGATTTTATTCGAGACTTTTCCACCTGCTGAACAAGGTATGGCCCAGGCAGTTTTTGGGGTAGGTGTAATTTCTGGCCCAGCCATTGGCCCAACTTTAGGAGGATTCTTGGTAGATGGTTTAGGCTGGCGGTGGATTTTCTTTGTTAATATTCCCTTCGGGATTGTTGCAGTGGCGATGTCCTTTGTATTTTTGCTCAAAGACAAAGACAAGAACGACACACAAAGCCAAGCCGTCGATTGGTTCGGGATTGGGTTTTTGGTCATCGCTATTGGCTGTATGCAAACTTTGTTAGAGCAAGGAGAGGAAGACGACTGGTTTTCCTCCGGTTTGATCACCACGTTAGCGATCGCTAGTATTATCGGACTGGGACTTTTTATTTGGCGAGAACTGAAAACAGATCACCCGGCTGTGGATTTGAGAGTTTTGCGTCACCGTTCTTTAGCTGCGGGAAGCGTTCTCTCAGCACTGGTGGGTATGGGGCTTTATGGCACACTCTTTGCTGTGCCGATATTTGCTCAGAGCGTGCTGCAATTTACGGCAACGCAGACAGGACTATTGTTAGCACCTGGGGCTTTAGCGTCTGCAATCGTTATGGTTTTATTAGGCAAACTGTCTAGTAAAATTGATGCCCGATTTTTAATTGCGATGGGCGCTGTCGGATCATCTGGAGTCATGTTTCAACTAGCAACAATTACCCCACAAACCGGTACAGATGATTTATTTTGGCCATTGGTATGGCGTGGGGCTTTTACTGTGTTGATGTTTCTCCCTTTGAGTTTGGCAGTTTTAGGCCCGCTACCCAAACAAGATGTTTCTGCTGGGTCTGGTTTCTACAACCTCACCCGACAACTAGGTGGTAGCATCGGCATTGCCCTACTCACCACTCTGCTTGATCGACGAGAGGCTTTTCATCGAGCTATCATGTTAGCAAAACTTAGTCCTTATGACCCTGAAACCAATCAGCGCCTCGATGCATTGAACGGGGCACTCCAAAGCCAAGGTATTGATGCGACAACCGCTCAACAACAAGCACTAGCTTTATTAAGTCAAATAGTAGATACCCAAGCTGCTGTTTTATCTTACGCAGATTGCTTTCGAGTGGTAGGCGTGGCGTTCCTTTGCTCATTACCCCTGTTACTATTCCTGGGTAAAGGCGGTGCAAGAGCGAAAGCGCCAGTCGGTCATTAGAGGTAAAGTAAATAGCGATCGCATCCCCATGTTAACAATGAGTTCGACAAACCTCTCCCTGCCTTGAACTTTAGTTCAAGTCTGTCTCTCTGGAAGTCGGAGAAGGACAAGTTTTGCGTAGTGAAACCTCTTAAAGGTTTTTTGATTCGATTAACTAGGCAGACATGATATGACCCGTTGAACTCACCTAATCTTAAATTCTCTAATTGCAAAACTACGTCAAAACACGGCTTAAAGATTATTCTCTACCGGAAGTCACTGAAGAGGCTTAATATATACCGATATAATGTGGCTCAGAAAAGTAAAAGCCCTGCTCAGTTTTGAGCCGGACTATGTGAAGTTTTATTGCTAAAATTAGAAATCTTTATCTTAGAAAAAGTTCATTATTGTAATAATGCTTACGCTGGTCAACATCATTAAAGCGCCCATAATAATAGATTCGCCTAAGGGATTGCGGGATTTTGAATTGTTCATTTAAGTAAAATCCTTTTTGTTAATAGTTCCTTAACCATATCAACATCAGTATAAATATCCATAAAAGTCTTGTAAAACTTAAGAAACCGTAAAGTTTCTTAGTAAATACTGAATTAATTACTTATGTATTAATTTTTACTTATAATAGATTATTCTCCTGGTTTCTCCAGTTCCATAATGTAGTAATTCCCGAACAGAATAATTACCTTATCTCCGAGCGGAATACGCGCCTTTGTGAGCTAAAATAAATATTAATCAAGGTAGAAATATTTGAACAGAAGATTATCATGACAGTCTCCACGGCATCTAGAAACCAAGCGATCGCTTTTGACTTAGACAAATTAAATGAGCAATTTGAAACTGCCACTCCCAAAGAAATACTGGCATGGTCTATAGACAATATCCCAACGGGACTGGTGCAAACGAGCGCCTTTAACGTGGATGACATGATAATTACCCATATTCTTTACAGTGAACTGAAGCATCCCGTTCCTGTGATATTTCTCGACACCTTGCACCACTTTGACGAAAGCCTAGAATTAGTTGCCAAAGCTAAACAAGTCTACAACCTGGATTTGCAAACTTACAAAACTCCAGATGTAGACACCCGCGAAGCCTTTGAAGCCAAATACGGCGACAAACTTTGGGACAAAGATATTGCCCAATTCCACCACGTTACAAAAATTGAACCATTGCTACGGGGTTTAGACGAACTCAATAGCGTTGCTTGGATCACCGGACGCCGCCGTGACCAAGCAGTAACGCGTGCTAATATGCCCATATTTGAATTAGACGGTAAAGGTCGGCTGAAAGTAAATCCCATAGCCACTTGGACACGCCAAGACAGCTGGGTTTACGTTGCTGAACACGGAGTCATCTACAACCCTCTACACGACAAAGGTTATCCCAGCATTGGCGACGAACCCATCACCACCAAAGTAGGCGAAGGAGAAGACGAACGCGCCGGACGCTGGCGCGGAAGTGAAAAAACAGAATGTGGAATTCACATTTAAGGGGAAGTAGGGATAGGGAGTAGGGAGTAGGGAATAGATGAAAAGAAGAATTGCTCCCGACTCTCCCCTTCTATGCTTACTCTGCGCCTCTGCGGTTAGATAACACTGTTACACAACAAACTTAGAGGCTAGTTTATTGACCACTTTGCTGGAAAAGCTGCTCTAGAGAAGCTAATTCGGCTTGTCTCGCTGCGTCAATCTCTGGCAAAGGTCGCTGCATAATTGAGTAAAGCGATCGCCTTTGCACTTTTGTAGATTGCAAACCAAGTTCCTTCAATTCTTCTCCAATTTTTAATCTCATATTGCGTCGGTCAGCTTTAGTTAGATCAGGACTTTGGAGAATAGCTATTTCAATAGCAGGTAAAACAAATTTCTTTACTTTCTCATATTCGCCCGAAGAAATAGCATTTTGAGCTTGACTAACTAGCTCTTTTATAGTTTTTAATGACTCCCAATCTTGCTGTTTGCGCTTTTCTATACGAAACAGCATATAACTGTAGCCTTCTAGGGGTTTACCATCACGCTCAAAAGTTTTTGTTGTTCCAGGTGAACCAAGACAGAGGCTATCCTTGACAATACAAAGATTATCGCTGTTTATCTTATTATCCTGCGCCAAAATTGCAGCAAAATAACCTGCTTTCAGGGAATTACTACCACCTCCATCGGCTTCAGAAAATATTTGCTGGTAGCCTAGTTCTAACCGACGATCCCCAATATCGAGTAAATCTTCAATACCCCGATATACTGGTTCTACTAGCTTTATAACACTTGAAAGTTCTGGTACAGGTAGCAATTCAGAAAATCTGCCCATCGTCTTAATAAATTTACCGATGGAGTCATTATTAGCTATGCTAAATAAGCCTGCTTGTAACTCCACTAATCCATCATTGAAAGGAAATAAGGGTGTCAAAGGATAGTTGCACTGAATGACTTTATCCAGATTATCTGTTATTGATTTTTCTAATTGTCCAGGTGCAGCTAGATAGGGAATTATTACGGGTTTACCACCGTGATTGAAGCGGACAGCAGCATGAACAACTGAATATCTTTGCTTGAACCATTCTACATCTTTAGCCAAGCGCATCTCCACTAGCCAGATACGACAATAGGCTTCACCTGCAACAATGGGTTTTTCGTCGTAGTCTACATCAACTCGATGTTTCGATAGAGAAAGGGTTTTATATTTTGGAGCCTCACGGCTGAAAGTTTCAGATAAACTCTGGATAAATCTCATGAAATTATTCCTCTGTCACATCAAGATAAATGTGGTGAAATTTGAGTCCAAATAGCACGAATGGGAATACCTCCTGTTGAACCTGGAGTTACAGTACGTCCTAGACCGGGATTTCCTTGATGAATTGCAATTAATTCCCATTGACGATTAAAAATTGGTGCGCCAGAGGAGCCATAATCAGTTTTTAGATTATGGTCAATGTAATCTTCTCCTACTTGTGTAATTTGTCCAAGGTCGGAAATTATCACTAGATTTCCTTGAGGATGATGGATAATACGAATATCTTGACCGCTATCTAATGTTTCATTGCTACAAAAAGCTATTTGTTGTTGGCGATTATCTTTTATTTTGACTAAAGCGTAGTCAGGGCGATTATGAGAACTGACAAAAGTCATATCTAGTTCAAATAAATCTTTGTCTAACTGATGACTGTCAGTATTGTAGCTAAAACGTACCCAAGCTTGTCTAACTTGAGTTTTAGTGAAAATGTGATTGCAGGTTAGTAATAGATTTTTACCTACCAATACTCCTGTACCAATACCCGTTCCTTTGGGTGATTCGATTCTACAAATAGTGTTACGAGCTTTTAAAGCGTTAAAGTTTTCCTGACCTCGTTCAGCTAATTTACTGAATAATTCGATATCTTGGTCTTCCAACTCATAACTTCCTTTTCGATTAAGTAGATACTGTAACAATTTCACCATTGGGTGATAATATACTAGCTGATTAGAGACTTTATAAGCTTTAAATTTTGCTACTACTCTGTTGCTGAATTCTACAGGATTACTAATAAAAATTAGAGGTCTAATAAACGATTCTTCAACACCAGATGAGCTAAATACACTTTTCCAACTACTTGCATTATCAAACCTTGTAGCAAAGAATTTTTCTAGACTCTCCTCTAAACATACAACATCATTTTGCTCTAAAAATATTTCCGGGTTCATGAATTTATCATTTGTCCAAATTGAGCTATAATTTTCAGTTGCAAATAACGAATTATCAAGAGTTTGGGTAGCTGGGACAGAGAATGAATCAGCGACAGGTTTCGATGTTTGTTGCTGAAATATGTCATCTAATTTGAGATTAGATGTTTGCACATTTTTACTTAAAATTGGGGTTAGGATTATAGAATCTGTAGTAGCTTGGGTATAAGTAGTCTGATTAAATCGACGCTTCAAATCCTGAATAAACTCTTTTAGTGAACTTTTTTGGATATAGTATTTTTTTAAGGCTTTATCAATTGTTTTAAGCAGAGTTTCATATAGATTATCGATATATTCTTCCCGTACAGCTTTTGAATTATCTAGCTCAAATGACCAGTAATTATACCATTGCCAAAGAGATTGAAATTGATTGTAACTTGGAGTATTTATACCTATCTCTCGAAGGATACTTGTTTGTAATCTAACCTCCCAATAAAGCTTTTTATAGCCCTCATCTTCAGACTTAACTAGTTCAACAGGCTGTCCTTGAGTAGCTACCGAAAGCATGGTTAACTTTAACTGTTTAATCTTTGCTATTAAAGATTCAAATCGTGATATTTGCCACTCGTCAACTAATTCTTCTTGAGATTTATCTTTGATATAATACTGGCACGAAATAATATCAATTTTATTGAAAACGCTAGTGTATAGGTCGTGAATATATCCTGCTTTTGAAGCATATCCACTTTTTAAAGATGACCAGTGATCGCGCCAATTTGAAAGAGATTTAAAGTTATTAGGATTTTCGATGTAAACCCCTTCTTCTTCAAGATATTCCATCAGGTCAGCAATATTTTTATAAAGTAGTGTATACTCTTTCTCTTTCTCATGAATTTTAAACTCTCCAGTAGAAACCGTAATCATGATTAATTGCAACTGTTGAACCTTAGTTAACAGTTCTTCAATTAGTGCTAGTACCATAAACAATCCAATTTTTATTTAAATCTTTGTTTATAAAGCTACAATAGCAACTGTGTTTATTTCTGATTGCGTAGATTCTCTATATACTCTACTAGTCGGTTTATTTGAGTGTCTCTGTCGCGATTCCATTCACGAGACCAAATTCTGTAAATGCGCCAGCCTAATTTTTGTAGGACTTCTTGGCGAAGGCGATCGCGATCGCGTGCTGTAGGATAGTCACGATACGTTGCTCCATCACATACAATGCCTAAAAA
This sequence comes from Nostoc sp., assembly GCF_036917195.1. Classification (GTDB taxonomy): domain Bacteria; phylum Cyanobacteriota; class Cyanobacteriia; order Cyanobacteriales; family Nostocaceae; genus Nostoc. The sequence goes on from NZ_JBALDG010000064.1 coordinate 86,689, forward strand.
ATACTCCTCTGTTTCTGGCTTGAGGTTATCTATTAACACTAGATCAATCGGGTAAGCTGAACGACCTACCCGTTTCTTAACTGCATATCCCCTTTCTGTTAGAACCTGATAGATATCTTCTTCAAAGTGTAAATCTGAGTGAGATACCTGATCAGCAAGCTTTTCATCTAATTTTTGACCGCAACTTTGAGCGTATGCAAAATATTCTTTAAGCAATGCAGCTTGTTGACCTTTTTCCGCGTCAAAATCTTCTGATTTAATTGAGGCGACTAAAACAAACTTACATTTAGCGCGAGTTATTGCAACATTTAATCTTCGTCTTCCTAAATCCTGTTGAATTTTACTAAAGTAACCAAAGTTGTGATTTAACTTATCCCGTTTTTCGTTATCAAAACCAAAGCCAAAGCTTAGGAAAATCACATCTCGTTCATCACCTTGAACCTCATCGATTGGTTTGATAAAGAACTTGTCTGAGTTATCTTGACAAAATTCTTCTATTTCTGGATGCTGAACGCTGATACGGTTAACTTGCTCCCAGATGGCTTTTGCCTGTTGTTTACTTGAGGTAATAATACCCAAAGTTTGCTTAGGGTGTCGCTGAAAGTGCTGCACTATTAGCTTTGCAATTTCCTCCGCTTCACGGATATTGTCTTTGCGCTTACCACCACGGTCATATATTCCTCCTTCAACAGGATAGAAATGCACACCTTGGCTAACATCTTTCACAGGGTTGGGGAAAGAAATGAGTTTTGAATCGTAAAATTTTTGGTTTGAAAAGGCAATGAGGCTCTCATCTTGGCTGCGGTAGTGCCACCTCAAAGTAAATTCTTGCATCATTGATAAAGGGGGACACTCATCAAGCAAATTTTCATAAATTTCTTCTTCATCGTTGCTATCATCGGAGGCTGTACTTTCAAAGTAAGAGGTTGGCGGTAGCTGCTGGTTATCTCCAACAACAATTAGCTGTTTTGCTCGCATAATAGAAGATACTGCATTTTCAGTACGAACTTGAGAAGCTTCGTCAAAGATAACAACATCAAACTCCACTGCCTCTGCATCTACATATTGACTAACCCCTAAAGGACTCATCAGCCAACATGGCTTGAGGGTAGTAACAAGTTGAGGCACATTTTTGATAAATTGACGAATTTTTTGTTGTCCCCTTTGCTTTTTACTTTCATCTTTAAAAGACTTCACTTGTTGTACTGCTTCCGCCTGTGTTAACCAATCTTGCCAACGTTTGGCATGGAGTTGTCTCAAACGTTCTATTGCAACTTCATACTGTTGTTTATCTTTTTCAGAAAACTCATTTATTTTCTGCTCGTGGAAATCCTGGTTAAAGTTTCGCAACTCTAAATTATCATTATGTATCTGTCGCAGCAAATTTTCATATACGCCTTTTTGTAAAACTGAAAACCAATCATTTGGTAGGAAGTTAGAATCTCGTAGTTTAGATAAAAAATCTTTAGTTCCAATAGCTTCTAATTGACGTATAATTTTTTGATAGTCCAACCACTGTTGGAATAAATTAATCTCATTGTGGGCTTGTTGTCGGAAATTTTCAATTTCCTTTAAGGGTGTTTTTTCCAATATACCTAATGCTGTTACTCGTTCTTGAGGAAAGTTGTCTCTTAAAAATTTAAAGCCTTCTTTAATCTGATTTAAGGATGATTCCAAATTTTCTAAAAATGTTCTTAGCTCCTGATAGCATTCTCTTGAAGCAATAACTGCGGCTATTGTCTCTTTATCTAATTGGCGCTGTTGATTTACTATTTCCAACCATTCAAGACCTCGCTCAATACCTAGTAAATCCGTCATTTCTTCATCAAATGAAGAACCAAAAGCTGTACGAGCTTGATATTGTGGGTCTTTTAATATACTTAAAATATTTTGGCGCTCAATTGCTTCTTCAATATCTGCAATTAATTTTTGCTCAGAAACTCTATTCTGGTCTTGCCGTAGAGCTATGAGACGTTGACGTTCGCGCCTTTTAGCATTACGCCATTGCCAATAAGCTGGTTGAATGAAGCGAAAAATACCTGTAAATCTTCTTGCAAAAAGTCTCCTAAGTTCTAACAAATCAAAAGTTAAAAATTCACGAGTATACTTAGCATTTAGTGTAGAATTAATAAATTGATACCTTTGAATCTCTTTTTCTAAATCAGAATACAACTGTCTCAAATCAACTAAATCTGTTGAAAGAGACCAAGTTTCAATTCCTGATGGAGCATCAAGAATATGAGTTAGTGCTGGCTGTAACCGTTCCAAATCATACAATGTTTCGAGTGGTTCTGTTATTTTTAGCAGTTGCGTCAATGAAGCTACAGTATCCTGAGCAAGTTTTATTCCTTGACTGAAATTGTCAATATTACGACGTAAATAATTATTGATATCAGACGACCAAGATTCAGATTTTAGTGGACTATTTGACCATATCGTTTTTTGCCTTTCCCGAAATATAGCCTCGAATTGACCAAGTTTTTCCAGTGGTATTTTTGCTTCCAATAATCTGGTTTCTGACCAATCGTCCAGATTATCAAGATTAAACTCCAGCACAGGAATTTCTTTTCGTTCTAACCTGAGAATTTCGCCATACAGGTCAAAAGCAGATTTATTTAATGGTTGCTCCCGTTTATGTAAACCTACTACATGATCATCAAGAACTTGCTGATAGTCACGTAAAGGTTTAAAGAATGTATCCCAATCTTGCTGTTGTGCTTTGTTTCTTTCTGAAAGCTGAGTGAGAGTTTGGTCTAGTTGATTAAAGAAATCTTTTGCTTTTGTTGTGACTTGGTGGTGTAAATTTAGACAAGCATCTTCCAACTTACTTTTTTTAAGTCTGTCAAAGACAACTTTTAGAGCAGTTTGCTTTTCCGCAACTACAAGCACTTTCTTATTTTTGCCGATTAACTCAGTGATGATGTTAACAATAGTTTGGCTTTTTCCTGTACCAGGAGGTCCCTGCACTACACAGCTAAGTCCTGCCTTTACAGCTTCTATAACTACTTGCTGGCTGGAGTCTGCGTCACATATTTGATAAATTGATGAGGGGTCTATTTTCTCAAGTTCTTGCTCTTGAGGAATTGCGGACTTATTGACATTATTAGGTGTTCGTTTGATGGCTAGTTCTTTCAATATAGGATGATTAGCTATCTTGTACTGATTTTGTTCCAAGTCTTTAATCATTGCTGCTTTTGCATCCTGGAACAAAAGACTTGTCGCTTAATAAGGTAGAGTAACGATTAGCAACTGGAATGAGACAGAAAAATGCTAGACATCAATCGGGTGTTGAAAGAAGACCACCTGCTGAGGGCATTGACTGGACTAAACCGTAAGGCATTTGATGAATTGTCGCAAGGCTTTGAAATTGTACTCAACCAAGAAGCGCTCGCTAAAA
>NZ_JBALDG010000065.1:0-88953 GCF_036917195.1 Nostoc sp.
CCACCACCAAATGATGGCATGCCGCCACCAGCACCGCCACCACCAAATGATGGCATGCCGCCACCAGCACCGCCACCACCAAATGATGGCATGCCACCACCAGCACCGCCACCACCAAATGATGGCATGCCGCCACCAGCACCGCCACCACCAAATGATGGCATGCCGCCACCAGCACCGCCACCACCAAATGATGGCATGCCACCACCAGCACCGCCACCACCAAATGATGGCATGCCGCCACCAGCACCGCCACCACCAAATGATGGCATGCCGCCACCAGCACCGCCACCACCAAATGATGGCATGCCGCCACCAGCACCGCCATCACCAGATGACGGGATTCCGCTGCCACTCTGTGCCTCTTTAAGCCTTGAGTTAACTAGGTTATCAATAGTAACCCTCAAACCGAATGCGTCCGGTATTTCAGTTGTGCTAATACTACTGCCTTGGCTGCCAACACCAGTCAAAGGGTCAGTCGCACTACCCTGGTTAGCACCGCCTGCGGATGGATTTTTACCGCCTGCAAAGATATCCCAAAAGTTGTCACCAGCGAAAGGATTACCACCATAGGCTAAATCCGGCTTACTACCAGTACCAGTACCACTACCACCAAATGGTGAACTACCGTTACCTTCTCCCTTACCAACACCACTGAATATATTGCCAAGGTCTTTATCACTCATAACTTCACTCAAGCGACCCCAGGGTGAATCTCTCAACATATTGTCCCCGCCAGGAGAAGAGTTCCCAGTACCACTATTATTCAAATCTGCCATCAGGACTAATCCTCCTAATTCTTAGAATAAAAATCTTGCTAGCATAGCAACATAAAATGGACAAGATTAAATCTTGAGCATGAATTTTATGTTGTATTTTATTAGCAAAACTAGTTAGTAGCTCTTGGTTTATTTGATTATCCTCTAAAGTGGAGATAATCAATTTTTATTCAATGCTACTTACATTTAGAATATATGTAATTTAACTTCTAATTACAATGAAAAATGTTTTGATAAATGCATCCAAATATTAAATATATTTAGAGGACAAGATAGAATATTTGACTATGAAACTGTGTAATAAAATTGTATTTTGATTAAATATCATATTGCAATGAATAATTTTTTGATAAATTTGTCAAATCTTTAGAGGATGTTTGAAAAGTTATGAGAATTCAGATTATTTAACCCAAAACCATCCTCACCGGACTTAAACATTTTTGAGGGAAAAATAAGCCTCAAACCCATACAGGGTAGGGTAAATACACCAAATACCCAAAAATGACCCAAACGCAAATATATCAACCAGGACTAACGCACAGGTAAGGGAAAATCGAACCGCAGAGAACGCAGAAGACACGGAGGAATAAAAGTTTGAGAGGTTTTTTGCGTAAGTCCTATCAACAAACGAAGCAAAACGATGTCACGTCGCTTCTCTAACGAGACGCTGCGCGTAGCAAGATCCCCGTAGGAGTGCGCTCTAAATTCACGCATTCACTAATGATCCCCATAAATAAATTTAGGGGCTTGTATCATGAGTCGTTTTCGGTCAAAGTCAATCGGTATATAGATTTGAGACTATTTTTTTGGTGTTTTTTGTCTAAGTCCCACTAAGTAATAAAATTCATTACAGACGCTGCAATCACTACCCTTCTAGCCCGGATTTCTCAGTTGTGAGAAATCCAGGTGAAAACCCCGCCCTCAGTGTCACCAGGGTGGGGTAGTTTACAGCTATTTTCAGGTAAATAGACCACACGGTAGGGGCACAGCATTGCTGTGCCCTTACGACAGATGTGGTTCAAATACATGAAAACTGCTGTAAGAAAAACTGATCAACGGATTTTTTAAAGGAAAGAATCTGTTGATCAGGTTTAGCCGTTTGCAAAAAATCGGTTAAGATTACGCTTTATCTACTTTGAGAGTTCTGGTGTGAGGAGAATCTGGTTTTCGGCAATGCTATCAAATACAGGTGTAGACCAGCGATCGACTACTTTGCCCAGAATTGACATTTCTTGAACTAAGCGGTCAAATTTATCAGGGGTGAGAGATTGAGGCCCATCAGATAAAGCCTTCGCTGGATTGGGGTGAACTTCAATCATCAAGGCATCTGTACCAGCTGCGATCGCAGCCATTGCCATAGATGGAACATATTCAGACCTACCTGTACCATGACTGGGATCAATCATAATCGGTAAATGGGTAAGCGATCGCAACACCGGAAGCACTGATAAATCTAAGGTATTGCGGGCATATTTGCCATCAAAGGTTCTGATTCCCCGCTCACAAAGAATTACATTTGGATTTCCTGATGCCAAAATATATTCTGCCGCCATCAGCCACTCGTCAATTGTGGCAGACATCCCGCGCTTCAGCAGCACTGGTTTATCTTGAGCGCCTACCTTTTTGAGCAACGAAAAGTTGTGCATATTCCTAGCTCCGATTTGGATTATGTCAGCTGTTCTCGCTACTGCTGATAAATCGGCAGCATCCATCAATTCTGTGACAATACCCAAACCGGTAGCTTCCCGCGCTGCTGCTAATAAATCTAAAGCGCTTTCACCATAACCTTGAAAGGCATAAGGTGAAGTACGGGGTTTGTAGGCTCCACCACGGAGAAACTGTGCTCCTGCTGCTTTCACCCGCTTTGCCGTATCGACAATCATCGCTTCATTTTCAACGGAACAAGGCCCGGCTACCACTACAATCGGATGGTGTTCGCCGAAATAGACATCACCGTTAGGCGTAGGTACAACGACCTCGCTGGCTTGTCCATCTCGGAATTCTCGACTTACCCGCTTGAAAGGTTGTTGTACCCGTACTACTTGCTCAATCCAAGGGTTGAACTCCTGAACCTGTAATCTATCGATGCTAATGGTATCACCAATTAGCCCCAGCACAACTTTATGCGTGCCAACGCTTTTTTCTACTGTGACTCCCCAAGTCTGACTCAGTTCTTGGCTGATCCGAGTGATTTCCTCAACAGGTGTACCGCTCTTAAGTATGATAATCATCTGTTTTTCCTTCCGTATAGTTTTAGGTGTAATACAGTCTGTTCGTAAGGGCACAGCAATGCTGCGCCTCTACAGCATGTGCATTCAAATGAGAATCGCTTATAACTTAGTGGCTAATAGGAGTTAGCAATTAGCGCAAAAATTCAGCAAGTTGTTCTAGTTTTGTCCAAGCCGCACCACTTTGCAGAATTTTCTTGGCAAGGACAATACCTTTAACACAACCTGCTAAAACATCCGTTTCCCTATCAATCGGTTGACCAACTTGGAGCGCTAGGGCTGTATTTAAAGCGACTACATCCTGCTGCGCTTGAGTGCCTTTCCCTTGAAGAACTGCCTTCAAGATTTCGGCATTTTCTGGGACATCTCCACCGTGCAAAGCCGCAGTTGGTGCAAAACTCAAACCAAGTTCTTGAGGATTGAGCGTTAGACAACGCACTTTTTTATCTTGGAGTATAGCCAAGTCAGTGGCATCTGCCAAACCAGCTTCATCTAAACGTTCCCGCCCGTGGAGTGCGATCGCTTGCTGACATCCCAATTGGGATAAAGCTTGAACAATTTCCTCTAGTAAAAGCGGGTCGTTGACACCAATAATTTGCCCTGTCGGTCGCATGGGATTTACTAGCGGGCCGAGCAAGTTAAAAACAGTCCGCACTTTCAAAGTTTTTCGCAAAGTAGCGATCGCCTTGAGTGCAGGATGCCAGCCTGGAGCAAATAAAAAGGTGATCCCGACTTCGCCCACTGCGGCTTGCACTTTTTCAGGAGTGGCGTTGAGATTTATACCCAAAGCTTCCAACACATCAGCAGAACCAGTTTTGCTAGATGCCGAACGATTGCCATGTTTGGCAACTTTTACCCCTGCGGCTGCGGCAACAAAAGCGACAGCAGTAGAGATATTAAAGGTTGAAGCTCCATCTCCACCAGTTCCACAGGTATCTATTAGGGGAGTGGGGAGGGAGTAGGGAGTAGTAGAAGATTGGGATTGTAAGACGCTAGCCATGCCTACTAATTCTTCGGCAGATACGCCTTTGGCTTGAATTGCGGTTAAAATTGCTCCTGATAATACATGAGGAATGGCATTTATCAGCCAACCTTGCATCAGATCCGCAGCTTGGGAAACCGTCAACGATTGCCGATTCAGCAACTGTTGCAATAAAGCTGGCCAGTTGTAGAACTCAGGAAGGATGAAGATGTTATCGGGTGGAGTTTGAATTACAGCCATCATATTCGTAATGGGTATTGGGCATTGGGCATTGGATATTGGATATTGGGTATTGGGTATTGGGTATTGGGCATTAGTAAAAGACAGACTATTAGTGATTAAGGATTTTTGCGACGGTTTGCACATCCTTGTCACCTCTACCAGAACAATTGATGACGATGCGGGGACTGCCTTCTAACTGAGGACAAAGGGTTTCTAAATAAGCGATCGCATGAGCAGTTTCTAAGGCTGGAATAATCCCTTCTAGTTGCGAAAGTCTTTGAAATGCTTCTAAGGCTTGCTTATCGGTAACGCTGTAATATTCGGCGCGACCAAGATCCATTAAATAACTATGCTCAGGGCCAACGCCAGGATAATCCAATCCGGCGCTAATTGAATGAGCTTCGATTACTTGACCATCATCATCTTGCAGCAAATAGCTCATTGCACCGTGCAACACACCTATTTTTCCTTTTGTCAAGGTAGCAGCGTGTTTTTCTGTATCTACACCTTCACCCGCCGCCTCGACTCCAATTAGACGCACCGAAGGTTCATGCACAAACTCATTGAATAAGCCGATCGCATTGGAACCTCCACCCACGCAAGCCAGGAGAATATCTGGTAATCCTCCCCATTTTTCTAGAGATTGAGCGCGAGTTTCTACACCGATTATCACGTGGAAATCACGGACAATCATCGGGTAGGGATGGGGCCCTGCAACCGAACCCAGGATGTAATGGGTTGTTTCCACATTCGTTACCCAATCACGGATTGCTTCAGAAGTTGCATCCTTGAGAGTTCCCGTACCTGCCTCTACTGGACGTACTTCTGCTCCCATCAACTTCATCCGAAACACATTCAGGGCTTGGCGTTCCATATCGTGGACACCCATGTAAATCACACATTTCAAACCAAACCGCGCACACACAGTTGCAGTAGCTACGCCATGTTGGCCTGCACCTGTCTCTGCAATAATCCGCTTCTTGCCCATGCGTTTAGCGAGTAACACTTGAGCCAAAGCATTATTAATTTTGTGAGCGCCTGTATGATTTAAATCCTCACGCTTTAAATAAATTTGCGCTCCCGTGCCATCTGGTCTAGCGTAGTTTGTTGTCAGGCGTTCAGCAAAATATAATGGGCTGGGTCGTCCTACATAATCCCGCAGTAGGTTTTGCAGTTCTGCTTGGAAACTTGACTCATTGCGATATTGATGAAACGCAATTTCTAACTCACTTAATGCAGGCATTAAGGTTTCGGGAACGTATTTACCGCCGAATTTTCCAAACCTGCCTAAAAGGTCAGGTTGCACGGTCGTAGATGAAATCGCAGCTTTGATATCTTGTATGCTTACCATAGTTCAAAATCCTTTAAACTTTAAGTATTTTTTACTCTTGTTACGCTGTGTGCAACTTTCTCTCAAACCTAACCCCCAACCCCTTCCCTTCTAGCGTTGGGAAATAAGAATCAAAGCCTCTCAGGAGCAAAGGAGAGGAATGGAAGAGGGGTTCCAAGCGTCTGGTTCTAAATTTTTAGAACTTATCCCAGAGATAAGATTCTTTTCGCGTTTTCTTTTCAGAGGTTTGGTAGATATAGCCCAGTTCCCTGTGATTCAAAACGTCTATAGGGCGTACCAAATCGTCAGAGTTAAAATTTGGTAATAGCGATAGTAAATCTCCTAACGCCGTAGCTTTCGGGTTAGACATACCGCCGTCCCAAGGCCACATTAGGTCTTTAGGATTGTGTCCATAAGGCTGACTATGACCATCGGGAGGATAAAAATCGCTGCCTTTATGACCGTTGTCTTGCCATTCAGCCCAGAGGCGGTCTGCGTTGGCATGATGCAACCAAAACACTGGGTCATAGGGCGAACTTGGTATATTGCTCATCGTACCCAGACTCTTAAACTTTATCGGTGTCGTAGTTGCGTCTATCTGTACCCCACCGACTAAAGCATGAATGTAGTTGTGGATGAATCCTCCTGGCGTGACTTTACCCTGCTCATCTATAGAGATAAATCCTTCCAAAGCAGGGCGAAATAGAGAATAATCATTAAGAGCAAGGACACGCTGAATATCTTTTTTGGGCACAGGATAATCACTCGCAGGAGGTAGTCGGAGAAACCGGACAAGTGATGTACCTAAAGATGTTCCGGTATCTGGGTCAATGTTTAATGCTGGATTCATAACCCAGCCATTTGCAGCAGAAAAAGCCCCAGGCACTGGGCCGCCTGTAAAGTTTCCCTGATTTGGAATTTTGATGGTTACTCCTTGACCGTTAGAACCAAGAAAGTCATCGTTAAAAATCACATCAAGTGCTTTGGCGTCAGTCCAATCCCAGTATGGTAGGCTAACAGTTGGGTCTACTGCTTGCAAAGCTTGTTCAAATCTGCGGATATATTCTCGATGCCAAGGGAAAAATGCGGCATTTTCATGAGCAAGTTCGTGAACAGAACCATCGGAATGTCCTTTATGATTATGAATCAAGCGTGTTGCCCCTAGATGTATGGCAACGAATTGGTCGTAAATACTGAGCTTGCTACCTGCGGGAATTATCGTTTTTAAGGTTTTGATAGCTTTAACGAAAGCTGTTTTCTCTGCTGATGTCAGGTCAGTTACGTTTTTTCTTACAGCTAGGTGAGCCTGTTTTGCTGGAAAATTGTAATGCCAATGATATTCGTATTGTCTGTGATCAGTGCGATCATGGGCAAAGACTGTAATAGCACAGGCGCTAACTAGAAGTAGGCTATAAATTAATATTTTGACGGATTTCAGCAGGAGTTTCATTATCTTAATGGAAGCAGGGGGCAGGGGGCAGGGGGCAGGGGGGAGAAAGAGAAATTAATCCCCTATTCCCTATTCCCTATTGCCTATTTACTAAGTTTGCGGGTGAATTTATCCCACCTCCTGAAGAGATGGACTTTCGCGCCGACTTTCTGTAATGGCTGTTTTAAGTTCTTGACAAAGCTTTTCTACTGCTTGCAATCCTTCAGTTGGGCTACCTTCAGCTAACCTTTTAACAAAGGCACTACCAACAATCACCGCATCTGCTCCCCATTCCCTTACTTGATGTGCTTGTTCTGGCCCTGAGATGCCAAAACCAACGCCAATGGGTTTATCGGTGATGCTTTGCAAATCTCTAATTAAATACTTTACACGGTCTTGAATTTGAGCGCGGACACCTGTAACACCTGTAACGCTTACCAGGTAGATAAAACCGTGAGATTGACGAGCGATCGCTTCAATTCTATCTTTAGAACTGGTAGGAGCTACGAGTAAAATTACCTCAATTCCGAAAGATGCAGCAGTTTGGATTAATTCTTCTGCTTCTTCTAAGGGTAAATCTGGTACTACCAATCCTTGCACCCCAGCAGTAGCAATTTGCGCCAAAAACGACTCAATACCCCGGTACAAAATGGGATTGTAGTAAGTAAATAGAATTATCGGCGCTTTTAGGCTAGGAATCACCATGTGCAACATCTCTAGCACTTGGTCTAATTTCGTGCCTTTTTGCAAAGCGCGGGTTGCTGCTGCTTGAATTACAGGCCCATCTGCTAGAGGATCGGAGTAGGGAACGCCCAACTCGATGAAGTCAGCACCATTGCGATCTAAGATACGTAAAGCCTCGGCAGTGGTTTCTAAGTTAGGATCGCCTGCTGTGATAAAAGGGATTAAAGCACACTGTTGGCGATCGCGTAAAGTTTGAAAGGAATCAGAGATAGAAGTCATTCAAAAAAATGGTTAATGATTAATTAATAGTTCTGGAAGAATCAACATTTAGCAATTAGCGATGTTCACCCTAGATTTTTTGTCGTCGAGTCTTTGAACCTCGTGAATGAGTCTTTTAGCTCCGTTAACGAGTCTTTTAGCTCTGTCAACGAGTCTTTTAGCTCCGTCAACGAGTCTTTTAGCTCCGTCAACGAGTCTTTTAGCTCCGTTAACGAGTCTTTTAGCTCCGTTAACGAGTCTTTTAGCTCCGTCAACGAGTCTTTTAGCTCCGTTAACGAGTCTTTTAGCTCCGTTAACGAGTCTTTTAACTCCGTCGTCGAGTATCAAAGCTTCATTTTTTTAGATTGGAGATTCTAGCAATAGGTAATGGTTTACACAAAGACACAAATTAACCATGAGCGATAAATCATAAACGTTGACTCATACAACTTGTACAACAATCTTGCCGCGTACACCCTCACCGCCTTCCTCAAACGTTTTATGCGCTTGTCCCACTTGATGAAGTGAAAAAGTTTTACTGACAACTGGATTGATATCACCCCGTTCAATTAGGTTTCTCAAGGCATCAAGCTTAGGACGGGTGCAATCTAAGTGTGTAAAGTGGACAGTAATATTTTTGAAAATAGCGATGTTGAAGTCACCTGTCACGCCTGTTATAGTGACAGCGCGACCATCAGCTTTTGTAACCGCCAAACTTTTAGCTAAAATTTCGCCGCCAACAGTAGTAAAGGTTACGTCAACACCTGCACCGCCTGTTTCCTGCATAATGATCTTAATAAAGTCTTCGTTGCGGTAATCGATCGCTCTGTCTGCACCGATGGACTTGACAAAATCGATATCATAATTGCCGCAGGTTGTGTAAACATAAGCACCTGCCGCTTTAGCTATTTGAATAGCGAATGTGCCGACACCGCCTGCACCACCATGAATCAACACAGTTTCACCGATTTTGATATTTGCTCTAATGATAAGTGCAGCCCATGCTGTACCCCCTGCCACAGGTACGCTAGCAGCTTCTAAATGAGATATATTTGTGGGCTTTTTGGCAATAGTTGATTCATTTGCGACATGATACTCTGCATTAGCACCACCACCTTCTTCATGTGGGATGGCATAATAAACTTCGTCACCCACCTGAAAATCCCTAACATTTTCGCCCACTGCCTCAAGGACACCGGAAACGTCAAAGCCGAGAATTGCAGGCAGTTTTACCCTTGGCCCAAAAATTCCTTGGCGCACCCCGCAGTCGGCTGGGTTCACGGAGGTGGCATAAACCTTGACTAAAACTTCGTTGTTCTTTGGTGTTGGTTTATCCACTTCACTTTCTGCAAAGACTTCTGGACTTCCGAAGTTTGTAATCACCATCGCTTTCATACAATTGCCTCAAAGCAAAATCAGGAACAGGGAAAGGGTTAAGGGGGAAGGGAAAAGGGAAGAATTATTTTCTATGATCCCTTAAATGTCCCCTTTACCCACCTTCAGCGAGAAGCCTATTTTCGCAAAGAGCCACTCAACCGCCTTAGAAAGGCTTACTCTCATTCCCTCCTTAATAAAGCAGGGTTAGGGAGGATCAAGTTTTAACAAAGTACGCACAGCTTGTTCTACATCGCTTTGTTTAACTAAAGACTCTCCGATCAAAACTGCACGCGCACCAGCCTCAGCGACAAAAGATAAATCAGCAGGTGTATACAATCCAGATTCGCTGACGACGGTGATATCCAAACTTTGTAATTTTTGTTGGCGCTGTGCTAAAAGTTGCTGTGTTGTTCCTAAATCAAGGCTAAAATCTTCTAAATTGCGATTGTTGATTCCTACTAAACGTAAGTCCTCAAGCTTTAGCACCCGATCCAATTCAGCCAAGGTATGGACTTCTACCAGTGCATTCATGCCTAAATCATGAATCACTCGCAAAAAAGTCTGAAGTTCTTGATCTGATAAGATAGCAGCAATTAACAAGACAGCATCTGCACCTGCTGTCCGTGCTAAATAAATTTGATAGGGGTCAATGATGAACTCCTTACACAGTAGGGGTAATGCTACTTGTAATCGCACAGCCCGCAGATTATCAAAACTGCCCTGAAAAAACTTTTGGTCAGTCAAGACTGATAAACAAGCTGCACCACCTCGTTCATAAGCTTGAGCAACACCAACAGGGTCAAAATCTGCGCGGATAATCCCACGGCTAGGTGATGCTTTTTTTACCTCGGCAATTAAGCTAGGTTGATTGGGATTTTCTTTTAAAGCAGTCAAGAAATTTCGCACACTCAAAGTTGCATTTAGCTGTTGTCGCAAGGAAGCTAAAGGCAGTTCTTGCTGCATTTGTGCAACTTCTTGCCTTTTATGCAACACAATTTCTTCAAGAATATGGCGGGGAGGGGCAACTTGGTTAGTCATAAACTGCTAGGAAGAGTGGGGAGTAGGGAGCAGGGGGAGCAGGGGGAGCAGGGGGAGCAGGGGGAGCAGAGGAGAAGTTACAGTAGTCTTTCCTCCTGCCCTTTGGCTCCTCTGCCTCTTCCAATGCCCAATGCTCCATGCCTTATGACCCATGCTTAATAACTAATGATTCTTTGGTTTGAGTATATGCACGCACCACATTTTTAATGATTTCCAAACCGACTTCTCCGGCTAGAGTCATGATTGATTCTGGATGAAACTGAACGGCGGCGATGGGAAGTGTCTGATGTTCAATGCCCATAATTACGTCGTCATCAGACATCGCTGTTACTTTCAGTTCTTTTGGCAAACGTTCCGGTAGGGCAAACAATGAGTGATATCTACCTACTGTAAAAGATTCTGGTAAATTGTTGAAGGTAACAGAATCTGAATCAGTGACGAAAATCTGTGAGGATTTACCGTGTTGAGGATAGTTGAGAACTCCCAATTCTCCATCAAAAGCTTCAACGATGCCTTGCAGTCCTAGACAAACTCCGAAAATAGGAATTTGGCGATGAAGAAGGGCACCGACAGTCTCTGAAACCCGAAAATCACTTGGTCTACCAGGGCCAGGAGATAAAACAACTAAGTCAGGGCGTTCTGTGTCGAATAGCGATTCCGAGAAACCATGACGGAGTGTAGTAACACTTGCACCAGTTTGGCGAATGTAATTGGCTAGGGTATGAACAAATGAGTCTTCATAGTCTATTAGTAAGATGCGTTTGTCAGGTTTTACACTGCCAGGTTTTACACCTGGGATGTGTTTACTTAATTTTATAGAACTAGACTGATCAATTTTCTGACTAGTTTGCTTAACACGACGAATCGTCTCAAATAAAGCAGCACCCTTAGTAATTGTTTCTTGTTCTTCTGCTTGTGGTATGGAGTCATAAAGGACAGTAGCACCAACTCGCACTTCAGCGATGCAGTCTTTTAATCGGATTGTCCGCAGAATTAATCCAGTATTTAAATTCCCATTGAAATTTAAATAGCCAACTGCTCCACCATACCAACGTCGAGCGCTCTTTTCATGCTGTTCAATAAAATCTATTGCGGCTCTTTTGGGTGCGCCGGTGACTGTAACCGCCCAAGTATGGCTCAAGAATGCATCTAAGGCATCAAATTGCGATCGCAGTGTCCCCTCAACATGATCTACTGTATGAATTAAGTGGCTATATAATTCAATTTGGCGACGACCAATCACTTGTACTGAGCCAGGTTCACAGATTCGGGATTTGTCATTGCGATCGACATCAGTACACATCGTCAACTCAGCTTCGTCTTTGTGGGAGTTGAGTAAATGACGAATTTGCACCGCATCATCAAGAGCATCTTGTCCCCGGCTAATGGTACCACTAATTGGACAGGTTTCTACCCGCTTTCCTTCAACTCGCACAAACATTTCTGGAGATGCGCCAATTAGATATTCTCCACCTAGATTAAAAATAAATCCATAAGGACTAGGATTTATTTCCTTTAAAGTTTCAAATAACTTGCTGGGTTGGTCTTCATAGCCTTCAAAAAAGTTTTGACTAGGAACAACTTCAAATAAATCGCCTCGGCGGAAATAATCGAGTGCAAGCTCAACTTTTTTGGCATACTCGCCTACTTTATGGTCA
This sequence comes from Nostoc sp., assembly GCF_036917195.1. Lineage (GTDB taxonomy): Bacteria > Cyanobacteriota > Cyanobacteriia > Cyanobacteriales > Nostocaceae > Nostoc. Next base: position 11,986 of record NZ_JBALDG010000065.1, read on the forward strand.
GCAGTTTTATTCGGGAGAAGATGTTTTCCACGATAATCTACAGACTCACCTGTTCGAGGAAGATTATTAGTGCTGCCATGCGCTGTTTCAAATTCATATTGTAAACGAAATGCGCGTTGCTGATAATAGTCAACAACTATTAATTCATCTGGCAGATAAAGCACTAAATCACGCTGATCTGTAGGACGTTCCAGACGTTGGGTAATTGGTTCAAACTGAAAAACTAAGTCGTAACCAAACGCACCATATAAGCCTAAATGCTCGTCTTCTTCACTAGTAAAAGTATATAGAATTTCCCGGATAACAGTAAATGCTGAAGGTTGTTTACTACGTTCTTCTTCAGCGAATAATTTTTTGGCAGGTTTAACAAAGCCTACAATATGGTTATTATCTTGGGTGACTTTCTCAATTTTTTCTGACTGGGATAAGCGCTTTAAGAGGAATGGTAAAAGGACTTGGCCGCGTTCATTCAACGCTATCAAAGTAAAAGTATTCTGCTGTGTAGTCAATTCCAATGGTGGATTGACAAATCCGATCGCCCATCTCTTGTATCTCCCTGGATATTCGTAGCTGCTCCTTAGCAAGCCTCCACGTTGAGAATTTAAGTGGAACAGAACATCTTCAAGGGCAGTGTCCATCTTAACTTCTGTCATGGAGCGATAAACAGTTACACCACCAAAAGTTTTGTAGCAATAGGAATTAAAAATCATGAGTAACTTCTCTGAAGTAGTTATTAATCAGTCATTATTTGAGAGCAATCATTATTTATGTATAGATAAATATAAATCTATATAATTTAATTTTCATATAATTAAACTTTTTTAATTTACTGATTATTTGTTAAAAATATAAATACAATTTCTTCTTCTTATTTAAGAGTACTAGATATCAAGCAGACAAGACATTGAATATTTTTTCGATTTAGTGTCAATTTATTCGCTTTTTATATTGCTTTTCTAGTACTTTTCCTAAAAACACTATTTAAAAGTCTCCGCCTCCCTCAAAAGTAGTAGATGCTCTCACAAATTTATAACGAAAAAATTGCCTTGCATCAAACCTCTGCATTACTCAGTGTTCCTACCCTGTGGAAAGGCGAAGTACCTATACGTTTAAAATTCACCCCTCAATTCACCACTAAAAAGAACCTTAAAGCTTCCGCAATAGCGATATTGCTTGCCTGTACAAAAACAAATCCGCTTCGTGAACTTCAATTCCTTTTCCAATACGTTGTAACAGCGTTAAAGTCAATTCTCCACCCAAGTGTTCCCGGAACTCGGTTAAACCCCGGAACAGACAATCAGGATGTTCCAGTTGTGATAACTTCTCATCCATTTCTGGCACATACAACGTGAAACCCAACGCCAACAAAGTATTTAATATCCGTTGCCATTCTGAACAATCCAGCAGTCCTAAAAGATAAGAATAGGTACTATCCAAAGCAATACCGATCGCAACTGCTTCGCCATGACGCAAACGATAATCTGTCAAATGCTCCAGTTTATGAGCCGCCCAATGTCCAAAATCCAGGGGACGAGACGAACCCATTTCAAAAGGATCGCCGCTATTGGCAATATGTTCTAGATGTAACTGAGCGCAACGATAGATGATCTCTTGCATAGTGTCCATGTCTCGCTGCACAAGGGCTGCGGTATGGAAATAGATAAAATGAAAAAAGTTAGCATCCTTAATCAGCGCTACTTTGATTGCTTCTGCGATCCCACAACGCCAATCGCGATCGTCTAGGGTTGTCAAAAAGGTAGAATCATTTATAACTGCATAAGGTGGCGCAAATGTGCCCAGAAAGTTCTTTTTACCAAAGGCATTGATGCCGTTTTTTACTCCAACCCCGGAATCATTTTGCGCTAACACCGTTGTCGGAATGCGAATGACGCGAATTCCCCGGTGAGCAGTTGCAGCAGCATATCCTACCAAATCCAGCACAGCCCCGCCCCCGATCGCTAATATGTAGGAGTGGCGACATAATCCGGCTGCTTCAATCTGTTGGTGGATTTTCTCTGGCAAAGTGGGATCATTTTTGGCAGCTTCTCCTCCCGAAATTATCATTGGTTGGGCTGCGATCGCTAGCACCTCTGCATAAAACTTGGTATACGCTACTAATTGCTTAACCAATTCAGGTTGATACTGCAATATTCCTGCGTCTACCACTGCAACTACTTTCTTAGGCTTTGTCTCCCCATCCGCTGTAATCACTTGCGCTAGCGTCGGGTTTTTCAACTCAAATAAATTTTGGGTGAAGTAAACCTCGTAGTTGAAAGTAACCGAAACACGTTGATGAATTGGTTGCAGATTGAATCTACTTTTTTGCTTGATCTCAACTACCATATTTTTGCTGATCTATCTATAAGTGCGGCACGATTCAAAGCTTGAAGGAACATTTCTACCGAATGAGAACCATTTATCTTGACTTTGTTATTGATGACGAAGAACGGCACACTGTTGATGCCATTTGGCAGAGCAAATGTTGATTCAGCCACAAAGGCTTTAACCGCAGCATCATCATTTAATTGCAGCCGTAATTCCCTAGAATCCATTTTGTAAGCTGTACCTATAGTAATTAGAACGTCAATATCTCCGATATTCAAACCGTTTTCAAAGTAAGCTTTATAAATGGCTTCTACGACATCATTTTTTACGTTTGCTGGTGCGAGTGCAATCAGTTTGTGAGAAAGCTTAGTATTGACAGCCAAACGGATTTTGTCAAAATGTAGCTTGACTCCAGCTGCCTCACCTGCGCGTCGTGTAGAATCAAACAGATGTTGCAGTTCTTCCGCTTTGATACCTTTTCTATTTCGCATAAAGCTGTAAAATTCGTACCCGTCAGCAGGAACAGCATTGTCGAGAATAAAGGGATGCCAGCGGATATCTACTTCTTTTTCTTGCCATTGTGCCAGTGCATCAAACAAATTCTTTATTCCAATTCTGCACCAGGGACAAACAGGATCGTGAAATATGTCTATCAGCATATTTTTTGTTCCTTAAATGCTAATATTTTTGTGCATCTGTGGTTTAAAATCTGGTTGTAGAGACGTTTTAGCCGTTGTTTTTAAAGGCTGTAGCAAAGGATTAATTTTATCTTCAAAAAAGCTTTGAGTATTTTCAAATTCTTGAATTAATGCGTCTCTATCTTTCCTCAACACCAGTTTCGCTAAACGGCTGTAAGTCTTAGCTAAAGACTTAATTGCATCACACCTCTCTTCTGTAGCTAACATAATATCAACACATAAGTGAGGATTTTGAGAAAACAAACGTTTAACAATGTCAATTTCTTGACGGTAGTTAGGAGTTGACATTGTTAGACTTTGCTCTATGTCAACCCTTGTTTGTGCTAAGAAAATACCAAGACTAAATCTACAGAAATGCTGCGTTGCTTGAATAATCACCATCATTTGATCATGTTCTTCAGGCGTGCAAACAATCAACTCCCCACCTTGACTTTTAAGAAAATCTAATAACCATTGAAATGAATCATCGTTTCGACCTGGACACACTACCACTTTTTGTCCTAAAAACGATTTTATATTTGGCCCAAACATTGGATGTAAACCCATAACTGGGCCTGAATGGTGTTCGAGCATTGCTTGAGTTGGCTGAGTATTTACACTCGTGATGTCACATAAAGCTGTATTTGGGGTAAGGTATTTAGCTGCACGCTTGATAACATCAACTGTATATTCAAGAGGAACGCTTACTAATACTAATTCTGCCTGACTTAACAGTTTATCTGCATACTCCCAATCTTCATGTTCGAGAACACTAACATTGTGACCTATTTGCTGAAGCTGCTCTTTAAATAATCTTCCCATCCTGCCACGTCCACCGATGATGGTAATTTGTCGGAGGCTAAGATGATTTGTTGCACATTTAGGAATTAAAGTGGCATAACAACTATTTATTACACTTGCCCAAACAGACTCAGGAATACCAGCTTCAGCAAGTAGGGGAGCCACACTAGCCAGTTGTTCATCTAAAGAAAGAAATTCTGATGCTGCTAATAATGATAGGCGATCGCTCAATAAGGCGATCAAGCTTTGGTCAGTTTTTTTAAGCTGATCTGAATAAGAGGATTTCAAAGGCATTTTTGCTGTCCCCAATTTTCAAATATCAACAAGTGATTCTTTAGAACTCATTTCGGGCAAGATATCCAAAGTTGTTGCTCCTTTGGCAATTACATCAGAAAATAACTCTTCATACCGATCTAATGCTTGCTCAAAGGAATAGTTTTCTACCGCAAACTTTCTTCCTCTACGCCCTAATTGCGCTGCTAATTCTGGCTGATTATATAATTCCAATACCGTCGCTGCCAAAGCATCTGCCGACTCTGGCTCAACGATAATGCCACCGTTACTTTCTCGGATAGCTTTGGCAGCAGTCCCAGTGGCGGGAACTGAAGCCACAATTGGGCGACCACTGGCTAACAGCAGTGGTATTTTAGAAGGCATATTGAAGGAAATCACATTGCGCTTTTGCACAATCAACCCGACATCTGTGGCTGCTAACATTTGTGGTAGTTTTTCTCGCGGTTGCAATGGTAAAAGCAAAACGTTATCTGCTCCACAAGCAAGACAATGTTTTTGCAACCTTTCGAGAGCTTGGGATTCCCCAGCTATAACAAAGACAATTTCTTTTAGATGACGCAAGTGAGCTGCTGCTTCTATTACTGTTTCCAAACCTTGCGTCAGAGCAATATTACCTGAATAAAGTACTACAAATTTACCATCGAGTTGATGGCTAGCTCTCCAAGAATTTTTATCCTTCGGTAAAGGGCGGATAAAATTTAGATTCACCCAATTGGGAATGCAGGCAATTTTATTAGCAGGTACACCTTTATTTATTAAATTATCTACAAAGCCATCGGCAATCACGCTAACGGTATGTGCAGTTCGGTAGGCAAATTTTTCTAACGCTTCCAAAGCGAGAATCATCAACTTATTTTTAATTAGCCCAACACGCACGGCAGCTTCTGGGAGGATATCTTGCACATTCAACACTACTGGGCAGTTGTATAACCAACCTATTAAGGTTGCAGGTAAGCAAACTAATAGTGGCGGTACTGTTGAAAGAATTACATCAGGTCGTTCGCCCTTGAGCGCTTGTGGCAAACTCGTAAAGACAAAGCTCAACTCTAGCAGTAGCCGATCTAGAAGGTTAGGTTTAGACTTAATCCGCAGGTAACTACGTTGAATTCTGACACCATTTTTCTGTTCAGTAACGTATAACTTACCCTGATACCCATCGTAAATCTGGCGCTGAGGATAGTTAGGCATACCTGTGATTACCCGCACTTGATGCCCTCGCTTCACCAGCCCTTCTGCTAGTTCAGTCATCAAAGGTGCAATACCAATTGGTTCTGGATGATAGTTATATGAATAAATCAGAATGTGCATGAGCTGTTAATGTCCTGGAAGCACCTTGATAATGTTGGCTTTGTTGTGTTACCCAGTTTTTATCTCCCTTGTTTTGAAAATTTATTAGGGGAGCCAGTAGGGTGTGTTACCGCGAAGCGTAACGCACCAAAATTATTGAGATGGTGCGTTATACCCTTGGCTAACCTACCCTACGAAACTATTATTCAAGCATCAAAACTCAGCACTGTTTTTGCAGTTCCTTCTCTAAACTGAAGACTGGCTTTTGTTGCCCACGTTTCTTCAATGTAACGGTAGCAGCCCCAAATCCAAGTAATGCTAAACCCAATATTGAACTAGATTCAGGTACTTGAGTTCTGCCCTCTACGTTTAGCACTTGGACGCGACCTTGGAAGAAATCGCCCACATAAAGCTTGTTATCTTTAAGGGCTGTCCCACCCGTCCAGTTAAATTTGCCTGGAGTGAGGTCGAGGGGGTTGCCAAATGGGGGGTCAGTTAATCCTGGAGGCGGGACTGGTTTGCCTGATGCATCTAGGGCTGGTTGACCGTAGGAAGTCAAGAATTTACCGTTTTTATCAAATACCTGAACGCGGCTGTTGATAGCATCAGCTACATAAACATTCTCTTGGTCGTCCACTTCGATACCAATTGGGTTAAGAAGCTGTCCAGGTCCGCTACCTGCTGAACCAAATGTGTACAGAGGTTTACCATTTGGATCGAGTACTTTAACGCGGTTGTTATACTGGTCAGCTAGAAAGATATTTCCACTGACTGGGGAAATTCTTATACCTGCTACACCTTGAGTTTCTCCAAGTCCAGTGCCCACAGTGCCACCAATGACACCAATTTGCTTTCCGTCAGGTGTGAATTTAAGGATTCTTTCGCCGTTGAAATCACCAACGTAAACGTTACCAGTTTTGTCAAATGTTACACCAGATGGTCCAAAGAAAAGCCTATCATTTATACGAGGGGTAAAATCTCCGTTTGCAAAGGATCTAATAAAGTTACCCTGAGGATCGAATTGATTGATGCGGTTGTTGTAAACATCACCTGCATACAAATCCCCTGTTACGGGATTAAAGTCTACAGTTGTTGGCTCGTCAAACTGTCCGGGTCCTGTGCCGCCGGAGCCAATTGCTCCAATATACTGACCGCTTGGACTAAATTTTTCAATTTTGTCACCGAGGTTGTAGTTAGGAGTACCATCCGGGTTAACACCGCGTCCGTTAGATATGAGGGTATTCCCTTGGTCATCCACCGCTATGCCTTGGGGAACAAACAGTTGCCCAGGGCCGAAGCCTGGTTCGCCGATACTTCTGTCGTAAGTTAATGTTACAGCCTTGGCTTGGGCTGCTGTTGCCAACACCAAGAATCCAGTACCGAGAATGCCGATTGACAAATTTTTGACTAAACCCATGAGTTTGAAGTCCTGGTTGTATGAGTTATACTTTTTCCTAGACTAATTTTGTTCCCAGTCCTAGTTTGGGAACCCGGAAATTTGGGCTGCTGCCTCTTGTTTGAAATGCAACTTTCTGTGTGAGGCAGCAGCCTATTTTGTAAGCATTCCCTGACAGAGCCAGGGAAAGAGGAATTAGAGAGTCTCTGCTTTGGCTAGCAACTCTTCACCCAACTTTTCTTGGCGTTTGCGCTTGGCACGAGCAGCAGTTGCCCCTACACCAGCAAGTACTAATAAGCCAACTATTGAACCAGGTTCGGGGACTACTTGCGTAACGATACCATCCACCCGAACAACCTCCCCTCGTCCTTTGCCGACACCCTGATTGGTAATATAAATCTTGCCGTCAGGGCCAATATCAATTCCATCAGCCGAATCTAACCCTTGACCTGCTGCAACAAGTGTTGTGCGAGTGCCATCAGGAGCAACTTGGATCAGAGAACCAGGTAGATTTGTGATGTCACCCCCTAACTGGGACTTGTCGCTGAACTGTAAGACGAGCAAATCGCCTTTTTCATCAAAGGTTAGGTCGGTGATATGAGTAAATCCATCCAGAAAAACTTCTGGTTTGAGATCGTCGCCAATACGGAAAATCCGTGATTTACCTGCTGGATAAGGAAAACCCGTATATTCGCCAACGTATAAAGCTCCATCGGGGCCAATTGCGCCACCTGTGGGTACTGATTGAATTGCTGTTTTTCCTCCTGGAAGCTCCTCTAATAGCCCAGGAGGTAATTGTAATCCTGGTGGCAAATCTGACTTACTAATGATGTTTTTCGGAATTGCGATCGCCTCAGACTTACTTCCGTCAAGTTTAATTTTGTAAGCAGCGTTCCCACCCCCATCAACAACATAAGCATTATCGCCATTAATAGTCAGATCATAGGGATTGGTAACCACATCCCCTTTGTCTGGATTTTTGGTGATTTCATTCTTGGCAAAGTCAAAAATACTGTTGAGCGCTCCCGTCTTCAAGTCAACTTTGTACAGTTGTGCTAAAAGCGGGGTATTCAGTACTTTATCGGCTGTTGATGGCGGAAAACTACCAAGTTGATTTTGTGGGATAGGGGATTGAGTACCTAGTTTAAATGCTTCTGGATCACGGTTTCCTGGATAACCAGCATACCCAGTCAGAAGATAAGCATCTCCTTTAGAGTCAAATTGCACGTCTTCAATACCGGCCCCTTGATTGCCTGAAGGTTGTTCTGCTAGAGACTCAAAGTTATTAAGTAGACGCTGTTGGGTGCCGTCTGGTGAAACTTTGACGAGTGAACTAGTGTTACCAGCACAGATAGGCTGAAACAGCGTACTCGGAGATGGTTGGCAATTTCCGTTTCCTCCGATACCTGGCTCTGCTACGTACATACTGCCGTCAGGGCCAAAGCTAACACTTCGTGCATTACTGATCCCACTGGTATATGGCGTTAGGGTTGCAGCTTGTGCAGATAGTGTTCCACAAATAGCGGTAAAACAAAATGTAACAGATGTAAGAGCAAATGACTTGAGTTTCATACCTTTGGAGATTGAGAATTAAATAAGTGGAAACTTTTATGGTTTTAAAGACAACGAATCTCAGTCTTTAAGAAACGCAGAGTAGACAATGCCCTTTTGAGAGGCACTGATATTGGTTTGAAACTTTTTACTTGAGCGCCACAACTCTATCTATGGGTGGTTGGGTAGTTCTCTTCTTGTGCAACAAACCAACGCCCAAAGCACCGATCACTAATACACCTAAAGCAGAATCAGGTTCAGGGACAGATTTGGTATTTTCAATTCTGAGAACTTGTCCAAGTCCTGGGCGATCGCCTCGATTTGTGACGTATACTGCACCATCAGAACCAATAGTCAAGGCGCTAGGTGACTCTAATCCATTGCCACTCAGAAGAGTTGTGCGTGTCCCATCAGTAGCTATTTTGATTACAGAACCATCAAAATTACCCTTCCAGGCTGACTGATTGGCGTACTGCAAAGCATACAAATTGCCCTCAGGATCAAATTCCAAGTCTGTGAGTTGTGTAAAACCATCTGCAAAGACTGTTGGCTTGCCATCAGCACCAACTCGATAGATTTTTGCCCCACCTTCTGGGAAGGGAAAACCAGTAAATTGGCTGACATAATAAGCACCATCAGGCCCTTTTGCCACACTTGAGGGTACTGCTTGAGTTGCAAACTGTGATTGCACCGCTTCACCTTGAGATGGCACCTGTGCCGGTTCGTTGGATGGGGTACCGGAGGGTGGAAAGATAGGATTAGTCAATATGTCTTGGGGAAACGCAGCAATTGCCTGTAAATTCCTCCCATCAGTGTTAACACTGAGTAAGTCGTTTGCACCTGCATCAGATGCAACTAACTTATTGCCATCGATTAGCAAACCCAAGGGATTGCTATCGACATCACCACCATCGGGATTGTTGGCGAGTTCATAGTTAGCTAAATCAGCAATAGTCGTCCAGGAATTGGTATTAAAATCGGGAGCGATGATTTTACCGAGGTCAGTGTTACCTAAATTGCGATCGCGGAAGGCTGGATTAGCCCCATACCCAATCAGAACATAAGGTTTACCTGTAGCATCAAATTTGATGTCACGAGGGCCAGCGCCTCCACTACCATCTGGTAATGCTAAAGAAGGGAGTCCTGTAAGTATCCGCTCTGTCTTACCATTCTCAATTTTGGTAACTGCACCACTTTTGCCATAACACAAAGAACCGCCTTGACCACTTGGTGGTGGAACACAAGCTCCACTTCCCCCTATTCCCGCCTCTGTAACATAGAGATTACCATCAGGGCCAAAGCTCAAACCTCCGGCATTATATAGACCATTGGCGATTACCGAAAATGATCCAGCTGAGGCAGCTTTCATTCCAGAGAAAGTGGCAACACAAAAAGTGAGAAAAGTAATAGTAAGTGGCTTCAGTTTCATGTGTTGCAATACAGCTTTGGATAAAATCGTGAGGAATTCAGGGGTAATTTTTAAACGCAGGGAATACGGAGGTTTTAATTAGTAATTAATAGTTAGTGATTCTTGAATTTTTGGCAGATAGCTCATTCCCCTATCAAATGATTGGAGATTGCCAGCTTTGGCTTCAAGCAAACGTTTGATGTTCATGCTCTCAGCGCCAAAATCTTCAATTTGAAGTTTGCCGTGGCTAACAGTCCCATCTGTTTTCCAGAATGTGATCCGATGTAGGATAAAACCAGAAGCTTCGGGATCAGCGAAAGCATAGGCGGTTGGGATGAGTAGCGCTACAGAACGCTGATAATATTCGTAGTCTGGATAAAAGTGTTCTTGTTCGATTAAGTAGTATTTACTCAAACTATGAACTCGCACAGAAACTTTTACTTTCTGGTCATATTCATCCTTGAATTCACCTGATTCAAGATTAATCTCACCATTTGGTCGCAGTAGATGCGCCCACTCATCTATGTTTTGTAAGTCTTTTAAGTATTCAATGCCGATTTCAATGGGAGCATCAACATAGATAGTGTCAGTATCAATAAAGTGCTTTCCTTTGGCTGCTGCGGTAAGACCAGTCTTGCGTTCCAAATTACCTTTTAAAGACCGACACTCGGAAGTATGTACTGTGTGAATTCCCTGCATAATCATCTGAGTCTGCCGTTTTGGATCAACAAAACTCAACCAGTGAAAATACACACCTTTTTCATCTGTCCCAGGCTCAATGTAGTCTGTAGGAAACAGTAAAACAGGGTAAACCTGAAAATATTTCTGATACTCTAACCCACAGTGCCACTCAATGCCATAAAACAGTTGGTTTTCTAGTTTTTTAACGTGATAATAGAGATTTTTGTGATAACCAGATGCACTTCCCAGCCAGGTATCTTCATCAATTTGCTCTTTCATCCGGCTATAAAGCGTCCATTCATCCAAGTTCTTTAAACTACAAAGGTAGTCAAAGGCTTTCTCTGGTGAAGTAGCAATGTAAGCTGATGTTGCAAAGGTATTTTTTTCCACTTCTCACTCCTTAAGATAATAACAATTAAGCTGCGATCGCCTTATTTTTGTTTTGTTTACCTCTGTTAATCCGCTCTTCTGCTAATCGTTTAGCAGCATCGTTGGTGGTAATTCCCTGTTGTTTAGCAATATCAAAAATTGCTAATAGCGTGTCATAAATTTTATGCACTTGTTTGATAGCTATTTCTTCGTCATAACCAATCATTTCGTTGTAAACATTGATTAGTCCTCCGGCATTAATTACATAATCAGGGCTGTAAAGAATTCCTTTTTTAGCAAGCATTTGACTATGTAATTGCTCATTCTCCAATTGATTATTAGCTGCACCAGCAATAATAGAAGCTTGTAAAAAAGGAATTGTATGACTATTAAGAATTCCTCCTAAAGCGCAAGGGGCAAAAATATCTACATCAAGAGAGTAAATTTCGGTTGGTTCTACAATAGTTGCGCCAAAAAGCCGTTTTACCTCTTCCGCTTTGACTGGATCTACATCGCTAACAAAAAGCTTTACCTCATGCTCATGTAAGTGCCGACAAAGATTTTTACCAACATTTCCTAGACCTTGGACTGCAACTTTTATTCCATCAAGTCTTTTGCTTTGCCAACGAGACTCTACAGCAGCTTTAATTCCTAGAAAAACTCCTAGTGATGTTATGGGAGCAGGCCCGCCAGACTTTTCTGATACCCCAACAACATATTTAGTTTCTTGATTGATTGTCCGGACATCATCAGGAGTAATATTGACATCTTGTCCGGTAATAAAACGTCCATTCAGGCTATTAACAAAACGTCCGTAAGCTCTCAACAGGTCATCTGTTTTATTTTGAGGATTAGCGATAATGACTGCTTTTCCGCCACCAGCCGGAATGTTAGCACACGCAGCCTTATATGTCATACCACGACTGAGACGAAGCGCATCTTTTAAAGCAGTTTCTTCGTTGACATAAGGCATGAGTCTTGTAGCTCCCATCGCTGGGCCCAAAGTCGTGTCATGGATAGCAATAATTGCCTTAATTTCTGGATTTTTACCGTGACAGAAGAGAACTTGTTCGTGACCCATTTCTCTAACAGTTTCAAATAGTAGCATTTTCACCTCTCGATATTCTTTGGAATTGGTTAGAGAAAGTAATGACCATTACAAAATATAAAGATATAGACACAAAAACACTCTCAAAGATTAAGATTGTATGAAGTAAAAAGATTTAGGTTTCAACAATCACAAATTTCAGATCCCAGTTTATAAAGGTTACTTTTTGGCTGAAATAAAGTTTTGCAGCTTCCAAATTTATCCTTTATATTTTTCTGAATGGACGAATCCAAACTGTGGTGTAAATTCCGCCTTATTCGAGTGTCTTAGTATCTCTAACACTTGAATAAAATTGCCAGCTTTCGAAATCAAATCATTGGAAATGAAACTTGTTTGACTGAATTTTTAGCAGAATTTGATTTAATTCCTTGTGCTGCCAAACTCTTATTACGTCCACCAGATGGTGCTGGTCGATCAGCGTCAATCACTACATCAATCAGAAAAGGAACTGTTGAAGCGATCGCTTGTTCTAATGCGGCTTCGATATCTGACTCTCTAACGACTACAATCGCTTCTGCTCCCATACCACGAGCAATCATGGCGAAGTTTGTTGGTGGAATTGTTGCGTCTGCACCCTTTAATCCCAAGATTTTCATCCCTTGATGACACATGTTGTAACGCGCATCGTTGAGTACTATCCAGATCGCCGGAATTTTGTGTTTCACAGCTGTGCTGATTTCGTTATTCATCAGCATTGCTCCATCGCCGACAATACCTACAGCTTTACCATTGTTCGCTAGCGCTGCACCCAACACTCCTGTGACGGCGTGACCCATTGCTCCAACTCCAGTGCTGACTCGGTAACGATTGGCTTGGGCAAATTGCAGTAGATGAGTTGACCAAGTAAAGGAGTTACCGCACTCTGCCATGACTATTGCATCGCTACCCTCAACAATGATCTTTTGAATTGCTGCCATCAATACTTCTGGTCGCACTGGATAATCTACATCTAGAAGAGGTTCAATTGCTTTGTGTTCTGGATGAGGTAGCGACATTGGGGAATGAGGAGCATCTGGCAATTGCTGCAACAACTCTTGCACAAAGGATTTGATGTCAGACCGAACCGCGAAAGTTTCAACGTGTGGATACGCCACTCCTGGCACTTCTGGGTCAATATCTACATGGACAAAACCTCCTTTTGGAACTAGCGCCGAACTCCAGAAGGAAGTTGGTTCACCAAGGCGGGTTCCTAATACGAGTGTGCGTAGTGGAAGTTGCTCTTCCATATAAGTCAAGACGGAAGCATGACCCCCTAAACCTGTGACACCCACAAATTGGGGATGATCTTCGGGGAAGATACCTTTACCACGGGGTGAACACATGACGGCTGCTCCAGTTTTTTCTGCGAGTTGGCGGATTTCGTCTGCTGCATCACGCGCACCGAAACCAACCCAGATAGCAAAGGGGCCTGATGATAATAACTCTACAGATTTAGCGATCGCTTCTTTTGAAGCAGTCATCGCAAAAGGAGAAACATCTAGTTGGGGTAAAGCTATATCCTCAACTAAACTTGTCTGCACAGCTGTGGGAATGCTCAAATGGGCGACAAATCCGCCCGGTTGCGCTAAAGCCAAAGCCAATTTGCGAAAAATCTGTGGTAATTGAGCCGCAGATTCAATAGTGATTGCATAGTTGAATAGCGCTCCTGGGGTAAAAATTCCCCCACTGGGCAAGGTGTAAGTGCTAGTTTCTTGAATAGCCCAACGTCCACGCTGCGGTGCTGAAGTGCAAGCCGACAGCAGAATCACCTTTGCACCTTCACCACGAGCCGCAAATAATCCGGTGAGGGAGTTGGTGATCCCCGGCCCTGCTGTGGTAAAAACTACAGTGGGGCGATTATTGGCAAAGTATGCTTCAGTCGCTGCAAATGCTGCTCCTGCTTCATGGCGGAAGTTCAACACCTCTATAGTGCTATTCGACAGCGCACCCCAAAGGCTTGCCATTGCACCACCGGCAACACCAAAAGCGTAGCTTACTCCCAAATTTTCCAACATCTGAGCGATCGCATCGGCAACTGAGAGCGTTGGGGCTGTTTCGTTGGCTAAAAAAGGCTGAATTCCCCCGTTATTCTCCGATCCATCAAGCTGATGCGAAATGTCAGACACAGACTCTACATATATGTTTGATGGAATTTCCTTGTATGGCTCAGTAGTGATTAGAGGAGAGTTTGAACCAGTATAGTTTTTACTCATTGGTTTTAGATAATTACAGGAAGTTACACAAAGGCTTTTTAGTTTACAATCACAGCAATAGCAATATTTAATACAAACAACTCTGTTGCTTTTACAGCTATGATCTAGCTTGGTCGATTGAAACGGTTAATTGCTGCTGATTGATGCTTGTGAGCGCACTACCAAAGATTTTTGAAAAGCATACAGCAATCAATACTGTGCTTCTTGTGATCAGAATAAAGGAGATAAAGACTGTTGTGCAATCAAAAATCTTTTGATAAAAGGTGTCAGATTTTTTGCTGTTATTGTAATGACAACAGTGCTTATTAAGTAGGTTGGCAGGGAAAAATCAAACCATGTAAAGGTATATAAACGAGCAACTAAGCTTAACTCAAGCACATCTCATTATCTTTACAAAACTTTACATAGTTACCTTTAATTGCACCAACATACTTATTTAAGCGCCTGGGCAGGTTCTTAACTTATGATAATTACTATGATTAAAACCTATTTGCAATAAAAAATCTTTTGATGAGGGTATCAATTCTTTCGCTTTTACCGTGGTTACGACATTTTCAACTTAGTCATTCTGAAAAAATGATATTCTGCGATCGCAGAAGCGGTACATTACCAAATTTACAATAGAAAATCTTTTGATCTGGTTGTCAATTCTTTTGCTTTAGGACTTAGACAACTTTTTATCCGAATTAAAACATGAGTCGATTTAGCGGTCTTTATATTGCTACCAAAAACTCTTTGGGTCAATTATTTGTAACGATAAAGACATTATTTCTTAACTTTTTATATTTTCTTTGAGAGATGATTAAGCATTCAGTATGTAATTGGTTTATAAAATGTTTTTTGTGACATATAATCCAATAATATATACTTAGTATAAGAATACAGCGTTTCTGTATGAGAAAAGAAACACCATCATATACCTAAAAATATACGTATTTTTGCGAGACAGATGTACTTCTTACGACGGATGACTAAGCATATTTTTCTATAGTTAAATTGCTGAGAGAGTAAGTTAAGATAAATTAAGAAAATAATTTGCTCAGTAAAATTTGTTTGTTTAAGGCTAGTCCAGCATTGCAAATTAATTTATGTTGAAAATCAAACGACTCTATCCTAGTAGAGCACGGCATGAAGAGTACTGAGTTAAAAGACCGCCCACAAGGGGCGGGGTATCAACCTTTTCCTGACAAAAGGAAAAGCGTTGCTCTTACCAAATATATCAATACTTAGTACTTTTTCTTGACTGGCACTCAGCAAGGATAAAAATTTCTATCCTTTAACTTTTCCCCCAGTTGAAACCCAGGTATTTTAGATTGATGAACCATTAGTTAGCTCTGGTGCAGGGCTAGTTTAAATTTAAAATATCTTTTCTACTTATAGATTAAGAGTTTTGAACTCTTATCTAATAAGGTTTATTGACTAATCTGGATTTGATTTGTCGAAGTTTTGTGTTGCTATAAAAAACTGTTAAAGTCAATAAGAAAAATTTTTAAATATTTAGTTTTTTTTTAGGAAAATTTGGTTCAAAAATTCACATTTTATTGCTATGATAAGTTTTGTTAAGTTAGTAATCTTTTTTAATTTACTAACTCCTTTTATTTTTTAACAGCCTAACAGTGCACCAAAGATTTTAGTAAGTTATGACTATTAACTCATTAATAGCTATGGTGCTGATTGATTACTAGGAGTAAGTAGAAATATGAATTCTGGCGATTATACATTAGCTAGATCAAAGACTGAATCGGCGCTACAACCAGAAGTAGAGATGAAGTTTGCTCACTTTCTAATAAATCATGCTGTAGATGCTGCCTTCTGTTTAGGAGCAAACGCGCAGTTTCTTTATGTCAACGATGCCACTTGCCTGATGACTGAGTATTCCCGTGAGGAATTACTATCCATGAGGCTGCATGATATAGATGTAGACTTTTCTTTACACAATTGGTCAGATATTATTTCACAGGGTTCCCTTACCTTTAAATCTCGCTACAGGACAAAAAGAGGTCGGATCTTTCTGGTAGAAATATCCATCAGCTATGTAAAAGACCAAAATATAGAATTTGGCTGTGCCTTTGCTCGTGAGAAAGCTGATGAAATAGTTGAACTGAGTGTGGAAAAGTGGACTAATGAATTAAAGGATGCTAAAGACAATTTGCAACAGGAATTTTCTCAACTCAAGGCAAAAGAAGTAGAACTAGAAACATCTTTATCTTTACTTCGTTCTACTCTGGAATCAACTGCCATTGGTATTGTTGCAGTTAACTTTGAGGGAGATATTCTGAGCTTGAATCAGAAATTTGTGGATATGTGGCAAATCCCGGAGTCCCTAATACTATCTAAGAAATGTCCTCGATGCAAAGCCTTTTTTGAGAACCAACTTAAAGACCCACAAGCGTTTAGTCGGATGATTTGGGAAGTGTCTAGCCAATCTGATTTCGAGAGCTACGACATTCTGGAGTTGAAAGATGGGAGAACTTTTGCCCACTACTCTAAACCTCACTTGTTGGAGGACAAAATTATTGGTAGAGTGTGGAGTATTTGGGACATTACTAAATCGAAACAGACTGAAGAAGCATTGCGGTTGAACGCAGCTAGATTTCGGACTTTAGCAGAAACGACAGATGCTAGCACTTTTCTGATTCAAGGCACGCGACTTTGCTACATAAATCCAGCAGTGGAGAAACTCACTGGCTACACAACCGAGGAACTGCTAACAGGCTTTGAACTGCGCCGACTGATTAAAAGCAAAAAACGTAGGCAGGTACGCAACCAGGCTGAAGCAGGTAACTTTGAATATCAAGAGATAAATATTTTGACAAAAAACGGCACAGAGCGCTGGCTAGCCTGCGCGGTTGCCATGCTAGATGGAGTTTTGGATTTTGGAGGAAAGCCAGTCGAACTGATTGCAGGTATCGATATTACCGATTACAAATATGCAGAATTAGGTCTTAATCAAGCTTTAGAACAAGCAAAACAACTTAGCGAACTTAGAGCGCGTTTTCTTTCTATGGTTTGCCATCAATTCCGGACTCCACTAAATATTGTTTCATTTTCTAATAGCTTACTAAAGGAAGAAGTAGACAAACGCACACAGAAGAAAATACAACCATTACTCGATCACATTCAAAAAGCCACCGAACAACTCGGCCAGATGTTGGATGATATTTTGTTCTTCTCTAAGGCAGAATCAGCAAAAATAAACTTTCAGCCAAAACCACTTGAGTTAGTTCATTTTTGTAATGATTTAGTTGCACAAATGCAGATGAGTGTTAGCCAAAATCCGATTTATTTTGTAAGTCAAGATAAGTCACTAACAGCGAGTATAGATAAAAAATTGTTAGAGCCTATATTGAAGAATTTGCTCGACAATGCAATAAAATATTCCCCCTCCAACATGGCAATTGAGTTGAAACTCTATTGCAAAAATGAAAAATTAATTTTCCAGGTAAAAGATATGGGAATCGGTATTTCAGTAGCAGATCAACAACGAATATTTGAGCCATTTTACCGTGGTAGTAATATTGATCATATACCTGGTACTGGACTAGGACTATCGATTCTTAAAACTCTTGTAGATTTACATCAGGGTCAAGTCTCTGTAGAAAGTCAAATATGTGTAGGCACTACGTTTACTGTGATGTTCCCATTAATCAACTCAGAGTTTACTAGTTCCGAGTTATGAATGTTGAAATTAAGATAGTTGTTAATTAATAACTTCACAATTATAACTCTGGGAACAAAGTAATTGTTCTCATGCCTATTTATATATTTCCCAAAGAGTCTAGTAAGCAGCTTCTGCAAAAAGTTCTACTAATAGAAAATCATGTCCGAATCGTCAAATAAAATTCTCGTCATTGAAGATGACAACGTTACCCGCAATCTTTATTTAAAGGGTCTTGAGGCTAAAGGTTTTGATACAATAGGTGCTGACAACGGTCTTGCTGGTATCCAGCAAGCGCAAAAGCGCATACCCGACTTAGTGATTTGCGATATTACGATGCCTGATATGGATGGTTATAGCGTTTTAACTACGCTACGCCAAGATCCTCTTACAGCAATTATTCCTTTCATTTTTTTAACTGGCAGTAGTACCAGAGCAGATGTTCGCAAAGCTATGGAATTGGGAGCAGACGACTATCTTAGCAAACCCTCTACACTAGACGAATTGCTCAAAGCGATCGCTACTCGCTTGGAAAAGCAAGCTACCCTCCAATACTGGTGCAATATTCAATTCCAGAAAGCTACAAAATCAGTATTTGAAGATAATACTATATCGAGTGCTGGAGGCGTTGGCGTTGGCGTTGGCGAAGCCTCTCGTAGAGAAGCCTCTCGTAGAGAAGCCTCTCGTAGAGAAGCCTTTGGTAGAGAAGCCATGATCGCTGATAAGTCAATCTTTCCATGCATTCCTGAATTAAAAGAAGTTTTCGACTTTATCGAAGCCCATTATCATCAAGGAATTACTTTGTGTGATGTGGCTCTTGCTGTTGGTTACTCATCTGCTTACTTAACTAACCGAGTAGCAAAGCGGACAGGAGAGACTGTAAACTGCTGGATTGTCAAACGCCGGATGGCGGGAGCTCGTTCTTTACTCCAAAATAATAATCAGACAGTCGAGAAGATAGCGAAAGCATTGGGCTATCAGGATGTGTCTCATTTCTCCCGCCAGTTTCGCCAACATCACGGTTTACCTCCCCAGGCTTGGCGCAAAGAACATCTTCACTAAGGGACTTCCAAATAAAAAAATAATCTATCGTTTTGGTAAGCAGGGGGAGAAGAAATCGGATAGTCGTATTGGATTACAGGAATTGAGTAATTTAATTTTTGGAAGTCACTAAACCAAAAAGTTTTTCCCAAAAAGCGAATGTAAGCATTCAGGTCAAGGGGTATTGACAAGTGTGACATCTGAGGCGGAATATCACAATTATGCGAAAAAACCTGCCTCTAAAACTGAACTACCCTGGCTCAAACTTTTGCACAGCCAGAGGAAGTTTATTATCTGACTTTTATAGCCGTACAAATACATCCTTTAAATCCAACACATGTAAGCCGATTTTGAAGCCCTCTGTTTTATAGCCTCGATAAATATCGACTAAGGTTTGCTGATAGTTTCCCTAAAAACCTGAAGTGAGCTTACGAACTTTGGCTGTTAAGCGTTCCACCCTAGCTAAGATTTTAAAGCAAGCTCGTATAGACTTGGAAAGATTTTTAGATTTGTTGTAGCCAAAGATGACATAAATAATTACTTCCCATCCTCCAATATCAATGTAGACTCAGCAGTACGCCCAAATTCTTCTGGTGCATATTGCAAGTGAACTTGGGCACCAGGCCAAGAAAACGTACCAGGAGTAACAGAACGGACTAAGTAATGCAGACTATAAACTCCTGGTTCCAGGTGGTCGGCGTAGGCGATAATGCGATCGCGGTAGATATTTCTAAAGCCAAGTTCCCAGCTATCGGCTTTTGCTTGTAATGCAGCTGTGGTAGTTTGAAAACTCGCATCCACCGCCTCAAAACCTGATGGTAGCGGATCTTTAATCACCACATGATCCACAGGATGATCAGCGATGATTTCTAAACCAATATCAAACACCTGTCCAGATGCTAAATTTAACGGTTTATCAAAAGCGTAAAGACCTGTTTTTTGTAAAACTTTCTCTTCATTTAATTTGCTTATTTCCCGTGTTACCCGTAAACCGTTAAACCTACCTGGCTGATTTCCTTGCAAGCGATAATTATAAGCAACCAGATAGTGCAAAGTCCCATTACCTGATTTTTGCAGTGTTAAATCATGACGCCCGCGAGGTAATTGATTCATTGGCACATTTAGTTTTAAGCTAGGATTTTGATAGCCATCAAAGCGATTTTCTCCTAACTTATTACCAGCTAATTGCACAGTGGCAACAAAATTAGGTGGCGTCGGTTGCAGTTGGCTATATTCTACCAAAGCTATTAATGCTTGGGCATTATTATAGTTAGTTTGCCATGTGCCATCCCGTCGCAATGCGAGAAGACTCTGGAATAACTTATCTATAACTTCGGGTTTACTCTGCTTGGCAATAAATAAGCGTAAAGCTTGTGCTTGCATTGTGGTAGATGAACTCATCCATCCCCAACTAGCTGGTAAACTTACAACTGCTGTGCTACCAGTTTCATATATATTCTGTTGTAACTTGTTCACCAGTTGTTGAGATTCGTCTTGCCATTCTGGGAATTGAGATAAGTATCGTGCTAATTTAATTTGAGTTACTACATCAAAATTATTACGCTGTTCATAAATATCTGCGAGGAAAGTATTGCGTTTTTCTCCTAGTTCTGATAAAGCGATTAAAGCATTAAGTTGCAGTTGCCTTTTACATAGTAGCTGTTTACAAAACTCGTATTGGCCAGGATTCGCCAGGACTTTTTGCAGATAAGTTTTGAGGCGAGATATCATTGCAGAATCGACTAAATTAGGGAACACCTGACTGGTAGCTAAAGATTCACCCACATAGGAAGAAACCCAAGGGTCGGATTTTTCTTGTCCAGGGAAAGCAGCAAAACCACCATCTGCTATTTGGAGTTTTTGTAATTTTTCAATTGCTTGATTTGGCTGTTGGCTAGGATTAAATTCTACAAAGGTCTGACCATATTTTTGTGTAAGATTTTGGAGATTAGCAGCAATGATTAACTGACTTGCAGCAGGTTCTGTAAATGGCAAATCATCATCTTCCAAAACCTGCTTTGCCGGTGCTTTAATTTCCGTTATCAAAGTACTCGCCAACTGAATATCTAAACCTCCCGCATCAGGGAAAATATTTTTATCAACATTCAGAGGAATCTTCACCTGTTTTTCAGTTACACCAGTTTCAACGACTTGTTCTGTAATTTCAATTGGCTTAATTTCCAAAGGTACTTCAAAAGCATCTGCGGCTGTACCATTTAGTTGAGTGGTAAAGCGAACTTTAGCAACTCCCACACTATCTGCCACCATCGGAAAGCGATAAGCATGAGTTGCGGATTCAGCTTTGGTTTGCAAAGCAGTAGCTGTGGGGTTTTTGTCAGCAAACTTCACATTAGTGCTAAGTTCGCCATTTATTGAAAGATTTCCTGGATTCCCAGTGTTGTTAGTTACGGATAAACCAGCAAGGATGCGATCGCCTGGACGGGCAAATTGTGGCAAAATGGCATTAGTTAGCAGTGGCTTTGTGGTGATAAACGTCGCGTCCCCATTCCCGAAACGGAGATTTCCATCGGTGGCGACAACCATCACTCGCCATGTAGTTAAATCATCCGGTAATTTAAAGGTTATCTGTGCATTACCATTAGCATCGGTGAGGACAGAACCATTGTAGTAAGCTAAGGCTTGAAAATCTGTGCGAGTGCGAGTATTCGCTGCACCAGTCGAGAAACCACCGCCATAACCCCAACCTTTGGGTTTAGCTACATCTTGTGGTTGTAAAATTACATCTGGTCGATTATCGCTAAAGCGAGTAGATATTGGCTGTTCTGCATAAACTGTATCCACCAAATTTGGTACACGATAACCAGAAAGTTGTAGCACCGCCTCATTCACCACCATGACTGTAAACTGTCCTTTGGTGGGATTGCCTTGATTATCCTTCAGTTCTAGCTGTACTGTTTCCTCTGCACCAGGTTCTAATGATGCTTGCACTGGCTTAACTTGCAGCTTTAAATACTTATCTTCTAAGTTAACTTTAAAAGGTGTAAAACCAATCTTCACCAAGTTATCTAAACTTCCTGGTTCCACTTGGTTGAGAGGTTTACCTTGCCTTACTAATACAGCTTCGATGGCTGCATTTGGCAGCATTTCTGGGGTAACTTGAAACTGAATTTGTGGTGCGCCTCCCTTAACCTTGGTAATCTGCTGATAAAGGGGTTTGTCTTTAATTACAGCAAAGTATAATTCTGCATCTGGATAGGGAGATTGAATTAGTGCAGTAGCAGTTTCACCTGGTTTGAACTCTTTTTTATCTAATTTAACTTCTAAAGCATCTTGTTCTCTAGAACCCCAAAATACTGGATTTCTCCCAGTTGCCCAAATTTGTAAATCTGTGGCACTTAATTCGCTTTTAGCATCATTAAAATTGGTTATAATCCGGTATGAACCAGATTCTGGTGCTGTTAAATTTACTGATTGTGGACTGCTACTAGATGTCATTTCTATTTGTCCGACTGTCTTATATTCGACTTGATTTTTTGGTGTTTGGCTACCTTCCACTAACTGCGTGACACTACTGTATTTAATCTGTTGTAATTCCAGACGCACCCGTTGACCTGTTATCGGTTTTCCTGTAGGGTCAGTAACAACCACTTCAATTGGAAAAGCCTTACCAGCATCAGTGATAAAATTGCTTTTTAACCCGATAAGGCGATTACTTGGTAAGGCTGTAAAAGTTTTGGAATTCGCTACAGACAGATTAGAAACATCTGCAACTTGCACATCCACCTGGTAAGTCATCGGATATGGTAAATCCTTAGCCACTGTTACCGTTTGGCTGGTTGTACCATTAGCATCTAATTGGGTATTAGTTTGTAACACATCACTAGATATTGTAGGAGTTTCCTCAGGCCATAACCATTGCCTACCAAAAGTAAATTCGTCCCACCCTTTAGGGATAAAATTAGCCTGCTGGCGAGTAATAAAGTATTTTGCTTCTCCACCTTCTACAGGCGCACCAAATAAATAATTACTTTTAGCATTAATATTAACTTTCTCGTCAATGAAAGCAAATTCTTTATCTAAGTTGAGTTCGACTTTAAAGTTGGGTGGCTTAAACTCAGCTACCCGAAATTCTCCAGAAATTTCTTGCCCGTTTTTCCCTTTCGCTTGGATTGTATGGTAGCCTAAGCGCTGAGTAGTCTTAATTGGCAACTCTAGAGAAAACGTGCCGAATTTATTTGTAGTTTGCGTACCTAAATTGGTCTTTTGTCCATCAGGATTTACCAAAGTTAATTGGTAAACAGCATTTTTATCTTGCTGGATTGTGCCATTTTGTAAGTAGTCTGCAAACCCAGTTAACCAAGCTTTTTCACCTGGTTGATACAACTGTCTATCTGAGAAGATTACCCCGCGTGATTCTGGCTTACTAGCTTGCCAACCTGCATCAATGCCATATCCATAAACGCCGCTATATTCTTCAGTTCTGACAAATGCCCAATCTTGATTTTCATGGGCAATTACTAATAATTGTGGTGATTTACTAGAGGTTTCATTCCCAGAATAACATTGCTGCAATCCTTCACGGACAAT
This sequence comes from Nostoc sp., assembly GCF_036917195.1. Taxonomy (GTDB): domain Bacteria; phylum Cyanobacteriota; class Cyanobacteriia; order Cyanobacteriales; family Nostocaceae; genus Nostoc. The sequence continues at coordinate 35,322 of NZ_JBALDG010000065.1, forward strand.
TCTAAAAGTTCCATTTTCATCAGTTTTACCAGTTGCACAAGGTAAAGGTTCGGGACGAGATTTTGCCTGTAATTTTGATTGATAAATTTCAACAGCGCTATTTTTAACTGGTGAACCATCTGTAAGATGATTGACGCGAATTAAGCCTGACTCAGGAAACCACTGAGTAAATATGCCCAAATTCGTCAATTCAACTAAGCCATAAGTTATCGGTTCTCGCCACAGTTCCTTACCATTCTCCTGATATTTATTAGTCCGGGCTTGCACTCCGTAAGCTAACATTCCCGTAGTAGCACTTATTTTTTCCCGGAGAGGAACAGCAATATCAACTGATTGATTTTTCTTACCTGATACCTTAAAGCTTTGCCAATTAGAGGGTTGTGGTAATAAATCATTACTATTATTAAAATAGACTAAATCTGTTGGTTTAACTACTCGATAAGCTGCTTGATACTTAGATTCTGGGAGATTTCCGGTACTAATATTTAGCTGTAAATCTTTACCTGTGGGGAAAATATTCAAATCTGATGCCACCCAGATATCCCCAGCTAAATCTCCAGTATCATATTTTAATGTGACAGGTTTACCCAAAGTTTGCCCAAACTTATCTTTGAGATTAGCACCTATAGTAATTGTATAAGTCTTGGCAGGTTCTAGCGCATAAGGATTGATACCGATAATTTTATCTTCATCGTTTACTTGCAGAATTCTCGAAATGGCTTTTGGGGCTGGATTAATGGTAATATTTTCTTTAGCTGAATCTGCTAATAAGACATTATTAAATTCTAGCTGCGGACTGCCTTTAAGAAATCTTCCAAAAGTTCCACCTGCATCTGGCTGTCCGTAAAAGTTAATTTTCTGAAATGCCAAAGGCGAATAAGTTGCTAACTTAGTGGCAAATTCTTTCTCTGTAGGGAGATTGCCATAAGCAGGACGTATTCCTGGAGCAAATACCAGGCGATAACGGGTTGCTTTTTCGAGATTTTGCTGTGGAATGAGATTATAAATCCAATTACGCGCTAAAGGGTCAAATTTTTCTAAAGGGTCTTCATTTTCTTCTTTTAATGGTTTTTCTTCTTTATTTAATTCAACTTTAAAACCTGTACCTTTATTTTTTCCTTCAGGAATTAACTGTAAATGTTCTTGTACAGAAGCTAAATCTAATTCTACATTTGAAGTAAACTGTAACTTTTGTTGTAAATCAATTGGTTCAACATCAGCTTTCTCAATGGGATTGACACCGGGTAAATTACTCAGGTTGATAGATTCGGTATTGAAAGTCCAAGGTAAATCTTTGTCTAAGCGATGATTTTTTAAATCAGCTAAACCTGCTTTGAGAGTGACTTGAAATCTTGTCGCTATTGGCAATGCTTTATCAGCTTGAAAACTTACCATCCGCGGTGTTAAAAAGCGAAATTGACCAGGTAAAGGCGGCGAAAGGGCAAATTTTTGTAATAATCTTTGCTGTTCTGGGCTATCAAGACTTTCAACTGGTATTAAAGCTTCTTTAAAACGGATGCGGATTTGGTTAAGAGATTTTGCATCCCCAATGGGACTAATTTGTTCAATCCAGTCTGGTAATTTCGGCGGTGTAAGTGGGGAAACTGTTGGTAGTTGTTCTTTACTTGAGTTGATACCAAAAAAATTACACCCTGCCATCCCTAGTATAAATGTAAAAATAAGAAGAAACTGTATTGTTCTCTTCCGGCTCCAATAATAGCTAAGTTTTTTTAACAAACCGTCAAAGACGCCAAGGACGCGATAAGTAATCTTATGGTGGAAACGCAGTAGAACTCTGATAATCATCTTTTTAGTAATTCAAAATTAAAAATTCACAAATTATGGCCAACAAAAGTTTGCACTCCCTCATTAAGTGAGCAATGCCAACACTAATAAAGTCCACCCATTGACTAGCTATTTATACTCACAACTTGGATTTGACTATGTTTATTTACATAGATAGCTAATTCACTGTGATTGTTCCAAAAAATAACTACAATTCTTAACTATAAAGAAGTATTTAAATTTCGCAAACATTAATTTAGATTTGCTAAGTTAGGAAAAATGAATGATTAAGGATTTAACATATTTACTGATGTAAGTAAGTCGGCGGGAAAATTAAGGTAAGTTTTCTTAGACAGGGGATTCCCTGATGAAACTAATTTCACGATCGCTAACCAAAATTAAGCACAAACTGCGTAAAACTAGTAAAGTTATTTTAGCTGGGCTGCTCATATGCCTATTGGTACGCTTACTACCTTATTTTGCGCCCCTTCGTGCCGCAGATATTGCCCAAAATCAATTGGCAATGCAATTTAGCGATCGCAATGGTTTACCATTAGGAACACTGCTCACCCGTGACCAAGAACATACATCAGTAATACCACTAAATCAGGTTTCTCCCCAGTTTATCCATGCTATTTTAGCCGCCGAAGATGGCAGCTTTTATGATCATGGGGCGTTGGATATGAAAGCAGTAGTCCGCGCCAGCAAAGAAGCAATCCATGCCAAAAGAATTGTTTCCGGTGCTTCCACAATTACCATGCAGTTGGCGCGGATGTTAGATCCTGTCCCCCGTAACTTCTCTGGTAAAGTGAGTGAGGTTTGGCTATCTTGGCGGTTAACAGCAGGAATGAACAAAGATGAAATCCTCTGTGCATATATTAATCGTCTACCAATGGGAGGGAATATATATGGTGTAGAAGCAGCTGCGCGGACTTATTTTTCCATCCCAGCTAGTGAGTTGAATCTTGCTCAAGCTAGTTTATTGGCTGCCATTCCCAATAATCCCACATACTTTAACCCTTATGAGCATTGGGAACGGCTGAAACAGCGACAAAAATACGTCCTCAATCGGATGGTACAAGAAGGGTATATTAGTGGAGCGATCGCAGCCCGAACACACACTGAAAAGGTTGTGTTTCAGTCTCGCCAACAGGGAATTATTGCTGCACCACACTTTTTATTTTGGTTAGCCAATCAGATTCCCCCAACTTCCCTTGAAAAGCAGGGCTATGTTTCCCCCTTATTAACGGGTGCTAGGGGGGATCAATCCGTTATTCGCACGACTATAAATCGTCCTTTACAGCAGTTTGTCGAAGCACAGGTGCAGCAGGTAATTTCTTCCTTAGCCGCGAACAATGTCCATGATGCAGCTGCATTGGTGATTGATAACCGCACTGGTGAAGTTTTAGCTTATGTCGGTTCACCTGATTACTTTAATGAAGCAAAACTGGGACGCAATGATGGAGTGCAGGCGCTACGTCAACCAGGATCTACTCTCAAGCCTTTTGTGTATGAATTAGCTTTAGAAAAAGATTTAATTCACCCAAATACCATTTTGGCAGATGTACCCGCCCATTATGCAATTCCCGGCGCGAAACTTTATAGCCCAACAGATTATACCGAACGCTTTCTTGGCCCAGTGCGGGTGCGAATCGCTTTAGCAAATTCCCTAAATGTACCAGCAGTGCGGGTATTAGAAAAGGTAGGCGTGGAAACTTTCTTAGAACGACTACATCAACTGGGATTTGAACACCTCAATCAAACACCAGAACATTATGGTTTGGGTTTGACTTTGGGTAGTGGCGAAGTCACTTTATGGGAATTAGCTAGAGCTTACGTTACTATGGCACGACTTGGAGACGCCATTCCTTTAGTAAGCACATTTTCCAATTCCCCAATCCAAAATCGTTCGACTGAGCCAAGCCGTTCGCGTAGCGTTCCGCAGGAAAGTCCCAAATCTAAAATCAGTTTTGAAAAGTTTGCTACGGAGGGAGACTCTTCTTACAACTTTTGTCTCCGACACGCTACGCGAACGCAAAATTCGACGAGGATATGGCAACTAATTACCAACATGCTAAGTGACAGCCATGCTCGTGCCACAGCGTTTGGTGTAGACTCTGTGTTAAATTTACCCTTTCCTTCTGCTGTTAAAACTGGCACTTCTTCCAATTTTCGTGATACTTGGACAGTTGGCTTTACTACAGATTACACCGTCGCTACTTGGGTAGGTAATTTCAACGGTGAACCGATGCGACAAGTTTCAGGCGTTACAGGGGCAGCACCTTTGTGGAATCGGATTATGTTACACCTGCACGAACATCAAGAACCAGCAGGTTTTCCACCCCCAGAAGGTTTAGTGCAATTACCTGTTTGTGCAATTTCTGGGTTACGACCAACACCAGATTGTACCTCAGTAGTGCAGGAATATTTCTATCCAGAAGATAAAATTGCTTACGAACGAGAAAACAAGTTCAATTTACCACCAGAGTATGATGAGTGGTTGGCAAAACAACAGCAATCAAATTTTACTTCTACCAATTTGAAAATTTTATCTCCGCATAATGGCGATTTATTCTTACTGTATCCAGGTGAAGAAGCGAAGCAAAAATTGGAATTTAAGCTAGCGGGAAATAAATTTGCGCCTGTAGAGTGGTGGCTGAATGGTGAAAAGTTAGATACAAACTCAGCTAATTCTTTATTTTGGTATCTGCGTCCTGGTAAGTGGACTTTGGAAGCGAGAAGTGGGGAAATGAGCGACAAGGTAAGTTTTCAGGTAGAGTTAGCTAGTCTTAAACCCACGCGTCGGGGATTTTCTATTAGTAATTATTAGGGAGATAGGGTAGATGCCCAGAGTTTCGGCATCATTTAGACCTGCTATCTGGTGTTAATATAGTTACTTCCTGTGTCTGCTTGATAGGAATCTCAATCACAAACTCTGTACCCTTACCAGGTGCAGAAATACAGTTTATTTTTCCCTTATGCTTATCTACTATAATCTGGTAACTAATAGATAATCCTAAGCCAGTACCTTTACCTATAGGTTTAGTAGTAAAGAAAGGGTCAAACAATCTAGTCTTAACTTCCTCACTTATTCCTGATCCATTATCTTTAATACTAATAATCACGCACTTTTCATTTTTAATTTGAGTATGGACAATAATAGAACTATGGTATTTTTTAACCTCTCCTTTTAAACACTCTGCTTCCCGTTCATATAAAGCATCAATAGCATTACTGAAGATATTCATAAATACCTGATTTAATCCTCCTGCATAACATTCAACAAGAGGCAAATTACCATAATCTTTGATTACTGCAATTTCTTGCTGTTTATGCTTTTCTTTGAGACGATGCTGTAAAATTAATAGCGTGCTATTAATTCCTTCATGAATATCAACAGGTTTCATTTCTGCTTCATCAAGACGCGAGAAGTTACGTAAAGTTAGCACAATCTCGCAAATGCGCTCAGTACCAACTGCCATTGAGGATAAGATTTTTGGCATATCATCAATAATAAACTCTAAATCCATCTTCTTAATCAGACTAGTTATTTCTGGGTTATAATTACAATACTCTTGCTGATACAGTTTAATTAAAGTTAGTAATTGCAGACTATATTCTTTAATATGGAGCAGGTTACCAGAAATAAAATTAACTGGATTATTAATTTCATGAGCAACACCAGCAACTAGCTGACCTAATGAGGACATTTTTTCAGTTTGAATAAGTTGTACTTGAGTGTATTGCAATTTTTGCAGTGTCTGTTGTAGTTGAAAATTTTTGTATTTTAATTTTGCCGTTCTCTCCGACACTTGCATTTCTAACCTACAATTCGCTTCTTCTAAAGCGGCTTGTGCAATTTTTTTAGCCTTTAAGTATTGCTGCAATAAATGCAATACTAAAAGCCATGCCGGAATCAGCATTGTTAAACTTATAATAGATTCTAAAACTGCCCAAAATATTCTTTTGTAATATTCATCAACTTTCTGCTGTAACTCAAGTGATATATTACGGTTTCTTTTTGCAACACCATCAGCGTAAATGTGCTTCTGATTTTCATATTCGTGGCTGAAAAGTAATAGTTGCGCTGTCTCTTTTTGATTTTTATTAACTAAATCAAAAGATTGATATTCCATTATAACCAAGCGCTGATTAGCAGCATCAATTTTTTGGGCATCTTCATTTTTATATGCTTTAGGAGCCAGTTTAATAGATTCTTTAATAGCAATATCAAGTTTAGGTTCAAATTGGCGATACCGTTGTTCCCAAGTAGAGTTTCCTGTAGCAGCATTCATGCGGGCTGACATCGTTAATACTTCATCAAGATAAGTAATTTCATCACTCAGCGTTTGTAGTTTAAATTCATGTTTAGTAATACTATTGAAGTTATAATATGCTTGCCAGTTGAGCCAAATTTGAGGAATAAACAAGAGTAATGTCAGCAGTACTGTTACAGTTACTAGTTGAGAGGCAACGAATCTCACTTTATAAGGTAGGTGCATTTTAATAGTATTTTTTAGATATATTAAAAGTAGATACTAACCAAATTTAATTTGATTACATAAATTTTATATGCTCAGTATTAATCCCAAAAAAATTTCTCAAATATCCTACAGATTCAGTTTTATAATTTTCAAAGTCAAGTATATTTATTTGTTTTGTTTTAATGCTTTTGCCATATATAAAACCTAAATCAAAAATTATTAAATCTGACTTAGAAAAATTATAAGGATATGGATATATAAATCTAGCAAAAAATTTATAGATGAATAAATGTAGTTTATTAGTCTTTAAGTCATTACCCATTGTAAATCCAATTACAAAAGCTTCATCTTGAGGAGAAATACCTCTACCTAAAAGTATGTGAATATAATCATGATGGCGCAGACTAATTTTTCCAGGTAACGCCAATAGACTATTAGGGTTCTCTAGTAACCAAATTACAAAAGGAATTTTAGGTTTATGTAAACTAAATACTACTGAATGTACTTCATTTAAATTCATTTGAGCTATATCTAGTTGAACAATTTCATCTAAATCAAAAGCCATATGTCTATTTGTAACAAAAGAACTAACTTATTAATATTTCTTTTTCTTCTAATTTGTCTATATTTACCAAAAAAATTATTTTTATTTTCATATTATATATAATAACACCTATTTTTTATAAAGCTTAAGGGTTATTACTTAGATAATTAATAAGGGCAAAGACATCTAAATGAGGAATTATCGACTGATACAGATTGCTGCAATTCTGCTGTGAGAAACTGCCTAAAATAATAATGATGAAGAATTAAAGCAATCTATTTACACTTGAGAAGTAAGGAAGTGCAAGTAAACAATAACTGTAAAAGAATAAGCTATATGCTATCCACCTTTTGAAAGGGGAAAATCTTAGTTTAGTTTTTTCAAGCAGCGATCGCCTTCCAATCCCCAGTTGCACTCCAGAACCTGAAATCTTCACCTCAGACTTACAACATCCGAACAAAAAGCCTGAAACTTACCCTTCTGAACTCCAAGCTTCACTCTCAGAACTGCACATTTGATCCTGTGAACTCGAAACTTGGACTTCAGAAGCTCAAACATCCCCTTTAAAACTGGAACATTTGACTTCAAAACCCAGTTGACGTTGAAATCATTAAAATATCACTAGTACAACACGGCAAAAATAACGCTACCATCTCAATTAACAAGATTTGGGGCTTAACAAGTAAGTTGCTCAGAGCAACTTGTTAAAAGTAGGTAAACTTTCGCCACAGTGTACTAGTCCGGTCATAGACTCTTGTAGGTAAGTTCTGCATTTGCCCAGTCGGTTTCTGCCAGAAATTCCCTAAATGTGGTCAGAAGTCCAGGAAACTCCTGTTCTCGTAAACGCTGGACATCGGCTTGATAACCTTGTTTGCGATACCACTGAATCAAATCGAACAGTTCCCTTTGCAGCAAGAGTAAGAAAATCCAGGCGGGTGTCTCTTTATGGACAACTTTCAGCCCCTGCGCTTGGGAGAATGCCTCTGCCATCTGAAGAGGAGTCAGCACATCGCCAGCTAGCTCAATTTCTTGACCAATATACTTGGTGGGATGTTTAATTACGTAGGCAGCAACGCGGCCCATGTCCTTCGTTGTAATTAGATGAAGGGGCTTATCTGGCTGAATGGAAAATGGGAAACTACCTTTGAGGATGGAAGGTCGCGTGTACTTCTTCCAGAACTCCTCCATAAACAAGCAAGCTCGCAACATAGTAGTCGGTAAGCCAGCTTCTTTGAGAATTTGCTCCACTTGGTACTTTTGCTCAATGCGGGGGATTCCTGAATTCCTGTCCGCCCCACCTGCGGAATTGTAGACAAAGTGTTTAATGTCAGCAAGCTTTGCAACTTGTGCAACTCGCTTTGCCCTCTCCACCTCTAGGGGATCAATTTTAGTGGAGTCCGCAGAAGTAGCGTGGCAGTAAACAGCCGAAATCCCTGTAAAGGCTGCTATGAGGGAGGTTTCATCGTCGAGGTTAGCTTTTACCAGTTCAACTTTGGCATCATTGAGCTTTGCAAGAGTTGGACGATTAAGGTCAATTTCTCTAGTGATGACTCGCATCTTTGTAACTCCCTGTTCCAGAAATCCCTTGACGACATTTCCACCTGTGCCGCCAGTAACTCCGATGAGTAAGACTTTATCGGTGTTTGACTCTGTGCGATCGGGGAAATTTGACATTCTCTCTTCTACCTGGAGTTCTTTATTTAAATTAAGTTTATACAAAGACAGGAGAAGCAAACAATAATTAAGTAGCAACCTGATTTAAACAATCCAATTATCCTTGCTGGTACAGTTATCACAAGACCAAAGACTAGGACTTACGCACAGATGTTTTGATCTGAATTGACAGATAAACTTGTACGATCGCGCTTGGTGGCGTAGGCGTAGCCCGCCGTTCGCAAAGCGTCTCGTAGAGAAGGCATCGCATTCTATAGAATTTGGTGAGGAATTTTGGACAATAACACCGATAATCTCAACTCATTCCGGGCCTTGGCACTCCAAGTTACGTGCCATGCAGTCAACCAAGCAAGCGATCGCTACCAAGCGCGATCGCTCATGCAAAACTCCATCAATCGCCTAGCTCAACAAATTGCTGCCAGTATCGCTTTCATTGGCTTTGATTGTCGTTTAATTGTACTGCCAGAATATTTCCTCACTGGTTTCCCGATGGGAGATTCTCTCTTCGGCTGGGCAGAAAAAGCTGGTGTGGAAATGGCTGGTGCTGAGTATGAGGCACTTGGTAAAATTGCCCAAAAGCATAAAATCTTTTTAGCTGGTAACGCCTACGAAGTTGACCCCAACTTTCCCGGATTGTACTTTCAAAGCTGCTTTATACTTGACCCCTCTGGCTCAATCGTCTTGCGGTATCGGCGGCTGAATTCTTTGTTTGCTCCCACTCCCCATGATGTTTGGGATAAGTATCTCGACTGCTATGGTTTAGAGGGAGTTTTCCCCGTAGCCAAAACGGAGATCGGTAATTTGGCAGCTTTAGCATCAGAAGAAATTTTATATCCAGAAGTGGCGCGGTGTCTGGCAATGCGAGGAGCGGAGATTTTTGTGCATTCCACTTCAGAAGTGTATAACAAAAACCTCACCCCCAAAGACGCGGCAAAAATCACTCGCGCTGTCGAAAATATGGCGTACGTAGTTTCAGCTAATACCGCAGGTATCGCTAATATTGCCATCCCCATTGCTTCGGCTGATGGTGGCTCTAAAATCATTGACCATCGCGGAATCGTTTTAGCAGAAACAGGCGCAGGCGAGAGCATGGCAGCATTTGCAGAGATTGATTTAGGAGCATTACGCCGCGATCGCCGCCGACCGGGGTTAAATAATTTACTTGCACGCCAGCGGTTTGAGCTATACGCCGAAAGTTACCGTCAGTCACACTTTTACCCCGCTAATACTATGCTGGAGGGAGAAGTAGACCGCAAACACTTCCTCCAAACGCAGCAAGCCACCATTGAGCGGTTAGCCAAACTGGGAATAATTTGAATTTGGGAATGGGGCACTGGGGAGCCAGTGCGTTGTCCGGGTTTCCCCGCTTGTATCCCGTAGGGGATCTTGCTAGCAAGAGCGTCTCCCTTAGGAGAAGCAAGTGGTGTCATTGGGGAGCTACTGCGTTGCCGGGTTCCCCCGGTTATTCGCGCAACGTCTCCCTTAGGAGAAGCAAGTGGCGTTATGGGGCATTGGAATACAAATAAAATAACTCCTAACTTCTAATTCCTGTACAGACGCGATTAATCGCGTCTCTCCTAACTCCTGTACAGACGCGATTAATCGCGTCTCTACTCCTAACTCCTGTACAGATGCGATTAATCGCGTCTCTACTCCTACTAACTCCTGCCTCATGACAAAACCAATAGAAGTCCGCAATCCCCGAACTGGCAAATTTGACTACGTAATTATCCCGCCGCCTCCAAGGCTGCTGGCACAGCAATGTAAGCGTACCCGCAGGGCGCAAGTTCGCTGGCAGCAGTTGGGTTTAGAGGGGAGAATTGAAGCCTTACAGCAGTGGAAACAAGCGATATTATCTGGACGCGATCGCCTCACGGAAGCTTTAGTAAATGATACGGGAAGATTGTCAACCTCAGTACTAGAAATAGATTCCTTCCTCTCTAGCATTGATCGCTGGTGTAAGTTAGCACCGGAGTTGCTGCAAGAATCTGCAAAAAATACAGCAATTCCGTTTATCGCCTTGCAACAAGCATCTGTTCCTTATCCCCTAGTTGGGGTAATTAGCCCGTGGAATTTTCCGCTGTTGCTGTCTACCATTGATACCATTCCGGCATTGCTGGCTGGTTGTGCCGTCATTGTCAAACCCAGTGAAATCGCTCCCCGCTTCGTAGCACCACTGACAACAGCACTCAACGCCGTTCCCAAATTGCGCGAGGTCTTAACTTTTGTTGAAGGAGCAGGAGAAACCGGATCTGTTTTGATTGAAAATGTAGATTTGGTATGTTTTACAGGCAGTGTGGACACAGGGAAAAAAGTGGCAGAAGCGGCTGCTAAACGGTTTATTCCAGCTTTTTTGGAATTAGGAGGAAAAGATCCTGCGATCGTTTTAGAATCAGCCAATTTAGAATTAGCAACCTCAGCAATCTTGTGGGGTTCCGTCGTCAACACCGGACAGTCATGCCTATCAATTGAGCGAATTTATGTTGCTGAATCGATATTTGAAAAGTTTTACCATCAACTAGTAGCCAGAGCTTATCGCCTTGGGCTAGCCTACCCCACGCTTGAGAGTGGAGAAATTGGCCCGATCATCGCCGAAAGACAAGCAGCAATTATTAGCGACCATCTCCTAGATGCAGTTGAAAAGGGAGCAGTAATTCACTGCGGCGGTGTAATTGAAGACTTAGGTGGAGGTTGGTGGTGTCGTCCGACAGTTCTCACCCAGGTTAATCATTCCATGAAAGTCATGACCGAAGAGACTTTTGGCCCGATTATGCCAATAATGCCTTTTTCCACAGTAGAGGAAGCAGTCTCTTTAGCGAATGACTCAATTTATGGATTGAGTGCTGCTGTATTTGCCCAGTCAGAAGCAGAAGCCTTAGAAGTTGCCCACCAAATAGATGCGGGTGCTATTAGTATCAACGATGCTGCACTCACCGCCCTGATGCACGAGGGAGAGAAAAACGCCTTTAAATTCTCTGGTTTGGGAGGGTCACGCATGGGTGCAGCAGCGTTGAAACGGTTCATGCGAAAAAAAGCTATTTTGATCAAAACTAATGCTACTAATGACCCTTGGTGGTTTGATAGTGAAGCTTGACACTTTCAGTTAAGAAATTCAAATCTAGGGTGCGTTATCTCTGAGAGTACGGCATCGTCAACAATTCAAGGTGCGTTAACCTACGGCATAACACACCCTACAAATTTATGTGGATTCATATACATTGAATTTTTCTCGCCAACTTACTTAATGCATCGACTCACAATGCGATTGGATCAACTTACAATGGCATTGCATCGACTCACAATGCGATTGCATCGACTCACAATGCGATTGTATCGACTCACAATGGCATTGCATCGACTTACAATGTTAATGCATTGACTTACAATGCCAATGCTAATATTCAGCAGTTTTTGTAGGGTGAGCATTGCTTACCCGCTCAAACTGTTATTCTTACCTTGTATTGTACGCCTTACCTATGTTTATTGAGAGGTGAATTGCAATGTCAAATATTCGAGAAGGAATGCCCGTACTTGCCCGTCATCAAGGAGATTGGGTAGGAACTTATACATTAATTGATACAACAGGAAAAATCCTTGATAAGAATGAGTCTCACTTAACTTGTCAATTTCCAGAAAATGGCCCTCATCCCTACTACCAAATCAATCGCTACAATTGGTCTGATGGTAAACGAGAAGAGTATGAATTTCCAGGAAGCTATAAAGATAATAAGCTCTGGTTTGACACCGATCGCATTCAAGGAAAAGCTTGGGAAGTAGATGATTCAGTTGTTATTTTGTGGTTTTCTTATAAGACAAACCCAGAAATGACCATATATGAAATGATCTACATTAGTCCTGACAATAACAATCGTGCCCGCACTTGGCATTGGTTTAAGAATAATCAAATCTTTCAACGCACCCTAATTCAAGAAGAACGGCTAAAATAGTAATTTCTCCCCTCAGAGATAAGCACTCATTTTTTTATTCTCCAGTAGTTTTGTAGTTTTGTAGGGTGTGTTATGCCGCAGGCATAACACACCATCTTAGATTTTCAGTGCATTATGGACATTAATCCTAATGCACCCTGCCAGATTAGTAAGGTACATGCATGGCAAAAGGTGACAAAATAAACTTTTCGACTCCTAGCGGTTTTCCAGAATTTCTGCCTAGTGAAAAGCGTCTAGAACTATATTTGCTAGATATCATCCGTAGAGTTTTTGAAAGCTATGGATTTACGCCCATTGAAACACCTGCTGTAGAACGTTTAGAAGTGCTGCAAGCTAAAGGGAATCAAGGCGATAATATCATCTATGGCATTGCTCCCATCCTGCCACCAAATCGACAAGCTGAGAGAGATAAATCGGGCGAAATTGGTTCGGAAGCAAGAGCTTTAAAGTTTGATCAAACAGTTCCTTTAGCGGCTTATATTGCCCGTCACCTGAATGAGTTAACCTTTCCCTTTGCCCGCTACCAAATGGATGTAGTTTTTCGGGGAGAACGGGCAAAAGATGGACGTTTTCGTCAGTTTCGTCAGTGTGATATTGATGTAGTTGCTCGGCGTGAACTCAGCTTGCTCTATGATGCTCAGATGCCTGCAATTATCACTGAGATATTTGAAGCAATTAATATCGGCGATTTTCTGATTCGCATCAATAATCGCAAAGTTCTTACAGGTTTCTTTAAGTCCGTGGGAATTGCTGAAAATCAAATTAAATCCTGTATTGGTATCGTCGATACTCTAGAAAAAATTGGTGAAAGTAAAGTAAAACAAGATTTAGATAACCAGGGAGTTTCAGAAGAACAAACTCAAAAAATTATTGATTTTATTAAAATTGATGGTTCGGTCGATGAAATATTAGATAAGCTCAAACACCTCGCAGAAAATCTATCAGAAACTGAGCAATTGAGCCTGGGAGTTACCGAATTAGAAACGGTAATTGCAGGCGTGCGTAATCTCGGAGTAGCCGAAAATCGTTTCTGTATAGATTTATCCATTGCCCGTGGTCTTGATTACTATACCGGCACAGTTTACGAAACAACCTTATTAGGACATGAAGCTTTAGGTAGTATTTGTTCTGGCGGGAGATATGAAGAATTAGTCGGGGTATTTTTGGGTGAAAAAATGCCTGGTGTAGGCATTTCTATTGGCTTAACTCGCTTAATTAGTCGCTTGTTAAAAGCTGGCATTCTTAGTACCTTAGCTGCAACACCAGCCCAGGTGATGGTAGTGAATATGCAAGATGATTTAATGCCAACTTATTTAAAAGTTTCTCAACATCTGCGTCAGGCTGGAATTAATGTTATCACTAAGTTTGATAAGCGTCCCTTGGGTAAACAATTTCAACTAGCTGATAAGCAAGGAATTCAATTTTGCGTAATTATTGGTTCTAAGGAAGCAGCAGCGCAAAAGTCTTCGCTCAAAGATTTGAAAACAGGTGAACAAGTAGAAGTGCTACTGGTAGATTTGGCTGAGGAAGTTAAAAGAAGACTTGGCTAATAAACTTTCAAGATGACTTCTAAAATCTCTTTTTCTCTCTGCGCCCTTTGCGTCTCTGTGGTTCAAAAGTTTTTTTATTTAACCACAGAGGCACAGAGGACACAGAGTCAAGAAGTTAAAGAGGATTTTCTTGAGGGTTAATATTTGATTAACTGACAAATCTTTTTTGTTGCAGCTTAACAAAGTTGTTCAGTCAACCAGGGGTTAACATAGGTTTTATATAGATAACTTCGATTGGGTTGCACCTTAATCAAGTAAAAATAATATATGACAATTCTCAACGCTCGTAATTTATCTCTAGAAGAAGTTCATCGTCTGTTTGGCTTTCAAAAACAGTACAATGACTCATTTTCTAATTATTTATCTCTGGAGCCTCTCACCGAAACAGAACAGCAGGAACTTAAACAAATTCAGCATGATTTTGATAGATATCTTACAGCAGGCAAAGTTTCTGAAGGTCAAGTAAAGTTTCTCGCAGTTGCGCCTTTACTAAGATTAGCTGGTTTTTATCGCTATCCTATTGAGATTGTTTTAGAAGAGAATATTGCTGATATTGAAGTTGAAGATGAAGACATCAAAATTAAAGGAAGATTTGATATTTTAGGTATTAGTAAAGCTAAACATACAAAAGCTCAAACATATTTCTGGGTACTGTTAATTGAATCTAAAAATTGTCAAGTTGATATATCAACAGGTTTACCTCAGCTACTCACGTATGCTTTTAAAAATTTAGATAATCAAAAATCAGTTTGGGGATTAACGACTAATGGTAGAAGTTATCAGCTTGTCTATATTGAACAAGGAAATCTGCCTATTTATTATCTGTTACCAGAATTAAATTTAATGGAAAGAGAGCGATCAAGTCAGTTGCTACAAGTTTTAAAAGCCATTTGTCAGCTTTAAATGCTTCACTTGTCTCGCAATCACTAAAATACTAGACGTGTATAGAGCCTTTGACTTTTAGAACTTGGGTCTGTTTTACTTTGACTATTAACCAATTTTTCGATGTCTGTCTTTTAAAAGTTGTGGTAAGTGTTCTTCTATTTTCTTTCTTCCCCTCGCACTATAATTATCAACACAGTTGATACCACTTTTTAGCTCATGCATCCCTTTGCGGATGGTGCATTTATCCCATACATACTCTCGTTCTGCCAATGATTCTCCTCCATATCCTAATGACAATACTGTTTGTGCAATAAACTGCCGCTTGGATTGATTGAGATGCTGGCGAAAAACATGGATTACTTCAAGGATAAACCCGACCATCTTCCCAAAACGACCATCCTGCTTGACAACGGGTATCATCCAGGCGTGCTGACAAAAACGCTAGAGCCGATTTATCCTGAGGTCATGACCAAAATTCAGTTTTAACTGGCTCCCAAGCCTACCCCAGCCCAAAAGCAGGAGCAAGGAAAGACGGGATTTGTCGTGGTAGCTCAAACGGTTGGCGAAGGTATAGATCCCAAATGGGTTCTATAAAACGCGAAGTCTTAATTATCACTATCAATTGGATAAATTGTCATTGTTTAACAATGGTTCTGAATTACGAATTACGTAGCCTGCTTCTCGCCTTTGGCGAGTATTACGAATTAGCCCGATCGCAATACACTTCACCAAAGCTATGATCAGCATGAATCTCAATCACTAGATCAACCGCTGTTGCATCTTTTACCAACGGCTTGATGAATAATTCGGGGTGAAGCGATCGCCAAAAATAATTGACAAATTCCTCTATATCTGCATTGCTCATACCCGATTTACCCGCAGCAATCATCTGCTGTTCCGCCTGTTTGCGCCACTCCAAAGAATAGCGGTAATCGGTGGGATATAGCACAATTAAGCTATCTAATCGCTCCCACAGTGGTAAATAATCGTGGAGGCGAAGATTAATATCACGCGCAAATGTTCTATCCTCATCTGTGATAATTGGCGGTGGTGCAGTATCAAATACATCTGGCTCAATTGGGCGCACACCCACAAACCAACCTTCAAATAGTACAATATCTACATCTATTACCATTTCTGAACTCGTGCGATCGCCAGCGCCGCCATAGGCAGATTTATCAAAGCGGGGAACCATAACTGGACTTTGCAATTGACGGATTTGATCTAGTACATTTAAGCCTAAATCTACATCGTGGGTTCCTGGTGGGCCGCGCCAAATCAAGCGGGGATCTTGCTGTGTTAAGATCAAGCGATCGCTGTAAGTTTTATACAAGTCATCCAAAGACAAACTCAAAGTCCGGTATCCCAACTGATTGAGAATCAACTTGAGAACATTGGACATTGTGGTTTTCCCAGTCCCTTGTCCTCCCAATATTCCCTGAATCAGGGGGCGTTTCAACTGCTGGCGCTGCGATGCGAGTTTGATCCCCAAAGGAAGCCACAAGTCCCACAATACCTGTAACATTTTCTGGGGTTCTATCTGGAGGTTAGTTAGGCAGAATTGACTAAAGGCTGGGAAGACAGATTTTAGTAAATGCGATCGCTTTTCGATCACTTGATCGACATTTTCCGGCGTGATCCCAAAAGCTTTAGCCCTTAACGTATCTGCCAGCGCTGCTTCTGTTGCTTTGCGTTGCCAAGTTTCCCCCACTGGATCCGTTGCCAAAATTTCATCCACCCACAAATTCATAAATTCCCCATCTCACTACGATCCCAGCTTAAAGGCTTCGAGAAACAGGCTGTAGATGAAACCAATTTTGAGGAAATTTAGTAAGTCTACCAAGAGGGATCGCTTTTCCAAAAAGCTGCGACTATAAAATATCCTACTAGTAATTTCTGTCAGCAGTACTAAAAAAGCAGCTACCACAATGTCGAATACACCCTCTTGACCGGCTGTAGTGGAAACTGCGTTTCCCAGAAAAAAACCGAACAAAAAACTAATTATCAGCAACGATAGTCGCCGCCAAGGATTTAAAAACCATTGCCCCAAGCGTGTAGCAATGGCATCCAACAAGTTATTCAGGCGAGTGTTTTGCATCAGATAGACTTCTAGGGAAAAGTCAAGATATCTTGAAATATCTTTATATTCAAAGAGGATATTGGTTTGAGCCTAAGCTTGTTTGTTAATATTATAGATATGTGCTGGGCTTCCAGTATTGATTTAAATTTGCACATCCGATCATCTTTAGGGAAGTACATGTCCTTAAAAGGGTGGTTATTATAACGCAACATGAAATATACATCTTAGATTTATCTAAGGTTTGACAAAGGACGCTTTGTTGAAGCCGCTAGCGGTTTTAGGAAGCTTTGATTTTTTTATCTAAATGAATTGGCTGGCTCGGTATCTAATTTTCTTGTTTTTATCTAAGCTTACGGTCAAGATACAAACCAGTGGGTGTTTATACCCCTTGTTTGTCATCAAGGAAATAATTTACTCCGAATATTTTTTACTTAAAATGATACTTATAATACATTGGTATGCCTAATTTTAGGAAAGTCTATATTAGGCTACTTTCTATGATTGCCTTTTGTGATAATAGGCTACTATTTGGTCAAGCCTAGACAAAATATTTATTTCTAAAAATTATCAATATGAAATCTTCAGTGTATCGCAACGTCGGTGTTACAGCTTGTTGCTTGGGACTGCTTGTTACTCTAATGGGATGCTTTGGAGTGAGCGTATCCTTAGAGTCTACAAACCCAGATACATCTTCACAACTTTCAACTAAAACTACTCAGTGGAATACAACTTCGTCTACACCCGTTTCACCTGAAAAAGGTATTTCCACTAGTCTATCGACTCCAGAAGCGACCCCAACTAATCAAGTAGAACATAGCAGTAGAGAGAATACTCATCCTGTCTTGGCAGATCGTGATAAATCAGCAAGCAAAGCCAACGAGCAAGGGACTTTGCGAATGAGCAATCAAACAAATCAGCCTGTGCGCCTGGCTCTACTGGCGCGACAGTCGGTAGCAAAAGGTGGTACTAAACAGACTAACTATGATGTACCGGCACATTGGGATTTTGCTCCCCAAGAAGGTAGTGATAAGGGACTGATTCTATCCCTACCTCAGAATAATTTAAAGTTGGAGAAGGGAGATATTTTAGTTGCTTTTGCACAAGATGGCTCCCGTCGTTACTGGGGCCCCTATGTTGTTGGAGAAACTCAATTACCTAAATGGAATTCCCAAAACAGAGAATGGCAACTAGTGCTGAGTCCATAGTTGATATTCAGTACTACTGAATAAATAGTCTACAAAGCGCGTAAATTCAGCTACCATCACCCAGACAAAGGACTTAGACAAGGGGATTTTGCCCCTTGTCTAAGCTAGGTAAACGCCATAGTGTACTAGTGTGTTAGAGAACTTTCTCTAGTGACTTGGAGCAGCTGGCGTTACTGAACGGGAAAAAGTGTAGAGTACTCAGTAGAAGAAAATTGTTGAATTTAAAACTCCGAAGAACAAAAGATAGATAACCAACGACTATTGATTAGTGATTGTTGACTATTGACTAATGAGCATGAAATTGAGTGTTAAGCACACTGTTGATCAGTGGTTCAACAAAATAGCAAAGAATCCAGCCCTTGGTGTAACTGTGTCGATTTTGTGGTTAATATTAATTGGCTGGATAGCTTTTGGGTGGAATTTGGGCAACACTGGCTTGGTTGATGAGACAGAGCCGCTATTTGCCGAAGCTTCCCGCCAGATGTTCGTCACAGGTGATTGGATTACCCCATTTTTTAATGGTGACACTCGTTTCGATAAACCTGCTTTAGTTTACTGGTGTCAGGCGATCGCCTATGCAATTTTTGGGGTGAATGAGTGGGCAGTACGCCTTCCTTCAGCGATCGCAGCCTTAGGCTTAATTTGTTTAGCTTTTTACACCATCCAGTGGTATACGGCTAAACAAGACGAATTAGAGCAAGTTTCACGTCCTACTCGCCGCTATTTAACATCTTTTATGGTAGCAGCGCTCATGGCACTCAATCCCGAAACTATTATTTGGGCGAGAACGGGTGTCTCTGATATGCTGCTCACTGGGTGTATGGCATCAGCTTTGTTATGTTTCTTTCTAGGGTACGCAGGAAAGCAAGGGAGCAGGGAGCAGGGGAACAGGGGAGCAGAATTAATAACCAATACAACTCTTGCAGAGGCTGCGCCAACGGTTTCGGCTCCATCGAGCGTACCCCTACGGGGAAGCAAGCTTGGCGCAGCGTCTCGTAGAGAAGCCGTCAGTACAAGTGCCCCATTCCCTAATAAGTGGTACTTAGCTTTTTATGTGCTGATTGCAGGCGCAATTTTGACTAAAGGCCCAGTAGGAATTGTTTTACCAGGGCTAATTGTTGCGGCCTTTTTGCTTTATGTGGGAAAGTTTCGAGAGGTGTTGCGGGAAATGCGCCTTCTCATGGGCATACTGATAATTTTAGGTTTATCAGTACCCTGGTATGCTTTAGTAATTTGGCGCAATGGCTGGAATTACATTAACTCCTTTTTTGGTTATCACAACCTGGAACGCTTTACAGAAGTAGTTAATGGTCACTCAGCACCTTGGTATTTTTACTTTTTAGTCGTGCTGCTGGGTTTTGCGCCCTACTCAGTGTATTTACCAGTCTCTATAGTAAGACTAAAGTTTTGGCAGCGATCGCACTGGCGATCCCTTGAACGTTTTCAGCAGTTTGGTTTATTTGCCTGGTTTTGGTTTGCTAGCGTCTTTGGCTTTTTCACCATTGCTGTTACCAAACTCCCTAGTTACGTCTTGCCTTTAATGCCAGCAGCGGCAATCCTGGTAACCCTGTTGTGGAGCGACCTTTTACCAAAAACGGATAATCCAAATGACACCGCGACACAAGGACACAAAGACACGGAGAGAGGATTTAATCATCTCCCAGCGTCTTCTTCCATTCCCCCCTTACTCCTCTGGAGTGGTTGGGTGAATGTAGTGTTTTTATCATTTTTGGCAACAGCACTGTTTAACATCAGCCACATATTAGGTACTGATCCAGCCATAAGTAACTTCCACGAATTAATTCAACGATCTGGTTTACCACTAATAGCCGCCGTAATTTGGCTGGTTTGTGCTGTTTTGGTTGCAGGTTTATTACTGAGTCGCCGTTGGAACTACATTACCAGTATTAATTTATTAGGATTTGTGGCGTTTATAATTTTTGTCTTAACGCCTGTTTCGTTCTTTATTGATCGAGAACGTCAATTACCCTTAAGGGAGTTGTCTGCGGTCATCCTACAAGCAAAACAACCAGATGAAGAATTGATTATGCTTGGCTTCAAAAAGCCTAGTGTAGTTTTTTACAGCCACATTCATGTAAATTATTTAGGATTTCCCCAACAGGCTGTAGAGCATATTAAAAACCAGGCTGCCAAAGGACTAAAACCTCCCTCAGTGCTGGTGTTGGCTGAACAGAAAAAGTTTTTACAAATGGACTTACAGCCAGATGATTACAAGAGTTTATCAACCAAGGGTGCTTATAACTTGGTTAGAATTCCTTTTAAGAAAAAGACAAATGAAAAAATGGATATATCATAATTGGGCATTGGGCACTTGTACTGAGCGACTTGTGCCGAGCATCTCGACTTCGCTCGATGGAATCGGAGCCGAGGTAAGCCGTTGGCGTAGCCTCTCCAAGAGTTGTATTGGTTATTAATTCTGCTCCTGTGCCCCTCTGCCTCTTCCCCATTCCCAATTAACACTTGTGATTGTAACCATTGACAGCTAAAGCTTGATTGATTTGGTTTAAGAGGTCTTCCATTGATATTGATCGCGGTAATATTTGGGTAGCGATCGCACCCAGAACAGTTTCTAAAGATTCCAAACCATTCTTCTTCTGCTTGTCAATTTTCTCGTAAGCTACCCCAGGCTGGGAAATAGTTTCCGGGCGATTTAATCGCTGATTGAGTACCAAAATTGGTGGTAACTTGTCAGGCGAATCTCCCAATGTTTTCAGTGCTTTTAGCACGTCTTTGTGGATAGCGGATTCTCCTAAACAAATTAGCAGTAAGTCAACGCTTTGGTGGCGAATTTGTTGTAACACTTCTGCCCAACAGGGACTGATCGCCGCTTTGAAGCCTGCTGTTTGTAGGTACTGAATTAAAGCTTGGAACCACTCAGACCCCCGTTTAGCAGTTTCACTACTAATTGAGCAATTTTTTTCTGTCTGATAACCCTTAACTTGCTTGCGTCTTCCCTGTGGAAAATCACGCAGCATTGTCAAATCCACTACTAAGATGTTGGCAGGGCAGCAAATACCAGAAGCAATTTGCAGTACTGATAGTAAGGCATCTGTTTTCTCAGTGCGACTGCTCTTGTCTTTAGGAAATGGTGTTAAGTAAGGAAATACAGATAACCCTGGTATTTTAGAAGCTATTAGTGTGGTTGCAACATCGCAAGTAACCAGTGGTATAGCCGCCAAACGTGGATGCCCAATTAGTTGTTGCAAATAAATTTGGGCAGTGGTACTTTCGACATCTAGCAAAATTACATCAAACTGCCATACCCGCGCCAAGAGTTCTGCCTGATCTAGGTCATCTACTTCAATCACCCGGTGTTCTCGAAGTGAGGGGTGGGGATTGACCGATTCCAAATGGGGATTCACCAACCTGAGAATTCGCAGTGGAGTCTTAGTTGGGATAATTGCGCTATTGTCTAACCCTAGCTGCAAAACTGCTTGTGCAGCACATAATTTTTCTAGAACTGGTGCTAATACCTGATGCTCTACTGGCAAACTTAAGAAACCATCGGCTCGGTTAGCAAATGCTTGCTCCTTTTCGGCTGCCGTCGCTGTCACAATTACAGATATATGACGGGTTGCGCTGTCAGATTTCAGTAAAGTCAGCACATCCCAGCCTGATAGCAGGGGTAGTAACGGATTCAAAAATATCGCTATTGGTTGCAAGCGCCGAGCTTTTTCGACTGCTTCTGTTCCTGATCGCGCAATCACTACCCGATATCCTAAACCTTTGAGTTTTTCGGTCAAGTCTTCAATATATCGGGCTACTGCCTCAACTACCAAGACCAACCGTTGCGAACTAGCGGGATGATGGTGTGTGGGCGTACTGACATGCTGACGATCTGCCACAGAGTTTTCCCGTGTCTTTTGGTGTTGCATCTGTTCGTCTTCTCTGATTCCCACATCTGGTTCAGAAAAGCCTGTTTTTGGCGGACTGGGCGGCAGAAGTAGTGTAAACTGGCTACCTTTACCTTCACGAGATAAGAAGCTGACATCTCCTCCGTGGAGACGAGCTAGGGCCCGAGTTAATACCAGCCCCAAACCAGTGCCTTCAAATTGGCGGGTGAGGGGATTTTCTAGTTGTTGAAATTTTTGAAAGATTAAGTGTTGCTGGTGTTCAGGAATGCCAATGCCTGTGTCCCAAATTGTAAAGGCAATCCATCCTTCCCAACGACTCACCCGCAGCCCAATTTCGCCAGATATTTCGGTGAACTTAAAGGCGTTGGAAAGTAGGTGTACTAGCATCTGGCGCAAGCGCAATTCATCTGCCACTATCTGATCTAAGCCTAGTTCAATGGATAGGCTGAATTGGGAAGCAGATGAACGGGCATTTTGTTGAGTTTGGGATGTAGCTTTGCTAGGTTGGGTGTGGATGGCTTTGGCTTCTGATAGGGCGCGATCGCACACAGCCTGAATTTTTACTGGCGTCAGTGTCAGATCCATTTGTCCCGTTTCCATGCGGGTCAAATCTAAAATGTCATTAACCACACTCATCAAGTGGCGTCCGCTTTGATGAATCAGTCCCGCATAACGGGCTTGACGCTCGTTAAGTTCTCCCAACTGCTGATCTACAAGCAACCGTGATAATCCCAGAACCGCAGTTAGGGGAGTTTTGAGTTCATGACTAATACAAGCTAAAAACTCATCTTTCAACCGATTTAGTTGAATTAAATCAGCATTCTTTGCTGCCAGTTCTTTGCAAAGCTGTTGTTGCTCAGTGACATCAGTAGCTAAAACCAACCATAAATCATTGCTGAGTGCAACCTCTGAATCTGCACTCATGACTTTAAACTCAGGACTATCTAATGGAATTTTGGCAAACTGCCAGATTCGCTCCTGACCATTTTGCACTTCGACAACGCAGGTACAAGTACCCACCTGACTATCCAAATAGCAGCGACTGTATACAGCATCTGGTGATGCTTCTTGCTGGGTCGGTTCCTCTGCACCACCATGGTCATTTTCCCTACCATTGGGATGAACCGTGATTGCTCGTTGAGTGACATATTCGGGTTTTTCGGAGGGCTTCGGCACAAGTATTGCCTCCACCTGTTGCCTAACTCCTTCTGGGTCTTTCAAGACTCCTAATTGCTGCCACCAGGCGGGATTTCGTGCTACTACCTCGCCAGTACCCGTTTGCAACATCAAAGGCCAAGGCAGTCTTTCCAGCAACTGTACCAGTGGCTGGTGTCCCAATGATTTGGGTTCATTTGGTGTCTGCACACTAGCATCATACTCATGGCGATGCTCACCAGACGATTTCTGGATGCCTGAGCTTAGTGACCCAGCTATGCGTTCCTTAGCCAACAATCGCAACAGACGTGAACTATCCAGCAGCCCCAAATATTGACCATCAGAGTCAATCAATGCCCAATCTAAGGAGGAGTGTTTTTCAGCTTGTTGATAACCCAAGCGCAAGCTCAATTGCTCTACAGGCTCAGAACCTAATATTGTCTGTATTGGCTCAATTAGACCTTGACCCCAGGTAGAAATTGATTGGTGTAAATTTAGATTTTTATCGTCACTATGTGCTAATAATATTTGGATTAAACGGGCAGAATACAGCAATCCTATGGGGCGTTGCTGTTGATTCACTACTACCAAGCGATCGCATTGCTCTTGCTCAAAAATCTCCAGCACCACTGCCAAAGAACTTGTTTGGGGGCAGCTAGGTACGGTTGCCTGAAAGTCATAAAGCGGGTAATCTAGCATTAACATAGGGCTTTGGGGGTTCTTCTTCCTGTGGAAACCTCCGGCATCTCCATCTGCCAACTGTTGATGGTCTTTTCGCCTGAAGCCATATCCTCTAAGAAGACTCATATAAGCAACTCTGGTTATTTCAACGCCATTAAAACAACGGGATTTCCCCTCACGGACACTTACTTGCAAACGAGTGCATTTTTCTAAGAGGCGACTTTTCCTTTTGCCGCTTCTCATTTTTAGCAACTAGCCTCCCCAGTGTCTTACTGGTATTTAAACTCCTCATCGATAGCGACGGCTACAACAATTATGGCCCCAAAGGTTCGCTTTAGAACCTTGAGGAATTATAATGATTTAGAATGCGACAATCCTTTAAGTTCGTTTAAGTATCTTATCAAGGAGCAAAATAAAAAATTTATCTATTTATTTATATACATAGATGAGATACAAATAATAAATTAGCTACTCTGTCTTGTTATGCCGACAGATACCTGATCATCAAAGACCTACTAAGTCCTACCATTCAGTTGCTGCACTATGTTATTTAGTGGCTAGCACTATCTGTTAACACAGAGCGTTATTTTTTTGGGGTCGAATCAACAGTTTACTCTACATCCAGTATTACCATAGAAGCGTTAGCCAAACTTATCAGCTCACGTTTCTTGGTCAGGGCGATTAAGGAGATGTATTCAAGAATAGATGTTATTACCGATATTGATTCTGCAACCTGATGTTAATAAATGTTTAAATAATCCAGTTGACTTAGACAACCAAAAAGGTTTGAGCAGGTGGGTGTGGAAATTTATTGACGAGATTATTGCCCAATTTTACTACCTACCTATTGTTGCAACTACCTCTGGAAAAATCAACTATTTACCAAATTGGCTGCAACCAAATCCAAATAAGGCATACGCTGACAAGTACGTCTATGTATTTGCCAGCCACACCCAAAAAAGCCAACAGCATTTTCAGGAGATGACTCCAGCAGAACGGCAAGGATTATTAAGACAGCTTAAGTCAGATTACAGCCTAATTCTTATAAATTATTTTACCACAGACAAAACACTCAAAGAAAAAATTGATAAATTTATAAATATTATATTTTATGCTAATATTCCTGTGCCACAAATCATCGAAATTCACATGGAGGTAATTGAAGAATTTTCTAATCAGCTAAAATTAGAAGGAAGGAGCAATGAAACGTTACTTGATTACCGCCTGACGTTAATAGAGATCCTGGCTCACCTATGCGAAGTCTATAGGAGTTCGATTTATAAATAAATTAAATTTATTGATGTTTAACTTGGAACAAGCTACTGCTGTTAGTTAGTCCAAATGCGCGAACATATATTGTATTTTTATTATAATGACTAGGCATTAAGTATATGAATAAAGCCAAAAAAAACTACGTTCTCAAGCTTTATGTAGCAGGTAACACCCTGAATTCAGTCCGGGCATTAAAAACACTCAAAGATATTTTAGAACAGGAGTTTGAAGGTGTTTATGCTTTAAAAGTGATCGACGTACTGAAAAGCCCACAACTGGCGGAAGAAGATAAAATATTGGCGACGCCGACATTATCTAAAATTTTGCCTCCACCCGTTCGCAAAATTATCGGGGATCTTTCAGATAGAGAAAGAGTATTAATTGGATTAGATTTGCTCTATGAAGAACTGAGTGAAGAAGATTTTGAAGAGTAAAATAATTAATGATGCAAGAGAGCATTTATAAAGTAAATTTTAACTGTGTAAGGTAGGGGTGTTAGAGCGTAGCGCAACGCACCATTTATCTCGTTGCGTTCCGGCAAAATAATTTACTTTCGCTATCTTAAGTCAGATTGTGCCGTAACACACTCTACTTAATATGAAAGTTTCTAAATAGTCTCGAAAAAAATTGAATCTCAAATTTAATAATAAAAAAACAGTTTTTAATCCCCTTTTGTTATCAAGCAATGAGTGAAAACGAGCAACTAGAACCAAAGCAACCACCGAGAATTAGGGGTATAGAAAAAATTCGCACGATGATCGAAGGGTTTGACGACATTACTCATGGTGGTTTACCAATTGGTAGAACTACCTTGATTAGCGGCACATCTGGCACAGGCAAAACTTTATTCTCTCTTCAGTTCCTCTATAACGGTATCACCTACTTTGATGAAGCAGGAGTATTTGTTACCTTTGAAGAATCACCCAGTGATATTATTAAAAATGCCCATGTTTTTGGTTGGAACTTGCCACGCTTAATCGAAGAAGGCAAGTTGTTTATTCTTGATGCATCTCCCGATCCAGAAGGTCAAGATATCGTTGGTAATTTTGACCTTTCTGCACTAATTGAGCGTCTGCAATATGCCATTCGCAAATACAAAGCTAAACGAGTTTCAATAGATTCAATAACAGCGGTATTTCAGCAGTATGAAGCGATGGGAGTAGTGCGACGCGAGATTTTTCGCCTGGTAGCACGTCTCAAACTACTAAGTGTCACCACTGTGATTACCACTGAACGTAGTGAAGAATATGGCCTCGTTGCCTCTTTTGGTGTGGAAGAATTTGTTTCCGATAATGTAGCAATTGTTCGCAACGCTTTAGAAGGAGAACGCCGCCGTCGCACAATTGAAATTCTCAAGTTGCGCGGCACAACTCATATGAAAGGCGAATATCCTTTCACGATTACTAATGAAGGAGTTAACATCTTCCCACTGGGAGCAATGCGTTTAACTCAACGGTCTTCTAATGTCAGGGTATCTTCTGGTGTCAAAACCTTAGATGAAATGTGCGGTGGTGGTTTCTTTAAAGATTCAATTATTTTGGCGACAGGAGCTACAGGTACTGGCAAAACCCTCTTAGTCAGTAAGTTTATTCAAGATGGCTGCCTCAATGGAGAACAGGCAATATTATTTGCTTATGAAGAATCACGCGCCCAACTATCTCGCAATGCTTCCTCTTGGGGGATTGATTTTGAAGAATTAGAGGATCAAGGTTTACTCAAAATAATCTGTACTTATCCTGAATCAACTGGTTTAGAAGACCACTTACAAATTATTAAATCCGAAATTGCTGTCTTCAAACCAGCTCGCATCGCCATTGATTCTTTATCAGCACTAGCTAGAGGAGTGAGCAATAATGCATTTCGGCAGTTTGTGATTGGTGTGACGGGTTATGCTAAACAAGAAGAAATTACTGGTTTCTTTACCAACACAACTGACCAATTTCTAGGAGCGCATTCGATTACTGACTCTCATATCTCCACGATTACCGACACAATTATCATGTTACAGTACGTAGAAATTCGCGGAGAAATGTCGCGGGCAATTAACGTGTTCAAAATGAGAGGGTCTTGGCATGATAAGGGCATTCGTGAGTATAATATCACTGCTGATGGTCCCGACATTAAAGATTCTTTCCGGAACTACGAACGGATTATCAGCGGTGCTCCTACTCGCGTTAGTATCGATGAAAAGGCGGAACTTTCTCGCATTGTTAGACGTTTTGAAGACAAACAGAGTTCCGAACCCTGAATTTAGTATCGTAGTATATTCTTTCCTAAATTTAGTATCGTGCTATATTCTGTGGTGAAGAAAGGTTTTCTGCCGCTAGATTGATTTTCGTGTGAGGGATGCGGTGAAAGGACAGCAATTATTCTATAGCTTCTTGCCTGGTGTGACGGCAGCGGTCTTAACAACTCAGCCTGTTTGGGCTGGTACTGGGAAACTAACTGAGGTACATCTGGCGTCTTCTCCTAGTGTTTTGACTTCTAGTTATGGTCAAGACTTGGTTGTGGACATCATGAATACCCAACTGCCTAACGGTGCAGATGTTAGTACTCCAACCCAAGTACCTGTTTTTGGTTTCACTAAACTTAGCATGAAGCCTTTAAGTAATAACAGTATTCCAGTGTTCACGATTGGAAATACTGTTGTGCCAATAAAACAACTACTTAAGAAAGATGAAGGTAGATTTTTCAGTTTGACACCTACCTCTAATCCTTCCCAACAGCTTGATGTCAGTCGTTCTGCTCCAAATAATCAAAAACAGAGTAATTCAAGCGCTTATGGGGATAAATCAAAGAGGATAGTAGTTCCCAACTACACTTCAAAATCCCCTTCTGTCCAAAAAGAAATTTTGTCCCTGTTTTCTGTCCAGCAGCCAGTGGTTCAAAAGCTAAATACTGTTACTCAGTTGCAAACATTTTTAGAAACTTCAGCCATAGGTGTAGGAGCAGCAAAACTGCTGTCAGCGCAGACGTGTCCACAGGAGTTGAGAAAAAGTAAGACTGACTCCTTGACTAATTTGCTACTGGCCTCAAGCACTTGCTTACAAAAAAGTGCTATTGGCCGCGTCGCTCAGAGTAATACTCCGATTCCGACAGATTCGACACCAACTCCCACTGTGCCAGAAACTGTAACTCCTGTACCAGGGGGTTCAGTGCTACCTCCCATTGTACCGACAACCGTAATTCCTGCACCAGGGGGTTCAGTGCAACCTCCAACTGTGCCGAGAACCGTAACTCCTGTGCCATCAGGACCAGTGCAAATTCCTGATAACCTGATTCCTAGCTCAAATCCTCTGCAATTTCCCACCAAACCAGAGGAAGTGACATTTCAGGGAAATCAGCCGATTACTTTGGCACAGGCTCTGGAGCTAGCACGGCGTAATAATCGGGATTTACAGGTATCCCAATTCGAGCTAGAACGCAATAAAGCGGCTTTACGCGAGGCGCAAGCTGCTTTATTGCCCACTCTGGGAATTAGCACTGGTCTTAGTCGTAGTCAGTCTTCTAGTGGTCAGCTTCAGGACGAATTAAACAGGCAAAATCCGTTCGCCGCTAAACAAGATCGACCTAATACATCTTTTACCGGTCAAGCACAACTTTCATATAACCTTTATAGTTCTGGGAGAGTGCAAGCACAAATCAGAGCAGCTGAAGAACAGGTACGTTTCTATGAGTTGGCTGTAGAAACTCAGTTTGAGACAATCCGTTTGAATGTTGCCACTGACTACTACAATCTGCAACAAGCGGATGAACAAGTACGTATTGCCCAGTCAGCTGTGCTGAACTCCGAAGCTAGTTTGCGTGATGCAGAAGCTTTAGAGCGAGCTGGGGTTGGTACTCGCTTCGATGTGCTACGCTCTCAGGTAAATTTAGCAAATGCCCAACAAGATTTGACTAATGCTAGATCCCAGCAGGCAATTGCCCGTCGTCAATTAGCAACTCGGATAAGTTTGCCGCAGGCGATAAATATCAGTGCCGCTGACCCTGTACAGTTAGCTGGTCTTTGGAACCCAACGCTAGAACAAAGTATTGTGCTGGCTTATCAAAATCGTCCAGAACTGCAACAGCAGCTAGCACAACGCAATACCAGTGAGCAACAGCGTAGGCAGGCCCTTGCGGAACTGGGTCCTCAAATTAGTTTGGTCGCCAGCTACGACCTGCTAGATCAGTTCAATGATAATGTCAGCGTTACTGATGGTTATTCATTGGGAGTTCAGGCAACCCTAAATTTGTATGATGGAGGAGCAGCAAGAGCAAGGGCAGATCAGCAGAAAGCTAATATTGCGATCGCAGAAACTCAATTTGCTGAACAGCGTAACCAAATTCGCTTTCAGGTAGAACAAGCCTATTCTACCCAGCAATCTAGTTTGGAAAATGTTCAAACCGCTAATACCGCTTTAGAACAAGCTAGAGAAGCTCTACGTTTAGCGCGTTTGCGATTCCAAGCTGGTGTAGGTACTCAAACTGATGTAATTAACTCTGAAAACGACCTCACACAAGCTGAAGGTAATCGAGTCAGAGCAATTTTGGATTACAACCGCGCTTTAGCTCAGTTACAACGGTCTGTTACCCTCAGAGCACTACGCTAATTAGCCGAAACTCAACTGTCAATACTTTTGACTGCTGTTGTGTTTTGTAATGCACTTTGCACCTGCCCTCAAGGCATTACAAAGTCCAGTAGTATTTCTGCTCGAAAGCTCCTACAAGCCTCATTTTTCAGTAAACACATTGATAAAATGAGGCTTTTTAGTAATAAAAGCAGTAATGGAAATTTTTATTTTTTAGAAGTCCTTTAGCGATCGCTTGTGGATGATAATTCAATACAGTTTAGTTAAAAATTTCTTCCTTCTCTTTGCCACAGCAGGGCGGTTGGGGGGATCTAAGACTGAAATTTTTAGCAATAAGCAAGAGTTAATGATATTTTTTCCAGTCTATTGAGAATAGACTACTATTATTGATATGATGCGGTCGCCCTGCGATGGTTTTGGGTTGACAAAAGGATTCGTTTGCGATCGCGTACCCACCCAAACTAAATAATCGCACAAGAGTTTAGTTGCAAGAAAGTTACTCGAAAAGCAAATTTTATTGTGGTTCTCAACACGTTGTCAAAAACGCCACTATTCATAAAAAGTCTCAAACCAAGACTTTTATCAACAGGGCTATTGTATTAGTCAAAATTGGACTAACATAACTGAGTGTTCGTAGTTTACCGCCGTAGGCATCGCTTGCCTTGTCAAAGACTCATGACTAAAGTAACATCTCAAGAAATTGCACAGTTTCGCTCTCAATTGGCAGATGATCCCAGCGATATGGAAGCGCTGGATTTGATTGAAGACTGTGATGGAGATTTAGAAGATGCGGCAATGACGCTAGCTATCCGAGCCGGACAACAACCAGAAAGAGCAAATTCCGAGTGGTTAGATGCCTTGGCTAGAAAATGGCGTGTGGTCATTTGCGAACAAGAATATCGAGAAGATTTGCTTAATACTTCACTTCAAAAAATGATGGAACATCTAAAAGCAACACCGACGTTTCCTAAGATTTTGGCAACGCCAGTTTTGATTTATGTCCTCAAGCATGGCGTGAACAATTTTTGTGAGCCACTAGATTCGCTAAAGTGAGCAGCCCATGTATATTTAACTTGTATTATAACGGTTTGCAGTTGAGTTGAATACAAACCTAACCCCCAATCCCAACCCTTGTAGCGTTGGGGAGTAAGAATCAAAGCCTCTCCAAACTCCTGTACAGAGGCGATTAATCGCGTCTCTACTCCTACCCAATGCAAGATTGATTCCACCAGGACTGATACGCTGTTAATTAAGGCAAAACTTTTATTAGACAAATTGTAAAATCAATGAATTACCTTGTTGCCGTATTACCAGACCGCATTCAAGCCGAAGCTGCTTACTTAGCTTTAGAAGAAGAAGGCATAAACAGTACTATCCTGGGGAAGGGATATAAAACGGCTGACGAGTTTGGCTTAATTGACCCCAAAGACCAAGCCAAAAAGCAAGCACAACTGATGGCAACCTGGCTGATACCATTTGGCTTTTTTGCAGGTTTTACATTCAGCCTGATCACTGGTTTAGATACTTTTGCCTGGGCGGGTGAAGTTGGCAATCACATTATTGGTGGACTGCTGGGTGCTGCTAGTGGTGCTATGGGTGGTGTTTTAGTGGGTGGCGGAGTCGGTTTACTCGTGGGTAGTGGTGATGCATTACCTTATCGCAATCGCTTAGATGCGGGTAAATACTTAGTTGCCGTTCAAGGTTCTGAAACTCTCACTCGGCAAGCAACCCGAATATTACGTCAGTTTGATCCAGAAAATATCCAAGGTTATGCTGACACAAGTAGCGTGTAATGAATCATAGTTTATACATTACGACACAGCGACTTGAGTTGCTTCCCTGTTATTGGTAAATGATCTTTCCCAGTTGGGTTGGGGTGTCTGGCTAATGATTCATATGCCGATTCTACTTTAATTGGCGATTTGGGTTTTATTGACAAACCCGATCAAACAGGAATTGGAGAAATCGGTTATGAAGTGCTATCAGCTTATCACCAGAAGGGATTTGCTATTGAGGCAGCAGAAGCACTGATCTATTTTGCCTTTACTTTGCGAGAACTTAAGAGAATTATTGCTCAATCTTCAGACAATCATGGTGCCTCGATTCGCATTCTGAAAAAATTAGGAATGGAACAAATTGGTAGAGATGAAAACCTGCTCAAATGGGAATTAAAGTTAGAATCAAGACAGTTTTAGCAGATGAATTCTCAACTCATAACTCATAATTTTTAAGAATGTTGCCACGAGAAGAACTTTTAAAAGGTGTTGAAAATCGAGATAGTGTAGCTCGTGTAATTGATCAAGCAGAGCAAGCCATCAAAACTTGGGAAGTGGTTTTGACAGATTTTCTATCTCCCCCAGAATTGGTGGAAATTCAACGGGTGTTTAACCGATTAACAGAAGTGCAATTAGTTGTGTGGGGCGGATATCCACAAGCTGAACGCCAAAGAATTGCGATCGCTCGTTCGGAACTTCCCTTAGATCAATCTCAAGTCAGCCTTGTCGCTGTGGAAATTGCTGGTAATTTCCTGTTTGATACCGCCTCTCACCGAGACTTTTTAGGCGCAATGTTGGGAACGGGAATTGTTCGGGAAAAAACGGGAGACATTATAGTTTTGGGAGAACGGGGGGCGCAGGCGATTGTCGCACCAGAGTTGGTAGAATTTTTGGAAATGAGTCTTAAACAGGTGCGATCGGTTCCTGTGAAAACTCAACAGATTGAGGTAACTGAATTAAAGGTTCGGGAACCCAAGAAAAAAGAATTAACTACTGTGGAGGCTTCTTTGCGATTAGATGCGATCGCATCTGCTGGTTTTGGCATGTCCCGCAGCAAAATGGTTGATTTCATTGATGCTGGTGATGTCCGCGTTAATTGGAAGGAAGTTACTCAAGCTAGTTCTCAAGTAAAATCCGGCGACTTAATCGCTATTCGCTCTAAAGGGCGTTTAGAAGTTGGGGAAATCGCCGTTACAAAAAAAGACCGCTACCGAGTTCAATTAACAAGATATATCTAATAAGTGAGGAGTAAGAAGTAAGTAGTTAAAAGTGAGGAGTAAGTAGTTAAAAGTCAAGAGTTTTAAATTTACCACTTTCTTGAACTCCTAACTCCTAACTATATACTTATATAACATATGTAAATATTCTTCGCAAAAACCCTAGTGTTCCTATTTTTACAGCTAAATTTTCGTGGTAAATAAGCGAGCGCCACTTCATGATTAACACAACTTTTAAAGTATAAATGTCACTTTTAGCACTTGATTAAGTTTTGCGTTATGCAAATGCATACGCAGTATATCGCTGGATATTCCTGAAATTCGTCGTCAACTAGAAGCTTTATTTAACACATAATTCCATCTTTTGGCTGCTTAATACTGCATTTAATAGGAGTATTTTTATGACTTTTATCACTTCTAAATTTTATCTACCTATGGATTCTATTGTTATTTAAATAAAAAGTGTTTAATAAAGTT
This sequence comes from Nostoc sp., assembly GCF_036917195.1. GTDB lineage: Bacteria > Cyanobacteriota > Cyanobacteriia > Cyanobacteriales > Nostocaceae > Nostoc. Next base: position 68,499 of record NZ_JBALDG010000065.1, read on the forward strand.
AGCAAATATCTAGTGTAGGTAAAAAATGAAAGGTTTCAAGAAGCTATCCTCAATAGTAGTATTGCTATTTGCCTTCGCCTATCCACCGTTATTAGCTGAAGCAAAGGCTAGTTCTGTGATTAGCTCCCTTAATAAAGAAAGTGTTGCAACACAGACAAACTTAGTTGAAGGTCAAACCGGAGAGCTATTGATTGCTCAAAGGCGCTATAGATCGCGTGGCTATTATGGAGGCTCACGCTATAGATCACGTGGCTATTATGGAGGCTCACGCTATAGATCACGTGGCTATTATGGAGGCTCACGCTATAGATCACGTGGCTATTATGGAGGCTCACGCTATAGATCACGTGGCTATTATGGACGTCCATCAAGATCAGGGATCTATATCCGACTGTAGTAAAAACCTCTAGAGCGGAATGGCACTAAGAAAAGCCGAAATCTTGTCTATAAATGGGTGTTGGGGGGTGGCTGATTGGGTGTAGTGTTTAAGACAATTGAATTTTAGTACATCAAAGAGAACTTTGTCTTCTAAGCGATCGCACGACTGAGATCATCTGTCTAAAAGTTTATGGACACACACTACACAGGCGTTTTAAGTCTTCTAGCTTCACGTTTTTAACTTGTTTATAGGTCATAGATGTCACCTCATTCTCACCGACTTATCTTATCTCACTGAGGACTTTTGCAAGAAGTCTAATGTATCGGCTTGCAATGTTAATGCAGCCGATGCATTATTAATACATCGACTTGTAAAAATTAACCCACCATACGTTAGGAAGCAGTTCTAAAAGCCTTGTGTGTACACGGTAGCTCTTAAAAAGGCTTGCTCTAATTTCCTTCTTTTTTAGAGGGTTATACTATTTCTTTGTGAGGCTGCGCCAAATTTTCTTGGCTTCTTATTCTTTCCTTCTTTGTGTCCTACCCTGCGGTCAGCCACAACTCTTGGAGACGCTTCGCGTAGCTTGCTTCTCCGTAGGAGTACGTGTATATGCGTCCTTTGCGGTTCCTCATTTCGTTTGGCGCATCTTTATACAGAATTGGTATTAGGCTTTAAAATGTTTTGCTAACATATTCAGCAGAAGTTTGCGCGGTACAAGCCGAGATAATTTGCTTCTAAGTTGAGTGTTAGTATCAGAACTAATAACGGTTGGATACCCTTTTTCCAAAGCCTCTAAAGATTCCCAAACTACTTTTTCACAAGAATACACCTTATCTGTACTGCTTGCCAGCGCTGGAGGAAAATTAGCTTCTGCAAAAAAGTTTGTTTCTATTGGCCCTGGACAAGTGACTAAAATACGGACACCATATTGACGATTTTCTGCCCATAGTGCTTCACTAAAGCTGAGGATAAAAGCTTTACTGGCAGCATAAACAGAAAGGTATGGTATCGGTTGAAATGCAGTAATAGAGGATACGTTAATAATACTTCCAGAACGACGTTGCCGCATCAAGGGGAGAAATTTATGTGTTAAATCTACCAATGCCAAAATGTTTAATTGTACGATTTTGACTTGTCTTTCTCCATCCCCTTCAGCAAAGTCGCCGTAGTAACCAAAACCAGCATTGTTGATTAATAAGTCAATAGTTAATCCCTTTAGTTTAGTGGCATCAAATACAGCAGATGCTGCATTAGGTTCTGTAAGGTCTTTGACTATAACATCTACTTGAATTTTGTATTGTTCTTGTAATTGTTTCGCTAATTGGCTTAGTTTCTCTTCGGAACGAGCAACGAGTACAAGATTTGTCTTGCGTGCAGCTAGTTCTTGGGCAAAAGCTTTACCAATACCACTAGAGGCACCAGTAATCAAAGCAGTTGGCATTATACATATTAAGATAGTTTTTAGGCACTTTATAAATTTTAGCTATGCTAGCTATAAGTTTTAACTACCCAAAGTGATATATCCAAAAGGGTAAAAGCAGCACCTAATACTGAAATCTGAGTGGAGGAAGTTTCCACTCAAAACTTCTCCTTCCCTAAGACTTGACTTTTGGAAGCTATATGAATTCTCCAACTACACCAATATGGGAGATTCTTAAATCTTCTTCATCTATATATTGAATAGACGAGTCGATTTTTTCTGGTAGTTCTTTGTCCCTACACGACCATTCAAATACAAATTTAAAGTCCAAGTACTTGAGGTTAGCAAATATGTTCTTCCATTGGCTTCGTCGAATTCGATTTCCCCATCAAGCAAGCTGCACCGTCTTTGTTAGGAGAAGGGTACATAACTTTTAAAGACAGAAGTTGAAACATAGATTTACCATCTTCCCAATCTCAAAAAATGGTTTGTAGGAATTTTTACTAAATCAGCCTAGCCATAGGATCATTCTTGTTGTATAGTTTTTTTTAAGCATAATTATCACTACTTCGCATCTTTTTTCTCAAATAGGATGTTCTAAATAATTATTTTTATAATGACAATTCAAATTCATTTTGAATTGTTAATTACCATTTTTCATACCAATAGATAATTTCTGAAGCTGAACTATTAATAGCAACGCCGTAGCTATCTCCATGATTCCACTTGAAGCCAGGTCTACCTTTGTTATCTGCATTTAATACCAGTATTTCATAAGTAGCTGGAAAAGATTCCGTATGAGAGTCACTGGTGTAGAAGAAAGTTGTCGGCACACCGTTAGGCTGGTTTATGTGGTCGTTTGTGTTACCACCCCTATATTTGTGCTTTGCACTATTTCTGTATTGTGAAAGTAATTTTTCTATCTTGTTTGGTGGCTGTTTCAGCCTAATTTGAAAAAAACTACTTCCTTGCAAAAATTCGGGAGAGTAAGCAATGTGAACGCCTTTGGCATCAGTGGGAATTTCATTAGGAAAATGTTTTACTTGGTCATTATTGGACCATAGTTGATTACGAATTTATTTGTAGCGTGATGTATCAGTTATTATTTTAGGTTCGCTAGTACTGCTAAAATTTCTTCTCATAAAAAAGCTTCCCCCGACAATACTAAGACTAGCAAGGGCTAAGAGAAATTGCGATCGCTTCATCGAGTTGGGTGCTTCTAACTTTTATAGTCATATACCCAACTAATAAACTAAATTCGTACTATTGCGGATATAGTGTCAGAGATATTAACAGAAACTTTGTGTATCCAGCAGGAATTCGGGGTAATTGTAAAATTACTGTGAAGTTGGTCAATGATTACCTAGTCAAAAACCGTAGGTTATCCTGATTGAGGCTAGTACTACTCTTATGGCTAACGAAATCAATTCCACAGCTATCCATTTTTTTTCAATTCTTCCTGATGTAGGAATAATTAAGGCGGATATATAAATAGTAGATGCACCTTAATTAAATTATAGCCCCTAGCTTTTAGCTGAGGGCTTTTTTTATTGCTGATATTTTTGAAGATGGCAATAAAATTTATTTTATTATTATAAGTCTAATTTTCCCGGATATAGCAATCAAGAAAGCGGATTAATAAATGGTAGATGCACCTTAATAAATTACAGCCCTCAGCTTTTAGTTGAAGGCTTTTTTATGGCTGATATTTTTTATTTCATGAAGAAAATAACTTTTTACACAATTTAAATATTCCCGGATATATCAATCAATAAAGCGGATTAATAAATGGTAGATGTACCTTAAAAATTACAGCCCTCAGCTTTTAGTTGAAGGCTTTTATTATTTAAATATAGATGGCAGTAAGCTGGGAGCTAACCATACTGCATAACCAAGAAATCCAAACAGCAAGGTAATTAGGACAGTAATGCCGTAGCTAATGCAAATTAATAAACCGTCAGATTCGATGGTGGCAACAGTCAAAAGTAAAATACCCACAGTGGGGATGGGATTTGTAAACGGAATTGGTAATATTAGTAATACTGTTAAGAAAGAGATACAAAACCCATTAATTCGCCAAATCAAAGGATTATGGGCTATTTTTGCCAATCGGGGACGGGCGATTTTCTGTAAGACTTTGGTAAGACGTCCCAAATTTTGCAAAAGCAACTGGGCAAAGGGACGAGGAAATTTGTAGTTAGCGATTCTTTTCGGTAGCCAAGGCGATCGCCTCCCTAAAACCATTTGCACTGACAACAGTAAACAAGCACCACCAAAAGGGCCAGTTAATCCTGGTGGCATAGGAAATAAAAAGGGCAAAATTAATAATGTAATTACCAGGCTGAACCCTCGTTCTGAGGTTTCTGCCAGAACATCACCTAGAGTCAGCGGTTGTTCAGCTAGGCGTTCTAACAGGGACTTTATATCTTGAGAAAATCTCAGATGCATTTGGCGTGAGTTGATGCGAGTTCCCACATTTTTAGCAGAGGTAGATAGGGCAGAATAACTCCTAACTACTAACTCATGATTTCTGGAGGTACTAAAACAGCTATAACTTTAGGTATAACGCGAAAATGAGCAGGTGTGTAGGTAGTGATTTCACCATCTGTATTGATAGGGCGCGGTTTGTGGGTATGCACCTCTATTTCTTCACCTTGAAGAGAGCGTACACTCTGCCAATGTATATGTCGCCCTTCTCGCATTGCTGGGAATATTGGTATAATATGCAACCAATGTTTTAGCTCTAAGCTATAGAGATCTAGCCTTTGGTCATCTATTGTGGCATCGTGAGCCACTGCCATGCCACCCCCGTAATAGCGGCCGTTACCCACAGCAATTTGCACTGTTTTCACACGAACTGATTCACCATTGATTACAATCTCGGCAGTAAAAGGTCTAGCTTCCCAAATCACTTGCAATGCAGTGGCAGCATAAGCAAATATTCCCCAACGGCGTTTGACTTGTTTGGTAAGTCGCTGGGTAATTTTTACACTCAATCCCATACTGGCAACGTTAAAAAAGTGCTTGCCGTTCACCCAACCCAAGTCGATGCGGCGTAAATTTCCATAGGCAATAATTTTGCAAGCTTTGCTGAGGGAATTCGGGATTCCCAAAGTCTTCGCTAGGTCGTTGGCAGTTCCCAGAGGCAAGATTCCCAAGGGCAACTGAGTATCAACTAAAGCATCTACTGCGGCATTGAGAGTCCCATCTCCTCCACCAATGATTACCAAGTCAACTTGATACTGATAGCGAAATATAACTTCAGCAAGATGTTTGTGGTCTTCTGTAAACTCCTCAATTAAATCAAAACCGAGTGTCTTCAGATATTGAATTGCTTCCAACAGACCCTTTTGCCCTTGGCGGGCATGACGATTTATTAACAGCAGTGCGCGGTAACTCATGGGTAGTACCTTTTATATTTGATAAGTCCAATTATCCGCATCTATGTATTCTGCTTGAAGTTGACTATAAAAAAGTGTTTAAGTTATTATGACCGTTATCAACAATTCATTTCGTCAATACTTATAATCTTATGATTACTAATTTTTCATTTCTATTTTATCTAGTTTATCTTTATTAGCCCTCGGTGTGTTAATATTCAGTCAATATAATTATTACTCACTAAATGATTGGATTTAGGTATTTTTCTTGATAAGAGAAATATTTTTGCCAATATTATAATACCTAGAAAATAATGCTAAACAATAGGATATTTTTTCTTGGTATAAATACATATTTGTAAAAATATTATTAATAGTTATAATTATTTAACTTTTGGCTGAGAAGACATTTATATATATCAATTCCTGCTGTGGCAGATTAGAAATTGTCTACGAATCGGAAGGCACTATTTATACTAATTCCTTCTATAGGAATCCGGTTTCATTTTTGAACAAGGTTAGGTATTACTTTTTTGCCACAATAAAGTCAGGATATGTATAATCTTGTTCTTGTCAATTGACCGTGAAATTCTTCCAACTTCGAGCCATAGTTGCAGTAGCAGATCGTGGTAACTTTTGTGAGGCAGCCTTAGAATTGCAGCTTTCCCAGCCTGCGATTAGTCATGCGATCGCCACCTTAGAAGAAAAACTAGGTGTCCTTTATTTGCTAGAGGGCGTCACGGTGCGGTGTTGACACCTGCTCAAGAGCGCATTTTGTATCATGCTCGTCAGGCTATGCAGTATCTAGAGATGATGTCAAACTAGGAAGAGTGAGAATTCGTATTTGGACAAGAAAACCGCCAATGCATCTGAGTAGCTAGGAGGATCATATTGATGGAGACTACTTGTCATACGGCGAGAACCTCGGTACTCAGTGTGGCCTATGAGCAGACTGGCCCCGATTCTGGGGAGCCGATTCTTCTGCTTCACGGCTTTCCCTATGATGTGCGCGAGTATGACGGTGTGCGCGATCGCATCATGAGCAACCATCGCCGGGTGATTGTGCCTTACCTGCGCGGCTTTGGGCCAACCCGGTATCTCTCGAAAGAAGTGTTTTGTTCGGGACAACAAGCTGCATTAGGAAAAGACGTTGTTGATCTGCTTGATGCTCTAGGCATCGAACGCGCTACGCTCGTCGGCTATGACTGGGGTGGACGTGCCGCATGCGTCGCAGCAGCACTTTGGCCGAAACGGGTTCGTGCTCTGGTGTCGGTTGGGGGATATACCGTCCAGGATATTGCAAAGTCAGCGACCACCCCTCAAACCGCAGAACAGGAGAAGCAACTCTGGTATCAGTGGTATTTCCAAACGGAGCGAGGGCAGCGAGGTCTTGAGGAAAATCGAAACGAACTTTGCAAACTAATGTGGAGCACATGGTCTCCTACTTGGCAGTTTGATGAGGATCTGTTCGCGACGACTGCGAAATCCTTCCAGAGTCCCGACTTCGTACCCACAGCCATCCACTCCTATCGTCACCGTTATGCATGCGCTCCAGGTGATCCGGCGTTGGAAGAGTTCGAGACGCGTTTGGCGGAAAAACCCGTGATTTCATGTCCAACCATCGTGCTGCACGGAGATAGCGACCCTGTAGATCCACCCTCGACTTCTGAAGGACAGGAGTGCCAGTTCACAAATCGCTACGAACGCAGGGTTTTGCATAACATCGGCCACTGCCCACCCGCAGAGGAGCCTGAGGCGGTGAAACAAGCTATCGAAGATATCGCTCATTCATAGATTAAAGTAAGTCTGAAAAATCACTGAAAAATTATTAGGTATCGTACTTCCTTTGCCGCTTAACCGGATTCATCCACACTTCTAAGCGACTAAATGCCTGTGAAGAAAGTAACGTCAAGCATAAATACACCAAAGCTACAGCCGCGTAAATTTCAAAAGCGCGATAATTATCGGCGACAATTAGCTGTCCTTTGCGAAACAATTCTTCAAAACCAATCACTGCAACTAAGCTTGTATCTTTCAACAAACTGATAAACTCATTACCTAAGGGTGGGATCATCCGCCGGAAAGCCTGGGGAAAAATTACATAACTCATGGTTTGTATAGAACTCAAACCTAATGACTGTGCTGCTTCTGCTTGTCCTGTTTCAATTGATTGAATCCCAGCACGGACAACTTCAGCAATGTATGCAGCACTATTCAAACTTAAAGCAATTACTCCAGCTACTAAACGATCAAAAGTAAATGTCAAACCAAGTTCTTGTAAAATTGCTGGTAAACCGAAGTAAATCATAAAAATTTGCACCAACAAAGGCGTTCCCCGGAAAAAATCCACATACGCCCTCGCCACCCAACGCAAAGGTGCAATATGAGAAAGGCGGACAATACCAATCAGGGAACCCCCAATTAAACCAAACACTACAGAAAGTATTGTCAATTGCAACGTTACCAAAGCTCCTTGTAATAAAGTCGGAAAAGCCTGTAAAATCACACCAATTGAGGTTAATATTTTAGGTGCGCCAGCGCTAGTCTGGTTCTCAAATGGTGATTTAACTGGTAATGATGGCGGCTCGGCTTTAAACCATTTTTGATAAATTTGGGAATAAGTACCATTTTTCAGCACCCTATCCAAACCGTTGTTTATTAATGCCAAATTCGGCGAATTTTTAGCTGTAGCAATCCCGTAAAATTCCTCCGTCAGCAATTGCTGTACTATTTTAATTCCCTTGAGATTACCCGTATTAATAGCATACAAAGTCACTGGTGCATCATTAATTACCGCATCCACATTAGCATTGAGCAATTCTTGCAGGGCTAAAGGTGCTGAATCAAAACTGCGAATTTGCACTCCAGGAATACTCTTAGCCTTTGCAGCCCCAGTTGTACCAACTTGTACCGCAATTTTTTTATTTTTGAGACTGTCAAAGCCAGTAATATTTTGATTGTCTGCGCGGATTGCGATCGCTAACCCAGCTTTAAAATAAGGGCGGGAAAAAGAAATCGTCTTCGCCCTCTCCTCTGTAATGGTGATCGAACTAATCGCCGCATCTACCGTTTTGGCTCCCAAAGCTGGGATAATGCCATCAAAAGGCAGACTTTGAAATTCCACTTTAAAGTTAGCAGAGGAAGCGATGCCTGCGGCGGGCTGCGCCAACGCATTCATCAAATCAATGGAAAAACCCTGTAACTCACCACCTTGTCCTTTAAATTCAAAAGGTGGAAACGCCGGTTCAGTAGCAACCCGTAGAGTTTTCCCAGCACTAGAATTCACCCCACAGCCAGCCAGTAACAAACAGCTAAAACCTACAACCACACACCAGCGCAGCCAACAGATAAAACTAAATTTAGCCATATTATATTCTCTTCCCTCTGCGCTCTCTGCGCCTCTGCGGTTCGTTCAAGTTATATCTTGCAACTGTCCAATCTCCCGCCAAGAAATAAATTTCACAGGTTTTCAGATCAAGTCTACTTAAATAGACTAAAACCCTTACTTAGTCTTCTTTAGAAGACTTTAGCTATTAGCCTCAAAATTCATTCTGAGGCGTTTTTTAGGACTACTGCACGTCTACATGAAAAACCTTACAATCAACTGTAGAACAGCTTGACATAAGTAATGAACAATACCATCCCCGCCATTATTTTTGACAATATCGAAAAAAACTTTGGTTCCCTAAAAGTCCTCAAAGGAATCACAGGCGAAATCAACCGGGGAGAAGTTGTTGCAGTTATCGGTTCCTCCGGCTGTGGTAAAAGTACCCTACTACGCTGCTTTAACCGCCTAGAAACCATTGACAAGGGGCGTTTAATAATCAACGGGATCAACTTATCCCGACCCACTGTCAACTATAACCAACTGCGGCAACTACGAACACAGGTAGGTATGGTTTTCCAACAGTTCAACCTGTTTCCTCATCTCAGTGTCCTGGAAAATATGACACTCGCCCCTCGGAAAGTCTTGGGAAAAACACCAAAGGAAAGTGCCCAATTAGCAAGATTATATTTAGAAAAAGTCGGCTTATTTGACAAAGCCTCTGCTTATCCCGAACAACTTTCTGGCGGACAAAAGCAACGAGTAGCGATCGCTCGTAGCTTATGTATAAATCCCCAAATCATGCTATTTGACGAACCCACCAGCGCCCTAGATCCTGAACTCGTCGGCGAAGTTCTGCAAGTCATGCAGCAATTGGCAGCAGAAGGGATGACAATGGTGGTTGTCACCCATGAAATGCAATTTGCACGGGAAGTAGCCCATCAGGTGATATTTTTAGACCAAGGTATTGTGACAGAACAAGGCCCAGCCTATGAAGTACTGACCAATCCGCAAAGCGATCGCCTACGTATTTTCCTCAGTCGCCTCAACGTTAGATAGTTAGGAGCAAAGCCGGAGACGCTCCGCCTCCGGTTAGGAGTTAAGAGTTGGAGTTGTCAATTAAAGATTTTTTCATAACTGTTCACTCATAACTGTTTAAAGATATTCGCGCAAGAAATCAAAGGGATCATCTTCCCAACAAGGTTCAGGTATCAACCAAAATAAACTACTGTTGATATCGGCTTCAATTTCATCACCGTCGTCTCTATCAAATAGTTCTATCAAAGCTATCCAATCACCTTCTCTCAGAAACGTTAACGATGGGGCATATACCTGGAGATTATTTGAGTAATTCACACGCAAAGTTGTGCTTGACAGCCGTAAAAAGTTAGTATATAAATTTGTAAATAATCAGATTATAGCTTTGATAACCGTAGTTAAATAGTTATTTTGATACTATTAAATATGGACTACTCTGATGAGTGTCTCACAATTTAAATAGGACTGCTATAGTATTTATTACATAATTACAAGCTGAATTTACTCAAACCGGAAAAATCTTTCAGGCTGCGACTCGACTAATTCCACGTCAAAGACTTCGGCAAAGGACTGGGCTAGATAAAAACGCACTTCTTGGCAAGTGATTCCTGGAATCCATTCAGCTAAACTGCCTACAGGTTTATCAGAAATACCGCAAGGTACAATGCGCTCAAAGCCTGTCATATCAGGACAAACATTTAATGCAAAACCGTGCATGGTAATCCAACGGCTAACTTTAATCCCAATAGCCGCAACTTTTCGCCCTTGCAACCAAACGCCAGTAAAAGCCGGAATTCTTTCTCCCTGCAATCCATAAACTGCTAATAAGCGAATTATGACTTCTTCGAGTTGCCGTAAGTACCAATGAAGGTCTTTACGATAACGCTGCAGATTTAAAATTGGATATCCTACCAGTTGACCGGGACAATGGTAAGTAACCTCACCACCCCGTTCAACTCGATGCACATCAAATTCACCTTTGTCAATATCAAATTTAAGAAAATCTGAATTGGCTCCTTGTCCCAGAGTGTAGACAGGTGGATGTTCTAGCAAAATTAACACGTCATCTAGACTGGGGTCATGGATACGCTCAGTCAGGAGCGATCGCTGCCATCCATGAGCATCCAAGTAAGGCATTAATCCTTGGTTATACAGTAAACAAAGGTTTTGGTGTGGTTCGTTACTATGGATCATGCCAAAAATCAACTGAGATTGGGAACAAAATATATTTCAAGTTAGAAGATTTGAGTCAACAATTGTCAAGCTTTGCAAAGGATTTTAAAGGAAAGTCAAGGGAAGCTGCATTATAAAATACAAAGTGCTAGCTTGAATATTAACCTCAATAGGTTTTTAGGAGGAATTCTCTGCAATAAGCATCACGCCAAGACAACAAGAACGAATGTACTGGCTGATGACTCTAATTATATTGTTTGCATTTAAAACAGAATCAAACTTCCACAAAAACTCGTGTTCTTGCTCAACAGTGAGCAAACCTTAATCGAACACAGAAGGAGCAACTATCAACAGTTCTGTGAGCGTTCCTTGAAAAGAGAAGGTAGTCACGGGAGCTACGACTCAAATTTCCTCACAAAAGAGTTCTATGTGGAAATCCAATTTGGATATCAGCGCAGAGATGAGGAGGGAAATCAAGGGTATACTTGACAAAAACTCAGATACAGGAAGCTTAGAGACAGCTTACCAGCAATACATACAAAGAGTTCACAATTTGTTTTGGCGGGAGTAATAGACCTTACCGCAACTTCTTTTCATACAAAGCAAATTCACACATCCAAATATTCACCGGGAGAGTTTACATGAAGCTTGTCATCCACGGCAAAAATATTGAAATCACTGATGCAATTCGTGAGTATGTACATCAAAAGATTGAAAAAGCAGTTAGTCACTTTCAGAACATTACAAATGAAGTGGATGTGCATCTTAGCGTAGCCCGTAATCCCCGAATTAGTCCTAGACAAGCGGCTGAAGTAACTATTTATGCAAATGGTAACGTTATCCGTGCCGAGGAAAGCAGCGAAAGCCTATATGCCAGCATTGACTTAGTTGCAGATAAAATTGCTCGTCAACTGCGGAAATACAAAGAACGGCGTCAAGACCAGAAAACTCAAGCCCAACCAACAGAAGTAGTTGTTACAGAGTCGATAGTCACAGATTTAATTGGCGATCGCACCCCTGAACTACCCAGCGAAGTTGTCCGTACAAAATATTTTTCCATGCCGCCGATGACCCTTGCAGAAGCCTTAGAACAACTGCAACTCGTAGGACACGACTTTTATATGTTCCACAATTCTGAAACTGGAGAGATTAATGTAATTTACGAACGTAACCACGGCGGTTATGGTGTGATCCATCCCCGCAATAGTAACGGTCATACTAACGGCAAGAATGGCAAGTCAAGCCACACTAATATTGTCATGCCGGAAAAGTCGCACTCGAATAAAGTCTAATTAAAACGCAAAGGTTCGCAGAGTATTTTTTGCATTAACCTTTGCGTTTAAAAACTTTTTACTTAGCCGCAAGCTGTTGCAAAGTTTTCAGTGCTTCCTCAACATGTCCTTTAAAGTTAAACATTGAGTCAAACACGTATTGCACAATTCCTTGTTCGTCAATGACGTAAGTAACGCGACCAGGGAATAAGCCAAAAGCCGCTGTTGCGCCATATAGCTTCCGCACTTGGTCGCCTTTGTCAGTTAACAGGGTAAAAGGTAGATTATACTTTGCAGCAAATCGCTGGTGAGATTCGCTAGAATCAGCACTCACGCCGACAACTTCAGCGCCAGCGGCTTTAAACACTTCATACTGATCACGAAAGGCGCAGGATTCAGATGTACATCCGGGTGTGTCGTCCTTGGGGTAAAAATATAGGACAACAGCTTTTTTGCCACGAAAATCTTGGAGGCTAATTGTTGAGCCGTTTTGGGCAGGTAGAGTGAAATTAGGAGCGGTATCTCCAACTTTGATTGGCATAACGAGTGGTGGTAATTACTTAATAAAATTTTACCTTGTATCCAAGTCTATAAATTTTGCTTGATGCACGTAATCAAGCAAAGTAGCTTAGATACTCATCTAACATAAAATTCCGTTTATGCGCCTGACTTCACTGGATGTTTTTCGCGGCATTACGATCGCTGGGATGATTCTCGTCAATATGGCGGGAGTCGCTGATGATGTATATCCTCCCTTAGCCCACGCTGATTGGCACGGTTGCACACCAACTGACTTGGTATTCCCCTTCTTTCTCTTCATTGTCGGTGTAGCGATGACTTTCTCACTGTCAAAGTACACCGAAGATAACAAACCAACCTCAACTATTTACAGGCGGATATTGCGCCGCGCTACTATTCTCTTTGCCTTGGGATTCCTACTAAATGGCTTTTGGAATCAGGGTATTTGGACTTTTGATTTGAATAGCATCCGCATTCTGGGAGTGTTGCAACGCATCAGCATTACCTATCTGCTGGCTTCTTTAGCAGTTCTCAACCTGCCGCGTAAAGGTCAATGGATACTAGCAGCAGTGCTACTCATCGGCTACTGGCTAACGATGATGTATCTACCAGTGCCCGATTATAGTGCAGGAGTTCTGACACGGGAAGGTAATTTCGGCGCTTATATTGACCGCCTGATTATTCCTAAAACACATTTATACAAGGGTGATGGTTTCAACTTTATGGGAGATCCAGAAGGACTTTTCAGTACTATTCCTGCGATAGTAAGCGTCCTTGCTGGCTACTTCACAGGTCAATGGATACGCAGCCAACCTGTACAGTCACGCACAAGTATAGGGTTAGGATTATTTGGAGTCGGTTGCATAATAATCGGTTGGGCGTGGGGGTGGACATTCCCCATCAACAAAAAGCTGTGGACAAGTTCCTATGTAATCTTCACCAGCGGTTGGGCGTTACTTTTGCTAGCAGCTTGTTATGAACTCATCGAAGTCCGGCTGAATCGTCGCTGGAGTAAACCTTTTGAAATTATGGGCTTAAATGCGATCGCTCTTTTCGTTCCATCCGTTTTGTTGATTAAAATCTTAGTGAAAACCACTATCGGCACAGGCAAAGACGCTCCTAATACTTACAATTGGATTTACCAGAATTTTTTCGCATCTTGGGCGGGAGTCCTGAATGGTTCCCTGTTGTTCGCCATAGTCACCGTGTTGTTGTGGTGGGTTGTTGGTGTTCTGATGTATCGACAACGTTGGTTTCTCAAGGTGTAAATTTGAAAGCATGTGGAAGAAAATGAAAAGATTTTTGTTGTTATTTACGTTTTAGCGTTAGCAAGCTTACTACAGGTATTAAGTAATATTTTTGTAATTCCTTAGGAACAAAGGCGATTGCAGCTTTATCAATATCTATATAGTGCGTTAATCTGGGCTTTCATTAGCGAATCTACCAAAGTTCTGATGTCTGAGAACAAGCTGCTTCCAAAGTTTCCAATGGCAAAAGCGTCTACAGACAACTCTTTGTGTTGAAAATTCAAATTTTCTGTTAATTCACTAAATTAATCCATAGAAAAATTGTGAGGTAATGAATGCGTCGCATGAAATTTTGGGTATTTTTGCCATTTACCTTGATATTCGGCTGCTCAAATCAAATGTTTCAATCTAACCCATCTGTGACAAACTCTAACCCAGCAGTAGTTCAACCAGCCAGTCCAACTTTATTAGCAAAGGCGAGTTATCTTTCACCACTGGAACAACAGGTAATTGTTGAAACAAATAAGGTACGAACAAATCCCAAAGCATACCTCCCGATTCTGGAAAACTATAGAAAGCGCTTCCAAGGTGACCGAGTCAAAATTTCTGATAAGAGCTATTTACTGACTCAAGAAGGAGTCAAAGCAGTCGATGAAGCGATCGCATTTCTGAAATCAGCACGTCCTGTGGGAGCGTTAACTGCATCTAAAGGTATGTCTTTAGGAGCAAAAGACCACGCTAAAGACCAAGGCCCAAAAGGTGCCGTAGGTCATGATGGTAGCGATGGTAGCAACCCCTTTACTCGCATCAACCGCTATGGTGCATGGCAAACGATCGCAGGCGAAAATATCAGTTATGGTTCCAAGACTGCTCAAGATATCGTCATGCAGTTAATTATTGATGATGGTGTGAGCGATCGCGGTCATAGAAAAAACATTTTTAATGGCGCTTTTAAAGTGTCTGGCGTTGCTTATGGAACTCACAAATCATATAGAACAATCTGCGTAATTGACTACGCTGGGGGGTATAGGGAAAAATAATATTCTGCACAAACATCCCGATAAGTCAAGGGGTAATTCACCGATGACTGGTAATTTGTCCGTGGTGATTTCTTCACGGATTGGAGCAAAATTGCGATCAAGATAAGGATTAACTGCTATTGTTACCATTGTCTTGATTTATAGAATCTGGTAATGTGATGCATATGGCTTTTGATGATTGATAACACTGATCGCTATCTTCAACCAATCAATATAAGTCTGTTCTCTTCGGATCACCAACTCCAGCACGAGCCTTTGCATTACTTGCTCACGGTTGGCAGACTGATCACTGAGCAATGGTAAATCGATGGTTTCACATTCAGCAAGCTTTTTGCTTCGAGCTGCCAGTTGTTGCTCCAGTAGGTGAATAATGGTTTCATTTGACAACTGATCTGCAAAATGCAACTGGACTAGCATTGGTTCTCGAATAGTCGGTAAGAGCTGATGAGTCCCAAGCCATCGGGCGAATTCGGCTTTCCCTGGCTCCGTCACACTGTAAACTTTGCGGTTGGGGCGATCGTGCTGAATCTCAATCTTACAGGTTATCCAGCCTTGCTCAACTAGCTTATCGAGAGTTCTGTAAATTTGTGCCTGGTCTGCTGGCCACAAATGGGCAATGCATTGATCAAAGCAGCTCGTTTTCAGGTCGTAGCCCGTCATTTCTTGCTGCTGAAGAAGACCTAGAATTATATATGCTAGCGACATTAAGACGGTTTTCCCATAATTGACATTTTCTCGATAGATTCTATGACTATGTACTTCTTATATAAGTTTATGCTAATATATGATTAATCAAATATAAGATATAACGGTTATAAAAAGATATGTTGATTGTCATGCGTCTTAACAAAGAAACCGAATACATGAACTGAGGTTGGGCAGATGGCTAATGGTGCTGTTTGCACAAGAGAGTGATCAAGTAGCGATGTATTTTGAGTGCCGCTTCCGTACCCCTATGGGGATTTTACTACGTGGAGCATCAGTCAAGAGAAGGGAAGTGAGAAGTTCTGATCAGAGCGGCAAGCCTCCTGGTGAGCCTCTATGCCACCATTGGATATGCTACTCATCGCTAGTGTATCACTCAACAAACCAGTTGTTCGCTACAGTCTATTCGTGATAAAAATATTGACGCAGAAATTATTTAAGCCATTTGAAGACTATTGTAATCAGAGGATGGGTAACATTGACTTCTAACACACTTTCACAAAGAATACGTCAACATCAATATTTACGTGATTTACGAAACAAATTACTCCACCTTCACAAGACGTTGCTGGAGACAGAACGCATTGCCTACGAACAGGTTAGTGGACGAGTATCAAGCGGAGAACTACTTCAGCTAGTTATCGCTCATGAACAATTTGCTTGGCTACATCGCATTTCTGAGGTGGTTGTGCAAGTTGATGAAATGCTCGAAGCAGATGAACCGATATCGATGGATGATTTTGAAAAGTTGATTGCTGATGTCCGCACGCTGATTGTACCGTTAGAAACGGGCAATACCTTCGAGAGAAAGTATTACAACGCTCTCCAGCGCGAACCTGGTGCTGTGTTGGCACATGCGGAAATATCAAGATTTCTCACGTCTAAGGTTTAAGGGTAACTTAGAGCGATTTTCAATAGCCACACAGTGGATTTTATCTGAATAAACCTCAGTAAGTAGGGTGGGCATTGCAATGCCCACCCTATGATTTATCACCTTGTCCCCTTGTCTTTTTCTTCAATTTTTACGGGAAGTTATCTTGTATCAGATAACATGGTCATGAATAATACAGAGGAGAAGCTTCGCGTAGGCATAGCCCAACCCAGGCATCGCTAGCCACCCTTATCACAATGACCACGGTAATATTTGTACATGGCACTGGCATTAGAGAACGAGAATACAACGATACCTTTGAGATAATTGAGCAAAAGATTCACGCTCAACGTCCTGACATCAAAGTTGCTCCCTGCCTTTGGGGTGCATTAGGCGCAAAGTTCAATGAGAATCGGGCATCAGTACCTTTGGAGGATGCGACACTGGCTTTATCTCAGCCAGAAGAAGACGCAGATATTGTCATGTGGCGGCAATTATACCGCGACCCTCTTTATGAATTGCGGCTGTTGTCTTTGAAACCTGGTGATAAGGCAGGAAATGCTTTTGGGGAAGATCCAGGGGATGTTTTACAATCTCGTGTAGAGAGTCTCACACCGACATCTCAACTGCAAGCTAAGTTGCAAGAGGCAGGAATTGCAGAGGTATTTAAGCAAGCACGAGAAGATGTTATCCACAGTGAACCGTATAAAGAGGCATTGCTCACAGTTTCCGAATCTGATTTGAGTGAATATTATGCACCAATAGTTAGAGCAGTTGTGGCTCAAGCAATGTTTCTTAGCGAACAGCAAGAAAAATTTCCCCCGATACTCACCGATGCCCAATTGCGCGATAAAGTTGTGGAATTGCTGACTCTGGCTTTGACAGAGGCGGAGTTAGGATTGGGTGGCTGGTTATTAAAGCCAGTTGTAGAATTAGCCTTGCCAATCGGAACGAATTATGTCAGAGGAAACCGCTTTGAGTTAACTGATAAAATTTCGCCTATGCCTGGTGATATTTTGTTGTATCAGACGCGGGGTGAAAAAATCAGGGCGTTTATCCAGCAACAAATTGAAGAAGCAGAACCGCCTGTGGTTTTAATTGCCCATAGCTTGGGAGGTATCGCTTGTGTCGATTTGCTAGTGCAGCAGCAGTTGTCTCAGGTGGAATTATTGGTAACAGTTGGTTCCCAAGCACCATTTTTATATGAGATTAATGCCCTCTACAGCTTAGAATATGGGCAGTTATTGCCAGAGCATTTCCCGGAATGGTTGAATATCTACGATTTACGGGATTTTCTCAGTTACGTGGGTAATAAAATTTTTATTGATAGAGTACAGGATGTGCGAGTGGATAGCAGACAACCATTTCCCCGTTCCCACGGTGCTTATTGGACAAATGCTAAAACCTGGGAGGCGATTATTCCGAGGTTGCCATAATGGTTTACCCCACCCTAACCCTCCCCTTGTAAAGGGGAGGGAACTAGATTTATTGTTTCCCCCCTTTCTAAGGGGGGTAATTTGACTTATGTGTCGTAGCCTTTTTAAGGGGGGATCAGAACCTTACGCAGCAACTCTAAAAGACTTGTGCGTACACCGTAGATTCCCTGCTAGGAAAGGGGGTTAGGGGATTAGGGGGTTAGGTCATTTTCCATAGGAGGTGAGAAACTAAATTATCATGCAGTTGATGGCGAAACCTGAGCGGACATTTGGGTTAATTGTGGGTATTGAAAAGTACCACGAATCTACTTGGAATGTGACGGGTGGAGGGCCAGCCGATGACGCGCTGAAATTTGCTGATTGGCTGCATCGGCGCGGTGTACCGAAGGAGAATATTCGGTTATGTTTATCAGCACTGGAAGAAAATCAGCAGTTAGTTGGGGAATGTGGGTTAACTGTAGAGTTAGCAACAGAGCAAAATATCTCTGACATTGTGACTAAGTTTTTATCCCCAAAGTCGGGGGATTTGCTCTACATTTTTTGGGCGGGACATGGTTTGATTACCTCAGAACGAGAGCGTCGGTTGCTTTGTGCTGATGCAAATAAACAGAATTGGCAGAATTTAGATTTGAATTCTTTATTAGTTTTGTTGGGTTCCGATAAATTTCAGATTCGGAATCATATTTCTATTATTGATGCCTGTGCCAATTATGTTTTAGAGGCGAAGGGAAGACCAACTAACTTAGGTGGCAAAGCTTTTTTGAGCGGTCAGCCAAGGACAGATAGTCAACAATTTGTGTTACTGGCTACACGGGAAGGAGAAAGAGCTAAGGTAAATTCTGAAAATAAAACAGGATACTTTTCTCAAGCAGTGCAAGAGGCTTTCGCTAAAGCTAATGGGACTTTTCCGCCGGATATGAGGGAAGTTACCGAGGCAGTGAAGCAGCGATTTAACGGTATAGATAAAAAACAACTGCCGACTTATTTTTATTCCCGAAGTTGGGATGGAGATATTGAAAAATCTCATTTCAACCCGTTTGATATCCCGCATAATATCCCACAGAGTCAAGCTCGTAAGTTTGTTGGGAGGGATGAGCAAATAGAACAATTGCATCAGCTATTACAAACAAATGATGTGGTGGCTATTAGCGATGTGACTGGACAAGGTGGGGTAGGTAAAACAGAGTTAGCTATTCAATACTCATGGCAATATTTGGAAGATTATTCTGGCGGGTGTTGTTGGTTAAATCCCCAAGGTATTGATTTGGGAACCCAGTTAGTAGAGTTTGGAGTTGTGAATTTACCTGACTTTAATCGACCGGATGGATTAAGCCTAGCAGGTCAAGTTGCTTATTGCTGGAAGAAGTGGCAAGCTGGCAAAGTTTTATTAGTATTTGATGATGTGAAAGACTGGATGCAAATTCAACCCTATCTACCACCTAAAGGTTCTCGGTTTAAGGTGTTAATTACCACTCGTCAAAACACAGGGTTAGTATATCCATCACTGCCGCTAGGTGAGTTGTCACCAGAGGCAGCCTTAGAATTATTAGCAAAGCTATTGGGGGATGAATATGTTCAACAGGACATAGAGACAGCAAAAAAACTTTGCGAACATGTCGGTTATATCGCCATTGGAATTTACCAAATAGCGGCTATCTGCCGTAAGCCAGGGAGAGTATTATGCTAGCAGACATTCTCGCACAGCTACAAAAGCAAGCATCAGCAGGTGAGTCTGGTGTAGCAGCAGCTTTTGAGTTGAATTGGCAATGCTTAGAAGCAGAGGCGCAAAAATTGGCTTGTCTGTTGAGTTTGTTTGCTTTGGCTCCTATCCCCTGGTCTTTGGTAGAATCAGCAGCAAGTTATAGCGATTTGGAATTTGACCTCAAAGCTAACTGCACCGTTTTAGTTGAGCGTTATCTGCTGCAAGAATTGGCAGAGGACACCTACCAATTTCACGAACGCATTCGGGAATTATTGCAGCAGAAGTTAGAAGAGTTAGCTGAAGGTGATGAACTCAAGCGCGGCTTTTGTCAAGCAATGGTAGCCTTAGCAAAAGATATTCCTCAGACACCCATATTGATAGAAATTGCTCAAGCAACTCTTGCCATCCCACACCTTGGGGAAGCTGCCACAGTTTACCAAGATTGGTTAAGCGATGATGATTTAATCTGGCCTTTTGTAGGCTTGGCTAGATTTTACGAAGGTCAAGGAGCCTACCTGCAAGCTTTACCGTGGCGTGAACAATGTTTATCAGCTGCTAGAAAACGTTTTGGGGATGAACACCCCGATATGGCAACTAGCCTGAACAATTTGGCACTCCTCTACAAATCACAGGGAAGGTACGGCGATGCCGAACCTTTGTTGATCGAAGCTTTGGCGATGACAAAACGCCTGCTGGGGGATGAACACCCTGATGTGGCAACTAGCCTAAACAATTTGGCATTACTCTACGATTCACAGGGAAGGTACAGCGAAGCCGAACCTTTGTACATCGAAGCTTTGGGGATGAGAAAACGCCTGCTGGGGGATGAATACCCTTCTGTGGCAACTAGCCTGAACAATTTGGCATTACTCTACGATTCACAGGGAAGGTACAGCGAAGCCGAACCTTTGTACATCGAAGCTTTGGGGATGAGAAAACGCCTGCTGGG
>NZ_JBALDG010000066.1:0-403763 GCF_036917195.1 Nostoc sp.
AAATGAGTTCGCCGAAATAACAAATGAGTTCGCCGAAATAACAAATGAGTTCGCCGAAATAACAAATGAGTTCGCCGAAATAACAAATGAGTTCGTCGAAATAACAAATGAGTTCGCCGAAATAACAAATGAGTTGGCTAGCAAGTTTTTGCCCTACGTCACCAAGTGCAGGTGTACGCGCAAAATTCCTTGAATTACCTGTTGTACAGCTTCTTTACTCAAGCTGCCATCTACCCGTACAATTCGTGAGGGATAGGATGCTGCTAAATGTGCGTATCCTTGCTGAACGCGCCGATGAAAAGCGATTGTCTCCTGTTCAATGCGGTCTAGTCCTACTCCATCTAAGAGTTTGCGGGCTAGTCCCATTTCAACATCGACATCTAGCCAAATAGTTAAGTCGCTTTCTAAGCCACCAGTAGCAATATAGTTAAGCTGATTGATTAAACTCATGTTTTGACCCCGACCATATCCTTGGTAGGCAATGGTAGAGTCAGTGTAGCGATCGCATAAAATATATTTCCCTGCTTGCAGTTGCGGTTTGAGTTGTTGTTCAACGTGTTGCGATCGGTCAGCAGCATACAACAAAAGTTCTGTCACTTGTGCAACTGGTTTATCTTCTGCCGAATCTAGTAGCAAGCGGCGAAGATGTAAGCCTAACTCCGTTCCTCCTGGTTCACGAGTTAGCATCACAGAAACACCCAGACTTTCCAACCACTCAGAACAAAGCTGCATTTGGCTGGTTTTACCACAGCCTTCCACCCCTTCAAATACAATTAATTTGCCACCCATGCTATTTTGTGTTCGCTGCAATAAACTACGACTTACGCATTGACAAGAAATACCAAATATGGATAAGTTTAAAAACCACATTTTTTGTAAGGGCACAGCAATGCTGTGCCCCTACAGTATGGTCTATTTACTATCAGTGGACTTTCCTCCATTCCATCCCAATTGGTGGATGCGACAATATCACACGCGCCCTGGTGATTTATACCTCTAATTTTTAACACCTTACAAAATCGCACTGCACTCGATTGCTACCCCATAAGAAGGTAGAAAACTGTTCTAGGTCTAGAGATTCTGGATATTAACCGATGTGACACGATAATTTGGTGTGGACGTTCCCAACAAGCCCTCTACACGCATCCTGACACCACCATTGTCATAGCGGAAGAGGCAATCTAATTCTTGGCAGCCCTCAAATTCTAGACTGGTTCCCTTGCGAACCTGAAACATCTGATTTACTACATCGGGAGACGCATAATGTGAAGCAGCTGAGCGATCGCCTGATTGCCAAGCTCGAACTAACCCCAGTACAGCATCTTCAGGGGTGGTGTTAGGAGATGGGTTGGAGAATTTAATTGACGTGACGCGGAAGCTTGGGCTAGATGTCCCTAGCAGCGATTGTACTTGCATATTGACAGTGCCATTTGAGGAGCCAAAAGAGCAATTATTCTTTCGACATCCATGAAATTCCGAGTTGCGGCTGCTTTGATAAGCAAATAACTGCTTGACTATATCTGCCCCAGCGTACTGCAAAGCCCGGCTATAATTACCATCATGCCAAGCACCATAAAGTCCCAACGCTGCTTGTGTAGCATTACTGCTTGCATTACCAACTGACGTTTGAGCCTGAATAACCCTTGGAACTGATATTGCAAAGAGAGTTATCAGTCCAATCGAAGCGGTGTTTTTGAAAATAATATTCATATTCTTAAAGTCTTTAATGTTTACACTACCACGACTTACGCAACTGGCACAATCAGTCTCAGTCCAACGATGTTATCCGAATTATCTCAGCACGAAGGGCAAATCGATATGAGCAAAAACGATTTGAACAATATCTTACGTACTAATTGGGAAGCTTTGAAATCGATGTCAGATGACGATATTGACTATTCTGATATCCTACCGTTGACTGATAAGTTTTTTGAGAGAGCAACCTTGAGAGTGCCAGCAACTCAAGCACAGAATCTAGTTCAGCTTGATTGAGATGTGATGGCTTGGTTTCAAACCCAAGGTGTCGAATACAAAACACTCATTAATTCAGTCTTACGCCAACACATCAAAAATAGTAATGACAAGCAATCTGCTTAACTCTTGAATGTTATTACAGTAATCATTGAAATCCCTCAAAAGCCAGCTGAACCTCCACCGCCAGTATCAAAAGCCTTGGAACAAGGCAAAAGCCGGAATCGGAAAGCATCGAATTTTCTGCTGTGTTAAGAATATACTACGCTTCAATGCGATTGTAATTAATTGAAAAAATACTTAATCTAACAATTAAAGCTTGGTACAACAAAGCTTATTGCTTTTTGCCTACTGTCTTCCTTAAGTAATAGTCTCAACCCCAATCGAATATTCCACACCTGAAGTATAAACACTCCAAATCCTATTGTTATGCTACCTGTATAGCGTTGAGGAAACAAAGTAATGTTAAAGGTTTTTGCTGACAGAGGTGGTACATTCACAGATATTGTCGCTGTTACTGATAATCAGGACATCATAAACAAACTATCAAAATATCCTGAACGTTTTTTAATTGTGACTCTTCCTAATCAACAATGGATTATAGTCTACAAACTGCTTTCAGAAAATCCTGAACAATATCAAGATGCAGCCATCCAAGGTATACGGGATATTATGGATATTTCTGGCAACAAACCTATTCCCAGTGAAGCAATAGAAGTGATAAAAATGGGAACGACAGTAGCAACAAATGCACTATTAGAAAGGAAAGGAGACAAGGTTGTTCTTCTGATCACCAAAGGTTTTAAAGATGCGCTACGAATTGGCTACCAAAACCGCCCTAACATCTTTGCCCGTCATATTGTTTTACCAACTATGCTTTATGAGCAGGTGATTTAAATTGATGAACGCTATGATGCTCATGGAAATGAATTAACCCCTATAAATATTCAACAAGTCAAAAATGACTTACAAGCAGTTTATAACAGAGGAATTTGTAGTTGTGCTATTGTTTTTATGCACAGCGATCGCTATCCTGAGCACGAACAACAAATAGCCCGACTTGCTGAAGAAATTGGATTTACCCAAATATCCGTATCTCACCAAGTTAGTCCGTTAATGAAATTAGTCAGTCGAGGAGATACAACAGTAGTAGATACTTATTTAACTCCTATTCTCCGTCGCTATGTCAACCAAATAGCGAGTCAGTTACCTGGAGTTAAATTAATGTTCATGAAATCTGATGGAGGTTTAGTTGCAGCCCAACAATTCCAGGGAAAAGATAGTATTTTGAGTGGTCCGGCTGGTGGTATTGTCGGTGCAGTTCAAACTAGTAAAAGGGCAGGTTTTGAGTTAGTTATTACCTTTGATATGGGAGGGACAAGTACAGATGTCGCCCACTTTAAAGGAGAGTATGAACGACAACTAGATTCGGAAATTGCTGGGGCGCGGATGCGAGTTCCCGTATTAGCAATTAATACCATTGCGGCTGGAGGCGGTTCAATTCTCTTTTTTGATGGTTCTAGTTATCGTGTCGGCCCTAAATCTGCTGGGTCAAATCCTGGCCCTGCTTGTTACCGACGCGGGGGGCCATTAGCGGTTACTGATGCCAACGTGATGTTAGGCAAAATCCACCCGCAATATTTTCCCTCAGTTTTTGGAATTGATGGCAATTTACCTTTAGATAAAGATACTGTCATTCAGCAATTTGCACAATTAGCCCAAGAAATTCAAGCCGCTACATTAAATCATTGTACTCCCGAACAAGTAGCTGCTGGATTTATTGCGATCGCAGTGGAAAATATGGCGAACGCAATTAAAAAAATCAGTTTGCAACGGGGTTATGATGTCAGCCAATATGTGCTTTGTTGTTTTGGCGGCGCAGGCGGACAAGTTGCTTGTTTAATTGCCGATACTTTGGGAATGAAAAAGATATTTCTCCACCCTTATGCTGGTGTTCTCTCTGCTTATGGAATGGGATTAGCTGATGTCAGGGCGATTAGAGAAGGAGGAGTAGAACAGCCTTTAACTCAAACATTAATTTCTAAATTATACCAGTTAATAGAAGATTTAGAAACTCAAGCTAGAAGTGAAATAAATGAAGATAATATCCAAGCACAAGTAGTCCGCAAAGTAAACTTAAAATATGAGGGGACTAACTCTACATTGACCGTTAGTTTTACTGATGAAGTAGCACTGATGCGACAAGAATTTGAGGCTGAACATAAATCTCGTTATGGTTTCATTCAATTAGAGAAAACCTTAATTGTTGAATCTGCCTCAGTGGAAGTAATTCAGAAAATGGAGACTCCGGAAGAACCTTTAATTATTCGGACTCGTTCTCTAAATGAAGCTCCTGTATCTGTTGAGATAGTAAGAATGTTTAGTACTGATAGATGGTATGATACTCCTGTTTATCGGCGGGAAGATTTACAACCAGAAGATAGGATTAATGGGGCTGCGATCGTTGTTGAAAAAATTAGCACCATTGTAGTTGAACCTAACTGGCAAGCAAGATTAACTCAACAGAACCATCTAATTTTAGAACGTTTATAAATCGGCTGTTGTTCTCGAAAATACTCACCCTCGCTACAGGAAATGCGAATTTACACCCGCGCCGGATTCTCTACAATAAGCGAAATCTTGCATATTTCGCTCCTGCCCAAGTAGATAGTGATAGCTAGTAGTAAACACTGAAGTGTTTAAAAAAGTGCTTAACTCAGATATCGCACCAGTGAAAAAACATCAGTAATAGCAAAAAAGAGACAGAAATTAATGCAGTACAAACACACTATTTACAAATAAGCCAATTCGCTAGTTATGAAAGACAATAAGGTTAGTATTTAGAGTACAATCTCTTTACCATAGACAATATCCTCTGAGCTAACAACAATAGGAGTAAATCAGTGAAAACGACTAGTCCTGATCATAGTAAGATTAGCCCGACTGCCAAGTTGGTGGCTTATTTCCGGCAATTTTCAGATATTCCCTTTAGCAGGGATGTTGCTACACTGATACGTGCAGAAGATGTTTTAAAAAATTTCTCACAAGGAACGAACCTCACACCAGAATTTTTGAAATGGGCAGCTCTTGCTGCTGAGATACGTTATAAAAGTATTGTCAGCGCGATAAAGAAAGAGGGCATTACGCAGGTTTTGGAGTTAGCCAGTGGGCTATCATTTCGTGGGCTAGCTATGACTGAAGATCCAGAGTATATTTATGTGGAGACAGATCTTCCTGAGCTAATGCAAGAAAAGCAACAAATACTGTCAAAAATTATATCTAATCACGGACTAAGAGAGCGCAAGAATTTATTCTTTGATGCCGTAAACATTCTTTCGTTTCCTGAAATTGAATCAGCCATCCGTCGCTTTAAGCCAAATCATCCAGTAGCCGTCATCCACGAAGGACTTTATCATTACCTTTCAATGGAAGAAAAGGAGAGGGCAGCACGCAACATTCATTCGGTTCTTTCCCGCTTCGGTGGCGCGTGGATCACTCCTGATTTTCTAACAAACGCTGAGCATGAAGGACGTTTACAGACTCACTCAGAATTGCAGAATATCGCGCAAGGAGTCCAAGACACAACGCAGCGTGATGTGCACAAAACAGGCTTTGATAATCAACAACAAATTGTGGACTTTTTTTCACACTTAGGTTTTAGGAGCTGCATCTCTCCACAAATAGACGGAAGTTATCAGCTAACTGCAATGCAAAAATTAGACATATCTGAAGCCGAGTTCAAAAACTATAAGTCCCTGAACTTTAATATTTGGACATTAACAGTGGAATAGTGAGGGCATTGAGCCGAGATGTTTTTCAGAGGGAACAGGAAACCCACACTTAAAAGTGTGGGATTGAAAAAAAGGACGCCGTTTTTCTAGCGCTTTGCGTCTTTGATTGGGGACAATCCGCAGAAATTACGTTTCAAACTATATTTCCCCATTTGGTGGTGTTGTTTCTTTTACAAGACATTGAACACCTAAGAGAACAGACACTTAGTCAAGGGATTGACATTAAAATTTCCAGGTGCAAGATGTGAGTTAAGGGATTACTACAAAATTTTTTTAAGGAGTTAAAAATGTACACAACATCTCAACCTGATCCTGTCCGCTTGGAAATATTCAAAAATCTCTATCAATTTATCGCCGAACAAATGGGAATTGTTCTCCAAAATACGGCAACATCTGTGAATATCAAAGAAAGGCTAGATTTCTCCTGTGCTATTTTTGACTCTTCGGGATTATTAGTTGCTAATGCCCCTCATATTCCTGTACATTTAGGCTCAATGAGTGAAAGTGTCCGCAGTTTAATTAACGATAAACGCGACACCCTAAAACCAGGAAATGTATATTTATCAAATAATCCCTATAACGGCGGTACACATCTTCCTGACGTAACTGCAATTACCCCTGTATTTTTGGAAACGAGTGAAAATATTTCATTCCCCATGCCCCTCTTCTTTGTTGCTTCTCGTGGACACCAAGCGGATATCGGTGGAATTACTCCTGGTTCAATGCCTCCCCACAGTACCACTGTAGAAGAGGAAGGAATTCTTTTTGATAATTTTCTCTTGATTGAAGAGGGGAGCTTTCGAGAAACCACAGTAAGACAGCACCTTTCAAATCATACTTATCCTGCCCGTAACTCTGACCAAAATATAGCTGATTTAAAAGCACAAATTGCTGCAAATGAACGGGGAGTACAAGAACTCCGTAAAATGGTTTTACAATACGGACTTGAGACTGTCCAAGCTTATATGATTTTTGTGCAAGCTAATGCTGAAGAATCGGTGAGAAAGGCTATCAATCTTCTCAAGGATGGCTCATTTATTTATAAAATGGATAATGGAGCAAGAATTCAAGTAAAAGTTACGATTCATCAAGAAAGTCGCAGTGCTACCATTGATTTTACTGGCACATCTTGGCAACTAAATAGTAATTTTAATGCTCCTAAAGCTGTAAGTCAAGCAGCAGTCTTATATGTCTTTCGGACTTTGGTTGATGATAATATTCCTCTGAATGCCGGGTGTCTTAACCCTCTAGAAATTATTATACCGATCGGCTGTATGCTGAATCCAATTTATCCAGCAGCAGTAGTGGCGGGTAATGTAGAAACTTCTCAAACCATTGTTGATGCTTTATATGGTGCTTTGGGTGTCATGGCTGCTTCTCAAGGAACGATGAATAATTTTACTTTTGGTAATGAGCAATATCAATATTATGAAACTATCTGCGGTGGCTCTGGAGCAGGAATTGATTTTGATGGAACTGATGGTGTTCATTCTCACATGACTAACTCCCGCTTGACTGATCCAGAAGTTTTAGAAACCCGTTATCCTGTACTTTTAGAAAACTTTAGTCTTCGTCCCGATAGCGGTGGTAAAGGAAAATATTCCGGTGGTAATGGAGTTGTCCGCCGCATCCGTTTTTTAGAACCCATGACAGCTAATATTCTCTCTGGTCATCGGGTTGTCCCTCCCTTTGGATTAAATGGTGGGGAAGCCGGAATTGTCGGACGCAACTGGATACAGCGTCACAATGGAATTGAAGAGAAATTAGACAGCACAGCAACAGTAGAGATGAAACCTGGCGATGTTTTTGTGATAGAAACTCCTGGAGGAGGCGGATTTGGGAAACTCTCCTAGTACCAGTAATTTACCCTGAATCGAAAAAAGGAAGCTTTTGCACAAAATATTTACCTGGCGTGCGGTTCGGCATTTTTCCCTGATAAGCAGGGTTATCCAGCGATGCGTCTGACTTTCTGTCTCTCGTCAGAGGAGATTGAGCAAGGTATCTCGATTGTGGGTAAGTTGCTGAAAAAGTATATTTCCAGAGGATGCGTAGTAGCACGAAGAAGTCTGAGTACCCGAAGCCAGCGCTCAGTTAGCACAGCGTTAGCGTCGCAACGAGCTTCACTTTTCAAGACACAGAGGTTTAGAGAGAAATCAGCCTGTAGTCTATATCAACTGAAAAATGGTATGCGATCGCTTCTTTGAAAAAGGCGTTCTAAATGTCAACCTTAAGGGGGTATTCCTGAGCATTGCGATCGTTGTAAAAAACTTTAAAGATAGCTAATCTCCTGTCCAGATGATTAACATTAGCTGTTTGCAGGAAAAACTACTTTAAAAAAAATATGACTATAAACTTTGTCGTTACAGCCGCTGATACGGAACTGGGACAAGAAACCACCCAGCAACTAGTTGCTCTTGGACATCAGGTGACTGGAATACCACTAAGTAAGGATGGAGCTGAGGTCATACGTTCAAAGGGTGGCCTAGCTGCTGATGTCAGTTTGACAAGTGCCACTGAACTTAAAGATGTTTTATCCGCAGCTAATGCTAACGTGGTTATCAACCTCACGCCACAGTTTGCCAATACATTATTAAGCGATGGTCAGGATTGGAAAGGATTTGACAAAACCTTAAAAGCCACAACTGATGCACTATTGACAGCGATTGAAGATGCAGGGACTGCGTTTCTTGTCAATACTAGTTATACCTTTCTCTATGGCAATGCAAAAGATAGCACAGAAACTGCGCCTCTAGTTGCACTTGGCGACGACCCAATTTTTGCCGCCGCGATCGCCACAGAAAATCAGGTGAGCAACAGCAAGATTCCCTCTAGCCTTTTACGCATGGGATACCTGTATGGCCCCCAATCTGAAGACCTGAAGCTATATATAAAATCATTCAACCTCAAACGCCCTTATTTTGCCGGGCCTGCAAATAACTTAGGCAACTGGCTGCACTTTGAAGATGCTGCTCAAGCCATAGTTAAAGCCGGAGAGCAGCAAACTGTAGGCGCAGTGTTTAACGTCGTCGATGGAATTCCGGTATCCTTTACGGATTTTATTGATTACTTTGCCTTCGCATTAGGCAGAAAACAACCTGCACACATTCCTATGTGGCTGACTCCTGTAGCACTTCTGGTGGTAATTACACCTCAGCAGGTAGAGTTACTGAAATTGGCAACCACAGTTAAAAGCGACTCAATTCGTCAACAGCTTGGTTGGAAACCGCGTTATTTAAGTTACAAAGAGGGTTTGCAGCAAACGGTACAAACTTGGCGCAGCAAGAACGAAATTAAATAAGACGCGATTAATCACCTCTGTACAGGAATTAGGAGCCAAAAATCGGCTTTTCAACTTCGTCATTCCACCTCTGAGCCTCATCGTTAAACCTCAGAACTCGGAAGGTCTAGCTTTTATCTCGGAAGTTCGTGCTTTGAACTTGGAAGGTCTAGCTCTTATCTCGGAAGTTCGTGCTTTGAACTTGGAAGGTCTAGCTCTTATCTCGGAAGTTCGTGCTTTGAACTTGGAAGGTCTAGCTTCTATCTCGGAAGTTCGTGCTTTGAACTCGGAAGGTCTAGCTTCTATCTCGGAAGTTCGTGTTGAGAACTCGCAAGGTCTAGCTCTTATCTCGAAGCTTCGAGATGGGAACATGAAACTAGAATATTAATGCGATCGCAAATAGTTTGAATAAGATCCCCCCGCCTATGGCGACCCCCTTAAAAAGCTACCGTGTATACACAAGTCAAATTACCCCCCTTAATCCCCCCTTAGAAAGGGGGGAAACAGGAATCTAGTTCCCTCCCCAATCCATCGGGGAGGGTTAGGGTGGGGTAAAACTGACGCGAAAAACCAGGTGAGTAAACTATTTCAAACTTGTGATATGCACCGTAGCTTAAAAAGGGGGTAAAGGAGGAAAATAGCCCCCCTGCTTTTTAAGAGGGGGTTGAGTGGATCTCCACGATCATTGCGATTAATCTTGCTCCCACTCTCGCTCGATTTTCTCCAAATCCTTCGCCGCACCCAATTGCTGAAATATTTGATGCGCTGTGTTGTAATGCTGTTGGGCAAGTTCTGTATTGCTGCGCTTACGCTCAAGCCGTGCTAAATCGTAGTTAACCCCTGCTATTACGTGAGTCATCCCTAATTCTTCTGCTAATTCCAAAGCTTGTTTAGAAAACTGTTCTGCTGCTTCGAGATTACCGCGATGAAGTTCATTTTCTCCTAAACCACCATAAGAATAAGCCATACCAGAGCGATCGCCTAATTCTGTGTCAACTTCTAAACATTGCCGATAGAGGGTTTCGGCTGCATCCCAGTTGCCACGATTTTTCTCTATATGTCCTAACGCTCTCCAACAAGAAGCCATACCAGAGCGATTGCCTAATTCTGTCATCACTTCCAAAGCTTGCCGATAGAGGGTTTCGGCTGCATCCCAGTTGCCACGATTTTTCTCTATATGTCCCAACGCTCTCCAACAAGAAGCCATACCAGAGCGCTCGCCTAATTCTGTCATCACTTCTAAAGCTTGCTGATAGAGGGTTTCGGCTGCATCCCAGTTGCCGCGATTGCGCTCAATATTTCCCAACAATCCATTGCAAGATGCAATATTACTTTTACTTTCTAGCTTTTGTGCAATGGCTGAAGCATTCTGAAAACATCTTACTCCTTCATCCCAATTGCCTAAATCACGATTAATTATTCCAATCCATTGCAAGCAGATGCAGCGTTTTTCCTCGTCAATGTGCGGCAAGACTTGTTCACATAATTCTTTTAATAAACTCCAATATCCCCACCATCTAAGATATTCTCTCAGAGTTCGCGTTACCAAATAATATGCTTCGCTGTAATTGCCCAACTGAAAAGCAAAATATTGAGCCTCCAGCACTGGGCGCAAATCTTCTAAAGTTTTAGGATTTTCAACATTCTTACCAGAGCAGTAAAACTTATAAATACTCTTGAGCAGATTGGGCAATTCGTCTTGATATTCCGCTTGTAGAAACTCCACAATCACTCGATGCAAGTCATAAAAGTACTCACATTGCTGTTGATCATAGCGACTCTGCACCAAACTGCTATCGACTAATCGCTCTAAAATTGTTTGCGTTTCACTAATTTCTTCCTCTGTCAATTCAGCAGGTTCTTCTAATTCTGCTGCCATTTCAAAGCGGTCATCTTGCTCTTGATCATCTGTAAATAACCGCAAGAAAGTTAAACCTCGGATATCTATCCCCACCCGCAACACACACATCCGGCTGAGTAAATCTCGCGCTGCTTCACTTTGCCTTGCCAGTTGTTCTCTGAGAATGGGTTCAGCCTTTTTCGTAACAAATTCTGGATGCTTCCATAGATACCCAGGCTTACCCTTACCAATAGCCGCCAGTTGAGTTAGCAAAAATACGTGTCCCTCAACTCGCTCAGATATCCACTGCAAATCTGCTACACTATCTTTCAGTTGGCGCTGTCGCAAAATCTCAACTCCCGCGACTGTCGCCACTCCAGAAATTCTCTCGATATACACCAATTGTGAATCTGGTTCCGCACCTTCATAGCGGATATCTGCCAAATTTGCTGGCACTTCCCGACTGGTTAATAGGGTTTGTGATTGATGCTGCTGATAGACTAGGGCATTGAGCAGTTTACCCCAATCCGGTGAAATTGCCCGTCCCGCTTGGGGATGGTTGGCAGGCTGTAAAATACTTTCCAGGTTATCCAGCACCACAAGAGTGCGTGTTTGTGCCAACGCCTCAATAATTTTCGCTATCTTTTCATGAGCAGTTTTCAATGTGTCTGCTGTTTGAATACCCAAGCTATGAATTAGGAGAAATTCTGCTACATCATCAAAAGTTGTCCCCTCTCGTGCCTTGAAATATATTACGCATTCATAAGCACACTCTTCTACATTCGCCCCTTTTTCAACAGAAGTTAGGGCGGATCTTCGATAATTAACGCCTAGTGCCTCTAACAGTTTTACAGCTAAACTGGTTTTGCCAATACCCCCTTGCCCAATGAGTGCCAATAGCTTAACCGGATTCTCTGGTTGCAGTAATTTGGTTTGCAACTCTTCAAGGAGTTCATCTCGCCCCTGCCACACGGGTACTTCTGGGATAGCTTGATTTAAAACAACCCTTGTTTCTCTTGTGGGGTGGGCAACATGAGCGCCCAGATCAACTTCAGTAACAGATTGAGTTTGCACTGTCGAATCAGTTTTCTGCTCTTCCTGTGCTACCTGCACATCAGTCTCGCTGAAATCAGCTATTTCTTGGACATTGAGTGATAATTCTCTACAGATTTCTTCAAAGTTGGAATAGTCAATAGGATTGCCATTGAGAAAGTTCCATACAGTATTTTTAGAAATGCTTAATTCGTTAGCTAAATCTTGCTGTCGTGAGAAACCATTGCGCTTGAGTGCTTGCTTAACTTTTTGAATTTCCGCTTGGCGAACCTTAATTCCTCTCGGCATGGCTCATGACAGTGCATTTATTTAGAGTCTAGCAATCTGGGTAGGTTATTACAACGTTTTTCAAGTAAATAAACCACGGGGTAGGGGCACGGCATTGCCGTGCCCCTACAAAAATCTGTGGTTCAATTGCCTGAAAATAGCTGTAAGTTGGGAATAACTTGGGAATTGGGAATAACTAGGAAATAACTCGGTAATAACTTCAGACAGCTTGGGACTGAACTTGTGATTGTGCATTGTTTCATGGAATATATCAACGTTTTAAGAGTAATTCTTATGAAACGCAAACAAGCTGAATTTATTCTGACAGTATTGGGTGTTGCTGAAGTTGTGGCTACTTTCTACACGATTTACCCACCTGTAGCGATCGCACTAACTCCTTTAGCTATTTACTGCTTGGTAATCATTTATATTAGTGACGCAAAGAACAGTAAAAATAAACCCAATGCCTAAAGGTATAGTTATACAAAAAAAGTCTGCTTTGGTAGGCAGATTTTGAGCGATGTCTACGACGGGCTACGCCTACGCACTTGAAATGAGTAGTGCGATTGCCTTTTCAACTTGATCATTCCACCTCTAAACGTCATCGTTCAAGCTCAGAACTCCCAAGCCCGACCTTTTATCTCGGAACTTCAAGCTCAGAACTCCCAAGCCCGACCTTTTTGCTCGGAACTTGGTGCTCAGAACTCGAAACGCCGAGCTTTTATCTCGGAACTTGGTGCTCAGAACTCGAAACACCGAGCTTTTATCTCGGAACTTCAAGCTCAGAACTCGAAACGCCGAGCTAAGAGGCTGATAAATTTAAACTTTGCACAAAAGAGATTAGTATTTCATTCAATGCATCCATGTCAATTAAAAATGCATCATGTCCGTGGGTTGACTTTAGCCACACCAGTTGAGCATTAGGAATTAAATTTGCCAATTCTTGTTGCTCTACTGGAGGATAAAGGATGTCAGAATCAATTGCGACAACTAAAGTCGGTTGCTGGATGCTTTGT
This sequence comes from Nostoc sp., assembly GCF_036917195.1. Classification (GTDB taxonomy): domain Bacteria; phylum Cyanobacteriota; class Cyanobacteriia; order Cyanobacteriales; family Nostocaceae; genus Nostoc. The sequence continues at coordinate 13,216 of NZ_JBALDG010000066.1, forward strand.
AGAACAGATTCATAATCTGATAAATTAGGAACTGTGCGATCACGTGCAACATCATGGCGATCCATTACATGGGTGAGGGTAATGTAAGTGTTCGCATCAAATCGTTCTGTTAGCTTTTGACCTTGATGTTGTAGGTAACTGGCTATAGCAAACTGCTCAGATGCATCATACTGCCGCCCAAAGCGAATTGTAAAACTATCCCAGGAACGGTAAGTAGACATCGCCATCATCCGCGCCACTGCTAATCCTTGATTTGGGGGCGCATCCAGGATGTAGTTCCCTCCTTTCCAGTTTGGATCGGCATAAATTGCCTGTCTTTGGGCTTCACTTAATCCAATACACCAAGCAGAATGTCTTCCAGAAACAGCGATGGGTGCAATAGCTTTCACTTTTTCTGGATATAATAACGCCCACTCCAATACTTGCATCCCACCGAGTGAACCGCCAATTACTAACCGCAGAGATTGAACATCTAGATATTTTAGTAGTGCAGCTTGCAGGTGAACCATATCTCGGATTGTAATCTTAGGGAAGCATATACCATAAGGCTTTCCCGTTATGGGGTTGATAGTAGTTGGCCCAGTTGTGCCGTAACAACTTCCCAAGATGTTGCTGCATACAATAAAATCGCGTTCTGGATTGAAGGCTTTCCCTGAACCAAACAAAGGTTCCCACCAATCATCAGCGTCAGCCGAACCAGTTAAGGCATGACAAATCAGTACCCCATTATCGCCTTGAGCATTTAACTGTCCCCAGGTGCGATAAGCAACCTGAACCCCAGTTAATGTTTCGCCCCCTTCTAGTTGAAATGGCACCGTCAGCTGGTAAAACTGGGTTTGGGGTGAGATGAAGTCTGAGTAAATCATATCTGGGATTCTATTCAAGAGGCAGTCAAGATAGGGGAATGGGGAGAACTAACTCCAACCTCTAAGCCTATCAAGGTGGGTAAAAATTATCGAAAATCAATTCCTCTCTTATCTCTGTGTTCTCTGTGCCTCTGCGGTTCATATAAACCACTCCAGACGCAGAGGAACCAGAGAGAGAAAGATTTTACAAGTCACCTTGACAGGACTACTCCAAACTCCTAACTCTCCTCTATTTTCACTTGCCGAAATGCCTGCTCAAAATCTTCTTTGATATCGTCGATATGTTCAATTCCCACTGATACCCGCACCAAATCGGGTTTCACACCCGCTGAAAGCTGTTCGTCATCACTTAGCTGTTGATGGGTTGTAGAAGCAGGATGAATGACGAGGGTTTTAGCATCACCAACGTTTGCTAAATGACTCGCCAATTTCACATGATTAATAAAAGCTTTACCTGCCTCCAATCCACCTTTGATGCCAAAGTTTAAAACTCCCCCAAACCCATACCGGAGATATTTCTTCGCTCGTTCATGATAGGGGTGATTGGGAAGTCCCGGATAATTAACCCATGATACTTGCTCTTGCTGCTCTAACCACCGAGCCAATTCTAGGGCATTGCTCACATGCCGATCTACACGTAGGGAGAGAGTCTCTAATCCTTGCAGTAAAAGAAAGGCGTTAAATGGACTCAAGCACGGGCCAAAATCCCGTAACCCTTCAACTCTGGCGCGGATAATAAAGGCAATGTTGCCAAAGGAACCGCTAGGGCCAAACACTTCTTGGAAATTCAGCCCATGATAACCGGGTGATGGTTCAGTAAACAGGGGAAATTTGCCGTTACCCCAGTCAAATTTACCCGAATCGACAATTACGCCACCAATGGAAGTACCATGCCCACCAATCCATTTAGTTGCTGATTCTACTACAATGTCTGCACCATGTTCGATGGGTCGAGCTAGATACCCACCAGCACCGAAGGTATTATCCACAATTAAAGGTATGCCGTTTTCGTGGGCAATGTGAGCTAAAGCTGCAAAGTCAGGAATGTTGAATTGGGGATTACCAATGGTTTCAACGTATAGGGCTTTGGTGCGATCGTCGATCGCCTGACGGAAACTTTCTAGATCATCTCCATCGACAAACTTGACATTAATACCTAAGCGTGGTATGGCTACTTTAAACTGATTATATGTTCCCCCATACAGAAAACTAGTGGAAACAATATTATCTCCAGCCTGAGCAATGGTACTGATTGCCAAGAATTGCGCCGCCTGACCGCTAGCGGTTGCTAATGCTGCTATACCCCCTTCTAAGGCAGCAATCCGCTTTTCAAATACATCCGTCGTCGGGTTCATGATCCGAGTGTAAATGTTACCAAATTCCTGGAGAGCAAACAACCGCGCTCCGTGGTCAGCATCATCAAAGACGTAGGAAGTCGTTTGGTAAATTGGTACAGCACGAGCATTAGTTCCCGGAGCCGGCTCTTGTCCAGCGTGAACTTGCAGGGTTTCAAAACGATATTGTTCAGACATAAGCAGTTATTTGAGTTTTCAATTATATAAGCAAGTAATATACTGTTTGAGCGTTCTGTTAGATTAATCAACGGTAATTCGTCAGGCTTACCGTATTTTACAGCTATTTTTACTTGATTAAACATACTGTAAGGGCGCACAGCTAGCTATGCGCCCCTACCAAGGATTGTGGTTCAAATAGATGAAAAACGCTGTAATCTAAAGCATTTTTGACAGAAATAATTTTATCCCGGCAAACACTGATCGAGTAAGTTAGGGAACCAACATTGAACGAGGATTAATTATCCCTGCCTCTTGAATTGTTGAAAAAGCAGTTCTCCCAATGATGCGATGAGCCGCAGATGTCGGGTGAATGCCATCCCAGAACAAAAACTGGTCTGGGTTACTACAGATGCTAGAGCCAGACAGACATGGAGTGGTGACATTGGTAAAGTTAAAGGCTGCCGGATTTGCGATCGCATCTCGATACAAAGCGTTGGCATCTAATACTACAATCTCCAGATCGGAATGCTGTTGACTTAGGATTTTGAGCGATCGCCTCAAGCTTTGATTATGTGCTTGTGTTAATGCACTAAGATTCACAGAATTCGTACTGGTTCTAGTCGCAGGTAACTGTCCTAAATCTGGTAAATTTCCTACTAGAATCTTTTTAGCACCCACATCAGTTAGAGAGTTGATTGCCGTTGTCAGATTTTTAACAGGAACAGTTGCACTGCTTACCCCTTGCAAATAATCATTTGCTCCAGCCCACAGCACATACAAAGCATCTGAATTCGTCTTTTGATGTGTCTGAGTAAACGACTGCACTTGATTTAGCAAGCTAGGTACATAGCTGTTACCAACGCTGCCAGTAGTTGCTCCTCCGTAAGCAAAATTGTTAGTTTGCTTGGAGGAAAGATGGAGGGATTCGGCAAGATACTCAATCCAAACGCGACCATTCGAGTAACGCCCCTGATAGTAAGTTGGATTAGGTGGATACATTCCTCCTGTCGCCCGGAATACCATCCCTGTATCTGAAAGACTGTCCCCAAATACGTAGAGTTCTGTAATGGGATGAGTTTTATCCATAAATTTTGCCGCTACAACCATGATAAAAATTAGGAGAGCAAGTCCCGTTGTTAAAAACCACTTTTTTTTTGGCATTAAACTTTTCTGCAAAGCCTAAAGATTACAGTTTTTACAACTGTTGTTGATGATTATTGTTGTGAGTAAAGATTGAGCTTGCAATTGAGTACTTCTCTAAGCTAACAAGCTAACTTCAGAGGTGGTGAGCAAAACCGGATACTTTCAGGTGTGGATTTTGCCAATTGTCTTAATGCAGTTTTCAAATGAATAGACCACACGCAGACCTCGCTTCCATTCCTCTCTCCTTTTAGGGCTACAGTGGTGTATATAAGTCTTTTAAAGCTCAATACGCTTGGGTTAAGGCTAAAACTCTTAGTCAAAGTCAATTTTTTTAACGTAGACGCAAAGCGGTTTGCCGCAGGCTACCGCCATCTCTGCGAGAGGCTGACGCCAACGCGCAGCGTCTCGTTAGAGAAGGACGCAAAGGACGCAAAGAGAAGGATAAAAATACTTAACTGAACTGTATTGTTCTTAAAGCTGCGCTAAATCTTGCTCTGCAATGCCAATGCATCGACCTACAATGGCAATGCATCGACTTACAATGGCAATGTATTGACCTACAATGGCAATGTATCGACTTACAATGCCAATGCATTGACTTACAATGCCAATGTATCGACTTACAATGGCAATGCATCGACCTGTAAAAATTAACCTACGCAGCAACTCTAAAAAACTTGTGTGTACACGGTAGCTTTCAAGGAGAGAAGCTTTAAATTTCCCCCTTCCCTCGTAGGGAAGGGAGTAGGGGGTTAGGTCTTTTTGTCTACTTACAGCTATTTTCAGGTAAATAGACCACGCTCTACGGGCACAGCAATGCTGTGCCCCTACGACAGATGTGGTTCAAATATATGAAAACTACTTAACTTGAAATTGGTGTAATGCAGTGGCGTTGTGCCTTATAACCTTGTCATCAATAACCGATAAGCTGGTGGCTAACTTTTCTTAACAAATGACTATAGTTAACAAAAATTAGACTTAAATCGTTGCTCAAACCGTTGAAAGTTCGCCAGAGTGGTAGTAGGAGTTTTTACATCACTTTTGTGGGAAACTGAAATGATTCAAAAATTTGCAGCCCCAACTCACACAGACAAATACATCCGTGTTGCTAAATTTGCAGATGTTCAAGCAGCAGGTAGTTTGTTGGTTCGTAGCGAAAAACACACTATTGCTCTGTTTTACTCAGACAATAAAGTCTATGCAATTGATAACCGTTGCCCGCATATGGGCTTTCCCCTTCACGGAAGCACTTGTAAAGATGGCATCGTAACTTGCCCTTGGCACTATGCCCGCTTCGACCTCGCCAGTGGCGGAACATTTGACTCTTGGGCAGATGATGTTCCCTCCTTTGGTGTAGAAATCCGCGATGGGGAAGTTTGGGTAAATTTAGATCCCCCAGTTGACCTCCACGCCCACCACAGCCAACGTCTTCAGGATGGTTTAGAACAAAGTATTTCCTTAGTTATTGCCAAATCAGCGATCGCTTTACTGGACATGGGGGCAGATTTTACCGAACCATTTCAGGTGGGACTAGAATTTGGCACCCGTTACAACAAAGCAGGTTGGAGTTCAGGCTTAACTATCCATACTTGCATGATGAATTTGCTGCCTTATCTAGATGCAGAAGACAAACCCCGCGCCCTTTTCCAAGGACTTTCAGCAGTAGCTAATGATAGTGCAGGTGCGCCACCTCACTTTGTAGTTCATCCATTGCCCAATTCTACTGTTGACCTAGATACCCTCAAAAGCTGGTTTTGCCAGTTTGTTGAGGTGCGGGATAGTGAAGCAGCAGAGAGATGTTTGGTATCTGCAATTCGGGCGGGAGCTAATTCTGAGCAACTTGCAGACATGCTGTTCACATCTGCCACAGACCACCGTTATATCGATAGCGGTCATGCACTCGACTTCATTAACAAGGCACTGGAAGCCCTGGATGCTGTTGGTTGGCAAGGGGCAGAGTCAGTTTTGGCGAGTCTAGTTTCTGGTTTAGCAACTGCTTCCCGCATGGAAGAGTCCAATTCTTGGCGCTACCCTGTGGATTTGGTAGCAATTCTGGAGTCTGCCTTTGAGCAGTTAGCTACGGCTTTGGCAACAGGACGACCTCGACAAGGAACTTGGTCAGGTGAAGAGGAATTGGTGCCAATTTTGTTAGGAGAAGATCCACAGAAAATTAGCAACTCTCTTCTGACTGCTTTGGAAGCTGGTTGTACTGAAGAACAATTGGCAAGTGTAGTTACTTACACAGCAGCACTTAGGGTAGCCCGCTTTCACACTAACAACGACTTTGGCGATTGGAATTCAGCGCACCATCCGTTTACTTTTGCCAACGCAGTGCATCAAGGATTACGACGAGTGCCAACGCTTGAATTACTGCGAGGTGTGTTTGATGCTGCCATGAGTGTATATCTGAATCGTTTTTTGAATGTGCCACCAGCACGACTTCCAGAACCAAAAGACTCTGCTCAAAATCCTGAAGAATTGCTCAATCAACTACCAGATTTATTAAATCGCCAACAACAAGTAAATCAAACAGGTAAATTGGTTGCTGATTATTTGTACAATGGCGGCTCTGTTGAGCGACTGATGGCAATGTTGGGTAAGTTGATGCTGCGCGAAAATCGCGAGTTTCATGTGATTCAGGAAATGGAAGCAGCTTTTAAACAATACTCCCTGCTGGGTGAAACTGCTGGTATTCATGTACTAGTTGCTGCTGCTCGTTATTTAGCAGCACACGCGCCCACGATGCGATCGCAAGGGCAAACCTATCAAATTGCTGATCGGTTGCATAAAGGCGATCGCTTGTTTGAGGAATCGTAATTTAGCTAATCTTGGAAGACTCGATAATTGCTGCGATCGCCTAATGCAAGAATTTGTGCGATCGCGGCAATTTCTGCTTTGTAATTAGATTTCCAATCTTGTTTTTCTTGCTCATTAGGGAAACTCAAGAGGCGAATTCAAAATTGCATAAATGTTCAACTCGCCTCAGTTAAGTACTTGAAAATTTCAACCCATATCTTCTGTGTCTGGACTTAAAGGAGTATCCATTGCTCTTTATCCCCCTCAATTAGCTCACCCTTTTGGGTGAGTCATATATCAACCGATCAGGTGACCTGAATGAGGGAAGCTGAGATTAATAATAAAGAGGACTCTATTACTAAAGAACACCAATTGCATTTTACTTAAGAATAACTTATGAAACTTATTACCTTAATAAATTCTGCACTGATTTTTGCTTCTATTACTCTTGTACCTGGAATCGCTGGCGCTCAAACAGCTACTATCGGCAGCAGTGAAATAGCTATTAACTCTAACAATTTATCCAGTAACTCTACTTCTGTTAGTTACCTCCAGCCTTTCAATCTAGTTAATTTTGCTTATCAGGGAGGTCTGAAACAACACGGGATTCCTAGTGGAGAAACCCTAGTATTTCAAACTCAGAACAGAAATATTATTGCAAAAGATTTGGTGAAAGCTGCTGTTAATGCAAATAAATTACCATCACAAGTTTTAAACGACCAAAATTATCTAAGTGCTGTTAATTTGCAACTCAAAGCATTGCCTGATTATGCCGCTGCTGATTGATTTGGTTTTTCTTGTCTCTTTTTAGAAAGCTAAATTTCTCAATATACTATATTCCGGCACTTGTTACTAAATATAAATAAAAACCTTTTATACACAGCAATACCTGTGTATAAAATAAAGGTTGATATTGAAGAACAATTTTAGATTTTGAGAGAAGTTGTGCATATAAGTTGCACTTCTAGTACGCCACAGCGTAAATAGAGCAACCATTTAAAATCTATAAAAACCCCATTCCATATATACTTTTGACTTTTGACTTTTGACTTTTGACTTCCGCCTTGCGGTACTAGTGTGTTGAGGCCACAGAAAATTGTATAATCAACAGCCATCAACCAAAATTTCGTTTTCTATAGAGAATGACAGAAGTAATTAGATCCGAAAGCCTAAATAACATTGAGTCCATTGAGTTTGAAGAGCAGTGCTTGCACAAAGCCAGAGAAACAGGCGATCGCAATGCGGAAGTCATTTGTTTAGGAAGTTTGGGGAATGCTTACCAGTCAATTGGGGAGTACCACCTGGCAATTGAGTTTTATCAGCAGTGGTTGGATATAGCTAGAGAAATAGGCGATCGCTTTGAGGAAGCCAAGTCTTTGTCTGGGTTGGGTAACGCTTACCAATCACTGGGCAAATATCAGCGAGCGATTGAATTTTATCAGCAGTGGTTGAGTATCACCAGGAAAATAGGCGATCGCACTGGGGAAGGCATTTGTTTAGGAAGTTTGGGCAATACTTATGAATACCTGGGCAAGTATGAGCAAGCTATTGAGTTTTATCGGCAGTGGTTGAGTATAACGAAGAAAATAGGCGATTGGACTGGGGAATGCATTTGCCTGGGAAGTTTGGGCAATACTTATGAATCATTGGGGGATTACCAACTGGCAATTGAATTTTACCACCAATGGTTAGAACTGGCAAAATTCATCTGCGATCGCAATGGGGAAGCAATGGCCTTGTGTGGATTGGGTAATGCTTATAAGGCTCTGGGAAAGTACCAAAGAGCCGTTGAGTTTCATCACTATTCATTAGAGATCACAAGGGATCTCGATGACCGAAATGGGGAAGCAAACGCCTGGTTTAATTTGGGTTTGGTGTTAGAAAAAATTAATCGAGAATCAGAAGCGATGGATGCCTTTTGTAATGCCCGCGAAATTTATCACGCAATGGGACTCGATGCAAGTCTGCAAGATTGTAACCATGCGATTGAGCTTCTTTCTCAAAATGTTGCAATCGTAGTATCTCACTTCGATTTTGGGAGATGGTTAAGTCATTTGTCGCAGTTGCTTAAAGCTGATTCTAACTAGTAATCATCTCCCACCACTGATTCAGGTAATGTAAAGATGTTTTAAAAGCTTTTGGTGATTTATCATCGCCAAAATACATGAAAATCCACTTTTAAAACATCTTCTGAATACAGCTAAAATTACATCAAGAGGATGGATACTTATGGAATACCGCAACTGAGTCCTTATGATCAAAAGATAATACAGAAAATGGGTCTTTTCGATTTCCCATCTCCATCCCAGGAGTACCTACAGGCATTTGGGGAACAGATAAACCAACAATATTTGGCTTTTCTTGAAGTAGACGTTTGATGTCATCTGCTGGGACGTGTCCTTCGATGACATATCCATTAACAATAGCTGTGTGGCAAGACGACAAGTTATCCGGTACGTTGTACTTTTGTTTAACTGTTTCGATGTCAGGCGTGGGAAAGTTTGTAATTTTAAAACCCTGTGCCTTTAAGTGATCAATCCATCCGCCACAACAGTTACAATCGGGACTGTGATATACAGTAGCATTTAGTGAGCCTGCAACAGAACTAGGAAAAACAGCTTGAGCATGACTCATCGGAGCAGCGCTTGCCAAGATGCCCAACACCCCTACTGTTAGACAAATCATTACCACTACTTGCACAGCAACACGTACCAAGATGGGAGGGAACCATTTTTGCCAGCAATAAATAAATTGTTTGTGCGACATCTGAGACTTCCTAAGTACAAGATTCTATAAATTTGTTGTAACAAATTCTCTGCAAAAACACTCTGCGACGGTAGTCGCTCATAGGGAGCCACTGCGGTAAACAGGTTTCCTAGTATAAAGGGGGCAGTGCGCCCTTGCGGTTTCCCGACTTGTCCCTTGCGCGTCTCCCCTTCTCACATTGGGAGAAGCAAGTGGCTTTGAGGAACGAAATCTAACAAATGCCGGAAAATGTTGGGTTTCACTTCGTTCAACCTAACCTACAATTATCCTTAACCCAAGTGTATTGTCACACGACTTGACGCCAGTCCGCTCAAGTGGGGACACCTGCCCACACGGCTGGCTCCTCTACTTGGGGAAACCCCAGACGCTTATTTGCGGTAGAAGTCATTGCAACAGTGCTAGTATGTCGAACATGGGCATTTTGTAGCTTCTAAGTTGTCGTTCTGGAAGACAATAACTCTACTGCATCAGCCCTCTATTTTCATATTCTTGTTTTGGCGAAGGTACTGAACTATTAACCCATTTGCACCACTTGTAGGACAACAGCAAGCTATAGAATTACTCACTCAGGCTGTCAGACAAAACCGGGTTGCTCCAGCGTATCTATTTGTAGGCCCAGATGGTGTAGGAAGAAGTTTAGCAGCAAAGTGCTTTGTGGAATTGCTATTTTCTAGTGAGATGGGAGTCACTGCGGCTTTACAAAACCGTTTGCATCAAGGCAACCATCCAGCTTTATTGTGGGTGCAACCAACGTACCAATACCAGGGACAACGATTAACACCAGCAGAAGCGGCTGAGAAAGGACTTAAGCGTAAGGCACCACCTGTAATTCGATTAGAGCAAATTCGAGAAATTACCGAGTTTCTGAGTCGTCCGCCTTTGGAAGCGCCGAGGAATGTGGTGATACTGGAAGAAGCCCAAACAATGGCAGAAGCCGCAGCCAATGCTTTACTTAAAACCTTGGAAGAACCGGGACAGGCGACGTTAATTTTAATTGCACCTACACCTGAGTCTGTGTTGCCAACTTTGGTGTCACGCTGTCAACGCATTCCTTTTTATCGCTTAGATGCCCAGTCTTTGGCTGTTGTACTCACACAAACAGGTCATCAGGAAATTTTGCCAAATCAGGCAGTATTGAGTATAGCAGCTGGCAGTGCCGGAAGTGCGATCGCATCTTACGAGCAATTACAAGCTATTCCCCCAGAGTTACTCGAAGACCTGAAAAAAGCCCCTGCTTCCTACCGCAAAGCCTTGGAGTTAGCCAAAAAAATTGATAAAGATTTAGATACAGAAGCACAACTGTGGTTAGTTGATTATCTTCAGCAATTATACTGGCAGCAGTGGCATCAACCTACGATCATTCACCAGCTAGAACAAGCTCGTAAATACTTACTTGCTTACGCTCAACCACGGCTGGTTTGGGAATGTCTGCTTTTATCTGTATACCAAAAATAAAATCGCATTCAAGAATTTTTGCACAAAAACCTCAAACTCTTTAGCTATATTAAATAATATTACTTAAGTAACCGGATATAATAGTACTAACGTATTATTGAAAAGCTACCCAAAGCGTCTCGTAGAGAATGCGGCGAGTTAACAGACATCGCCTCAAGACACTGGGATTTGCTCAATTGCCAAAGCTTCTCTTAAACAAAAGTCTTGCAGGGGATGACTATAAAGGTTATTTGATTATTGTTTTTGAAGATTGTATCTCTAACTTATGATTAACTTACCGCAGACAATTCCAGTTCTTCTTTTAGGGACAAGCTTGGCTGTGCTTTCCCCTCAAGTTTGTACTGCTTTCACTGTTCAAGAGGTAGCTAGCCTTGCTAAAGCATCAAGCGATTTGCCAGTGGTCAAATCAGCAGGACTGTCCCCCGACATGGATGTGCCTTGGTCGAAACCCGTGAGAATCGTTGATCCTTTTGAAGGGGAATTAGTTGGGGTTTTTGATCGCAACTCTTTAGGTGGCTATTTGTACCGTGAGAATTCAAAACAAGTTATTAGTTTGTGGACTCCTTCGAGCATTCGAGTCCTGGTAACACTAAATTCGGATCAAGCAAGTTCTTCTTTCTACACCGCAGGTCGTGTGTATCCCAGATATGACTATCAGAGGTTTGTTACTACAAAGAAAGTCGATAAACTTTTGCTTAAGGTCAGAGGAAAAGTTTTTCGATTAGACAGTTCAACCGGTACGTTTGCTGTCAGTCAAGAATTAGCCACTGCTTTGAAAAATGCTCCAGATGAGAACTTAGACATCAGACTACTATTGGAAGGAGGTCAAACTATTGATAGCGAAATTGGCAAAGAGACGGTAAAATCTTGGCGAAAGATTTATTAAGCAATGTCTAAGGACAAGCTACTTATTGTGCATTTTCAACCCAAGTATTATCTATATATTAAGAAAGTAAAAATTTCTCACCTCTTATCAGGAATTTATCTGGTAAAGGTTGTTTAGAGATTTAGAAAGAACGAACATTATTAGAAGCAAGCCTGATTAATTCTTCAACATTGTTTGAGATTGTATTGCAAATCGTATTTAAAGGTAAGTCATTGGGATCAAACCCGAAAGGTTCTTCAATTTCTGAGCCAATTTGTTCAATACTTAATAATGTAAAACTTACAAAAGCCATTACTATACCAGTCCACCAATATAAAAAGCTAACAATTTCTGAAGGTAATATTAGACAAAAAATTAATAACAGTTGTCTGAGTTTAATAGTATATATTAAAGGCAGTGGCGTTTTTAAAATGCGTTCGCAACCACCTAAAATATCTACTAAATCATCTACGCAGTTATGTAGAGTAGTCAGTTGATAGACATTTAGACAATTTCGGTCATGTTGAGACTGCAAGTAATCTCCTATCCAGTAAGCAATTTGTAGTGGGGGATGATTAGTATCTTGAAGTTGTAAATATTGTTTTTCAGACATTAAGGATGCTAACTGAGTGTCTAAAGGTACTGATCTTAGATGTAACTTCATTGCAACTGCAAAAGCAGTTACTAACCGAAGTATTGCCTCTTTTTCTACTCTATCTTGCGGTGTCTTATCTTTAACTATTATCCAAATTCCCCGAGTTAAGTTACGAGATGTATTAACTAAAGCTCCCCATAATTGACGACCTTCCCAAAATCTATCATGGGCTGTATTCGTCCGAAAAACTAATAGTAATGTAAAACCAATATTAAAACTTAAAACAGCATTAGTAAGAATACTGTTTGAATTTGAAAATGCTATTGGTAATTTTAAATGATAGAGAAATGATATTAAAATACCATATGCAGTACAAAAAATTACCCAAGGAAGAATGATAGAAATAATTGACCTTTCAAGCCGAAGAGTTACTTGAAGCCAGTTCAATTTTTCGCCTTTGTAAAGGTGATATTTGTCTATTAAAGAGTTTTTAGAATTATTTTGAAAATAGTTAGGTTGTTTCATATTGGTAAGGTTTGGCGATTACATAAATTAGCAAACTAGCTTTTTTAGCTAAAGTTATCTTGCTTAAGTAAGAGAGGTGCAAGATGTAGGTTTCCAGATAGCGACCGTCGTACAACTATAATCAACATAAATTATACTTTTAACATTTAAATTTATTTTTGTGAACCCTCTTAAGGTAGGTAAATTCATAACTGTCTTCCAATTTTTCACCATCAATTTGGTTTTTCTTTGTAACGAAGCAATTACCTATTGGGGTGAGCTAAAAGAATAATTTTTCTTATTTAACTATAATTTTCAAGATTTATCATTATATTGAGTACTTTTTGGCAACTTGAAACCTGCTGTAAGTAGGCCTTGCCTCATGAACTGCGATCGCTCATTGATTCTCCACTTCTATTTAAATCATTTGTAAACAAAAAGATTTATGATTTTTTAAAGGAGTCGGGAACAATACTTTTCAGATAAGCGTAAACTACTCCATTTTGGTCTGGGTGCATGTTAAAGGGCAAGCGATAAAGGTGAATTCAAACCGCAATCCCATTCCCCTTTCCCCCAAAACCCAAAAGTATTGGAGTTAGGAATCTGAACCTCTCGATTTTCGTATTACTAGTTCGTTTAAATTAATATTCAAAGACTTATTGGGAAAAAATATGTTATTACTAAACAATTCTCTTCATAAAGATTAGTAATAATCTTTACCCAAGTTGGTATTGAAACCGCAAAAGTTACCGAGATAAATTTTCCGAAATTTTTGAACACATAAACTGACTGTAGGGGCGTACAGGTGTATACCTCTACCTATCTATCGATATTAGCTATTGCGTTAAACAGTATAATTAGGCAAGATAGCAATGTGCAACAAAGCCGTTTATCATTGCAATATTTTGATGCGTAGAAGAGTTGCAAAGAAAAAAACTTTTACAATTTCTGCCCTGCGTAAATTGATCGCACTTCGCCGTTACGCCGGATGACAGCTTCACCATTACTAACATCTACTAGTGTCCAACCGCTTGAGCCGATACTTTCACCCATGTTGATGCGGCGAGTCACGCCATCAATTTTAAACAAAGCAGCAGATTTGTTACCTAACTCTAGCAACCCTTCTAATGTACTAGCAGGAGTATCTGCGATCGCAGTTGGCGCATATACTTGTTCATGGGTAATAGTTGGTTCTGATGGTGCGAGTGCTGCACGTAATGGAACTACTGGTAATGCAGGCAGAGGGTTGGGTGTTTGTCGCACGGTAATGGGTGCAGTTCGTCCAGCTACAGGTTTGAGTTCTGCTTGCACAGCCGCAGCTAACATGTTGACGGTTACAGGCTTGGCAGCTTGTCGCACCGTATTCAGGGCAGTTCTCACAACATTAGGTTGATATCCCTGTAACGCACTGGCAACTTGTGGTAAAAGTGTGGAAGTACTAGGAATCGCCGGCAGCCCGTAGTGCATTGGCGACGGCGCTTGATAAACGGGAACGTAGATGCGCTCAACAACGCTTTTAGAGCGGTTAGGGGCTAGTGACGTATTGTTAGCTAGAAGTGGAAGTGCTGGTAGATTACCAGTTGTTTGCCCGTTCCCAAGGGCTATTTGATTAGTATTTGCCTGATTGGAGAATCCAAGGATGCCAGATTTTTGATTGCTTTTTGCTTCTTGTTTATCTATAACTGCCAGCGCTCCCAGCATGTAGTCAACCAACTCTGCCTCAATTTCTGTTTTTGTTGGCAACTGTGACTGCGGTTGCGGCAGTAGAAGAGCTGACTCAGGCAATTTGGTATTTAAAAGATATACTACTCCAGACTGTACCAGGTAGATAATACCAGCGATCGCCACACCTAAAGTTGTTCCCACAATCAGCAGTTTGCCTAAATTAGGACTACTTTTCTGACGCTTTCTACTAACTCTTTTTACGGTGGCGGTGTCAAACACAACAGTACTCAATTGCTTGTGGTTATCTTGAGCTACTGACTCTACTGGTTGGTTCAATGTGTTCGGTAAGATAATCTGCGGTATCGTAACTGTTTGCAGAGGAATGGATTCTGGAGGCGACTGGCGTTGAGGTTGGGGGGACTCAGCAACAGACTGGCTCGATTTGTTTTGCCTACTCTGACTAACGGTTTGAGAAGGCAAATTACCAGTAACATCCAGAATGTAGTCGATATCGGCAAAGAGTTCATCCATTAGACCATCAGCATAGTTTTCTATCGACCAAGGTTCGTTGGCGATTAAGTCTTCTGATGGTTCCGGTACTATGAGACGGGTGCTGGCTTCTTGTAACATAGACGTTCTGGGTTGTTGCTAGGACGAGGAAACGCCGCGCCTACTGCCTGGGAGTTAGGATTACAGATGAAATATCCAATCCGTCGTCTGATTGAGACGAGTTGGTTGAGCGTTGGTATTAAAATCAACTTTAATCTGGGGATTGTTGATGATGGCAGCACTAATACTTATTGTCATCTATCATACCAATTTCCCTTCCTACTACTATACTCAGTCTTTATGAATTTTGTGTTAAGCTAACGCTGGAAACTGTGACTGGCTCTTGGTTCTACGCAATTCTAAATATAATAATAAAGCGTTAACATCCGCTGAGTTTACACCACCTATACGTGCGGCTTGACCAAGAGTGAGTGGTTTTACGTGAGTCAGCTTTTCCCGTGCCTCTTTGGAAAGAGTATCAATTTTTGTGTAATCTAAATCCCCAGGTAATTGGCGGTGCGCTTGGCGGGCAATTTGGTCAATCTGATTTTGTTGCCTAGCGAGATAGCCAGAATACTTGATGTCAATTTCTGCGCCTTCTTTCTCGGCGCGGTTGAGATTGGGGTTTCCCAATCCGAATCTGTCGAGGTCAACATAATGAAATCCTGGACGCCGCAGCAAGTCATTAAGGGTAATTGAACCTTTAATTGCTTGTTGGGTATTAGATGCGATCGCTATTCCTATTTCATCATGTTCTTTGACTCGTGTGGCTTGCAATCTTTGTTTTTCTGTGGTAATATTAGCCTGTTTTTGGGTATATAGATCCCAGCGGCGATCATCAATTAAACCAATTTCCCGCCCCAAAGGTGTCAAGCGTTGGTCAGCATTGTCAGAACGCAATATCAATCGATACTCTGACCTACTGGTAAGCATCCGGTAAGGTTCTCGTAAATCCTTTGTACACAAGTCATCGACTAGGGTTCCAATGTAACTTTGCTCGCGGGCAAAGACAATCATTTCTTGAGAGTGAACAAATCGAGCTGCGTTAATTCCGGCTACAAGCCCTTGGGCTGCGGCTTCTTCATAACCTGTGGTGCCGTTAATCTGCCCAGCACAAAACAGCCCGGCAATCTTCTTAGTCATCAGTGTGGGGAAACACTGAGTTGCTGGTAAATAGTCATATTCCACAGCATACGCTGGACGGAGCATCACAGATTTTTCCAAACCAGGGAGAGTCCGCAACATATGCAGTTGCAAATTTTCTGGTAACCCTGTGGAAAACCCTTGGATATAAAGTTCGGGTATATCCCTTCCTTCTGGTTCAATAAAGATTTGGTGGCTTTCCTTATCGGCAAAGCGGACAATTTTATCTTCAATACTGGGACAATAACGTGGCCCTTTGGCTTCCACCCAACCGCCATAAACTGGTGACAGCTGCAAATTATCCTGAATTAGGCGATGGGTTTCGGCAGTTGTGCGGGTGATATAGCAAGGCATCTGTTCCCGTTCTACCCACGCATCCGGGTCAAAGCTAAACCAGCGCACATCTTCATCTCCTGGCTGGATTAGCATTTTACTATAATCTACCGATCGCTTGTCTACCCTGGCTGGAGTTCCAGTTTTGAGTCTTCCGGTTTCAAATCCGAGGCGATTTAGGGTTTGTGTCAATCCTTCAGCCGCAAATTCTCCAGCCCGTCCCGCCGGCATTGATTTGTTACCTACCCAAATTTTGCCTCCCAGGAAGGTGCCAGTTGTCAAGATGACTGCTTTACATTGGAATCCTACACCAAAATAAGTTTCAACACCAATGACTTGATCATTAGCATCCAACACCAAATCTATTACCATACTTTCGCGGATTGTCAAGTTTTCTTGATTCTCGACAATATTTTTCATCACCGCTGCATATTCGCGCTTGTCCGTCTGGGCGCGTAATGCCCACACAGCAGGCCCCCGTGAAGAGTTGAGGATACGTTTTTGCAGGTAGGTGCGGTCTGCTACTTTACCAATTTCTCCACCGAGTGCATCTACCTCATGGGTCAACTGGGATTTAGCTGGGCCACCCACTGCTGGGTTACAAGGTTGCCAAGCGATTTTATCCAAGTTGAGCGTCAATAACAGGGTACGACAACCGAGGCGTGCAGAGGCGAGAGCTGCTTCGCAACCGGAGTGACCTGCACCGACGACTATGACATCAAAAGCGTCTTGGAATTCAACGGAATTGTGCATGGTCATACTTACAGGATTGGCAAGCTTAGAGTTCTTTTCAATTTTAACTGTTCCAGTGGTTTCATGGATGTAACTTTCTGAGAAAAAAGTTATCAAATTTATTAGTATTCAATTACAGAAAAATTTATTTTTCTTTGCTTGATTATTAAATAAAAAATATAATTTCCTTTAATAACTATGGTAATTTCCCGGTTTCCTTATCACATATTTAGGCATAAAAAAAGTTGATTTGTTACGGATATATATTAGATATATTGCAGAATTTATATATAACCATCTATTAACACGATGACTTATCTGTGTTTTCAACTCATCAATAACACAATCCACTTGGTGTTAATAATATTTTTCCTCACAAGATCCCCTCAACCCTCCTTAAAAAGCTTGTCATTACCCATATATGACAATCCCTGCTTCGTTGCTATAGAGCCTTGGAATAGAATTCCGAGGCTAATAGCTAAAGTCCACTCAAGTGGACTTTAGCTATTAGCTGCTGAACTTAAGTTCTGGGTAAGATGTTTGTCAATACGACACTTTGATTGTTAAAAAAATGTGAGTAATGACAAGCCTTAAAAAAGGGCACTTAATTTCAAGGAGGATCAAGCTTTAACCAAAGTGTGTTAATCAATAACAGATATTTGTAATCAGCTTATTACTTTTATTATTGAATCAATTAAGCAATTCTTTAAAAATGAAAATCCTCATTAGGAAGAAAAGATTTATTACTAAGGTTATCAGAAAGACAACTTTCATCAGTATAGTTATCATGATGATATTTGTCTTAGTCGCTAGTAATGAGATTACCTATAACCAATTGGGTAGAACTGCCCAACCATTAAATGTATGCTTGACTACAGATTCATTAGCTTGTAAAAATATCTCTAAAGAGATAACATCAAAGCCATTTATTCCTGACCCTAAATTAAATGAGCAACAGCGTTTTTTATCTGCAATTAGTCAGAAATTACCTACAATCCCCCAGCCTGGTACTTATGAATATACTTTATTGCGGACATATGGTGCAGTCTTTGTAAATCAAGATGTTGGGATTAAACTGCCGCAAAAAGATATTTTTGCTAATGAACAAGAAACCCAAGAGTTTCAAGCTACTTTGACAATGGGTCATGTTGATAATACTAATGACTGTTACTTACAAAAATCAGCGGCTGATGCTTTAAATAAAGCGCGAATCCAAGAACATATCCCGCTAAAATCTGGTTATGGTTCTGGTGATTGTACTCGCACTTTCAACACGAATTTAAGATTTTGGCACAAATATGCTAACAATCAAATTTTAACAAAAGTTCAACAGGGCAAAGAAATAAAAATTCTCGGTTTGGTTGCACCTCCTGGAACTTCACAACATCTGTGGGGATTAGCAATTGATTTACGCGTAAGCAGTAAAAAACAAAGAAAAGCTCTTAATCAAAATGGTTGGTTTCAAACTGTAGAAAATGATGTTCCACATTGGACTTATGTGGGTTTACCTGAAGAGAATTTACCTCTGTTTGGTTTTAACAAACAAGTTATCCGGGGCATTACTTATTGGATTACACCACTTTAATTGTTTGATAACAGGAAAACTTGGGAATCCTAATCTAAAAAGTGGGATATCGTTTAGCAAGCTTTGGTAACAGCTTATCAGTAACGCCAACATATTCTCTCCAGAACCATTGGGGAACTTCGGGAGCAGACTGTCCAAACCCAGACTCAATATCAATATATTAACTGAGCAGTTACAGCCGGAATTAGAACCAGCAAAGCTGTAAGACCTACTAAACGTCTATTATTGACGAGAGACACTGTTGCCTCGACCAATTTGTACTTGTACAAGGAGGCAACAGCAAATCAAACCGAAAGTTTACACTCAAGGCAAGCGTTGAGTGTAGGTACTTGACAAGCCAAACATTGGCAGATGCGAAGCCGCCTTAAGCATTAGGGAGAAATCCGCACCTTGAGGAAAGCTAGCATCGCGCTAGGATGTATTACAGTTAACGGCATAGTTTCAGGCGATCAGTTGCTATGGACATTTCCCCCATCAAGGCTGTTCAAGCCCCTTATTACGGCGATAACTTTTACCGGACACCGCCACCAGATTTACCTTCCCTCTTATTAAAGGAGCGAATTGTCTATCTTGGGATGCCACTTGTGCCTGCTGTCACGGAATTGATCGTGGCCGAGTTGCTATTTTTGCAGTCCGACGACCCCGAAAAGCCGATTAAAATCTATATCAACTCCACCGGTACTTCCGGTTACAGTGGCGAACCCATTGGCTTTGAAACCGAAGCCTTCGCTATCTATGACACCATCAAATATATCAAGCCTCCTATCCACACCATCTGCGTCGGTTCCGCGATGGGTATGGCAGCGATGCTTCTCAGTGCTGGTACAAAAGGTTGCCGCGCCAGTTTGCCTCACTCCTCGATTATCCTGCATCAACCCAAAAGCTATGCCCAAGGTCAAGCAACGGATATTCAAATTCGCGCGAGGGAAGTTTTGGTAAATAAAGGGGCGCTAGTTGATATCTTGAATCGTACCACCGGACAGCCTCCAGAAAAAATTACTAAAGATATGGATCGGCTGTTATATCTGACACCCTACGAAGCGAAGGAATACGGTCTGATTGACCGAGTTTTTGAGAAAGAAGAACTCGCAAATCCCCCACTCCCTGCCAGTGTCCTTTAAATTCAGTTATGAGTTATGAGTTATGAGTTATTTAATACTCCTTCCTCATTCCTAACTCCTCACTTTTCACTCTCCGATCATCCCCAATTTATTAATAACGGAGCAAATTATGCCTATAGGCGTTCCTAAAGTTCCTTACCGGATGCCCGGAGGACAATATACAGATTGGATTAGCATCTACGATCGCCTTTATCGGGAACGGATTATATTCTTGGGGCGAGATATTGATGATGAAATTGCCAATCAAATTATCGCTGTAATGCTGTATCTGGATTCAGATGATCCAGGTAAAGATATTTATTTATACATCAATTCCCCCGGTGGAATGGTCACCTCTGGCATGGCTATTTATGACACCATGCAACATATCAAATCAGATGTGGTGACTATTTGTGTGGGTTTAGCTGCTTCAATGGGGTCTTTCCTGCTGGCAGCTGGCACCAAAGGGAAACGGATAGCATTGCCTCACTCACGGATTATGATTCACCAGCCTTCAGGTGGCACCCGTGGACAAGCAACTGATATCGAAATTGAAGCTAGAGAGATTCTGCGGATTCGTCACCAACTCAATGGGATTTATGCTGATAAAACTGGTCAGACCATAGCAAAAATTGAAAAAGATATGGATCGTGACTTTTTCATGTCTGCCGAAGAGGCTAAAGAATACGGTTTGATTGACCGTGTGATTGAAGACCGAACCTCTATAGTAGTAGGTTAGTAGGGAGTAGGGGAAGCTGGCGTTACAGGGGAGAAATAATTCCTAACTTCTAACTGCTAATTCCCCACTCTCCACTCGCTTTCCTAAACAAACTGTCAACATTGAACTTTAAAATAGAAAATTAGCCTTTATCATTAATAGTTCAGGCTTAAAGCAGATAGCTGATAGCCTCTAGCTAAATATTCGATAGCTCATAGCTCAAGATGGATCTTGGAGATTGCTACCGTTTATTGGGTTTAAGGTCGGGAGCTTCTTTTGCTGAGATCAAAGCGTCTTACCGACGACTGGCGCAGCAATATCATCCCGATATGAACCCAGATGACAACAAAGCCAAAGATAAGTTTATTGCCTTGACAGAGGCTTATAAACTCTTGCTGACGGTAGTATTGCCAGAAGAAACTGCCGCACATTCAAGTCAGGTGTCAACTGTGTATGATGACACCAAGGCAATGCATTGGCAGAAAATACCAGTAGCAACGGTGACAAGCCAACAACCAGCGAAACCAAAGCCGCCGAATCTGTTGGAAATAGAAGAACGGCTGAAGTGGAAAACTTATGAGCAATTGCAGCGATTTTTGCAAGAAAGACGATTTCCGCAAGCGATCGCCCTGGCAGAAGCTTTAGCAGATCGGTTGTCAACAGATGCAGAAGTCCGTCAATGGCAAGCGATCGCCTATCAAATTTGGGGACGGGCGCTAATTTCCGAAAACCAGCTGCTCAAAGCCAGAATTTATCTCAAAAAAGCTTTGAAAACAGACCCCTATAATAAAAGTCTCTGGTATGAAGTGCAACGCGATTTCCAACGCTTAGAACAAATTTTTTAAAGATTTACAAAATTTCTTGAAAATCAAAATCTCTTTTCCAACTTCTAAGAAGGAAATGGTCTTCATTGGGTTGCTGCCGCCCAGACGGAAGGCGGGAGCCATCCATTGAGCATTCCCAGTTTGAGACTGGGAACGAGGTAAATTCTTCAATTCAAAATCCAAAATCTAAGTTGCGCTGGAAGCGCACCAAAGGTGCGACCCAAAATCTAAAATTGGCACGCTCATCGCTGCCATCCGCGCAACACTGCTCCTAATGTAGCGATTCCCTCAACAATCTTCTGTGTTGGCTGAAAGCTAAAAGCTAACCTGATGGCATCATCTCCCTGTCCATCGGTGTAACACCGAGTCCCTGGCAAAAAACTGATGCCGTGTTCATTGGCAGCTGTTAGAAGTGCTTTGGCGCTGATGTCTGGCGGCAATTTACACCAAACGAAAAAGCCCCCATCTGGTCGCAAAGCAACTATATCACTGGGAAACTCTTGAGCGATCGCCTCTAACAATAAATTGCACTTATGCTTGTAACAGGCGATTAGCTGCTGAATGTGATTATCTAGTTTGCCTGTAGCACAGTAGCGGGCGACCACATGGCTGACAAATGGCCCCACAGGCCCCTCACTTTTGAACATTGCCAGCCGCTCTATAATCGCTGGATCACCACAAGCCCAGCCCAGGCGGATACCAGGCGCAATAATTTTCGAGAAGGTACTTACATATAATACCCACCCCTCTTGGTCGAGAGTTGCCAGAGGGGGCACAGTTTGTCCTTGGAACCGCAAATCGCTATAAGCATCGTCTTCCACCACTAGGACGCCATACTCAGCCGCTAACGCTACCAGTTTTTGACGGCGAAATAACGGCATAGTAGCGCCTGTGGGATTGTGAAAGGTAGGGATGGTGTAAATAAACCGGGGTCGGATGCCCTGTTTCTTCAAGTCGCTCAAAGTTTCTTCTAGGGCGTCCACATCCATCCCCAACTCATCCACAGGAATGGTAATTATGCGTGCGCCAGCGTGGACAAATCTGACAACTACTCCCAAGAAGGTTGGCCCTTCCACAATTACCACATCACCAGGTTCGACAAACACATCTGGTAGTAAGCCGAGAATCTGACCAGAACCGTAGCCAATGACCAGGCGATTGCGATCGGCAGCAATTCCTTTAGCCTGCAAGCGAAGGATAATTTGCTCATATAGTTGAGCTGAAGGTGGCCCGTAATTGAGGGCGATCGGAGCTTCTTCTGCCAGCACAGCCGCAGTTGCAGCAGCCAAGTCGGCGTGGGGAAAGAGAATTGGGTCAGCTAAACCGTAGGCAAAGCTGACAGTAATAATTTTGGTTAACTCAGTGCCGTAAGTTGGTGGTGCGAGGTTTCTAGCTCTTTCGGCGAACAAATCAGTAATTTGGTAGGCAGAAGTGGTAGGAGCCATAAAGGGCGAGTTGTCTTCTAAGTTTATGAGTATATCAGTATTTTAGGGAAGAAATACTGATAGTCAGCTTTATTTTAAATCCGAACAATGATATCGTGATTTTATAAGTAAAGTTTGGTTAATTTATCATCAATAGTTTAACAATTAAAGATTTAAAATAATTTTTTAATTGAGCGTTTATAACCTTATCTCTGCGCCTGGAGCGCGACACTAGATGCTACAACGCTCTTAACCCGCGCAACTTACTGGCTCCTATCCGTGAGATAAAAAAATCATTGTAAGTTCAATTGGTGCGATCGCTTTTAGGAAAAGTTCAACCACATCATATTTGCGAAACCGTCTCACCACTCAAATAAGCGTCACGAATTTGCAGGTTATTCAATAATTCGCTAGATCACCCAGACAACACAATTCGACCATTTTGAAGTACATAACCATAATGAGCAATTTACAGTACTAAATTGGCATTCTGTTCAACCATAAAAACAGTCACACCCTACTGATTAATCGTCTCAATTAATTCTCAAACACGCTCGACATCCAAAGGTGAAAGACCCATCATTGGCTGCTCCATGCAGATTAAGCGAGGTTAAAGTAGTACATATGTATATAGCGATCGCTGCAAACTTGACGCAAGTGACATTAATCAACCCTTCCGGGAATTAAAATCCAAAATTTATACAGAGCAATCTGGCAGCTAAAAAAATGCATATTTAACTGGTGTGGGCAAAAGCAAAATTTAAAAACTCTTGTTTTTTAGTCTTTTGAGATTTTTTTAATAGTTTGTTGTAATCTACTAGAGCTTTATCTTGGGGTTTAGAAGCTGGAAATTTCCCTAAAGTCATTTAAATACGGTATTATTTTCGACTTATCGTAATATCAGATGAGTAAGAACATCTCACACCTAGCTATAAAAATCAAGAGATCCACTTGGATAACCGTGAATCCTACGAGTTAAAAAATGCGAATTCGACCCAACACCTTGAGCTTCACGCTTCTTTTAGGGGCACTCTCTGCCCTACCTCCCCTATCAATTGACATGGGGCTACCAGCTTTTCCCACAATCAGCGCAGCTTTGAGGGCATCTTCTGGATCTGTTGGACTAATCCTAAGCTTATTCATGGTTGGGTTTGCTGTTGCCCAGCTGATTTTCGGTCCGCTTTCGGATCGCTATGGACGCAGACCAATCTTGCTTATCGGCTGCGGACTTTTTACCCTAGCAGGTGCAAGCTGTGCTGCTGCGCCATCCATCAATACTCTGATTGCTTGGCGTTTAGTTCAAGGTGCCGGCGCTGGTGCAGGTATGGTGATGACACTGGCGATTGTCCGCGATCTATTTGATGGTTCGGCAGCACGTGCCCAACTCTCCTATGTCAATCTCGTGATGGGCGTAGCACCGGTGATTGCACCTACAATCGGTAGTTGGGTGCTGGCAATCGCTGGTTGGCGGACTATCTATGGGACACTGGCTGTAGGAGGGTTCTTACTCTTGCTGTTTGTTGCCCTTGGACTAAGTGAGTCGCTAGCTAGCCATGATCTAGATGCGATTAAACCACGTCGGCTGATAAAAAATTATGGGCGCATTCTCAGCAATCGGATTTGTCTTGGCTACGCCCTGGTCAATGCACTAAGCTTTGGGTGCATGTTTACCTATGTTGCGGGATCGCCACTCGTGCTGCTTAATGTATTTAAAGTCCCGACTACAACCTACGGCTGGCTTTTTGCATCGACCGCTTTTGGCATCATGGTAGGCTCATTTCTGAATGGGCATCTGAGTATGCGTGGCGTATCTCCGTCAAGGTTGCTCACTTTTGGGCTGGTGAGTGCCGTTGGCTCATCTGTTGCCCTTGCAATATTGTCAGTGAGTGGTGCTGCACAAGTTACTACGCTAATGCCTCTTCTAGTACTTAACACCTTCTGCCTGGGAATAATCTCCCCCAATGCAATCCAGGGTGCCATTCAGCCTTTGCCAGAGATAGCTGGAGTTGCAGCCGCCACGGTGGGATTTCTGCAAATGTTATGTGGGGCGTTGGCGAGTGGGCTAGTTGCTTTCTTCTATGATGGGCGCACAGCGATCGCCATGTCTAGTTTAATGGCAGTGTTTGCGATCGCCTCCTTCGCCGCTTATCTTGGACTTGCACGCCCTGCCGAGCGTCGCTTTGCTCGGACTCAAGCACTACACGAAACGAGAAATTAGGTATTTGACTAATGACTAATGACTAAAGGGAATTTGATTAACTTTAAGTGGCGGCAACTAATTCTGAGCTTAGGCTGTTTGCTACTGTTCATTGCCTGTAACAATTATCCAAATCCAGGTGTTCAACCTCTCAAGGTGGCGACAGACCCTACCTTTATCCCCTTTGAAATCCAAACGGCTAGCAGTCACTTGGAAGGTTTTGATATTGATTTGATGAATGCGATGGCTAAAGTAGCAGGTTTTGCGGTTCAGTTTGAAAGTCTGCCCTTTGATGGCATGATCTCGACTTTGCAAGCTAAAAGAGTCGATGCAGCAATTAGTGGAATCACAATTACCGCCGAACGCCTGAAAACAATTGCTTTTTCCAGACCTTATTTTAAAGCCGGACTAGCGATCACTGTTCGCGAAGACAACCAAAATATTAAAGACTTCAATAGTCTCAAAGGTACAAAAATTGCTGTACAAATTGGTTCAACTGGGGCGGATTTTGCCAAAACCATCCCCAATGCCAAAATTAGTACTTTTAATTCTGGCCCAGAATTTTTCCAAGACTTGCTAAATGGCAATGTTGATGCTGTGGTTAGCGATGCTTTCGCAACTTTGTATGCGATTAAAAATGGCAAACTCAAAGGCATCAGAGTTGTTGCTGATCTGCTCACCCAAGAATACTACGGAATTGCTACATCTAAAGACTCCCCCCATCTGGATGCAATTAACAAAGCTATAGCGACTTTGTTATCCAATGGCACTTACAAGCAAATTTATCAAAAATGGTTTAATACTCAACCTCCACATTTGCCAGACTCTTGGCATGGGGCATTGGGCATAAGTCAATAATCCAGGACTTACGCACAGGTAACGGAAAATCGTAGACGCAAAGCGGCTTGCCGCAGGCTACCACAGAGTCCCCAGAGAAGCCAGTACGCCCTTGCGGTTAAGAGACTTGTCCCTTGCGCGTCTTCCTTAGGAGAAGCAACTGGCGTGACACGGAGGAATAAGAGTTTGAGAGGTTTTTTGCGTAAGTCCTATAATCAATAGTTTTTCTTTCCCTACTACTCCCCACTCCCCATTCACCCATTTATTAGGAATTGGCTGGCAATATATTAAATATTTATCTAATATGCGTCACAATTAATACTGCCACCAAAATTCATTGATAAACTACAATCTCTTGTAGGTCTACTGTGGTCAGGGATAGCCAATTGTGGCACCTTGGATCTTAGTGGCTAGAAGCACCTTGAAACGGGAATTAAGGAACTTCCACTATGCTGATTTGCCCTCAGTGTAAATTTGAAAACCCCAATAGCAACAAATTCTGTCAAAACTGTGGCACGTCCCTGACCCACAAGGTCTGTCCTGAATGCAGTACTGATGTACCTATAAATGCACTACGTTGTCATAACTGTGGCACGGAATGTGGAACAGTGTTTTGGGCAATTATTGCTAAGGAAACAAATGGGGAAGCTTTGGGAGTAGAGAAAAATCAGGGAGATAAGGGAGATGTGGGAGTAGAGGGAGATGAGGGAGCAATATACTCCTCATCTCCTCTACCCCCTAGTTTTCAGATTGCATTAGGCTCCTATTTAGACTCCCAAGAGCGCTATCAATTGTTATATATGCTACCTGGACAAACTGAAACTACCACCATTACTGATGTAGGTGTCAGAGTTCTAGACTGCCAGCCGTATCAAATATCACCCATTGAGACAATAATAGCAAGTCAGCAATCAGATTTGCTAACGCCATCAGTGGAAACAAGTGGAATTCCTCACCTTGCTAAACTTTATATTGCCTTACAATCCCAAGGTCAGCGGGAGATACCGCCGATTCACGATGCATGGCAGCAGGGGAATATGCAAGTAGTAATAATTGAAGACCGCTCACATTGGCAGCCTTTACTCGACCGATGGCAAGAAGAAACAACGAGTTCGTTAAAAATTTTACACTGGTGTTATCAAATGACCCAACTTTGGGCAGCATTAGAACCAGTGAATTGTCGTCAAAGCCTTTTAGATTTGTCAAATTTGCGATTGGATGAAGACCAAACGCTGGCGCTACAAAGGTTATATGTGGAATCATCAAGTTCTCAGCCTGCTATCGAGTCCCCAGAAGATGCCGAAGCCCAAACATTTGCTATTCCAGAGGAGCCGTTAACTATCCAAGCTTTGGGGCGGGTTTGGCAAGCGCTATTTAGAGAGTCTCAACGGACTCAATTTGGCTCTGTAGTCCAGATGTTGGGGGATTTAGATGTAGGTAAGATTCACACGATCGCACAATTGCGATCGCGTTTAGAGGAAATCTCTGTTGAACTGGAAGCACTAGGAACCGCAACTTTGCCCCCAATAAAGGAGAAAAATACTGCTGTGCCCACTATCCCGCAATCAGATGAGCCAGAAGATATCATTAGCAAAACTGATGATATGCAAACTGTTGTGCTGCCGATGCAGTTAAGTAGCTTAGAAGATGCAGGACGCACAGATGTGGGGCGTCAACGTCATCATAATGAAGACTACTTTGGCATTGAAACCAAAATTCAGAAGCTGGAGTTGCCTAAAAATCGAGTTATGGAAGGGCATGGTTTGTATATTCTCTGTGATGGTATGGGTGGACACGCTGGCGGCGAGATAGCCAGTGAGTTAGCAGTCAACACCCTACGGCAATACTTTCAAGAACACTGGATTGCTAACCAACTGCCAACAGAAGATAGCATTCGTGAGGCAGTGTTTTTAGCTAATGAAGCGATTTACAAGCTTAATCAACAAGATGCCCGTTCTGGAGTGGGGCGCATGGGTACAACTCTGGTAATGCTCTTAATTCAAGATACTGAAGCAGCAGTTGCTCATGTGGGAGATAGCCGTCTCTATCGCTTGACGCGCAAGCGGCGACTAGAACAAGTCACAGTAGATCACGAAGTTGGGCAACGGGAAATAACCCGAGGAGTGGAAGCAAGCATAGCTTACGCCCGCCCGGATGCCTACCAACTCACCCAAGCCTTGGGGCCTCGTGACGAAAACTCAATTAATCCTGATGTAGACTTTTTCGAGATCAATGAAGATACTCTTCTGCTGTTGGCATCGGACGGTCTATCAGATAATGATTTAATAGAAACCCATTGGCAGACTCATTTAGAACCCTTACTTAGTTCTGGCGTTAACTTAGAACAGGGTGTTACAGACTTAATTGATTTGGCAAACCAACAGAATGGTCATGACAACATTACTGGTATACTTATTCGGGCAAAAGTACGCCCAAATCTGGAAAGTTAAAAATAAATTGGAATGGGGTATGGGGAATGGGTAATAAGAAGAAAGAACAATCACAAATTCCCAATAGACATATCCGCTAATTCATCTCAAAGCCTTATAAATCAGGGGTTAAAACCTAATTTACGAATAAGGCTAATGCCCAATGCCCAATGCCCAATGCCTGATCCATTTACCTTGTAGGTTGTATTGTGGTTAGTCTGACTCTGTTAGAACCGCAACAGAAAACGCCCCTCCAGCAGTGGAGCTTTGAGAACTCCTCCATAATTCGGATTGGTCGAGCGGCAGATAATCACGTTGTTTTAACTGATAGTTTAGTTTCCCGGCATCATCTAGAACTCAGACAAGTCGATTCTGCCGACAATGGCGGTGGTTGGCGGCTGGTTAGTCAGGGTACAAATGGGACTTTCCTCAACG
Organism: Nostoc sp.; assembly: GCF_036917195.1. Taxonomy (GTDB): domain Bacteria; phylum Cyanobacteriota; class Cyanobacteriia; order Cyanobacteriales; family Nostocaceae; genus Nostoc. Next base: position 41,691 of record NZ_JBALDG010000066.1, read on the forward strand.
GTGTTCTTGTAATTCAGAGTTCCTTACCAGATAATTCCCTTTTGCAACTGGCACAGGGAGGCCCAATACTGCAATTCCAAATTCAGGAGGTAACAGTACTGGAAACTGGTGTGCGATCGCAACAAATGCAAGCGACAGAAGAAAACGCCGTTGCAACAGTCTATTCAGCCCAAGCTAGAGCAAATTTATCCTCCACTTGCACGCACGAAGGCAATTCTCCGAACAATCTGTTCTGTATCCACTGCGGTCAACCTCTCTCAGTGCAACAGAAAATTCGCCATTATCAGGTGTTGCAAACTCTCGGACAAGGGGGTATGGGTACTACTTATCTCGCTTGGGATGCGGCTGGTCTTGCGGGTATCCCCCAACTGCTGGTGTTGAAGCAAATGAATGCTGATATGGTAAAAATTGCCAAAGCTCAAGAATTATTTGAGCGGGAGGCGTACACTCTCAAATCCCTTAACCATCCTGGAATTCCTAAGTATTATGACTTCTTTGTAGAAGACGGAAAAAAATACTTGGCAATGGAACTAATCCACGGACAAGATTTAGAGAAACGTATTTTTACCACTGGGCCAGTTACGCCAAGCCAAGCGATCGCTTGGATGATCCAAACCTGCGATATCTTAGACTATCTTCATAGCCAAGAGCCTCCACTGATTCACCGCGATATTAAACCTGCCAATCTGATGGTGCGAAGTTCTTTAAATCGCATAGTATTGCTGGATTTTGGCGCAGTTAAGGAAATTGGCACAGCGCCCGGTACTCGGATTGGTGCAGAAGGTTACTGCGCTCCTGAACAAGAACGAGGACAACCTTTGACTCAATCTGATTTGTATGCAATTGGGCCAACGCTGATTTTTCTGCTCACAAGCGAAAACCCGTTTAAGTATTACCGCCAAAAGGGGCGAAACTTCAGGTTTGATGTAGCAAAGGTTCCCACCATTAGTTCCCAATTAAGAAATGTGATTGATCGCGTTACAGAACCATTGCCACGCGATCGCTATCGAACTGCAAAGGAGTTAGCTGCGGCTTTAGCTGCTTGCAAAGTTTAGGGAGTAATGAGTAGTGATTAAAGGAGTAGTGAATTTTAAAAAACCCTATTCCCTATGCCCTATTCCCTACTCCTCATCCCAAGTTTCTACAGCTAGCAATTCACTAACTGGGTCTTGCATACTAAAGCCAAAGTCAAGCAGTTCCTGTTTCCAGTGCTGCCATTCATTACCGTAGAGCAAAGCGATTTTCCAGATGCTATCGCTTGGCTTGATAATGTTCGATTCTATGAGTGATTGCACGTTGCGCTGCAATTTCACCATTGGGTGAATCACTTGCTGAGTCATAACCTCGATTGAATTCTGATATTTGTTGGTAAATGCTTAATCAAAACTGCTTCCCATTCTGCAATTGTTGCCGGCCCGTAGAGTGGTGTAATTTGGTAAAGCTAGTCTTAACTTTTTAACTATACCATAACAAACTCTACTAAGTTACTGGTAAATTCGGTTTTGTACGGTAATTACCACCACAAAACTCTAAATCCACCAAGCAGTCCTTAAACTTTTGCAGAAACCAGGCAAAGTTTAAGGACTAAAGGGGTAAGGGATGTTTCTGTTTCCCCTTTTCCCTTTAAACTTTCCCCGTCTTCTTTTTCCTCTTAACCTGTACCCTTTCTCCACTAGAGTGCAACAGTACCTTTTGTAAGAGATATATTGTGGACGCCGAGCAGAATAATTAGTCCTTTAGAAAGTTGTACTAATTAGTGTGACTGAGGACAAGTGGGAAAATTCTATTTGTTTGAATCACGAAAAATATGTTTGCTTGTTGAAGAACCCATAGGAAACGGGCTAGTTTGAAAGTTTTTGAGTGACAGGGAAATTTGCAATTGAGTAGAAATGTCTACTCTTTTTATCTATTTAAACGTTATTTAGAATATCGCAAACATGTAGCATTAGATAGAATCATCGCAAATCTTTATATAATTTTAATGTTCCATCCAGTGAATAAGACCTGGAGGGTTGGCTGTGTCTAGGCGCAGGAGAGGGTTTTGCTTTGATGCATAGGGGCGATCGCATGGCAAAATTATCGTTACAGCATGGGCTTACCATAAAGTTGCCTCATCTTCAGAGTCAGAATTTGAATTTTGTGTAAAAAATTTCCAGTCAAGATGTTAATTTCTATTGGGCAGATGGGTAACCTGATAACGGGAGGGTTGCTGACACCTAACTATTTACCGCAGCAATAATTGATACATGCCTGGTTCATGTGAAGAATACCTAATCACCCGCAAAAAGCAGATTGAGCGGCGACAAAAGATTGTAACCATAGTGTCGATGTTCTCGTTTTTTGGATCTACGGTATTTGCAGTCATTCCAGCAATCCAACAGGCTAGTCAACCTAAGCCAGCAATTGCGTCTCCCTCTGCTGAGTCAGTATTACAGCAACAGGCGCGGGGTTACGAGTTGGTTTTACAACGGGAACCAGAAAACCAACTTGCTTTAGAGAAACTGTCTTTGGTGCGGTTGCAATTGAAGGATGCTAAGGGTGCAATGGAACTTTTAGAGAAGCTGGTGAAGTTGCACCCCGAACGGCAAGATTACAAAGTTGTATTAGAACAGATTAAGAAACAAGAAGGAAAGAGTAATTCTCAGACAAATAACCATACCAAGCCTAATTAATAAAGGGTGCGATCGCCCTGATGGATAAATTGGTGAAACAGCATCCAGATAGGTAGGATTATAAGACTTTGTTGGCAGATGTGAAGAAGCGGGAGAGCGATCGCTAAACAAATAGCCCAACAAACTTAATTGATATTTTTTGTCTAATTAAACTATCTAGCCAAACAAAATCCTCTTTACTTTTAAGTTAAGCATTTTATTCTATCAAGCATCTTTTAAAAATTTACTATAAACCGATTATATTTTGGCAAGATTTTACATTTTTAGTTAAATTTATAAGAAGAAGCAATTATGAATATCGATATAAATCAACAATTTGACTCATCAGGTGAAATTCGACTTATTGAAGATTTTATTGGTGATAAAAATGATTCAAAAATTGAATATTATCAAAGACAGAAATCTGATACAAAATCTGATTTAACAACCCCTGTAGCATTTCTCATTTTCAATCGCCCTGAAACTACTGCCAGAGTCTTTGAAGCCATTCGCCAAGCTAAACCACCTAAATTATTAGTTGTAGCAGATGGAGCAAGAGCCGATAAACTCGGAGAAGCAGAAGAATGTGCTGCTACCAGAGCAATTATTAATCAAGTTGATTGGGAATGTGAAGTATTAACTAATTACTCTGATGTTAATTTAGGTTGTCGAAAAAGAGTTAGTAGTGGTTTGGATTGGATATTTGAGCAAGTAGAAAAAGCAATTATTTTAGAAGATGACTGTCTACCTCATCCAACTTTTTTCCGTTACTGTCAAGAATTATTAGAGAAATATCATGATAATCAACGCATTATGATGATTTCGGGTGATAACTTCCAATTTGGAAGCAATAGAACTGAATATAGTTATTATTTTTCTCGTTACGGTCATTGTTGGGGATGGGCTAGTTGGAGACGTGCGTGGACAAAGTATGATGGTTCCATGCAACTATGGACAGAATTAAGAGATAATAATTGGCTTAATGAAGTCTTGCAAAATGAGCAGGCAGTTGCTTACTGGTCAAAAATATTCCAAGGTGTTTATGATGGCTTTAATACTTGGGATTATATTTGGCTGTTTACCCTTTGGGCTAATAATGGTTCAACTATATTACCTAATGTAAATCTAGTTTCTAATATTGGTTTTTGCTCTGGTACTCACACAAACAGTATTAATAGTCCTTTAGCTAATATGGCAATAGAAGCAATGAAATTTCCTCTTAAACATTCTCCTATGATTACTCGAAATACTCAGGCAGATAATTTTACTGAAGAAACAATCTTTAGTGGTGGGAAAACGAAATCAATTATTATTGAAACTTCTAATATATTGAATGAAAAAATAGTTGAATATATCAACAGTAAAAATAATCATGAAGTCCTTAATCTTATTAGTTCTACAAAACAGCCAATTTCTAGGTATTACTACCTAAAAGCATTAGCCGAGATAAGATTAGATTATATTTCTGAAGCAAAAAATTCTCTTCGCTCTCTTTTAGAGAAATTACCCAATCATACTAAGGGGAAACAGCTTTTACAAGAAATTAGTCAAGATTCATCAAAAGAAGTTGAAACAATAATTCAAAAAGCTTTAGAAAGTTTTAATCAGGGAGATAAAATCAAAGCTCTCCGTTTAGGGGAACATGCTGCTGCTTTGGGTATTTTTGTCCCTGGATTACATTATTTCAGAGCGATTTTTAATAGTGCTGTTGCTAGATATGAAGAAGCACTGGAAGCAGCCCAACAAGAATTAGAATATAATCCTGACCATATTCAAGCACAACAACAGGTTGCATCCCTAAAAAAAGCATTAATTAAACCGCAAAAGCTTAAGATTCCTAATGAGCAAAGAACATGGAATACAACCTTACCCTATGATTTAATGATGTCTATTCAAAATAGTCTTCATAATTATTCTTATCGTGGTGTAGCAACACAAAAAAACCCCTTTGATTATGCTATCTATCCTGTCTTAATTTGGAATTTAAAGCCTCGCACTATTATTGAAATTGGCTCAAAAAGTGGTGGTAGTGCATTATGGTTTGGGGATTTATTGAATAATTTTGGTATTGAGGGTCATGTTTACTCTGTAGATATTGTAAAGGTGACAAAATATTCTCATCATAATGTTACATTTATGGAAGGAGATGGACAAAATTTACAAGAAATTTTCTCTCCCGATTTCTTAAGGCAATTACCTCGCCCTTTATTAGTAATAGAAGATGCGGATCATTCCTATCAAACAAGTAAGGCAGTTTTAGATTTTTTCCATCCATATCTTGAGCAAGAAGAATATATTGTGATCGAAGATGGTATTATTTCCGATATTGTTCAGGATAAGTCTTATAACAGTGGACCACATCAAGCCTTAAAAGGTTTTCTGGCTGAATATAACAATGAGTATGAGATTGACGGTGAATATTGTGACTTTTTTGCTTATAACTTGACTTGGGCAAGCAATGGTTATCTAAAAAAGCTGACACCAGCAAATATTGAATCTTTAAAATTATCTGCTTCAAAAATTTTTGATAAGAATAATAATTTTATTCAAAAAGCAAATCATGCTTTAAATAATAATCAACTTGAAGAAGCTTTTAAAATCTTAAATGATGCCAAAGCTTTAAAACAGCCCATTATGGGTTTAGATTATTTAAGGGCAAAATGTTTTTTGCAAATCAGACAACCCGCCGCTTCCATTCAAGCGTTGTATGAAGAGTTACGCTATTTCCCCGAAAATAATCAAGCTGATAATTTTCTCAAGCAATTATTAAATCAATATCCTGAATTTGTATATAGTAATATCCAAAACTCTGAATTTCAAGAAATATATAGGTTAATTCAACCTTATACAATGCTGAGTGAGGCAAGACTATATTCACTATTTACGCTTATCAAAAGAATTTGTGTAGAAAATATCCCCGGTAACTTTGTCGAGTGTGGAGTTGCAGCCGGAGGTTCAACAGCCCTTGTAGCCGCAGTGATTAAACGCCATACCAGACAACCCCGTTGGGTTTATGCCTTTGACTCTTTTGATGGAATGCCAGCACCAACAGAAAAAGATAAGTCTAATGGTATTCTTGCTGAGGTAACGGGATGGGGTACAGGTACTTGTGCCGCACCAGAAGCTAGTGTGAAGGAAGTCTGCAATAAACTGGGCGTTGGTGATATTGTCCAGATAGTTAAAGGTTATTTTGAAGATACTTTACCAAAAATGAGAGATGCAGTAGGGATGATTGCCTTTCTGCACATGGATGGTGATTGGTACGAATCTACTAAAACCATAATTAATAATTTCTATGATCGCATTTCCAATGATGGATTTGTACAAGTAGATGATTATGGTTTTTGGGAAGGATGTCGTCAAGCCCTACATGAATTTGAAGCCGAGCGTCAACTAACATTTGAGCTTCATCAAATAGACAGTACAGGAGTTTGGTTTAATTGCCCGCACAAATTTGCCATTAATCCAGTGTTTGAAAACTCATTAATTGAAGAATTTGACCAAGATGATCCTGTGAAATACGGTATTCAAAGTCAAATGTCGAAGAATGAGCGTTTTCAGCTATATTATGCTCTGCGTAAACTTTTACTAACTAATTCCTCTCCTTGCCGTTTTGTGGAGATAGGCTCTTTTGCAGGAAGTTCATTATTTTTGAATCAAAAAGCCCTAGTCAGAGAGCATAATGACTTACAAGGATGGGCGATTGATCCAGGATTACACCCCCAATTAAAATTAGTATTGGATAACTTACCCTCAGAAATTACTCATCTGAGAATGTTTTCCCATCATGCTTTAACTCAATTACAGACTATCTTTGAGCGAGATCGTAACTATCCACCTTATATTTTTGTCGATGGCGATCATTCTTATGAAGGTGTGAAAAAAGATATTGCTAACTATTATCCCTTACTTGCTCCTGGTGGCTTAATGATTTTCCATGATTATTTACCTCCCCTGGATGAGGAAAATAGTCCATCAATCCTTTTTCATCATGGAGGAAATGAACCTGGTATCAGACAGGCTTGCCAAGAATTAATGGAAAATACTTATCATTGCGAAATTATCGAAGTACCTTTGTTATATCCTGATGATCCAACTCAAACTCAAGCCTATTTACCGATTATTCCAGGAGTATTTTCTTCTCTCAAAATCTATCGTAAACCCAGTAATTAAATTAAAAATTTCAATTCAATGATTAAAATTTTACATATTATTGACTTCCTTTGTCTCGGTGGTGCTGCTCGCTCCATGATTGCCATTTCTAAATATTCATCCCGTTTACATGAGCAGCTGCAACATCAAGTTATCTCCCTTAAAGAAGCTGCTCCTAGTGCAGTGGAATTAGCAGAATTAGGAGGGATGAAATTTATTAATCCAGTTGACGTAATTGCTCGTAATAAATTAATCTCTGAAGCTGATTTAGTGCATATTCACTACTGGAATAATCCCCAGATGTTCTCCTTTCTGCATTCAGAATTACCGCCCACAAGGTTAATTATCTGGTTTCATGTTTCAGGAGATAGCGCCCCACAGGTGATTACTCGTGATTTAATTAATTATGCTGACTTTGCTATTCCTTGTAATCCCCATTCTTATGACTTACCCGTAGTGCGACAATTAGCACCAGGAATAAGACAAAAAAAAGTTGGCATGGTTTACGATGCGGCTGATTTTGAAAGAGTTCAAAATATTCAACCCAAACCCCACGATACTTTTAATGTTGGCTATATGGGAGCTTTAAATTTTACTAAAATGCACCCTGAGTATATCTCTATGAGTGCTAAAGCTAATATCCCCCATGTGAAATTTATTCTCTGTGGTGGTGGAGATATTAATTTATTACAGCAACAAGCCTTAGCATTAGACTCATTAAATAAATTTGATTTTCGTGGTTTTGTCGAAGATATTAGCTCAGTAATTTCTGAATTTGATGTTTATGGTTATCCGTTATGTGAAGATACTTATGCTGCGGCTGAATTAAATTTACAAGAAGTAATGTATGCCGGAATACCTCCGATAGTTTTTCCCCACGGTGGCATTAAAAAATTAGTGATTGATAACTACACAGGTTTAGTTGTCAATAGTGAATTAGAATATAGTCAAGCCTTAGAGTACCTTTATCACAATCCCCAAGAAAGATTAAGACTAGGTAAAAATGCCAAGCAATACGCCGAGCAAATCTTTGGCGCAGAAAATGCTGCTAAACAGCTAAATCCCATCTATCACCGCTTGATGGAAACACCCAAGAGAATGAGACAATGGAGTATTCCTGTTGATGGTAGTTTGTTAGATGAACCTGTATCTCTTCTTGATGTAGTTGAAATCCCTGCACAATTTGAAGGTTCAAAAACATTTATTGAGTCTATAGGAGATACTGCACCCCAATTTATTACAAGTTTAACTTCTGAAGATATTAATCAATTATTTGCTGCTGACGAAAAAATAGCTAATTCTTCTACTCTTTTGGGATTAGGAGAGGGTGGAGTACTTCAATATCTTAATCACTACCCACAAGATGGTTATTTAAGGTTATGGGTAGGGTTAATCTTGGAACGTCACGGAAAAACTTTAGAAGCAATGGGACAGTTTATCAATTCCATTCAATTTGGTTGTAATCATTGGCGTGCATTTTGGTATTTAGCCCAAGCAGCAGAGCATCTTCAGGAAACTTCTATACTGCAACAAGCGTTAGATAAGCTAAGTCATTCTGTGCCTAACTTTGTGCCGGCTCAAGAGATGAGAGAAAGATTACAAACACTATTAAATTCCGAATTTGATTTATCTAGCTTAAATCTGAGAGAAATTAACTATATTATTTTCCCTGATTGGACGCAACCAGAAGATGAACTAGGTTTAGAGTTACAACAGGTGATTCAATCATTAGCCACTCATCCTAATAGTGAAAAAACTACTCTACTTATCGATACTGGAAACATTACTAGTGAAGATGCAGAACTGTTTTTATCTAGTGTGGTTATGAATCTTTTAGTACAGGAAGATTTAGATGTTACTGAAAGATTAGAAATTTCTCTAGTGGAAAACTTGGCTGATATTCAGTGGTCAGCTTTGCTACCTCATATATATGCAAGAATTGTTTTGGAATACGAAGATAAAAACGCGCTGAGTCAAGCAAAAGCAGAAACTCTGACATTTTACGAAATAGAAAGCTTGAGTCAAGTACCATCTGAACAGTTTTTTTTTAATTTGAGCAATAAATTATTTATTGAGGGAAGATGGAAAGAAGCGATCGCGCAATATCAAAAACTCCTAGAATACCAATCAGGTGATGCAGAAATTTATTGGAATTTAAGCTATTGTTATAGACAGTTAAATCGGCTAGATGAATATTTTAGTATTCTCCAGCAAGGAATTAAACTTTACCCTACAGATGGAAGACTACATTTTTCATTAATCATCGATTTGCGCCATAATGGACGTATTCAAGAAGCAATTTTAAGTTCAGATAATGCTGCTAAATTATTACCTAATGATTATACTTTTCAAATTCTCAAATATTTAACAGTTCCATTAATATATGAGAATCAGGAGGAAATTAACTTTTATCGCCAACGCTACACTCAAGGATTGCGAGATTTAATTGAGCAAACATCTATTAAAACTACAGAAGAGCAACATAGTGCTTTAGCAGGTATAGGTCGCCTCACAAATTTTTACCTATCATATCAAGCACAAAATGATATAGATTTGCAACGCCAGTATGGAAAGCTAGTACATGAAATTATGGCAGCTAACTATCCACAATGGGTTGTTCCTTTATCTATGCCTAAGCTTCAGCCTAATAACAAAATTCGGATTGGTTACGTTTCCCATTACCTGCATTCTTATAGTGGAACACTTTGGTTAACTGGGTGGTTACGTTACTGCGATCGCTCAAGCTTTGAAATCTATTGTTACTACATAGGAAATGAGCCAGATCCAATTACCCAACAGTTTCAAGAGTACAGTGATGTTTTCTACCATATTCCTGATAATTTATCAGCAGCTTGTGAACAGATAATTGCTGATAAGCTGCACATTTTAGTTTTTCCTGAAATTGGGATGAATCCCCAAACTATGCAAATGGGAGGTCTGCGGCTTGCGCCTGTGCAATGTGTCGCTTGGGGACATCCGGTAACAACTGGCTTACCCACAATTGATTACTTTTTATCTAGCGAGTTAATGGAACCAGAAAATGCCCAAGACCATTATTCAGAAAAATTAATTCGCTTACCCAACATTGGCGTTTCTTACCCTAAACCATATATTCCGCCAGTCATCAAAACCCGCTCATATTTTGGGCTACCAGATGATGCAGTCATCTATTTATGCTGTCAAGCTCCTTTCAAGTATCTACCACAATATGATTTTATTTTTGCAGAAATTGCTCGCCGCCTTCCGCAAGTTAAATTTGTGTTTCTGCGTGGTGGTTTACTTCAGCCGCGTCTCAAACGTGCTTTTGCTGCTATCGATTTGAACAGCGAGGATTACTGTGTATTTATTAGTATTCCAGAGCGATTGGACTATCTAATGATTAACTTACTTTCAGATGTTTATTTAGATACATTCACCTGGTCTGGTGGTAATACTACCTTAGAAGCGATCGCTTGTAATCTCCCCATTGTTACTTGTCCCGGAGAATTTATGCGGGGTCGTCATTCTGACAGCTTCCTGAAAATGCTAGGAGTGACAGATACCATAGCTGAAAACGAAGCAGAATATATCGAAATTGCCGTCAAATTAGGACTAGACCCGGCTTGGCGAGGCACTATTGCAGAAAGAATGAACCAAAATCACGATCATCTCTTTGATGATAAAACCTGTGTCGCAGGTTTAGAAGCCTTCTATAAACAAGTTTGTAGTAAGCATTTGAGTGCTTAAATTTGTAATTATACAGGACGAGGACTAAAGTCCTCGGAAGATGTTTTAAAAGTTGCAAAGTATACTATAAACCCCTCTCCAAACCTCTCCCCCAAAGGGAGAGAGGCTTTGAAACCCCCCTTTGCTACGAGGGAAGGGAGACTAGGGGGCTTAGGTTTGCGAGGTGTTGCTGTTACCAACAATACTTTTCAAACAACCTCTTAGAAATAAATTCTAAAGGTACTTTTCAAGAAATAAATGCCCTAACCCACTGCATATTCTGTAAACTTCCTCATGAAAGGAGACTGAAACCCTAACACAATGTCCTCTTTCGGAACTCCCATAGTAACCAAATTTACTGCAATATCATCTTCTGTACCATTCCACTGAAGCCAAATTTTTTCACTCTTAATATCAATATGGATGATGCAACTATGTACCCAATCTTGCCCCTCCCAGCCTACATGGACTACTTGATAATGGTCACGTTCTATATCAAAAATATTCTCAACATCTATATTACCGTCAGCAGGTTTTTGCTCACTATACTCCTGTAATATCTGCTGTACAATCTGGCGATACTGGGCTAGTTTCTCCATTTGACAATCACCTCTTGCTCTACATCATAAATAATCATTTTGACTTGATTTTCTTCAATCATGGCTTGAGGGAAATCAAGTTGAAAGAATGTTTTATAAGTTGTCAAAGGTACTGCTAAAAACAAAACACGTTCTGGCTGTCGTCGCTTTAATGCACCTCTATAGTTGATAAACTGTCCCAATGCTGTATGAAATTCTGAGATTGCAGATGATTTCTCCAAAAAACTTTTAACTTCAACAGCAATTTTTTCTCCTTCTCGTTCTGCCGCAATGAGTTTTTCAGCAGCTAAATCAATAGAGACATTCACACCACCTACACTAATTGAGAGGGGGTCATGAGTAATCTGCCAACCATCCTTCTGTAAAGCTTTTTTGACAACTTCATGAAAGACATCTTTAGCAGACATACTTATCCACAATTGTATTTCTTATTTTTATATTACCTCTTAAGCCCACCATGCAACATAGGCAAGCACCTCATAGATATACGCCAATACGCTTGGGTTAAGATCGCCCCGCCTCCGGCAACCCCCTTAAAAAGGGGGTAAAAGAGGGATATGAGCAAGCTTTTTTAAGGGGAGCCACTGCGGTCTTCTCCCTTGGCGTTAGCCTCTCCCTTTGGGAGAAGGGGAGACGCCAAGGGCGATAGCGTTCGCGCAGCGTCTCGTAGAGAAGCGTTAGCGAGTCCGCGAACGTCTGGGGTCTCCCCAAGTGGAGCAAGTGGCGTGGGTTGGGGGGATCTCCGAAAACTGAATATTACTAACACTAAGCGTATTGAGATATAGGCTTCGTTAAAGTTACGATAATCTGTAGTTCATTTACCTGGAAATTGCTATAAGAAGTTATTTTGAGCGCTTAAGCCCTCACTACGAGCCAATTAACTATCAATATACCTTTGCCACATCTGTTGATAAGCTTCCTCCATATCGCGGGTAAATTTTTCCGCATTCCATAAAGGTGCATTTTTTCTTCCTTGTCTTAATTTCCAAGAAACTTCCTGTCTGAGTTTCTCATCTTTACCCAAGCGCACTCCCCAGTCTACATACTCTTCATCTGTCCAAGCAATGCCCTCTGTAATTCCCGCATTAATCATCATGGTATAACTATTGCGAGCAGCAAATTGTTGCCCTACCCTTGTCACTAAGGGAATACCAAGCCATAACGTCTCTAAAGTAGTAGTTGCACCATTATAAGGATAGGTATCTAAAACTATATCAGCGATCGCTAAATTGGCTCTATGAATTAGCTCATTAGGATCTTGACCGATAAAGCGCAACTGTTTAGTATCTACTCTTTCTTCTATCGCTAAGGTTTCATAAAATTTTTGGCAAGCTGCTAAATCACTAAAACCTTTTATTAATAAATAACTATTAGGAACTTGCTTTATTATTCTCAATTGTAATCTAGTATTTTCTAAATGACGCTTATAGTCCTTTTGTCCAACAAAATATATAATTCCATCCGCAGGAATATCAATTTGTTCTCGTCTTAATGTCGGAGTTTGGACTTCAAAACCATCTACAGCAACATAGGTTTCTGGTAATCGCCAAATTTTTTCGCTGTAATAGGTTTGACTTTCTTCTGGTAATACGTAGGGATCTGCAATAAAGTAATCAATAGAGGGTAGTCCAGAAGCATCCCAGCCCAACCAAGTAACTTGAATAGGAGCAGGTTTTACAGCAAGAACTTCACAAACAAAATCGATAGTAATACTATCTAAATCAACTAATATATCAATTTCATCTTTACGGATTTGTTCAGCTAATTGCAATATACTATCTGTTGATTCAATACTATGAGCTTCATGAGAAGATTCAATAAAAAATTGCTGTAAGCTATCTCTTACACGAGGATTAATAATGTATAAATAAACTTGAAACTTATCTCTATTATGATATTTAAATAACCAACGAGAAATCCAACCTACAGAATGTTGTCCTAAGCAATGGGAAAGATAACCTATCTTTAGAATCTTTTTACTTCTTTTAGGAGAAATTTCTTGGTAACGATACTGATTAATTTTTTCTCCAAGGTTAAGTTCAAAATTTTTCAAACATAAATCCATTAGTTTATTTTGTATTGGTCTGATGATTTGAGGAGTATCTACTATATATGGAAAGAAATACATAGAAGTGTAAATCCTCAGAATTCTACCATTTTCCGGTATTCTTAAAGATTCTTTTATCAGAGATAGTATTAAAAGTTTTTGCTCTTCTATTGCTAAACAAGCTTCTTCCCAAGCTCCTGCTGATATTAATAACCCTCTAATTAACAAATGATTATAAAAAACTTTATCAACTAAATTCTCAGATATAGATAGTAGTTTATTCGCTGTATTAATACCCTTTAAATGCTGACCTGTAACTTGATAACAGAAAGCTAAACGAATTAAAAGCTCTCGCTCATCAGGATCTAAATCTATATAAGTTTCCAATAACTGAGCAGCAAAATGGGAATTTCTGAAAGCAGATTCTAACTTTACTGATACAGATGCCATCACATAGTTAAACTCATTGAGATTTTTTAACGATGCCAGAATACTTCTAGAAAACTCTAGAGTTAAACTATGAAATGAAGGATACTCTATAAGTTTATAAAGCACTTGTGAAAAGATTTCTATATCCGGTGATATATCTATTTCTTGTAGCACATGAGTCAGATTTAGCTGATCAAAATATTCTTGATCTAATAACTCTATTTGGAGTGATAAATATAAATTTAATAGTAGATTATTAATATGGTAAGGATTAACTTCTCGCAAATGCTGACTAATAATCCATGCTTGTTGATATTTTTCTGATTTTAGTTGTTTCTGAATTTCTTGGAATAAAACTTGACTTAATTCTGCTATGGAATCTTGATTTTCTTCCTCATTTACTTCTCCAACACCCATTAACCAAGTTAATTGTGCTTCTTGCTCTTTACCTTGTAGTAACAAATATAATCCTAAATGCCAATAATGAGATTTAATATCAGGTTTTGTTTCAATAGCATTTTCATAATATTGAATAGCCTGAGCATAATCTTTTGGTTGTGAATCTTGTAGCATTTGATAGTAATAAAAGTTAATAATGAATAAAAATGATTGTAGAGAAGTTCTATAGAACTTCTCTACTTTTTTTGGTTGAGAATGAAGATATTATATGTTTACCTCTTTTAAAGTTGATTTGAACTAGCAGCTTTAACTTTCTCAATTCAACTTTTAGGTTTTTATGCAATCCTCATTCCTGATTATTTGATTGCTTAATTACTTACCTACCGCGGTAGAGTTACCAGCACAGGTTTGACCAGTAGTGGGTTCTATCGGTCCTGCTCCAACAGCAGTAGTTTCACAAAGAATGGCAATACTAGTTGCATCACTGCTTGATCCTTCTGAAATTAGGGAAACTTTACCGCTATAGTTTCTAACTACGTTACTAGTTCCTGTTAAAGAAGAGTTGGAGTATGCATTCACGCCTGTGCCGGTACCTTGAGCAGCACTCGCATATATATAGTTAACAGTTTGTGATTTAATACCAACTCCTAAATCAGTAAGAGCGCCAAAGGAACCTTTTTCTGTAAAGTAAGCTTGTTGACCTTTATTCAAAGAACCTACATAGGTTTTAGCTTCAGATTGTTTGGCTTTGTTGGCTTGGTTCAAAAAAGAGGGTAGCGCAATAGCTGACAAAATACCGATGATAATAATTACTACTAGTAATTCAATGAGTGTAAAACCCTCATCTCCCTTCTTTTTGTCGAGGATGTGTTGGAGAAATTTGGCTTTTAATTCGGTTTTCATAAGTGTTTTCCAGGGGGTAGGAAGTGTTTGGGTGTTCTAGATGTAACTTACCCACCTGCGATCGCTTTCCTATCACCTTGAGAAAAAAAGTTTGAAGAGATACAGTTACACAATCCACAATCCTTGCATCCCAAATGGTACAAACATCACTAAGCCCCTGATATTGACCAAGGGCTGATTCTTAATTTCAATTGTGGAAATGCCTTATTCAAACTCAGGTGGCCACAAATCTGATATTACCAGTTCCCAACCTGGTAGCAAGTCTAGTAGTGTGAGCGTGTCGCCATTCTGCAATACCACCGGAGTTTGGTTTAGTCGGTAAACCGTTACTGTCAATTTATCAGGGTCAATCAGTATGCCGACTACAGACCCAAGCTGCAAAAATAACTGAATCTTCTCCTCCAGGGGTTTAATTTTGTCGCTTTTAGATTTAATCTCAACCATCAGGTCTGGAACCAACTCTACAAAGTCGCGCTTGGTCTTTTTCAATCGGTCAGCTCGAACATAAGACACGTCAGGCGCACGCAGGTTTCTTTTTTCCGAGTCGTCTTCTTCTATTCTAGGTAATATGAAGCCTGCACTAGAGCCAGTTACTCGCCCTAGCTTACGCGACATGACCCAAATATTCAAGAAGGTACTCAATCGAGTGCCAATTTCTTCTGACTCGTAATCTGATGGGCCCATAACTATGATTTTCCCTTCTACCAGCTCCATCTGCCATTCTGGATGCTCGGTTTGTAGCTGCTCTAAGTCTGTAATAGTAAAAGACATAACACGACAAAATACTCTTATAGCTATCATAAATACTCCTCGCACATCAAGCGGCAACCTATGATCGCTGTCTCTGTATTCTTGATTTTTCATTGCGATCGCCTACGACAGGGCATAGCTCATCCCTTCCAGCGTGGCGTAGCCAATCGCAATTTGTTATGCTATATTAAACGTAGTCGTTATGAGTTCGTATATTTTCATGGCTAATACAACTGTAGAAAACTTAGTAATTATCGGTTCTGGCCCAGCAGGGTACACAGCCGCCATCTATGCCGGACGCGCTAAC
Organism: Nostoc sp.; assembly: GCF_036917195.1. Lineage (GTDB taxonomy): Bacteria > Cyanobacteriota > Cyanobacteriia > Cyanobacteriales > Nostocaceae > Nostoc. The sequence goes on from NZ_JBALDG010000066.1 coordinate 57,633, forward strand.
CTGAAACCCGTTGTCTTTGAAGGTTTCCAAGCCGGGGGTTTGCCTGGTGGGCAACTAATGACAACGACGGAAGTTGAGAACTTTCCAGGGTTTCCCCAAGGGATTACCGGGCCAGAACTGATGGATCAGATGAAGGCGCAGGCGGAGCGCTGGGGGGCTGAACTATATACTGAAGATGTTATATCAGTTGACTTGAGTCAGCGTCCATTTACAGTGCGATCGCAAGAAAGAGAAATAAAAACCAATAGCATCGTCATTGCTACTGGCGCAACTGCAAAGCGTTTGGGTTTACCCAACGAACATGAATTTTGGAGTCGGGGTATCTCCGCTTGTGCAATTTGCGATGGTGCGACACCAATTTTCCACGGCGCAGAACTGGCTGTGATTGGTGCTGGCGACTCGGCGGCGGAAGAGTCAATTTACCTCACAAAATACGGCTCTAAGGTAAATATGTTGGTACGCACCGATAAAATGCGGGCTTCTAAAGCCATGCAAGACAGAGTTTTGAGCAACCCAAAAATCCAGGTGCATTGGAACACAGAAGCCGTGGATATCTTCGGTAACGGTCATATGGATGGAGTGAAAGTCCGCAATACCAAAACTGGTGAAGAGAGCAAACTGCACGCTAAGGGTTTATTCTACGCTGTTGGTCACAGTCCCAATACCTCTCTATTTAAAGGTCAGTTAGAACTGGATGAAATCGGTTACGTTATCACCAAGCACGGTACAGTGGAAACCAGTGTAGAGGGCGTTTTTGCCGCTGGCGACGTGCAAGATCATGAGTTTCGGCAAGCAATTACGGCTGCGGGTACTGGCTGTATGGCGGCGATGTTGGCAGAACGTTGGTTGTCATCCAGTGGCTTGATTCAAGAATTCCATCAACAGGTAGAAACAGCAGATAATGAATTAGAACATCAGCCAGCTAAAAAGACTGAAGCCGAGGAAGAAGCTGGATTTAATTTGAATGGGACGCGCCATCAGGGAGGTTATGCCTTACGGAAATTGTTCCATGAAAGCGATCGCTTAGTTCTTGTTAAATATGTCTCTCCTGGTTGCGGCCCTTGTCATACTCTGAAGCCAATTTTAAATAAAGTGGTGGATGAATTTGACAGCAAAATTCACTTTGTGGAAATTGACATCGACAAAGATCGAGATATTGCTGAAAATGCTGGTGTAACAGGAACGCCAACTGTTCAATTGTTCAAAAATAAAGAACTGGTGAAGGAAGTCAAAGGCGTCAAGCAAAAGAGCGAATACCGCCAGTTAATTGAAAGTAATCTTTGAGATAGTGGGTATTGGGGAACTCGGGGTCTCCTCTGGGGATAAGGGGCAATGGGGAAGACTCTGCCCGATACCCAATACCCCCTACAGTTCGCTTTAGTGACAGCCTTAATAAGTTAGGCAATAGCATATCCTGTGTGTTGCCTAACATTTCGTGGGTGAAATCCCAATACAATTTTCTCTTTGGGAATTCCTGCTGCTACTAATTCATAGGTAACACCATCTTCTGTGTCATCTCGTTGCACCCAAGTTTTGCCATCAATAATATCAATATGAACTAAGCAACCGTGAATTCGCTTAACACCATCCCAGCCTAAATTTATCAGCAAATAACTGTCATTTTCGCTATCAAAGACTACTTTACATTCAATAACTGCGTGCGAATAAGGAATTTGCGTGTAGGGTACTAATATTTCTTTGATGATCCGTCGATAATTATCTAAGGTATCCATTGAATAATCCTCTCCGTTTCTGGATTAAAAACGAGTAACTTTAGATTCTCAGTTTTTATTAAAAGTGTACCAATTGGTTCCTCAAACAAAGCTGTAAATACGCTGTCGCGCACTGCCAAATATAATGTTATTTTTGGTTATAGGCGATGGATAACAGCACGATACATGATAAATCCCCCGATAGCATCTTTTAAGTCTGCCATTTCTGAGGGACTAACAAAACTTTTAATTTCTACAGCTATTAGCAAAAATAAGCATAATCTCACCTCTATCTCAGTGTAGCTCTGTATTCACGCGAAACAGTCGGATTTTTATTAAGGATGTTTACTTAATCCCCAATCTGATATGTAAAATGGTCAGCGTATCTTGCTTGATCCAGGCGATCGCACATGGCCATTACAAAACGGCGGCTACCGACATTTTTACAGTTTGCCAAAAGTCCCAATCTTTCTCAGAAACTCATGCTCATCGGGTTAGCCATTACCCTATTTTTCATCTTCCTGGCATTCTTCGCTCCCGTATTCCAGGCTTGGGGATGGCTGCAAAACCCCAAAGATTTTCTCTCTAATCCAATTCACGAGCCACCCTCAGCTAAACATTGGTTCGGTACTAGTCGCCTGGGCTATGATGTGTTCTCCCGGACATTGTTCGGCGCTCAAGCTGCTTTGCAGGTGGTAATTTTGGCAACAGCGCTGAGTATGATTATCGGTGTACCTTTGGGGATGCTGAGTGGTTATCTCGGCGGTAAATTGGATAAAGTGTTGCTGTTCATTATGGATAGCATCTACACCCTACCGGGACTACTGCTATCTGTGACACTGGCCTTTGTGGTGGGGCGTGGGATATTAAATGCAGCGATCGCTATTAGCATTGCCTACATCCCCCAATATTACCGCGTTGTTCGCAACCACACTGTGAGCGTGAAAACTGAAGTCTTCATCGAAGCTGCTCAAGCAATGGGCGCTTCCACTTGGGTTGTGCTTTCCCGTTATCTGTTTTTCAACGTCATTCAAAGCGTACCCGTCCTATTCACACTCAACGCCGCTGATGCGATTTTGGTGTTGGGCGGTTTGGGTTTTTTGGGGCTAGGACTTCCCGAAGAAGTGGCAGAATGGGGACATGATTTAAAACAAGCTCTAGAAGCTCTACCTACTGGCATTTGGTGGACTACGCTTTTCCCCGGTTTAACGATGACATGCATGGTGGTAGGGTTATCACTACTTGGTGAAGGGTTAAACGAATTTGTCAATCCTCGTTTACGGAGAGAAAATAGAATCCGAAACTAATCACTAGTCAATAGGTCAGTGGTTAATAGCAAAAAACCACTGACAAATTACGAATAACAATAGAGAGATTTGTATGAAAGATAACCTAACGTTAATTGCTGCCGCTACTGGCGGGTTTATCCTTTCCGTTGCCCTTGCTGGTATTTTACGAGGTGCGCCAATTACAGCTTGGCAGGAGCAATCGAGTTTTCGGACCACGACTGTTGCTAATTTACAGTTATTAGAGCAGAAAGCCCACTCCTTCTAGATGTGGGGACGCCAGTCACAGAGATCGGAAAGCCCGGTGTCTTCTCCCTTAACGCTAGCCTCTCCCTTTGGGAAAAGGGGAGACGCTGCGCGAATAGATCGGCGATGAAAACGACTCGCACTCAATTAGACGGAAAATCTAGAATTTTTTCGCCCTAAGACGCTAAGTACAGATTTGCAGAAAATAGTGGCGAATTGAGGAAATTTAAACGCAGAGGTAAGCGCAGAGGGTACGCGAAGGTTTGCTAGATGGCCATTTTATTTGCTACGAACTTGTGCAAAGCTGTACTACGATGCTTGTTAAAGTCGAAAATTTGCGGCTTGGTGTGAGGATTTTAAAGTGGTGAGTTCTCAAGTAATTGGTATTGATGTGGGGGGAACAGCAATTAAGCTGGGGCGTTTTGCAGCTGATGGTACTTGTCTGCAATCTTTGACTGTGACAGCTCCCCAACCAACAACACCAGAGGCTGTGCTGGCGATGATTGTAGATGCGATCGCCCAAATTGATCCAGATAATCAAACTGTTGCTATTGGTGTTGGGACTCCTGGCCCATCTGATGCAACCGGACGCATTGCCAAAATCGCGATTAACTTGCCTGGATGGCGCGATGTGCCTTTAGCAGACTGGCTAGAAGCTAAAACTGGCAAACCTACTGCGATCGCTAACGATGCTAATTGCGCTCTTTTGGGAGAAGCTTGGCTGGGAGCCGGTCGCCACTTTCAAAATCTGATTCTGCTCACTTTAGGAACTGGGGTTGGTGGCGCAATTATCCTAGATGGCAAACTATTTGTTGGACATCAAGGAGCCGCCGGAGAATTGGGTTTAATTTCATTCAACCCAGATGGGCCAATTTGTAATAGTGGCAATCAAGGCTCTTTGGAACAATATGCCTGTGTGACTGCAATTCGCCGCCGCACTCTCAAGGAACCCATCGAATTAGGTGTTCTTGCCCAACAAGGAGATCCCACAGCATTGACTTTTTGGGAAGAATATGGTAAGAATTTGGGAATTGGTTTGACAAGTTTGATTTATGTCCTTACACCGCAAGCGATCGTGATTGGTGGTGGGATCAGTGGCAGCTTTGAGTTTTTCTTCCCAGCAGTGAAGGCAGAAATTGAGAAGCGAGTGCAGCCTTTATCACGAGCGGGTTTACAAATATTGCCAGCGCAGTTAGGCAATTTTGCTGGGATAGTAGGTGCAGCAAAGTTGGCATGGCAAAACTATTCAGGGTTTTAGATTATGCTTCAAACAATCCCAGTTAGAGACATCAGTCTTTACGAATTAGAAAAAAAATTTGGTTTGCAACTTGCCACAGATACCAACTTCCTTGCGGATAGAAAATTTACCAACTCTGACTGATGATGAAAAGCAAGCGATGTCTAACGACAAGCCGTTACACGTCAAGGTGCGAGTCAAAAGCAACTATTTAAACTTGAATAAGCACCGTCTGAGTTTCATGCGCCACCTGCTCCTTAGCTAGATCGCGCTGCTCCAGGCCAACGCCCCGATCACCAGAAAATAGACTGGTTAGGTTTCTAAAGCAACCCAACCGATTTAACCAATACTTAATGTAATCGTCCCCCTCCATCTACATCTAATATCGCTCCTGTCGTAAATCCATTCTTGATAAAGTAGGAAACTGCTTGACCAATTTCATCAGGTTTTCCAACCCGCCCAACAGGGAACTCTCCGCCCATTTGCTTAAAGAAATCTGCTTTCTGCTCAGGAGTCATCCAATCATAAACCGGAGTGTCAAACAGACCGGGAGAGAGAATATTCACACGTAGAGGAGCAAGCTCTTTTGCCATCGTGAATGCCATTGCTTGAATTGCGCCATTCACCGCAGCCACCCCAGTTGTACCGGGGATTGCTGAACGGCTTGCACCACCGATGACAAACGTGATCGAACCATCAGCACGAAGTTTGCTTAAAGCCGCTTGAGTACACAGGAAAAAACCGTAAAACTTTTGGTCGAATGCAACTTTTAGATCCTCTATTTTCAGATCACGAAAATTGCCCCACGCTGCTTTCCCGCTACCAACTAATGCTAAGTCGTCGAGAGAACCCACTTGCTTAAAGAAGGATGCAACCGAAGCAGCATCTGTGAAATCAAGTGGAAATCCCGTACAGTCCCCCGCAACTTGAGAGAGTGCCTTATTGATCGTGTCTTGAGAACGACCAGAAATGATGACGCGATACCCTTCACTGCTGAGTACCTGTGCAGTTGCCAGCCCCATACCTGATGTCCCACCAATTACAACAACGGTTTCGCTCACAATCAAATCTCCTCTTTTTCAAGAAAAACTCTGTCATTCAGCTTGATCTCGAACACCAGCAGATAGCCTTCAAACTACCGTCTCAACCGCTCTCCAAAACTGTTGGTATCTTATCAAAAATCACAGGAGTTTCGATATTGTTCTCTACGTTGTGTTCTCCTTGAAGTAACTCAAATCTCTTGTCTATACTTGAGATCAAACCCTTGCGTATTCAGACGAAATCAAAATCAACTGTAAAATCCACATTTCACGCTTTAAAATGTAATCTTTAAATACTTCAATAACTCTTACGCAAAATCATTTATATTATTAAGTATTAACATTGACTTTTTATAGGCTTTTGGCCTAGGCGTTGCCCTGAAACCCTATTTTCTAAGTGTGCCTTTATCTCCTAAATGACCAAATTGTGAACCATAGCCTGACCAAAAGTTAACTTAATCTCAAGGTTATAGCCAAACGCCACTTAGTAATTCCAGTACTGATCAAATTACGATAACCCACGACACATAAGAGCATACAGATCCCAGCAGTAATAAAAAGTTGGGCAAACCTTACTAATTAATACTAAGACAAAGAATATCCTGTTGCTTTCTTAACGTATTTCACAACTTTTTCATAAGATTCCGGATTACTTACAGGGTTGATGATGATAGGGATAGTACCATCTGGCAACCAAAAAGTTATCCTGCCGTTTGGTTCATGACAAAAGGAACTGATGCAGTTGAGATTAATTACATATTCGTTTTTTTCGTAAATAATTTTTACCCAGTGGACATGATCTAATTCCAACGCCGTCACACATTGTAAATAATCAAGAATCTTTTGATAATCTTCCAAGTTACTTTGCGGGTTAATTACTACTGGAATTGCACTATCGGGTAACCAAAAAGTAACCCTGCCATTCAGTTCATAACAAAAAGCATGGACACGCTCAAAATTCACTAGATATTCTTTCCTCTCGTAAAGGATTCTCATCCAGTACGCCACAACATCTCCTCAAGTCCGAAATTTACGAATAATGCACCCTGTATGTCCAAGTCTATTGAAGCCTTAAGTTAATTTTGCTATGCAGGAATTCAAAATTAAAAAAAATAATTATGAATTATGAATTTTTATGACACCTCTAATGGTGTAGGTTTACCAGATGTCGAGAGAGAAAGAGCGATCACTGCTTGAATAAACCCTTTAAACAAGGGATGAGGGGTACTGGGGCGCGATTGAAATTCTGGATGAAATTGGCAAGCAAGAAAGAATGGGTGCTTGGGTAATTCTATAATTTCAACTAAGCGTCCATCGGGAGAAGTACCACTGATCACATAGCCAGACTTTAATAGCAGATCGCGGTAAGCATTGTTGAACTCATATCGATGTCGATGTCGTTCATAAATTACATCTTCTTGATAAAGCTTAAAAGCCAAAGTATCAGGAAGAACACGACAAGGATATAGTCCTAAGCGCATTGTACCCCCTAAATCCACTACTTCGTGCTGTTCTGGCAATAAATTAATTACCGGATCAGTTGTATAGGCGTCAAATTCGGCACTGTTGGCATCTGTTAATCCCCCTACGTGCCTGGCCCATTCAATTACAGAACATTGCATTCCCAGGCATAAGCCCAAAAAGGGAATTTGGCGATCGCGGGCATATTTAATGGCGGCAATTTTGCCATCCACTCCCCGAACACCGAAACCTCCTGGCACAACTATGCCATCGACACCCGTAAGATAATTTTCAGCTGGTTCAGTTTCCAAATCTTCTGAGTTCACCCAACGTAGGCGCACTTCACCATAGGTGGAAATTGCAGCATGGTTCAGTGCTTCCACTACAGATAGGTAGGCATCACTTAACTGCACATATTTACCAACGATGGCAATTTCTACCTCGTGCTTGGGACTATGTAACCGTTTTACCAGGGTTTGCCACTGCCTCAAATCTGGTTTACGTTGTTCCATTTGTAGCAACTTCAGCACTTGTTCTGCCATTCCTTCCCGTTCCAGATTCAGCGGTACTTCATAGATACTTTTGGCATCTTGGGAAGTGATGACGCATTCTTCGGGCACATCGCAAGATCCAGACAATTTCTGCTTTAATCCCTTGGGTAAGGGGCGATCGCTCCGACAAACTAAAATATCTGGTTGAATGCCAATGGATCTCAGTTCTTTAACTGAATGCTGTGTTGGCTTAGTTTTCATCTCACCCGCAGAGGCAATCCACGGCACCAGCGTTACGTGCATATACAGTACATTCTGCCGTCCCACCTCTTTGCGGAACTGGCGAATTGCTTCCAAAAACGGCAGTGATTCAATGTCTCCCACCGTACCGCCGATTTCTGTAATCACTACAGAGGGATTTGTACTTTTAGCAACTCGCAAAATCCGATCTTTTATTTCATTGGTAATATGGGGAATCACCTGTACAGTACCGCCATTGTAGTCTCCGCGCCGCTCTTTATTGATTACTGCCTGGTAAATCGAGCCAGTAGTAACACAATTCAATCGTGACATTGAGGTATCAGTGAAGCGTTCGTAATGCCCCAAGTCCAAATCTGTCTCCGCACCATCCTGGGTAACGAATACTTCCCCATGCTGAAAGGGACTCATCGTGCCAGGATCGATATTGATATAAGGGTCAAGTTTGAGAATCGACACGGAATATTCGCGCGACTTGAGCAAACGCCCTAGACTTGCTGCTACAATGCCTTTACCAATACTGGAGACTACGCCTCCAGTTACAAAGATAAACTTAGTCATAGTCGTTTGAATTTCTAACAACTTCTAAAAATACATCCCGTCATTGTGCCACAGTTGTTGTGGTGTAATCTTCTGTGATTTTGTCGTGAAAAACCTCTTAGGATTAGTAATATTAGGCTGTATTCTCACATCCTCCGTAGCGTTGGCCGAGTCATCTCTTATAGTCATTTTTCCCCAAACAAACTACCAGACAAGTGCCCAAAAAATCTTTTTTCTGGGCACTGCACCACCAGATAGTCAGGTTTTGATCAATAGTAAGCCAATTATCCGCAGCAAGGCTGGTCATTTTTCTCCTAGTTTCCCCTTGCAGTTGGGGGAGAATCTTTTTACTGTGCGTCACCACAATCAAGAACTCCAGATTAAGGTAACAAGGCTTACCGCTGGCCCTGAGCTACCACAGGGGTTAGCCTTTGCTAAAGATTCCCTGACTCCTGCATCTGACATTGCCAGATTACCAGGAGAACTAATTTGTTTTAGCGCGATCGCACCCCCCAATGCCAATGTATCTGTCAACCTGGCCAATCAAATTATTGCCCTTTCACCCCAACCTCAACAGGGACAACTACCAAGTAATTTGGCAGCTTTGACAGGGCAAAATCAGCCTCATGCCCAGTCTAGCGTAGGCAATTATAAAGGTTGCACCACAGTGGCAACAGCCGCCGATCTGGGACAACCTCAGTTTCAACTGACGCTCAATGGCAAGACGATAACTCAACCAGGATCTGGTAAAATTCAAATCCTCTCAAGAGCACAGTTGCCAGTTTCTGAGGTGATAGTAGATTCAGGCGTTGCTCGGACTGGCCCGAGTACCGATTATTCTCGACTCACACCACTGCCCAAAGGCACACGCGCAACAGTAACAGGTAGGGAAGGTGAATGGTTGCGCCTAGACTACGGCGCTTGGATTAATAGTCAGGAAACCCGCATTCTACCTGGTGCAATTCCGCCACAGACAATAATTCGCAGTGTCGGATACCGTCAACTCCCTGGTGCGACAGAGATAGTTTTCCCCTTGCAAGTCCCCGTACCTGTGAGCGTACAACAAAGTGAGCAAGCTATCGCTCTCACTCTCTACAATACTACTGCCCAAACGGACATAATTCGCCTGAATGATGACCCCCTAATTTATCGCCTAGACTGGCAACAGGTGGCTCCAGAACAAGTAAAATACACCTTCAACCTCAAAAAAGCTCAACAGTGGGGATACAAGCTAAGATACGACGGTACAACCCTGGTTTTGGCTTTGCGTCATCCGCCTAAAATCGGGAACATAAGACGAAAGCCTTTAGCTAATTTCAAGATTGTACTCGATCCAGGGCATGGCGGTAAAGAATCGGGTGCCAGTGGCCCAACTGGATATTTAGAAAAAGATGTCAATTTGGTGGTATCTAAGTTGCTGCGCGACGAGTTGGTCAAGGAAGGAGCAACGGTGGTAATGACGCGGGAGGATGATAAGGAGGTTTCCCTAGCAGAACGTCAGGCAATTATCAGTCAAGAAGAACCATGCATTGCTCTTTCTATACATCACAATTCACTACCCGATGATGGCGATGCCGAAAAAACCAAGGGATTTGCCGCTTTTTGGTATCAACCCCAAGCCCACAATCTCGCAATGTTTTTACACAACTATGTAATCAAAAAACTCGGCAGACCTGACTATGGTGTGTTTTGGGATAACCTGGCGCTGACACGTCCAACGGCTGCGCCATCAGTGTTGCTGGAATTGGGTTTTATGAGCAATCCTGATGAATTTGAGCAGGTGGTGAACCCAGAGGAACAGAAGAAGATAGCTCAGGCGATCGCTCAGGGAATTACTGAGTGGTTTATGAGTGTTCGGTAAATTTGGAGGTACAACTAGTGTTGTGCCCTCGTTGTATTTAGTGGAATGCGATGTCTGACGACAAGGCTAGTGCCAACGCTATTTTTTAGCTAGTTCCTGCTCAATGTTGCGATCGGTCTTTGTTCAAGCTTTTTTACTATTTGCTGCTTTGAGGCGATCGCTCTCCTAACTCCTACAAAACCAAACATTACTCTCTAACCTATATAGCTTCTGCTCTACAATGAAGTCAAGAATCTAGCAGCTTAAACAGGGGATTTATTTATGTCCCACCCTACGCTCAGTAGCCAAGAAGCCGCCCGACGTGGAAAGGAACTCTATCAAAAAAGTATCCGTGCCAAAGTTGAGACACAAGAGAACATTGGCAAAATTATCTCGATTAATGTTGAAACAGGAGATTACGAAATCGGTGATGATTTAGTCGAAACGAGTCTTCGATTACGATCCAAGCAAACTGATGCAGCACTTTGGGGAGAAAGAATTGGTTTTGATGCCGTTTATGCAGTTGGTGGTACATTACTCAGGACGGCACAGTGATACACGGGACTGTAGTTGGACTTCAGGCAAGAATGAGTGTGATTATTCTTCCAAGAGAACGTTCAGATGTAGAAATCAAATGTGTTATTGATACAGGGTTTGAAGGGTTCTTAACCTTGCCGTCTTCCGTGATTGCTGCTCTTGGCTTGCCCTACCTCATCAACATCAACGCAAACCTCGCTAACAATTCCAGTGTCGAAACCGATGTTTATTTGGCAACAGTTGTATGGAATGGTGTGGAGCGTAATATTGCAGCTCTAGCAATGGGTCGTCCACTTATTGGAACTGCCCTGCTTGAAGATTATCATCTCAGTATAGATTTTTCTGAAGGTGGTACGGTTCTGGTGGATGAAATTCTATAACCTATGCAGAAGATAGCAAAAACGGTGCTCAAGTTCTTGAAAGGTGCGTTGGCGTAGCCCGTCGTAGACATCACTGATTTGCCTTGCACTGAAAAGCTGGTTGAAGTCTGTGGTAAACTTTTGCCTGTGATTACTAAGTTTTTCGGCTTGCCATAACGTTAGTAAATATTACTCTTCTGGGTCGATACCCATTCCCCTGAGCCGTTCTGCTAATTGTGCAGCTTTTCGTTCTGCTTGCTCGGCTCTTTGCCTTTGTAACTCGGCTTCTTCTTGACCAATCAGTAACAGATTTCCCTCTAAATCCCACCAGCGCAACCAAAATTGCTCAGGATTATTCAAGTAGCTTCCCTGCCATAACCCTAGTTCCACTCCTAAAGGAGGAATTTGGTAGTTGCCTCGCTCATTTGGCTGCATCTTGTGGTAATAAAAATCTACCAGGTGATAAACCTCCAGTTTGTCATTACTAATTTGATAAATGCCATAGTAGGGAATTCGGATTACTCGCTCATATACCCAGAATTTACCTGGTTTTGCCCCTTCCCGACTACCAGCTAGAGGTAAAGGAGTGACATTTCGTTCTTCATCGCCATTACCACTAGCTAGTTTTATAGCAATCAATGGGGGTATGTATTCCCGCCACAAAACATAGGAGCGGCGGTTTTTGCCATCTACCCTTGGTGGTACACCAGGGACATAAAACCAGTCCGGTGCTGCTGCTCCTTTTTCTGGTGGTTCAGTCTCTCGCCAGTAAATACCACAATCTTGACCAATACAATACTGTCCATCTGGATGTAGACGTTGCAAAACCTGAGCAATTGAGTCTGTGAGAATTATGGTTTGGGGATGCTCTTGAAAATTTTTCACAAACGTACCATCAGACTCTGGTAGTTGAGTGTGATCGGGAAACTGAGGTGGTATGGCAACATCAGCAAGTATTTCACTCATGCTTTGAAAAGTATTGCGGCTATTTTTGTAGTGCTTTAGGCTTCCCATAAGGTATTACGAGCTAGTATAACACCTTGCCATATCTTGATTTCAGTGCTTGTACAGTGCCAGAATTCTTTGGATTGCGAATAGAAATACATGAAATTAGGACTTACGCATTGACAATAAATACCAAATATGAAGAAGTTTAAAAACCACATTTTTTGTAAAGGCACAGCATTGCTGTGCCCCTACAGTATGGTCTATTTACTATCAAAGGATAATTAAGAAAAGCCTGAAACAACCTATTTTTGTTACTGCACAGCACGATTAATTTGTACAGTGCGTTAAGTTTTAGAAATCTTATATTTTGAAAATGGATGTCTTTTAAAATAGACGGCATAGTGGGAGCGATCGCTATTTTATTGAGTAATGGCAGTGCGATCGCCCAAGATGCATAAAGATATATCACTATTTTATAAGTAGGGGAGCAGAGGAGCAGAGGGGAAATAACCAATGCCCAATGGCCCTACCAAATGTACAGGTAGAAAATACTAAGGACAAAACAACGTGTCACGCGTATCTCGTCCTGTAATGGGATTAGTTCCTTTGGCAAGTTTGCACAATTTTTTTTGCTCATCGGAACGCAGCAGTGCATCAGTAAAATCTGCCCCGTCAATGATTGCACCATCAAATCTGGCATTAGCAGCAAACACGCCCTGCAACAGTGCATTTGTCAAATTTGCTCTAACTAAACGAGCTGAGTCTAAAGTGGCATTTCTCAAATCAGATCCCTCCAAATTTGCAGACTCCAAATTTGCTGCAAAGAAACTGACACCGCGCAAATTAGCGTGGCTGAAGTTGCTCTGGCGGAGATTAGCTTTGGTAAAGCTGGAGTCTGTTAAATCACGTCCTGAGAAATCAGTATCGACCAAAATTTCTTTATTATATTCGAGTGCCAAAGCTGTTGGAGCAAAACCTACGGTTGCGGTGATGCCAACTATTCCCCAAAAGAATAAGCTGAGTATGCTTGCCCAAATTCGGGCGCTTAACTTAGAATTCATGCAATTTTTAGCCAATAGCGAACCCTCCTCCATCTCATTATCCTTGAGTCAGAGATGTTAGCGCAAAAATCCTTTAAAAATATTTTTATGAATACTAATTCAAGTTCATACGACGATTTGAACATTGCCTTCGCACGACTTCAAGCTATCCAGTGGGATACGTTGGGAATGGGGGAGAAAGACGAAACACTTACAGAACTGATGTTAGAATTTCTGTCGCGGGTAAGACAATGGGCAAAGTTTTTACAGAGCGGACAGAAGCATATTTTTGAAAATCTTGCTCTCCAGATTCGCTCTGACATTGAACTCCCGTCTTTCCTAATGCAATGGCTGGACGAGTTATACAACAGCGACCGGATAGCAACTAGGCGTGGTAGTGTCTATGTTGTGCAAGGGGTATGTAATTACTTATTTTGGTGTCGTCTACGGGAATTTGATGCAGTCCCGGCGAATGGTCTTCCTGATCCTTATGAGCCTTTCATCAACTTTCTGGAATGCGGTGGTGGCATATATGTCGAGCATCACCAATTTATGGATATTTACCCCAATTATGTTTACTTCAATTTGACTGTTGGCAATGCCACGCCAGGAAGGGAAGAATAAGCACATCATGGGAGTATGATTTTGGCTAACTGCTAGAAACTCTTATTTTCCTGTTGAATTAAATAACCGAGAATACTAAAGTTTATATGCATTGTCCAAATAGTGGTCAATTAGGAGAAGACCTAGTAGCCCAATGGTTGCAATCTACAGGTTGGGAAATTCTTCATCGCCGCTTTTCTAGCCGCTGGGGAGAAATTGATATCATCGCCCAACATGATGGAAGTGCAGGGGAAGCAGGGGGAACAGGGGAGCAGGAGAGCAAAAAAGCAGTAGGAGAACTCAGGACTCAGCACTCGGTGCTGGCATTTATTGAAGTTAAAACTCGCAGTTGGGGTAGTTGGGATGCAGGGGGAAGAAGCGCAATCACCTCACAAAAGCAAGCAAAAATCTGGCGGACAGCTGGAATATTCTTAGCCCAGTTCCCTGAGAAGGCAGATTATTCTTGCCGATTTGATGTTGCTATTGTTTACTGTCAAAAGATATCAAAAAATCTGACTGGGGTTACAGCAACTCAAGAAGCTCTAGCTACTTCATCAGCAGCCGGATATAAGTTTAAGCTGCAAGAATACATTCTGGCAGCTTTTGACTCTTCAATTGATAATGGTTAATTGGTAATGGATAAAATATCTTGATTACCAATAATTTTGTAGCGGCGTTACAACCAAGATTGGATCACGCCAAAGTTTCTGGACAGTAGCCCAAGCCCCGGACAAACTGTTGCCGGAAGGCTTCGATTTCGTCTCTCTCTGGACTACCATGAGAAACGATCGCTACCTGATAGCGACGCATCACGTCCACAGGGCACTGTCCCGCTTCCAAACTCCAAAGTGCCATTTGTACCCTCATTGGCGGCTCGTAACTAATTCCTAATTCATTTAGAAAAGCCCGAAAGTCGCCATCTTCTTGAGGCGAGACTTGACCTTTGAGTTTGATCCTAACCACCCAGCCATCAATTTGATGAATTACGGTGACGAAAGAAACTGGTGTCTGGGGTCTAGCGTGCAGGTGTTGAACGACCCTCAGGGTTAGACTGGCATTTGCCAGATAATACAAGTATTCCATGTTTGTTGGTGCTTGGGATCAAAGCCAATCCTACATATCTATCTTCGTCAATCAGTATCTGTTCCCGGTAGGGTAAAATCCCCCGTATTTAGATGGGGAGGTTTACCCAATTTTTATGTTAAGTTTTCCGTGTTACTTAATAGTATCAATCTTATAGCCTAGCGAGAAAATTGAGCGAAGATGCCTTAAAGTTCCTTTAGAAGGGAAAGCTCAAACCAGCTTTTTTAAGAGAGTATAAATACTAAATAAACTAAAAACTAGTACAAGCCAATTTGAAAGACACCTCTAGCCCACAAGAAAAAGATTTGGAATTAGATTGCTCGGTAGCTGGCTATGACTACAAACTACCTCCAGAACTCATTGCCCAAAACCCAGCAGTTCCTCGAGATAGCTCACGGTTACTGGTGATTAATTCTCCCACCACAGCCACCGAAACAGCACCCCTGCACCACATTTTTCATGATTTGCCTGCACTGCTACGCTCTGGTGATTTGTTAGTTATGAACAATACAAAAGTTATTCCAGCGCGGCTTTATGGCCATAAATCCACTGGTGCTAAAATCCAAGTGTTGCTGTTGGAAGAACGGCAGTATAACTGTTGGTTAGCTTTAGTTAAGCCAGGAAAAAGCTTCAAACAGGGAGCGAAGATTATTTTTGAAGCAAGGCAATTGGGGATTAGAGATCAGGGATTAAGAATTGGGGATTGGGAAGATTCCTACCCAGTCCCCAATCCTCAACTCACAGCTACGGTTCTAGAAACAGACGTAGCAACCGGGGGGCGTTTGTTGCAATTTGATGTGCCAGAGGGAAAGTCTTTGGTGGAACTGTTAGAGGTATTTGGTGAAGTACCGCTACCACCGTACATCACTGCCTCGTCAGCTGCTGATGATCAGTATCAGACAGTTTATGCCAAACTGCCAGGAGCGATTGCATCTCCGACAGCAGGACTACATTTTACCCCAGAATTATTACAAAAGTTGCGCGATCGCAAAATCAATCAAGCTTTTGTAACGCTGCACGTTGGTGTAGGTACATTTCGCCCCGTGGAAGTGGAGGATGTAACTACCCATCACATGCATGAAGAATGGATTGAAGTCCCCATTGCCACAGTAGAGCAAATCCGCGCCACTAAAGCAGATGGCGGTCGGATTATTGCTGTGGGAACAACGGCAGTACGAGCTTTAGAAGGGGCGGCTCAATCTGGGAATTTACAACCATTTTGTGGTAAAACAGACTTGTTTATTTATCCTGGCTACCAATGGCGGGTGGTTGATGGTCTGATTACCAATTTTCACCTACCACGTTCCAGTTTGCTGATGTTAGTAAGTGCGCTAATTGGCAGACAACGGTTATTGAATATATACAACGAAGCGATCGCTTCAGGGTATCGTTTCTATTCATTCGGCGATGCCATGCTAATTTTGCCGTCAGCTATAAGAGTCCTAAGTCAGGCGTGAGGGCAATACGGTTCGCTGAACTTTTAATCCGTCCACTGCGATTATTTGTGGGTTTTCTAAAAATGCTCCTGAGGTTTTAACTGTTATGAAAATCCATTCCTCTCTCCTGCAAGGAGAAAAGCTTTGAATTCTCCCCATTCCCTAATAGGAAAGGGGGCTGGGGGGTTAGGTTTGAGTAAAAGTTGCACACGGCGTTACCCTCGCTTAAGACAGCGATTCCCGCAGACGATCAACGTCGCGCAAGGGTGGCTCACCAAAAAGCCTTTTGTATTCGCGGCTAAAGTGCGACGCATCTTCATAACCGACGCGATTCCCAGCAGTGAACGCATCGAGGTCTTCTCCCAACATGAGTCGCCGGGCTTCCTGAAGCCTAATCTGCTTTTGGAACTGCAAAGGACTCATTGATGTAACGGCTTTAAAGTGATGATGAAAGCTTGAAGCGCTCATCCCCAAATCTCGCGCAACACTATCAATCTTAAGCGGCTGGTCGAAGTTTTGACGAATAAGCTCCACTGCCTTCGCGATCCGGTGGGCGTTCCCTGCTACTACAGCGAGATGGCAAAGCCTTTTTCCCTGCTTACCAACCAAAAGCCAGTAGACAATCTCCCGGATGGTCAGCGGGGCTAAGAAATCGTATTCAGCGGGCTGATCAAGCAGCCTGACAAGCCTCACTACAGCATCCAGCAGTCCCCCGTCTAGCCGACTTACAGTAATGGCTCTAGCCTCAGTCTCAGAGCGGGGAAGGGAAAATTTAGATTCCATCATGACCGCTGTGATCAAAGAGGGGTCAAATTCTAGCCGCAAGCCTAGATAAGGCTCTCTGTGTGACGCTTCAATGACTTGGTTAACGGTGGGCAATTCGACTGTGGAAAGCAGGTAGTGGGCAGAGTCATATCGATAACGGTCATTGCCTAACAAAACTTCTTTACTGCCTTGAGCGACGACGCAGAAAGCAGGCGCATGGATAACATGTAAGGGCTGAGTTGGTGCCGAACAACTGATAAGAAAAAGTCCTTGCTTGTACTGAACACTTCCATCCCCTTGGGCAAGCCGTGCGATGCGATCAATTAGCTCTGCACGATTAGCTTGTGACCTTTGAGCTTCGAGGATTAAATTTTGATGGCTTTTTGCAGAAGTGTTGAGTTCAACCATAAAATTTTACATTAAATTATACCAGCGCTTCTGGGAGCAGATCATTGCTCTAATGGATCAGCGAGCAGCGCCGACTGAATTCCAGTCGCAATACCGCTGATGCTCGACAAAATCCCCATTTTTTCTGTGTCGCGTTATCTTTCAACACTTCTGGGCTGCTTGATAGGTGGGCTGACCCTAAGTTTTGCAGGATTGTTCAATAATTATTGACGATCGTTATACCCGACCACGCCCCTAAGATCCTACATTGAAATTGTGACTCCATCTTACGGTTTGTAATTGCCTGTCTATGTAGGCTGCCAAAAGACAAGCATGAAAAGCTCTGCCAGGCAGGACAGGGCAAACGATCAGATTGGAGGTTCATTGAATGACAAGTTTGAACATTTCGGCTTACTGTCCGACTGACTATTAATGAGAAGTCAGCACTCGGCTCTACTGCTGTAAATCTGAACACTGTAATAACTCACAAGGAGAATCAACCATGCGATACAAACTATTGGGTAAAAGTGGACTTCGCGTTTCTGAACTTTGCCTCGGTGCCATGACCTTTGGCGAAGACTGGGGCTGGGGGGCTTCCAAAGATGAAAGTCGCCAGATGTTTGAGACGTTTGTGGATGCTGGCGGCAACTTTATCGACACCGCAAACGTGTACACAGATGGCAGCAGCGAAAAGATTGTGGGTGAATTGATTGCTCCGGATCGAGAACGCTTTGTCGTTGCAACCAAGTATTCTCTTTCAAGTCGCTTAAATAGCACAGGTAGCGATCCCAATGATAGCGGCAATCATCGCAAGAATTTGATGCAGTCGCTTGAACGCAGCCTCAAACGACTGAACACTGATTATGTGGATCTGCTGTGGCTACACGTTTGGGACTTCACAACTCCCATTGAAGAAATCATGCGTGCCCTAGATGACCTGGTGCGGCAAGGGAAGGTGATGTACGTCGGGATTTCCGATACGCCTGCTTGGATTGTCTCACAAGCAAATATGCTAGCTCAGTGTCGCGGTTGGACCCCTTTTGTCGCCTTGCAAATTCTGTACAACCTGATTGACCGCACAGCCGAACGAGATTTGCTGCCGATGGCACAGGCATTAGAGATGACCGTCACCCCCTGGTCGCCGTTAGCGCGTGGTGTACTGACGGGCAAATACAATCACAACGGCAATGGGCAATCAAATTCGCGTGGAGAGAACATTCCAGAACGCAGCTTGAAGATTGCAAAAGTCGTAGGTCAAGTCGCTCAAGAACTTGGGTATTCTCCTTCGCAAGTTGCACTCGCCTGGATTCGTGCCCAAAGCAGCGCTGCAATTCCGATTATTGGAGCGCGATCGCTCTCACACGTCAAAGACAACTTAGCGTGCGTCGATATCGTCTTGCCGCCTGAACATCTCAAGCGCCTCGATGAAGTCAGTCAAATTGAGCTAGGCTTTCCCCATGACTTTATCAATAGCGATGCCGGGCATGATCGTTTTTTTGGTAGCATCTACAAAGCGATCGACAATCCTCGGAAACTGTTGACCTACAGCGCCTAAGTTAGTCTTCGCTATCCCCTTATTTCGGCTGTGACTTCAGTAACTCGATGTTCTAGTTGGGGGGCGATTTCTCCCCGACTAACGTTCAGATTTGGAGCCAAGCTTTAAAGCATCAGCACGAGGAGTGATACAGTAGCTTTTCGTTCTCCACTTGCTAGAAAAATAATCGATTAGAAACCGTCTAAATGAATTACAAATTGTCGATCTTTCCCGTAGAGCAGTTCTCACTGGCAAAGTAGGGTTTTCCACTACCGCTGTAGCGGCAACGGCTTTCGCCTAGTCAAGTAAGCAACACTCACCCTCCTCGACTAAACAGCCAAGCACCCAACAGCCACTCTCATCAGCTAGGTAGGAGGTAGCACAACCTGTCAATCCTGCACGACCGCTCGCCGGGCGCGTAGCATTCGTGACTGGCAGTGCGCGAGGCATTGGTCTTGCATCTGCGATCAAACTAGCGCATAGACTGCATACGGCATCAGCACCGCAAGCCGATCAACTAGTTATGCACAAATTTGGACGTGCCTGTAAGCATCGGGATCATTATTCAGCGAATTCAACTCAACCTATCTCCGAAGGATTGCGTCAGGAATCGAAAAATATCCGCGTGACCACAATATCCCCCGGTGTGGTTGAGACTGAATTTGCTTCTGATACGACAGACAATTAAGCCAAAGCAGCTCTGAAAGAACAACGCAAAACCGCAGCGCTAGCTCCTGATGCGATCGCCAGAGCCATCTTGTATGCCATATCTCAGCCAGATGATAACGATGTCAATCAAGTGATTGTTTGCTCAATCACTAGCACATCTGCGGTTTAAAGTCACCAAAGTTTAACGATGGAACCGCGCGATCAATGAAACAGTAATTGGCCAACTTGTTGACAGATTCCATATAGAGAAGGTTCGAGCCAGATATCTGTGGCATCTCACCAGTCGTCTCAATCGTAAGATTTTAGCTCATACCGTCTGCTTTTGGCTTAATCACCACAATTGTGACTCTCTTCAGTTCGACGAACTTGTTACGGAATATTAAGTCGCACATCGCGTTATTTTAATAAAAAATACACATGGTAGCCTATCTGTATGTTTTTTTTTAATTCGGCTTTGTCTTAACACTGCTTTTTTCATGAGTGCAACACTTTACCAGCAAATTCAGCAATTTTACGATGCTTCCTCCGGGCTGTGGGAACAGATTTGGGGTGAACACATGCACCACGGCTATTACGGCGTCGATGGTACCCAGAAAAAAGACCGCCGTCAGGCTCAAATTGATTTAATCGAAGAACTGCTCAATTGGGCAGGGGTACAAGCAGCAGAAAATATCCTAGATGTGGGTTGTGGCATTGGCGGCAGTTCTTTATACCTTGCACAAAAGTTTAATGCTAAGGCTACAGGAATTACACTGAGTCCTGTGCAAGCCGCGAGAGCAACAGAACGCGCCTTGGCGGTTAATTTGAGTCTGAGAACACAGTTCCAAGTTGCAAATGCTCAAGCAATGCCCTTTGCTGACGATTCTTTTGACTTGGTTTGGTCGCTAGAAAGCGGTGAACATATGCCAGATAAAAAGAAGTTTCTCCAGGAATGCTACCGAGTATTGAAGCCTGGTGGCAAGTTAATTATGGTGACTTGGTGTCATCGACCAACTGATGAGTCCCCACTAACGGCGGATGAACAAAAACACTTGCTGGATATTTATCGGGTGTATTGTTTGCCTTATGTGATTTCTTTGCCAGAGTACGAAGCGATCGCCCATCAACTACCATTACATAATATCCGCACTGCTGATTGGTCAACTGCTGTCGCCCCCTTTTGGAATGTGGTAATTGATTCTGCATTCACTCCCCAAGCGCTTTGGGGCTTACTAAATGCTGGTTGGGCTACCATCCAAGGGGCATTATCACTGGGATTAATGCGTCGCGGTTATCAGCGTGGGTTAATTCGGTTTGGCTTATTGTGCGGCAATAAGTAGGGGCGCACAGTTAGCTGTGCGCCACTACCCCGTGGTGTATCTACTTTTGCTTGCCCACTTACTTAGTAAGCTCAAAGTTACAGGTTTGATTAAATACCAAATAGGAGCTTTTCGTATTCAGCTAACGCCCGTTTGAAAGTATATTTGTTTTCGTAGACTTGACGTGATTTCTCTCCCATCAACTTAATTTTTATACTATCACTAGCTAATTCATTGATTAAATTGGCAAGGTGTTGAGGGTTATTAGGAGGAGTATTAATACCGCAACCAGAATTTGTTAATAATTGGTCAATGTATGAGTTTACTGAGGAGATAGCAATAATTCCCCTTCCTGCTGCTAACATACCGTAGAGTTTAGAAGGAGCTACTATTGATTCTGCGCCCGGTATTAGGCTGACCAATGAAAGGTCACAAGCGGTAAGAGAGAGGTGTAGTATTTCTCTGGGCTGGTAAGGTAATAAGAGGATGTTTTTTAGTTTATTGAATTGAATTGCTTGCTTTACTACTTCTGTTTTAGCCCCATCACCAATAAACACAAACTGAATAGGAGTATTTTTAAGTATATTGGCTGCTTCAGCAATGGTTTCTATATCATGCAATCTACCCAGATTACCTGAGTATAAAACTGTAAAAACTTTGTCAAGTTTATACTGTTGAGCAAAATCATTTGCTTGTTTCTTACAACTAATAATATCTTCTACTGCCCAATTTTCAATGACTTTAATTTTTTCTTTTAACTCCGGATATTTATTCTCCAAAAAACACTGCATGGAAGTGCTGAGGACAATAATATTGTCAGCATATTTGTAAGTTAAATAAATTAGTTTTTTAAAAAAGATAAATAAAAAGCTATTTTGCTGAATAATGGCAGACATTACAGCAGATTCTGGGAAGATATCTTGGAGTAAAAAATGATATTTTCCCCCACGAACAATTTTAAAAATAGTACCTAAAATCCCAGCATATGGTGGATTAGAAGCGATTAAAAGTGGCGTAGTGCGAGGTAGTAAAAATATTACATATTTTAAAGCATCTAAAAGGAAAAATATTGAGCTAATAATTTTACTTAAAATGCTAGTGCTGGCTGCAATAGGAGAGAAGGCACGGTTGATTTTGGCTTGATTTGATAATTCAGGAGTAGTGTCTTTTGCCTGAGTCCCTGTGAATATATTTACCTGATAGCCTTTTTGGGAAAGCCCTTTTGCTAAATCGGTCATTAGTTGAGCAGTAGCAGCATGGCTAGGGTAAAAGTATTGAGTGATAATTGTAATTTGTTCCATGTATTTATTGTGGAATCATCAAAGAGCTAATCCAGATTTTTTACGTCTCAGTTCTATGATTTTGACTACTATCATAAATTCATACATGGCATAGAGTAGACAGAAAATAAGAGCCGTTATTCCTTCTAAAAAACCTAATCTTAGAAAATACATCTGTATAAATCTGATAATGGGGCGTATAAACCAAAGTTTAGCTGCTAATAATCTAAGTTTTAGTTTGCGTTCAGTTCCCAGAGCAGATGCTTTGCCTGTTTCCAGAAATTCCACAACTTTTTGAGCATCCCAAGAAGAATAGCGATCGTGCCGTTCTAACCAATCTCCAAATCCTTTAGAATTAGCATAATGATCGTAAGGAATATTAATTCTGCTAACTTTAGCACCTGAAGCAAAGTGTTCCCAAACACCACCTATAAAAGTGACTTCTCCTAGTTTGAGCAAACGGGAATGCCAATTAGGATATCCTTGTGTAAGCTTAAGCCATTTACCCCAAAATAGATAACGCGCAGGCAGTTCATAAGCGTTATATTGTTGATTACGGGTAGAACATACACGCTGAATTTCTGTTGCTAAATTGGATGGAATAATCTCATCAGCATCTATAAATAGCACCCATTCACTCTTTAAATTACAATTTTGTAAAGCCCAGTTGCGCTGCTCAGAAATTTTGAACGGTAGAGATGGAATATGGGTAAAAACTTTAGCTCCCAGTGATTCTGCCAATTGTATTGTTCCGTCAGTGCTACCTGAGTCTAAGACAATAACTTCGTCACACCACTGTAAAGATTCTATACATCGGTCAAGATTGCAAACTTCATTTTTAGTAAGAATAATTGCTGAAGCGATAAGCAACTTTGCCATACTATTTTTTAAATACTATTAACATTTCTTCTTCTAGTAATGCTTGTTTTAAGAATGGGTGAATTGGTGAAGAAAGAAAATCTAGAAAATTAACAGTCTTCAGTGCAGCCCTTTTCACATTACTTAAACCCTGGGTATGGGCATTTTCATTAATTCCCCCTAAAGCGACTTTTGCCCTTTCCTTGCCTCCAAAAATTAAACCTACACTATTTAAAAGTGCCTGATGGAAAATTGATATTCCCCGGCCACGACTACTACTTTTATAGATACAAGTAAAACCTATTTTTTCGCTTGCAAGTATAAGAGATTTAAAATTAGGAAAACTGATATGCTCAGGTGGAGATATCCAAGAAACATTTTTACCAAATAATTGTGAACTTATAGAGTCTAGATTTGGTCCTTCTAATATGAATAATCCATCTTTAGCAAGAGAAGCATAAATTTTTGCCAACAAATCTTGAGGATTCGGCACATGCTCCAGTACATGTCTAAGAATTAAGACATCAAATTGGTTATCTTGTATTTCAAAAAAACCTGGAATTATCTCTAAACCTAACTGTTTACTACCTGCTTCTGCTGTTGTTTGGCTTAATTCATAGCCTTTAACATAGTAACCAAAACTTTGCAAATTATATAACAAATACCCCCAAGAGCAGCCTATTTCAGCTACATTCTTAGCTCTAGGGTTATAAGACTGAATTAAATCTGCATAATCCTTAGCTTCAGAAAAAATTTTAGGATTTTTTGCTGCATCAATTAAATTCTGCTCACCTCTAGCATATGATGCCATAAAATAATCTTGAGAATAAAATTTTTTTAATTCTTGTTCATTAATTATTTTATCTAAAAATAAAAAGCTACAATCCAAACATTTGCTAATATTATATCCTCTAACATTTTTCCATTGAGAAACAATATTGTAAGAACCACAAAGAATACATTTGTGATTATTTTTCATATTTTACTCTCATTTATATACTGTTTATTGATGGTTTCAAGATAATAGCTGCCCATTTGTAGAGCAGTCTTCTTTGTAGAATAAGTAGACTCTACACATTTTTTGGATGCAGATATTACTTTTTGCATTTTGCTAGGAAATTGAATCAATTCCTCAATAGCTTCAGTCCACTCTGATGCAACTCTAGAACGCACCCACCCCACGCCACGTTCAGCTACCTCATTATGTAGCCCCACTTTATTAGAAATTAAAATAGGACATCCACAGGCTAGAGACTCGACAACGACATTACCAAAATTTTCATGACGGCTGGGCAAAACAAACAAATTAGCAGCAGAGTATATTGCTGGCAGTTTCTTAGGTTCGCATCTTTCTAGAAAGATAACTCTGTCTGATAGGTTTGCAGATTGAAACTGCTGCTGTAGTTTTGCTTTAGTACCATCATCATCGCCACCTACAAAAACCATCCGCCAGTTGAGATGGCGCAACCGTGCTAAAGCCTGAGGTAATAAATCTAACCCTTTTTTGTGGTGGAGACGGCCTACATTCAAAAGGATAAAGTCATCTTCACTGAGGTTTTGAGATTTACGCCATGCTTTTGCTGCTTCTAAAGCAGGTTGCCAAAATTCAGTGTTTAAGCCATTGGGAACGATAAAAGATTTTCCTGGTAGTTTTAGCCAATGACACTCCTGTAATTCTTGCTTGCTAGTGTAGTGGATACCAGCTGCATTTGTCATATTGAAGCGTTCTTGCCATAAATAATACAGTATTTTTTTAGCTGTTTTTTGCTGCCAGGAATAAGGGCCAAGTGCGCCTCTAGGGGAAACAACATAGGGAATACCTTGATTTTTGGCTGCTTTGCAAGCAGCTCCACTGGTACGCTGCCAAACACCTGTGATATGGATAATGTCAAATTCCCTGGCTCTTGCTGTTACTGCTTGTTCCATACCTGGGCAATGAATACCAATTCCTGGTTCTTGCTGAAAATATGTGACTTTGACTCCATTACGGATGACTGGCTGATTGAGGGGCAATTCTGGTTGATTATTTAACCCAGTATTAGAAGTAAACACTTCTACTTGATGACCAAGGGCAGCTAATTCTTCACAAAGTTGGCTAACACTAAGTACGGGGCCACCGAACTGCCAAGCAGGGGCGTAAACGGGGATGTAATGCAGAATCTTGAGTTGGGTTTGCATTATTACCTAGCTATGATTTTGCAGATAAAACCCAAGGCTTGTTAGCGCCCAGTAACGACGAACTTGTTTTGCCTGATCGCCAATTTTTAAATCATGTTCTACTCGGTCAGCATTTAGTTGAAAGCCGTGAGCTTGATTAAGGTGAGTAAAAGCTGCGTGTAAACAGTCTCGCAGAGGCCCGCTTAAATACATTGCATAATCTAAATCGAAGCCTGTTTTCTGACGGTTCAGAGCGTGCTGTAAGGTTGGTGGAATCTGACCAGATAAAAGAGGCTTTTTCTGTTTTTTAGTTGTTCGTTTCTCACTCCAAGGAATTTGCATTACTTTTTCCATATAGCGCCTACCTAAATAGGGTACGCGTAGTTCTTGCTGATTCGCCATTGTAGCCCAGTCGCTATCTCTTAGTAAGGTATTTCTCAGGTAGCCTTTAATTTCACCAAGAGAAATTAAAGTCTCCACATCAAGATTAAGTTTGTTGTCTGTTTCATCATCCCAATTTGCCACTGAATTGTAAAAATCTGGTGCTACAGTCCAAAAGTCAGATATTTGCTTAGGGGTAAAGAAACGCCGCGTTTCTATTAACATTCTGGAAGGTGAATCTATTTGCTGGAATAAAAGATTTAATCTTTCTTGATAAATAGAATGCTTACGCCAGCCCTTGATATTTTCTATCCAAGGCAGAAGTAGAGACTTCATATCACCCAAACACTTTCCTAGTTGATATAACTTTGCTATAAAAACAAAATGAGGATAGCCACCATGTAACTCATCTGCACCACAACCACTAAGAACAACGGTTATGCTGTGTTGTAATGAAGCTCTAGAAATAAGATAAGTATTTGTACCATCTGATGATGGTTGATCCATTGCTGTAAAGCTATCAACTAACCAAGTACTTAGCGTTTTATGAGATAGATAAGCTAGATGATGTTTCAGCTGGAGTTTTTGTGCAGTCATAGCTGCCAAATTACTCTCATCTTTAGTAGAGTCTTGTAAATCAAAGGTAAAAGTAGAGAGATGATCTTGCATAACTGGAGCTAGCATACTAGCAAGCACTGTACTGTCTATCCCGGCTGACAAAAATAAACCTACAGGAACATCAGCAATAAGTTGCTCTTTAAGAGTATGTAACAAAACTTCGGTATGACTTATGTGAGATGTCGGTTCCCCTATGTGATTGCATACGTGTTGGGCTAAATTCCAATAACGAATAGGTGTAGATATAGTGGCTAACTCTGCCCGCAAATCAATATAAGCATAATGAGCAGGGGGAAAAGCTTTAATCGCTTGTCGGATAGTCCGTGGCTCTTGGACGCTGCCGTATATTAAATACTCGTAGATACTCTGTTCGTCCCAGTCTCTTGCTACTAATCCAGACGTAATTAATGCGCGTACTTCCGATGCTAAAGCAATGCCTCCGCCGCGAGTTTGAGCATAGTATAGTGGTTTAATTCCAGTGTGATCCCGTGCTACTAAAAGGCGTTGTTGAATAAAGTCAAACAATAAAAAAGCAAACATACCGTCTAGGCGTTCTACTATTTGCTCACCCCAGACACGATAACCTAATAATAAAACTTCTGTATCACTATGAGAGTTAAACTCTATACCCTGTGCTTTCAATTCTTGGCGTAGTTCCAAGAAGTTATAAATTTCACCGTTAAAAATAATCACATTACCCGTTTTTACATCTACCATAGGTTGATGCCCAGCAGGACTAAGGTCAAGAATTGCCAGACGAGTATGCAGTAGGTGAATGTGGTTTGCTCCTACATTTTTTTGCCATGTACCTTGGGAATCAGGGCCTCGATGATGCAGAGCAGCTAATACATTTGATGAATTAAAGTCTTCTCTGCCTATGTAACCGTATATACCGCACATGTGTTTAAGGATTTGATTGGTAGATTGAGCAATATAACTGTGATTTTGAGCAGAGTTGTTGAGTGATTCTTGAATTGTAATCGAGAAAATTTTTCACCCGCTATATAGATGCTTGGAATATTTGGTCGCAAATCTGGTGACACCTCTGCTCAAAATTTTCATAGGAAAAATACTCTAATCCTTGCGGTATTACTCCTTTGGGACGCTTCAACGCCTCTATAATTCCCGCCTTTACTTCTTCTGGATCATCAGGATTAACAAGAATGCCTAATAAACCATTTCGTACTGCCTCACGACTGCCATCAACTTTACTTGCAACTACGGGAATACCGCAAGCCATTGCTTCTAAAAAAACAAAGCCAAATCCTTCTCCCTTACTCGGCATCACATAAACATCTACTAGGCGATAGTGGTCGGCTTTTTTGGCTTCAGAAATAAATCCTGTGAAAATCACTTTTGGTTGAAGATTAAGCGATCGCACTTTCTCCTCTAATCTCTCTCTATCCGATCCTTCTCCCACTATTAAGTAGGATAAATTAGGAATTATTTCACTCAATTTAGGCAGCAACTCGATTACTTCATCAAACCCCTTATATCGTTCATAAGAGTCCAAGCGTCCTAATGTCATCAGAACTATCTTGTCCTTCAGTCCATATCGGGAGATAAGTTCAGAATTTTTCTCATCATGGCCATACTGTTCGAGAGCGATCGCATTTGGCAGTAAAAATTGTTGCACCTTGGGTATTTTTGCCCAGGATTGAAAGCGATTCAATGTAATTTGGCTGATAGAGACAACAGAATCTACTGCTGGAAGACAATAGTTAACTAGGCTGTTATGAGGCTTCCAGGCTTCGATGCCATAGATTTCTAGAAGAATAGGCGCTTTTGTCCACAGTTTAACTAGCCAGGCAAGTGGTAGCATATAAAGATGACCACAGACAATTAAATTGAATTTGGGGTTGGCTCTGATGGTATGAAAAATGGTACAAATGTAAGCCAACTTACCTTTTATTCCTGAAGTAATATATGTGAGTTTCTGAGGCAAAGTTTCAATGCGATCGACAACGTGCCTTGGAATAGCAACTACCTCATCACAATTTTTGGCACTACAGAGACAGTTAATAAAATCTCGGTTGTACTGTGAGATACCCCCTCGTCCTCCAAAGGCATCTGTTAACAAAAAAAATATCCTCATTTTTTTAAACAAATGATATATATTCCTAATTAAAGTGTTGATAAAAAGTGTTAAGCTTACTTTTATAGAGTTCCTTGCTAGGTTTTTCACTGTACATTTTTAATTTTTTTCGTTGTTTCTTCTAGCACAAATATCAAAGCCCATATCAACAAACCATCTCTAAGAAAATTGTAAGTTACAACGCTGATGCATCCAAGAATACTTGGAGCATAAAGTACAGAGCAAGTGTAAGCAAAAGATACCCTTAAAGTTATTCTTAGTAATTGTTTTTTTAACCTGCCAATATATCCACTTAGTTTTGTTAAGTAGAAAGACATAATTAGTGAAAACATAAAAACCGCTCCATAACCTCCCCTCTCAAAAGCATCAGCCATAGAAGTTATAGGTGCGTTAGTAAATTGAGTGATATATACACCATATTCATCTCTTAATCTTTCCCCTCCATCATCCATAGGCTCTTTGTCGCCTAGAATTTTAGGCATAAATGCTGTTGCAATACGCTCAAAGTTGCGTAACCCAATATAAGATCCAGTCTCAGCAACATGGTCGATTACTATTTGTCCTGTAGGCTCTGCAATTCTCGTAAAAGTAATATAAAGAGGGTCATCATAATCAGATCCCGTTGCTTCTAAATTTCCAGTGGCAGCTTTACCTATAAGTGTTATACGAGTAATTAGATTTCTAGAGTCACTAAAATCTAAGTTTCCTCTAACATTGCCAATTATAATACTAAAAAACAAAACGAATGGGATTGAAATTACAATAACTTTTTTGATATCTTTAGACTTAAGCTTTGAATAAAAGCTTCCTAAAATAGTATAAATAAGCATCCGAATACTCATGCCACGTCCACCAGTTAGACTAGCTATTAGCATAGAGAAAAGCACAATTATTAGATTAACAATATTTGATTGATTCAGAAGTGGTCGATTTAAGCGAAATCCTAAAAATAGAAAAAATAAATACTGTAATGTACTAAAAGCACTTAAAAAGTATAATATGGTTCCAGGCTCCACTGTATTTCCGATCTGTTGCCTAGAGAAAAAACCACTACTTAAATAATTGATAACCAGAAAAAGTGCAAAAAT
The DNA here is from genome assembly GCF_036917195.1 of Nostoc sp. Taxonomy (GTDB): domain Bacteria; phylum Cyanobacteriota; class Cyanobacteriia; order Cyanobacteriales; family Nostocaceae; genus Nostoc. The sequence goes on from NZ_JBALDG010000066.1 coordinate 86,880, forward strand.
AGCGCCAGTTATTTCAAATCCTTTAGAGGTTAATTCATTTGTGATTTCTTCATTAAGTTTTAAGCTTTTAGACTGAGATTTTTTAAAAGGTTTAGCAACTAAAGTACCGATTAAACTTCCCCACATGACTAAGTTAATTAAAACCATTGTAACTACGGTATGAGTTCCAATATTGAAACCTTTTGGAGATAGAAAATATATGCAACCTAAGAACCCAATGACCCAACAAATAAATTGACTGATTGAGTAGCTTATTGATAGCATCCGAGTTTCCAAACTTCCATCTAATACTGACAAACGCATCATCAGAATTAAAGGGATGACAGCAAAAATTCCTAAAGAAAATTCAAAAAGACCAAAAAAACCTGGAATAACTGAAAATATTAGTATAAATATTAATGTTGTGTCTAAATAAGAAAATTTATTCATTTTTGTGAATGTAGTAGTTCTGTAACTTATAATCCCATATCCATTTAATTGGATAACAAATTAGAATTGGTCAACTTGTAATTTAGACTTGATGTTAATCTTGACTATAGGAATCCATTTGATTTTTGAAAATCCAAACTGACTGAAAGGTTGCCGGAGAAAACTTTGGTTCTCAGTATACTTAGCAAGACTCAAGTCGGATGCTTATAGTTTAAAGATGTAAATTTATAAAATAGTTTAATTAGCCTATAACGTACATCTATAGATAAATATTGCCATTGCCATAAATATAGTCCTATCAAAATTATTCCTCCAACTATTGATGCAATTAACGGACTCAACCAATATAGTCCTACAGATATATAAGTCAACCCCACTATGACAACAGCAAAAAAAGCTGAAACAATTCTAGTAAAGAGTAAGTTACCACCCAGACTCCTCAGTTCTATAATGGTATAAATTGTTGCTATTATCACTGAACCAATGATTTCACTACAGACTATTGCTATCCCCACAGCAACCAAACCATATTTAGCCAAAAAAAGGCTAGTTATGCCTAAAATAATTGCCGTTTGCACAACCGCAATTGTTGTTTGTGCTTTTATCTGATTAATCCCCATTAGATAAATGCTTTGAGGATTACCAAAGTTTTTTAGCGAAATTGACCAAGCTAATATTAGGTAAAGCACCCAATTAAAGCTGATTTGACCTCTTGTCCAATGCAAATATATTGGCTCAATACATGGTAGTGTAATCACTAAGCCAAGATTAATTAATAGACCCCCTGACCACCAAGCCGTAGAAATCATATCTGCTAATTTTTTATGTTCACCTTGAGTATGATAGCGGGTCATCTCAGGTATTAATGACATTGTAACAATTGCAGTTCCCGCTAAAAAAGTATTAGTAAGAGTTCGCATAGTGCTAAGTGCAGGAATAAATGCTGCTCCAACTATGCCAGACACAAATAAAGTTAACCCATTATTTTGTAATTGCAATAAAAATCCAACACCTGTAACAAAAAACGATTTAAAAACATTAGTAAATGCTATTTTCCAACTACCATTAGTCCAAAATGGATAAAGGTTATGAAAAATTTGATATACTTCTCTAAAGAAAAATATGTATACAAGTAAGGAAACCAAACTGCTAGCTATACAAGCTACAAGTAGTTTTCCTCCTAATATAGCAGTCAATAAAATACTAGTTACTTTAAAAAACTGTGCAATTATTCCCCAGGTGGTAAACCTTACATACATTCCAAGTGGTAAGTAAAGACGAGATAGAATACCCCCAACAGAACCAGTTAATATCCATGTAATTACTAAAACAATAAGTGCATCTCCAATTTCTTGATTTTCTGTTATTATTGAACTACTTCCAAAAACTTTTTCTATAAAACCAAAAGCTATTATTCCAATTAATATTATTAATTGCAAACAGCCTAATATTCCCGCCATCCAAATACTAGAAGCTAATGTCTGTTTTAATTTTTCTGTACCATATCCAGTTATGTAAAACTTAGTTAACTCATTACCAACATAGTTTTGATGACCATTATCAATAGTTTGCAATAAACTTAGAAATGCAGATATCGTTAGCCATAATCCATAACTCTCGACACCCCAAAATTTAATGAGAATTGGGACAATTAAAACAGTCTGACCCAAATTGAAAGCAAATGAGAAAATATTAACAACAATGCCATTTAAGGCACGTCTTTCTACATTCATACATAAATACCTTGATGGGGTTTATTTCACAGATTACTGATAAGAAAACATCAATATCCTGTATTATTTTTAGATTTAATAAATGTAACATCTTTAAAAATATAGTATTTTGCAATAAATTTGAGGAAAACTTTAGTATGATTAGCGATATTTTAATTTTTCTCTAAACTCGACTTTATCCATTTGCCAAAGGATTACCAAAGGAGCGATCTCGTAAATTGAAATCATGATTTATCAATACCTTTTAATTTTTCGATGCCAGCCATAAATGAAGATATGGTAGGGCTTAAAATAAGTATGTCATACAAATGGAGTACAATTATCAATTGTTCTTAGAATAAACTGACTACAGTCAAACATTAGTATATGAGCAGCAAAGCGCAATGTTTTTGAAAGTATTACAGGAAACTCTTGCATAAATTAATATTTTAAATTTAATTAAGTTTAATGGCTTGCATTAAAATGTCGTGACTAAAAAGATTAGGTAGCCAACCGCAGACTAAACGATCCATTGCTTGCCTTGCCTTTTCACCCATTAGCCTGTTACGCAATCTGCCTAAAGGAAAACTGCCACTGGCAAAGTGAGATTTTAAGCAAAGCTGAGATATAGGAGCAATAAGGTAACGAGGTGCGGTATGGAAGGTATAGAAATGTAAGTGAGTTTTATCCATAATGCCACCATCAGTATATTCAAATTTGCCTAGCAATAACTTAGAACGTTCTCTCCAGTTAACAATATTTGGTAGGGCAATAATTACTTTGCCGCCTACTTTCAAATACGGCAATAATTTCTTAATTGTCGCAACCGGATCTACCAAATGTTCTAAAACGTGACAGAAAAGTAAAACATCAAACTCCTGGTTTAAATAAAAAGTATCTCGCTCAACATCTGCATAAATGCAATGGCTTAGTTGTTGCGACGCTCTTTGGTATTCTGTCTGTGAACATGTGACCCCAGTAACCTGAGTAAAAGGATAAAGTTCATGAATTAACTTTCCATTACTCCCCACGCCGCAACCAATATCTAATATCTGGCGATCGCTCTCATCTAATAACTTTAGAATAGAAGGATTACCTTGATTACTATATAGTGAATTACTATTTAGTGGTTTGTACATAGTCATAAAAATCCTATTTGGCGGTAATATAAAACTTTTCCTTTGGCGAACATTCCACTTCTGGGGTAAAAGCTTCCAAAGTCCCAAAATGTGTTGATTAAACTTTCTATTCTTAAACAGGCTCTAAGTTAACTTTCACTTTTTAATAACAAGTTCATATAGTTCTTTTCTTAGAAAAAGTGCATCATTACCGACTATTACACCATTAGAACCTCTAACGAAGTCATATAAATTAAAAAGATAATAACCATATTGATTCAGTAGGCGGCAAAGCTCATAAAAGATAACCTGATCATTATAAATTTCAGTAAAAGACACTTCAGTATAAATTAAATCAATATGAGCACCTTTAAGCATATTCTCAGCACCAATTAATACCTTGTCTTCTGTCCCCTGAGTATCCATTTTAAGAATATCAATATTAAACACATTATGGACTGTGCATATGTTATCAATCGTGTTGACAGGAACATTTATTACGCGCTTTACTTCAAAGTAAGTTTCTGGATAGAAGTAAGATACCTGATCTGACGGTGCTAGAAGTGAAGCAGTTTGACCACCTGTATCATAAAAATCGCTACTTCCTAATTCACAATCCAGAGCAATATTGAAAGGAATTATCATTGAGTCTTTCTTGGCTAAAGTTACTATCTCGTTATAACAACTCTTAGAAGGTTCAAAAGAATATACTGTTGCCAAAGAAAATAGACTTCTATACTTAGCTGCTGATTGTCCAATATTTGCACCAACATCAAAGACAACTTTAACATCTTTAGCCAAAACTTGACAAATTCTCTTTTGTTCGTTAAAAGCATCTTGTACCTCACCTACTACTTTGAAGGAAGGTTTTCGACTAATTTCGTATCCCAACTGATTGATAAATTTTGCAAGTTTGCGTTTAATTAAGGACATATGTGATTAACTCAGCAATCTATAAAGTATTTCGTATTTGATTAGCTATACTGTCATCCATAAACAAGAAGTTATGTACTGACCAGTTATCATGACCAGTTTCGCTAACATTGACAACCTCGTGTTTGGAAATTCTACGAAATAATCCATCTGCAGTAAAGCATTCGTAACCGTTTCTCCAAAAAAAATCAAAAGTTGCAATAAGATTTGGATTTATCTTAATGCTCTGAGGCTGATGCTCTTCAGTTGCAATTTCTACCATCCAAATGGGTTTGGGTTTTAGTAATAAGTGCTTGGTTGCACCTTCTAATACATTTTTTTCTGCACCTTCAACATCTATTAAAAAAAAACATTGCTTACCTGAAAGCCTGTCGCACAGAACATTATCTAGGGTTGTAGTAGGAATAGTCCTAACATAGTGCTCCGGTATCCCCATCCACCCCTTGACCAACGATGCTCCTTTCGCACCACCATAAATATTCACTAGACCCACTTTATTACTTAGAGCAAGTGGAAAAATCTCGATACTCTCATCCCATTTGTTAGCACTGATATTCTTAGTAAGATACTGTACGTTCAAATCAATTGGTTCAAAAGCAAAAACATATTTACCTAATTTCAGAGCTAGACAACAGTAATAGCCAATATTTGCACCGATATTAATAAAAACATCTACTTTTTCTAAACATTTGACTGCTACATCCCATTCTCTAGTCTCAAATAGTCCCTGTTGCATAACTGGATCACCAGAAAATTTGAAACCCATTGGTGTATCTTTGGGTGTTTCTGAAAGAAATTGTCTATCTCGCGAGATTCGATACATCTGTGCTAAACTTGGGAACCGATCAACTAACGGCTTCAAAACTTTGACTATTTGCATAAATTTATAATGTCAAAAATTACTCAGAATTTAATTCAATGTTAAACTAACTAATTGCTAAAAAAAGATGAAAGTTTATTAGCTATATTTTGAGAGTCTTGAGATGGTTTATTAGACACTCTGCACCAGTCTTCATCGTCGGGAATATCATGCCACCAGGGGTATCTTGCTATCTTAAAACTGTTTGAAATTAAGCCAGCCATAAATGAAAATCCACTAGGGCTTAAAACAAGTATGTCACTAAATACCTTATCATTCATCGTCTCATACTGATCGTAGTTGATAAACAGATTCGTATCCTTGAAACATAACAGAGATAAGAAGTCTTTTTCGATACCTTGAGAGTAGATATTAAAGGTCATATCGTAAGCTGGAAGAGAATTTCTGATAACTTCCAATAGCTCTGAGAAGAATGTTAATTCTAGATAACGTTCCTTCCAATTGCTGTGATGCTTTTGGCGCATTAATTCTATATCGCCTCTTCTTATGTGAACTGCAACTGTAAGCATTCTTTTATTACCATACTTCATCTCTAATAAAATTTTAGACGGTGAATGCGAGCTAAAGTAGCAGAGTTTTAGCTCATTTAAAAAGAGATGATGTTGATATAAATTTTGTCCATCTGCCAAAACAAATAGAGTGGGATATTTGGGCTTGTAGGAACTAATAATATTTTTGATTTCGAGACATGGATCTGTTGTTCTATAATTAAACTCAGGTAACCTAACAATCCTAATACTAGGTATTTTTAGTACTTCCTTAAGAGAAATATTATTTCCTTCAAGAGCAAGAAATTTATTCCATCCAGAAGGTAACGATATATGGACAAATTGAAGTCCACAAATTCTAGCAATAATTCGACCCGTATTCCATTCCGAAAAAGCATGACCTATCCCAGTTGTTGGATGAGGGATTGCAGTTAAAAAGCAAGGAGAAATATTGTCTGTCGTATTAAGTGCTTCCCTACTCAGATTGCTAACACTTCTTTTTAAAAGATGTTTATCTAATTTTTTTAAAAATGGTAAGTAAAGAATTGCTTTCCCCTTAATCATTCTGAATCGACGAAAGTTGTCGATTTTAAACAATACTTCAATATATCTTTCTACTTTATTAGAAAGAAAACTTAAAAATGAAGTCATAAGTCTTCTCCTTAAACTGCTGTTAATACTGGCAGACATCAAGCAATTTCAGCATTTAATGCTATTATCAATACTATTTTTCTACCTTCTCTATGAGCGATCAATTATTTTTACTGGAAATATAAGTGGGAAAATTAAGTATCCCTCTCAAAGGGTATAAAACAATCAAAATTAACCAAAAAGGAAGTAAAAAAAAGGTATCTTTTTTAAGAAAGTTTTTAGCTAAAACTAGATTATTAAAGTCTTTATGCTTATAATTTAGCAAAAGATAATATATGTTAACTATGTAGGAGTAAACATAATAGATAAGTCGTTCGATAGTTAGGCGTAACCAACCAGATTGAGAAAACTCAATTTCTCGATGCTTGAGATGCATCCCTTTTATCATCGAACTGATCTTCCAGGTATTATCATCAAACTGTCGAGTTTCTATATAGCTTTGGACAACAGGTTTTGCAACATAAAATGCATCCCAGTCATGGAGAAGTGACATCCACATATCAACGTCGGCATAAAAGCCATATATTGAGTTAAACATTCCCAATTTTTCAAATAGTGATTTTCGGCCTATCGCAATACCAAATACGGGTGAATCAAATCCCCAACGACGAAAAAATATCTGGCGTAGTAGATATTTACCTGATACTACTCCTTCAAATGGCTCTCTACATATGCGGACAATTTTTTCGTTGTCATTAATGGTTGTATGTTGATAGAAAGCAAATGCTACATTGGGATATTTGTCTAATGCCTCGTACCATAGAGCAAACAGTTCTGGCTCGTACCTATCAGCATCATGTAAAATAGCAACATATTCATATTTTGCCATTCTGATACCTTCGTTAAGATTGTGAGGCATTCTTAAATTGCGATCGCGTCTAACATAATGAATCCGATTATCTTTGGTAGCAAATTCTTCACAAATTTCCTTTGTATGATCTGGCGAACAATCATCACAAATAATAAGTTCAAAATTTGCAAAAGATTGATTTAGAATATCTTGTATTGCTAATCTTAGTTTTTCTGCACGATTATATGTAACAAGAACAGCACTAATCATATTACAATAGTTAGAAACAGTATGAGCATATTTAATTCTGAGCGCACCATTCTAAAATAGTCTTTAATCTAGCAGTATAAGTATTGGTTCCTGTAACTATAAGTTCAATACCTAGCTGTCGCATCTCCTCTCTTTCTACTGGGTGTTCAAGTAACCAATTACATTTTTTAGCTAAATCTTCAGATGATTTAAAAAAGCCATACTCCGGATAACCTTGAAACAAATCACGATGTTCAGATGTATCTTCATAAATACCTGCTCCACCACAAGCAGGTATTTCATAGGAACGCATTGAGTGTTCATCTTTATTAGCACGTCTGACTAAACCAATATTTATTTTGCTGTTATGCACTACTTTGCAAAAATCATCACCAAAAATAACACCATGATAAAATTTATTTAATTTTTCATTTTTATGCCAGTAACTTCCATATAACCCTAACTTGCCTTTAAAATTAAGTAAAAATTTGTCAATAAATTGTATTCTGTCTGCATCAGCTCCTCCAATCAAGCAAACATCTGGAAAAAATTTGGATTCACATTCATTAGCTGTTATCGGCAAAGAATGATGGAGGAATGGATCAAATGCGAAAGGTAAAAAATGAACTTTTTTTGCACCTGCTTTAACTAAATCAGTCATAAGAAGTTTTTTTGTACTAAAAATGCAATCATATTTAGATAAATTACTAATAAATTTTGAGCAACTATTTTGTTTACTCCAAGGAGAATCTGTTAAATAGTTTACAATTTTTATATTATTTTTGTGGCAGATATCAAATACTGTATTTTTCAAAGGTAAAATGCCACTAGATATAACTATTTTTGGAGATATATTAACAATATTTTTTATAAGATTATTATTAAAAAACCACCACTCTAAAGGACGTTTATTTAATATTTTAAAAATTATTTTGCCCCATGAATATTTCATAGAGGGAGCGTAGTAATTCCAATTTGTATCGTTGGTATTAAACAAAATATTTAATTCTTGAGATGCTCTAACCAACATAGAACCTAATTGATAACTTTCCGAAATATTGCCGACAATTAGTATTTTATAATTCATAATGAACATTTATTAACGTAACTTGCTAGTTATTGCTCGTAAATAGTTTATTTTTGATACAAAAAATAGATTTTTAGGTATTACTAAATACATAAAAATACAATTTTTTATTTAAATTAAGGTGCTTGTTGATAACTAGCAACTTGGTTATTAGGTTTGACCAACCATTCATCGCAATCAAATCCATATAAATCTTTATTTATTAATGTCATAGAATAGTTGTATTTATGCAAAATAACTTGACAATCATTAGCTGGTTTTTTCCCATGTGTAGCTAATAATATAATTGGTCTATGTTCTTGAAAAAATTTCTCTCCACCCTTCAATACATTTGCTTCAGCGCCCTCAACATCTATTTTAACTAAGCTAACTAGATTATTTAAATTATGTAACGAATCTAAAGTAATTACAGAAACTTCTAAATCTCCGTTATCTGTCAAATATCCTTGTGCGTGTAAATGAGAACTAGCAAAGTTATTTTTCCCGAATTTATCACTGACTGCTGCTGAAATAATCTCAACATTATCTATTTGATTCAACTGTATATGCTGATGAATAAACTCAAGATTTCTAGGTAATGGTTCAAAAGATATTACTTTACCTGTTGCACCAACTAGACGGCTCAATAAGATACTAAAAAAACCTACATTTGCACCAATATCTAAAACAGTAGTGCCTTCAAGCGATAACTCAGTCATTAGCTTCTGCTTATCTACTTCATATGAGCCTAGCCACATTCCATGTACTCCACTTCCCACAATCCACTTCATTCCTTTTGCTGGGCCTTGCAGAATAGGAAGTATAGATTTTGTAGGTAATAAAGATAAAGGAAAACGAATAATTTTCCCAATTGGATTGTTTGAGCGAATATTACTAAAATTAAATGCAATCATATATTACCTACGCAATTAATTGAGCATAAACATTTTTAGCTAATTTACTTGAATTAGGTAATAATTTTAATTCTCTAGGTTTTAAGTTATTTTGCAAGATGTCTTGCGAAATTATCTTTGCCAATTCAAAAAAGTTATTAGATGAAAAAATTCTACCAAGTTCAATATCTGTTATCAATTCTTTTGCACAACCAACCTTATTACTTACAATAACTCTCAACCCAAAATGAAGGGCTTCATTAACAACTAATCCCCAGGTTTCTCCTGTTTGAGAAGGTAAAATTAATGTATCTGCCGTTGCATAATATCGACCTAATTCTGACTGATTTTTAAAACCAACAAAAATTGCTCTTTCACCTAGCTGTACTTTTATTCTTCGTTCAAACTCTTCTCTTAATTCCCCATCTCCCACAGCAAAAAACCAAATTTTTTGTTTTTCCAATGGTGATAAATTTTCTAAGGCATCAGGAATTATTAAAGGATTTTTTGGTGGAAACATCTTGCCACAATAAATCAGAACATGGTCTTGTTCTCCAATACCTGCGTTAGCTCGTAAAGTTTCCCTCTGTGGTAGCCAAAAGTCCACCTGTTTTTGAAAAAATTCTGTATCAATGGCGTAGTGAGCTAATGTCATACGACTCTTATCTACTCCCATCCGCAAATAATGATTTATAGAATCTGTTCCAATAGGAAAAAAATGAGTAAATTGACGATAATAAAAAGACAAGAAGAGTTGACGTATTTTGTCCTGAATATAAGAACGCGATAAGGCCTCATCTGTTGTATCTGCTCTGAGCATTAATTTGTGTCCAGCTAGACATAGCAACAGAGTACTAACGGTAATAAAAGTAGGTGAATAAGCAAAAATTAGTACAGCATCAGGTTGATAGCGATTAATAGCAGTAAAAGCTTTAGTCGCTAATCTGATACCTCTTAAGCCTTTTAAATCTTCCAAATAATTGTGAGATAAAAACTCGTGTTCAAAACCTGCTGTTGGCTGACAATCCCATTGGAAGACTACGCCAAAGTTAGGATCTTCCCTTGGTATTACACCATGATTACAACCAAAAAATACTTTCAATTGTAAATTTGGTTGCTGTGCTAACTCACGAAATACAGGTGCAAAATACTGAACTGGATGAGTAAGGAGAATTGCCAATTTTATTAACATTTTATTTACTTTATCCAGTATCTTTTAGGGGTTCTAAATTACTTTTATAAAAAATTAAGTAGTTTAGAAGTTAAAATTTGGTGTTTGTTGAACACCATTGGCATATTTCAAAAAGTAAACAAGAATCCTCTATGAATATTAAAATTCATGAGTGAATTCCTAAATCATCCACATTAACTTCATATTGCGCCTATAACTTTATACAACCTAAATCTGGAACCACCTCAGAAAAACCACTGATTTCCCCAAATTATTAACCAGTTAAAGCAGTCTTAATCCAGTGATTCTACTTAAGTTAGACTTAATCTTATCCTTCTTCCTAGAATTATTTTCTCTAGTATTTGTATTGGAGTAGTAGTAGCTGTAGTCATTATGATCAGTAGTTACACAATTCACTACCATTCCCAACACAGTCACACGCGAATGTTCTAATAGTGCCTTTGTAGTCTTAGCCGTATCAGAATTAACTACACCAGGACGTGTAACTAGCAAGATTCCATCTGCCATTTTGCCTATAATCGAGGCATCTGCCAGAAGGCTTAAAGGCGGAGTGTCAATAATCACGCAGTCATAATCTTGGGCAGCTTGTTGCAGTAACCCATTCATCCGCTGTGAGTCTAGTAGTGCAACAGGGTTGGGCGGTATGGTGCCAGAACTGAGCAATTCTAGATTTATCACCACTTCCTTGGCAGCTTCTGCTAACGTAGCTTGCCCCACTAAAACATTACTTAACCCCATTAAGTTAGATTGCTGCCACATTTCGTGTTGACGAGGGCGACGCATATCTGCATCAATCAATAGCACTCGCCGTCCCATCTGGGCAGTAGCAACTGCTAAGTTAGCTGCCACAAAAGACTTGCCCTCATTCATCACAGAGCTGCTAACCACAATCACGTTCAGTTCCTTATCAGAAAGCGTAAAACCCAGGTTAGTCTGGAGCATTTCAAAGGCTGCATTAACCGATGAATAAGGGTTATTGAGTACCACTAATTCGGTTGGACTCTCACCACGAGCCAGTCTAGCTTTTTGATCAAAAACCGGAATTGTACCCAACAAGGGATAGTCCAATAACTCTTGGGCTTCTTCTGCTGTCTTTACAGACTTGTCTACAGCTTCTAGCAATAAAGCTGCTCCAATAGCTAAGAAGAATCCTAAAAATCCCCCTAGTGCCAAATTCAAGCTAATACGAGGAGAAATTTTCTTCTTAGGAACTAAAGCCTCAGAAACAATCGTGGCGTTGCCTACATTTTGGTTCTCTACTAATTCAACTTCTTGCAATCGTTTAAGTATTTGCTCGTAGGTTATTTGTGCTACTTGTAGTTGTCGTTGTAGCTGTAGCTGTTGTTGTTCCAGTTTGGGTAGGCTTCTGAGACGTGCTTGATAAAGTACAAATTCCTTCATCAACACACCAACTTGATTCTCCAATCCCAACCGTTCTACTTCCACTTGCACCAAATTAGCAGTTAGAGTCTGCTTGAGTTCTCCTATTTGTAAATCTTGCTCTGGGATAGGCTGTGAACTACCCAGAGTTTGGGTCACTCTTCCTTCTAGCTGCTTTTTGAGAGCTTGTTCTTTACTTAATAAATTAGTAATGACTGGGTGTTCATCGGTAAATTGTGACCTCTCCACTGCTAACTGGTCTTGAACCTTCTGATATTCTGATAGCACTTGTTGTACTGCTTTAGATTGACTTAAGTTGGTGAGTGCCATAGCGTGTCGTGTGTTCAATGCCAATTGATTTTGGAAAGCACCAGAACGACTCTTAGCATCAACCAACTGCGCGCGTAGTTGGGTTATCTGGCTGGATAAATCATTCAGCCTTTTGACTCCTTGTATAGCTTCTTCTTCTAGGGAAACAACCTCGTATTTTTCTTTAAACCGACGCAGTCCTGCTTCCGCCTCTGTGACTTTTGCCTCGATTAGAGGTAATTGCTTGCTTAAAAATTTCCGTGCTGCTGTGGCTTCGGAACGGTTAATCCGAACATTATTTTCCAGATAAGCACTCATCAATGTATTGACGATAGCTGTGGCTTCTTGACGATTAGCACTACGGTAAGAAAGTTGTAAAATATCCGTCCCTCGGATACTCTTGATTTTCAAGTTAGGCAGAAAATTATCTATTGCTAATGGTTGTCCCAGATTATCCTTGAGCTGCAACTTAGCAATAGTTTTTTGACTCAGGGGGTAGGAGCGAATGATTTCGGCTTCAGTTTCCAAAGGGTTAGAGAGACTTGTCACTCCACTGAGTTGTCCCAGTTGTCCCACCTGCTCACTTGCACCTGTAAGGGAAGAGACACTACTTTGCTTATTAAAAAGGAGTTTGCCCTCGGCTTCATAAATTGGTTTTTGACTAAAAGTAACCAACACTGTGACTCCTAAGACCGACCCCATAATGGTTATTATCAGTAACCAACGTCTTTTTACAGTCAGCCAATAGTGTTGAAAATTAATCAGGTCTTGCTCGTTTTGATGAGAAGGCATAATTCACCTAATACTCTACATATGGAAACTGTTAAACATTTAGTTGGCTCATTTGTACTGATATAAAGCACTTCTTGTTTGCATGAAGTACATTTATTAAACCTTACCCCCAACCCTCTCCTTGGCAATGAGAGGGAAGTGTTTGTGTCAGCAAATTCAGGATGACGTTTCGACTGTATTGCACCGAAGTTAGAACTGAATATAGAGCAAAGAAGTAGAACAGGAGAGGTGATATAAGTGGATGGGTGTAAATAAATATAATATGGACTGTCATCGCGTTAGCTACGCAAACGCAATGACATATTACGTTTAATTATGCCTACCTACTTATCAACTGGTGTAATGTTCTTTAAAATTGCTCCTTATTGATTGCAACTGTATCTGAATAATCCATGAAGATTTAGTTAAAGATTATCAAGGTTTTTCTGTGAAAAAAACTACGTATTATTACGGATTTTTCTTGATTATATTACTTAATTTTTAATGTATAATTTACTATAAACACTGCTAATGTATTTACCCAAGGAATATTTTAGCGACGCCGAATAGCCAGCACTTCTCTACGAGACCCTTCGGCTTAGGGCATCGCGCTGCGCGTAGCTTGCTTCCCCGTAGGGGTACGACATAGGTTCGACTACTTCGGCTCCTTTCGGCTTCGCTCAAGGCAAGCCGCTCAGTAACCACCGTCCCAAGTAAATCAATAAATATATAGTGATAAATGAACAACAAATTTCGTCATAAGCTTTTTACAGTAAGGTTTAGCGAAATTGAATTATCATCTGATTTTATGTCTCTCCAGATGTACGGAGCTTTTTCAAAAATAAAATACTATTTGTATATAAATTCAAATATTTACGTAATTTCTACATGGTTGGATAGCTAAAATAAGGATTAAAAATAAAGGGCTAATAAAGATATGGTAAAACATACAATATGACTTTTTTGATTAAACTCACGAAACTTGGTTTTTTTAGTAAAGCCAGGCTTTTGTTTTCGATTGCTTATCATTTAGTTTGCTGACGGTTTGAAAATATTTTTAACTATTGAAATCTCACATTAAAATTTCATGGTAATTATTGCTTGCGTCCAATTTCATTATATCTATGCTGTAATTTTTCTAATTTTTCCTAATTTCCGCAAATGACTATTACTCTTGCTGTTGGCAAAGAAACCAAAAAATTCTCTCAAACAGATAATCTCCTCTGTGTATTACTGTTATTAGGGGATATAGTGGGTTTATTGTTGAGTTTGTCTATCTCTTTATGGTTACGATTGAATCAAAATCTGAATAGTTTTGACCCTTTAATTTATTTATTTTTTTTCCTAGTTCTCGCAGGGCTGTATTTAGCAGATACTTACCATCCAGATACCCAAATAGCAGGGTTACGCGCTCCATTCCGCATTTTGATTAGTAATGTTGTTGTTGGTAGTATTATTGCAGCTCTGATTTACTTTACTGGTGTTTGGGATAAATATCTGATCTTGAAACGAGGAATTTTGCTCCCCAGCTTAGGCATATTTACCATTTGGGCTATGGGATCAAGAATATGGGCAGCCAAGTGGGTGCGATCGCAAGCTCAACACAGCCGTTGGCTAATTTTAGGTGCAGGTAAAAAAGCCATTTTATTTAGCAAAACTTTTCTAGAACACAGTTCATTAGGGCGCTTGGTTGTTCTAGCAACAGCAGAGCCAAACATCAATGAGTTAGCAAAAAGTAATCGAGTTTTTGTGGGGAGCCTCAATGACTTACCCCAATGGAGTCAACAACCTTGGTCAGGGGTAGTAGTAACAACCCCAATGGAATTATCTGGTGCAGAGATACAGCAGTTGATGCAGTTACGTTTATCTGGTGTCTCCATCTACGGGATTCCCGATATTTGTGAAACCTTGTGGCACAAACTTCCCTCATTTCTGCTTCAGGATAACTGGCTGGCTTTTGGTGCTGGTTTTAATTTAGCGGGTGACAGCATTAGTCAAAAGCTCAAGCGGTTATTAGACATTATTCTGGCATGGTCATTATTTCTGTTTTTATCTCCACTGATGTTGCTAGTAGTATTAGCAATTAAGTTAGATAGTCCAGGCCCAGTGTTATACACACAGATGCGGACTGGTTTGGAAGGAAAGCCCTTTAGAGTTTACAAATTTCGTTCCATGTATCAGGATGCCGAAAAACGGGGAGTGCAGTGGGCAAACGAACGAGATCCTCGGATTACTAGATTCGGACGCTGGTTACGCCTGACTAGAATCGATGAACTACCACAGATTTTAAACGTTCTCTGGGGAGAAATGAGCCTCATTGGCCCCCGTCCAGAACGGCCAGAATTTGATATCAAGCTGCGACAAGAAATTCCCTACTACGACTTACGTTATGTCATCAAACCCGGAATCACAGGCTGGGCGCAGGTAATGTATCCCTACGGCGCATCAGTAGAAGATGCTTACGAGAAATTAGCTTACGACCTCTATTACATCAAAAATTATTCCCTAGCTTTGGATTTAGCGATCATCTTCAAAACTATTCGGGTAGTATTACTGGGTAAAGGCAGATGAATAAAAAAGTCTTAGTTACTGGTGGAGCAGGATACATTGGCTCCCACGTAGTTTGTAAGTTGGGCGAAGCAGGTTACGATGTTGTAGTGTATGACAATTGTTCTACAGGTTCACCCCAAGCAGTATTGCATGGTGAGTTAATTATCGGTGATTTAAAAGATTTAGAATGTCTCTGTCAGGTATTTTGTCAGCATCAATTTAAGGCAGTTTTACACTTTGCTGGCAGTCTGAATGTACCCGAATCTGTTTCTCGTCCCCTAGACTATTACGCTAACAATACTCGCAACACCCTGAATTTACTCCGTTGTTGCAGCAACATGGGTGTCAAGCAAATTATCTTTTCCAGTACAGCAGCTGTCTATGGACAACCAGAAACGAGTCCTGTTACTGAATCTACACCAGCTGAACCTATTAACCCCTATGGGCGATCAAAACTTTCTTGTGAATGGTTGATTCGTGACTATGCAAAGGCTTCTGATTTACGTTACGTAATTTTACGATACTTTAATGTTGCTGGAGCAGAACCTGGTGGGCGATTGGGGCAGATGTCAAAAGGAGCATCTCATTTAATTCGAGTTACGTGTGATGCTGCACTCAAACGCAGACTAGGAGTAAAAATTTTTGGTACAGATTTTCCTACACCAGATGGAACGGCAATTAGAGACTATATTCATGTTGAAGACCTAGCAACAGCACATTTAGATGCTTTAACCTATCTAGAGCAAGGTAACGAAAGCCAAATTCTCAACTGTGGTTATGGACAAGGATACAGTGTCCGTCAAGTTATCGAACGGGTTAAGGTTATTTCTGGGGTAGATTTTCCGGTTATTGAAACAGAACGTCGCCCTGGTGATCCTGCTTGTGTGATCGCTGGTGCTAATAAAATCTCTAAATTACTGGGTTGGCAACCAAAATATAATGACTTAGATCAAATTGTCTACACTACCCTAGCTTGGGAAATGCACCAGAAAGATTTGATGGTGACATCCTCCATATATTGATTCGGAGTACTGAATCAGTGTCAGTAAACCAAAAAGTTTTTCCTGAAAAGCGATCGCTATTAAGTAAAAAGGAAACATCAGATGTAATCTAGGAACATCTAGTCTGATGTTCTTAATGATACATCTTGAGTGAAAGTGCTGTACTAGTCCCTTTTATTAATTGTTAACGACTCGTTGTTGATATTCCTGCTCAGTGATCATATCGAGAGTGTTCTCTAAACGATCTACAAATACGATACCATCGAGATGATCGGACTCGTGTTGAAAAATCCGAGCGATAAAATCGGTTAATTCTTGCTTTTGTAAGTTGCCTTGACAGTCAGTATATTCCACTTCAATAGATTTATACCGAGGAACTAACCCCCTAATTCCTGGAACACTTAAACAACCTTCCCAATCTTTGACAACTTCAGTTGAATGAGCAATGATTTTGGGATTAATCATGGCAGTAGGTTGCATTTCTGGGGCGTTGGGGTATCTGGCATTAGGACGGGAAGCCACAATAAATAAACGATAGGATTGTGCTACTTGAGGCGCAGCAATTCCTACGCCGTTAGCCTTGGCAACAGTGGCGATTAAGTCTTCAATTAATTTTTGGATATGCTCATCTTGAATATTCTCAACCCAAGCAGCTTTTTGGCGCAATGTTGGATTGCCTAATTGAATTATTGGCGCTAATTCAGTCATGATAAAAACTCCTTTTGGTAATGGGGTATTGGGCATTGGGCACTTGTACTGAGCATCTCGGCTTCTCTACGAGACGCTGGGCGAACACTCGATGGAGCCGACGTCGTAAAGCCTGCGGCATAGCTACGCTTAGGGCGCAGCCTCTCCAAGAGTTGTATTGGGCATTAGTTATTCTCTCCCACTCAGCACTCAGTACTCCTTACTTGTAACATCATCCTTCACGTCTCACGGGCAAAGGAGCAGGTTGGACTCCTACTCGGACAATTTGTCCATTGCGTTCTACTTCTATTGGTAACTTAGTACCGATTTTGCTCTTTTCTACTAGCTTTTGTACTTCTTCAATTTTAGTAACAGGCTGGTTATTAATGCTTTTAATCACATCGCCAACTCGTAGTCCAGCCACAGATGCAGGCGATCGCGGCACAATCTCAACTAGCAAAACGCCGTCATCTGCTGTAATATTTAAGCCATCGCCTGCTACATTTTTTATTCTTTCTTTATTTTCTGGTGTCAATGTCACCATCTGAACACCCAAATAGGGATGATCGACTTTGCCTTTAGCAATTAATTCTTGGGCAATTTTTTGCACAGTGTTGATGGGAATAGCAAATCCTAAACCTTGAGCGCCTCGAATAATAGCTGTGTTCATCGCAATTACCTGGCCACGAGCATTTAACAATGGGCCACCGGAGTTACCAGGATTAATCGCAGCATCTGTTTGGATGTAATCAACCCGCTTGTCACTAGCACCGATATCGCTACCAGAGCGACCTGTAGCACTAATAATCCCAGAAGTGACGGTATTATTCAAGCCTAAAGGGTTACCGATAGCTATTACTGCTTCTCCTGGTTGCAAGGCATCGGAGTTACCCACAGATAAAGTTGGCAGATTATTAGCGTCAATTTTGATCGTAGCCACATCTGTTACTGGATCTTCACCCAAAACTTTCCCGTCAAAAGTCCGGCCATCTTTGAGTATGACAGTCACTCTATCAGCACCATCTACCACATGAGAATTGGTTACAATTTGACCTGAAGAATTAATGATAAATCCAGAACCGCTACCCTGCTCTACCCGTTGTCTAGGCTGTGGCGCTGCGTCTTTAAAAAACCGCCGGAAAAATGGATCGTTAAATTCGTCTGGTACGCGAGAAGTGATTGTTCGGGAAGAATCAATGCGAACTACCGCAGGCCCCACATTTTGCACTACTTTTACCACAAAATTAGGATCTCCAGACGACGACGAGAAAATCGGTGGGGGGACAATTACCGGATTAGGTTCTATTGTTTTTTGGTCTTGAGTCTGGCTTTGTTGAGTCTCAAAGGTCTTGGTTGGTAGAAGAGAGCAGCTCCCCAAGAACACCACTACTACCCCATATGAGAGCATCCACAACCTGTGGGGAAAACCCCTGGTATAAATCTTTTTGGGCGCCAAATCATGGTTTGTTGTCTTCATGTGTCGTTGCTTCTCCGTATCAATCGGTGGTGTGCCTACCGGGTATGTCCCAAAATGATTACAACTTAAAAGCTTATTCTAGGTCTAGCGTGTCTCAATGCTAAATTGGTGCTTTATCTTCTATTGTGACGATTAGCAGCAAAGGTGGTGGATAATGGAAATTCCTATAGAAAGTCTGTGGAGTCAGGTACTAGAGCGCTTACAGCTTGAACTATCCCGACCCACCTTTGAAACTTGGATCAAAACTGCTAGTGCGGAGCGATTAGAAAATAATTGTTTGGTTATCCGTACTCCTAACCCATTTGCTCGTAATTGGTTACAGAAGTATTACATCAATACCATTGCTCATGTAGTACAAGATATTCTAGGTCATCCGGTGGGTATTTACATTACTGTTGCTCAAGGTGATGAAGTTTCTCATTTTAGTGAACGAGAGATTTCTTGGGAATCACCAAATCCTAGCAGTATTTCTGAAGCTGTTCCTAATCATAACCAAAAAACTACTGAATTAAACTCAAAATATATATTTTCGCGATTTGTAGTTGGTGCTAACAATCGGATGGCTCACGCTGCTTCTTTGGCAGTTGCGGAATCTCCAGGTAGGGAGTTTAATCCTTTATTTTTATGCGGTGGCGTAGGTTTAGGTAAAACTCACCTTATGCAGGCTATTGGTCATTATCGCTGGGAAATTTCTCCTGATTGTAAAATATTTTATGTTTCTACTGAGCAGTTTACTAATGATTTAATTACAGCGATTCGTAAAGATAGTATGCAAAGTTTTCGAGAACATTACCGAGCCGCTGATGTTTTATTAGTTGATGATATTCAGTTTCTGGAAGGGAAGGAATACACCCAAGAAGAATTTTTTTATACTTTTAATACTTTACATGAAGCTGGTAAACAAGTTGTCATTGCTTCCGATCGTCCTCCTAACCAGATTCCTAGCTTGCAAGAACGTCTTTGTTCTCGGTTTTCTATGGGGTTAATTGCAGACATCCAAAAGCCGGATTTAGAAACTAGAATGGCAATTTTGCAGAAAAAAGCCGAGGATGAAAATATTTGTCTTCCCCGCGACGTGATTGAATATATTGCTTCTAACTATACTTCTAATATTCGAGAATTAGAAGGAGCTTTAATTCGGGCGGTGGCTTATATTTCTATTTGGGGCTTACCGATGACGGTGGAAAATATTACACCAGTTTTAGAACCGCCTAACGAAAAAATGGCAGCTACCCCAGAAGCAATTTTAAAGGTTGTGGCGCATAATTTTGATGTTTCAATAGACGACCTCAAAGGTAACTCACGACGAAGAGAGATTAGCTGGGCGCGTCAAATAGCAATGTATCTAATGCGTCAACATACATCCCTGAGTTTGCCGAGAATTGGCGAGGAGTTTGGTGGTAAAGACCATACAACGGTAATCTATAGTTGCGATAAAATTACCCAACTCCATGAGAGTGATCGCACTTTAGCACAAACACTACGCCAACTAAGCGATCGCATCAATATGACTAGTCGTTCTCAAAAACCATCCTGAAGATGTATTTTAAGTTTTCCACAACCAGCGCTCCGATCATTAGTGTTAACGGCTAAATAATTAGTCGAAAATATTAAGTAACGTATAAAAATTGATTAAATTTAACTTAGATTATGGAAAAAATCTTACTTTTTGTGGAAGATTCTGTGGAAAACTTGATATTTTGCTGATAAAACTTAATTAAGTATAATTACCTTGTGGAAAATTACCTGAGTTTTTCCACAAGTTTTCCACAGATAGTCAACTAGCCTAATATCAAAAAGAAACAGTAATAAATTAGACTTTTCAAACAACCTCTGAAGGTAAGTATATCTTTTGGCAATTTGACAATATATAGCAATCCTAAATCATTCATGAGAATTTTGTACTGTCAATACCCCCTGTGATGCTTCAAGTCGGCACCGCCCAACGCACTGGCTCCCCAAGGGATCGGGGGGACGGCGACAGCCGGGGGTGAATTTTCTTACAAATCATTAATTAGGAGGTAATTCCAAACTCATTTCACCCAACAAACCCTTGCGAAAATCTGTTAAAAGTTGCCTTGCAGCTCGCTCTATATCACCTTTGTAACGATGCTCCGCTAAGGCGTGCAAATAGACATCTCCGGTGTCTGATACCGAATCGAGTTGGTAGCGGGACTGTAATGGTTTTTTTGGTAACAAATCTGTGGCTACAGCTTCCAAATAGTTTAGTAAATCCACTAGGGCTGCTGCTACTAGCTGATTATCGTAAGATGCTTCACCGATATCATCACAAATGGCTAATTTCAATGCTGCGTCTTGGTCTTCCAACCTTACAGGGATGACACCAGGAGCATCTAGCAATTCCAAATGTTCAGAAATTCGCACCCAGCGCAGTTGGCGAGTCACCCCAGGACGGGCTGCACTTTCCACTACTCGCTTTCCTAACAGACGGTTAATCAAAGCTGATTTACCAACATTAGGAAAACCAATCACCACAGCCCGCACTGGACGGGGTAACATGCCGCGATCGCTTCTTCTTTGATTGAGTTCTACCCCAGCGGCTTGCGCTGCCCGTGCCACTTCTGCTATACCTTTACCATGTTGAGCGTTAGTAAAATAAGGGACTTCTCCCTGACGTTTAAACCAATCTATCCACAGCGATCGCATTTGCGGCGTAATCATATCTACTCGGTTAAGTATCAACACCCGTTTTTTACCTTCCACCCACTCGCCTATTTGGGGATGGTGAGTCGCTAAGGGAATCCGGGCGTCTCGCACCTCAAACACCACATCTACGCGCTTGAGCTGTTCTTTGAGCTTCTTTTCAGCTTTAGCAATGTGACCTGGATACCATTGAATCAGGTTTAATTTATAGTTTTGAGTTATAGCCATAGTCAATTACCAAATAAATTATTATCACTTATCAATTATCATTCACTATGGCTTGATGTAAAATCAGACGGTTGCCATCAGGGTCATAGGCATAAATTTCTCTGCCGTGGTCAGCAATGGAAATCTTTCCTGGTGGGGGATAGCCCAAAGCTGTGAGATCAGCGATCGCATCTTCTAAGTTACTCACCTCTAAACACAAACTTATCTTACTTTTGGCGAGCGCTTCAAATTCCGATTCATTTGTGTTCTTGGGTTTAAAAATACCTAATCGCATACCAACCAAATTAAACTCAGCATAGATATTCGCAATCAAAATAATTGGCTTTTGCTCCAGAAATCTAGTATAGAAATTCACTAACTCCTCACAATTAACCGATGCTATGGTGACAAATGCGTTAGTGTACTGGAAAACCATACAAGCCTTAAGTTATTTGATTTTTTTGAGATCACTTTTCTAAAGTTCTTACACTCAGCACTTGTGGTGGTGTCGAATCTGGTGGATAAATCACATCTACCTGTACTATCCGCTTAGTCGAAGGTGGAAGTACAATCTGCACCAATGGTTCTAACACCTGACCAGTTCTGTGCCATAGATGTACATAGCGCGTCTTTTGTTGACCTTGGTCATCAAAGTAGCGTAGCCGTACTGTACCACGGAAGAAAGGAAAATCTAGGGATGGTTTGCGAAAACGCACACCACCTTGGGATAATTTATCTTCCTTCAAAGGTGTTTCCAAAGTCACAGTCACGGTCTGGTTTTGGTTGGTATTGTTGCTTAAGGGTAAGGTGAGTTTATATTCCACCGCATAATTGCCATGTGCTTCGTATGCCGTATCTGGATAACGTACCAGCATTTTGGCCGTTTGGATTTGTTGAGTGCCCAATCGACCATTTCGCAATGTGTCTAAAGTATAGGAAATAGCTTTGCCAGGCTGGGGAATAGTTAGAATTGTGGTTTGGGGATTATCCACCAACTTTGCTTGCCACTGGGAACCACTAGACACCCCAGCTACACGCCCATAAATCAGTGCGCCACTGGTAGCATTTGGAGAAGTAGGGGTTTTATCTCGCGGCCCGGCGAAGTTCCCGGTATTTAGTAAAGCTTGCCATTCTGCAAGAGTCGGTGGGCGTTCTGTATTATCAGAATTTTTCTTGGCAAACATTGCTAAACTTGCAGCATAAACTTGATCGCTACTACGCAGCCGCATAAAGGTAGAGCGACCATTCACTGGCTTTTCTAGATTTCGTACAGGAATAGGATGATTTAACAACATCCGGCTTTGTCCTGGGGGAATTATCAGCTTTGCGGGAAAATCTGCTTGTCGAACACCTCTGAGTACATCACCAACAGCGCGATCGCCTGGCCCTGAGTAAGCCTTACCATCATTATTTTCTATGTAGGGGGATAAGGTGACAAAAGGCGCATCTTGCATTAAATAACTTGCCGCTTGCAACACATCTAGTGTTACAGGTTTTTTACCAGGGTTATACACAATTACGCCCAAATATAACGTTTGTAAATCCTTGGGAGTGTGGGAGTAATGGTGGGCGAATAAGTCAAAGCGTCCCTGAAAGGGAAAATTGAGGTGCGCTGCTGGAACTTTTTTACCGTTTGTAGGAAAGGTAGAAAGTAAAATACCTTCAGTTTTAATCCATTCTGGGCTATTGCTGTTAAAAACGGGTATTTTATCCAACTCACCTGGTAGAGCCAGAACTTCTCCTGGTTGCACAATTTCTTGGGGTGCTGGCTTTGGTGAAGTTTGAGCGATCGCTGAATTATCTTTATCAGATGTACATCCAAAGGTTTGAGTTATGCCAAATCCTAATAGAAGTATGAATAGAGGTGATGGTAATTTAGCTAGCATAAATTTGAGCGTCAAGAAAGCTGTGGTGTCAAATATAACAAGTTATTACTACAACTTCCTGGAAGCAGATTTCGGAGAATGCGATGCCTACGGCGGGCGCAGCCATCGCTGTTAAATTTTAAGTGTAGTGCCAAGTTCAGTATGCGGCTTTGATGTTCAAAGGGAGTGTCGATGGTTTAAGCGATCGCATGACCGCAACTGCTACGCACTCGCAAAATATATGTTTGAGTTTTGACCTTTCATTTCTGCGTAACCCTTAGCTTATTACTATCGCTGCTGGCAGGCTGATATAACTGTAAAGTTTTATGCTTTTTGCAGAGATGGCAAGTAATCAAAAACCTCACTAACACTATAAGACGTGTAGGTAGGTTTGAGGAACGAAACCTAACATTTTGCAGGGTTTGTTGGGTTTCGCCCCAACCTACGAATATTCTAACCCCCAACTCCTTCCCTACTAGCATTGGGGAGTAAGCGTTAAAGCCTCTCTCCTTGTAGGCTTGGGTGTACACACAAGTATGACCAGCATAAGTTTCAACTCTTATAAGTAGTTAAACATAATTAATTACACAATGTCATTGCGAATGGAGCGAAGCGGAATGAAGCAATCGCAGGGGTTGGGATTGCTTCTCTTCTCTACAAGAGGCTGCGCCAACGAGACACTCCGCGAACGCTTCGCTCGCAATGACTGTAATTAATTTTGCGTGGTTACTTAGTAGTTTCGTAGGGTGCGTTATGGAGATGCCAAAATAACAAATGAGTCCGCCGAAATAACAAATGCGTTTGCCAAAATAACAAATGCGTTCGCCGAAATAACAAATGAGTTCGCCGAAATAACAAATGCGAACACCGAAATAACAAATGAGTTCGCCGAAATAACAAATGAGTTCGCCGAAATAACAAATGCGTTCGCCGAAATAACAAATGCGTTCGCCGAAATAACAAATGCGTTCGCCGAAATAACAAATGCGTAGGCATAGCCAGCCGTAGGCATCGCCTTATATGAAAAACGTTATAAATTCAACTTTGCTAACACCTCATCTAAATCTTTATCCGCCCATTCCCTGTCTTGCTGCTGCTAAATCTGTCAAAATATCCGCGATCGCCCGATGCACAACTTTATCGCTAACATCCACAAACTGCGACGGACTAAGATTATAATCCGCTTCCCTCAATTCCTCTAACTTAACAACTTTACTCAGCTTCTCTCGCGTTTCCCAATTGCGATAAACCTCACAAACCGCCTTAATCCCTTATTTTGTTAAAATATTCTTCGGATCGCCTTTCACAAAATAATCAGCAGCATTAATCTGTCAACGCAGACAAATAATTTGGCAATCTAAAATAAAAAACGAGCGCGGAGGGATTTGAACCCCCGACCCACAGAACCGGAATCTGTTGCTCTATCCACTGAGCTACGCGCCCTTAGTCTCCCATATTATAGCATGTCTGTGATAAAATTTGCAGCCTAGAGAAACTTGGTTTACGAGTTAAAGAAAATTAGCTGGGTCTACTGGTGTACCATTCCGACGAACTTCAAAGTGGAGATGGGGGCCAGTTGAGAAACCTGTAGAACCGACAGCACCGATCGCTTGTCCGCGTTCAACTGCTTGTCCTTCGGAAACATACAACTCGCTGGTATGACCGTACAGTGTAGTCATGCCATTGCCGTGATCGATAATTACAGCTCTGCCATAACCACCATACCACCCAGCAAAAATCACTCTTCCTGAATCGGCTGCCCGAATTGTACTACCATAGCTAGCGGCAAAATCTAACCCGGCATGAAAGCGACGATAGCCGAGGATTGGGTGTATCCGCCAGCCGAAGGGACTGCTAGTAGGAGCATCACTAGGATATGCCATCACACCAGTTCCCCGAATGATCATGCTTGTCTGGCCGTTGGTTTTTGCTTGGGCTTCTTCTGCTGCTCTAGCTTCTGCTACCTTTTGTTGAATCAAGACTTCCAGATTTTTGGATTCCCTTTCTAGCTGATTTTGCGCCGCTTCCAAGGCTAGGCGATCGCTATTGAGGCGTTGAATCAATTCTGATTGTGATTGCGCCTGAGTTTGATAATCGGCTTTTTGTGCTAACAGTTGCTCACGAATCAAAGCAATTTCGTTTTTTTGCTGTTCTACGTCCGTTTTCTGTTTATTGATCAGGTTTGCTTGAGCGTTGAGTTTTACCAAAATTTTCTGGTCTGCCTGATACACTAACTTCAACTGATGACGGCGGCTGATAAAATCGCTGATATTTTCACTTTGGAGCAAAACTGCCCATCCTACAGATGCAGGCGATCGCTGGAGATAACGCAATCGTGCTACTGTTGCTATTTGCCGCTCCTGATATGAACGTTCCGTCACAGCTAAATCAGCTTCTAACTGCTGGAGGCGTTGGGTAGCGAGTTGTAATCGTGATTCGCTCTCTTGAATGTAGCTATCTGTGGTTTGCAGATTTTGCTTCAAACCAGTGAGGTGTTTTTGGGCCTCTTGTTGGAGATTTGTTAAGCGATCGCGATCGTTAACCACACTCTGATGCTGCTGATTCGTTTGTTGCTGCTGTTGTCGCAAAGTATCAATAGACTCTGTGGACGTTGCGTGGGCTGGAATTAATGCTAAACAAATACATAAAATGCAGCAAAATGCAATAAATAAACAGCCAAAAATCTGCTTTTTTCCGATAAATCGCGCTCTCATAGTGTGCAGCCCAACCAAAACGATGCTTACAAACCCTATGAGGATTATTCCCAAAATCTGATTTACCTACTCCAACGCATTATTAAATTGGTCTGCCAAGTTGTAATACAACTGACTTTTCACGGCATCTGAAAAAGTCCACGAAAAACCTAACCCCCTAACCCCCTTCCCGACGCGGGAAGGGGGAAAGTTTAAAGTCTCTCTCCTTTTAGGAGAGAGATTTAGAGAGGTTTTCCAGATACCGTGAAAAGTTCAGGTAATACAAGGATTCCAGCTATGTCAGTCCCTAAGCAGGTATATCAGCCGATGAGATATATGAATGCACGTATAGGAATTCTCTTAATTACCTTGGTTTTTCCAGGTTTGACAGTGGTGGGAGTATCGTTATATTGGTTTAATCTCGATTATGCAGCACTGATCAAAGCTGAAAGGTATGTGCAAAACCTGGTAGAGGTGGGAAAAGTAAATGATAGACAGTTAGAGTCCGCCTATTATCGCACCTACATTCATCGCATCAATGTATTTGCCGATGGGACTTGGGGATTACTGAAAGGAGTAATCGCAGCGTTAGGCATACATGGATTAGTCACTATTAAAGAGAATTCCTAGTTATCTGATTATCGATATTCTTTTCAGATTTGCGGATCGGGCGATCGCCACTTTATGAATGCCTTGCTGCTATGGAACAGTAAATCGAAATATTCTTCAAGCGCTTGCAGCATGGCCAGTATCACCTGTAATTTGGTTAAGGCACTGAAGAGTTTAGTCAATCAGGCATGGGAACTGTTCTGCAACAGTCAGGAAATGGTTTGGTTAAAAAACCGAGTGATTTTTCACTGTGCTAAATCAGCCTGTGGCAGTACCTCCTAATCGGCGTGGAAACGGAAGGCTACCTATCAACGAACTGACTCAGTAGAGCATTTGATTAATTCGTAGCGAATTAAATTTGGCAATACCTTACAATGACAATGCATCTTGATACAATGTTAATGCGTCCCTCTGCAATGCCAATGTATCTTGATACAATGTTAATGCATCCCTCTGCAATGCCAATGCATCTTGATACAATGTTAATGTAGTCGGCTGCATTATTAATGCGTTCCTCTGCAATGCCAATGCGTCCCCCTGCATTAAGAACGCTAGGCTTTTACGCAAAACTGTATTAATAAATTGATCGACTACCGCGATTTACTCAAATAACGTCAGTCAGCAAAGTGAAAAGTTGCTATGTGATAAGCACATTCAAGGTAAGCTGATGAGTAAAGTAGTGAACCTCTTGTTTAGTGAAACTCATAACTCAGCACTCAAGACTGATGCAGAACAAGCAAGAAAAAATTTCGCAAGTGGTAGTGACTGCTGGTCAGATGCGCGATATTGAAGAGCGGATCTTTGCAGCAGGAATGCCTGTAGTAGCTTTGATGGAAAAGGTCGCGGGATTAATTGCCCGTCGCATTCAAGATATCTTCCCAAATCCCCTTAAAAAGGAAGATGTTCCTTCTCGTGTCGGAATTCTTGTTGGCCCCGGTCATAATGGCGGGGATGCTTTAGTAGTAGCCCGTGAATTACACTTTCGCGGGTATAAGATTTGGATTTATTCTCCTTTCTCTAAGCTTAAGGAATTAACTTCGCAGCACTTGCAGTATGCTCAGAGTTTGGGCATTCCAATTTATCAAACAATTGAGCAACTGCCAGATTCTGATTTGTTGATTGATGGCTTGTTTGGGTATGGTTTAGAAAAAAACCTCACTGATCCCATTGCCTCTGCAATTAATCAGCTCAATGAATTGTCTGTGCCGATTTATAGCATCGATTTACCTTCAGGTTTACACACTGACACAGGCGAAGTATTGGGAACTGCGATTCGCGCCACTCACACTTTTTGCTTGGGTTTATGGAAATTAGCTTTCTTCCAAGATCAGGCGTTGGAATATCTCGGCAAAGCTGAGTTAATCGATTTCGATATTCCTTTAGCTGATGTGGAAGCTGTTCTGAAAGCTGCACCCAGGATTAAACGTATTACATTAGCAACGGCACTTGCTACTTTACCCCTACCTCGTCCAGCAGTCACCCACAAATATAAGGAAGGACATTTACTGCTGATTTGCGGTTCGCGGCGCTATGCAGGTGGAGCAATTTTAACTGCTTTGGGTGCTAGGGCTAGTGGTGTGGGGATGCTTTCGATTGCCGTACCGGAATCGCTGAAATCTCTTTTGGTGTCACACTTACCAGAAGCTCTAATTATCGGTTGTCCAGAGACGGAAACTGGAGCGATCGCTCAATTGCAATTACCAGAAAAAACTGATCTAAGTTCCTTTAATGCGATCGCCTGTGGTCCCGGTTTAACACGAGATGCTACGCCCATTGTGCAACAAGTCATAGAAAGCGAACGCACTTTGCTTCTTGATGCCGATGGTTTAAATATCCTGGCACAAATAGGAGCGATCGCCACACTAATAAAACGCCAAGCAGTAACCGTACTCACACCCCACACTGGCGAATTTGAGCGATTATTTCCTGATGTCACCGATGCCAAGCATGACAGGGTGAAAGCAGTACGGGAAGCAGCCGCGCAAAGTGAGGCGATAGTGTTGTTGAAAGGGGCGAGAACTGCGATCGCAAATCCTCAAGGTGCTGTTTGGATTGTTCCTGAAAGCACACCCGCCTTAGCACGTGGTGGTAGCGGCGACGTGTTAACTGGGCTACTAGGTGGATTATTGGCGCAAGCAGCAACTAAACAGATTCCCGTAGAAGATATTGTGGCAACTGCCGCTTGGTGGCATTCGCAAGCCGGTGTTTTAGCAGCTCAAGAGCGTAGTGAATTGGGTGTAGATGCCTTTACATTGACACAATATTTGATAAAAGTTCTAAGTAATTAAATGGCTTCTAACTATGACTCTAAAACTCCAGACCTAAAAAGAAAAATTATAGGCAACCATTGGTAGTCTGCCAAAGTAACAATGCTTGGTCATCTAGTCGGATATAAACGCTCCCTTTTTCTTTGTCCATCTGTGCTTTGAAATGGCATTTTTTGACTCCGTAATCATATAACTAAAACTTACGCACTGTACAAATTAGCCATAATATGTTTAACGGTATTTGTTCGTTTCGGGCGCTTCGCATAACCCTTATTTATTCGCTTATTTGCGTAGGCGTAGCCCGTCGTAGACATCGCTAGATGCTAAACATAGCTGAAACACTTAGACCTCTTGCAAAAGTCCCAAAATCAGGTATGTCATTCTGAGTAGAACGCACTGGAGAGAAGAATCTCGCTAGATGTATCACTCCGCTCAATATGACAATTTAAGCATTTATGCAAGAGGTCTCTTAAATTGCGTATAGTACTTATGTACGATGCCTAAGTCCTAATAAGACAAATTGTTGGGTGAGAAGGGTAAGACTTTTATCTCACTACCGTCTTCAGTAATGACTTTTAATGGAAGTGAATCCTGATGCTCTCGTCTAGATAATTGAATATATTGAAAACCTTTTTGTGTAGGCTTAACTACCATAAGATAGTGATTGCCTACCCACTTGATACTTATTGCTCTGTATAGCAAAACCCACACTTCAGCTATCTCTCCAGTGTTAATTTTATGCCTTGATGATTTATCACATTGCCATACAGGATTACCTATGGGTGTCCATAAACCCGCAAGATAATGATAATCAGCAAACGCACTACCACCAAAAATTGTAAACGAATAAATATTATAGCTCAACCATCTTTCATAACGCTCAGGTTCCTTAGTCACATCACCATATCTTTTCTTAGACAGCAGAAAGTTTATTTGTTCTGCTTTAGTAGGACGCACCCATGTTTCGGATGAATAGCAAACTTTAAATGGTACTTCAATCGCTTTACTGCGATTAGTGGACTGTGAGGCAGCAGGCTGTGAAAAAGTTATGCTGATAATAGTCTGAGCGCTTACAAATGCTCCTGTTAACAGGAACATGCTTACTAATTTAAGAAGTTTCATGATTTTGCTTGTTTATTTCTATGAACAGTATTTGTAAGGAAACCCCGTTCAAGGATAGCGGGGTATATGCGTGCCATCATTAGTTTAGTTAGGAATGAGTGAAGTTAGCTTATGCATTAGACTCAGCCGCAACCTAGAAGCAAGAATAGACCAATTCCACAGCAATCAGCCGCCATCTGACGTTGAAATAGTTTACACTATCGAAGTTGAGGAAATAACCCTAGATTTTTTTATCAAGTTGAATTTCGTTTTCTAGTTGGCCCAGAGGCACTAATGTTAGCTGTGACACACCGCGTTGCTGAGTTATATTTTGGTAGCGGCGATCAAGAAAGTGTTCCGTGATATATCCGTAGCGCTTACCTCGGTAAAAACTGGGTCTGAGCGTGTTATCGTTTCTCTTATATATCAGGGTAGAAGATGCAAAATCTTGAGCGATCGCAGAATCGTACACTTGTCGAATCAGATTAATTCCGGCGGAATTGTTTGGATCGAAGTTGAAAGATGTATCACTAGACCGATAATCGATCATTTCTCGGATCACCAGGCCATTAGGTGCCCAAACGGCAAAACTTAACTCCTTGCCAAGGCACTTAGATGTAGAGAACAAATCGGGTTCTCCCGCTTGTAACTTGATGCTAGGCATGAGGAAAGCAATCAACTGATGATCATCTGACCATCGCATTACTGTCTCAGCGTCTTGCCCTGGTAAAGCTACTGCTGGTAGATTAAGACAAATGCTAAGGGCGCTGATTAAGCCTACTAAAAAACTAAACTGAAACTTAGACACGTTGGTGTAGATCAGTTGGATAGGGGGCATTATTGACTTATGCTTAGAAATTTCAACGCTATAACGTTGTTTACAATTAACAATATATAAAATTTAGTAAGATATGGATGAAGACATTGTGTCAGTACCTGAATCTAACTATTAAATAGTGGGTAGTGCATAGCTTATCAGTTTTATTTAAAAGTAATCCGAAGCGTTGTTGTAGATAAACTTATTCTTTAATACGTAAGCGACTCTCATCATTTTGAGTATGACAATTCTCCAATTGGACTAGTTAGTACGAATTATTTGAAAAACATCATTACTTAAACTAGAAAAATTCATATATCACCATTTACCATATAACAGGGTTTTACCTCTAAAAATGTTGGCTAATGGTAGTTAAACGACATTTAGTCCAGAGAGGAAGCAGCACCAAAAAGCGCGATCGCTCCGCTCCAATCAGGGGTTCAGCCGGGATAGCTGCAAAATAGGGCACGTTGGTAAATCAATAAAACACGCTCTGCAACATTTATTTACAACGTGTCCTGTTTTACGCGTATCCCGGCTGAACCCCAATGGCAGGCTTGTAAAGCCAAAACACAGTAGAGTCGATTGATGTGTGAGCAGAGGCGAAGCCTTTAGGATGGCATTCCCAGTCTCCAACTGGGAACGAGGAACGAGGAATTTGTATCAGTCATTGACTAAATACCAATGCTGTAGCGCCAGCCGTTGAATTTCACGCCAGGGAATATTATGTTTTCGAGCTAACTCTGCACAATCTTCATATTCTGGCTGTACATTAACAATAACTTTTTCTGATAATTCTCCCTTCCATGCTACTTTGACACGCACTTTGCCATATTCAATTTCCACTTGTTGAATTTCCCGTTGTAAAATGGCACGTTGCTGAGTTGTTCGCCGAATGCCCAAAGTAGTGGTTTCGCTAAATAAAACCGCTTCACAACTGAGTAAATTTTCTGGATGACAGATTACAGTCACCAAAATCCCTGGACGGGATTTTTTCATGCCGATCGCTTGGGTAAAAACATCCACCGCACCAGCCGCAAACAATGCCTCAAACACATAGCTGATCGCTTGGGGATTTAAATCATCAATTTGGGTTTCTAGTACTGATATCGTTTCTAAATTTGAGCTAGTATCTTCAGAATCGCTGAAATTTTCTAAATTTGCGATAGTATCTTCAGAATCGCTAAAATTAGACTTTAAACTTACGCTTTCACCCAGCCAGAGGCGTAGAATATTGGGAATGGGTAAATTTATAGTTCCTGCTCCCAGTCCTACCTGCTTAATAGCGATCGCGGGTGGTGAACCAAAGTCTGTTGCCAAAGCAGTGGCGATCGCGGCCCCTGTAGGTGTCACCAGTTCTCTGTCAATCCCATTACTATAAACTGGACAACCCCGCATTTCCCACAGCTTTAATACCGCTGGTACTGGTACCGCCATCTGACCATGTGCAGCCCGAACAGTGCCGCCACCAGTCGGGAACGCCGAGCAATAAAGCAGGGGCAATCCTTCGTCATTGCTCTCAATCCCCAACCAATCTAACCCCAGGCAAGTACCCACAATATCTACGATCGCATCTACAGCACCCACCTCATGGAAATGAACTTTTTCAGGGGAAATGCCATGCACCGCTCCTTCTGCTACAGCTAGCTGTTGGAATACCGCTAAACTCCAAGCTTCTGCCCGTGGTGGCAACCCCGCTTTGATAATCATCTCCTCTATTTCTGGCAAGTGGCGTGTGTAATGGTGACTGTGTTCGTGGTCGTGGTGGTGATCGTCTACTAAATCCACATGGACTTTAGTCGCCTGCTGACCATTCCGTTGGACAAATTCCGCCCTTAACTGATATTCCTGTTCAATACCCAACTCATTGAGTTTTTCAATTAAATACTCCACAGGAACACCCAAACTTACCAAAGCACCCAGGCACATATCACCAGAAATCCCTGTCGGACATTGAAGATAAGCAATTTTATTCATAATAAATTAGTCATTAGTCATTAGTTATTCTCCCCTATTCCCAATTCCCAATCCCTCTATGGCAAAAATTTTCCCAGTTCATCCGGATAATCCTCAAATTCGCCGAATAGAGGAAATAAAGTCGGCGCTTTCTAGTGGCGCAGTCATGCTTTACCCTACTGATACAGTCTATGCGATCGGTTGTGATTTGAATGCCAAGTCGGCGGTAGAACGAGTGCGGCAAATTAAACAGCTAGCAAATGATAAACCACTGACATTTTTATCTCCCTCGCTTTCAAATGTGGCAACTTATGCCTTCGTAAGTGACACAGCCTATCGGATTATGAAACGCCTGATTCCAGGGCCATACACGTTTTTGCTCCCAGCAACTAAATTAGTACCGCGATTGGTGCAAAGCCCCAAGCGGAAAACTACTGGAATTAGAGTACCAAACCATACTGTGTGTTTGGAGTTGCTGGCAGCCTTGGGCAATCCGATTATTTCAACTTCAGCACATCTGCCACCAGATGAAGCAGATAATGGCATGATTCGGATAGATCCAGAAACTGTTCAGTCGCGGGTAGAGCTATTTGACTGTTTAGACAAGTTGGTAGACATAATTGTAGATACTGGCGAGGAACCTACATACGAAGTGTCAACCATTTTGGATCTGACGGCAGAAGAAGCAGTAATTATACGGAGGGGTTTAGGTTGGGAAGCAGCAGCAGCATGGGTATAAAAATTAAAATTCACAGGCACACCTCTCCGTTTCGGAAATTGTGATTAAAGCGATTCCAGTTTTGAAATTGTCATATTTAAAGGCGATGTCTTCGATGGGCACAAATGCAATAACAGGATGGTGGTAACAGTCGCTACAGCAAGGGATTTGACAACTTTGAGAAAATGACGGGTACTCATGTCCCCGCGTGAATGTGGCGGCTTGTGAAAAAACCGACACATTGCCATAACTGTAACTCTCTCGTATTTCCTATAGTTTTATATATGAGCTTTAGATGTGAGCATTACATGCGGCAAGTCTTAATGGATGAATGCCCAAAGATTCTCCAGCCAAGACTGGCCTTGATTGCTGTGTCTGCGTTGTAATTACGGTGCAATACTACTCCCTGGAAAAGTCATGAAAGCTAACGTCGTTAATCTACCAAACTCTACACCTATTTTTGATAATCACCTTTCGACCGAAGAATTTTCAGACAGCAGCAGCAGTAACTTAATTGAATTGCTGTGTCAGGAAATGCAAGCACAAGTGAAAGCAGCACCCAGATGCGTAGAAGCTTTAGCAAATCGCATAGCTATAGAAGTAGAACGCATTTGCAACAAAAGCTCCCGTATCCAAACATCTGGGCAAATCAAATCCTGGCAGATGACGTTAGGAAGGCATCGGATGCAAAAGTGCTTACGTTACTACCAACTAGGTTCCAAACAAGGGCGGGTGGAATTACATAGCAATTTGGGTGCTATGGTTTACCGCCATGTAACTATATCTGGCTCTGAGTTGGGCTTTGAGGCTCGTTACAGCCTAATTGAAGATTTTTTACAAGCATTTTATATCGAAGCGATCAAAGCTTTCCGCAGAGAAAACGAATTACCTAATGATCATACGCCGCGTACTCAGCTGCAATTAGCTGAATATATGGCGTTTACAGAACAGTATGCCAAACGCCGGATCAATTTACCTGGTGGTGCAAATCAGCAATTGATTATCTTGCGGGCCCAAGGTTTTGCTCGTCGTCAGCCGCAAGAAACTACCGTGGATATTGAAATGGCGGTAGAGTCTGCTAAGGGTGAAGAAGCAGAATCTTACCAGCGCAACTCGGCGGTGCAACAGCTGCGATCGCAAATGATTGCTCAAACTAATTTTGATCCATCAGAAGAGTCAGAACGCGATCGCGTCATCACTGAATTGATGAAATACTTGGATTCTCAAGGACAATCTGACTGTATGAACTACCTCAGCCTGAAACTCCAAGACCTTTCAGCCCCAGAAATTGACCAAATTCTCGGTTTAACCAGCCGTCAGCGCGATTATCTCCAACAACGCTTTAAATACCACGTAGAAAAGTTTGCCAAACAACACCATTGGCAATTGGTACATCAATGGTTAGGTGCAGGTTTAGAACAAAAGTTGGGTTTATCTTCCCAGCAGTGGGAAGTCTTTTTAAATCAACTCACAGAACAGCAACAGCAAATATTAGAGTTAAAAACTGCAAGGCAAAACGACCAAGCGATCGCCAAAGCCATCAAATGCACTCCCAAACAGCTACAAAAGCGCTGGACTCAACTCTTAGAACTAGCATGGACTATCCGCAACGGTCATACTGAAGCCCAGACAGGCTAAAGCTAAGGCGAAATCACTAAAATTTATCCAAGCTCAATTCCAGTTATTAGAGAGGTTAGGAAAAAGGTTAAGGGGCAAAGAGAAAAAGAAAATTCCATTTCTTTCATACTTCCTGAATTAGCAAATCATTCTTGATCCCAATTATTAATACATTTGTATTCATCTAGTACAAAAATACCAAATTTTTCGGATTTTTTGCTTATTAATCCAACCTTGTTTAGTCAAAATCAAAAATTCATATTAAGCAACTGATTATTTGTTACTACTTCTGTGAAATCCTATAATAAGCAGGACTTTTGGCAGAGGGATTGATGATGGCTCTGACTCAAGGCGGACGGGCAAATAAGTCTGGGAATATTTTAGAAGGAAATGTAGAAGCAATCTTAAATGGGCATAATTATTTCCAAGTAGGGAACTATGTCCCAAAAGAATTTATATTGAATGCTGCTTTATTACCAAAACGTTATGGAAAACAAGTTTATGTTGGAACTGGAATTTATCATACCGATCTAAAGGTTGATTTTTATGTTGTTGGCTCACCTACAATGCCATCTGGTTTAATCTTCGAGTGTAAATGGCAAGAAAGCCCTGGTTCGGTTGATGAAAAATTTCCTTATTTGAACATGAATATTCAGCACTATTACCCTGCACCAACTATTGTGATTTTAGGCGGTGAAGGTATGCGAGAAGGCGCAAGTAAATGGCTGAAAGCAAGAGTGATTGATAACCATAATTTATTAGCAGTTTATAGCTTAGACAGATTCATTGCTTGGGCAAATAAAAATCTTTAAAAGATGTAATTAATAGTTCATAAATTATACCTCTATTTTTTATATTTGAGTTAATTGATCGGGCTGCTTTGATTCTGTAAGTTTCAAAATTGATATTAGTATAAATTTTTCTAATAAATTCACTATCAGAATTACATACCATAACTTTAACACCGCGACTAGCCAACTCTGCACAAGTATCTCTCAAAAGTTCTTGGTCTTTTTTACTAAAAGAATTTGGACTATAAGCTGTAAAATAGCTAGTGTTGTTGATAGGATCATAGGGCGGGTCAAAAAATACAAAGTCGTCACTGCTAGTCGCATGATTTAGGACTTCTGTAAAATCTGCTTGTTTAATCTCCGCATGAGAAAGTGCTATAGAAGCTATTCGCAGTAAATTTTCATGACAAATGTTGGGATTTTCATATCTGCCTAAAGGCACATTAAATTTACCCTGTGAGTTGACTCGATAAAGACCATTAAAACAAGTCTTATTAAGATAAATTATCCGAGCAGCTTTTTCTATATCAGTACCACCAGAGTTGTTTCGGACACTATAGTAATAATCTTTATTATGTCGGTTTTTATGCTCTTTCAATATAGAAATTAACTCCTCAACATTGTCTCTAACACAACAATAAGTGTTAATTAATTCGTCGTTAATATCAGTTAAAATTGCTGCGCTTGGTTGAAGATAGAAAAAAACAGCACCACCACCTAAGAATGGCTCATAGTAATTTTTATAACTTTTAGGAAAATAAGGAATATATTGCTGTATTAACCTACTTTTACCCCCTGCCCACTTCAAAAATGGACGCGGGCTAGTTTCCTTGGGGATTTGAATTACCATTTACTTACGATTTAACTGAAAATAATCGTGACTAAATAAAGCCAATATAACCGACGAGCCAGATTTTATATTAACTAGCTAATTTTCCAGCCGCATAGATTACAATTGAGTAGATAAAGCATATCAAAACAAACGTAAGTATATAACAAGGCAGTTTACATTCAGATGTTTGACGGATTTTGGGATAACGTCTTTCGCTACCCCCGGTACTTAATTACTATCGTCTTAGGCCTGTTTCTGAACACCTTTGCGCCATTAGTGCCACTGTTGAAGCGCCCAGTCACCTTGATCGCCATCTTGGGTTTATTTGTGGGCAGCCTAGTCTTCCTTACTTTCACCCTACGGGCAATGCTGGGCTTGAGTACAATCTAGATTAGCGCTATATCGGGGCTATGTCCCACGGACGGTTGTTCTTGGCGTTGCTCCCGCTAAGTACTGTCTACCCAACTTACATCTATTTCTATCGTACAACCTCTGTGAGGAGGCGAAATTTTTATGGCTACAAATCGCCGGGTTTCCCGCGTTGCTGAATTGATCAAACGGGAAGTTAGCCAAATGCTGCTCAACGGCATCAAGGATGACCGTGTGGGTACAGGAATGGTAAGTGTTACTGATGTTGATGTTTCCGGCGATCTCCAACACGCCAAAATCTACGTCAGTATCTATGGTACAGACGAAGCTAAGGCAGAAACAATGGCAGGCTTAAAGTCGGCCACGGGTTACGTCCGCAGCGAACTTGGGGCGCGGGTACGACTACGTCGGACACCAGAAGTCATCTTTCTCGAAGATCACTCCATAGAACGCGGTAATAAGGTACTAGCACTATTAAGCCAACTTAACCATGAGCGGCCGCCAGAAAATCTGGTATCAGTAGAAAACAGCACAGATCAAGATGATGAATCATCTAGTGAATAAGTAACTTAAATAACAATGTAACTTCAGAACAATTAATCTCAGCAAATCCGCCAAACAGTTTACAGACGTGACTAGATCGCGTCTGTTTTAATGTGAACATAACCTACTTCAGGAATCGGTAGTTGCATGTATACGCTTTCCGTGTGCCTTGGCTTTCGTCTTTACTCTAGTGCAAAAGGGTAGTAGGAACACTAACGCTTCTGTGCAAATGCATAAATACTGCTTCTCTCAAACATTTTTATCTGTGTCCTAATCATGAATTAGTATTACTCAATCCTTCTACAGATGTTTATCAAAAGAAAACTGTGTGATATTAGTGCTGAAAATAACCAAGCAATTACGGCTTTATTTAAGAAATTGTTAACAGATACTAGAGTAAAAGCTTTTGTAGTGTACTTTAACCGTTATGTTTTGCAACAGTTTATACCCTAGTATCTGACAAATATTCTTGTGTTGTTTACCCTTAGATATTGGAGTTTAGACTAGTTTGGCTTAAAAGACCGTCAAACCCTTATCCAGACGGGCTTATGTAATTTCTAGGCTTGTTTTGATTCCGAAGTCTAAAATGCTTGCTACACAAGGTTTGTAGCGTGAAAAATAGAATTTAGTCTAAACTCCAGTTAGATAAATACCAGCAGTTCTAGATCCGGTTTTAAGGTGATTATTTGATATGTAAGCGATGCCTGCGGCGGGCTATTCCGCGTCGCGATATGAATTCTTCCCACCTACCAAATCTTGCCTAAATACAGTGATGGCAAGACTTTTAGACTTGTTGAATAAAAATCATCCACCCACCTTAGCAGGTTAAGTTAACTACAAGGAATTTTTTTTGTAAAGCGGCTTTTCCATAAATGTCAGGATTTGTTGACTTTCTTAATATTTCTTGAAATATTTTTCGGATATGTAGCGTCAAAATAAAAATAGTTCCGTATAGCAAACTACAAAATCCTAGCCACAAGTCTAATTTCTGTAATGTTTGTTCCTAATTATTAACGGGAACACTATCGTAAGTGTTAATTTGTGAGTAAAAACCATGAGTGTGAATACGGTGCCTTTTATCAATTACTACTCTCTAGATGTGATTCAAGACGAAGCACGCCGACTGGTGCAAAAGGGAATGGTTAGCAGACAACAGCCAATATATACCCTCTGCCAATACATTCCAGCGAGAGAGTGGGTTTGTGTTGAATGTGAATTAGAGAAATGTGACTTTTTGTTACGCGATCGCATTGGCGACCTAATTGGTCGTGAACAGTGGGACAACGACTAATCAATGTTTGAATTTCGGATTTGGAATTGGGACTTTATTTTTGATGTGTGGATGTCACCATCAACGATTCGACGCTTAATCTGGGGAATAATCTCTGGTTTTTGATGAGCATTGCCTCATATAGAATCTTGCGTTTTTCATTAACACAGAAGCATTTGAGTCTGAATTTATACAATTTTTCAAGTTGAAGTAGGTATCAGAACCATTTGTTCTGTATATCTGGTGCTACAGCTTTAATCTGGTGTGTAGATTCTGTGAAGTTCCTACATTGATCTGATAAAAGTGGAGGAACTTCACTTTTGACTCGCAATTCATTACATCGCTTCCCTCAAGTGAGCGATAGTTTGCTATTTAAACCCAAAATCCGTGCTGAAAAGTTTGCTAAGTTGGGCTAACCGACACCAGTTGATACAACAGATAGCGCAGCGTAAAGCCTTTGCAAGCAGCTGGCTCAACTTCGCAAAATCCAAAGTTTGTATAGTATTCTTTCTTAAAAATCTCGAAAAGCATAAAAAATCATCGGAAGTATTATCCTACTTGCTCTAAATACTGATTAATGTCTTCAATGATGCGGGTAAGTTCAGCTTCAGTAGTCAAGCGGATGTTGACGTTGCGGACAGTCAACAAAACTTTGGCTGCGAAGGGCGTCGGCCAGATATTAGGATTGCAGAAAATTTCTAAAAATACTTCACCCGTATAACGATATTCCAAGGGAGGCTGGGGAGTGACTTTACCGCCGCCAGGAGTAGGTTTAGCGGCGACAGCTTTCAGGCGCTCCATCAGTTGATCAGTCGCTGTCTTTAATTCTCGTGCTGCTTGGGGTGAAAAACTGAAGGAGACAGAACCTTCAATTAGGTTTAAGGTTAGAGGAGTTGAAGACATATGTTTTTTATTAAAACTTTTTGATAAGTAACACTGTGGTCAATATTATTGCACAAGCTGAAGCAAGTGTGAATGTCAAAACGCTCAATAACAATAGATTAAGTAAAGTGAGGCAAAGGTATTTTCATAAACACCTTTTGTTTGGGTTTATAAACTTCAAATATTAACTCTCAACAGATTAAGAGAGATCCAAAAAATAAAATACCCAGCCGTTTTAAGGATATTGTTGCCAAAACGACGAGATTTTGGCGCTTTCGCCCGGAGGGCGAAAGCTAGGCTCATAGCATTTTATTACTTGTAAGTGCCTTAACAGAAAAAATGCAGTTCCTATTTAAAGCGTTGTCCACAAAACGAGTGCTGGGGCAAGTTGTTCAGCCCCGATGACCAACAAAGCAAGCGAGTTAAAACTCTCATCTTTATGAGATTATCAATCACTTCCTTGCATTTTGAATGAAGCACCTGATTTAGAACTCGTAGGAAATCGTTGCCTGCACATTAAACGGTGCGCCTGGATAGACGAGGGTTCGTCTTGTAGCAGTCTCATAGTATTCTACATCAAAAAGATTATTCACATTGATACCAACTCTCCAGTTGTCTCGGCGGTAAAATAAGGCAGCATCAGTACGGACGTAACTAGGAATTTGGAAGTTGCTGTTAGGAAACTCGCCTTGCTGTTCGCCCACAAAGACTAGCCCAAATCCAAAGCCTAATCCTTTGTAGTCACCGCTTTGAATTTCGTAGGTTGTCCACAGGTTCGCCGCATTTTTGGGAACGTTCTGCAAAAGTTCACCCACTGGAATGTCATTGTCTTCGGTGACTCGCGCATCGGTATAAGCATAGCCTGCAATGATATTCCATCCCGGTAGGATTTCGCCCCCAATAGAGAACTCAACCCCTCGACTGCGCTGCTCACCGATTTGGATCGAGAAATTGATCGGATCAACAGGATCACTAGTTAGCACATTGCTCTTAGTAATCTGAAAAGCAGCTAACGTGGCAGACAGCTTATTGGTAATGTCTGCTTTGATGCCAACTTCGTATTGGTTGCCGCGCTCAGGCTCAAAGGTTTCTTGAGTTCGCGATCGCCCAATCACCGGCGTAAAGGATTGACTGTAGCTGGCATAGAGAGAAATCGGTTTAATAGGCTGATAGACAATGCCAACACGAGGGCTGAACGCTTGATCCCCCTGAGAAAAGGTATCAAGACTATCGTACTGTTTGGTGAAGTCAAATCGTCCACCGACTAGCAAGTGCAAATTGTCGGTAATGTCAATCTGATCCTGAATATAGATGCCCAAGCTGTCTGTGAAAGTTGTGCCATAGTTCTCGATTTGGATATCTGGTCGAGTAACATTGTAATTTGGGTTAAAGATATCGATTGTCGGTAATGGAGCATAACCAGCCGTAAGATAGCTGGTCGCACGACTGAGATCAAACCCGACTAATAACTGATGTTTAATGGAACCTGTGGCAAATTTCCCAATTAGATCAGTCTGCATTTCATAATCTTGGAGCAGAAAAACACCATCAGTATAGGATTTGTCAATAAAGCGATCGTCACGGAAGTCAGTATCTGTGTATGTAGAGCCGCCGGACTGATATGTATTATAGAAAGAAAAGCCATTGCGAAGCTGCCAGTTATCACTGAACTTATGTTCAAATCGGTAACTCGCCTGATACTGTTCCTCAGTAAACCTGTCTAGGGATGGATAGAATAAGGCTCGATTAATCGGCAGTATCAGAGAAGCATCACTCAGGGCTACTACACCAAAATCAACCACTGGATCGTTGTAGGTATAAGAGAAGTCAACCGTTAAGGTTGTATTTTTGCTG
The DNA here is from genome assembly GCF_036917195.1 of Nostoc sp. Classification (GTDB taxonomy): domain Bacteria; phylum Cyanobacteriota; class Cyanobacteriia; order Cyanobacteriales; family Nostocaceae; genus Nostoc. Next base: position 128,511 of record NZ_JBALDG010000066.1, read on the forward strand.
ATGTTCCATTGCAGGACAGGAGCTATAAAAAAGCGCTGCTCACTCACAAAGTCTCGAAAACTGCCATTGTTTTGATAGGCTGTATTAAGCCGATACCGCAAATTGCCGTCATCAGTTAAGGGTCCTGAAAGATCAAGCTCTGAACGGTAAAAGCTGAACTGCCCCCCTGTGAAGTTGACACTATAATAAGGCTCACTCAAAGGCTGTTTCGTCACAGTGTTAATAACGCCTCCGGGCTGCAATTGCCCAAACAAAACCGATGCCGGTCCGCGTAACACCTCAATGCGTTCTATATTCGCAAGATCCACATCGAAGGGTGCGATGGCACTGCTAGTACGAAACCCATTTCTGAGGTTGAAATCTTGTCTAAAGCCGCGAATAACAAAAGCTTGATTTTGACCAAAAAACTGTGAGACACCTGGAGCATTATTTCGCACCGCATCTTGCAGTCGATTCACACCCTGATCTCTAATCACCTGATTAGGAATGACTTGAATTGACTGGGGAATGTCTCGCAAGGGGGTGTCGGTTCTTGTCGCTGTCGTCGCATTTGGCACATTATAGCCATCCTGCTCCCCCGTTACTACCAACTCAATCGGCTCATCCTGCTGTGCTGCTGGTTGCTCTTGTGGTGTCTCACTAGCAGGCTTTTCTTGAGTTTGCGGTGTTTGGGGTTGCTGCGGTGGCTGTGTCGCTGTTACAGCAGTTGCTATACCAAAAACCAGCCCAGCATTATCATCAAATAACTCAACCGTAGGCAAAGCCTTCTCACCTACCACCGTCACTCGCACAGTATTTGCATCAATATTCGTAACTATTATTTCAGTAATTCCCGCAAGCGGTTTTTCCGAACGAAATGTAAAAGCCTCGCCCGACGCTAAACGCAATTGCCCACCAGATATGTCGGCAATAAAATTGCTGCCAGCACTGCGATTTGTGACTTGCAGTTGAGTCCCTTGAGGTGTCTGTAAAATTATTTCCACACCTTTGTCTGTGGGATTAGCTTTCACCCCTGTTATTTGTATAATTGTCGGCGCAGGTGTGGTTTGTGGTGTGGGCGACTGCACTAGTAATTGTTGAGCGCTGGTGATGGGGGTTTCAAACTCGCTCAACTGCCGGATTTTGCGATTCCCCCAACCCACGCCACTTCTCTCAACGTTCGTGACCGACGCACGAGAGTGGCTCCCCTGAAAAAGCAGGGCTTTTTGGTCATTCTTCTCAAGTTTCGCCTCTGCCGAAGCAGGTTGAGTCACCAGGGTGCTGATAATTCCTACCATACTTACTGCTAGCGTAAGATAGATATTGGGCTGCCAACTTTTCATAACGCTCCCCACACAGTTTTGATTAAAAGACTTATTGCGTATAGTTGTTAATTGCAATGAAGCTTAGTGTAGAGAAGCGCTAGTGGTTTAGTCTATATCCAAAACGGCATTACAGTCGCAAAACGGCATTATGCTCCTAATATATTCTTTTTACCTGACAAACATTCACTGGGCGTAATGCCAAACTTGCGCTTGAAAGCTATGGCAAAGTGTCCCTGTTGGGCATAACCTACGAAATTGGCAACCTGAGTAACAGTTAACTTCCCAGAGCGTAGTAGTTGTTCTGCTCTGTGCATCCGTTTATTGGTGAGATAGCCAAACACCGTTGTGCCAAATAATTCTCGAAACCCATAACGCAAAGTGCGATCGCTTATTCCCACCATTTGCGTCAATTCCAGCAATGTTGGCGGATTCTCTAGACGGGAAAGCAAAATATCCCTGGCGTGGTGAATACGGGAAATGGTTTGAGTCTTTAGTCGTGGGGATGGTTGCAGTCCATCTTCCTGTGCTAAAATCGGAGCAAGTTGCAGTGCCATTAATTCTTGGATCTTTCCCTGCAAATACATCCGCTTTGTCATCCCTCGGTAGGGACAGTTGACGATTTGCTGTGCCACTCCTTGGATAGCAGTTGTAGTTTCCGGGTAAATTAATGTCTGCCAATCATTACCCTTTGTGAGAAACTTCAACTGGGGAGAAATATCTCCATCTTCTGCGGGGAAAAAGGTTCTCAATAATTCAGGAGGCATATGGATGTCCACACCCATGTACCGACCTTTCAGACTCCCCATCAACATGGCTCGTTGCACGCCGCTACCAGAGATAAGGGTGTATCCTTCCCCGATCTGTCCTCCTAACTCTTCAAACCCTTTGCCTGCTAGGAGAACTTGGAATTGCACGGGATGATCCCATTCATCAGTTTTTTCTAAAGAGTCATAGTAATATTCTATGTCATAAATTGAAAGCCAAAGATTGGGATGTACTTCAATCTCTCGCTCATATCCTTTGCCTTCCCAACTAGATATTTGAGAAATAAATTCATTTGGCTCTGGGTTTTGCAGGTTGTTCATTTGCTGCTTCTGTTTCTTTGTTCTGGCGCTGTCATGGTAATAGCATTACTGGCTGATTGATAATAAAATTAATGCTAATAACTAGCAATAATTTTACAGTAACTAGCGCAAGCTCTCATGAGAATTGGATAACGTTTGAGCAATGCAAGACTTTGGAGAGCCGCCAAGAGCGATCACAGCCTTATACAGAAGAATGCTCGCAGATTATGCAAACAAAATGGAGCGATCGCATTACTCAAAGCATTTCACGCCTTGATAGTAGCGCCTGAAATCGACTCTGCAAGAATTGCTATTTGCTAGGTAAATTGGGATATAGATGCGGAAAAATTTTCTGTGTAAACTTGACCAGCAAATGGTAATGAAAAACTATTATCAAGATTTTTTAATTCGTGATTGGCTAGAAAGCGATCGCACTAGAGCCACCGAAGTCATCAGTTATGTATTATCAGAATACGGTCTGGGTTGGGAACCAAACGGTGCTGACCGAGATGTGCTGCGAGTAGAGGAATATTATTTAGCTACTGGGGGAGAGTTTTGGGTAATTGAACACCAAAGCCAGTTAGTGGGTACTGGGGCATATTACCCCATAAATCGTGGCGAAAAAGCTGTAGAGATCCGCAAAATGTATCTTTTGCCTAGCATCAGGGGTTTGGGATTGGGGAAATATTTGTTACAACAGCTAGAAGCAGCGATCGCAGATCGTGGTTTTGGGCAAATTTGGATTGAAACCGCCAGCGTTTTGGTGGAAGCAGTCAAGCTGTATGAAAGCAACGGCTACACTCCAGCAACAGGTGTGGAAACAACACGCTGTGATCGCGTGTATATTAAGTTACTGCACAACAGTTAAAGGAGTTAACTCCTAATTCCTAATTTTTAAAATGCACACTTGGACTAAAAATCTCACAGGCTTACTCAATCTTTTTCTCCAATCCCATTGCCCTCTATGCCAACGTGCAACCTCGGAAGAATTCTGTCAAAACTGCACTAGACAACTGCAAAAATGTCAACGAAAAGACCCGATTTCTCTGTGGCAAGAACCAATACCAGTATTTGGCTGGGGGGAATATGGTGGCCCGGTGAAACGAGCGATCGCGGCGATGAAATACGAAAATCAACCCCAAATAGCTCGTCCCTTTGGTCAATGGTTAGGAGAAGCATGGTTGTTAAATTCACCGAGGCGAGATAGCCAACCTGTGGTAGTTCCCATTCCACTGCACCCTAGCAAGCAAAAGCAACGTAAATACAATCAAGCCGCACTGATCGCACAAAGCTTCTGCGAAATAACTGGATTAAAATTGAAACTAAACGGTTTAGCAAGAGTGCGAGAAACTGAAGCGCAATTTGGTTTATCGGTATCTAAAAGAGAAAAAAACTTGGCTAAAGCTTTTGCTGTTGGTCAAGAATTTCGCCATCGTCCCCCAAATGTCCCAGTGCTGTTAGTGGATGACATTTATACTACTGGTGCTACTGCCAGGTCTGCTGTGCAAACACTTCGTCAGTATGGAATTGTGGTCTTAGGATTAGTAGCAGTAGCCACTACCGTCAAAGACGGATAAATCCAGAATTAATGGGCAAGCTTTGACATATAAGTGCATAAATTGACCGAATTACCCTATTTTTGTGGAAAAAATTGCTTGAAATGTATGAATAAAGTTTTTGCGGCAGGTTTAAAACAACTCATCATCATTCCTGCCACATTGCTGGCAATAGGCATCAGTACAAGTGCTGCTTTTGCTCAAAATAAGTTGTATAGTCCAATTCCTTTATCTAACAGTACTGAAATTACTGATAGCCTCTCAGATAAAGACATTCCCACAGGTCAAGGTGGGTTTGCTCGTGATTACACAGTCAAGTTACAGAAGGGCGATAATTTAGCAGTTGACCTATCATCTGAAAACTTTGACAGCATCATCACACTGCTGGCACCTGATGGATCGACTCTGGCAGAAAATGATGATGGCCCTGATGGTAGTAGCAATTCCCTACTATTTACCCGCATCGTAGAGACAGGGAATTATGTTATTCGTGTCCGCTCTTTTGGGGAAACTGGGGTTGGGGTTTTTAAACTCAAGGTGACAAAGCTGCAACCGATTAAATAAAGTTAGGAGTTAGATACTTCCAGTTAAAAAAACATCCCATCTCCAAGGCGCAAGGTCAAGATCCCCTACAAATGTACAAATAATTTTGGATAATTTATTTTTTGTCAGTCCCTTAGGAGTTAGGAGTTAGAAGTAGAGACGCGATTAATCGCGTCTGTACAGGAGTTTGGATTTTTAACTCCTAACTTTTCATTCCTCACTCCTAACTTCCTACAGTGGTCAGCACGCAGAGAAATAAGGCTTCAGTCCACTCGACAACTGCGCCGTAGGTATCTCCAGTGTGTCCACCTAATTTGTGATTGAACCACGCACCAGTTAAAGTGGCGATCGCACTTCCAGCAATTATCATTGTCACTGCGAGAAATAGCTGCTGTTTATCTATCAGCACAAGTAAACCACTTAAACAAAACAACAAAAACAATCCTGGTAACAAATCTTTATAAGAACGAATAGCTTGTTTGTGAAAGGCACCTTTGCCAGTTGGTTTCAGGTAAGGATATCGCGCGATCGCCACCTGTTGTCCCCAACGTCCCCACCCACAAGCAGCCATCAACAATAACCAACGGTTTTCTGGCATATCTGTTAAGGCTGTTATTTTCAGTACCACCAAGGCGATCGCTGCCATTGCCCCAAAGGCACCTGTGGCACTATCTGCCATTACCTCCAGTCGCCGATCTGGGTCGCCCACTGCCAAACCATCAGCAGTATCCATTGCCCCATCTAAGTGTAGTCCTCCAGTAATGGCAATCCAAACACTTACTACCAAAGTACTACGAGTTAGCACGGGCATACTAATATAATCCATCCCCGTATCCAGTAACCCTAAAATTCCCCCAATTAGCAACCCTACAAGCGAAGCAAGCCGTGCCACTCCCCGAAAGTCCAATCCGTTCAAATCCGGTAAAGGAATACTAGTATAAAATATTATACTAGCTGCCAACTTTAACAGCAGCTTTTTCCACCACTGTTGCTGTTTTGTCATCTTAATTACATTAATATTAGGTTAATTGCTGGATAAGAGTGATAATTTTAGTACAATTCAACATCAGTAGACTTTAAAGCTTTAAATAAGATTTACTTCTATTAGAGATTATTACTGAAAATTTTGTTATGCTGGTCTAAGTAGTGATAAATAATAGTAAGTATTTTTTATACAAAAAACATAAGATTCTGGAAATTAAAATTCCATCAGCAATCAAAATTTGTATTTTGTATTCGTTAATTAAAAACTTACTCCAAATTATTTAGACGATTGCCCCACAAAATTGATATTTTTTTAAATGTAGGGAGTAAACAAGCTATTCAATTATGACAGTTTAGCTATGTTGTCGCTCTCCTTAACTCAATCGCTATTTTCCTATGAGTCACCATCTACCCGACACCAGGATACCAGCTCCGTGCATTATTAACACGGGCATCATTGTGAATAAACTCGACATCCGGCGATTGCTGGCAGATTTAGGTCGAGTCCACTACATCTACACCCAAGAAGATAAGGTACTGAGCGAGGGTGAAGGGGATGTGATGGAAGTTTTTGCTAATCCACAAAGGTCTACCTTAGTGGCTAACCATGCGCTATACTTAAATGTTTGTAGTTTTGATTACCTGGAACTAAAACAGTCACCGGAACAAGAAACCCACTTCGATTTGATGCAGGAAGGAGTGTGTCTGCGGTTGATTCCCCGCTCAACCCCTTTACAAGAGCGACGAGAGCGAAACTTAAATGTCAGCGCCATAGAAGCGATGATGGAGCAAGTCCTCTCAGCCAGATGGGATGCAGAAATTGACGATGACTGTTCTGATTCTTTCTAAAATAACGACTACTATACCAATTTTATCTGAGGCTGCGCTTTATTTATGTAGGGGCAATTTATGAATTGTCCCTACATTCGGATGTTTTGCCTAAGTCCTATGGGCGCATTTTCAAAAATCTAAAATGGCATGAGTGCGAATTTTTCCTTTGAATGTCTTGCTTGCTGTAGTCAGACAAAAGCTAGAGCAGGAGTGTTTTTCACTCCTCACGGTATTGTAGAAACCCCCAGATTTATGCCAGTGGGAACACTGGCGAATGTCAAGACTCTCACCCCATCTCAGCTACGAGATACTGGGGCGCAAATGATTTTATCCAATACTTATCATCTTCACCTACAACCAGGAGAAGCGATCGTGGCTGGAGGTGGTGGGTTGCACAAATTTATGGGTTGGAACGGTCCAATGCTCACAGATTCGGGTGGGTTTCAGGTGTTCAGCTTAAGCGAGATGCGAAAAATTACTGAAGAAGGCGTCACTTTTCGCTCACCCCATGATGGACAAATTATTAACTTAACACCAGAGCGCTCGATTGAAATTCAAAATACTTTGGGGGCAGATGTGATTATGGCCTTTGATGAGTGTCCGCCCTACCCAGCTACTCGCCAAGAGGTAGAAACTGCAACTGAGCGCACTTACCGCTGGTTAGAACGCTGCATAACGGCTCATCAAAGCAGTGAGCAGGCTTTGTTTGGGATTGTGCAAGGGGGCGTATATTTGGATTTGCGTTGCCGTGCGGCTGAAGCTTTGGCTAAGTTGGATTTGCCTGGATATGCCATTGGTGGCGTCAGTGTGGGAGAACCACCAGAATTGATGGCTGAGATTGTAAAAGTCACAGCACCGCTTCTACCCCCGGAAAAGCCGCGTTACTTGATGGGTGTGGGTACTTATCGGGAAATGGCGATCGCGATCGCATCTGGTGTAGATTTATTTGATTGCGTAATTCCCACCCGTTGGGCCAGACATGGTACAGCAATAGTCCAGGGCGGACGCTGGAATTTAAAAAATGCTAAGTTTCGTGAAGATTTTACACCATTAGATGAAACTTGCCCCTGCTACACTTGTCAAAATTTTAGCCGTGCTTACGTATCTCATTTAGTGCGATCACAGGAGATTTTAGCTTACACCTTGTTGAGCATTCACAACATTACTGAACTAATTCGCTTTACGCAGCATATTAGAGAAGCAATATTGAGCGATCGCTTCACTATAGAATTTGGTCACTGGCTCAACTCATCTGAATCAGTACCAGATGAGGAAGAAATGACAAATAACTATTGACCAATGACCAAGACCCAAACTATGTTAAGATACTTCTCAATTATGAAAGCTGTGTTGGATAGGTGGATTTAAACAAACATGGAAGCAGCACTTTTATTAGCAAAACTGCCTGAAGCTTACCAAATCTTCGATCCCTTGGTGGACGTTCTCCCAGTTATTCCCGTATTCTTTTTGTTGCTTGCTTTCGTTTGGCAAGCAGCCGTGGGATTTAGGTAAGTTAATCTATTTTAAATTTATAGGACAGATGTTATGCCTGTCCTATTTTTTTGTGGGATCATATTTTCTAAAGTTAATATTTATTAATATTTTGTAATGAATTAATATAATAAATAAGATTTGAATCAAGCCATGTCAATATGAAGCCTTGAAAGCCAAGCTTAGAGCCAAGGAGAAATTCAGTTATGGGTAATATCAAATTCGTTAAAGAAAATAAAGAAGTAGTAGCGGCGGATGGTGCCAATCTCCGGCTAAAAGCAATGCAAAATGGCATTGATATATATAAATTGATTGGCAAGATGACCAATTGCGGTGGTAATGGTCAGTGTAGCACTTGCATTGTCGAGATAGTCGAAGGACTAGAAAATCTTTCCCCCCGCACAGATGTAGAGAACCGAAAATTCAAAAAAAAGCCAGAAAATTACCGTCTTGCCTGTCAAACTTTAGTGAATGGCTCAGTCAGTGTAGTCACCAAACCTTAAGTTCTCAAATCTGCCATTTTCAATTTTTATCCAATCAGTAGTCAAAATACTTACCAAAATTGAGTTTCCTGATTTTGAATTTTGAATTTTGAATTTTGAATTGGTATAACTCTGTCATCTATGATGCTATCCTAATCTTGTTGACTGGAAAATTAAGAGAGGCTTTCTTGCCATGCAAGTTAATGACCTGGGGTTCATAGCGAGCATTTTGTTCGTACTGGTTCCCGCTGTGTTTTTATTAATTCTGTACATCCAAACTGCTAGCCGACAAGGTGGAAAAGATAGTTAAGAGTTTGTGTATAAAATAAATAACCCCTATACTAGTAATGTAGGGGTTTTTATTTATCATGCTAACTGAGTGCTGAATCAAATAAAAAGTACTCAGCACCCTTGAGCTTAAGCAATTGTTCGCGCTAACAGTACTGGACAAGTGGCATTAACTCGAACATAGTCAGACAAGGAAGAACCGATGAGTCGGTCTATATCAACAAAACTCTTAGCGATCGATGGACGACGATCTGGGGAACCGAGTAATAATAAGTCTACATTCAACTCCTCTGCCAACCGACAAATTTCTTCACCAGGTTTGCCACTGCTGATATAAGAACGAGATTGAATGCCCTGTTTTTGAGCTTCGGCAACTGCGGCTGCTAAAACTGGATTTTTCTCTGGGTTTACCTCGGTTATTTCCGATCTTTTACCGCCTAAATCTGTAGCAATATTTGCTAAGATTAACTGGCCGCCCTGAATATCTCGCAGTAAAAACAGTGCTAATTTTAAGCAATTTTTTGCAGAATCAGAGTTGTCTATTGCCACCATAATCCGCTTAATTCTTTTGACATAAATGTCATCTTTTACCAACAACATGGGGCGAGAAGATAGTTGGAAAACATACTGACTGACTGAGTTCGATAAAATCGATTGCAGACGTTTAAGTCCGCGTGAACCCATAATAATCAAGTCAGCGTCGATTTCATCAGCTACTTGGCAAACTACATCTTTGGGTTCGCCTTCACGCAAAATTGAAGAAACCTGACTAGGATCTAAATTCAAAGTTTGAATTGCATTCGCCAGAATTTTACCACCATTTTCCCATTTAGCTGTCATGGTGGTAGCAGTACTTTGTGCAGGAACAACATGCAAAATTGTAACTTTTGCAGATTGAATTGAAGGGATTTCTTTCAGGGTTTTGAGCATTTCTTCTGCGTGTCCCAATCCCGATACAGCCAGTAAAATTCTTCTGATCATCTTACGTATTTTTTGTGAAGTTTACTTTTGTTTTCGCTGTTAGTACTTGGCTATGGTCAGATTTTTACCACCTTGCTCGACAACCTAGCACCGCAAGGCGGAAGTCAAAAGTCAAAAGCCAAAAGTCAAAACAATTGTATTCCAAGCTCTTGCGCCATTTGAAATAGTATGTTTATTTGCGTCATATTGTACTAGTTAGTAAGTTGGGACAAATAAACTTTGTTTTTTAGTATTTAACATTCAAATAAATGGCAAAGTAGAAAAAACTCAACAAATGTTTAAGTTTCTTTGCACCTAGTTACTTAAAATTCTCAACTAGACTTCAATTATTAAGCATACTCTCAACTTAGCCTGAAGAACTTAATAAATTATGATGTTAGTTATCATTTTTAATCTATGCTCACTTTTTTTAATTAGAAGTTAGTTAAGTATTGCAAAGAAATGCCAAAATAACTCTTCAGGAAAATTGATTCAGTGTAACCTATAACAGGCGATCGCTTCCGCCTTCAATAGTCTACACTACCTCTGAATTTTCCCTATTTTCCGCCTTGTTTTAACTTTATTGCAGTTTTGGTAACTCAGATAGGATTGCTATATCCGAACACCAGAAGAATGTGGGATAATAGCGTCCTAATTCGGATATTCTAATAGTCGAAGTCATATTTCATACTATATTGAAACCCCCCAGATTATATTTGGGGGGTTTGGTTGATTACTTGTGAGATTTGCTTAACTTAAATGTGCTCCTGGTTGTCCGTTTTGGACTACAAACGAAGCTAGGGTTTTGACAGAGGCATTCAAGTCAACGATGCTTGATACAACGCGGTAGTCACTTTGCCAGCGTTCTGGGGTAAGGTTGCAGCGAACGTATCCCCGGTAAGCACCGTCAAAAAACTTAGTATGAGGATTGTTGTGTAAGGAAGCTTGAACTGAAGCGATGAATTGGGTAGGAAAGTCAGAGGTAATTGAAGTTCCTACAAACTCAGTGCCTACCGTCGGTGATTTTGGGTTATTAAAGTCAAGCTTCAGGTCGTGTACCCAACTAGAATGGATGTCTCCGCTAATCACCACTGGATTAGAAGGTTGACGCTGGTTTAGAAAACTCAAGAGCCGATTCCGGAAAGCTACGTAGCCGTCCCACTGATCCATATTGAAGACACCTGGACCTTGACTACTATTGAAATTGTACTCGGCAAACATCACTTGTTGAGCAATCACATTCCAGCGCGATCGCGACTGGTCTAACCCTTTTCGTAGCCACTGCTCTTGTTCTGAGCCAGTCATGGTAGCATTGGGATCAAAAGCTTGGGGGCAGCGAGGTTTGAGTCCATCATCACAAGGTTGATTAGTGCGGTACTGCCTCGTGTCTAGTACATTGAACTCAGCTAAATTACCGAAAGTCAACCGCCGATAAAGCAGTGCGTCTGGGCCATTGGGCAGTGAAGACCGACGTAGGGGCATGTGTTCATAGTAAGCTTGGTAAGCATTAGCTCGCCGTTTCTTAAAAGCCTCTTGGGTTTGGTTGTCTTCAGGGATTAAGTTGGCGTAGTTATTGTCAACTTCATGATCATCCCAAGTGACAATCCAGGGAAAAGCAGCATGAGCAGCTTGGAGACTCTGATCTGTTCTGTACAGGGCGTAGCGATCGCGGTAGTCGGCAAGAGTGATGATTTCTGGACTGTTGTGCTGGCGGGGGCCACCGGATTGTGGCCCGTATTCGTAGATGTAGTCACCCAGATGAACCACAAGGTCGAGGTTTTCATCAGCCAAATGCCGATAAGCCGTATAGTAGCCATTTTGCCAGTCTTGACAAGAGACAAAAGCAAAATTCAGTTGTTGGATATAGCTATAAAATGCTGGTGCTGTGCGAGTCCGTCCAATGGGGCTAACTTCCCTACCTGCTTGAAATTGATACCAGTACCAACGGTCAGGGTTTAGTCCACGGACATCAACGTGGACTGAGTGTGCTAACTCTGGTGTTGCCAGCACTGTTCCTCGCCGTACCACCTGTCTCATGTTTTCATCAAGGGCGACTTGCCACCGCACTGGGACATTTACGAATGGCATTCCACCTCCAGAGAGTGGATTTGGAGCCAGTCGTGTCCAGATAACAACACCATCCGGCAAAGGATCACCAGAGGCAACACCAAGACTGAACGGATAGCCAGAAAACCTTGAGTTTGCCAATACCGGATGCCATTGGCTAGCGACTGTCAACCCCGTTAAGAATCCTGCACCCAACAAAAAACTCCGCCGTCTGCACCGATTTGCTAGCAGGCGCGTGCCATCCATAAGTTCCATATTCATCTCTACCCAGATGTAAATACAGTTGGCATTCAGGAGAGTCAGTTGTGAAAAGCACAAATAATGACTTGATTTGACTGGTCTCCCAATTGCTGCTCAACCAAACACAAGGAACCTAGCAACCCAGGATCAAGCAGAAATTAAGATTTTGTTAAGTTTAAAATTAAATTGGGGCATGGGGCATTAAGAGAATTTTGTGGGGATTGAGACCTCAACTAAAATAGAACTGCCGTTACAGGCACTCTTGTAAAACTCTTTTCTAATTTACGAATTACGAATTTTAGCGGATTTCAACTTAGTAAAGTACACAACCTAAGTCTCAAAGCCAGCCATAAAGACTGTTTTACTTCTGAATTCAAAATTCTACTTACTGTATAAATTACGAATTATTTAAAACCTGCCATTTCCCTGAACAATGTGCTTAACAGTGGTCAAGGTTTCCAGGCTGATAAATCCCCGACGATGACCTTTTTGGTTAGACATGCCGAGAAATACTGAATCTCCCCGCGAGGGGTTGCGGGAAAAACGCGGCGAAGTGTTGATGTAGGTAGAGGCACTGTTAACTCCTAAAGCAAACTGCCGACTTTCCTGGTAGGATTCAGTAACGATGCAGTCGGCATGACCACTGCTGTATTCATTAATCCAGGCGATCGCAGGCTCTAAGCTATCTACCAGTTTAAAAGCTACTGTCCTAGTTAAATAAGGGTTTCCCCATTCGCCTTCTTTGGCCAACTGCAACTGGGGAAAGGCTTCTACTAGTTCCGCATCTCCTTTAATTTTAAAGCCTTTTTCCTTCAAACTGTTCCACAGAACGGCTATTGAAGACCGCAAAGCTTGGCGATGAATTAGTACCTTTTCAATAGCATTAACTTGGTCTGGTTCGCTCTGATGGCTATCAAGAATCATCCAGCGCACCATTTCTAAGTTGCTATTGAGCGACCAGTAGAGGTAACAATTACCCATCGCTGACTTTAAGACTGGGCAAGTTGACTGTCTTACTACCTGCTGTACTAAGCCAGAACGTCCGTAGGGAATCACTAAATTCAGGTACTGATCTTGGATAACTAAATCCCGAATTGAAGCACCATGTTCTGCTGTGATCAGTTCTAGACAGCCCGGAGGTAGACCAACTTGGGCGATCGCATTTTGCAGTACCTCAGCAATCACCGCGTTGGAATGGCTAGCTTCAGTACTGCCTTTGAGAATTAAACAATTGCCAGTTTTGATACAAAAACCCGCTGCGATCGCCCCTAAAGCTGGGAACGCCTCATAAATAAATCCAATCACTCCCAAGGGCATTAACTGGGTGTAACTCTGGGAATCTTCCAGTTGATAATCAGCAGTTCTGACGCGCCGCAGCGGATCTGATAATTCCCCCAACCGTTGTAAAATGTCTACTGTCATCTCTAGCCTTGTGGGAGTCAGCTTCAGCCAGTCCAATATCAACTCTGGCACTGCCATTTCCCGACTGGCTTCTAAATCCAAGGTGTTGGCTTCTAGAATGTCGTCAAATGAGCGCTCAAGGGCTTGTGCCATCGCCAGTACTGCACGACTCCGGTCTGCTCCCTTTGTGATCCCCAACTTTAGGGAGGCTTCATAGGCTCGTTGGGCACTAGTAATCGGTTCGGGGTGATCATCCAAAACTTCAACAGTCATTGAGTTAACGTCTGTAGGTAAGCCAGACCATTAATGCTGGCAGAATAGCCAATAGCACCGCCACCATTGCCCAAGCAATAATGCTGGAACCATTTGCCAATCGCAGTGCTAACGGCAGCCATATAATCACTAGCACGAAAATAATGCCAAGTGCTATAGGCAGATAGCTTTCTCCCAAGCGGGGATGAACAACATGCCAACTATTTCCCATCCAACGCCAAGCCCGCTTGTAGGGATAGGTGGTAGAAAGCTGTTCTAGCACATGACCATTATCTTCTACTACAAAGATTTGCTGACAGCGATCGCAACCAAATGCTTCTGTCAGCGTAATCGGAATTAATTGACCCCGGCGACGACAGGGACAGGGGTATTCGGTATTGAAGTCTATTTTTTCGGGTTTTTGAGATTGCACAAGCGTTCTAATAACTTGAGCGTGTTTTACACAAACTGCGAGAATATGATCCCTTAGTAAATGCCTTAGAGGCTTTTCTCTTTATGAAGATGGACAGGCGATGCAAACAGTAGATGCAGCAGACTCTAAGTATCCTAATTGCCATATCAGTATGGGGTTTTTTGTTTGCAGTCTTTCCCCGAACTGGCAATCTTATTTATAAATTTCCTTCTCTTCATTTATCGCTTTCAAGGTAATATGGTTGCATTTTTGGATTTATTGTGCTGGCACACCTGGTACAATTTTAAGCCTACGTGGCGAGCACTCTTAAAATAAATCGTTTGGGAAGGCTACGTTCATAAACAACAGACACCAATAAACCCTAGATTTTCCTTTGGGTCACTATATATTACTATCCAGTTATCAAGGTTAGATCGAGATTAGTTCACAAGCGTTTCAAGAGCGGGAATTGCCAAAACATCCAGAGCGTGTGTGTGACTCTTTGCCCAAATGCATTGTGGCTAACTTCACTGCTAAAAGACCCTTTGCACTTGACAACACTATTATTTAACCAGCCACCTTTGTCCAGTGTAATACACCCTAAGTAAGTCGGCGTAAATAATGAAAGATTTGTAGTCAGGGCTTTAGCCCTACTTTGAGGGCTAAAGCCCTGACTACAAACTAATTTCACTATTTTTTACAGTAGTTAATATAGTTTGAGTTATTTTCACTGATTTACTTACAGAAACTGAATTGATTACACCTATAAAGATTGTATCCAAGCTAATACATATCTAGATTAGTCTAAAGCTGGGTTTTATATTTCTTAGGAATGATTTTAGTGCACGATATTCAAATTGGGACAGTAGACGATTTCTTTGTTCAATCTACCCACATTGGAATCATTTCACAGAGGTACAGCGCGAATTGACGAACACTTCAACGCACTCTAGAAACACTAAACCTCTTGGTATTTTTAACTCCAAGAGGTTTTAATTGGAAGCGGGTAACGCGATTCGAACGCGCGACATTCACCTTGGCAAGGTGACGCTCTACCACTGAGCTATACCCGCGATCAATAACCAAATATTAGTTTCTCAGATTTATCCCTAATTGTCAACCCCCTAATTTAGTTTTGAGCGCCGAGTTTTTTAACTTATAATTCAGCACTCATCCGATTAAGCAGTAATTGAGAAACTCACTCACTTTACTGCTGAGAGGGAAACGACTCGTGCGAACGCCACCTGCTCTTTTAGTCGCAGTCAGTGTAAGAATAACTATCTACGTTTGGAAGCATCCTAGCCCAGAGAAATCTCGGCTACTTAGTACGCAGATTGAGGCATAACACAAAAAGAGCAAGTAATTACATATTTCTCGTCCTAATAGTTGTTTTGAGCATCTAGAGGGATATTTAACTATCCCTTTCCTGCTTGGCTTGGAGAATCGAGCCTGTCTTTATACCTGAGAGTGTCAATTAGCCCAGTTCTTCTGACTCCACAGTTAAATTGCCGACACTGGCACTTTGAAAAGAAGCCGGCAAAGACTGGTTATTACGAGAATATGGCTCTGCCAGGTTAGAACGCAGTTGCCGCATCAGACTTGCCATTTCTAGGGCATTCAGGGCATAATCCCAGCCATGATTACCTTTTATCCCTGCCCGTTCTAAGGCTTGCTGCATAGTGTCTACTGTCAAAATGCCAAAAATTACTGGCACCCCAGTTTGAAAGCTAGCGGCAGCAATACCTTTAGAAACTTCTGAGGATACGTAATCAAAATGGGGTGTTTGCCCTCGAATGACTGCACCTAAACAAATTACAGCATCATAACGATGGGAAAGTGCTAGTTGGCGAGCTACTAAAGGTACCTCAAAACTTCCTGGTACCCAAACATAGTCCACCTGACTACCGTGGGGGTTAGGGTCTACACCGTGGCGTTTCAAGCAATCTTGACATCCCTCTAGCAGCTTTCCGGTAACAAGGTCATTGAATCGACCAATCACCACTGCAAACCGCAAAGGCTCCGTTTGAGTAAAAGTTCCCTCGAAAACTGCCATGACTGCCTCTTAATCAACTATACTTTTTCCGGTCAATATACATTTCTTATTTAAATGTAGAGGAGCAGGAAAGCATGGTCAAAAGAAGGGAAATAGGAAAAATCTTTCCTTTTTTCCTTTAATATTTGACCTTGGCTTTTCTGCCCCTCTAGTTCTTATATTATGTGCCTGCGCCAGAGTGAAGCCGTCGCCTACACGACAAAAAAGTTTAACAAACCAACTAAAAATACCAAACCAATCCAGACGCCAGAACCAAGCCAGAGCAGTTTTTTAGATTCAACCCAATTTTGGGGAGTGGCGTAAGCAACGGGGACGCCCACAACCAGGACAAAAGACAACACGACTAGACCTATCAAGGCAAACTGGAATATTATGGTCATTTTTGCTTCTCCCAATACAGCGAAATAGTGATATGTCCTACACTAACAGTAAGCTGTACAGTGTAGGCAACGAGTATGACTCCTGCTATTGCATAGGACATTTCCAAAAGCTCTGGTTTTATGTCCCTTTGATGCCCCACGGCCAACAGTTTGATTTTTTCTTCCTTTCGTAACCCACAAATTTTACGACACAGGATGAATTGTTTATGACTTTTGCACTGATGTGTCAACCAATGGTAAATTTGCATTCTTTGAAAGGAAGTCTACTCGTTTCCCGTTGTCCAACCTTTGACCCTTCGGCTTGGTGCAGTCACTCATGGGGAGCCACTGCGGTGGACGGGTTCCCCGGCATAAAGGAGGCAGTGCGCCCTTGCGGTTTCCCGACTTGAAGCAACTGCCGTCAAGTGGCGTGGAAACCCCCTACAGCCCTTCCCTAACGGGACGCCTTGCGGCGAACGGGCATCCTACGGCAGGCGCTAGCATCTCACGAATGGGAGAAGACCGCGCTGCCTCACGTAGGTTTCCCAGAGAGCAGTAAGCGAGGTATATCAACGACTGTGACGGCGAGTAACCAATTAAATCATACAACGCCGTGATCATCTATTTCAGAATATTTGACAATTAGGGTGCTGACTCTGAGGGGTAAAGGGTGAGGCTTCTGCTCATTTTAGCTAAAGGGCGACACTGACACTTTTTTCTTGTTGTTAAGTTAGCAAAAATTGCAACATTTTAGTCCTTTGTCCTTTGTCCTTTGTCTAAGTACCGATGACCAATGACTAATGACTCTTAACTATGGATTTAATTCTTTGCCACACTACAGCAGATTTTGACGCACTAGGAGCAGCAGTAGGGTTAACGCGGCTAGTGCCGGGAAGTAAGATTGTCCTGAGTGGCGGTTCTGACCCTACTGTACGGGATTTTTTAGCATTGCATCGGGATGAATATTCGCTGATTGAACGCCGTTCGGTGAATCCAGAAAAAATTCGTTCTCTGACTGTGGTGGATACGCAACAGCGCGATCGCTTGGGTAAAGCTGCTGAGTGGTTAGATTTACCGCATGTAACAGAGATTATAGTTTATGACCATCACTTAGGACAAGAATCAGATATTCCCGCCAGGCGATCGCATATTTCCTCAGTAGGAGCCACGACAACTTTAATTGTGGAGCTATTGCAACAACAGCAAATTTCTCTAACTCCTACCGAAGCAACTGTGATGGCTTTGGGTATCCATGTTGACACTGGCTCCTTAACCTTTGACCAATCCACACCACGGGATGCCTTGGCTTTGGCTTGGTTGATGCAACAAGATGCCAGTTTATCAGTAATTTCTACCTACCGTGACCCTGGCTTGTCTTTGCAATTGCAGCAGCTATTAACTGAATCGCTGGAAAATTTAGAATATCTCTGTCTACATGGATATACGGTTGCTTGGGTAACTCTGAAAACAGATGGTTTTGTGCCGGGGCTATCCAGTCTGGCTTCAGAACTCGTGGAATTAACCGAAATTGATGCCATACTACTAGCCAATGAATATCCTTTGAGTGAAAGTGATTCCCGCTTAACAGTAATTGGGCGATCGCAAATTCCCAAAACGAATCTTAACCTATTATTCCAACCTCTAGGTGGCGGTGGTCATTCACAAGCCGCATCGCTAAATCTAAGGGGGGTCGATTCGCAGGCAATATTAAAACAACTCCTAGACAGGGTAAAAGCGCAAATTCCCCATCCCCCCACCGCTAGGGATTTGATGTCCTCTCCTGTCCGCACTATTCTGCCTGAAACTACAATTGCCGAAGCACAGCGCATTTTATTACGCTATGGACAGTCTGGTTTATCTGTAGTCGATGCTCAAGGGCAACTGGTAGGTATTATTTCGCGGCGGGATATCGATATCGCCTTGCATCACGGATTTAGTCATGCACCAGTCAAGGGTTACATGACTACGAATCTCAAAACGATTACACCAGATACGACATTGCCACAAATTGAGTCAGTGATGGTGACCTACGATATCGGACGCTTACCAGTATTGGAAAATGGGCAGTTAGTTGGTATCGTCACTCGTACTGATGTTTTGCGGGAATTACATCAGCAAAGGGATGAAGACGGAGGAGGGGGAAAGGCAAAGAGGGGGAAAAGTAATATTAATCTCCCTCAATTGCAAAATAAACTTGCTCCTCAGTTATGGCAATTACTCTCCACAGCATCGCAAGAAGCAGAAAAACGGGGTTGGCATCTTTATCTTGTCGGAGGTGCGGTGCGGGACTTGCTGTTAGCTGACGCAGCAGGCAGCTTGATGATTAAAGATATTGACCTCGTAGTTGATGGCTTTCACAAATCAGCAGATGTTGGTGCTGGTGTAGAACTAGCAAAAGCACTCCAACAACTTTACCCTGCGGCTCGCTTAGAAATCCACGGGGCTTTTCAAACTGCTGCTTTGTTGTGGCACAAAGACCCAGAATTAGATTCTCTATGGGTAGATATTGCTACGGCTAGGACAGAATTTTATCCTTACCCAGCAGCGAATCCAGAAGTTGAGGCGAGTTCTATTCGTCAAGACTTGTATCGTCGAGATTTTACCATCAATGCGATCGCCTTGCGGCTTACTACCCCTCGTTCAGGTGAATTACTTGACTTCTTTGGCGGTTTACTGGATTTAGAAGCCAAGCAAATTCGGGTTTTACATGCCAACAGTTTTATCGAAGACCCCACCCGCATTTATCGTGGTGTGCGCTTTGCGGTGCGCTTTGGATTTCAGATAGAACCGCAAACTGAAGAGTTTATCCGCTATGCGATCAACAGTGGCGTTTACGATCGCACTGCTCAAGAGAATAGCAGAACTCCAGCCCTGCAAACTAGACTGAAAACAGAATTAAAACACATCCTAGAAGCCCCCTACTGGAAATCGGCTTTGCAGTTACTCGATAACTTAGGGGCATTGCAATGTATCCATCTTACCCTGAAGCTAGACGCAGAACTCCTGCGACAATTACGTTTGCTAGAACGCTGTTTACGGCGATTTGATGCTGAACAAACCCTCATTCATTGGGAAATGCGCTTAGAAACATTAATCGTCCACCTAACATCACAATATCGGGCGAAAGTAGCAAAAAATCTGCAACTCCAAGAGGATAGCATTAAACGCTTGCAAAACTTAGCTTCTGCCCAAACTGAGGTAATGGAATCTTTGCCTAAGTGTCAAAGTCCCAGTCAAGTAGTGCAGTTGTTGCGACAGTACGACTTACCAATGCTGATTTTAATTGCTTTGCCAAGTCCGCGATCGCTTAGACATCAGATTTGGGAATATTTAACTGTTTTGGCTAATGTGCAGCCACTATTGAATGGCAATGATTTAAAAAAACTGGGTTACAAACCAGGGCCGCAGTATCGGCAAATATTAGATGATGTAGTTGCTGCTACCTTGGATGGTGTGATTAAAGATAGGACTGAGGCTGAGGAGTTTTTAGCACAACACTATCCTAAATGAATTAGTGAGGCGATCGCATAGAATCTTATAAGCGATCAAAGTAATCTAAATTGTATCCGGATCGATATTTAACTCGCGCAGTTTTGCTGCCAAACGTTCTGTCTTTTGTTCTGCTTGTTCTGCCTTTTGTTCTGCCTGTTCTGCCGTTTCTTCAGGTGTTGGTACTAGTTGACCATCTCGTGTAAAAAACCGCAATAATCCCTGATAAACTCCCAAATATAATCCTAGTTGCTGACTCCACAAATATCCTTGTTCACTTGCTTGTAGAGGTTGATATTCTCCATCTACTAAATGAAATCCTGCAAATTCTTGTGTGTAAGGGTCGAACCAAAAATAATCCAACGTGCGGAAAGTATCTTGATAAATTTATTTTTTTAAACTTTTATCAGTATTAGCTGTTGAGTCAGACAAAATTTCTAGAATTACATTCGGATATTTGCCATTTTCTTCCCACACTACCCAACTTTTACGGGTTTTACGTTCAGTTCCCAGCACTACAAAAAAGTCTGGCCCTCGGAAGTATTCTGATTTGCGTTGGTGTGGACTGTAGTAGATAGTCAGATTTCCCGCCGCATAGAAATCATTTCTATCTCGCCACAACCATTCCAGACATGTTAAAAGTAGGATTATTTGTCGTAGATGCAGTTCTGTTTCTAAGGGAGGTTCATCACTAAATAAATCACCAGGGGGAAATATAACATCTTTGCAGGTGCCTTGTTGAGATTCTAATTCTTGAGCTATGGTCATAGAATGGATGCGGATCAAGTAGTTATGGATTTATTTTATAGCAATCCGATTTGATTCCTGAATTACTCGTAGAGACTCTTTACTAGGGAATGGGGACTGGGGACTGGGAAGAAGGAATAAAGGTGTACTGAGTTTTTTTCACGCAATCAAATATGAGTCCTATAGCAGTGTTGCAGTTAGCGATAAGCCTGACAGCATAGCTATCGCTTACCGCATTACATTAACGCTTTCCAAAAAAGGCGATCGCATTCTTAAGTTAGGTAGAAAAAAATAGAGTGCGATTTTATCTTCCTTACAAACAAAACAAGATACCCGAACTATCAAATAAGTTGGGAATCTGTTTCATTACGGTTTGATTAAAGATTTCTCAGACTGGCGATATTTAGTAATCAACCTACGTCTTTTTAGGGGTGAATAAAGCAGCATGGAAAATGCAGGTAAACTGGTTACTGTTAGTGCTAAGAAAATAAATGGATTTAGAAAGCCCGCTATTATCCCAGTTCCTACACTAGCTCCAAATCCTAATATTAGTAGTATTAGTACAGTTGTAAATGAGTCTTTAGTTAAATCTATAGCCCTAGCTAAAAGCTCTTTGAAAGAATATATTACAAAAGCTAAGGGTATACTTATAATTGAACCTACAAGAATACTAGTACATACAACATTACCAACGTCATAAGAACCCACAAGAAAACCCACAACAGCACCTATAACACAACTTGCAATCAAAGGCAGCATTGTAAGCCAAAAAAATTGAGTTCTTTATCTACCAAAATGTTTTCCGGTTTGATATCCCGATGAATTACCGGAGGATTGAGATTTTGCAGGTATCCAAGAATTTCTAAGGCTTTGACAGCAGTTTGCTTAACTTCCTCTATTTCAAACTTACCGAGGAGTTCTGCCAAAGATTGGGCGTTGATATATTCTTGCACCAAACAAAAGCCATCAGACGTAGCAAAAGAATTTATGTAGCGGGGAATACCAGGATGAGCAAGTCCTTGTAGCACTCTAATTTCTCGTTGATGAGCCTCAAATCCAGACCAACTCGAACCAGCTTGAGCAAAGCAAAACTGCTTTATTACCATCTGTTCCCGTGTATCAACTTTTGATGCTAGCCAAGTAATCCTTCCTCCTTCCCGATTACGTCCCAATTCTCGCAAAACTTGATAGCCGTGTTTGCTGAAATCTGGATAGCTATTCATAGTTCAAGGGCAACAAATATGGTATGTTCACATCTTGCAGCAGACGATTAAAATCCCGGCTACCCATAGCTTGCTTCCTGTAGGGTACAAAGTCTGCTGACCCTAGCTGAAGATTTAGTCCGCGCAGGCGGACCAGAGTCTGTGTAGCCGCGACTTCCAGTCGTTCAGTCTTGTTTTTGTAATACGGAAATACATTTAAACTATCAGGGACACATCATCAATTAATCAATATTTTTTACAATAGTTATTTAACTATTTGTAAGGAAAAATGGACATGGGGAAATAGAAAAAGCGATCGCCAGGGCTGAAGTCGCGCCTCACATCACATAAATCTCTAACTCCTCAGCAGAAGCCGTAAAGCATACAGGCAAGTTATAATTCTCTTGCGGATCAACGTAACAAAAATTTATGAGTAACCCCCTTGTACAAGCCTTTTTCGTAGGCAGAGCAGTAGCTGAAGTAGTTAATGAGCGTTTAGAGGTCGCCTTGACCGATGCTTTGAGTGATCTGGGCAAATTTGATGCGGAAGCTAGAGAGCAGTTGCGCCAGTTTACAGAAGAAGTCCTAGAGCGGGCAAATCGGTCAGCAGAAGTTGCTAATGCTGGTCAACCTACCACAGGTAGTGGGCAAGCTAATTCTGATTCAGGTGACTTGCAAGCAGATATTGATGAATTACGAGCAGAAATTGCCCTGTTACGAACAGAATTGCAACATTATCGCCGAACTTCTGCATAAATTTAGTCGTTGGTCATTGGTCATTAGTCATTAGGCCAAAAATTATGCACAAATGACAAAGGACAAAACACAAATGGCACTTGATCAAAAACAGTTTAGGAATCAGAGTGTCTTTTCTTCTAAGTGATTCGGTTGCAAACCAACGGTACACACAGCATATGGAACAAGGTTATTCAGATAAAGCATACCGTTGGAATCGGGAAAAATACTCTAGCAGACGGCGTTTTGTGGACATTTGGTCTTTTGTCTTGACCTTATTGTTCAAACTTTGGCTATACAACAAATCTTGGAGTTATCCAGGTGGTGTGACTGAGGCAAAGCAAGCTGCAAGACGCAAAACCCAAGCAGTCTGGATTCGCAATACCCTGCTAGATTTAGGGCCAACCTTTATCAAAGTTGGGCAACTGTTTTCTACGCGTGCTGATATATTCCCTGGTGAATATGTAGAAGAACTAGCCAAGTTACAAGACAAAGTACCGGCATTTAGCTATGAACAAGTAGAAGCGACGATTGAGAAAGAACTAGGCAAGAAAATTCCTGAACTATTCCATAATTTTGAACCTATTCCGTTAGCTGCTGCTAGCTTGGGACAAGTACACAAAGCTGTACTGCATACTGGGGAATCGGTTGTTGTCAAGGTGCAACGTCCTGGACTAAAGAAGTTATTTGAAATAGATTTACAAATTCTCAAGGGAATTACCCGCTACTTTCAAAACCATCCCAAATGGGGACGGGGGCGAGATTGGTTGGGTATTTATGAAGAGTGTTGCCGCATTCTTTGGGAAGAAATTGATTATCTTAACGAAGGTCGTAACGCCGATACTTTTCGCCGGAACTTTCGCGGCTACGATTGGGTGAATGTCCCAAGAATATACTGGCGTTACGCTACTTCCAGAGTGCTGACTTTGGAATATCTTCCTGGAATTAAAATTAGCCAGTATGAAGCTTTAGAAGCAGCGGGTTTGGATCGAAAAGCGATCGCTCGTCAAGGTGCTCAAGCTTACTTACTACAGTTACTCAATAGTGGCTTTTTCCACGCTGACCCCCACCCAGGCAATATTGCCATTAGTGCAAGTGGTGCTTTGATATTCTACGATTTCGGCATGATGGGGCGGATTAAATCCAACATCCGCCAAGGATTGATGGAAACACTTTTTGGTATTGCCCAAAAAGATGGCGATCGCGTTGTTCAGTCTCTGATAAATTTAGGCGCGATCGCCCCAACGGATGACATGGGCCCAGTGCGGCGTTCCGTCCAGTACATGCTGGATCATTTCATGGATAAGCCCTTTGAAAATCAATCGGTCGCGGCAATCAGCGACGACCTTTACGAAATAGCTTATAATCAGCCATTTAGATTTCCAGCAACCTTCACTTTTGTGATGCGAGCCTTTTCTACCTTAGAAGGGGTAGGCAAAGGTTTAGATCCAGAGTTTAACTTTATGGAAGTTGCCCAACCATATGCAATGCAGCTTATAACCGATATGAATGGTTCTGAGGGGAATAGCTTTCTTAACGAATTAAGTCGCCAAGCAGCTCAGGTAAGTAGTACTGCGTTGGGTTTACCACGTAGGTTAGAGGATACGCTAGAAAAGCTAGAACGGGGAGACATGCGCTTGCGCGTTCGGTCTATAGAAACTGAACGGCTGTTGCGGCGGCAGAGCAGTATTCAGCTTTCAATAAGCTATGCTCTGTTAATCAGTGGTTTCACACTTTCAGCTACGATTTTAGTGGTTACTAATTATGTATGGTGGGCACTAGTGCCTGGTTTAATTGCAGCAGGGCTTTCAGTGATCCTGATCCGACTACTTTTACGCCTAGACCGTTACGATCGGATGTATTAATTGTTGCAAAAAATTTATGAAACTTAATTTCACGGGTTTTACCGATCCGGGACTTATTCGTTCTAATAATCAGGATAATTACCATATCGACCCAGAGGGACGGTTTTTCGTTGTTGCCGATGGTATGGGTGGTCATGCCGGAGGTGAGGAAGCAAGTCGGATTGCCACTAAAGAAATTCAGGCGTATTTGCTGGCAAATTGGCAATCTTCTAAATCTTCTCAAGAATTGCTAGAGCAAGCTTTGTGGGGTGCCAATGAAGCGATTTTGCAGGATCAGCAAAATCATCCTGAACGCGGCGACATGGGTACAACGGTTGTAGCGGTAATTTTTCGCTCCCCAGAGTCGCCTTGGTGCGCTCATGTTGGTGATTCGCGGCTATATCGCTTCCGAGAGTCGCAATTAGAACAGATAACAGAAGACCACACTTGGGTAGCACGGGCAATCAAAATAGGTGACATCACCTTAGATGAAGCACGATTACATCCTTTTCGTCATGTATTATCGCGCTGTTTAGGGCGTGAAGACTTGCATCAGATTGATGTGCAACCACTGGATGTGAAAGCTGGCGATCGCTTGCTGTTATGTAGTGATGGTCTCACCGAAGAACTTGTTGAACAGAAGATTGCTAGCTGCCTCCAAAACAGTCCTTGGCTTGATAAGGTCGCCATTTCTCTAGTTGAGGCTGCTAAGGAGCATGGAGGGCACGATAACATAACAGTTGTCATCGTCTCACTTGACTAAAAAGTTATGAGTCATTCAATGTTAGATTTTGAATTTTGGTGAAGCAGGGCGGTGAGTCAGGTGCTAACAGCGGGTTTCCCGACTTGTCCCTTGCGCGTCTCCCCTTGGGAGAAGCGACTGGTGTTAGCGAGTATTGTGCTTACAGCCCTTCTCCTAAAAAAGACGCTCTGACGTTCGGGCATACTACGGCAGGCGCTAGCCTCTGGCAATGTGAGAAGGGGAGCCACTCGCTCAGAGGGGTTTCCCCAAGTAGAGGAGCCAGCCGTGTGGTGAGGCAGTCCGGTCTTGGGGGTTTCCCCCAGGAGGAACTGCCGAAAGGGTCTGGCGACTTGAGCGGACTGGCGTCAAGTGGCGTGAGACGCTGTTCGCGTTCGCTCGTTAGCGAGTCAGATGCTCTCTACGAGACGCTGGGCTACCCTTGCGTCAGGGATTAAAGGAAAAATCTAAAATCTAAAATCCCGAATTTGCAAAGTTATGAGTTTTTACTCCTGACTCCTATTTGGTAGATATACTCAGCAATTTGTTCAACGTGAGCATTTTTCCTTTTTACAATTTGATACAAATATTTTTAGCCTCCAAAGTGATTTAAGGAGGCTGAATTTACATAATTTGGTAAATTGACATCTTGCACGTAATAAGGTAGAGCAATTATAATTCATGCTTATTACCATTCATTCCCCAACCTTCTTAAAATCCCTACCCTCCAAAGCTTCCTTCATATTGGGGAGAAAGCATCTTAGTTTTTCTGTTTAAGGAAAACTATTGAGGGTTAAGGATAACATCTGAACTTCTTTGCAAACGAGAGTTATGCAAAGCAATTAGGAGTCGGGGAGGTAGTTATATTTATCTGAGTTCAAACGCAGCCTATTTTCTGGAATATGGCTCGGCTGACTTGGGTGGTATATCAGTAGGATTAGGTGCAAGATATCAGATCAGAAAAAGTCCACATTTAGGATGTGGGCAATGTGTCAAACAATTGTTATCTTTCTTAATACGGAGGAACAAATGTTGGACAGTTATAAGTCCAAATATTATCCAATTTGGACTTCTGTGAGCGATATCATCTTTACGCCTTGTTTTTTCGGAGTCAACTTATGAATCAACCAATGAAACTATCCTTGGAACAGCAATTCAGCATCTGCTCATTTTCTACTCAAGTGCAAAATATGAGCCATGAGCAAGCCAAAGACTTTTTGGTAAAGCTTTATGAGCAAATGGTAGTGCGCGAGGCAACTTATCAAGAACTTCTTAAGCACCAGTGGGGCTTAGATTCCGGTTCCACTATGGCATAGAGTCGTTCTACTGTCGCAGTGGGCGACCTCCTTCTCTTGCTTGGTTCCAAGGAGGAAAAGAGCTGGGGATGTCGGGGCGTCAACTTCGATAACTAATTTGTGCAAAGCTTGGATAAAAATCCAATTCAAAAAATTAACAATGAGTAAACTTTTCTAGGACACATCTGCTAGAGTCTAGACTTACTTTTATTTTCTAGGACAAATCTACTGTTTGCTTGAGCCAGACTTCTTTTTAGTTGGTCTAGTGTGCTGATTAACTTGCGTAAATTTACAATTCCCCAGAATGATGTATACAGGAAGATTGACAGAGAATTTAGAAAGCCGTGATTTGGCAACTAGTGTTTTCACTCCTTATACATATAACTAGAACTTACATCTTTATATATATTTTCTTTATAAAAGTTTACATTCGGTGAGTGAGCACCCTTAGTTCCATCTATAAAGATGTAACATTAAGAAATTATTCCTAGCTGGAAAAGTCGTATGCAGAATCTGTATCAATACTTTCCAGTTTTGCCAGAATTTGAGGCTTAATCTTTTCGTACTCGCTTTTGAGTAAGCTTTTACTAATTTGCGGGTCGGCAGAGGACATCATTGTATTGCTCATAGCGACCCACTCTTGCAGTCGTTGGCGCTGGGCAGAAGCGACGCTAGAAAGTAAGATATGGGTACAGCTATTTGGTGTTTCTCGTGCAAAGAATAACAGGCGGTAATAACCTGTGTGCTGTAGTAATCGAGCAATTTCTTGACCAAGGCTGGTTTTGAGATCAAGGTAATAAGGGAACCATTTAGCACTATGTTTGTGGTTGTAGATGACAGTAATCCATAGCAGCATCGGATGGGGAATAGAGATGAACAGAAATTGGTTATAGCGGGTACACACTAAGCGCTTTTGAATTTCTTCTTGCGGTAGCATCACCCACAGGGCTGGTAAAATCTCTCCATTGGTATGAATGGGCTGGGGAAAGACAATATCGGCAATTGGTTTATTTTGAGGCCAGGAAATGGCACGAGCGATTTCATCGTTTGACCAGGATACCTGCAAATCGGCTTTTGTCTTTTGTTCAAGCTCAGTGCTGACTATAGTAGTAGGAACTAGCAGATGATCTTGCTTAATTTCGCGTGTATGCTCAGGCTTTTCTAGAAACGCTAAAACTTTTAGGATTTCAGTGATACTTTGGGGGCGATCGCGTGCTACTTTAGCTAGACAGCTCATAACCAAATTTTCGATTTCTTTTGGTAGTTCTAATCCAGGCGCAACCTCAGCAAAAGAACGTGGTTTTTGATAGTGATGTGTTTTATACCATGCTCCAAAAGAATGAGATGGGACTAACAGTGGCATTTTGCCTGTGAGCATCTCAAACATCATAATTCCTAAACTATAAATATCAGCACGGTTGTCTAATTCTTTACCCTCCATCTGTTCGGGAGAAGAATAAGCCAATGTCCCCAAATAGAATTTTGTATGGTCGCCATCTGACTGTAATAACTTTGCAATCCCAAAATCTAGAACTTTGACCAATTCTCCGAAACTGGCATCTTGAATCACCAGTATATTGCTTGGCTTGACATCCCGATGGATAATTGGGCAAATAGTACCCTCAACTGGGATGCCATCATGAGCGCACTGCAACCCCAGGCTGAGTTGACGCGCCATACTCAAGAATCTTGGTAAAGGCAGTCGTTGCTTGCGAATAATACTGTTCAGGCTTTGTCCTTGTAGGTATTCCATGACGTAGAACGGGGTATTATTGTCGTCTACGCCATAGTCCATGACTCTGACAATGTGGATGCTTTTTTGCCCTAGTAAAGCACAGGTTTTTGCTTCTCGCTCAAAGCGGTCTTGCAATCGCATCTTTTCATTTTGGATTGATAGCGCCAGAAACTTAACTGCAACAGGTACACCTCCCAACAAAGTATCTTTAGCACGATAAACTCGACCCATTGCTCCAGTACCGATTAACTCCTGGAGTTGGTAGCGTTTGCTGAGTAAGCGACCAATGTTGGGGTCTGACATAGAGAATTTGAATCCAAAAGCAGGTTGTAAGTATTTGGGAGGAAAAGTGCATTCAAACTGAGATTTGAATTATTGCGCCCAGAAATGACTTTCTAAGCTCGTACCACAAAGCAGAAATGGAAGTCAAAAGTCAAAAAGCTTATAGGCTAGACTTTTGGGCTATTTCCAATCGTTGGTCTATTTACGCGGTGCTGTACTAGCTTTTTTCAGTCCTTTTTTAGAACATTGAAACCATGAACTGGCAGTTTGCAATCGAGACGGTTATTACAACTAGTGCAACATGCCAGATCAAACAAGCAGAAAGGGTAGATTTAAATAGGTGGGGGGGAAATTTATAAGTATGTCATTGCTACTTAAACGGAGTGCAACGTACTCCTACGGAGAAGCAAGCTACGCATAGCGTCTCCAAGAGTTGCAATCACAAGGATTTTGACGGTTTTACATTTTGTTACATAGTTAGGTTGACTCGTGCCTACCTACTTATAATTACGCTTTGTACCATTTTGCACTTTCATTGTAGTGTAATTTTAGTTTGCCCAATTTTGACTCAATTGATAACTATAGTATCTGCCAAAAAGCTTAATTAGGGAGCACCACACTCACCAGAGAGTTCTGATAACTGAGTAATGAGTGCGGAGTTTTGAATATAAATAAAGCCTGAGGGGATGATATGAAGCCCTGCTGGGCAGATTTATATCAGATCCAAGCCCTGATGTCTTGTAAACAATGCTTTGGTCTATTAGGATTTATAACTGTTATTTTAGTGAGCAATGATCCACAACTAAAGTTTTGCTTGATTAGTACTTTCCTCCTACCTTCAGTAAGACTGTCATCTGCCTTTGTTTTGTAAGTAGGGATAATCACAAATACTTATTGCCTGACCAAGTTTTTAACCTTAAGGCTGATTCTGACTATGTAAGAGAATGTTTTAAAAGTCCCAATAGGTATAATTTTGCTATTCTCACTTGGGTTAACTTTGACGATAAATCAAGGTTTTAGCTATATACTGAGATACTTTGCTATCCTAACTAGGAGAGGAAAAGACCCTTTTAAACCATCCTCTAAGGATGTATTATTTCTTGATAAAACTGTAATAATACTAATTGGTAGCTTTTCGTTTTTTATTTACGTTATAAGACATGTCATAAACTGATTTATTACCCCTTACATAGTATTGAATTCGACGTTCGATAATAGTGTTAAATCGGGAAAGAAAATCAGGAAAAAAGTACGGGTTTTCTCCCATTTTTCTTAATGCTGTTAACCATTTTCCTTGCTTTATAGGCACTACAACTTGAAAGTAAGCTAGATTTTTCTGATAAACTGCAAGATTATAAGACAGAGCACGCATTAAAGCTGGATTTTTTTTCACAACTTCTTGTTGCATGAAAGAATTAGTAGCACTTAAGTATTGATTTAGACGTAACAATATGCTTTGACGTACAAGAGAAATAGGGCGTGAGCGGTAGAAATAATAGGGTTCTGGCACAATAAAAAAGCGAGCACCATTGATTAAGCATTTCAGATCAAGCCAAAAGTCCTCAGCTATGCTGACGGTTTCATCGTACTCAATGCCGTGCTTAACCAGAAATTCTCGTTTGAATATAGGCTTGCTTAAACCAAGACGCAATCCTGCTTTTCCATAGATATCAGTTTCCACAAAATAAATGAGATCAATTTGGAGAATTTTATCTATATGTTCTCCACTTTCTTGAATCAATGTACTCCAAGGAGATGTAGCACCATCTTTGATTAAATAAGGATCGTCAGCAATCATGTCTGCATTTGTTTCCTCTGCCAGCAAGACAAGCTTTTCTAATCTTTCGGGAGCATACCAGTCATCTGAATCAAGAACAGCAATCCATTCTCCTTGGGCTGCTCTGAGGGCACGATTACGCGCAGCAGAAACCCCAAGGTTTTGTTGATTAACTATTACTTTGAGACGTTGGTCAGTAAAACTTTTAAGGACTTCTACAGTTTTATCACTTGAACCATCATCGACCACGATAACTTCAATATCAGTGAGCGTTTGCTCTAAGGCTGACTCTATTGCCTTGGCAATATAAGCTTCAGTATTATAAGCAGGGATAATGACAGATACTTTAGGATTCACGAAACTCAACTCCAGACTACACGGTTCGGTAAAAATGCTAAAATCCTGACGATAATTTGATAACTACTTTTTTAGTATACAACTCAGTAGGTTGATGAAAATAAACGATGACTCCTTAAGGTCAGATATGAGACATTGAACGTTGCCAGAGTTCTTTGAGCAGTCGGCTTCCAGCCTAAACATACAGCGCTTAAGTTGACTGACGCTCTAGGCTAGCTTCCATTGTGTTAGTCAAAAAATGACCAGCCAAGATGCCACTACTGAGGTAATATGTATCTTCCGAAATCCGGTGAAGGGTTTCAAAGCCACTACGACGCTGACGATCGCCTAGTACCCAGTAACGCTGCAAATAGTATCTAGACCAATCCAGCCTTCACCTTCAACCTGCCCCAAAATATTATGTTGTAGTAAAAAAGTATACTGACGCTCTCCATCATGCAGCCGTCCCTTGTATTGCAGAGAGATTTCGGAGCGATCGCTACCTGGGAATATCAGCTTTGTAGCCATAGTGAACCAGTTATCTCGATTCCAAGCTACCAAGGTCATACCCTTGACGCTGATTGGCATACCATTACGTTCCAGCCAATTTCCTTGCATTGCCCAGCGTCCTGGTTCCAATAAAAAAGTATGAGCCACATTCTATATTCCCTGCCTTGATCGAGTGTCGCCAAGACTACAGTTATAGCAGTGTTGAGTTGTGAGTGCTGAATGAATGAAGAAATTTTTTTATCTTATTTATTGTTCCTGTCTCAGGACTCAGGACTGACCTTTGTAAATTTCTCCCAAAAGCACTTCTTGAGGTGCCCCAGTGGCAGTAGGTAGGTTGCCAGGAATACCCAAATTTCGCCAGTAGGCTAAAACCGCAAAGGCAATCGCTTCTTTATAATCTGCACTCAAACCGACTTCATCTGTAGTCCAGACTGGTATTGATGTCAACAATAACTGTAATCTTTGTTTCAAATAGAGGTTGCGACTACCACCGCCACATAATAGTACCCGTTGTGGCATTTCCGGTAAAAAAGTGCGGTAACTCTGAACAATTGAAGCAGCTGTAAGTTCTGTGAGAGTTGCCAGTACGTCGGCAGCATTGAGTTGGTATGCTTGGGCATCTTTTAAACACTGATGTAGGTAAGCCACACCAAATAACTCTCGACCAGTAGATTTGGGTGGCGGCAGATGAAAATAGTCTTGGTTGAGCCATTGTTCTACCAACGGATGACAAGGAGTACCACTCGCTGCCCAATTGCCATCTTCATCGTAAGTTTTAGCACCAGCGCTTAAATGCTCCACCCCCAGATCCAACAGACTATTTCCTGGACCAGTATCCCAAGCGCGAATTTTTGAGAGCCAGTCGCCATGCTGAGGCGGAATATAAGCAACATTACCAATACCACCAATGTTTTGAATACAACGCCCTTCTTCAGGATGACTGAGCAAATAGGCATCTACTCTGGGCACGAGAGGCGCACCATGACCACCAATAGCGATATCAGCAACACGGAAGTTGCTCACAGTTGTAATGCCTGTAAGATTGGCAATTAATGCACCGCGCCCTAGTTGCAGGCTGTAACCCAAGGGAGTGCTGTTAGCGGATAGCTGTTGTTTAGCCCCTGCTAAGTCAGAAATTAAGATTTCTCTCCTCCCCTGCTCCCCTGCTTCCCTTGCTCCCCTGCTCCCCTGGTTACTGAGCGTAGTCAAAGTATGTTCCCCTGCTCCCCCAGGTGGTCGATGAAAAACCGTCTGACCGTGGGAGCCAATGAGAGTGGCTGGCTGATGACCAATTTGAATATTTTGGGCAGCTTGGGCAAAGACTTGAGCGATCGCATCATCTATTTCTGCCAATTCTGCCATTGAGATGGCAACGCCTGCACCAACTGCCAATATTCTTTCTCTGAGTTCGGCGGGATAAGGATATGTTGCTTCAGCTAGCAACTCAATTTTGATATCTAATTCTGTACCGGAAATCTCTACCAACACAGTGTCTATGCCATCTACGGATGTGCCACTAATTAAACCTATAACGCGAGTAGGGACAGCAGCTTCTTCAGTCGGATGCATTGATAAAGATTCTTTTATTAATTGCAAGAAATAGTTTAATTCATGTTACTACCCATGTCAAAAAAAACTAAGGTGCCATAGTTGACGGAAAAAGACGAATTGTGAGAAAAGGAGTTAGAGGCAGCCGACGGCTACCTGTCAAAGAACGTGGGATTCCCTTGAAGCAGAAAAAATAATTACGTTTCCAATTACAACAATTCCAGAGTTATTAAAGGTATTAAAACTATCTAAATATATATTGTGAAAATTGATGCAATCAGTTGTCACAAAGAGATTGGGAAGTTAATCACTCTAGCATTATCTAGATTATCTAATTACCTTAAAGAATAACCAAGTAATCTTGATCATGAAATTGAAAAACTATTCAGCCAAGGGATAAACACAGGTTTTCAAAGGATTGGTATAGTCCAATGCCTCATACCTTCTTGATCTAGAACCATAAAAATATAAACTGCCTGCAAATCACAAAATAGTACGTCTTATAAATAAAGCTTCTTTACGATTTTGCACTGATAACTTCACGCTTTTTACATAAAGTGATAGGCATCATAGAACATAACATCAGTGATTTTCCTCTAAATAATATCTAAAAGCTTACATTTTTATCTAAGTATAATCAAATAGAAAAAGTAGTAATCCTTCTGATGTTGGAATTTTGAGGCACATCGCACAATGAGGCTATGAACACGAAAGATTAAAAAAACGAAAAGGATTGGACAATGAAAAGTCTTTTAATTAAGTCCGCGATCGCTTCTGGTGTTGTTTTGTCCTTAGCTACTGTTACTCGTCCTGTAATGGCTGCGTCTTTTACGGTATCAATAGAAAACCCAGGCGTGCAAAATGCACAATTATCAAATCTTGTTAATGCTCATATACAAAATTTTGATGCACAAACACAAGGTTACAGTGCAACAGGCTTTCAATGGAATGAGGGAACAACAAATATTGGTAGTTATCAGAAGACTCTGATCGTGAATGCAGATCAATATGGTGGTGCTGGTGGAACAGGCAAATATTTTGATGTAGATACCAGTAGATCAGGTAATGGTCAAACGGTTTCTACCTTAAATTTGACAACCCCACAAAGTTACTTTGGACTTTGGTGGTCTGCGGGAGATAGTAATAACGTACTTACATTTCTTTCACAGGGTAAGGTTGTACAAAGTCTGACCACCGCTGATGTCGTTAGTTATATCGGAAAGCTACCAAATAAAGCCAGCTACTACGGTAATCCTAATTCGACATTCCAAAATCAGGATTCTGGAGAACCCTTTGCGTTCATCAACTTCTACGAAGTTGGCGGAACTTTTGATCAGGTTCAATTCACCAATGTTGGCGGAACTGGTTTTGAATCAGATAATCACACAGTCGCCACTAGCTACAAGAGTATCACTGGTAATGTCGTTACAGCAGCAGTTCCTGAGTCTTCTTCTGTATTAGGAGTTCTTGTAATTGGTTTGGTGGGTGCTACTTCAGTTCTGACTCGTCGAGTCAATAAAAAGTCAGTTTTGCAATTGTCATAACTGTTGCAATTTGCAAACAAGACGATTTCTGGCTCACATTAAGGGTCTTCTGCACTTTTAATAATTAAGGGAATGTGACTCGCAACGTTAATAGCACCGTTTTTTTGTTCCAGTCTTTACGCCGTTTGTCTTTACAATTAGTGTACTAACCGCAGTCGTTTTTGGGAAAAGTGTTACAGAGATGCTGGACTTATGCGGTGCTGGTCTAAGTCTTGGACGTTCCGGCGTTGGATCATCAAGTTTCTCTGCAAGCGTAATGACGAGAAGTTGCAAAGTGGAAAGCAATTTCTTAAAAGATACTAATTCTAGCTCAGTAAGATTTGCCTGATTTTCTCTATACTCTACTTCCAGACTTCATGTTGGCGTAGTGTGCCATAAGCAGGATTTCAAAAGTTCCAGTGAAAAGTTAACATTAAATACAAGCTAGGGCGAGCTTACTTAGGTAAGTTCGCCTTAATTTTTTTGTCATTTATTTTATCATCAGCCGCTTTACAACACTTGGAGAAAGTTAGACAATGCCTGGATTAGTTCCTGCTTTAGCTTGGAGATGTCGGCATTACCCAGTTTAGAGGCTTAAGAACTGATCATAAAGCCCAGGTCTTAAGATACCGATATGATAGAAAAGTAGATAAAATTTAAAAAATATTTATCGAATGGTGCTTCAATCATCTGGCTTGTCCAAAGTTAAAGACTCATTAACACAAAAAATCTTCTTGGGTAATGAACCCAATGCGGAGTTAATTGCAATTCTCACCGTTTACTTTGTCCAAGGAATTTTAGGGCTATCGCGTTTAGCCGTTAGCTTTTTCCTCAAAGATGAACTGCTGCTGAGTCCAGTCCAGGTGTCGGCGCTATTCGGAATTGTCTTGCTACCTTGGATGATCAAGCCAGTGTTTGGTTTTATCTCTGATGGCTTGCCTATATTTGGCTATCGTAGGCGTCCTTACTTGATTTTATCCGGGATACTGGGAACTGCTTCCTGGGTAAGTCTGGCCACAATAGTTCATACTACCTGGGCAGCTACGTTAGCGATCGCTCTTAGTTCTCTCTCTGTCGCCATGAGTGATGTCATAGTTGACTCACTGGTTGTTGAACGAGTCAGAGGCGAATCGCAAGCGAAAGCTGGTTCACTACAATCTGTGTGCTGGGGTGCTTCTGCGATCGGAGGTTTGATAACAGCATACTTTAGCGGTCTGCTGCTGCAATACTTTACTACCCGAACTGTCTTTGGAATTACCGCCTTGTTTCCTCTCATCGTTTCAGGGGTAGCTTGGTTAATTGCTGAGTCCCCCGTTAGCAAAGATTCTCAAGATAATGATCACACCAACTCTTTACCAATCAAACATCAACTGAAGCAGCTACGCCAAGCCATTACCCAAAAAACAATTTGGCTACCAACGGCGTTTATCTTCGTCTGGCAAGCTACGCCAAGTGCTGACTCAGCCTTTTTCTACTTTTCCACCAACGAATTACACTTTGAACCAGAATTTTTGGGGCGGGTACACTTGGTAACAAGTTTCGCTTCTCTAGCTGGTGTTTGGATTTTTCAACGTTTCCTCAAAAGCATCCCTTTTCGCGTGATTTTTGCATGGAGTACCGTCCTTTCGTCAATTTTAGGGATGACGATGCTGTTGTTAGTGACTCACACAAACAGGCTGTTGGGTATAGATGACCACTGGTTTAGTTTGGGTGATAGTGTTGTTCTTTCTGTGATGGGTCAAATTGCCTTTATGCAAGTGATGGTTCTAGCAGCAAGGCTTTGTCCCTCTGGTGTGGAAGCGACATTATTTGCCTTGTTAATGTCGGTGTTTAATTCTGCTGGAACGGTTTCTCGGGCATTTGGGGCATTAATCACGTATTGGCTGGGGATCACCGCAACGAACTTTGAGTCACTTTGGTTGTTGGTGTTAATTACTAACCTCAGCACGCTATTACCCCTACCATTTATCAACTGGCTACCTGCTGCTGAAGATCAAACTGAGACACCCAAAGATGGGGAAAAACCGTTTTTGCCAGATTTGATGTCTGAGTTGATACTGAGAGAACCAGAGTCGGAAATAGTAGAATAGTGTAATAAATCTCACGCACTGGCGTAGTAAAGTCGCAAATAAATTCTTTTTAGTGGCTATATATTCTCGTGCAAAGTAACAATAAAAATTAAAGTCCATGCAAAGTTTTAAAAGTCAAGAAAGCCCAGTTACAGAAAAATCCTACACTCGTGCAGACTGGCAAGGAGGATATCAATCTCTCACCCAAGAGTTTGATTATTGGATTGATGATATAGAAGGACAAATTCCCAGAGAGTTACAAGGTACGCTGTTTAGAAATGGCCCTGGTTTGCTGGATGTGAATGGGCAACCTCTTCATCACCCATTTGATGGGGATGGGATGATTAGCAAAATTACCTTTACCAGTGGTCGCGCTCATTTCCGTAACCGCTTTGTCCACACAACTGGCTATTTGGCAGAGCAAAAAGCCGGAAAAATTCTCTATCGCGGTGCTTTTGGTACTCAAAAAGCCGGCGGTTGGCTAGCTAATATCTTTGACTTCAAACTCAAAAATATCGCTAATACAAATGTTATTTATTGGGGTGGGAAACTACTAGCGCTGTGGGAAGGGGGTGAAGCATATCGCCTTGATCCTTATACTCTTAAAACCTTGGGCAATGAATATTTTAATGGTGTTTTGTCAGCCGATGAAGCTTTCGCTGCACATCCCCGCTTGAAAAATAATTGCGAACAAGATGGGGGCGCACCTTGTCTGGTAAATTTCTCGATTAAGCCGGGATTATCTACCACAATTACTATTTTCGAGCTAAACTCAGCAGGTAAAATTGTCAGACACCACGCTCATAGTGTTCCAGGTTTTTGTTTCATCCACGATTTTGTCATTACTCCTAATTACTGCATCTTCTTTCAAAATCCTGTCAGCTTCAATCCCATACCTTTCGCTTTGGGAATACGTGCGGCGGTAGAATGTATCAAATTTCAGCCAAATCAGCCAACTCAAATTCTAATTATTCCCCGCTTCCCGAAAAAAGGGCAAGAAAAGATAAAAATTCTGGAAACTCAGTCGGGTTTCGTCTTCCACCACATTAATGCTTTTGAGGTAGGAGACGAAGTTTTGATTGACTCCATTTGCTACCAATCTTTCCCAGAAGTAGAACCCGAAAGCGATTTTCGACAAGTTGATTTTGAGGCACTTTCACCTGGGCAACTTTGGCGATTTTATCTGAATCTAAAGAATGGGACAGTCCGGCGGGAATTGATTGATGGCCGTTGTTGTGAATTTGCCAACATACATCCGGCGAATGTGGGACGCCCTTATCGATATCTATATATAGGTGCGGCTCATGCAGAGACTGGTAATGCTCCCTTACAAGCATTGCTGAAAATTGATTTAGAGTCTGGAGAAAGACAATTTTGGAGTGCTGCACCCCGTGGTTTTGTAGGTGAACCGATTTTTGTGCCGCGCCCAGATTCTGAAAAGGAAGATGATGGTTGGGTATTAGCTTTGGTTTATGATGCTACCCATAACCGCTCAGATGTGGTGATTTTAGATGCCAGTGATTTCCATAAAGGAGTAATTGCTCGGCTACATCTCAAGCATCATATCCCCTATGGTTTGCATGGAAGCTTTACTTCTAAGGTTTTTGTAAAAATTTGATCCCTATTTGGGTGAAACCATTTTTTCGCTGGCAATGATATGCAAATCTATATTTTTGAGCAAGCGCACCAATTTTTGCGTCAAAGATCCTTTGAGGAGCATTTGCCAGCGCGATCGGTGACTCTCTCCAATTACAATTTGGGTAATCCGATATTTCTCGGCGACTTGGGCGATCGCATTAGCTACATTATTGTTGGTAACACGAAGAAAAGTACCTTCAAATTCTTTACAAAGTTTCTCACAAGTGTGGATATGTAAGCTTTCCTCTTTAGTAAGGAAACGCTCAGAATCAGCCACAAACAAGGTATAAAGCGGCGCGTTCATATAGTTAGCCAGCCTCGCACCCCGGCGTAACAGTTGCACTGAGTTGGGATACGTGGATACACATACCAAAACCCGCTCGTGAATATTACAAAATTGCCCGTTGGGGGTAGTAGCGTTCGCGAAGCATGCGCGAAGCGCAATCGCATTTTCTTCCACGTTGTCTGCTACTTCCCGCAAAGCCAACTCCCGCAAAGCAATCAGGTTACGACGTTGGAAAAAGTTATCCAGGGATTGTTGGATTTTTTGCGGTGCGTAAATCTTCCCTTCTAATAACCGTTCTTGCAGGGTTTCCGGTGTGACATCTACTAACACAACTTCATCTGCTTCATCCAGAATTCTGTCAGGAACACGCTCACGGACTACCACGCCAGTAATTCGGGCTACTAAGTCATTGAGACTTTCTAAATGTTGCACATTCATTGTGGAGTAGACATCAATACCTGCTGCCAAAACTACTTCTACATCTTCGTAGCGTTTTTCGCGTGGAGAATCAGGGACATTGGTATGGGCAAGTTCATCGATTAAGACTAATTGGGGCGATCGCTTTAAAATAGCATCTGTATCCATGTCCGTTAGTGTCAACTCACCCCGAGGATATTGCTTGCGGGCTATAATTTCCAGTCCCTCTGCCTTTTGGGCTGTCTCCTTGCGTCCGTGGGTTTCCAAAAGCCCAATGACAACATCAATTCCTTGCTGTTTGAGTGCGTGTCCCTCTTCCAACATCCGGTAGGTTTTGCCTACCCCAGGAGCCATGCCAATAAAGATTTTATGCTTACCCCGCCGTCGTGCCGGATAAAGAGAGTAACTTGCAGTATTTAAAGGTGTAGTGCCAGCCGAAGTAGTATTACTATTATCTGACATTTCATTCTTGGTATCTGTATGGCAATCCTATTTCATCAGAAAACGGCCCTTTACCCATGCCCAATGCCCATTTATTGATTTTGCTGACGATTAATATCTTGCAAGTCAAGAGCATAATTTAATCGCAGAACATTGACTCCCGGTTCGCCAAAAATCCATAAAAATCTGCCATCACTATACTTATTAATTAAACGGAGGATCTCATCTTCTTTTACTCCCCGCGCACCAGCAACCCGCGTCAATTGCTGCCGGGCTGCTTTTAATGAAATATGCGGATC
This sequence comes from Nostoc sp., assembly GCF_036917195.1. GTDB lineage: Bacteria > Cyanobacteriota > Cyanobacteriia > Cyanobacteriales > Nostocaceae > Nostoc. The sequence goes on from NZ_JBALDG010000066.1 coordinate 167,710, forward strand.
TAAACCAGAAGCAGACGTATAAATTATATCAGCAATTGGTTGAAGATTTTCGTCTCGCAATTGATTTGCCTGTTCTAGAATCCGGTTGAGTAGCTCTGGATTGCTTGCAGCGAGATTACTGGCTCCAGATATGCCAGTTGGCTTGGCTTTTTTGCCTTGGCTATATCTAACAGTACTGGGACGAGGATGGAAATATCGCTCAGATGTGAAGACTTGACCAATCAAAGCTGAACCAATTGGTTGATTATTTAGATTCCGCATAATGCTGCCATTCGCTTGATATGGCAAAAAAACTTGACCCACTACAAGGATTACCAAAGGATAGATGATTGCAGTCAACAACCAAAGCATTAGAGTGATGAAAATTGCTCTGATAGTTTCTCGAATAATAGCCATAAAAAGTTTTCCAATTGCTGCTAATATTTTATTTTTAATTTTTAATTCTTTTACCCAAGCAGAAGGACGTTCCAAGGTGCTGTCAGCAACAGCATAAACAATTGGGGCAATTACCACATTCAAACACAGCAGGATAAAAATAGCGAGTGTTGAGAAGACACGCAGAGAAATAGACATGGTGAATCAGCCTATAGCACCGCATCAGTGCGTCCTCCACTCTTTGCGTCTTCTTTGGTAAGTGTTGTTTATGCCATTGCCACCAAACAAAGGACATCGCCTGTATTAGATTCATGGGCAGAAATTTCTCCCAAACATCGACCTGTTTATTCATATTCTTTTTGTTCCCCTTCTCAATAGGTAAAAGTAAAAATAAAAAAGGTCAAATGTTTATTATCTTACCTTAGTAAGATGCGCTTGTTTGAGAACATCTCTACTTTTGTTGTCCTTAAGCCAAGCCCACAATTGTAATCAGTATATCTATCAACTTAATGGCGATAAACGGCGCAATCACCCCACCTAAGCCATAAATTAAGATATTACGTTGTACTAGCTGATTAGCTGTTAGGGGTCTAAACCGCACACCCTGCAATGCCAAGGGAATCAAAGCTGGAATAATCAAAGCGTTGTAAATCAGCGCTGATAGTACAGCAGACTTAGGGCTAGTCAAATTCATAATATTCAGGCTTTGCAGGTTAGCAGCGACAAATATCATTGGGATAATCGCAAAGTATTTAGCAATATCATTAGCGATAGAAAATGTAGTCAATGCCCCGCGAGTAATCAGCAATTGTTTACCAATGCTAATGATATCGAGCAGCTTTGTGGGATCGGAATCCAAATCGACCATGTTGGCGGCTTCTTTTGCAGCTTGTGTTCCTGTATTCATCGCAACACCAACGTTAGCTTGGGCTAATGCTGGAGCATCGTTAGTTCCATCTCCCGTCATGGCAACCAGTTTGCCTGCTGCTTGTTCCTTTTTAATGACGCTGATTTTGTCTTCTGGTGTAGCTTCGGCGATGAAGTCATCTACTCCAGCTTCTTTGGCAATCACAGAAGCTATAATTCGGTTGTCTCCAGTTAGCATGATGGTACGCACTCCCATCCGTCGCAGTTGCTCAAAGCGATCGCGGATACCAGGTTTAACTATATCTTTGAGATAAATAACCCCATAGATTTCGTTATCTAGGCTGACTGCTAGGGGTGTACCTCCCAGGCGAGAAACTCGTTCGTAGGTAGCATCCAGTTCTGCGCTATCGCGTTCGTTGTAGAAACGGACAAATCCTTTAATGGCTTCTACTGCTCCCTTCCTGACCTCATGCCCTCCAGGCAAGTTGGTGCCACTCATGCGGGTTTCGGCGGAAAAATCAACTGCTTCTGCTTGACTGGAGTCAAAATCAAACCGTGCCCCTAGCTTTTCTGCCAATCGAACAATCGATTTTCCTTCTGGTGTATTGTCAAAGACACTAGCCGCCCACGCAACATTAGCAATTTCCGACATTGAATGACCGTTAATTGGGATAAAATCTTCCGCCAAACGGTTGCCGAGGGTAATTGTACCTGTCTTATCCAGCACTAAAGTGGTGACATCTCCACAGGCTTCGACTGCTCGTCCGGAAGTGGCAATGACGTTAAATTGGGCAACTCGATCCATACCAGCAATGCCGATGGTACTTAGTAAGCCGCCAATCGTTGTCGGAATTAATGCTACTAACAAAGCAATCAAAATTGGCACGCTGACTGGACTGTTGACATAGTAAGCAAGTGCGGGCAAGGTTACCACGACTAACAAAAATACTAAGCTCAGAACTGCCAGCAATACTGTCAAGGCAATTTCATTGGGTGTTTTGCTGCGTTCTGCCCCTTCCACCAAGGCAATCATCCGGTCAATAAAGCCTTTGCCTGGGTCAGATGTGATGCGGATAATTAGTTCATCTGAGATAATCCGCGTCCCACCAGTAACGGAACTAGTAACGTCGGAGCCTGATTCTTTCAATACTGGTGCCGATTCCCCAGTGATTGCCGATTCATCCACAGAGGCGACACCCATGATTACTTCGCCATCGGCGGGAATGATATCGCCAGCAACGACGTAGATGGTATCGCCCTGTTTCAGGCTGGTGGATGGAACTTCACTAAGTGTGCCATCGGGAGCAAGTTTTTTAGCGATCGTCTCTGATTTTGTTGATCGCAAAGCATCGGCTTGGGCTTTACCCCGTCCTTGAGCTACGGCTTCGGCAAAATTGGCAAACCAAACTGTAAAGAATAAAATCCCCGACAACAAGCCGTTGAAAAGTTGCGGGTTTTTTTGCAGGGCTGGGCCAAATAGGTTGGGATCAATTGTTAGCAATAGGGTGATGATTGTCCCCACCCAAACCACAAACATCACTGGGTTTTTGATTGCATACTTAGGGTTGAGCTTGACAAAAGCATCTTTAATTGCCCTTAAGTACAGCCACTTAGTATTTGTCTTCGCCTTTTTACGTGCTTGGCGGTGATCGCCAGCACGCGAATTTGGGCGTCTAGCTTTGAAGTTAGTTGCCACTTGATTTATAAATAAAGTTAGAAGTTAAGAGTTAGGAGAGACGCGATTAATCGCGTCTGTACAGGAGTTAAGAGTTAGGAGAGACGCGATTAATCGCGTCTGTACAGGAGTTAGGAGTTAGCAGTTATTAGGAATTTTCAATAAAAAACAGATCCAACCTGTAAGGTGCGTTACGCCATCGCTAACACAACACCAGTTGCTACAACAGATAGCGCAGCATTAGCGAGTCAGACGCTACGCACAGTCGCTAACGCTGTGCTACCCTTGCGTCGGGAACCTCCCAACGGGAAAGCCACTCGCCTACAGCGCTGGACTCACCGCAACGCACTGGCTCTCCTACGAAATCGGATAATTTATTTATTTTTTGGTATTCTCTTAATTCCAAACTTATAACTCATAAATTTTCTAATTGCCAGATGCTAGTTTCAAACCCTCAGCTATGGGGCCTAAAGCCAGAACGGGAAAGAAAGTCAACACTCCCAAAACCAATGTTACTCCAGCAGTGATACCAGTAAATACCAGAGAATCAGTTCTCAGGGTAGCAGGGGTTTCTTGTACTTGTTGTTTGCGAGACATCCTGTCAGCTAACAGCAAGATGGCAATCATCGGAATATAGCGTCCTCCTATTAAGCTAACTAAAGTACTCAAATTCCACCACAGGGTATTATCTTTCAATCCCTCTAAGCCGGAGCCATTATTTGCTGCTGCTGAGGCGTATTCATAAACTACTTGAGAAATGCCGTGATACCCAGTATTGCTAATTCCAGACAGGGAGATGGGATAAGCCAATGCGATCGCACTGGGAATCAAAACTACAATTGGGTGAATCAACAGCACTACGCTGGCGAGGACGATTTCTGGCTTTTCAATTTTGCGTCCTAAAAACTCTGGGGTGCGTCCTGCCATTAGTCCAGTTAGGAACACTGTGAGAATTAAGTAAATGAATAGGTAAGCCGTTCCAGTTCCCTGACCACCCCAGATAACCTGAATAAACAAGTTGAAGAGAATCGAAAATATTCCTTGCGGCATTAAAGAATCGTGCATCCCGTTCACAGCACCAGACATAGTAGCTGTAGTCATAACTGCCCAGAATGCCGTTTGTGCCCAGCCAAACCGAACTTCTTTCCCCTCTAAATTGGGCTGTTCTAATCCAAAGGCATTATTAACAAGGGGATTACCTTGTAGTTCTCCGACGGCTGTCACTCCCACCAGAACTACAAAAATCACAAACACCATCCAAAAAAGTAGCCAAGCTTGTTTGATGTTGTTAGCAAATATACCATAAGTGTAAATTAAGGCTGCTGGTATAGAAATCATGGCGAGCATTTCTATTAAGTTAGAAGCGCCATTGGGATTTTCAAAGGGATGGGCTGAGTTTACGCCAAAAAAGCCACCGCCGTTCTCGCCTAAAAGTTTGATCATTTCAAAGGATGCCACCGGGCCTCTGGCAAGATATTGCGTCCCGCCTTCTAAGGTTCTCAAATCCAGAGTCTTAGCTAATGTTTGTGGTACACCTGCTATAAGCAAGGCGATCGCTCCAATAATTGAAATCGGCAGCAATATTCGCGTAATTCCACGGACGAGGTCGACGTAAAAGTTTCCTAGTCTTCTACCCGTCAACCCGCGAATAAAGGCAATTCCCACAGATAAACCGGTGGCTGCGGAGGTGAACATCAAAAAGCCTAAAGCCGCTACCTGGCTAAAATAACTTAAGGTTGTCTCACCAGCATAATGTTGCTGGTCGGTATTCGTCACAAAGGAAATGGTTGTGTGCAATAATATATCCCAATTGGGCGCACCGAAGCCGTTAGGATTCCACGGCAAGAGTCTCTGAAAATATATCAGCAAATACACTGAAATACCCATAATCAGGTTGCTGCACAGTACAGCGCGGATATACTGCCAACCCGTCATGTCATCTTTCCTGCGGACACCCGCTAGTACGAACATACTTCGCTCTATCGGGTTCATTAAAAAATCAAGCAGTGTTCTTTCTCCCAAAAAGACACGCGCTATGTATCTACCGAATAGCGGAGTGATCGCGATGACGATACACAGCGTTAAGCCAATTTGCAAAAAACCTTGTCCCATATATTTCGCGTTAAATTAAATTTAAGTGCTAGCAAGCCAATTCTTAGAAATAAAAGATTAACTGTTGGGGTATTTCATTTTGAGGGATTTACTATTTTCGGTTCTTACTCTTTTCCAGATACTTGTTAAACTTTTTGTTAAGATTATTTAAATTTTCCTGTTAATTTATTTATCTCACTAATTAGGACTATTTGTTTATACAATACATTTTCCAAGTTTGCTACTTTCAAAGAATATAAAATTATCTTGGCTTTTATTAATGGGATTAGGGATTGGCAAGATTGGGGTACATACCCTGCTCCTTGTGAGTAACTACCTAGTGCAGGGCGGCATAAATAAGCCACCCATTCTAAATCAACGAAACGCTTACGCTGTATTCATTTTGACTTTTGACTTTTGGATGAGTGACTTCCGCCTTGCGGTATCAATCTCCTTTATTGCATCAGGACAATCCTAATTTTAGAATTAATTCTCAACTTGGCATTTGCAGATATAGATTGCAGATAAATCATAATTGGTAAATTAAATAGTTATACAGATTGTATAAGTACGATTTTTTAGTAAATCATAAATGACAATATTAAGGCGATTATTGACTATGAAAGAAGCTATAAATAAGCGGAGGGAGACATATGGGCTAATAGCGATCGCCTTTGCTATAGTAATAGGCTTGGAATATTTGACACCACCTGAGTACGTATTTGGCTACCTCTACACAGGGACAATTTTGTTAGCAGATTCTCGATTGAATCGGGCAGCAGTATTGGGGATCACTTTTGCAGCGACAGGATTAACATTGTTGAATTTGTTTGTCCCAGGAGGAGAAATAATTAATCCCCCAACGTTGGCAAATAGATTGATTGCAGTATTGGCATTGCTGGTAACGGGTTGGTTAAGTGACCGCAACCACCGCAATGAAGAAGCGATCGCTTATACGCAAGCACAATTACGCTCTCAAGAACAATTAGCTACCATGCGTGAAGATTTTATTTCTACCCTAACGCATGATTTGAAAACACCCCTATTAGGAGCAATTGAAACGCTGAAGTATTTTCAAAATGGGCAATTTGGTGAAGTTACACCAATGCAAGCAAAAGTCCTACAAACAATGGCTCGTAGTCATCAAAGTACACTGCAATTAGTCCAAACGCTTTTAGATGTGTATCGCAATGATGCCGAAGGGCTGAAACTACAAATATCACCTGTTAACTTGGTGACAGTGGCGGAGGAGATCATCGCTACCTTGACTGAACTAGCGAGAACACGTCAAGTTTATATTTCTCTGCACTATGGGGAATCAGATTTTCGGAGCTTTCTTTGGGTAAATGGCGATCCTTTGCAACTAGGGCGAGTCTTTACAAATCTCCTGAGTAATGGCATTAATCATACCCCTCGTGGCGGTAAAGTGGAAGTAGTATTTGAAGGTTATTCTAGCGATCAAGTGGTAAAAATACTCGATACTGGTTCCGGCATTACCGAAGAAGAGTTACCCCACTTATTCGAGAGATTTTATCAAGGACATAGCGATCGCCACGTCTTTGGATCTGGACTAGGGCTTTATTTGACCAGGCAAATTATAGCTGCTCATGGAGGTACAATTTGGGCAGAGAATCGCTCACCACGAGGCGCACTGTTTGGTTTCCGACTCCCAGCTTGTCCACCACCAGGGAGATGAGGAGTGGGGCGAGGGAAGTAGGAGAGAAATAACCAATCACAAATAACAAATGACAAAAATCCTACTCGTTGAAGATGATGAATTGTTTCGGCTTGGTCTGCGGATGAGGTTGCAACAAGAAACTAGTTTGGAGATTGTCGCAGAAGCAGAAGATGGAGAACAAGCTGTAGAATTAGCAAATAGCTATCCCCTGGATTTGGTCTTACTGGATATAGGTTTACCGGGCATTGGCGGGATTGAAGCTTGTCGCCAAATCAAGCAGAAGCACCCAAATTTACCAATTCTTGTTTTAACATCTCGTTCTGAAAAACCCCTGATTTCGCGGTTAATTGCTGCCGGGGCGCAAGGTTACTGTCTCAAAGGTATTCCTGCTGAATCTCTGATATTGGCGGTGCGATCGGTTGCAGCGGGCGCTTCTTGGTGGGATCAAACGGCAACAACAGAAATTAGAGCAGCTTTTGAGGGAAACTTTACAGCGATACTGCCTGTAAAAACTGAGGAATCCTTAGAAAATCCCTTAACGAAGCGAGAGCAAGAAATTTTGGCACTGGTGGCAGCTGGTAAAAGCAATCAAGAAATTGCTGAGATTCTCTACATTGCCCCTGGTACAGTGCGGGTGCATGTCCATGCTATTTTGCAGAAACTAGAAGTACGCGATCGCACTCAAGCCGCAGTTTTAGCTATCCAGAAAGGATTGGTAGCAGCAGAATTTTTGATTAATTAAATTAAATATTCAAACTTTAAAATTAAATATTAAAATTTTAAATTTGTTTCGTCTGACTTTATAAAGCTGATGACTTGATGGCGAATATAAGTATTCAGCAGTTGACTTCAATAGAGCTTCTTGGTAACTGTAATTATCTAAATAAACCAGATTTATTGATTTTAGGACTTACGTAAAAAACCTTTCAAACTCTCATTCCTCCGTGTACTCTGTGTCTCTGTGGTTCGTTCTTCCATAACCCGTGCGTAAGTCCTGAATTTTTTAACCCAATAAAATTACATAATATTTAATGGGTCTACATCTATCGTTAAGCTAACAGATTGGGGACAAATATCTCGCACTTCTTCCCAATCTGGCAATTGTGGCAATGCGTCGGGGGCAAATTTAATCAATATCTGCCAGCGATAACGATTAGCTACCCGTAAAATACTTGCTGGTGCTGGCCCCAATATCTCGAATTCTTCTTCTGTACTCAAGGTTGTGGCGATAATTTGCGCGGTATTTTGCACTTGAATCGGATCAAGACTACTTAAGCGCAACAAAATTAACCGCCCGTATGGCGGATAATTGAGTGCTTGCCGTTGTTCTAATTCAGCTTCAGAGAAAGAGTGATAATCGTGCGATCGCACTGCTGCAATTACCTGATGCTCTGTAGTATAAGTTTGCACAATTACTCTACCTGGATCATCACCTCTACCAGCACGTCCAGCTACCTGAGTTAAAGTTTGAAATGCCCGTTCACTGGCGCGATAGTCTGATAAATTTAGCAATCCATCGGCGGCGACAACGCCCACAAGTGTCACCTGCGGTAAATCCAAACCTTTGGTGAGCATTTGCGTTCCTACTAATAAATCGGCTTCGCCGTTGGCAAACTGGGTAAGTAGGGTTCGGTGTGAACCTTTGTTGCGAGTGGTATCGCTATCAAAACGAATCAAGCGCAACTCTGGGAACTGTCGCGCTAATTCCTGCGTTACTCGTTGAGTACCGCTACCGAAGAACTTTAGGTAAGGGGAACTACAATCGGGGCAATATTTGGGGTGCGATCGCGCATAGTTACAATAATGACAGCGCAATAATTCCGGCGCTTTTTCTTCGGTGTGGTGATACGCCAGCGACACATCACAGTATGGACATTCCAACACATATCCGCAACTGCGGCACGATACAAAAGTACTGTGTCCCCGGCGATGGATAAATAAAATCCCCTGTTGTTTTCTTTCTTGTAACTGTTGCAAAGCTTCTTGCAATGATCTACTAAATATAGAACGATTTCCCTGCTGCAACTCTTGCCGCATATCGACTATTTCCACTGGCGGTAGAGGGCGGGAATTTATGCGTTCGGGCAAACTTAAGTAATAACTCCTAGCTCCTTCCTCCTGGCTCCTGACGCTTACCCAACTTTCTAACGAAGGGGTAGCGGAACCTAACACCAAGGGACAATTTTCTAACTCTGCTCGCCACTGGGCGACGGTGCGAGCGTGGTAGGTGGGCATGGGAGAGTCTTGCTTAAAGCTGCTATCGTGTTCTTCATCTAAAATAATTAAACCCAAGTTGGGCAAAGGGGCAAAAACGGCGCTGCGAGTACCAATCACAACTTGGGGTTCTCCTGTGAGCATTTGTCGCCAAGTGTCGTAACGTTCACCATCGGAAAGGGCGCTGTGATAAACGCTAACTTTATTGCCAAAGCGGGCGCGAAAACGGTCAGTTAGCTGGGGTGTAAGTCCAATTTCTGGGACTAAGACAAGGGCGGATTTACCTTGGTTGAGGAGGGGTGCGATCGCTTGCAAATATACTTCCGTTTTTCCTGAACCTGTCACTCCATGCAACAAAACTTGAGCAAATCCATCTAGAGTCTGGATTGTTGCTAAGGCGCTAGCTTGGGCAGAAGTTAAGGATTTAGCCTCATCGCCTACTAATGCTGGGCCCTGTTCGCTTCGCAATACTTCCCGTTCTTCGATGACGATACAGCCTTTTTGCTCCAGCCCTTTCAGGGTAGAGGTAGTTGTTTTACAAATCTGTAGTAATTCATTTTGCCACAACTCCCCACCACGCCGCCGCAGCACTTCCAAAATCTCTCGTTGGCGAGTAGTTAAGTCCCGATCAAAGGTACTCCCCACTAATGTCACTGCTTTTTCAAACTTCGGTTTAGTAAGTCGTGGCGGTTCTAAGTAGCTTTTTACTAAACTTCGTCTCAACAGTTCGTCTACTTCTGGCTTGCGTCCTTGGACTTGACGTTGTAAGAACCGAAAGCTATAATCCCCGTCTGATTGTTGTTGCAGGAGTTGCAGAATTTTATTAGCATTTATATTATTAACTTTCCCTACTGAGCATTGAAAGCTGAACAAAGCCAGGGTTTTAATCAAATAATTATTTTCAATTGTGTTGAGTAAATAAAACTTAATTAGGTGAGAATAAGGCTGATGAATGGCACGCATCAAAGATGTATCTAGCCAAGCATTAGGATTAGTGTTAGTAGACACTGCTGCACCAGCTACAGTTAAGCGGATGCGACGCTGCGGTCGCCCCAATAACCCAGGTGGCAGCGCCATACGGATTACCTGAATTAGTTGTGTGTAGTAATACTCTGATAGCCGTTCCATTAGAGTCCAGTAGTGATCGGGGAAGAAATCTCTTTGAATAACATCTTCCACATCCCAGATTTTTTTTAGTTGTAAATCTGCTGGGAGTTTTGCCAGTAACCGAATGGCTACCCCTCCTATTTGTTGCTCCTTGAATGGCACGCTCAAAATATCCCCTGGTTTTATTTCTAACTGGGCTGGCAATCGATAAGTCAATAGTCCTGTACTTCCTGGACAGTCTACCAGTACTTCAACCCACCTATTAACAGCTGCACTTAACTGATACGATTCCCCAGGTTCAGCCACCATCACAGGAGATAAATTTACGTCACTTATATACATAGTTTCTGACTTTATGGTTAGACATTTTACTCACATAGCTGTTCACAATTAACCTGGCTCATTCAACTTTATTTTTTTACTTTATTAGACATAAATTGTATTTCTCAATACTGTTATTATTCATCATACTTGATAAGTTTCCTCTTATGTAATCTACTAGACAATTTTGTCTCTTCTATACGTGCAATAAATATTTGGTGCCTACTCTACAAATAAAAGCATCTCGGCTAAGTCTACAAAAGTTACTCCAACTACTAAATAGGGAGTAGCGTTTTTCCGCCTATCGATAGATATTCAAGCCTTTCTGCATATGAGATGCTTTTATACAAGTAAGAACATCCCGAAAATAAGCTCCCATTTAAGCTCCCATTATTGTAATTTGTATCATCTGGGTAACTTGAATCGGGAATACATAACCCCAGCACCAGCTTTTTGATTTATCCAGTGACTTCTAACACCTCAAAATTAAAAATAAATATTTAGAAAAATATATGAGAGTTTAAGAAATTTGGATGGTTAGCTGAGATTTTTATGTTTGTTAAGGTTGAGAAAGTTTGAGGGGGTTTGACATATTTGGTAATTAAGAAAAAAATGAAGAATATAATCTGTTAAGAGCCTGAGAATAAAGTTTTGTAGGGTGTGAAGGCCAGTTTCGTTATAGGTTGTATCTAACCGTAACCCATAAGTGGTAGGTAGATGCCAATTTTTATTCTTGAAGATAAATTAGCATAAGCCTGTATTTCGCTATATAAACGGGTGCATTCGTCCCTTAGGGAAAACTACCAAGCCTCAAACGAGTAGCTGTAACTAAATTATGTACCAAATAAAGCAACAATCCCTAAAGAAAACTATGAATATTGTTGAATTGGGAAAAATGGAAATACTGGAGAACACTGCTGATATTGAAGAACCATCACTCGATAGTTTAGATGCAGTGGCAGATGAAGAACCTCCAATTCTAATAGAAAATCTGGAATCAGACGAACGCGACGGGGATGAGATGGCGGCGGCTCGTCCTTCGGGATACAATAAAACCGAGCATGATGATGCCGTAGGCGCGTTTTTTAAAGAGATGGCGCGTTATCCGCTCCTAAAAGCTGATGAAGAGGTAGAGTTAGCACGGCGAGTTAGGTTTCTAGAAGAAGTTAGGGAATTACAAGCTGCCTTACACTTAAAACTGGGACAGGAACCTACCAAGCTAGAAGTAGCTTCCGAGCTAGAAATGACGGAAAAGCAATTAGAAAGTCGCTTGTATCAAGGTAGAGTAGCGAAACGTAAAATGATTCGCTCGAACTTGAGATTGGTAGTTTCTATTGCCAAGCGATATTTGAATCGGGGAGTGCCTTTTCTGGATTTAATTCAGGAAGGAGCAATGGGTTTAAATCGCGCTACAGAAAAGTTCGATCCTGATAAGGGATATAAATTTTCTACTTACGCCTACTGGTGGATTAGACAAGCAATTACCAGGGCTATAGCTAACGATGCGCGGACAATCCGGCTACCTATTCATATTGTTGAAAAGCTTAACAAGCTGAAAAAAGCCCAACGGGAACTCAAACAAAAACTCTGTCGCAATCCTACTGAAGGCGAAATGGCAGAAGCTTTGGAAATTAGTGTGCAACAACTACGCCAACTACAACAACTACGGCGTCAAGCACTTTCTCTCAACCACCGCGTTGGTAAAGAAGAAGACACGGAATTGATGGATTTGCTAGAAGATGAAGATAATCTGTCTCCAGAAGCAAAAATGAATGAAAACATGATGCGTCAGGAGATTTGGGAAGTCTTGGGGGACGTGTTAACTCCACGAGAGAAAGATGTGATTTCTCTTCGCTATGGTTTGACGACCAGCGAACCCTGTACCTTAGAAGAAGTTGGCAATATGTTTAATCTTTCTCGTGAGCGAGTCCGACAAATTCAAAGCAAAGCCATGCGAAAATTGCGGCGTCCCCACATAGCCAAACGCTTAAAAGGTTGGTTGATTTAATTACATTGATGAAGATAGAGATGCAATACCTGACCTAATTAACTCCACTAACGAACATGGATAAAATAAAGTGCAAAACTTGAAATTTTGTCGGGTGTGTTATGGACATTTGTCCTAACGCACCTAAAATTCATGATGGTGCCGTCCTCTCGGCAATAACACAGCGGACAAAACTTGCTCTTGACTAAATCCACATTTCTAAGAAATTTAGAGAGCTTGTATCTGTATATTATATTTCTTCAGCCTCGCCGACTCCAATTCGCAAAAACCCGGTGTTTTGTAGGTTTTTTAAGCTTTTGTTTAGTGATGACTCAAAAAATTTGCACACTTGCCTATAGACTATGGACTATGAACTATGGACTATAGACTAATGACTTCGTGTAGCAATTTGATTGTGCGTTTTGCTGAACCAGGTGATTGCAGCGTACTGTTTAAATTAATTCAAGGGCTTGCTGAGTATGAAAAATTATCTCACGCTGTCACTGGCAATGCTCTGGCACTTAAGGAGCATTTATTTGGTTCGCACAAGTATATAGAAGCAATTTTAGCAGAATCTGCGGGTCAAGCTGTTGGTTTTGCCCTATTTTTTCATAATTATTCAACATTTTTGACTAAGCCAGGAATTTATTTGGAAGACTTATTTGTTTTACCAGAATATCGCAGGCAAGGTATTGGTAAAGCTCTGATTACTAAAGTAGCCCAGATAGCTGTAGAACGTGATTGTGGACGGTTAGAGTGGAGTGTGTTGGATTGGAACGAATCAGCTAAAGCATTCTACCGTAGTATAGGAGCATCTATATTAGATGATTGGCAAATTTGCCGTGTCACAGAAGATATGCTTCCTCATACTAATTCTTTGTGAAACTGCACAAAATAAAGCTTGGTCAGACTAGGGGCAAAATCTCTAAGTTCTAGAGCAACCTCACCGAATTTTAGATTTTAAATTTTGGATTTTGGATTGTGGATTGAATATTCTTGCGTTCCATTATTTATAAATGTTTGAGAGCAAGCGAATTTAAACGCGAAAAGAATTTTATTATCCAAAATCCAAACATTTTATGCCTTGCCACTTCGGCTACGCTCAGTGCATCGCCTGACTTGATTGCTGGGATGAATCTAAATTTTATTATCTAAAAGCCAAAATTGATTGACAGGTAGTTGGTATCAGTTAGGAGCTGTGAACTAAAGAACAAAGGATGAAGCAAGAGAATTTTCATCTTAAACATTTTATCCTTAAACACCTATCATTTGTTGATTATAAAGTATTTAAATTTATATAAACTTGCATTTTCATCATCAGACATCGCTCTGTACTAACATCTCTGAATCTAAAAGCCGGAATATTCAAAATCCAAAAACTTTCAAGGGAAGTTTGACAGATTGTCATTTGACTATGGCAGCAGTTCAACTGACAATTATGGAGGATATTGCACCGAATAAGCCGTTATTCCAGAGAGAGAACACCAAATGAAAAAAGTTATTACAGTAATGCTTTTAGGCATAGCAATCTTTATCTTTGCCTTCAGTAGTCCAGTATTGGCAGCAGATGCTGTTAGTGGAGCTAAAGTATTTAGTGCCAATTGTGCCTCTTGTCACGCGGGAGGTAAGAATCTGGTTCAAGCGCAAAAAAACCTGAAGAAAGATGCTTTGGAAAAGTATGGTATGTACTCAGCGGAGGCGATTATCGCCCAAGTTACAAAAGGTAAAAATGCCATGCCTGCTTTCGGCAAACGTTTGAAACCTAACCAGATTGAAGATGTAACTGCTTATGTACTTTCACAAGCAGATAAAGACTGGAAGTAGACTAAAATCTAACTTCAAGGATTAACAATTAGTGGGGCTTTTTGTCCTGCTAATTTTATGGTTGCCAAAATTGTCAAATAGGATATTTATGATTAATTTATGGCGATTTTTTTCAGTGTAATTATTGCTTTATATTTGATTTGTTTGACTGAATCTGCACATTCATCACCCATAATTATCACACAAATTACAGAGGGTGATTTCTTATAATTGGGTGGAGATAAGATGGTGTGCAGTGATTACCAGGTAGCAACAGAGAATTTCAATCAGGCGATTGAACTTCAGAAATATTTTGCTGTAGTTGATAGCGATCGCTAATTTATAAAAAACATCTGAAGCTTTTTTAAATAATCATCACGTCAATTGCTACTCACTAACTCAACTACTAAGGGTATTGATTCCGCTTGGCTTACAGTAGATTCTTTTTTCCATAGAGGTTCGTTTCCCAAATTAGAGCGATTTAATATCAGCACATCTGGTGAGTAAGCAGATTCATTTTCAGGTGGTTTGACTAATGCTGTTTTAGGTATGAAGTAGGGGAGATTTAAACGAATACATTCTCTAGTAATTTCAAAGGCTAAAAATCCAACTACCTCTTCGTGATCACCTGTGGGTTGCGGGATCTCGACTATTACTCCATCATGCAATTCATAATGTTTTCCTGTGTTGTCAGGATATTTAGCAACGAATTCATCGAATGTAACTAGTTTGCGTAAGGTTTGAATCATTCTATTTTGTTTGCGAAGCTTCCAGTTTTATCAAGGCTAACGTAATTCGTAATTGCTACAAGGAAAGAGGCTTTGAGGCTCATTGCCCTTAGCCTTTTGGAGCCTAGCTTGCTTATGAAGCGCAATATCTCTAGCCCTTGGAGATCGCACTCTGGGAATTTTAGCGCCTGAGAAAGAATAAAAGATATCTCAACTCAGTGTCAGATCATATTACCAGTAGAACCGAGATCACACTTCAATAAGTTCATCTTGGCTAAACTAAACATTTTACTATAACAAATGTTTACGTAGGAACTGAAATTATGGCAATGAAAAGAGCGGATCGCAAAGATTCTAATCATGACAACGCTGTTAATAATCCTCACTCACGGCAGAAAGAACCAACTCCTCCTTATGAGTTAAGACTTTCATTAATGACCGTCCGTACCAATCTTGAGGAAACTGCATCTCAACGTGATGAGTGGCAAGAACGTGCAAAAGAATACCAGGAAGCTGCATCCCAATTAGTTCATGTTCAGCAAGAGATTCAAACTTACCAAATTGAGGCTAATGAACTAAAAGAGCGTGTTTCTCAAAATTATCGCTTTTATATTGATGAGCAAGAAAATCATCAAAAGACGCTCTACCTTTACAACGAAGAAAAAA
Source organism: Nostoc sp. (assembly GCF_036917195.1). Classification (GTDB taxonomy): domain Bacteria; phylum Cyanobacteriota; class Cyanobacteriia; order Cyanobacteriales; family Nostocaceae; genus Nostoc. The sequence goes on from NZ_JBALDG010000066.1 coordinate 183,222, forward strand.
CGAAAATATCCCAGTTAGTTCATGTTTACCAGCGAGAGATCCAAAGTTGCCAACTCGAAGCTAATGAGCTAAAAGAGCGAGTCACTCAAAATTACCAGTTCTATGTTGATGAACAACAAAGTCATAAACAAACCCTCTGCCTCTACAACGCAGAAAAAGTGAGAGCGACTGAATTGCTTACCAAATATGACGCAGTAAACTCTGAACGAGAAATGTATTTAACTTTATATAATGAGGCTAAAGCAGAACTCAAGCATGAGCGACGTTCTAAAGCTGGTATTAAGGGATGGGAAACTCGCCGGAAAGCCGAGAATGAACGACTAAAACGAGAAATTGCCCAGATGGTTGTGCTACTAGGTGAATCCTTAGAAAGTAAAGATGAAGCAGTAAATAGTCTTTACGTTGTAGCAGAACGTATGGATCGGATTCAATCTTTAGTTGATTCGGTAGAAGAAGAAACAACTAACAATCCTATGGGTTTGGTACAAAAGTTTAAACGCATCTGGCTGGCTATTAAAGATATACTTTCTGAATAAATAAGCATACTCATGAGCAAAAAATCACTCCCAATCACGCGAAAACAAGGTAAAGCAAGGCTGGGAGATCAAATTCGCAGTATTGCTGATCGCCTTAAACAAGAGACTGATGTACAAATAAAAACAACTTCTCGGATTTTAGGGGCTGCTGCTCAAATTGCCGAAAATCATGACCGACTTATTAGTGAAGTAGTTGATATGGTTGAGTTAGACCTTAATGTAGAGAAACAGGTATCTCAGAAACATATTTATACTATTGATATTATAAAACAACAGTTTAAAACATTACGGGATGCAAAGGCTCACTTTAACCTGAAAGTTAGTAGTTGGGAATCGCTAGTTAATAAATTAAATGCTGCATCTTACCAAACAACCATAACACAGAATAAAACTCAATCAAATCGTAGTTTGACGGACAAGAATGTGAGAAATTGCGAAGATAATCACAATAATATTGAAAAATTGACAGTTTTGTTAGAGCCTGATGTTGTAGAAATGTTTCCCAATTCGGAAGCAGTAAATGAAACTCTGCGTTTTTTAATTAGAGTTATGAGTAAAAATAGTTTTTGAAACTGTAATGTTGTATATAGAAAAATTTTACATACTTCACACAATTAAAATTGCTATATAGCAATTCTCATTTGAATCAGGTACATGGGTAGGGACACGGTATTGCCGTGTCCCTACGAGTATGTGTGTTTATCTATGGTTAATTATTTTTTTCTGTACCTTACTCAGCTACAAACTGCTATAGCCCTACTTAATTATTTGTGAATAGAGCAAAATTAGCGATTTCTTAAAAAAATTGAAAATCTAAGTCGTGGAAATATGACAGCGTGTCTTTTGACATGATTTTACTATTACAGCAACAATATTACGTGGTGACTGTTTTTAGTTGGTGTGAAAGAGAACGTGAAAAAGGATTTTTTGTTGCTAACAGCTGCTTTACCAGGTTTACTGATAGCGTTTCCTGGCTTTGCTGCTGAGAGTGAAATTAAGCAGAGAAATACTGATAAATCAACCGAAGTTATTTCAGATATTCCGAGTTTGAGTGAAATCGAGCTACCCGCTATTAATGCCGAATTATTAACTCAACAATCTGCACCGAATGAAGTTAATCCAGAAACTCAATCAGAAACAGAGCAAACTCCCAGCGATGATGCAGACATTTACATAGAAGCGATCGGAGAAAAAGATAACCTACCTCAATCTACTCCAACTTACGTAATTGATAAAGAAGAAATTCAAAAGCAGGGCGCTACAAGTTTAGCTGATATTTTGAAAAGAATGCCTGGTTTTGCGATCAATGATGTAGGTCATGGTGCAGATACTCACACAGGTACATACTACCGGGGAGCCTCAATTAATCAGTCTGTATTTTTGATTAATGGCAGACCAATTAACAATAATGTCAATACTTATCATGGTGGAACTGACTTAAATAGTATTCCTGTAGAGACTATTGAACGAGTGGAATTATACAGTGGCACAGCCTCCGCATTGTATGGTTCCTCAGCCTTTGGGGGAGTTGTGAATATAATTACCAAGGAAGGTTATGGCAAACCTAAATTGAGTGGTAGTGCAGAATTTGGCTCATTGAGTTTAAATAATCAACAACTGAGCTATGGTGGTTCATCTGATAATGTAAAGTACAACTTTAGCTTTGAAAGATTCTTTATAGATAACCGTTACCGCGTCCCCGTAGGTGCAGCAAATCGTGATAGTCAGGGGTTTTTCTCAAATGCAGACACAGCTACAAGTACCTACTTTGGTAGCATTGGACTAGATTTAGATCAGAAAAATTCATTGAATTTAGATGTTACTAAACTCAGCAGTCGTCGCGGTTTAATTTATTTTGGTTTTCCTCTTCAAAGAGATAGATTAGACCACGATGGTTTAAACGTTGGCTTATCCTGGAAAACTCGGCTAGGTAATGGGGAAAGCTCTAACCTGACAACCTCAATTGGTTATAACCAAGATTATTTCAGCACCTATGGCCCTACGGGAGCATTTTACCGTATAGGAGCTTTAGATACACAACAACTCACAGCCAGGGTAGATCATGAGTGGAAAGTTACTTCCAATAATAAATTACGCTGGGGATTAGATTTGAAAAACACCGACTTAACTGGTGATGTTTTGAGTACAAATCCTAGTAGTATTGCCAAGAACGAAACTGAAGATAGGAATTTATTGAATACAGCTTTATTTGCTGTCAATACTTGGAATATTAGTGAGAATTTTTTGATAGATTTAGGACTAAGGCAAACCTTTGACAGCCAGTTTGGAAATTATCTCAACCCTAGTGTTGGGTTACGTTATGCCATCACACCAATAGTAGCAGTGCGTGGAAGTTGGGCAGGGGGACAACGCAATCCTGGGTTAGATCAGTTGTATGTTTATGATACAGTTCATGGTTGGGAACCTAATCCTAATTTAAGACCGGAAACTGGCTCTACTTGGAGTGCAGGAGTAGATGTCAATTTTTCGGAAAATCTAATTGGACAGTTTACTTACTTTGGTAGTAGTATAGGCGATCGCTTGGGAGTAATAGATGGAAAATGGGCAAACATTGGACTAGTAGATACCAATGGTTTAGAGGCTGCTTTGCAATTAAGAATTGCGGCTGGCTGGTCAACTTTCCTCAACTATACTTATACAGATTCCCAAATAAAAACAGGAGCAGAGAGAGGTTTACAGTTAGGTTTGATTCCCTACTCTGTACTCCAAAGTGGTGTAGGTTATGAAAATGCAGGATGGCAGGCTAACTTGTATGTTACTTACAATAGTGGCGCTCGTAGAGCCTTCTTTACTAACCCTGGTGACAAGACTACAGACTTTGCACCATCTTTTGTAAATTTAGATTTGAGCGGTCGTATACCTTTAACTAGGAATTTAGGACTGACAGTTTACTTAGAAAATCTACTAGGTGAGCAATATGAGCGAGTTAATCGCATCTATAGCCCTGGATTCACTTTTCGTGTGGGTTTAAACGCCAATTTTTAGGTATTAAATCTAGAGATTTTGTGATTGCAAAGTCTCTAGATTATTGGGATAAATAGGATTATTTGAAATTCATTAAAGAGTTTTTTGGTAAAGATGACACACCGCCATCCAATTTAGTGCGTTAGGCTAAAGCCGTAACGCACGCTACTTATAGCAATTTTTTGTGAAACTTTACAAAATCAGGCTTGGTGAAACAACGGGCTTGAGTAACTGGTTCTATGCAACCTCACAGGTAATCAGTATTAAGATTTACTTTTAATCTAAAATCCAAAATTGCTATGAGAGCCAGAATTGAAAATAAAATACTTTTTATCCAGCACGAAGATTTGCCAGAGTTTAAGAAAGGTGGTTCGGTGGTGCGGAACTCTTATTTCTGGGCGCTACGTTCAATTGCTGGTCAAGCTTCCCGTTATCGTGATTGGGAATACGAACCGGAGGTTTGGCTAGCGCTTTCACGAATGCTTTTGTCGTTTGCTGAATCTGGGTATTTGGGTCTTAGAGAAACCTTGCTGGAGTTTCCTTTTTCTCAAGGGGAAATTCCTAATGTGCTGCGAGATGTGTCCACTTTTGAGTAAGGATGCTGCTGCTAGTAAGGGAGGTGGAGCCTCAAAGTAGTCATTCCCAGTCTCCGACTACAATTCTATTCGTGGCTTTAACGGGCAACTGTGAATAAGATTTTTAAGGATTAATTGTGAATTAGTATTATGCAGGCGGAGTAACTGAAGTTGAGATTAGTTCTCTGACATGAACTGCGGAATCTTGTTGTAATGCTGATGCCACGATCGCTTCACTTTCAACTACACTAAACCGAGCGATCGCTTGCTTGACTCCAGGTATACTTTGAGGATTCACGCTCAACTCATCCAGCCCTAAACCTAATAAAATTGGTGTTGCTAAAGTATCAGCTGCCAATTCTCCACATAATCCTACCGAAATCCCTGCCGCATTGGCAGCTTGGATAGTTTGCTGCACCATTCGTAACACTGCTGGGTGTAGCGCATCAACCAAATTTGCCACGCGGGGATTAGTGCGATCGCTAGCCATGACGTATTGACTCAGATCATTAGTGCCGATACTAAAGAAGTCTACTTCAGCGGCTAACTGATCAGCGATCGCCACTGCTGAGGGTACCTCTACCATAATTCCTACTTTCATTGTTGCATCGAAAGGGATACCAGCTTGATTTAGTTCAGCCTGCACTTCACCCAAGATTGTTTTAGCTGCACGTACCTCCGTTACAGTAGTAATCATCGGCAACATAATTTTAATTTCGTGTCCCACACTGGCTCTCAAAATTGCCCGTAACTGAGTTTTGAACAAATCTAAATTATCCAAACAGAAACGAATTCCCCGCGAACCTAAGAAAGGGTTAGCTTCTCTTAACCCTACTCTCAGATAGGGGAGTGGCTTATCACCACCTACATCTAAGGTACGAATAATCAACGGACGATTATCTAAAACTTGGGCGATCGCCTGATACACTTCTAGTTGTTCTTCTTCAGTCGGGGCGCTTGTCCGGTCGAGATAGAGAAACTCAGTGCGGAGTAGCCCCACGCCTTGGGCACCGCTAGCCACAGCAACTTGGACATCACTTATACTACCAATGTTGGCGAAGACGCTAACTTGCCGACGGTCACGAGTAATTGCTGGCTGGTGTGCCGTAGCTAGTGCTTGGTGTTGGGCAGTTTGCCAAGCTGACTGCTTTGCTGCCAGTAAATTTAGGATATGTGATTCTGGTTCTACCCAAGCTCTGCCACTTTCACCATCAAGTGCCATAACTGTACCATCCGCCAAGTGCAACACCTGGGCATCTACTCCCAAGACTGCGGGAATACCCAATGTCCGGGCGATAATGGCGCTGTGAGAAGTAGCGCTACCTGAAGTAGTACAAATACCCAACACCTTTGTCGGGTCTAGTCCAGCGGTATCTGAGGGAGTTAAATCAGTCGCCACCAAAATTGCAGGTTCCTGAAGATGCACTTTTGCAGGGGCATTCCCAGCTAGTAATCGCAGCACTCTTTGCCCGACATCTACAACATCGTCAACTCGCTCTTGTAGGTAAGAATCTTCAAGTGTGTGGTAGGAAGTTGCTACTTCATCTACTACGGCTTGCCAAGCGGCTTCAGCATTTAGATGGTGTTCTAAGATGCGCTCTTTAGCTGCTTCTAACAATACTGGATCTTCTAAAAATAGTAGTTGGGCATCAAAGATGGCGGCTTCAGCATCACCAATTTGAATAGATGCTTGTGAAAAAACTGCTTGGATTTCCTGTCGGGCAGTGTGAATTGCTGCTTGTACTCGTTGCCACTCTGGCTCAGGATCATCTACGTGGTATTGCTTAATCGAAATGTGGGTGGGTTGATAATGAACAATGGGTGCGATCGCTATTCCAGCAGAAGCTGCAATTCCCAAAAGTTCGCCGTGAGTTGCTGGAGTAACTTTATGGTGAAATGCTGGTGGAGAATTCAAAGCAACATTATCTTCACCAAAGTTATTTGCGAATAATGCCTGTAATGCTGCCAGCGCCTCATCTGCATCAGAACCAGTAGCAGTAATCACTAGCTCGTGTCCTTGACGCACCCCTAAAGTTGTGACTTGGTTAATACTGTCACCCCTGACTAGCTCAGTATTTCTGGTTAAATTCTGCACCAGAATTTGGGATTGAAACCGGGCTGCGGTTGCTACAAACTGTGCTGCGGGACGGGCGTGTAATCCTAAGCGATTGCTCACAATCAACCGGATTTCTGGCGTTGGTGATTCTCTATTTGTTGTTGGGGTGTTGCTATTGACAACTGACAACGGACTACTAACTACACCCAATTGAGTTGCTTTTGCTAGGAGTGCGCCGCGGGCTTCCGCCATCACTTGGTGAATGTCCCTACCAGCAGCAGCCGCCACCACAGAAGCGATCGCACCTTCTACTAGAGGTGCTTCACACAGATATACTTTTTGCTGCTGTGCTTCTGGGAGAAACTCTATTGCCATTTCTGCACTCAGCAAAGCACTACCCAAATCCATTAACACCAAGACACCATCATCAGAGAAAACAGAAGCGATCGCTTCATAAACCTGGATGGGATCTGTACCCAATGGGTTTTCTGAATCTTCAATACCTGCTGCAACAGCTATAGGAACTTGGCCGTGAACCATTTGCGCGGCGAGTTCCCGCACACCCAGAGCTAGTTGTTTACTGTGAGAAACGATGACAATTCCGATCACTGCCACACCGCCAACCTTGTTGAGAGGTTTGTGTTTAGCTAGTTATCCATTTCATTTTCCCATTTCGCACCGCTAAAAACAGCGCTGATTTTTATTACAATTGCAACTGCCCGAAAATATTCCGGTCTTTCCAGCTATAAATGCGAACAAAATAGCCTTCTTTTACGGAAATACCTGGTGTCCACTCATAAACTCCATCGCTAGCAGTACGAGAAGAAATGTTTTGGATAAGTTTGTTTCCATCGTACAACTTAATCGAGACATCACCGTCAAAATTATCCCGCCACAATATTAAATAAGGTTGATCCTTCTTTGGAAGTACTTTCTTCACTGGCTGACTGATCAAGATTTTTGGCGCAACCTGATTTTTGATTTTATTACGGAATCCCAGATAATGAGGTAGGTGTCGGAAAGCCGGATTTTCTTGAGGATTAGACAGTTGTGGAACAATAATATTTCCGTTCTGCGAATTGAACAAATAAGTTGATCTACCGCCGTCAACGGTAATAATATCGCCTTTAACTCCTAATTTACGTAATAAATCAGCTGTCTCGTCCAGAGTTGCTTGGTTCACCGTCATAATCAACAAAAGCTCGTCACCCTTAACACCATCTTTGTCCAGAGTACCGATGATTTGATACTTATTCGCTTGGTTTTGGGCTAATACTTTCGCCGGATGATCGCTGTATCGGTAAGTGACAATGGCATTGTTCACTGCTTTTTGGTTGAGAGGCGCACCACTAACTTGGTCGTAATCAGTAATGTATGCCTGCTTACTATTCCAGACTAGGGCTTTGAGGTGAATATTAGTATAGTATTTCTCTTTTGGTTGCTTGATTGGACCATAAGGGCTAGTACCACCACTGATGACTACACCATTTAGTTTAATTGGAAAGGATAATTGAGAACTAGATTGGTATTGCTCAAAAAAAGAACAATTAATCACCGAAAAAACGTTGTTTGTGTAAAGTTTCTTATATTCGTCTGTTACTTCAGAAAATAATTTGGTTTTGAAAAAAGGGCTGTAATATCCACCTTCTCTTTTATAATACTTCCCTTCATTTAGACCCATATTATCTACCTCTCCGGTAATTTGGTCTATGTGCATTTTGCGAAGGTCAATAACTTGTAAATAGGCTTCGTTACCATTAGTTAATTGTTTTTTATATAAAGCTGCCCCGTCTATAACCTGGAGAGGCTGATAAGAAGACAGAGGGTTGAAAGTTTGGACAATCAAAAGGCTACTTAGAATCGGCAGCAAAAAAAGCAATAAATTGATGACAACATTCATTGGTATTTTGTTGAGGCAAAAATATTTCTTAGGAATTATAATCTAGATTTTGATATTACCCAGGTTTTGAAGTCCAAGTTTGAGCCTCAAAAGGTCAAAGTTGAGCCTTGGAAGGTCAACATTGAGCCTCAGAAGGTCAACATTGAGCCTCAGAAGGTCAACATTGAGCCTCAGAAGGTCAACATTGAGCCTCAGAAGGTCAAAGTTGAGCCTCAGAAGGTCAACATTGAGCCTCAGAAGGTCAAAGTTGAGCCTCAGAAGGTCAACATTGAGCCTCGGAAGGTCAACATTGAGCCTCAGAAGGTCAAAGTTGAACCTCAGAAGGTCAAATTTTAAGCAACCTTAGTTGTAGTATAGTTTTGCTTTTGTATTATTAATGGTATAAGAGATGACGGCTCAATTTGAATACAGCACTCTCGCCCATCCACAGGATATTCAGCAGCTGGGGTATATCTTTGAGCAGTGTTATATCAGCGCATTTGGTGGCGAGGAAGTTTACATCAATCTCATTGGCGTAGAAAATTTCCGGATTATCCGTAAATTGCAGCAAGTAATTGGTGGATTGGCAACTTTGGATATGGGTCAGTGGTGGGGTGGTCAACGTGTACCCATGACAGGAATTGCGGCAGTGGGCATTGCTCCAGAGGATCGCGGTTCAGGAGCTGCGATCGCTCTAATGCAGCACACCCTCAAAGAACTTTATGCTAGGGGCGTAGCGCTCTCTGCTCTTTATCCCTCTATTCAAGGCTTGTACCGAAAAGTAGGGTATGAGCAGGGGGGTCACCGATGTGATTGGGAAGTTGCTGCTAACAGTATCCAGGTGCGGGAGCAACCCCTACCTTTGGAACCAATAGTGAGCATCAATCATGAAATCTTTCATCAGCTATATCAGCAGCAGGCGAGACAAACGCATGGATATTTAGACCGACATCCAGCAATCTGGGAGCGCTTAATCCAACCAGATAAGAAGGAAACATTTTACGCATATTTTATCGGTACTAAAGAGAAACCCCAAGGCTACATTCTCTTCAGCCAACATTCAGCAGAGGATGGCGCAATTCTGCGGATCAAAGATTGGGTAATACTCACAGATACTGCTGCACAAAGTTTTTGGTCTTTTCTTGCCAATCATCGCTCTCAAATTGACCGGGTGCGATGGAGGAGTTCTGTGATTGATGCCCTGACATTGCTGCTACCAGAGCAGACTGCCAAGATCGGGAATACGATCCGTTGGATGTTGCGAGTAATAGATATAGTTAAGGCGCTGGAGGCGCGGGGTTATCCATCGGGAATCGAAGCTGAACTGCACTTAGAAATTCAAGATAATTTGCTAACTGGAAATAATGGTAAATTCATTCTTTCTGTCGCCAACGGACGTGGTGAAGTTACCAGAGGTGGAAGAGGTGAGTTGCAGCTAGATATCCGAGAATTGGCACCATTGTATACAAGTTTGTTCACCCCCTACCATTTACAAATAGCCGGAAAACTGCATGGGACAGAAACCGCTATTTTAACAGCTACGCAAATATTTGCAGGTGCGTCGCCTTGGATGGCTGATCACTTTTAAGGGACTTCCAGTTAAAAAAATATCTCATTGTAGGGGCACAAGGCTTGTGCCCCTACACTTGTGCCCCTAAAAATGTACAAATAATTTTGGATAATTTATTTTTTGTCAGTCCCGTTAAGGGGAGTGGGGAGTTAGGAGTTAAGAGTTTAGGACTTACGCACACTCTACGAATTCTCGGCGCTCTTGGCGTCTTGGCGGTTCAATAAATTAAGCGAAGTTAGCAATTTTTGCGTAAGTCCTAGAGTTAAAAGTTTTCCCCCTGCTGCCCTACTCCCACACCTGAGTTACTAACTGAAATTGCTAGTTAGTTCAGGAAATTTCGAGTGCCAGTACCACCATACCTACCAACAGCAGGAATTTCTAGTAGGCTATCCGTGGCTTTGCCAGTACCGTCATTGGTAACAGAGGTAGAGTTACCCGGATGTCCATTCGGAACGAACAGTTGCGGGTGGTCAAAGGGCGCTTTCTCATACCGAACTCGCTCATCAGTCAGTCCCTTTAAAAAGGCGACCAATTGCTGTTTTTCTTCTGGTGAGAGATTCAGCGGCGGAAGAACTCCAAAGTCACCACCCCGATTGTAAAAATCAACCACTTGCTCTAAAGTCGCCTGACCTCCATTGTGAAAGTAGGGAGCAGTGAGTTCCACATTGCGAAGTCCAGGTGCTTTGAAGGCTCCGTCTGCAAACACAGTTTCATTAGGACTCAACGGTGGACTGAGAATGGGGGGGTTTTCGCCGAGGAGAGCCTGAAATTTCCCTAACTGAGCCAATCGTGCCTCTGAAAGCGGATTACCTTGGCCGTTACCAGATAAACCGTCATTACCACCCAAACCGAGATCGTCCGTAACAGGTCTGACGCCGATATTGAAGAAGCCATTGTCCTCAGGGGATCTTGCACCAATCGGCGCACGTTTGATTCGTCCCTCTTTAGCCACGTTGCTCACTGAAGCAGCTGTTAATTCTGATCCAACGTGACAACCAATGCACAGACCTTTCCCCTCAAACAGTTGTTTACCTAGTTGCTGCTGCTTGGTTAGGGCTGTGGTGTTTCCTTGCAAGAAGCGATCAAAGGGCGTATCATTGGCAATAAGTGTAGACTCGTACAACTGAATTGCAAGCCCAAAGAATAGCGAGAAGTTATACTCCAACAGTGTGTACTCATTGGTTTGGGAAGAGTTATCAGGCGTGTTGACAAAAGTCCGTCTACCTTGAGCATCAACTTGGATGAGTCGATTAGATTTCCACCACTGCGGCTTAAAGGCATCTTTAACCAGCTGCTCGTAGGTTCTATCCTTCAGTCCGGGTAGAGGCGATCTACTGTCTGCACCTAAAACGCTGTCTTGTGGATGCACAACCTGTTTGCCTAGCGGTCTGAGGCTAGTTAACTTTTGCGCCAGTACTCGAGGGAGCTTTGTACCGCTAATTGACAGAACATTTTGCACCAGTCCGTTGATAGATTTTATGTTGCCAATTTGCCCCAAATTACCAGTAATATCTTCAACAGAACTGAGTAGCGGGTCAACCAGAGTATCACCAATATTATCTAGATTATCTAGCGGCAGTCCGCTGCTAGATCTTCTGTTGTCAATTCGCCCGAACTTATCACCAATTTCTTGAAAAGTGCGACCATCAGCAGACGACTCGAAGGAACTGAGTGGTGGGCCGAGCGCCTGGGAAGCCAAAGACGAATTATTCAGGCTGATTTTGACAAATTTGAGCTGATTTGGGTTTTCTGCTTTTACCACAGAGGCGTTAGGGTCTCTTAAACCGAAGGGATTCACCCCATTAAAGATCCGTTGCGCCCTTCCATCCCAGAAGTTGCGGAAGTTGAATACAGCGTTAATTACGCTTGGCGTGTTACGCGCCTGGACGCGGCGCACATTCGTACCTCCCACGTTAAATACCTTATCTGGCTCGGTTTTTGCTTCGTCTTCCGCGCTACCAGGTTTAACATCAACAAACTTCGTATTGGAGACCCCTTGAGAGGAACTGACATCGTTACGGTCAGACACAACGGTCTTGGGATCATTCGGGTTTGACAGCTTGTGGAAGGGAAAATCTTCTTTTCTTTGCTGGTAGTTTGGCGCGCCACCGACATTAAAAACTGTATCCGGATTCGGTGTGCGATCAGCGTTAACCCGCAAAAGCCCAGGAGAAATCTGATTTTTGGATCTATTGTCGGCTCCAGCATGGAAGTGACAACTAGCACAGGAGGTCAGTCCGTCGCTCCCAACCTGTATATCCCAGAAAAGAGTCTTTCCTAATTTGATCGCGGCTACTTTGTCTTTTACAAAGTCTCCAAGATTGCCAGGTTCTGGAACCGATACGGTCTTGAGCGAAGCTAGAGGCGGCGTAACCTGGGCTGATACAGTATTTCCAGCTATTACTGCTGCTAGAATAATCGCAGCAATTGTTATAGTCCTTAAAAATCTTGATTTCAGGTGGTTAATCTTACCATATCTGAATCTCCACTCTTGGGGCTTTATTTTTGTCACCAAAAATTTGAGCAAAAATCGACCTTTTGAGGTCAGTAGCAAGTAAATTGATAAGCCTGTAATAAAGACTACTAAGCCTATGAAGGGTATAAACCCCATAGTTTTTTGTAAAAAAATAACAACGGATAAATTATATACTTACGTGAAATTGATAAATTTAATATTCATGTAAAGTAACTACATAAATTTACAAATTTTATGTGAACAAAAAACGCCATATGACTATCAAGAAATTGAATAGGAGAGGTAAGCTGTTCTATTTTAATTTGCATTAACTAAGCTGCTAATATCCTTTATCCACAAGAGTTTGATAAAATATAGCTATGCAAAATAGATGTGTTTCAGCTTGTTATTAGCCCTACTTTGAGTAGGATATTTGAATGTCACTGCATCAAAGTTCTGGTCGGTGGCGCTTAGGGCTAGCGTTATCGTTATTGACGGTCTTATTGTGGGGAATTTTACCTATTGCTCTGACGGTAACTTTGCAAGTGCTTGATGTATATACCGTCATTTGGTTTCGCTTTTTGGTATCTTTTTTCCTACTTGCTGTGTATTTAGGAATACGCGGTAAATTACCAAAGTTAGAACAATTGTTTTTTGCTTCTGGGAAATTATTAGCGATCGCTACAATCTTTTTAGGAATTAATTACTTTTTCTTCATGCAAGGTTTAGCACTAACATCACCTGCTAACGCTGAAGTTCTCATTCAATTATCTACCCTTTTATTAGGTTTAGGAGGGTTAGTAATTTTTAAAGAACGTTATCGACTGTATCAATGGATTGGTATAAGTGTACTAACTTGCGGTTACCTTTTATTTTTTGGTGAACAACTAAGGAATTTAATTACAGCGCATGGCACATATATACTAGGTAGTGTTTTGATTGTGCTAGGAGCCGCAGCATGGGCTATTTATGCTTTGGCACAAAAGCAGTTATTACAATCTTTATCTTCTTCTAGTATCATGCTGATTATTTACGGGGGCTGTGCTTTATTATTCACTCCTCTAGCCAGAGTAAAATCGCTTTTTATACTTGATACTTTACACTTAGGAATGTTGCTTTTTTGTGCTTTGAATACTTTAATCGCTTACAGTGCTTTTGCCGAATCATTAGAACATTGGGAAGCATCACGAGTAAGCGCAGTATTAGCTTTAGCTCCCATTGTAACATTAATATCAGTCGGAGTTGTATCAGTTATTGCACCTTATTGGATACCAGCAGAACACTTCACTTTCATCGCAATATTAGGAGCAGCTTTAGTAGTCACAGGCTCAGTAGCGATCGCTTTGGTAAAAGCTGATTAATAGAAAGGATTTTCCGGATTTTTACTGGATTTTTCATTTAGTGAATTTGTGCCATATTCAAAGCTACAACATAAATACTGAGGCAGAATATTTTTTATTTGTTATGATTTGATGGTGAAGGAAAACTACTGGAGTCAGCCTCTTGTAAGGTGGATATTTTACTCATCTGTGTGACTCCGTAGTATCTGATTTTTGACTTTATAGCCAAGATGAAAATTCTTAAATAAGAATCAAAAATCAGAATTCAGGAGTCAGATAAAGCTTTTTCTAATCGTCAGTCATACACAATTGATCCTGAATTATAACGACTGACTCCTAAATTCTGTTTTGATAAAATTGAGGCTAATAATTTAAGTAAAACAAGCAGGGTGTCCGAATAACTACCAAAGCCAACACCGAATAAAAACAGACCACCGAAACAGTTGAGCGATGAATAGTTTGTTTGGTAATTGGGCCAGCACCCTGAGAAAAAATTTCTTGTTGCTGGTTCTTTCAATGATGCTGCCAACGTTTGGAATTAGTAATTCTGTCTTGGCAGCAGAGCGGATTTATGCATCTTATTCAGCTTTAGAGCTTTCTATTTCAATCACTACTTTAGAAAAATACACTAAAACAGGTGTAATTGACGACGATTTGGCAGCCTATCAGCAATATCTGCCTCTTCAACAGCTTCAAGAATTGCGGCAGATTTTACTTAATCGTGTGAAAGTTAGTCCGGTAGTACTTTCGCAATTTCTCTACACACCGCAAGGAGAACTTTTGCTGCATCGGTTGGCGCAAGTGATTAAAACCAAATCTTCTCAACCAGAACCAGAATTTCATACTTTGCGTTCGGCAGTAATTTTAGCCTCTGCTGAATCAGGAGGCTTGACACTTTTGAATGTGTTGCGTAAATATCCCACCAACAGGATTAACCTTGATGTAGTGCAGACTTTGGAAATAGCTACAGAATTGGAGAAACTTGTTAATAAAACCCATCGAGCGATCGCAGCAGTTACCCAAGAGTCTAAGATTGAAGCTGATACCATAAAACAACCAATTTTCTCGCAATTGTCTGATTTACAGGTTCCGGGAAAGTTTAAATCACAAAAATATGCCCTGAAGTTTTTCGACTCAACCCGCAATCGACCTTTATTAACTGATGTTTATATTCCCAATGTCCAGAATGCTGCACCCGTAATTGTGATTTCTCACGGCTTGGGTTTAGACAGCAGCAACTTTCAATATTTAGCCACTCACCTAGCTTCCTACGGATTTGCCGTCGCCGTTCCCAATCATCCTGGTAGTGATGCTAAACAATTACATTCTCTGTTGAATGGACGCGCCAATGATGTAGCAGAACCAAGTGAATTTAAAGACCGACCTTTGGATATAACATATATATTGAATCAATTAGAAAAAGGTAACCAATCTGATTCACGATTTAAAGGTCGGTTAAATCTGCAACAAGTTGGAGTATTTGGTCAATCTTTGGGAGGCTACACAGCTTTGGCCCTGGCAGGCGCTAAAATCAACTTTGAGCAGCTAAAACAAGACTGTCAACCAGCGGCGCTGCAAAATACCTGGAACATGTCTTTACTGCTCCAGTGTCGTGCTTTAGAATTGAACATCAGCAAATCTGCCAAGGATTATAACCTGCGGGATGAGAGAGTAAAAGCTGTGATCGCAGTTAATCCCATTACTAGTTCTATTTTCGGCAAAGCTGGCTTAAGTCAAATTAAAACTCCAGTGATGATTGTCAGTAGTAGTGATGATACAGTTGCACCAGCTTTATCCGAACAAATTCTACCTTTCTCCTGGTTCGCTAATTCACAAAAGTATCTCGTGATGCTTGTAGGTGGCACCCACTTTTCCACCATTGGCAATGGTAACCCTGCAAATCAACAAGTAGCATTACCTGCCGATATGATTGGTGATGCTTCTCAAGCGCGTCGTTACATGAATGTTTTAAGTTTACCTTTCTTCCAAACTTACGTCGCTAAAAGACCAAAATACGTCTCTTACCTCAACGCCGCCTATACCCAAAGCATTTCTAGTAAGTCTCTTGGATTGAGTCTCGTCCAGTCGCTGAGTAAAACCGAATTAGCACAAGCACTTGGTAGCGATCGCCACAAAGCTCAATACTTTCAAAAGAAAGCCTCTAACTTCATACTCAACTTTGGATTTTGGATATTGGATGTCGGCGTTGCAATGCTGCATGTGACGATTTTTATTTAATAATTACATCTAAAAATTCAAGTCTGTCCCTCTCCGGGCCGGAGAGGGACAGGTTTTGCGTAGTCAAACCAGAGAAAGGTCTTTTTATTAGCCTAATTAAGGGGCTGCTTCCACTGTGATCAGAGGCGGAGAATGCGTGCGATTCGTTGCTTAGGGAATCACGGTAACCAGCCCGTACATAACTAAGCCAGCCCGACAGCAGATCACTGCCACCAGAGGCTGAACTCTCGGTCAGATGCAAGTGTAAGTCTTGCCATTCAGACTCAGAATTGACTCCTTATCTGCCCACACCGAACAAGCTCGATTCTTGTAGAGTGAAGCTGGGAACAGGGCGCAATCAGACGACCGTTGCGGGTTGACACTGGCGCTAACAGGGAGTTCCTATGATGAAACCGAGCCTAAAAAAGCGACTTACCGTCAGGCAGGGCGCAACTCAAAATCCCCTGACCTCACTGGAGCTTACTCCCGCCGAACAATGCATTCAGTAACGGCAAAAGAGTCTAGGGAATCCAGTAGTCGAATTGGCTACATCTAACGGAACAAACAATCTCTCCGAGGGAACGAATAAAAACGAACTGTGGGTCTAGGGGCAGTCGAACCCCAAGTAGCCCAGACGAGCGGAGGAATCCCCACAATTCGGGTAGGACAGACCGTAATTGGTCTGAGGTGTTCAGAAAATACAAACTCTAGAAGAGAAAATGATTAGACACAGTAAACATACTAGTGAATCTTGGAAAGCCTTACCGTGGAAGAAATTCCGCCGAAATCTTTTCCGCCTTCAAAAGCGCGTATTTAAAGCTGTTCAAGTTGGAGACAAGCGGAAGGCTAGGTCACTCCAAAAGCTTATTCTTAAATCCACCTCGGCTCGATTTCTTGCAATAAGACAAGTATCTCAGCTAAATGCTGGCAAAAAGACGGCGGGTATTGATGGTAAGAAATCCCTCTCATTTGAAGAACGCTTCAACCTTGAAGAACTACTGAAAATGAATAGTGGAAATTGGAAGCATCAAGGACTACCGGAAATCCCCATCCCCAAGAAGGACGGGACTACCAGAATGCTAAAGATACCAACCATCGCGGATAGAGCTTGGCAATGCCTAGCAAAATATGCACTCGAACCAGCACACGAAGCCACTTTCCACGCCAGGAGTTACGGGTTCAGAACTGGGCGCTCTGCCCATGATGCACAAACGTACATTTACAACAACCTCAACTCCTCCAGAAATGGAATAGAAAAAAGAGTTATCGAACTCGATATCGAAAAGTGCTTCGACAGGATTAATCACTCAGCAATAATGGACGAACTCATCGCCCCCAAAGGCTTAAAACTCGGTATTTTCCGATGCCTCAAGGCAGGGGTAAATCCAGGATTTCCTGAACAAGGAACCCCACAAGGGGGAGTGGTCAGCCCATTACTAGCAAACATTGCACTCAACGGGATTGAGAGTATACACAGATACCACTACAACTACAAAATAGGTTGCAAGGTACACGACAAGACTTCAAACAAGTCAATTAAAGAACCATCAGTCCGGTACGCGGATGACATGGTTATTATACTCCGACCCGAAGACGATGCAACAGAGATACTTGAAAGAATCAGCGAGTTTCTCCGCAAACGCGGAATGAATGTAAGCCAAAAGAAAACCAAAGTTACCGCCGCGACAGATGGGTTTGATTTCCTCGGCTGGAACTTCAAAGTTCAAAGCAATGGAAAGTTTAGAAGTACTCCCTCATTGGATAACTTTAAAGCGTTCCATAAGAAAGTAAAACACATCGTCAACAACTCGAATTATGGTTCTAAAGTGAAGGCTGAAAAGCTATCACCAATAGTTAGAGGTTGGAGAAATTACCATAAGTTCTGCAAGATGGACGGGTCAAGGTATTCCCTTTGGTTCCTAGACCATAGAACTTACACGGTATTCAATAAGGAATCAAAACAGACACGCCAATCTAGTGAAAAGCTAGTTAATAAAGCGTTCCCATCAGTTTCCTACTCCGAAAACAAACACGTCATGGTCAAAGGAACAAAATCCCCCTATGACGGAGATACAGCTTACTGGAGCGAACGTAAAAGCAAGCTCTACGACGGCGAAACCTCTAAAGCTCTTAAGAAGCAAAACCATAGATGTGCTTCCTGTGGTCTGAAATTCATCGATGAGGAACGGGTACACCTGCACCACATCGACGGAAATCACGCCAATTGGAAGAAAAATAATCTTGAAGCAATTCATGAGAGTTGCCACGATTACAAACACATGAGCAAATGCGAAAGCTGAGAACATCGGAAGCTGGGTGCGGCGAAAGTCGCACGCCCAGATTTAACTGAGAGGTGCGGGGAATAATATCCCCCATCGACTCAACCAGAATATCTATTCGACTGGTTTCACATCACAATGCAGATAAGTAAGTAGGTGTGAATAATTAAATTAGCCTGATTCTTATAGTTGTTTTAGCTCTGGCAGTTATTTCCATTCCTTCAGCTAATCTCTATCTCTGCCTCTTGTCAAGGGGGTTGAGCAATTACTAAAATCAACCTTTGAACTACTTAATTGTATAAAATCAACCGTTAAACTACTTAATTATATAAGAGTGCTCTCAAAACAGTTCAGTATAAACACTGGATGATTTTATGCTTGAGTTTGCCAAACTATCGACTAGTGATTCAAAAAGTGAACCAGCTAAAACTAAAAATAGTCTTGACATTAATAAAGAGTGAAATAGAACTATGACTACAGCAGACAGGAATTCAATTACCCAGCTTTATGTGACCTACTTCAATCGTGCCCCTGATCTCGTTGGTCTTAATTATTGGGTAGGGCAAGGTCAACAAGGCGTATCTCTTGAAAGTATTGCTACTAGTTTTGGTACTGCACAAGAGTCAAAAGATAAATATGCTTACTTGGCCTTGCCTAATATCTCCGATCCCACTGCATTTGTCAACTCAATCTACCGTAATGCTTTCGGTCGGTCGGCAGAGCAGACAGGATTGGACTATTGGGTTAATCTGTTGAAAACTCAAGGATCGAATCAAGCTTCGACCTTTATCCTCACATTAGTTCAAAGTGCTAGCGGTTCAGACATAACAGCTTTGCAAAATAGGGTTGACATTGCCACGCGGTTTACCAATGGACTGCTGAATAATAATATTATCTCACCACCTTCGCAGGCATTTACAGATTCAACAACTATCCTCAATACGATTACCTCTGACCCTGCATCAGTTACAGCAGGTAATACGGCGGTTGATACAAAGATCACTGGTTACATATCAGCAGCGACAGTCGGTATAAACAGTGTTCTGACAACCTCGCTATTTGACAACTTAATAGGTACAGCAAATAATGACACGTTCGCAGGCGCTAACACTGGTACATCAACAACAGATCAAGTCCAAGCCACTGACAAGATAGATGGTGGTGCAGGCACTGATACCTTCCAATACTTAAATGCTAATGGTACTGCTGCTGTCCCAACTCTATCAAATGTTGAAAAAGTAGAACTTATAAATCCTACTACTGGTGCCACAATTGACTTCACTGGCAAAACTACAGGTCTTCAACAAGTCACTATTAAAGGTCTATCTAGTACCCTAGCCGCTTTTACTGCCAAGGGACTTAGTGGTATTACCTTTGGTGTTGAAGGTGCCCCCCTTACCGCCGGTGCCACCCCTACCACGACTGTCACGACGCTCACGGCTGATTTTGGTTCTACTACCACTAGTGCAAACTTGTCCATCAAGGATGCCATAGTCACTACGGCTGATTTAAACACAGGCAGTATCAACGCTGCACTCACTACCCTTAACATTGCCGCTGATGGTTTAGGGAATAATTCTATTAAGACATTAACACTACCAACGGCTACGACATCCCTGAAAATTACTGGTGCTGGCACACTAGATTTAGGTGCTACTACCTCGACGACAGTATCAACGATTGATGCCAGCGCAAACACAGGCGGTGTTAAGGTGGCAGTTGGTGTCGTAAATACTACCTTCACGGGCGGTAGCGGAAATGATACCTTAAGCTCTGCATTAGCCAACTTCGACGCCAGCGATAAGCTTGACGGTGGTGCAGGCACAACGGATACATTAATACTTACGGGTTTGACTGTTGAACCCACTGCCACTCAATATACAGCTCTCAACGCTGTCAAAAATTTTGAAGTACTGAACTTATCAGGTACTGGTCTAACAGTCGATGGCAGTAAGATTACTGCTTTTCCAAACGAGATATTCACACTAACGTCAGCAAGTAATATCGCAGTTACTGGGGCGACTGCAAGCAATACCTTTACCTTGGCAGGTACTGGGTCTAGTCTAGCAGGTTCTACAGCTAATACATTCGCTCTCACTGGGACTGGTGCTGCTAATATCGCGCTTCAAGATACTGCGACAATCAGCGCTTTAAACTTAACTGGTGTTACCACGCTCAACATAACATCTAAGAAGAAAGATGCTGCAACTGCTACTAATTCGATCACACTAGGCACTGGTCTAGGCACTGTTAATACTAGTACTGTGGCGATTAAAGTGACGGGTGACAGCGCCCTCACAATTGCAACGCCCACCATCAATGTAAATATTGACGCTACTGGTTTCCAAGCAGCTTTAACCGCTAGTGGTGGTGGTACCGGTGGTAGTAACATATTAATAGGTGGTAATGGTAATGACATCTTAACAGGTGGTGGTAGTGGTACTACTAGTAGATTAGTAGGTGGTCTTGGTAAAGACGTATTAACAGGTGGTGCTGGTACTGACACCTTTGTCTTCTCGATCGCAGGTTCCAATGCAGGAAGCTTTACAGGGGGTACTACCGATACCTATGATACCGTTAATACTTTCACGCAAGGAACAGATAAAATCGAACTTAGTGGAAGTGTATTCAATAGCGGTAGTTTGACTAGTCAGTCGGCGGTACAAGCAGCCGTCGCTAGTGCAAACAGCTTGAGCACCGCACTTGCAAGTGCTGCTACGGCAATCGGCGCTAGCAAGTTTGGTGCTTTCACATATAGTGGTGATACCTATATCTTGGGTAATGATGCCACTGTAGGTACTCTGAATCAAAGTGATCTACTGATTAAACTCGCCGCCGTTACTCCGACGCTGGCTGCTGGGGACTTTATATTCTCCTAATCATCACTCTTATTTGAAAAAAGAAAGGACTGATCTATTATGGTTAGTCCTTTTTTTGGGTTCCTATACTAATACCATTTTACTTTTTTGATGATAGAGCAATCCTATTTTGATTTGCTCTCCACGGAAAGGCTCAAATCCTAAACTTCTTCAAGAAGTCGGGGATCTTTTTGTTCATAAACCACATCTATTTTGAGAACCATAGTTTTTAAAAGTAGTGGGAACATCTTTCTGCCATATTGTCGTAGCAGGCAAGATGCCCACACTACTCCAGGTTTCAAAATGGACAAGGTTTAACTCATTTAGGATCGGACTTACGCACTGTACAAATTCATCGTCATGCAGCATCGGCGGTAAGAGCATATCTTCAGCCTGGTTAATGCGTATAAATTAATGCTTTATGAAGTATTAACTGCTGAATATTGATGTTTTGAGCATTATATTGATGAGTATTTTATAGAATTTAGAAGCTGTAACTATTGCTTTTGTGTTATTTCAAGGTTTTCTTAACTTAAACAAACCATTTGACTGGACTTCCCACGACTGTGTAGCGCGGGTGCGAAAATTGTTGCGCCTCAAACGTGTGGGACACGCGGGAACCTTAGATCCAGCAGCTACCGGGGTATTACCGATCGCCCTTGGTAAAGCCACAAGATTATTGCAGTATCTGCCAGAAAACAAAGCTTACAAAGCCACCATTCGGCTGGGTGTGCGTACTACAACCGATGATTTACAAGGTGAAATCATCACTTCTCAACCTTGTGCTGGATTGAGTTTAGCAGAGGTGAAAACTGCACTGGCACAATTTGAAGGTAAGATTGAGCAAATACCACCTATTTACAGTGCAATCCAAGTGGATGGTAAACGTCTCTATGACTTAGCACGCCAAGGTAAAACGGTGGAAGTTCCAGTGCGAACAGTGGAAGTTTTTCAGATAGATATTTTGGACTGGAGAGAAGGAGATTTTCCCGAATTGGATGTGGCGATCGCCTGTGGTTCTGGTACATATATTAGAGCGATCGCTCGTGACTTAGGTGCAATTTTAGAAACTGGTGGCACTCTTGCGGCTTTGATCCGCACCCAAAGCAGTGGTTTTGATTTAACAGATAGTCTCACTTTCACAGACTTAGAAACTAAACTGCAAGCCCAGACATTTCAACCTTTTGTACCTGATACTGCCTTGAAACATTTGTCATCTGTAACTTTACCAGCAACATCTGCTCAAAAATGGTGTCAAGGTCAGCGAATTTCTCTAACTTTCGATGTTTCTGGAATAGTGAGAGTTTATGATCAAGAGACTCGCTTTTTAGGTATTGGGCAATTACAAGACGAAGTGTTGATTCCCCAAATGGTTTTTGAACCTATTTCTTGAAAGTGTGGTAAATTGAAGGTTTTAATTTGAACACAGAGTTTGGGCACAATCTGTAAAATTATCACCAATAGTAAATTAAATGGGAGCTTTACCCAATAGACACGTCCGAAATATTAACTAAAAGTCAAAAAAATAGTAGAACGGAATTTTGACCGTCTACCAAAATGAAAAATCCACTTCATTATATTCAAGAATATCCGCACCGAACAAAACAAATTTTGGGAATAACCAATCAACAGTTTCGTGATTTGTTGAACATCGCCGAAATCCACCATAACTTACTTCAATCAGAGATAAAATGTCAGGAGGTACGGATAAACTCCAAAGGAGGAGGTCGGAAACCGAAACTGGGCATTTCCGAAGAAGTATGTTTATATCTATTTTATTTAAGACAAATGCCAACATTTGAGGTTTTAGGGTTACAATTTGGAATCTCAAAAACTGAGGCTAATGATACATTTCATTACTGGCTTGTCATCCTGCAAAAAATATTACCAGCCAGTCTCCTGGAACAAGTTGAAAAAAATGAGAGTGATTATGCGATCGGGGTTGATGTGGTTGATTGGTGCAGAGTAAAGTACATTCTCTTCATCAACTGAACTCAACTCGACAGACCATCAGAAAGCATCGGACTCACGCTCCTGTTGCGCCTTTGACCGCATCCACAGTGCCTCCGACCGCATACGCAGCGCTTCTTCTAGAGCTTGTTGTGCCCAATCCACCTTTAGTAACAGTCTGAGTGAAGATATCAATTGCGGCATCGACTCTAAAACTTTTTCCACTCTCTCCACAACCCCTCCCGTGCTTGCTATTCACGTTTGGTTCAAATCAATTAACTTCACGATAAAATTGATTTGACTTTTTTGACAAATACATCAAGTTTAACTGGCTTGCAAAGAAATCCAGCTACTTCATTGTTGATAAATTCTTCTTCATTATTGCCTGATACAATCAAAATTGGGAGAGTATTTAGTTTTAAATTTTGCCGAACATAATTAACTATATCCCAACCGCTCATATCTGGCATACTTAAATTTGTAATTAGTAAATTAGGTTTGTTCATCTGAATTTTGTCAATTGCCTCTGAACCACTATTTGCAGTTGACACCTCATAACCTTCTGATTCTAAGATGAGTTTCATCATTTCAACCATTGGTTTAATATCATCACAAACTAAAATATGTTTAGTATAATTCTCTCGATTAATCTTGCTCATTATTTACTTGAAGTTAGAAAAAAGCTTGTAGTTTGTGAATCAACTAAAAAAAATTGCTTAGTCTTGTTTTTAAAAGAATACTCTTCATTACTAAACTTTTTCTTCTATCTGCTGAACAAGTTCAGGCAGATAAAGCATGGTTTAATGTTTAAGTCCCGTTAACAGAGGCTAACTTAACCAACCGAGCAACAATGTTGCTCCCGCATTGTTTTGTGCAGATGGCGAAGAGTATGCGGCTAACTCGGTTGCAAGGCATACCGAGCGTATTCGTTTTTGATGATCGAATAACATTCACAAGATGTATCTTCCAAGTCTGACCGTTCAACGTTTAGAAGGCTAATTTCTGTACAAAAACCACTATTGACAAGCGTCTTTAAGAATTTTTCTCTCTGATGACGACAAAAGCTCATCTGAGTGACCAGACGCTAAAATTTTGGCGGCAATAACCGCTTTTTGATATGACATACTGCGCTTAACCAGTTCCGTGCAAAATATTTTTTCTCTTTCTTCTACTGGTGTAAAGAAATTACTTGGCATTGCTAAACAGATGTAGGACGATAACTTTAAATTTACACCCGCTTCACGTAGGAAGTCGGTTCGGTGTCGTACATTAGACTCATCGCACAATTTGAAGCACCTGAATTTCAGCAGAATTGTTGAAATCTGTCTATTTTATTTAAGACAAATGCCAACATTTGAGGTTTTAGGGTTACAATTTGGAATCTCAAAAACTGAGGCTAACGATACATTTCATTACTGGCTTGTCATCCTGCAAAAAATATTACCAGCCAGTCTCCTGAAACAAGTTGAAAAAAATGAGAGTGATTATGTGATCGCAATGGAACTCTTGAAGGAATTTAAATTAATCGTGGACAGTATGGAACAGCCACGGGAACGGTCTTCTGACAATCAATAACAGAAAGAGTATTTTTCGGGTAAGAAGAAACAGCACACATTTAAAAACCAATTTATTACCTTACTATCAGGAAAAGATATTGTAGATGTAGAAGTGGGGGAAAAGGGAGCAACCAGTGATATTAGCTTGTTTCGTGAGCAACAAGAAAAGTTTGAAGCCAACCAAATGTTTGAAGGGGATAGAGACGTATCAAGGAGGAGAGAATATTACGACCCCCCACAAGAAGCCACGAAAAGGAGAATTAACTGCAAACCAAAAAGCAGAAAACAAAGAATTTTCTAGTAAACGTATCTTTATTGAACATGTGATTAGACTTGTCAAAATATTCACAATTGTACGACAAAGATTTCCACTCAATTCTCGGACTTACGAGCAGGTGATTCTTACCATCTGTGAATTAGTCAGGCTAAGAATTGGTGCATTAATTTTGCCATTATCATAAATGTTGTAAACATCCGGTCTGAGATGAATTAGTCATCAGCATATTCACAGATAGTTGTTATCAGCAAGTATCTAATAGATGCTTTTAGAACAGCTATGTATGAGTCGATTTTTCGATTGGTTGAGCCTTAATCGTGACGTATTTGCTTCTTATAAAGGCAGTTTGGGCTTAATTTTTGTCCAAGTCCCGTTAATAGATTATCTCCAGAAGCTTGAACTCTAACTAAACACTGGAATGCTTCGCCACTAGCCGTGTGACACAATTAGAAGAATAATATAAGCAACTGCTATGACACAAAGGCTAGATCGGATTGAAGCAATTCGAAAACGGACAGCACAAAGCGCTGAAGCGAATACGACAGCTATAGATGGTAATAGAGTAGCCATAGAAGCGAATAGAGTTGCGATCGCCCAACTACCCTCAACCGTAAATTCCTTGGTGCAGGTAGTTGAAATCCATCAGCTCAACCATCAAGCAACTCAACATAACTTTGAAGGAATTGTCACTGAACTCAGAGAAATCAGATCGGAAATTAAAGGCTTGAGAACTGAAAGTCAACCCATTCTAGAACATTTGTTCGGCAGACAGGAGAACGGGGAGTCATGAGCGATCGCCATACCACCACTGCTGCACATCTTAATGTCTACATCCAAGGTCAAGGATTCCCCATTTTGGGCTTACACGGTCATCCTGGTTCTGGTCGTAGTCTATCTGTCTTTACCAATCATTTATCAAAACGCTACAAAACTTTTGCCCCTGATTTACGTGGATATGGCAAAAGTCGCTGCAATAGCAATTTTGATATGAATGACCATTTGACCGATTTAGAAGCGCTGCTAGACCGCTTTAAGATTGAAAAGTGCCTAGTATTAGGATGGTCACTTGGGGGCATTTTGGCAATGGAATTGGCATTACGTTTGCCAGAGCGTGTTACAGGGCTAATTTTGGTGGCTACAGCCGCAAAACCGCGTGGCAGTCATCCGACCATCACTTGGCAAGATAATTTATATACTGGTGTTGCTGCCCTAGTAAACTATATAAAACCGAGTTGGCAATGGAATATTGAAACTTTTGGCAAGCGATCGCTTTTCCGCTACCTAATCCAACAACATACATCTACCACTTACAACTACATCGCAACCGTTGCAGTACCAGCTTATTTGCAAACCTCTCCTGCTGCTACTCGCGCCCTTTATAGTGCAATTCAATCAGGATACAACCGACTTCTAGATTTGCAACAAATACAATGTCCTAGTTTAATACTTGCTGGTGACCAAGACCGCCACATTACATCTGATTCCAGCTTAGAAACTGCTCAACACCTGCAAAATTCTCAGTGGCAGTGCTATCCCAACACTGCCCATCTTTTCCCGTGGGAAATTCCCCAGCAGGTGCTGAATGACATTGACCATTGGCTCGAAGAACATCCGCAGGTAATTGGTATTGATACTGCCCACGTCTAAAGTAGGAGAGATTCTTGAACAGTCAATATAGACTTTCAAACGTGTGTACCAACCGCCCCGTCAATAGTCAAAAGTCCAAGGGTTTTTAACTATTGAACAAATAATTCGTAATTATAACTCGAAATTACGAATTACGAATTACGAATTACGAATTACAAACTACGAATTGTGTTCATTCTCTGGCCTAATTTAAAATTTGACCGCCAAAGGTAGGCTGTACTTTGCGGTCAATCTTTTCCCCCAAGTCGTCAGCGATTGTTAAAGTATTAGGTTTGCAGCGCTTGACATTTACAGCAATTCCCTGCGCTCCTTCTACTTCCAAATCTTCTATATATCCGGTACTTGACAATTTTGCATCAGAAGAACTCAGAAATGGTCCGAAGTAGTACGTGCAGCGGGGATTCTGCGTCACAATCTCTACCCACCAAGCCAAGCCGAGGTAGTCGAATGTGTTAATCAACACTTCCTTGAGGTTATGCCAAATGGTTTTCATGATTTTCGCCGATTTATAAACGTGCTACAGGGTATTAAACGATATACTACTTGATTATCTTTTACATTTCTTTATACTCTTTTACTATTATTTTTTCAAAGAAAATTTTTGTAATTTATCTAAGTGCAGGGTATTTAGCGATCGCTGCCGATAAATTTCATAAAGCGCCATACCTGCTGCTACGGAAGCATTGAGGCTGGGAGTCTTACCCTGTAGAGGAATTGATACTAAAAAATCACAGGAGCGTTGAGTTAACATACTCAGACCTTCGCCTTCTGAGCCGATTACCAAAACGATTGGACCAGTGAAATTGACTGTATGCACGGGTTCGCTCCCACTTGCAGCAGTGCCGTAAATCCAAAAGCCAGCTTCTTTTAATTCTTCTAAGGCGCGGCTAAGGTTGACAACTCTAGCTACAGCAAAATTTTCTAAAGCACCTGCTGCCACTTTCATAACAGTGGAAGTGATCCCAGATGCCCTTCTCTGGGGAATCACCAATCCTTGAGCGCCTATTGCTTCGGCGGTGCGAATAATTGCTCCCAAGTTGTGGGGATCAGTAATTCCATCAGCCACGACAATTACAGGATCGGTTATAGCTTTTGTCTGTTCAATTAGATCCGGCAATTCGATGTAGGCATAGGGAGCAATTTGTGCCGCCACACCTTGATGATTAGCCCCGTTGGTGAGATGGTCTAAACGCTTGGATTCAACCTCATCAATAACTGTGCCATTTTCCTTCGCTTGCAAGAGAAAATGGTGAAAGCTGGGATCGTACCGCAGACGGGTAGTAATCCAGATCCGGTTGAGATTGCGCTGATTTTGCAAGGCACTCAATACTGGATGACGACCGTAGATGAGATCACTATCTTCTTCTGTCGGTGTAGATACAGACGCCTGGGAGAAGTTGCTATTTCGTTGTCGGGAGTTGCCAGAAACGGGGTTATTATCTATTTTTCTGGAATTACGAGTGGGATCAGCAACAGAAATGGGGTTGCTATCTATTTTCCTGGGATTGCGAGTAGGATTAGCAACAGAGATGGGGGTGCTATCTATTTTTCTGGGATTACGAGTGGGATTAACGACAGAGATGGGATTGCTATCTATTTTCCTGGGATTGCGAGTGGGATTAGTAACAACACGCTTACCCTGAACTTTTACAGGTTGTCCACGATTTGGTTCGCTAGAAGTCTTGACTTTTCTTGGTTTATTCTGCATTTGAGTTATAGATATAGCGTATAGTTAGTTGATCATCCCGATTACCTCAATTTCTTGAGCCTAATTTACTGCTGTGGCTACTGTGAAATTGAGTTTTCACTCTTTTTCTACATGAAGTATTTGCAACAGTTCGGTTAGACGCTGGTAATCAGTGAGATATAAGTAGCCGATTAAGGTTTCTAGACTAGTTGCCTGTTGATAAATTTCGGGATTAAGTCGCTTTGGGCGTCCTGTAGCGGCGTTTCTACCCCGTCGGACAATTTCTAATTCAGTGTCTCTTAGATGAGGAATCAGCGATCGCAAATGTAGGGCTTGTGTTTCCGCTCTTACCTGCTCCACTACCAGACTATGGTAAATTCCTGACCGCTGCAATGGCAGCAGATAGAACATTCTAACATACAACTCATAAATTGCATCCCCCAAATATGCTAAAGCAGTAGGAGAAATTTGTTGTACTTGTGAAAGGGAAATCTGTTGGAATGGCCCTGTGGTTGCCAAGAGTGCTTCAGTCCAAGATAAACTCTGTTTAGGAGTTTCATCTTGTCCATCTAATAGCTCTTCCTCCTGTGACTTCACAAATAAATCATTCCTTGACGGGCTACATTTGGCAGGCATTCTTCGCAAAGACTGATTTTTCTGAAGTATGCCATGATAGTATACTTAGCATAATCAATACTATCAAAATTACTTCCTAATTTCATCTTTTTGCTTGAGAGTTGGCATTTTAAATCACCCTGATGTCAACGCCTACAAACCGAATTTCGCCTACTTCTTGTGGTCTGTGCCTAAGATAGAGTAAAATTTGGACATCAAATTCACCCTTTTACTTGATCACATTGTCAGGCTTACTTAGTAAGCGACAATTTCTAACTATACAGTATCAAGTCAAGTTTACATATAGACAAATCTGCTGGCTTTGTATTTGCTAGAACTTTTTCAGACTTAATTGTTTATCCAAATATTCTAGCCAACGATTATATACTCAATAACTGGGTGTCTATATCTTTAGTTATTACTCAACTTTAAACATAATAACTTAACTGGCTTTGTGCCTCCCCCACAAGGAGAGAGGTTTTCTGCCAGAAGTTTTAAAAATTAAGCTATCCAATGTTGAATCTGGATAGCTGAATTGATCTCTCGGTTCAAGCAATCAAGATTGCTTAACGTTTTCTAGAGCATCTTCAACTGATTTTTGCAGGGAGAGAAACTTCTCTAGGCGAACAAGCTTGACCGTTTGAGTTACGCGAGCATTCGTGACAATTTGCAAAGTGCCTTCAGCAGTTTGAGCCTGCTTGGCTAGCTGCACCAAAGCACCCAAGCCAGAGCTATCAATAAAGTCGATTTGTGAGAGATCCAAAATAATGTGCTTAGGACCCTCGTCAATCTTGCTGCCAAGTACTTTGCGAAATGTTGGTTCAGAAAAGGCATCTAACAAACCTGTGAGGCGGAATAGCTGGCAGTTATCCCGGACTTCACGAGTGCCCCTCAGGCTAACGGTTAGATTCAGTGGTTCAGCAATAATTCCCTCCTCATGAGTTAAAGTGAACGCTCAAGTATAGATGGTTTTTGAGCAAGTTGTCTACAATCTTCTGGGGCATTGGGGATTGGGCATTGAGGATTGGGCATTAGAAAATTCTTTTCTAGTCCCTATGCCCAATGACGCCACTTGCTCCACTTAGGGAGACCCCAGACGCAAGGGTAGCGTAGCGTAAAGCCTGCGGCATGGCAACTCTTAGAGACGCTCTTGCGTTCGCTTAGAGCGACTGTACGTAGCGTCTGACTCGCTACCGCAACTCTTAGAGACGCTCTTGCGTTCGCTATCGCCCTTGGCATCTCCTCTTCTCCCATTCGTGAGAGGCTAACGCCTGCCGTAGGATGCCCAAAGGGCTGTAGGGAGAAGACCGCAGTGGCTCCCCCATGTTCCATGCCGTATTCCCTATTTTTACCTAACCTCGGCTGCCACGGCTTGACGTACTGTTCGCATGACTTGAACAAATTGCTCAAACAAGTAATCAGCATCGTGAGGACCAGGACTGGCTTCTGGGTGATACTGTACGGAGAATACAGGCAGAGATTTGTGACGTACCCCGGCAATGGTGCGATCATTTAAGTTCAGGTGGCTGATTTCCACAACTCCCGTAGGTAAAGAATCTGAGTCAATAGCAAAACTGTGGTTTTGGCTAGTAATTTCTACCCGTTGTTGTAAGCCCGCAGGCTGATTTAAACCACGGTGACCAAATTTAAGTTTATAGGTTTCTCCCCCTAGTGCATGACCTAAAATTTGGTGTCCCATACAAATCCCGAAGATGGGTTTTTGACTTAACAGGAGGGCTTTGGCAGTTGCAATCCCTTCGGTGACAGCAGCAGGGTCGCCAGGCCCATTAGAAAGAAACACACCATCTGGATTGTAGTTGAGGATTTCCTCTGGTGGCGTATCAGCAGGCACAACAATCACCCGACAACCGTAACTTACTAAGCGACGCAAGATATTGCGTTTTACACCAAAGTCAAGGGCAACAACGGTAAAGGGTTCCCCAAGATTTTCCGCAGCCTCAGAGTTGAATTCCCAAGCTGGAATTGTGGGATCTAACCATTCATAAGCCGTTGGGGTGGTAACTTCACGAACCAGATTCAATCCTGCCATGTTGGGAACCGCCTGTACCTGCTCCAGCAATTCCGCCTCATCAAGAATGTCTGTGGAAATACCACCGTTCATCGCTCCAAACATCCGAATTTTGCGGGTGAGGGCGCGGGTATCGATGCCGTATATCCCTGGTACTTGGTTTTGTTTAAGGTAGTCAGGTAAGGATTGTATTGATCGCCAGTTACTTGGTCGGTGACAAATATTGCGCGCGATCGCACCCCGCACTTGGGGGCCATCTGATTCCTCATCTTCAGGATTGACGCCAGTATTCCCTAATTCAGGATAGGTAAAAATGACAATCTGACCGCAATAACTAGGGTCAGTCAGTACTTCTTGGTAGCCAGTCATGCCAGTGTTGAACACCACTTCTCCGATCGCGGTTCCCGTAGCACCGAAAGACCAACCGCGATAAGTGGTTCCATCTGCCAGGACAAGTAAAGCTGGTATTGCGTCAGTCAGGGGCATAGGCGATAAATTATGGATTGGGTATGGGGGAGCCACTGCGTTGTCCGGGTTCCCCGGCTTGTACCCCGTAGGGGATCTTGCTAGCAAGAGCGTCTCCTTAGGAGAAGCAAGTGGCGGCATTGGGCATGGGGCATGGGGCATTAATCAGTTGTCCCCCCTGCTCTTTCATCTCTCATGCCTCATTTCCCAATACTGCGATTGTTAATTATCCCATGAGTTGAGCAATTGGGAGTTTTTAAAATAGTTAATTAAAATTAAAAGGGAATTAAAGTAGCTGGAGTGGATTTGGCAAAGCTTGGGCAGTTAAAATTAATTATGCTTCACTCCTTTTTATCCCGTGCAACCCTAATTTTCCTATCAAGCGCTCTAGCGGTTTTGTGTGTTGCCTGTAGTGAAGACAAAGGGAACATTGCGACTGGTGGCAATGAGCAACCCTCGCCAATTGGGGATCTGCCATCAATACAGCCTGCCGTCGAACCAGCAACACCAACAGCTACCCCAGAAGCACAGCCGCTACAGCCGTCTGAAACTGAACCAAGTCTTTTTGAGATGGGGCTAGACAAAGCCGTTGGCGCTTGGAGTATCAGCCAATCTGCTCAATCCCCAGGTGATTGGACTTTGGTGGCGAATCAGTACCAGGATGCGATCGCGCTGATGCAAAGAGTGCGGCGACAAAGCCCAGAATTTGCGATCGCTCAAACCAAGATTACTGAATATCGACGCCAAATCAAATATGCCAAACAGCAAGCTAATCCTCGGCCTGTGCGCGTTGCCGAACCGAAGAGGATAATAGTTCTTGTTCCCCACACAGTAACCACACCAAAGTATACCTCACCTCTATCGCCTCTACAAGAAACTAAACCGTTACCACCAGAGCCACGTTTGCCCTCATCAGTAGTGCTGATTCCAGATGAAGCAGTATTTACAGCCCCGATTAAAAGGCGAATTGGTGGAACGCCAATTGTCGAAGTTACCTTCAATGGCCAGCGACAATTTGAGATGATTGTGGATACAGGAGCCAGTGGCACTGTGATCACCCAAGAGATGGCCGATGCTTTGGGTATAGTGCCAGTAGGGAGAGCTAAGGCAAACACCGCTAGTTCTAGAGCTGTAGAATTTCCTGTGGGCTATGTTAATTCGATGGCAGTTGGCGGGGTAATAGTGAATAAAGTAGCAGTAGCGATCGCAGGGGCAGAACTAGAAACTGGACTTTTAGGACATGACTTTTTTGGCAACTACGATGTTACCATCAAACGTAATGTGGTAGAATTTCGCCCGCAATTGCGATCGCAAATCAATTCCCCAGAAACTCAACTAACTGCTCCAACTTTGTCCAAGCCGCGCCACTTTCTAGGATATCCTTAGCTACTTTAATCCCTTGGGCGTGATCCAGCAATGCGATCGCACCCGCTACTTGCAGCGCCAACGAAGCATTTAAGGCAACTGCATCTTGTTGCGCCTGAGTTCCCTTACCTTGGAGTACCGCCTTGAGAATCACTGCATTCTCTTGGACATCCCCACCCCGAAGCATACCTATGGTAGCAGGCGTTAAATCCAAATCCAGGGGATTAATGGTAGTTACCTGCACTTCTCCATCTGATAACACCGCCAAGTCAGTTTCATCTCCTAACCCAGCCTCATCGAGTTTTTCTCGCCCATGCAGCACAATCGCCTTTTCCTTGCCCAAATTCTGTAAAGCTTCAGCAACAGTTGCCAAAAGTTTGGGAGTAAATAACCCTACCACTTGCCCAGTTGGACGCAAGGGATTTACTAACGGTCCAAGCAAATTAAAAACTGTTCGCACTTTCAAAGTCCGCCGTAATGAGGCAACCGCCTTGAGGGCTGGATGCCAACCAGGCGCAAATAAGAAAGTGATCCCCACCTCTTGTAGTGCAGCTTGCACCTTGTCACTAGAGGCACTCAAGTTTACACCCAAAGTTTCCAATACATCAGCACTCCCCGTGAGACTTGAGGCTGAACGATTGCCGTGTTTTGCGACGGGTACGCCATAGGCTGCGGCGACAAATGCAACTGCTGTAGAAATATTAAAGGTTGATGAACCATCTCCACCAGTGCCACAGGTATCTATTACAGTGCTGTTAGCGGTAGCGGGGCGTTTAGCCTGTGGTAAGTGCTGAGTATTGAGTGGGGAACATTGAGATTGTAATACTTCAGCCATGCCGGTCAACTCGTCGGCAGAAATGCCTCTAAAGTTCAGCGCTGTTAAAATAGCCCCTGATAACTCTGGGGGAACCGCTTCACTCAGCCAACCTTGCATCAATTCAGCAGCTTGAGTACGGGACAAGGATTGGCCATCTATTAATTGTTGCAGCAGGATATACCAGCTAACAGAGGATTCTTGAGCAGGGATTGGGGAAGTTGTCATCGCTAAGGTTTGTGGTGTTGTAGGTGTAGCTACGTTAAAGGGTATGGGAGCTATCCTACCGGAAAATTGGGAGTTATCAAAGTTAGATAGGACTTACGCAAAAACCCTCTCAAACTCTCATTACTCCGTGATCTCTGCGTCCTCTGTGGTTTGTTTTCCGTTACCTGTGCGTAAGTCCTATTAGAGTGAAATATCAAGGCTCAACTGCAAAGCTGGATTAACAAGCTTCTGATTTTTTGCTTTTTTATCCAAATAAAGTTTAATTTCGTAATTAGTAATGAATAACTCTTTTCCTTTAGCTGCACCACTTTGCTTATAGTTATTCATCCCATACTGCAATTCCCATGCTGAGATATTAGCCCATTGAAAATTCTCTCTAATTTGCGGTGAGTCGTCGTAGGTAATTAGCCAGCGATGATGACATTGTTGCAAAAGTCCAGCAAATCTCTGATGCTCAAAAGAGGTGTGCAAGTCACCGTCTTTACCATATAACTTTGATTTAGTAGCACTAAAATATGGTGGATCTAAAAATAAAAATACATCTTCTCCTTCTGCTTTTAATAGATGGCTGTAATCCAAATTAGTAATTTTTACATTTTCTGATAAGATATATTCTAATTTTTCTAATCGTTTTATTGAAGAATCAGTAAATCTTTTATGAAAAGCCTCTTGGGAAAAACCACCTGATTCTACAGTTCCTGAAAAAGTAATTCTATTAAGGATGAAAAAGCGAACAGCTCTTTCTAAATCAGATAAATTATTGACATCGACAGTAGTAAATTCTGCAAAAAGTAATTTACCATCTGTATATTTGACTTTAATATGTCTAATTTCTTTAATTAACTGAGCTAAATCAGATTGAGCAAACTTCCAGAATAAGAATAGTTCGCGGTTTAAATCGTTAATCCAAATCTTGATATCAGGAAACTTTTGTCTTAAATAAATAAAGACAGAACCACCACCTACGAAAGGCTCTCGAAATTCCGAACTCGCCCTGAGCGTAGTGGAAGGGAAGCTCTCTGGTAAATATTCAACTATTTGATTTATTGCTTTTGACTTACCGCCAGGATATCGCAGAGGGCTTTTGAGCATAATTCGTATAAATATCACACTTGGGGTAATAATAAACGTCGAAAGCCCTCCTGCTCAAAATGGCGATCAGGTTTCCTTAGAGGTATCACTATGTGCTTTGACCAAATCAGCATCAATGCTTTCATTGTCTGCTCCTGTAGCGTAACCAAGGTTAATACTTCCAGCATCACTTCGGAAGCGTTGGCGAGCGGCTTCTTTCTGTATTTCGGCTTGCGATTTTCACGTTTTATACCATTTCTTTGTGAGGCTGCGCCAAACCCTTTTAACTTCTTTCTTTCTTTGTGTCCTCTGCGTCTTTTGCAGTTCGTTTTTCTTTCTTGTACTTAAATATGGTTTAGCGCATCTTCATACAGAATAGCTTTATTAAGTGCAACTTCATAGAGAATTGGTATAACCTGCCGGATCGAGTTCTAAAAATCGCTTGGATAGTTTGTCGTCAATTGCTACGTTCTTGATCAAAGGTTGCCGTAGGCATCGCTTCTACTGTTGTTATTATCATCTTTAAACTCCAAAAAGCGTAAGCCTTTTATGGATGCTCGCTCACTTCTGTGCCATGCCTACGACCAGACAGATCCCCAACATCTCAAAGATGTTGGGGATCTTGTTTCTCATGATAATTAACAGCAGTCCTCCGCAACTGAACCAGTATAGGTGAAAAGGAAGCGATCGCTTCCATTAGAAGGGCTTAATGATAATATTCACAGATCATTAAAACTGCCACGAAATTGTT
The DNA here is from genome assembly GCF_036917195.1 of Nostoc sp. GTDB lineage: Bacteria > Cyanobacteriota > Cyanobacteriia > Cyanobacteriales > Nostocaceae > Nostoc. The sequence goes on from NZ_JBALDG010000066.1 coordinate 218,427, forward strand.
CCCAAAACTGTAAACGGTGCGGCAGGATACACACTGTCTATACTATCAGCACTTTCAAAGTAGTAAACATCAAATAAGTTCTTGATATTCAGCCCCACTCGCCAGTTGTCACGGCGGTAATAAATGGCTGCATCGGTTCGCACATAGCTGGGTAATGTGAATGTATTCTCCAAGTCTCCCTGTCTGTCGCCTACAAAAGTGACTCCACCCCCAAATCCCAACCCTTTCCAACCTCCAGTTTGAATTTCATAGGTTGTCCATAAACTGGCACTGTTTCGGGCAACATTACTCGGTTCATTCCCTTTGTACTCTGCTCTGGTATCTTCAGTGATTTCCGGATCGATATAGGCATAATTGGCAATGATTTTCCATCCCGGCAAGATTTCACCAGCGACATCTAGTTCAATGCCTCGACTGCGTTGTTCACCAACCTGAAGGCTAAATCTTGGATTAGCTGGATCGTCTACGATAATATTTTGCTTGGTAATTTGGTAAGCTGCTAGCGTTGCGGACAGTCTGCCATCGAAAAAGTCACTCTTCACCCCGACTTCAAATGATTCACCCTTAGTTGGCTCAAACGTAGTATCATCTGCATTTCTGGAGAAAGCAGGAGAGGGTTGAAATGAGCGACTATAGCTGGCGTATAAAGAGACTGGTTGAATAGGTTGGTAAACAATGCCAATGCGAGGGCTGAAGGCAGTATCTTGTTGATTGCGTGAGATACCATTTACTGTATCCTCATAAGAGGAGTCTACAAAATCAAAGCGTCCACCTAGCAAAATCTTTAACTTATCTCCAATTGAGATCAAATCCTGGGTATAGACACCGATAAAATTTTGAGGACTTTCTTCATCATAAGCTTTCGTATCAAATTGAATTGCAGGTCGGTCATAATTTGGGCTAAACAAATCGATGGTTGGGAAAGCGGGTGTTGGATTGAATATTTTTCGGATGTAATTAGTCCTACTTAATTCCAAGCCAAATAGTAAATCCTGCTTAACAATGCCAGTTTGAATCTTCCCAATTACATCAGTTTGTAGATTGTAATTCCGTGATTTAGCCTGATCAGATCTAGCGCCACGATCCACTGTTCGATTGTCTGCTCGTAGTCCTAAACTATAATCAAAGGTCTCATTATAATCTTCCAGTTCTGTTCTAAACGCATTACGAATTGACCAATTGTCACTGAATTTGTGTTGTAAACGGTATCCAAGCCCAACAAAATCCCGTTCTAATTTAAAATCTGGGTCATCGATAAACCGAGAGCGGGGAACTCTGCCAAGGGGGTTGGGTAATAGTGAACCTACTGCCGGAATACCTAAGTACTCTACTTTGGAGGTATTGAGATACTCAGCTTCTAGGGTCAGGATGGTATTCTTCCCCAGGTCAAAACTAATAACAGGTGCGATAAATGCCTGCTCAGTTTTCACAAAGTCCACAAAGCTACCAGAGTTTTCATACGCCATATTCAAGCGATAGCGAATCGTTTTGTCGGTATTTAAGGGGCCAGAAATATCCAATGTAGGACGGTAAAAATCAAAGTTACCAATGGTTCCTTCAACAGCGTAATAAGGTGTTGAAAGAGGTTGCTTAGTTACAATATTGAGAATCCCCCCCGGATCACCTTGCCCATAAAGGACAGATGCTGGTCCTTTAAGAACTTCAAGTTGTTCAATGTTCGCTACATCCAGACTGCGACTAAGGACGTTATTCCTGTTAAAACCATCAACAAAAGTACTAGAATCAGAGGAGTCTGCAAATCCTCGTAAAATGAAACTTTCACCAAACGTAGTTTGAGAACCACCGGGTCCAGCAGTTATTCCACTAACGTTAGAAACGGCTTCCCGAACTTGTGTAATTTGTTGATCCTTTAGCACTTGTTGCGGGATGACCTGAATCGAGGCAGGAATATCGCGGATAGGCGTATCAGTTCTCGTAGCAGTCGAGGCATCAGGCACGCGATACCCATCTTGCTCACCTGTCACGACCAACTCAATTGGTTCCTCACCCGGCGCTGATGGTTGCTCTGGTTGCGTTTGGTTCGCTGGTTGTTCTTGTTCAGGTGTTTGTTGAGTTGGTGCCTGTTGTGCAGTCGATGCAGCAGTTGTTAACCCGAAAATTAAACCTTCATCACTGTCAAATAACTCGACTGTCGGTAAGCTTGGCTCACCTATGACTGTGACTCGGATAGTATTGGCATCAAAATTCGTGACGGTTATTTCAGTAATTCCCGCAAGTGGTTTTTCAGAACGGAATGTAAATGCCTCGCCCGACGGTAAGCGCAGCTGGGCATTAGGAATATCAGCAATAAAACTATTACCAGCACTGCGATTAGTAACTTGTAATTGTTCCCCTTTGCTAGTTTGTAGAATTACCTCCACACCTAGTGTGGTAGGATTTGCTTTCACTTGCGTCACTTGCACAACTTCACTTGAAGGTGTTGCTTGTGGGGTTGACGATTGAGAAAGTAACCCACTAACATTTGTGGCTGGGCGTTCCATCTCGCTCAGTGACTTAATTTTTGTAATTAGTGTTGGCGAATTTTGTTTCACTTCTGCCCGTACAGATTGTGCCATAAACATTGGCAGAAAACTGATCACCAACCATAGCCAAATAATAGACGACAACCGCTGAATTCTCATCACAATTCCCCACACTCCAGTAACCAAAACCCTTTTTGTTGAGAAGATTTCTGAATAAACTCGAAGTGTAGATTACAGGAATTGGATGACTCACGTCTACCCCAATACAGAACTAATCATCGCCAAACAGACTTTTCTCCCAACAAACACTGGCTTGGAGAGATACCAAACTTACGTTTAAAAGCAACACTAAAGTGTGTGGGATTGGAGTAACCAGTCATAATTGCCACTTGCAGCACTGTGCGATTTCCTTCTCTGAGCCAGCGTTTTGCTTGCTCCATGCGTCTATCTGTCAAGTAACCAAATAAATACTGTAGTACCAAAGAGTCGCTGAAAATCACGTTGAAGAGTGCGTAAGCCCTTTGTGGCTACCCGAATTCAATCAACAACTGTCCAAATTCAATTAACGACTGCCCGAATTCAATCAACGACTGCCTGAATTTAATTAACGACTGCCCGAATTCAATTAACGACTGCCCGAATTCAATTAACGACTGCCCGAATTCAATTAACGACTGCCCGAATTCAATCAACGACTGCCCGAATTTAATCAACAACTGTCCAAATTCAATCAACGACTGCCCGAATTCAATATAGGAACTTAGCAAATTTGCTTTTATTAAACACGAAAGCGATGGCTTTGCCAACGCCTGCCGTAGGATGCCCAAAGGGCTGTAGGGCAATGCCAAAACTGACGAATTATTTGAGCGATGCCTTTGGCAACCCCAGAGCGTGTACGCAATTGTTAATTTTTGCTTGATTGCGTAGACGCTGACTTGGCGAGTCAAGAGACATGGCCTATTGTGTAGGAAGAATTCAGTGTGATTAAAGCAAGCGATCGCTTATTGGTCCTTTGAGTACCTCAATCCGTTCTAAATTAGCGGTTTCCACAAGACCCGTGTTACTGTCTCTAAAACCATCGCGTAGATTAACGGGTTGATCAAAACCACGAATGTTATATCTGTCGTTAAGACCGGCAGATGGAAATGACCGTTGGACACCACTGACATTACGCAACGCCTCTGAAGCTTGAATGGCTTGTTGATCCTCTATAACCTGCTGGGGAACCACTTGAATCGACTGAGGAATGTCACGCAGGGGTGTATCAGTCCGGGTGGCAGTGCTGGCATCTGGCACACTGTATCCATCAAGTTCTCCTGTCACCACCAACTCAATTGGCTGATCATTACTAGCTGATGGTTGCTGTGGCTGGGTTTGGTTTGTTGGCTGCTCTACTTGAGGTATTGGTTGAGTTGGTGCTGCTGTGCAGTAGATGCAGCAGTAGTAACCAAAACCCTCTTTGTTGAGAAGATTTATGAATAAAGAAGTGTAGATTACAGGAATTGGATGACTCACGTCTACCCCAATACAAAACTAATCATCGCCAAACAGACTTTTTTCCTAACAAACACTGACTCGGAGAGATACCAAACTTACGTTTAAAAGCAACACTAAAGTGTGTGGGATTGGAGTAACCAGTCATAATTGCCACTTGCAGCACTGTGCGATTTCCTTCTCTGAGCCAGCGTTTTGCTTGCTCCATGCGTTTATCTGTCAAGTAACCAAATACTGTAGTACCAAAGAGTCGCTGAAAACCACGTTGAAGAGTGCGATCGCTCACTCCCACAAGTTGTGCTAATTCTAATAATGATGGTGGATTAGCTAGGCAAGAGAGTAAAATTTCTCTTGCTTGGTATATACGCTCAACAGTTCCAGCTCTAAATCGCGGTTGTGGTTGCAGTCCACCTTGATCAGTAATTATTGGAGTTAACTGCAAGGTGATCATTTCCAGTACTTTCACTTGCAAATACATCCGCTTCGTGATTCCTTGATAAGGACAGTTAATGATTTGCTCTGCCACAGAGTGGATAGCAGCAGTCTTTTTGGGGTGTAGCATTGTCTGCCAATCATCACCTTTCGCCAGTAAGCTGAACTGGGAAGGAATTTCGCTGCCCTCTGTCGGGAAAAAGGTTCCCAATAGTGAAGGTGGCATGTGAATATCAACGCCCACAAACCGTTGAGATTTTGGAGTCTTGAAAGTCCATGAGCGTTGAACGCCAGCACCAGAGATCAGTGTATCGTCTGTGTTAACTCCTAAAAGACCGACACAAAATTGCAGAGGATGATTATATTCAGGAACTTCTTCCAATACATCATCGTGATATTCAGAGTCACTAATTGAAAGCCAGAGATGAGGATATACCTCAATATCTCGCACATATCCTTTGCCCAGTTGCTTGGGTACTTGATAAATAAATTCATTAGGCTCTGGGTTTTGTAGGCTGTTCAGTTTAGCTTCTGCCCACAGTTCCCCCTCCTCTTTGTGCGTTAGGGTAATTGTCATAGTTAGTAATAATGATAAAAGTTATTATTATTAATCATAGGTTAGTATGACGTTAGCAAAGCTTACGGTCGGTATCGCTTATAGCAGTTTTCAGTGACCACACAAGCCACGCGTAGGCGTAGCCAGCATTTAGACAAGCTCAGTGACTACCGTAGGCATCACCCAAATTTTTTTGTACTCATTCTTAATAACTTGCGATCGCGCAACCCCATCACTAGCCGTTACCAACATTGCGGACGAATAAAGAAGCTAAAAGCTTACTTGATAAATAATCTTTAGATGTAATACCACACTTCAAGTTACGATAAATCTCACTTCTTGAGAGCATCTACACCCCGATGGCAAAACCTGCTGATGTCAGCACCAAAAAATTAATCAGTCTGGCACCCGACAACTGGGTAAGATGGGTAACACAGATTCCAAATCTCGTTGCTGGGGAAATTCTCACCAGTGAATTTCAGTGGATTAGCCGAGAAAGTGATGTATTAATCCATGTCACAAGTCCCCAGGAAGGAGAATTTCTGCTTCTTAACGAATTGCAATTACGCTATCAATCCAAAATGCCACGTCGGATGCGTGCATACGCTGCACTTGCAGAAGAAAAATATAATTTACCAACATACCCCGTTCTCATCAACATTCTTAAAATCGGTAACAACGAAATACCCACAAGCTTTACATCAAATATTGCTGGATTACGGGCAATACAAGATTATCGGGTAATTAACCTGTGGGAAGTCGATGTTAACATTGCTTTTGAACAACCTTTACCTTGCTTACTGCCGTTTGTACCCATTCTTAAAGGTGGTGAAAATGAATCTACTATTAGAGAAGCATTGCAAATTCTCCGTGCTGATGAACAACTAAACCAACTGGAAACGGTCTTAGCTTTTTTTGCTACGTTTGTTTTAGAAAGTGCCCTAATTCAAGAAATCATGAGGTGGGATATGACTGTATTACGTGAGTCGCCTTGGTATCAGGAAATTTTACGTGAAGGAGAAGCACGCGGGGAAGCACGCGGAGAAGCACGCGGGGAACTGCGAGGAATACTTTCTAGTATTGAAATTAATTTAGAGTTGAAATTCGGTGATAACGGGTTACAGTTAATGCCACAAATCAACCAAATTAATGATTTAGAGCGTTTGAAGACAATTTTACGGAATGTTGTAACTGCAAATAATATTGAGGAATTGCAACAGGTTTTGTAATTTGAGACAGATAGTCATTCATTGCCTAAATAAGCCTCAATCACCGCCGGATTATTTCTGACTACAGATGGTTCACCCAAAGCAATTAATTGACCGAAATCTAATACCGCAATGCGATCGCACAAACCCATAACCAAAGGTACATGGTGTTCAATCAGGATGATCGTCAAATTTAAGCGATCGCGCAGGCTGCGAATAAATGCACTGAGTTGCTGCTTTTCGTTGGGGTTCATCCCCGCCGCCGGTTCGTCGAGAAGTAAGATTTGCGGTTTTAATGCTAAAGCGCGGGCAATTTCTAAGCGACGCTGATCACCGTAGGCAAAGTTTTTAGCTTTTTCGTCAGCGCGATCGCTCAAGCCAATCATATCCAATAAATCTAAAGCTTTTTGCTTAGTTTTAAATTCTTCACTAGGCGCTGGTGGTAATCCCAAAACTCCTGTAATCATATTACTTTTAGTGTGTAAATGTCGGGCAATGATCACATTTTCTAATGCCGATAATTCCCCAAACAACCGGATATTTTGGAAGGTACGGGCGATACCTAAAGCAGCAATTTGATGAGGACGCAGTTGGGAAATTTCTCCACCTTGATAAATTAATTGACCGCTAGAAGGTGGAATGAAAGCGGTAATCAAATTAAACAGTGTTGTTTTGCCAGCACCATTAGGGCCAATCAGTCCAAAAATCTCATATTTATTTACACTAAAAGATACATTATTAACTGCTACTAGACCACCAAAGCGGCGAGTCAATGCTCGTGCTTCTAAGACAATACTGCTGTTAGCTGCTGGAGTACTATGTGACATTTTTGCATATTATTATGAATAGTTCACTTTGGGATTTTGCGTCTTTGGAAAATATCTGGAGTAATTAGCCCTTGGGGGAAAAATATTGTACCTATTACTATTAGTAAGCCAAAAATAATTAATCTCCCATCGCGCAAAAATTGTGCTAACCAATTAGGTAAACCACCAGTATCAGCTAGGCTTCGCAGAATTTCTGGTAAGGCTGTAAATACTATACCTCCGACTACCGACCCTAAAAAAGTTCTTGAACCACCAATCAAAACAAAAGTTAAATATATAATACTGGCATCAAAAGTACCTTGACGAGCATTCCAAGTATTCAAGAAGTGGGCGCTAATTGCACCTACAACCCCTGCAAGCATAGCCCCTAGTGTAAATGCCAAAACTTTGTAATAAGTGGGATTGATTCCCATTGCACCCGCTGCTAATTCATCTTCACGGATAGCTATAAATGCCCTTCCTACTCGGATGCGTTCTAAACGGTAAAGTAACACCATACTAATTAATAGTAAGGGCAAAACAATCCATAAATATTCAAGTTGTGTTTGGAAAGGTTGAGGAATGCCAAAAATCCCGACAGCACCGCCTGTAATATCCAGATTGAGAGAGATGACGCGCAGAACTTCTACAAAAGCAATAGTAGCGATCGCTAAATAAATTCCTCGCAACCTCAACGCTGGAATTCCCACTACTACACCCAATAAACCAGAAATTACACCAGTAATTAACATCTCCAATAACAATAATGGAATGGGATATAAACTACTACTAGATGTCAAAACTTTTGTGGAGAGAATTGCTGCAATATACCCACCTAAAGCATAAAATCCTGGACTAGCTAAAGACAATTGCCCTGTCATTAGCGGTAAGTAAAGTGATAATCCTAGTAGCGCCCCTAATACCATAGAGACAATTAAAGAACCGTAAGCAGTGAAAAAATCAGCCATTTTAAAATATATTGATTAAGCTTAATAAAACTATCATTTTCATCAACTCTAGCGCTTAAAAATCAGTTTTAAAAATCTCTCTATTCTATTTCTCCGTGTATTCTGCGCCTCTGCGGTCAATACAGTTCAAAGCATTTCTTTCTTCTCTTTGTGTCCTACCCTGCGGTCAGCCACTTTGTGTCTATGTGTTCTTCTCTGCGAGACGCTGCGCGATTGCGGTAGCCTGCGGCAAGCCGATAACGCTACGTTAAACTTTTTGAATAAACCGCCGTCCTAGTAAACCTTGGGGTCTAACTAATAGCATGATAAACAAAATTCCAAAGGCTACTGCGTCTTTATATCCAGAGAATTCAGCAGGAACAAACGCCTCCACTAATCCAATTACCAAGCCTCCCAATACTGCACCAGGAATACTACCCAAACCACCTAAAACAATTACCGCTAAACCCCGCAAACCAAAAGCAATGCCGAAATATGGCCCAGCAATACTAACACTAGAGGCGACTAAAGTTCCTGCTAATCCTGCTAAAAAACTGCTGATGAAAAATGTTAAAATAATAAAGCGATCGCTATTAATTCCTAACAAACTAGCTGTAGTTGCATCTTCTGCGATCGCCTGCATTGCCTTACCATATTTAGTTCGATTGATAAAATAGGTAAGAATTGCCACAATCACAACTGATACAGTAAAAATTACCACCTGAACACTACGAATAGGAATTGGGTTTTCTGAACTACCAAAGTTAATAGCAGGCGGCAAATTTCCGTAAGTATTTGCAGGGTATGTGTAACTTTCTGCGCCTACTAAATACTGGATTAAATTCACAATTACCACTGCTACCCCTAAACTGGAAACAACAGTTAGTAAAGGGTCAGATCCTCGACGGCGCAAAGGTTGAAAAGCAACACGTTCCATAACTACCCCTACCAATCCTGCCAAGGTACTTCCTAAAATCAAGGATATAGCAAATGGTAATTTTATCGGCAGGGCTGCATTAGCTAACAAGCCGTTAAATCCAAAGTTACCACCCATGAGTGCAAAAGTGAAGTATGCACCCAAGGTAAAAATCGCACCATGAGCTAAATTAATGATGCCCAAAATAGAATAAACCAAGGTATATCCTAAGGCAAAAATTGCATAGACACTGCCGATAGATAAACCATTTAATAATTGCTGTAAAAATAGATTTATATTCATTTAGCAACTATTTGAGGAATATGAATTTACCTTGACTTCCGTCTTTTGCCATTTTTATTTGGGCAACATAGAAATCTTTTTGAACAATTTCACCTTGAGGAGTAAAACCAATTTCACCCAGTGGTGTATTGTATGTTCCGACAAGGATCTGTTTGTTTAATTGCGTCCGCAATTCTGGTAGCTGTAATTTGTTAACTTTGCTGTTTTTATCTAAAGCTTGGAGTGCTTCGACATAAACCTGCACTGCTGCAAAAGCTTGAGCGCTAAATTGGGGTGGCTCTTTTTTATATTCGTCAGTATAGGCTTTATGAAATGCTGCGTTAATTTCACCTGGATGTTCTGGACTGTAGGCTTGAGCAATCAACACGCCATCACAAAGTGCTTTACAAACTGTCAATACATTCGATGTATTTAGACCATTTCCACCAACAATTAAGCCTTTATAACCTAGTTCCCGCAATTGTCGCACTAAATTACCACCATCAGCAGCCAAACCAGAAATAATGATCAAATCTGGTTTGAGATTAATTGCATTGGTAGCTTGGCTTTGAAAATCTGTATCACTGGTTTGGAACTTTTGGACTGTTACCAATTCTAGCCCTTGATCCTTAACTGTTTGCTGAAAAATTTCTGTTTCTGACTTGCTAAATGCATCATTTTGAGCATAGAAAACTGCGACTTTTTTCAGTTGGGGGTTCTGCTTAAGTGCAGCTTTCACCGAATTAGGCGCAACGATGGAAACTGGTGCAGAAACACGAGCAATGTAATCTCCAATTTCGGGAATGTTTTTAGCAGTATTCGATGGCCCAAGAATTGGTACTTTTGCCCGTTCGCCAATTGGATCAGCACTAAAAGCTTGTTGTGACAAAGTTGGCCCCACAATCCCAATAACTTTATCTTTGTTAATTAAAGTTTGAAAAGCGTTAATTGCCCCTGCTTCATCACCGCTAGTATCTTGAAACACTAATTTAATTGGAGTGCCATTAATACCACCTTTACTATTGAAATACTTCTGGGCAAGTTTGGCTCCAGCAACTTGCTCTTGACCTAGTAATGCTACATTGCTAGTTTGGGCAACGGCAATACCGATGGGAATAGCACCTGACAATGTACCCGTTGTGGCTGCCGTATTGGTTGCAGTGTTATTTTGGGTACTATTTGGACTATTATTTGGAGAATTTGTCACAGTGCTAGTGCCACCACCACAGCCTGTTAGTAGCAAAGCGCAAGTTGATAATAATGCTGTTGTCCGAGCGATCGCGTTGTTCATCGTTAAATAATCATGTAGTTATTAGATATTCGGCAAAAGCTAATAGTAAATTTCATAATCTGCAAACAAAATGACGCAGATTCACACTTTTGCACGAATTCTATTAAATCATTCTTATTTGACCATGCAAAGCCAAATTTTCAAAGTGTTTGTCAATACAAATTATAATTAGCCGTGATTTTACCATGTCAGGTAAAACAAATTTTTACCTAAATTTTACCTAAAATTTACTTTGGTAGAGTTTAATTCAACCAATGTTCATGCAACGGCTGATAATAGCAGTTTGTGGAGTGGGCCTCAGGTTGGTCATGGAGTAGAACAGGAAGGTCTGCTATTCGAGGATGCAACTGGGCAGGCAAAACTAGTGAGTTCAGAAGCATTAGCGAATTTATTTAAACTTTTCTCTAATTGAACCGAGTGTGTTGTGCTAAATGCCTGTTATTCGCAATTTCAAGCTGAGGCGATAGCTGAACATAGCCTAAAATGGATCAAGTCGAGTTTAGGGTTCGTTTCTCAATGACTCCCCATTCACAAGAGTTGAGTAGTATACCACTAATAATTACATAAGTATAAATAAGGAAATTTTAGATGCCTCTAATTCAACATATAGTTTTGTTAAAATTTCAACCACAAACCCCCGCTGAAAAGATTGCAGATATATTTAGACATCTCCAAGAAATCATAAAATTGATTCCTGGTATCACTTACTTTACAGGTGGTAGATATTCCAGCAACGAAGGTTTGAATCAGGGTTATACGCATGGATTTTTAATGACTTTTGAGAGCGCTGCTGCCCGCGATGCCTATTTACCCCATCCTATTCATGAAAAAATCAAAGTTGAAATCTTATCGTGTATTGATGATGTCATCGCATTTGATCTTGAAGGCTGAACTACTCACGCTCAATGCGAAGCGGTGAGCTTCTGATGGGGGAGGTGGGGAGGCTGTTCTTTAGCAGGGAAAGTTGGGGACTTGAACAGGGTAATTATTTTTTAATATATAGAAAGACCCATTGAAGAAGGCAGTTCTTGCTGAAGGTTCCATTAAGAAGGAGATTCAAACCCCTGCGTCAGGGGAGCCACAAAACAAAAAATTTGAACCTATCCTACTAATAAGATTTTTTGAATCCAGATTTAGTCAGGTAAAACTTATTAAGTCTTTTTTTCACTACCAGCTAATCCCTTAGGTTCGTAGTGACGGCAAACGTTACATGGACCGTCGGGATTGACAGCACAGCGAATATAGCCAGATCGGGCATTAAATTTGCAGCTGATATCGCCAATCAGATAACCCACCCCTTCTAAATAATAGCGATCGCCTTCAACAGGTCTAATGTTGTGCCGTCCCTGCACCATTGGAAAATTCATCGCTGCTTGCCTCATCCGTAAGCGCGATCGCACAAAGTTTTTGCGGATCATCCACAGGGAAAACAGGGACGGTAAAAAACCAACGGCAATCACTAAAAGTGTCTTTAACACCTTTTTTTACCTCTTCTGTGCGCTGATTGATTATCCCTGATGTTGCACCTGGTTTTACGGAAGTGCAAATACTAGGGCAGCTTTGCCTAATTGCCACCAACTGTGGTTGCAATTAGCAATGGCAGTGTGGTATCTAGCAATTTTGATGAAGAAGTTCCTTCTGCCACTTCAATCAGCATAACTGTTAAATCTCATGGGTCAGCTGCCGTTGAATGTTGATAATTTTAAGATTTGTTGACTAATACCTTTTTAAGGAAGCGTTTTATGTCAGCCTCAGCCCCACTCTTGTTTTTTCTGTGTCGCTGCGATGCTAATCTTTTTTTGGTTTGCTGACGAAGTTGCTGTGCTAATAGCGTTGCTTCTCTTTCTGCTCGGAATAAATCAACTCTTCGCGTCGTCAGAATAAATGATTCGTCTGGCTTTCGTTTCACCCAAGGGACGCTAATTGACTGCCAAATAAAAATATTTTTGCATTTTAGAACTGGGTAACGTTTTTGAGTATTAAGTGTGTTGGCGATCACTTTCAACTCTAATATCGCTGCTTCTAACTCTCCCGCCATCTGATTGATGCGTTCGACTTGTGCTAAAAAACGCTCCCGTTCACTAATGATTTTTTCATCTTGGGGTTGCAGTGGCACTATAGCAGTAGTTACAGCTGTAGGCTGCAACAGCGAAACTTTGAGCAAAATGGGCTTTTTGTCCGTGTCTAGGATTTTTTTCATACTACCATCAAGCAAGGCTAGCTGACTTTTAAGGCATTTTAGCAGCAAAATAGTACATGGGTACTAAAAACATTTACCTTGAACATCAGCGATGTCTACGACGAGCTTCTCTACAAGACGCTTCGCTTCTCCATAGGAGTTCGCTTACGCAAAGTGCTGTATGCTCTGAAATGCTTGTTTTAAAGGAAATATCTGAGTCAACACTTCTCGGTTAAGCTCTAAGCAGTGCTGAGAACGGAGAATTTAAGTTGTTGACTATAATTTGCAGTTCCTCCATTAAAATTTAGCTAAGATGATGAGTAGTTTGTCAAGAGGTTTGGAACATGAAATTTTTCTCTTGGCAGATGACTCCCAATATTTCTTGGTTAAACCAAAAATTAGGTAGATTAACTGTTATTCCCTAACAGGCGATCGCAATTTTTTGGATATGGCTGATATGAGAAATTAGGGATGAAGTTGCTTCTATAGCATCAGGGCAGAATTAATCCCATTGTCAAAAAAACTTGTTCAAAGTTTCCATCCAAAAAACCACTTCAGAGAGTAACTGAAAATTTCTCTCAACAAATTAATTCTTCCGTTATCAGCACTGCTCAGAGCTGAAATGAGAAGTATTCATGTCTGAGTGAGAAGTAAGCGATCGCATTTGCATATTGACTGCCAAGCTTGCAGCGTGACTATATTTAACATTATGTATATTAGTTAACTTTCAATAAATATATATTAAGTTAAATTTACTATTTGATAAATTATGATGAAGCTAAAATAGCGCCGCAGATCAGTCTGGGCTTCACTGTGGGAATACTCAGACTCACGAAAGCTGATCATATTATTAATAAAGTTATTTATCATTAATTAACTTCCTGATGAAATTACGAACATACGAAATAGCTGATACCGAAGAAATTATGAAATTGTTCTACGACACTGTTCATGAGGTAAATATTCACGATTACACAGAAGAACAAGTAGATGCTTGGGCACCAGCAAATATGGATATTGACGTTTGGATTAAAGGTTTAGGAAGTAAGTTTACTTATGTAGCAGAGGAGCAAGGCAAAATTATTGGTTTTGGGGAATTAGAGGCTAATGGTCATATTGACCGTTTTTACTGTCATAAAGATTTTCAAAGAAAAGGGATTGGTAAGGAAATCTTAGAACAGCTTGAATCAAAAGCAAAGGTTTTAGGAATTGAAAAGTTATTTACAGAAGCTAGTATTACAGCTAAACCTTTTTTTGAAAGCCAGAATTTTATTGCTGTGAAACAGCAAGAGGTAGAACGGAGAGGGCAAAAGCTGATAAACTTCGTTATGGAAAAAGTAATTTAGTAATTACTAAATTGGTTTGATTGAAAACAGTAATTTCGACGGTTTTAATCTGCTAAAGAGTATTTAATATGCATATAATAAGGGCTAAAACCGCTGACGAAAAAAGAATTATTTTAGAAAAATGAATTACAGCTTGCTTATTCAGCCATTAGTTGCCAAGAAAATTTAACTATTTTAAACAAAGACGACCTTTTTTCTCTCGTCGTAATCTCGATTTTTTTGTTTATCAAGAAATAAAACTCTGAATCTAGTGAAATTAGTTTTATATACCTTAAGAAAGAAAACTGAGTTATTCCATTAGAAAGAAGCCACTGTAGCTCTTACTATCTAAAGTAAACTTAGGGATATTGAAACAAATCTCTGAACAAGTGTTTAGTTAGATTTGTGTCTGCTTCTGGTTAAAAAAGACACTATTCATCACAAATTTAAATTCAAAAAGAATAATCTTTCTTTTTAGCTAGAGCGTATTAGCATTTTTTTCGGTAAAATAGCCAAGTCTAGCCAAAACACGAGTGATAAAACAAAGGATTCGCCACAATACCCTTGATTTTCATTTAGGAATATTACTATGACCACACAGGAGCAACTAGACCAATGGCATGAATTAGCACAACAGTTGCGTATCGATAGTATTCGCGCTACAACCGTTGCTGGTTCAGGTCATCCTACTTCGTCCATGTCAGCCGCTGATCTGATGGCGGTTTTACTCTCCAAATATCTCCGCTACGACTTTGATAATCCACATAACCCTAATAGCGATCACTTCCTTCTCTCTAAAGGACACGCTGCACCTCTACTCTATGCCATGTATAAAGCAGCGGGGGCAATTACTGATGAGGAGTTATTGTCGCTACGGCAATTTGGCAGCCGTTTAGAAGGACATCCCACACCAGTTTTACCTTGGGTTGATGTGGCAACTGGCTCATTGGGACAAGGATTACCAATTGGTGTGGGGGTGGCTTTAGCAGGTAAATATTTAGATCAACTTCCATACCATGTCTGGGTATTGCTGGGTGATAGCGAAACAGCTGAGGGATCAGTATGGGAGGCTTTTGATCATGCCTCACACTCCAAACTAGACAATCTGATCGCCATTATCGATGTCAATCGACTAGGGCAACGCGGTGAAACTGAACTGGGTTGGAACACACAAGCCTATGCTGCGCGTGCCAGAGGCTTTGGCTGGCACGCAATTGAAATTGATGGTCACGACTTGACAGAGATTGACCAAGCCTTTACCACTGCTTTGAGCATCAACGATCGCCCCACGGTAATTATCGCCCGCACAAAGAAAGGCAAAGGTGTGGCTTCTGTGGAAGATATCGGTGGTTGGCATGGTAAAGCATTCAAACCCGACCAAGAGAAAGAGGCGATCGCAGAGTTAGGTGGTGAACGCCACATGATAATTAAAGTCAACAAACCCGAAGAACAAAGCCAACCTGCTGCAACAGGGAATGCTCAACCACTGCAACTTCCCACTTATGAAAAAGGTGCAAAGGTCGCAACACGTAAAGCGTATGGTGACGCTTTAGTGGCATTGGGAGCCGCTCAACCCGATGTAGTTGTCCTTGATGGCGAGGTGAGTAATTCCACTTACGCCGAAGATTTTGCCAAAGCCTATCCTGAACGCTACTTTGAGATGTACATTGCTGAACAACAACTGATCGCAGCAGCGGTAGGTTTGCAGGTGCGAAAATACAAACCCTTTGCTTCCAGCTTCGCAGCCTTCTTGAGTAGAGGTTACGACTTTATCCGAATGGCAGCTATCTCTCGTGCTAACATTAAATTAGTGGGTTCCCATGCTGGGATATCCATTGGTCAGGATGGTCCTTCACAGATGGCACTGGAGGACTTAGCAGCCTTCCGGGCGGTGTGGAGTAGTACTGTACTTTATCCTAGTGATGGCAATCAGACGGCTAAACTAGTGGCGCAAATGAGCGATCGCAATGGCATTGTCTACCTCCGTACCACCAGGGAAAGCACACCTGTAATCTATGGCTCTGATGAAGAATTCCCCATTGGTGGTAGCAAAGTAATCTGTAGCTCTGAGCGAGATCAAGCCACAGTGATTGCCGCTGGTATTACTTTACATGAAGCACTTAAGGCTAGCGATCGTTTAAAAAACGAAGGGATCACGGTGCGGATCATAGATGCCTACTCCGTCAAACCCATTGATGTAGAAACACTTCATCAAGCTGCACGCGATACCAAGGGGAATTTAGTCGTGGTTGAAGACCACTGGATGGAAGGCGGATTAAGTGCGGCTGTGCTTGATGCCTTTGCTGGTACTAGTAGTATTCCTACTTACAATGGACCTCAACTACGGCTAATTAAGTTGGCAGTGCTTGATATGCCAAGTTCTGGCACACCAGAAGAACTGCTCCATGCTGCCAAAATTGACGCCGATGCCATTGTTGAAGCCGTGAAATTGCAAGTCAGACAGCCAGTAGGGGTATAATACAATACGGTTCGCAAAAGAGAAAGTTATCTGTTGAGTTGAGCAGAAAAAGTAGGGGGAGAAAGAATTATCGTTTAACGTGAGTTCGATGAACCTCTCCCTACCTTGAACTTCAGTTCAAACCTGTCCCTCTTCCAGTCGGAGAGGGATAGTTTTGCATAGTAAAACCTTTTAGGTGATTTTTGATGAAAAAAATATCTATGTTAACGAGTTTCGACTTCGCTGAACTCTCCACCACTCAGTTGGTTAAGCGAAGTTGAAACCAACGGCTATGATAAATTTATTACTAGAATTCACCTTAGAGGTCTTTTGATTCAGCTTAAACGTAATGAATTATTACTAAAATAGCAAATGATTTTTTCAAGGATTAACTTAAATCGACTCGTAGGATTAAATTTCTCTCAATAACTGATTAATTTTATTTTGCAGTTTTTCGCGTAATTGTTGTGCCTGCCGATAAGCTACTGTACGCTCTTTGTTTGAATAGTTGTACAATTCTGCTGGTTCCAAAGGCTGAATAAAGTAACGCAGACGAGTTCTCATTGCCCAAATTCCCATTGAAGGAAACAGAAGTAAGACAAACATTAAAGGTGAGAAAGGCAAGAATGGTAATTTGACTAATCGTTGCAATTTCTGGAAATTAACAGCCCAAGGATGTAAAAATTCACTACCGATGCAAACTACTGAGAGAATGGGAATTTGATAGCGATCGCTCAACTTAATAAAACTCACATCAAACTTTTCTAGTTGATAGCGTCTTTTCCAACCTTTCAGAGGACCGCGGATACCTTCGGGTGCATATAAGATAATTTTACCTTGAGCGGTAGCTGCCTCAAAATTATCTAATTCGGCTCGCACACCACCCAAAACCTGCGACCATTTAGCTGGTAACCACCAAATCACCCAAGGATGCTCAAATAATGCTGGACTTGCTAGGGGTTGTACCACCCATCCTCTAGCTTCACTTAATAAATAACCCAAAGTCAAAAAATCCCAAGGAAAACACATCCCTGCGTGATTCATTGCTATAATCAATGGCCCTGTTTGCGGCAAGTTTTCGACTTGTTGCAATTCTCCCCGAAAATAGTATTTAACGATGGGCCCAAGAACTTCTTCACCAAAAGCTTGTTGATATTTGGGATCAAATTCACCAACTTCTTTTTGGGGCGAACGAAAACCAAGACGTAACCAACGACTTAGCAACGCCAGATAAAATCCGCCAGGAATTAAAAATAATCCATATTCCAGCCAATTCCAACCGTCTGAATCGGTGTGATAGTGTTGCCAATGGCGGTTGAATAAAATTAGCCAGCCTGGAGGATACCAAAGACAAAACCAATCAAACCAGCTAAATATATATATAGCCTTCATCTGGTGTATTTTCCAGTTGACTGTTGAGGAGGTTTTCGGAGTGTTGATTAATCAAAACAGTTAAAATTCAGGCAAAAATTTGATTAAATGTACATTATAGCTTTATAGTTTTGCCATTGGCAATCTTACTATATTTAAAATTAATTACAGGTTTGGAAATACATTTCAGATTTGGTTACCAAAATTAACGATAATTTGGAAAAGTTTATATATGCAAACTATTAGAGAAAACTTATGTATCAAGGCTATCTATAGCAATCCTAAATAAAACGCGCAAAAACAAGATACCCGACTTCGTAAAAGTTGTCGTGGATCTGCGGATTACAATTCTCACAAATCAAATAGGATTGCTATATAGCATTCCTAAATGATTCGTAAACTTCTTTCCTTCTTCTTTTGGCGCTCTTGGAGACGCTGCGCGTACCCCTACGGGGATCTTGCTACAGGTAGTGTCTCCAAGAGTTGGCAGTTTGATAATTTTTACAACTAAAATAGGATTGTTATATATAAAATATTAAGTAGGGTACGAACCGTAACAATGTAATCCACTACCCATAGATTTTTGGCACTGCGTAATGCTTGAAACTCATCAAAGTACTTAAAATAATCCTATTTGAACATTACACACCTGAGAAAATTTAATGTTTATATAGATACTTTCTCCAGTTAACAGTAACCAATGAAGACTGAGAACTGATATCAGTATTTCGCCAAAAGATGAAATTGATAACGACTAATGACTGTTCAAATTCTTCCTCAAGTTCGAGACAAATGGCGAGACAACTGTCTTAATCTTCTTATTATGGAACTAGGAAAGCTATTAAAAATTTCAGATTTCATCCGTGAACTTCGCCAGCAACTCAATCTCTCTCAAGAAAAGTTTGCAGCTAAGTTGGGAGTTTCCCTGCGAACAGTCAATCGCTGGGAGAACGGATCTACAGTGCCTTCACAGATGGCACTAAAACTAGTTGAAGAAATGTTACAGAAGATGGGCGAATCAGGCAAAAGACTACTGAACGAGTATCTCCTAATAGCACAGCGAGAGGACTCCTAAGATGATGGTGAAAGTACCAGAAAAGATTTTGATGATGCGCTCTTGGTTACTAAACTATAGTGTGATGATTCTGGCAGTCATAGCGGCGCTGCTGCTGACACGACTGTTGGTGCCAGTCTTCGATCCGAGCGTATTTACATTATTTTATGCTGCTGTGGCAATCAGTGCCTGGTATGGCGGCATGGGACTTGGAGTAGTGGCGATCGCTCTATCTGTTACAACTGTTGTTTATTTTTTGATCGAGCCAGTCTACTCGTTCGATTTCCTCAGCCCAAACGTCTTGGTACGATTAACCACATTCTCACTAGTATCCTTCTTAATTACTGCCCTCTCTTCAGAGTTACGAACTGCTAGACTTTCGGCAGAGACAAGCCTGAAATTGTTGCAAAATAGCGAAATGCGGTTTAGCCGACTAGCAGAATCCAACATCATTGGAGTCATCCTAACTGAGATAAAAAATGGCTCGATCATCGAAGCCAATGATGCTTTTCTGAAGATGGTAGGCTATACGCGAGAAGATTTGTCCGCTAACCAAATGAAATGGCGTGAGATCACCCCACCTGAGTATCTTCAATTGAGTGAGTATTCAGTGGAACAACTTAGAACGGCCGGAGTATGTAAACCCTTTGAAAAGGAATACATCCGCAAAGATGGCGATCGCATTCCCGTTTTGCTCGGTTCTGTACTTGTGGGAGATACTCAAGAAACAGTCATTGGCTTTGTTGTTGATTTGAGCGAACGCAAACAAGCAGAAGCGGCATTACAGCAAGCCAATGAGCGGAATACACGCACTCTGGAAAACATGAGTGATGCATTTCTTACTTTAGACCGGGACTGGCGAATCATCTACCAAAATGCCGAAGCAGAGCGAATTAACGGCAAACTCCGAACAGAGGTTATCGGTAAGTCGCACTGGGAGGAGTGGTCTGCATCAGTAGGCACTAATGTAGAACGCCAATACCGACGGGCGATGGCAGAACAGATTCCCGTCCACTTCGAGCATCACTACTACTACCCGTCCAAGTATGACCTGTGGCTGGAGATTCACGTCTACCCTTGTGAGGATGGTCTTAACATTTTCTTCCGTGACATCAGCGATCGCAAGCAAGCAGAAAAGGCAGTCCAAGCAAGTGAAGAACGCCTCAGGAGTTTTGTCAAAGCGAATATAGTTGGCATTCTCTTTGGTGATGTGAATGGTAGCATCATTGAAGCCAATGACGAGTTCTTGCGAATTGTGGGCTATACCCAGGAAGATATCCAGGCTGGCAGACTATGCTGGACTGATATCACGCCCCCTGAGTACCAATATTTAGATGAACTGGCTATTGCCGAAGCAACAGCGAAGGGAACCTGTACTCCCTATGAGAAGGAGTGCATTCGTAAAGATGGTTCGAGTGTCCCAGTTGTAGTTGGCTACTCTCTTTTAGGAGAATCTCGGCACAAATCAGTTGCATTCATTCTTGATATTAGTGATCTCAAACAAGCTAAAAAAGCGCTGAGTCAGAGTCAAGAGCAATTTCAAGCTTTTATGGACAATATTCCAGCCGCCGCATGGATAACGAATGCAGACGGACGTGTACTTTACCTCAGTCCAACTTATCTGAACACATTCGATTTAACAACAAATAAGGCGATTAATAAAAATATTTTTGACCTATACCCAGCCCAAATCGCTCAACCCCTGCTTGATAACATTAGAATGGTTGCCCAGACGAATCAGGTTGTTGAAACGATCGAGTCTACGCCACGCACAGATGGCACCCTCGGCGAATTTTTAGTATATAAGTTTCCCATTGCGGATGCATCTGGGCAACGCCTGGTAGGAGGGGTTGCAGTTGACATCACCGAACGCGAACGCGCCCTTCGTGAACGCCAGCTTGCTGAACAAGCCTTGCAAGAGCGCAGTGAACGACTCAAACTGCTTTCTGAAACAACCAGCGATTTGCTTTCAACTGAGCGCCCCTTGGATCTAATGAACAGCTTGTTCAGCAAACTCTCAGCGCAGATGGATTTGCATTTTTACTTCCACTATCTAATCGATACACATGAAAATAAGCAGAAATTTCGGTTAGTAGCTTGGAACGGCATTACTGATGAAGTATTTCAAACAATTGAATACCTGGAATTTAATCAAGGGATGTGCGGACTAGTGGCGCAAGAACGCCATCAAATTATCGTCAATGATGTGCTGCACTCTAGCCATCCAAATGCCCAAATCCTTCATCCTTTTGGAATCACAGCCTATGCTGGTCAACCGTTAATTGCTCAGGGAAAGCTGCTTGGTGTCCTCTCCTTTGCCAGCCGCACCCGTACCCACTTCACTTCTGGGGAAATTGCCCTGCTGCAAGCAACCTCCGATCAGGTGGCGGTTGCTCTGGAACGCGCTCAGTTGATGGCTTCGTTACAGCAGCAAAAAGAGCAGTTAGTCCAAGCTAACCGGATCAAAGATGAATTTCTGGCGGTTCTTTCCCACGAACTTCGCACACCGCTAAACCCGATCCTGGGATGGTCGAAGTTACTGCAAACTAAAAAGTATGATCAAGCAACTACCACTCGCGCCCTCGAAACTATTGAACGCAATGCCAAGCTTCAGACGCAATTAATTGAAGATTTGCTGGATGTCTCTCGAATTTTGCAAGGTAAACTCAGCCTAAATATTGCTCCTGTGAATCTGGAAAGTGTGATCGCAGCAGCAATAGAAACTGTACGTTTAGCGGCTGAAGCCAAATCGATTCAGATTAACACTGTCCTTGAACCAAACATCGGCCAAGTAACTGGTGATTCAGCTCGCTTGCAGCAAGTTATCTGGAATCTACTTTCCAATGCGATTAAGTTTACACCCCAAGGTGGACAGGTAGAAATCAGTTTACAATCACTTGATTCTCTGGCTCAACTTCGAGTCAGTGATACAGGTAAGGGAATTAACCCAGATTTTTTACCTTATGTATTTGACTACTTCCGACAAGCTGATGGTGCAACTACCAGGAAATTCGGCGGACTGGGATTAGGATTAGCTATTGTTCGTCACATTGTAGAGCTACATGGGGGCACAGTTCAGGCAGAAAGTTTGGGTGAAGAACAGGGAGCAACCTTTACAGTCGTGCTACCGTTGAGCAAGATTTATCTAAATAGCCACGAGAGTGAGCAACAACCTGATGATTCGCCTGATCTAAATGGGGTAAAAGTTCTGCTTGTGGATGATGAGCGTGATACGCGAGAGTTAATTGCTTTCATTCTGGAGCAGTCTGGTGCGGTAGTAACTCAAGCAGCATCGGCTGTGGAAGCACTACAAGTCATGCCTGAGTTCCAGCCAAATCTGCTGTTAAGCGACATTGGAATGGCGGAAGTAGACGGCTATATGCTGATACGTCAAATCAGAGCCATGTCACCAGAGATGGGAGGGACAATTCCAGCGATCGCTCTCACAGCTTACGCAGCTGAGGTTGATTATCAACAAGCAATTGCTGCCGGATTTGAGCAGCATATCACCAAACCAGTAGAGCCTGCTAAATTAATTCGAGCGATCGCAAACCTGATTTGTAGTTGTAGCAATCTGCAAACTAACTTACAACCCTTGGAAGCTCGAAAAAGACATAATTAACTTAGAGACGAATGGCAGGCTTGAAAAGCCGAAACACTTGTTGTTTAAGCCGTTTGTAATTGCTTACGTAATTCATGCCGCGCTTTTGTCATTAAGGCGTAAGCTTTTGGACATGACTTAGAGGCAATACGCTTGGGATAACCCTTTTTCTCTCCCCCTGCCTCACGGCAGTTGCTACAATGCGGGGAACCTGCGCAACGCACTGCCTCCCCTGCTTCCCCTGCCTGCCTAAACAGATAAATTTCCTTAACCCAAGCGTATTGACTTCTTAGGGGTAAGGAGGGGTAAACTTTTTGACTAATGACTAATTTTGAGAATTTACTTCAATTTTGCTTAACCAAATCACTAGGTCATCTGCATGAATTTCTATTTCATTTCCTAAAGTTTTGATATACAGAAGTCCATCACTAATGGTTAAATCTCTGATTGGATACCATGAATCTCTTGTCTGGATTAAAAGATCCGATAGAATTCCTAGTCGTAAAATATTCTTGCGATATTTCCACCAAGCTCGCCATAAAACGACAGATTTAGTACATTGCAACCTATAGTCTTTAGGGATTTGGTAGTGTTGATAGTGATAGAAACCACAACTATCTATGTTTCCTTTAAGCAGATAATTGCATTCTGATAAAGCCTGATTCAGTAATTCCCAATGGGATGAGTTAGACCGAATTAAGAATTCAGTTGGTGTGGTATTTAATTGGGCAGTGGCAATTATGCCTTCAGCCTTTGTTGCCAGATGGTTAATATTATAAACTGTTTGTGCTGTTAAAGAACGATTTGCCAATAAAATATCTTTTTTCTGGATAGAGTTGTATACAAACTCTCGAACTAAATCTAAATCAGACAACATAAAATTATTTATACTAAATTAATTAATGTTGTAATTTTTATCACATTTTATATTTAGTAATTACACTACTTTTGTCCATCAATCCGGATAATTCTCAACTTGATTTATACTCTGACTTTTCACACCATCTGAAAAAGCCCACGAAAAACATAACTCCCTTCCCGACGCGGGAAGGAGGAAAGTTCAAAGTCTCTAACGCCACGTGCTAAAGAGCGGGAACGCTAAGAGCGAACAAGTCGGCAGAGCGCAAGGGCGCAGTGGCTCCTCCTTTTAGGAGAGAGAAATAGAAGTGAGGTTTTCCAGATACTGTGAAAAGTCAGTATAGATCCTGACTTCGTTGTTAGGTAAAATAAAAAAACCCCAAAAACCCCACCAAAGCGTAGCTTTGGTGGGTAGGGTGCAATGACTGTGGGAATCATAACTAATTATCCGAACTTGATATTAGAAGTCTGATTGCTAATTTAAATACCAATTTCTACCATCACTTCAACAGTGACGGGATCTACCTCATTTGCTGCCAAACCTGAACTAGCAACAGCAACTTTACCTTCTCCTAATATTCGCGTAAATCCCTTTGCCATTTGCGATCAACACGAATTATCGATAAGGGACTGACAAAAATTAAATTACTCAATTTTTGTAATCCAATACGACTATCCGATTTCTTCTCCCCCTGCTCCCCCTGCTTACCAAAACGATTGATTATTTTTTTATTTGGAAGTCCCTAAAGGGACGCTATCTCTATTGTGAAGCAGAGACTACGGCTTCAGGTTGATAGCGGATGCCAGCTTGCTTAAAGCGATGTAAAGCTTCACCTAAGCGATCGCAGTCGGCAATTAAACTTATCCTTACATAACCTTCACCTGCAACCCCAAAGGCATTACCTGGGGTAAGAACAACACCAGTTTGCTGCAACACGTTCAGGGCAAAATCTGTGGAACCAACGCCAACGGGACACTTCACCCAAAGATACATTGTCGCTTTAGTTTTGGGGATATCCCAACCCAACTCTCCTAATCCTTGAATAAGGAAATCACGGCGGGTACGATAGCGTTGTTGTACCTCGTGCAAATACACATCTGGCAGTTGCAAGGCGGTTTCAGATGCTGTTTGTAATGCGGCAAAAATGCCGTAATCTAAGTTAGTTTTCAGCGTCCGTAAACCTTGAATTACATGGCGATTACCCACCACAAACCCGACGCGCCAACCAGCCATACTGTAGGTTTTGGATAAGGTGTGAAATTCCACACCAATATCTTTCGCGCCAGGAATTTCTAGCAAGCTAGTAGGTTGATAACCATCAAAAGCTAACTCGGCATAACACAAGTCATGTACTAGCAAAATTTCATATTTGCGGGCGAAGGCGACGATTTCTTCAAAAAATTCGCGGGGGGCAGTGGCAGCGGTGGGATTGCTGGGATAATTGAAATAGAGAATTTTAGCTTGTCTTGCAACCTCGTCAGGAATCGCAGCTAAATCGATTAACCAGTCATTCTCTGGTTTGAGAATCAAACTGTGGATTTTCCCCCCGGCGATCGCTGGGCCCCGAAAATGGGCGGGATAAGCTGGGGAAGGAACCAGAACAAGATCACCTGGGTTAACGTAGGCGATCGCTAGATGGGTTAATCCTTCTTTAGAACCCAGTAGTGGCAAGGCTTCGCTATCGGGATTGAGAACCACACCATAACGGCGATGATACCAATTGGTGATTGCCCGGCGGAAACTAGCTGTGCCCTCAAAGGGTGGATAACCGTGATTAGCAGGATCTTTTAAAGCGGCGATCGCTGCTTCTACAACTGGTGCTGGCGTTGCACCATCCGGGTTTCCCATACCCAAATCAATTAAATCCAGCCCTTGTTCGCGTGCTTTAGATTTCAGTTCATCTAAACGGGCAAATACATAAGGTGGCAGTTTTTGTATACGTTCTGCTGGGACAATCCAATTTAAACTCATTCTTCAACCTCGTCACTCATTCCCTTGGGCGAAACTCGATTCATGTCTCTACTATCTATGGGTGCAGTGGTGGAAACCATTGCCGCCATCAACTGTTCTGGCGCGACTTTAAATGGTAGTCGATGGATGTCAGAATTAGGAACCAGAGCAATTTCAGCGGCTGTTTGCAACTCGCCTAATGTAATATTGCCCAATCCCAAATCACTTAATTTTTGGGGTAGTCCAATTTCTGTGTAGAACTTTAACAACTGTTGTCTTGCCGATGCAGCTAGTTGATTGCCTTGTAGCATTTCTTCTAAACGCAGTTGCACCAAAATCCCAAAAGCAACTTTTTCGCCATGAATACTGCCATGTCCTGAAATATGAGTTAAACCATTATGCACGGCATGGGCAGCAACTGTGCGACACTGCGCCCCTCCAAGTCCTCCAACTACCCCGGCGAGTAAAACAGTGGCGTCTACAACTTCTCGCCAAACCTCACTAGCTGGTTCTTTCAGGGCGGCGGCTGACTTTTGCAACAGGATATCTCGCAAAACTCGTGCTTGTTGCACCGCAGCAATAATTAAAGTATCTTGCAAATGCCCACTGCTAACTGAGGCTTCATACCACTTAGCGATCGCATCCCCAATTCCAGCTATTAAAGTCCGTTGTGGTGCAGTATTAATCAAGTCATAATCAAGTATCAGTAAATCGGGACAACGAGACAGCCCCACATCGTAAAGAAATGCCCCGTCTTTTGAATAAACATTCGACAAGGCACTCCAAGCTGCACAGGTAGCTGCTGATGTCGGAATTGTCACCACTGGCAACTGTAACTGCTGCGCGACTAATTTAGCTGTATCTAGGGCTTTGCCGCCACCGACACCGATAATTACATCAGCTTTATGTTCTTTTGCCGTCTTCTGTAAAGATTTCAGGCTAGCTTCGCAGCAATCTGCACCATAGGTAGCTTGGGCAGTATGTAACTGTTGCGTTTCTAAAACTGGTTGCAAAGTTTTTCGGCTGATGGCGAGAGTAGATTCACCTGCCACAATTAAGGGACGACTTCCCAAACAGGCAATCTCTGCTGCGGCTGCTTGCAACACCTCAGAACCACGGATTACTTTTGCTGGGGCAACTGTGAGCGTAAATAATGAACTAGAGGTTTGAGTAGACAAAGAACGTTGAGTAGAAAGTTGATTAGACATAATAATCTAGTTTGCCAAAACCTTGATATTTCTTAATCTAAACTCTCAGTACCCATTACTTGCACGCTGATTGACCTTTTCTTACAGTGGAAGCACTAAAGTGTGAATATCTTAATCTAAAAATAACTATTAATGTATCAGTAAATACAAAATAAATTTTGTCATTCTGATAACAGGTAAATTATTTTGTCCTCTGGGAGAATGAGGGCTGAAGAAAAAATTGTCCAATTCCCCCCTGCCCCTCTGCTCCCCTGGTTACTGAGCGCAGCGATGCACTGAGCGGCTGGTGAGCGCAGTCGAACCATGCCGAAGTGTCGAAGTATGCCCCCGTGCTCCTCTTAAGCAGTAGGTTTTGGCAATTGGGCGAATTTGTCTGTGTAAATTTCGACTGTGACTGGGGAATTTTGATGCGAAACGAGCGATCGCTTCACCTCACCCAAGTAAACTGGTACAGAAGCCCCTTGTTCCGGATGAATAATGGTACGGGCGCGAACTGTCAACTTGTCGTCTTCGCGTGTACCTGAGCGACCATAAGAGAAGAGATTACTAGCTGCTTGACGTAAAGTTGCTTCTAATTGTGTGGGTGTAATTTGGGGTGATGTGGCAATCACCGCTTGTGTTGACCCATTGTCATAAACTAAAGTGTACCGGACTGCTCCGGGAATCACAGTCCGACTCAAGGGGACTATTGAGAGTGCAAATAAACCAGCTGTCAGCACCAGCATAAAGCCAGTCGTACCCACCAGCCGAAAGCGGATGCCCCATTTGAGAATAAAAGCCAAAACTGCTAAGGCAGCAAATACCAAGGTGGCTATACCCGACCATTGGGTGTACTGAAGAAAGTCAGCTGTTGTAAGCATAAGATTGGTTATGGAGGCGTCTTTTTTTTGTTACCAACACACCCATTTTACCGAATTCTTTCGTCGTTAATTTAAGTTCGGATATATACCCAGTCAGCCCTGTTTGTTGCACAGGAATAGTTATTTTATTATTGATATCGTAATTATACCATAAGTAGGATTCACCGCTTAATTCTCCTTTTTTTACATACAAATAAATAGGTTATGGCGGCTTACAAAGACCTAGTTTAATTTCAGTAATCATGTTTTATTTTCCTTGATGAAAGATAAAAATTTTTCAGATATTCCGTCAAATTAAAGATTTTTTAAAGAATAAAATAATAAATATACAAAAGGGCATCTACAAGAGATGCCCGTCATGCAGAAAAACCGCAAAGGGTTGTTCCTACACCTTCCCAACAATCAGCAACAGCGACTAATACTTAATTAGTCACTCTCACAGTCACAGACGTGAATATAGTAATCTTATGAATTTAAAACTCTAAATGTCCCCAGTGCATACACGGAAATTGATGGCAATTTTAAGTTACTGCTCACTATTTCCTAACTGACTAATTTGGATGAGATGCAAATCTGTCTTTTTGGTTATAACGATTTACTACTCCATAAATTGCAGCCAAAATTAACCATGAGAGCGCATTCAAACGAATATCGAAGAGGGTTACATCTACTGTATTAAATAGAACCCACGCAACAAAAGCCAGAAGATAACTGAAAAATATCAGTCTGTCTTCTGTATTTATATATTTTGACTTTCGCAATAATTGAACGCCTGTAATCAAAATCCAAGCGAGTAAGCTACAAAATAAAAAAGTACTGGGAAAACCAGTTTCAGCAGATAACATCAAAAAAAAGTTATGGGGATGACCCAAGGGAATCTGCATCTGGGCTTTGTAGAGTCTACTAAAACTGCGTAACCCCCAACCAGTCCAAGGATGTTCCTGAGCTAAAGACCAGGCAAACTCCCACTGAGTTTTTCGCATTAAAGCGATTGGTCTATCTGGATACATATCGTCATTTAACCTTGCCCAAAAGAAAGCAGGAACGTACTGACGAAAAAATTGAGCCACTGGTGAGGGAGCAAAAGCTGCCAAAACCACACTAGACACGATCACAGCAACGCCACCTACAATAATGCGCCAACCTTGGTAGAGTGCATAAGCTAAACAGGCGAAAATAGCGATCCCCCACCCATTACGCGAACTGGTAAAAACCAAGGCAATGAAATTTGTAATCATCGCCACGGTTAAAAAGAGAAAGGGGACTGAATTCTTTCCAATACCCAATCTTCGATACCTAATCCCCAATCGCCATTGTTCGAGCCACAACCCTAAGCCCAAGATGAAAACTATCGCTAGATAAGCAGCGAAGGTGTTAGCGTGCAAGAAGAGTGAGGCTATGCGCCCTGGTGGATTTCCTCCTGGTCTGATCGTCCAAGCTAAGACAACCCACAAAATCTCTAACTTCAAACTCCAGCCTAAAAATAACTGTCCCAAACCGATAATTAACACTGGCATGGAACCGATCACCAAAATCCAAGCCATTTGCCGCAATTGGGCAAATGTTTGAATCAGAGTGCTATGGGCAGCGAAAACTAAAAAGAATGGTAATAAATTAAATAAGCCGAGGAAAGCTGCGGTCTTGTCATCGGCAAACCCAGCACTTATGACCAGCAATACACTCAAAAGGGCAAATCCCCAGTTGAGGGGGCGGCGACTAATTTTCCGGTATTGTTTCAGTAAAGTTATTAATGATACAACAACTACAGTCACAGCCCCCAATAAAGGACTCAATGGGAAGATTAACAGTGCCCATAGAGAATAGTTCCAGCAAGATTGCCAACGAGACTTGAAATAGTAAAAAGCTTTGTTCAAGCTGGCTCCCAATATTCCTCACGAGTGAGGCGAATTTGAGCTAAGGCAAAGATGGTAGGGATGATCCGACCATAGTTAGTGGCGATCGCTCTCCACCCTAAATCCGCAAAAAACCAAGCCCACATCATTGGCCCAATCACAGCAAACATACTGCGGGTTGCCCCATAACGAGCTGCACTCACAGTCATACCCCGTCGAGCCATTTGCATAGCTAGATAGCTTTGGAATTGGGTTGTAGCTGCTTCTGAACCTGTAATTACCGCTTGTTTGGCTACTTCATAGGTAGCAAAGTGGACGGCAAATTGCCGGGCAATTTGCTTAAGTACAAGTGGCTGGAGCATGGAAGTAACCGCTAATGCACTACCGCCTTTGAAAAGTAACCCCAAGGGGTCACGTTGCAATAAAAGTGGTAGCGGTTGTTTTAGTTCTGATTTGAACAGCTGATGCTGCACCCGTACAGTCAATTTTTGCTTTTCCTGTTCAGGTAATTTTTTCCACACCTGTCCTAGCAGATGCAAAAATACTTCTGCTTCTAAATCAATAGTTGCCAGCTGATTAGAATAGGAAATTTTTAGATACTTACATACTTGAACTAGCGCTTGTCGGTAAGTTACCTGCCCTGTGCGTCCCCGTAATACTGTCATCCCATCTGCCGCTAAAAAACGAAAGCGACCCTCTAGTGCGTCTAACCAAGCTTTACGGTCTTGGCTTTGTACTTCGATGGGTTCGGGTGTGTGTACATAGTCTAGGGGATTGAACTTACGACTAAATAGAATTGCCGTTAAGTCTTGCAATTCTTCTTCGGTCGCTAACTCTAGCGCCGCCCTCATTTCATCCAATTTCCCTTCCTCCCTTCCGTGCAGCTTTATGTACCTTATTCTACTATTAGCTTTCAGCAGTCATTAGTAGTAATTTTGTCCTTTGATAATAACTAATAACTAATGACTAAGGACTATTGACTCATGACTGATATTGCAGTGATTGGTGCCGGAATAGCTGGTTTAGTCTGCGCCCAGCAATTAAGTCAAGCTGGATATTCGGTGCTAGTGGTGGAAAAGTCCCGTGGCTTGGGAGGAAGACTGGCTACACGTCGCTTGCATGGAACTTGGGCGGATCATGGGGCTTGTTACTTGAAGCCAAAGGGTGAATTGTTGTGACGTTTTGTGGAAATATTGCGATGTCTAACGACAAGCCGCTTCTCTACGAGAGGCTGCGCCAACGCGTCTACGCGCCATATCCTTGAAGTTTGGACAGTAGCAAGCGTCCTAACCCTCAACAGCCACATTTTGTGGTGCAAAGTAGCGCTGATTTTGCTCAACGTCATCTAGAATCACAGGATTTACAACCTGCCGGACAGTATATGTTGCAACGAGCAGCTGAATCTCTGTCCCTTCCTTGGCTGAATACTCCTGAATGGATGCAAGTACATCGTTGGCGTTATGCTTTTCCTAGCCGTCCTTGGCACGAAGCATTTTTGTCTGCCGCAACTCCCCTACCTTTAATTTGTTGTGGTGATTGGTGTGGCTGCAATCTTGTGCAAGGTGCAATGCTTTCTGGATTAGCTGCGGCTGATGAAATTAATAATCAGTTGCGTCATCTACCTTTAGATAATGTGAACTTAATAAATGTTTTTACTAGTTCATTTCATCTGTCGCTAGACTGATTCTGCCCTATAGTGAGTTGCTATTTTTATGACTTACTAAACAAACGTGCAACAAATAAGTTTTTTAGATTAAACAGCAAATTTTGCAGCAGACCTGAAAAAGTGATGTAAATTACCAAAAAAGCTTAACTTGATTAAAAACTTGTTCCTAATTCAAGTTTTTTTCTTGCCGTTAATCTTGATCCCCTAGCCTTGATGCTGCGTTTTATGTAAATTTCTGCCAAAAAGGCAGAAGTTTGAAATAATTAGGATTATAAATATAAAATGTCGGTAATTTACCAGCTTATTGGACGCTGTTTTAAGAAGTCATGCTGTGAACCAGTATAGACCTTAACTCAAATAAGCAAAGCCAAATGTCTGATATTCTACCAAGATAAAAGGTTAGTTTCAGAGTCTATTGTATCTATCAGTTGAATTACTTCTAACTGATTGTGATCACGACGTTGGCATCTAAAAAAGTTGTTTTCTCCACCAACCATTGACTAGATTAAAAAAGGAGTTTAAAAATTATGAAAACGGTAGTCAATTTAACACAGCAATCAGTAGTAGGAGAGATTGAAAGCGTTTTGGATACATATCCATCCCATCCATATCAACAAGCCTTTGCGATTCCTGACTTACGTCAAGAGCTAATTGCTTTCGTCCTCAACCGCATTCCCTCCTTTTATAGCGTGATGTCTGACGGACAGATTCCGCTAGCAGAGGCTAAACAAGGAAGCTTGGCTTTTTACAAGTTGCCTCGTAAGCCCTTTGAGCAGCAACTACATTTACAAAATTTGATTCACCAAGGCATTTGTTTAATTATTCAAGAAAAGTCAGATTGGATTAGCAATCATCTTTGTGAAACAGTTGAACCAGCTTGTGAACCTTCTCATTGGTTTGGTTAATAGTTCTAACAAGATTTGGCTCTCTGCTGATCTGACTTTTCACGTTGTATAGAAAGGCCCATGAAAAACCTAACCCCCTTCCTGCATCGGGAAGGGGGAAAATTCAAAGTCTCTCTCCTAGAAGGAGTGAGATTTTCCAGATACCGTGAAAAGTCAGATAGCAGATTTAGCGCGTCTGTGCGGGATTTCACTTATTGCTTTAATGGACAATTTAGGAATTCAGACGCAAATGTATGCCTGAAAACCGAGTCACGATGCAACAGAAAAAGGCTGTTGCCGAACGTGCTAAAGGGTGCTGTGAGTATTGTCGAAGCCCTGTAGTAAACCCTGTATATAATAAAACATTTAAAGAAAATTTTCTTCCATCAGTTGCAATAAGCTCACCAATTTCACCGGATATGATTTCGGGTAAGTCATACTTTGCTTTACTTATTCTGTCAATCTATAGAAAAGTAAAATATTCACTGGAGTTTAGACCTAGATGGGTAATTTTTAAACTCCAATAATGAAAAAACTCCAGAAATATTTGTGACAAATCTGGAGCCAGGAAAGATACGCATTTACCTATATCAAATTTTCACCGTGATAGCATCCTACGTCATCAGGGTATACACCCAAATAAAGCTAAGGATGTCTAAGGCTCAACTGTTGTGCTTCTCGTTTACACACCTTTTTCGTTGGAAGCAACGCAAAACAGCCCCAGTTTATCTGAGGCTGCTTTGCGAGAGTTGTTTGCTAGGAGGGGTACATCAACAGTGATGCCGTGTGTTAAATATAAATAATTCAGTATGTATCCCTATTCAGCCATGTTCTGGCATATCCGGATGATTTAGAAAATTTTGATCGCTTTTTCCAAAAAGAAACTCCAGACGCCCTTGAGGCATTCTGGAGCAGTAACAGGTTTCTAACATCAATTAATTTTTACCTATGCGATCGCCAGATGTCGTTGGGGTATATACTCAAATGTATTTTATGTCTGATCATCCGCCAATTGAACAGCAGATTACTTTCTTTTATACCCATGATCTCACTGCATCCACAGAATTCTACCAACAAAAGCTGGGTTTGGAATTGTGGCTTGATCAAGGAACCTGTCGAATTTATACTGTTAGTGGCTCTGGATATTTGGGATTGTGTCAAGCAACCAAAACATCAGATCCTCCAGCCGACAAGCAATCAAGTGTCATTTTTACCTTGGTAACACAGCAGGTGGATGAGTGGTTTGAATGTCTCAAAGAACGTGGCGTCAAATTTGAAAAGCCACCTACACTAAATGAAAAGTACAACATTTACCACTGTTTTTTCCGTGATCCCAGTGGTTATTTGATTGAAATTCAACGTTTTGAGACTAACTGCAAAAAAAAGACATAACTAAATAAGTTATGTCTAAACATTCAATTTACAGGGCAGGATTTGTACAGGTTAGAACTTTTTAATTTACTGGCATACATGATAGAGACTAATGTTGTATAACCATCATCGATAGCCATGTACCTTTTGTTCTATAGATTTATCGGGATGAGGCACGGGATTTATGCAGCCACCGAGAAATCTTTACATTTATTTACAATTGCTGCATAGGCGTAGCCAGTACAACTCTTGGAGACGCTCTTGCTAGCAAGATCCCCGTAGGGGTACGGCAAAGCTACTTCGACTACTTCGGCTGCAGCTCTATCGAGCGAACGCAAGAGCGTCTCGTAGAGAAGCCGAGATGCTCAGTACAAGTAAGTGACCACCGTAGGCATCGCTTTTGACTTTTATATAACAATCCTTCCCCTGCCTTACGGCAGTTGCTACAACGCTCTTAACCCGCGCAACGCACTAGCCTCCCCTGCTCCCCCTTCCGACCTCAGTGGATTGTCACAGAAGGTAGGATATAGTCATTGCCGCCAGCATATCCTGTGATCTTCCTAACACTACTTATTACAGTATCCTCTTTGCCAATTGTGCTATTTCTATAGTTATTATTTTTAAAGTATCGATGTTTAATCTATCGGTTCACTAAATATTCTTTTAGGGTGACTGCATGACAGCCGAAAAATTCACATGGCTACGCACCAAATTACAACTTAAAGGTTCGGTGATGAAAGCAATTTACAAACATATTTTATGGTGCGGAGCTTTCGGATTTTTGATTTCTATACTTGACCATTTTGAGATGCCTGTATCCCAACCTATTTTAGGAAGTGTTATTCCCAGTATTGTTTTAGGTTTGTTACTTGTATTTCGCACAAATACTGCTTATGAGAGATTTTGGGAAGGGAGAAAATGCTGGGGATCTTTAGTAAATAACATCCGAAATCTGGCCCGGCAGATTTGGGTATCAATTGATGAAATATCACCAGAAGATAAAGACAATAAAATTACAGCATTAAATTTATTGGTAGCTTTTGCTGTGACAACCAAATTACATTTGCGGGGAGAAGCAGTGAATAGCGAGTTAGAAGATTTAATGCCATCTACTAAGTATATAAAACTGAAGATTATGAATAATCCCCCCATAGAGGTTGCCTTTTGGATAGGAGATTATTTACAGGAGCAGTATCATCGCAATTGCCTTAATAGCTATCAGTTAACTTCTATGCAAGAATTATTGAATAATCTGGTGGATAATTTAGGTGCTTGTGAACGGATTTTAAAAACACCTATGCCATTAGCTTATGCCATTCATCTTAAACAATTATTATTACTATATTGTTTCCTATTACCTTTTCAAATAGTGGATAGTTTGGGTTGGTGGACAGGTTTAATTGCTGCTTTGGTTGGTTTTACAGTATTTGGCATTGAAGCCATCGGTTTGGAGATAGAAAACCCTTTTGGTTATGACCCCAACGACTTACCTCTAGATACGATTTGCGACACAATGAAACGCAATATTGACGATTTAATTACTCTGACTCCAAATGCGCGATCGCATCCAGGTAATTTGACCTATGATAAAAGTTGAGATTGGGAAAAATTTCCAAGGCTTGGTTATAGCTTTGGGCGGTACAGCGAAGCCGAACCCCTCTACACCCAAGCTTTGGTAATGTGCGATCGCATTTTAGGGGTTAATCATCCCACTACAGCGGCAATTCGAGAAAATCTAGTAATCCTGCAACGTCAGTCTACTTTTCGTGCTATCTGGAAACGTCGGTTAGGTCAGTTTGTCCAAATCTTGTTAGCGATGTCTACGACGGGCTATGACGCTCGAATACTCCCTAACGCTTTGCTATCGGTGTCGCAATTTTACCGCTTTATCTACTGTAGTGATCGCTTAAACAAATTTTAACTTTTATCTTTCGATGACTTTACTATCTTTGATCGCTTTTCTTGCTGAGGGCGATCGCCCTACTGCGACTCTTAAATATCTCTGATTTAATCCTGGCATATCTCAACGAACTCAACCGCGATTGTTTGGAAACTAAACCAGATAATCGCACTGTCTAAAGGGATGCCAAGGTTATAGCTTGGCTAATATTTTTTCTATTTATTTTACGCAACACAGAGCAGGAATCATTGACGATCTAAGTATATACGCAATATAATTATTGTAGTATAACCTAACGATAGAGTTAATTAAAATAATTTACCCAGATAATAAAGACAAGCAATATCAAAGATAATTTGGATAAAACAAATGAACACCAAAATTATTGCTTTGTTGGGAATTACCGCAGCCTTTGCAAGCTTAGGAAGCCAGGTGTACGCCCAGTCACCGACATCAAGCTCAAATCTAGAACAATACAGATTAACTGGTGATTCTCTAGTTGGAATTGATAATAGAACAGCCCAAGATGACTTTGGAAGGTTTTTTGAGCAAACTAATCCAGCAAGCATCTCCAACAATAATAGAAGAGGCAATAAAACTCCAGTCAAAATCCAGTTTAACGAATCATTATCACTGCCAGACACTTCTGTTTTCTTAACACCTGCTCAGTCTGGGAGTGACAATGATGGATTGCAAGTACAGTTAGATATCGACAGAAAATGATCAGGTATCAAGGTTGACGCTGTAATTTTTAGTGAAGATACCTTACGAGTGTAGACGCCTTCTTCAGCTTCTAGTCAGTAGTCCATGTGCAGGGCGCACCTTCAGAATGGAACAAAGCTAGTACATTGTGGTGAAAGTTTACCTATCTTTAACAAGGGGCAAAATCCCCTTGTTAATTGAGATGGTAGCTGATTGACGCCTTGCTGTATTAGAGTTAGAGCGAATATTTATGTTTAGATAAAAACAGTTTTGTTAGGAAGCATCGTTAACACAACGGCGGTTTTTGTTGCTCATCCTACCTTTTATACAAGTATAAAGTGTTGCACCTTACTAAATCCGCCTTCCAAGTCGATAATTCTCCAATCATTTTGCAGTAGAATTAATCGTCTAGATAGAGGAGGGCTTTGAGATGACTCGTGTCATCATTGTGCGCCACGGTCAAAGCGGTTATAACACCGAGCGGCGTATTCAGGGGCGCACTGATGCGTCAACATTAACCGAAAAAGGTCGTAACGATGCAAGTATTGTTGGCAAAGCCCTCAGTAATATTTTATTTAATGCGATTTACAGCAGTCCGCTGCAACGAGCGAAACACACAGCAGATATTATTCATAGTGAGTTAGCTACTCATCGTGAACAGTCTGCTGTACTCCAAGTTTCTGATTTGCTGCTGGAAATCGACTTGCCTTTATGGGAAGGACTGCTCAGTGCCGAAGTCAAGCAAAAGTTTGCCGAAGACTACCGCACTTGGCATCAACGCCCTGACGAACTGCGGATGCTGCTGAATGATGCACAAGGAACAAGAGAACATTTTCCTGTTCCTGCTTTATACGAACAAGCACGGCAGTTTTGGCAAGTAATTTTGTCGTCCCACCATCAAGGCGAAACTATTCTCATAGTGGGACATAACGGCATTAATCGTGCCCTGATTAGCACAGCGCTATCCATCCCTGCAAGTCGCTACCATTCAATACAGCAATCTAACTGTGGCATCACCGTACTAAATTTTGCTGGAGGATTGGGGGAACCAGTCCAGCTAGAATCCTTAAATCAGACGCAACACACCGGAGAATCTCTACCCTCATTGCGACCGGATCATCAAGGAATACGGTTATTATTAGTGCGTCACGGCGAAACCGACTGGAATCGCCAAACCAGATTTCAAGGACAAATTGATGTCCCCCTCAACGACAACGGTAGACAACAATCGCAAAAAGCAGGCGAATTTCTCCAAGAGGTAGCGATTGATTTTGCTGTAAGTAGCTCAATGCTGCGCCCCAAAGAAACAGCAGAGATTATTTTAAAACACCATCCTAATCTAAAGTTAGAATTGCAAAATGGTTTAAGAGAAATCAGCCACGGACTCTGGGAAGGAAAATTAGAAGCAGAGATAGAGCAAGAGTTTCCGGGAGAGTTGCAACGCTGGCGGTTAGTGCCGACCCAAGTGCAAATGCCTGAAGGGGAAAATTTGCAACAGGTGTGGGAACGCAGCGTAGCAGCTTGGGAATCAATTGTGCAAGCAGCATTAACTAATCAACTCAAAACTGTATTAGTAGTAGCTCATGACGCTACTAATAAAACCTTGCTTTGTCACATTCTGGGTTTATCGCTGGAAAATTTCTGGAATTTTCGCCAGGGTAATGGCGCAGTCAGTGTTATCGACTACCCTTGTGGAATAGATAGTTTACCAGTACTGCAAGCGATGAATATCACTACTCACTTGGGTGGAGGGGTACTAGATAAAACAGCAGCTGGGGCATTGTAAAAAAGGAGAGACGCGATTAATCGCGTTTGTACAGGAGTTAGGAGAGACGCGATTAATCGCGTCTGTACAGGAGTGAGGAATAAAGTTAGAAGCAATTACTGAGGAACAAATAACTTATAGCGTTTCTGGGTTAAGTCCAATACAGACCTAATAAGAACAGCCCCAACCCTTGTAGCGTAGGGGAGTAAGATTGAAAGCCTTAAAATCCTAGTTTTGTCGGGTGTGTTATTGCTGAGGGTAGGGCACTATCCCAGATATTAGGTGCGTTAGGACTAATGTCCATAACGCACCCAACGAGATTCAAGCCAATGTGGATGAGGT
This sequence comes from Nostoc sp., assembly GCF_036917195.1. Taxonomy (GTDB): domain Bacteria; phylum Cyanobacteriota; class Cyanobacteriia; order Cyanobacteriales; family Nostocaceae; genus Nostoc. The sequence goes on from NZ_JBALDG010000066.1 coordinate 256,190, forward strand.
TTTCCGACTTGTATGTACACGGTAGCCTAAAAGGGCAGAGGAATGGAAGTGAGGTCAGAGTGTATTGCATATAAACGAGAACCGCTATATAACTCATAACTAAAAACTTTTATGACTGAACTGCTGCAACAAGTACGGGTAATCGACCCAGTTTCTGAAATCGACGAACTCTTTGATGTGTTGATTGCTGATGGTTATATTCAAGCAGTGGCTTCGCACATTTCTGAAATCAATTCTGATACTCAAATTAGAGATTGTCAGGGATTAGTTCTCGGGCCTGGGTTAGTGGATTTGTACAGCCACTCTGGTGAACCAGGGTTTGAAGAACGGGAAACCCTGTTATCTCTTTTACAAGCTGCTGCGGCTGGTGGCTTTACCAGAGTTAGCATTTTGCCCGATACATCCCCAGTTATTGATAACCCTGCGCTTGTGGCACAGTTGCAGCAAAAAAGACATGGAAACATAAGGGAGAAGGAGAAAATTAATTTGGCTGCTTCTGCTTCTCCTCTCCCCTTGCTTCATATCTGGGGTGCTATCACCCTAAATATTGCTGGGAAGCAAATGACAGAATTGGCAGATTTAGCGTCTGCTGGAGTTGTTGGTTTTAGCGATGGTAAGCCCTTAGAAAATTTGGCGCTGCTGCGGGGAGTGTTAGAGTATGTCCAGCCGTTGGGTAAACGAGTAGCATTTTGGCCTAGCGATCGCCAATTAGCAGCAAATGGTGTAATCAGAGAAGGGCCAGATGCTCTGCGTTTCGGTTTACCCCCAATACCCGCCAGCGCTGAAACTACTGCGATTGCAGCAATGCTTGAATTAGTTGCAGCCATCGGTACACCAGTTCATATCATGCGTGTCTCCACATCACGCAGCGTGGAATTAATCGCCTCAGCCAAGGCTGCTGGTTTACCCATCACCGCCAGCACCACCTGGATGCACCTTTTACTTGATACAAAAGCAGTTAAGAGTTATAACACTAGCTTGCATTTAGACCCGCCTTTAGGTAATCCCAGTGATGTTGTGGCGTTGCGTGCAGGGGTGCGTGCGGGTGTGATAGATGCGATCGCTATTGATCACACACCCTACAGCTACGAAGAAAAAGTCCAAGCTTTTGCCGAAGCACCGGCCGGGGCAATTGGTTTAGAGTTAGCATTACCTTTGCTGTGGCAATATCTTGTTGAAACTGAGGAATTTACAGCTTTAGAATTATGGCGGGCATTGAGTAGTAGTCCAGCAGAGTGTTTGGGGCAGAAAGTCAGTGCGATCAAACCTCATCAACTAGCGGAACTTACTTTATTTGATCCCCAGAAAATCTGGAAAGTCGAACGGAAAAGTCTTTATACACTTTCACAAAATACACCTTGGTTAGGACAACAGTTGAAGGGTCATGTTGTGCAGACTTGGTGTTAAAAAATGTAAAACACTTTGAAATTCATCTAATCTGAATTTAATTATCTATCAGCGTTTTTGATACTGTACTTCGTGGTTAAATTCATCTTCGTTAGACTGAATATTTTCAAAAAATGTCGAGCGGACAAATCCCAGATTATGCAATAAAGCAATAGAACGGTGATTTTGAACATTAACGTCAGCGCAAAAATTAAGATTTTGGTATGTCTCAACTAAATAATTAATCATCCACTTCACCGCTTCGCGTGCATAACCTTTTCCCCATGAATTAGGGAAAAACACATATCCAATGATTGCACTATTATCTACAGTAATTGTTGCTTGAACATATCCAACGTAGCATTTCTCTACAAAAGACCAGACAGCCCAATTCAACCAAATCTCTGTTCCATCTGGTGATTGACGACGTGCCAACACAATGTAGCGATCGCAGCCCGAAATCAAGAAAGACTAGAAAATGCAGTAGCTGACATCCAGTCTCTACCTACACTAGGGGCGAAAGTTATTTCCATCAGCACTGATCTAACAAAAGCAGAGGATGTTGAGAAAGTTGTTTCAACCACCTTGGCCCAGTTTGGTCAGATTGATATCTTGATTAATAATGCAGGTTCAGCCCGTGCTGGGTCTTTCCTGGAATCAACTGATGATTTATTTTTGGATGCTTGGAACTTAAAATTATTGGGCTATATCCGCCTAGTTAGAGCCGTCGTCCCCCATCAAAAAAGTCGGGGTGATGGGCGGATTGTCAATATAGTTGGCGGTGCAGGACGGACACCTCGTCCTAACTTCCTAGCTGGTGGCACAAGTAATGCGGCTCTGCTCAACTTCACAAAGGGCATTTCTAAAGAGTTGGCTGAGTATAAGATTCGCATTAATGCCATATCGCCTGGTGCTACAGCTACTGAGCGTGCCGAGACTTTAGCTCGGCAGAATGCCCAAGCACAAGGGATCACCGTCGAGGAAGTGAAGGCACAAAACATCCAAAGTATTCCTTTAAAAAGAATCGCCCAGCCAGAAGAAATTGCCGCGCTGGCGTTATTTTTAGTGTCTGATCTTGCTGCATCGATTACAGGAACAGAGATTATCGTTGATGGCGGATCTACCCCTGGTGTTTAGCAGTTCAAAGGAGTCAGAAGTCAGCAGATATTGCCAATTTTAAATTATGGATTGAAGAAAAAATCTAAAATCCTTCGACTGAGCGACTTGTACTGAGCGTTCGCGCAGCGTCTCGTAGAGAAGTCGAAGTAAGCCGAAATCTAAAATCCAAAATTGAATGACTGCTGACTATCTAAATAAAAACATTAATCTTTGCAAGGTGACTTGTAAAATCTCTTTTTTCTCTCTGCGCCCTTTGCGTCTCTGCGGTTAAAAAATTTTTATTTAACCACAGAGGCACAGAGAACACAGAGTTAAGAGGTTAAAGAGGAGTTTTTTGATCCAAATTTTCACCCACCTTAAAAAGGCTAGTCCTAAACATAAACTTCTTGGAGATAAAAAATATGGCTTCTCAATACTTTGATATCAAACCAGTTGCAGGACGTATCGGTGCTGAAATCATCGGTGTTAATCTGAGTTCTAACCTTAGCGATGACATCATCAGCGATATTCGCAAGACTCTAGTCAAATACAAAGTGATCTTTTTCCGTGGTCAGCAACAACTTGATGCTAATGGACAGGTCGCCTTCGCTCGTCGTTTCGGTGAAGTCACTACAGCCCATCCCACTGTACCAGCGCTGCCAGAAAATCCCGAAGTCTTAGACCTGAATTATGGCCGCACCACTTCCCGCGCCAATAGCTGGCATACCGATGTGACATTTGTAGACCGTCCTCCTCTCGGCTCTATCTTACGAGCGCTTGACATTCCCCCGACTGGTGGCGACACAATCTGGGCAAACTCTGTAACTGCCTACCAAGATTTACCTACCCATCTGCGTAATCTCGCAGACCAACTTTGGGCAGTACACAGCAACAAATTCGACTATGCAACTGCATTCGACCTACCTGAAGATGCCAAGGCTTACCGGGCTGTCTTCACCTCGACTGTATACGAGACTCTGCATCCAGTTGTACGCATCCATCCCGAATCTGGGGAGCGGGGGCTATTCATCGGCGGATTTGTGCGTCAGTTCCGTGGCTTATCAACAATTGAATCAGATGATATTCTTCGACTGTTGCAAGCGTATGTAACACGTCCTGAGAACACAGTCCGGTGGCGTTGGCAAGTTGGTGACGTTGCCTTTTGGGATAACCGGGCTACTCAACATTATGCGATCGCAGATTACGGCGACCAGCCCCGCCACGTTCAACGAGTCACAATTGTTGGTGACCTCCCAGTCGGCATCGATGGTAAACAAAGTGAAGCTATCAAGGGAGACGCTTCTGGGTACAACCGACGTGAGGCTGTGACTGCGTAATACTTGGGCATGGGGCATTGGGCATGGGGAATAGAGGATGAGTCTTTGATACTCGCCGACGAGTGTTTGATACTCGCCAACGAGTCTTTGATACTCGCCGACGAGTGTTTGATACTCGCCAACGAGTGTTTTATACTCGCTGACGAGTCTTTAATACTCGTGAATGAGTCTTTAATACTCGCTGACGAGTCTTTAATACTCGCTGACGAGTCTTTAATACTCGTGAATGAGTCTTTGATACTCGTGAATGAGTCTTTGATACTTGTAAATGAGTCTTTAATACTCGCAGAGGGCGTCTACCTGAATCACTTAAATCCTGAGATCAAACTAGTTGCTGACATTTCTAAGGGAGCAACGCGATTTTGTGATGTCAGACTTTAAACGAGCGTTCACGCAGTGTGCCGCAGGTATCGCCAAAACACATATTTAATTACTTAGTTATTTAATTGACGTGAAATCTCATAAAAAACACGCTAACTAATCTTGATCAGTTATCTCAAAAAGATTTTCGCCAAGTAATTTGGTAACAAGAAAAATCTACTATTTAGTATCGAGTCAAACAAAAAACTGAAAAATATAAATATGATGTATAAATTTTATCAAGCTCTGCTAGGCGCAAGGAAAGAATTAAAAATATGAGAAATTCTTGATGACCAGAATACGTGCCATCATTGATAATAGGTATCTCGGAAGTTCTAATCTTCTGACCCTGTTCATTTACCACATATGTGAGCAACTTTGGCTCCATCCATTCACCAACAAAGCCGTGACGATTTGTTTTAGAATTACGTCTGCCTTTTTTATTAAACCTAATTTTAGTTCGCCCTCCATCTACAGCGATGACAACTCGTTGATCTTTGAGGATATTAGTACTAGATGTGTTGCCCTGTCCCTGATTTAATATTTTCGACTGACGCAGATTAATACCAATCTGACCAAACAGATAAGTTAGGCGTTCAATTCTTTTCACACTAATATTTATTCCCCAATCTATATTAAATATTTCCTTGTATGCAAACAAGTGTTTTAGCGATACCTGCGGCACACTACGTGAACACTCGTTTAAAGTTCAACATCACAAAATCGCGTTGCTCCCGCAATCATCGCTGTCTGGTACTCTGTTTGCTAATTCCCTTGAATCATCTAAGTTCTGTCTACTAGAGTCTATTCTGTCCGGCTGGATGATATTGGGTAATTTTGATGAGATTTGCATCTAGACACAGGGCCAGACGGCTGTTTCGACACCCCACCCGGTTAGCAAAAGGTAGAAGGGGTTTATCCGTTATCTTTTTAGGTTAAACCTTAGCAGGCGGTCGTATTCGTCTTTGATTACCCCATAACACTCGCAGGAGGTCTCTTCTAGCCCCTGCCGATCAATGGTTTTGATTTTATTTCGGCTGTATTGGATGAGACCTTTTTGTTGTAGGTGACTGGCGGTCTCGCTGACACCAGCGCGGCGCACGCCCAGCATATGGGAGAGGAACTCATGCGACAGGAATAGTTCATCCGAGTCGAGACGGTCACTGGATTCGAGCAGCCAGCGGGCCATGCGTTGTTTTATACTATGAACGCGGTTGCAGGCAACGTTCTGCGAGAGTTGCGCCATATAAGCCTGCGTGTATTTCAGCATCACGTCGCGCAGCGACTTATTGGTGTCGAATTCGTGGAGCAGCAAATGTGCTTTCATTTTCACCGCAAGGCCTGGAACCTGGACGATGTACTCAGTCTGCGTCGTCTCCCGACCGCCCATGAAGGCGTTGATCCCTACCATCTCGCGGCTTCCGACCACTCCGGCTTCAACCGTTATGCCATCCATCATCGTGATAGTGACCGAGATCAGGCAGGTGAGAGGGAAGTAGACATCTTTAATAGTTTCGCCGGGTCGGTTGAGTATCGAGCCGTATGAAAGCTCGACCTGCTCCATATTGTTTTTGATCTGCTTGTACAGATCGGAGGGCAGGGCGGAGAGCAGAAGGTTTTCAGTAGCCATATTTTTGTTAAAGCTTGTTTCTTATATTAATGCTCCTAACTCCCACAATAATGTAGCAACTTCCGTTAATTATTAAAAGCTTTGAAAAATACCAAGCGCTTATTTGCATAAAAAAGACTGATTTATAGGGGAATTCATCTTGATAAGATATCTCAAAAAGATTATTAGCAAGTCACTTGACGATTATTTCCAAAAATATCTGCAATAAGTTTTTGATACTTAGTATCAATTACACTATAAAATCAATTAAATAAGAAATTTAAGTATAAAATTTATCAATAATTTTGGGTTTAATAAACAAATTAAAAATAGAATTGCTAAAATTATCCCAACTTACAGCTATTCATTGTTAGCGTTGATGCAAGATAATTTCTGCGTTATTTTTTAACCAGAATTTACTGTTACCTTTTATACGTAAATTAACGACTTGACAATTTTACTTTCAACCGCACCACTACCAAGAGGGTGGCAGTGTTTTTGAAGCGACGGCTTTGATTTCCTCAAATTTCATTTAGTTTGTTAGGTTTTAACAATACAATCAGGTCGTCTCTAGGGAAACTTTTTATAGTGTTGGGTATCCTAACGGTTCTACTATCCTCCTTTGTTTTAACGTTTCACAACGTTACTGTCCGAGTTTTGTTTTCAGAACATCTCGTACTCGGTTTATTTTTACTCGGTGGATACGTTAAACCGGATTTGCAGAATTCATTCTTGCTGATGTTTATGCGAATGCTGCTGGTGGTTCCACTCATGGCATCTGTATCATTCAAGCTATATCCATCTGCTCTTAAAGAATTAAAAGACTTATTCAATCGCGATGCCTCCGGCGCACTACATGAACGCAGGGATATTCTAATCCAAGCTCTTGGCTGTGGGGTACTGATGTTTGTGTATATTGCCTCACTCTACATTGCTATTGGCTTGATTCCCACAGGCATTGCTTTGACCCTGTTCTTCACCTATCCCGTATTTACAGCGTTGCTGTCCTGGAGGTTTTTTGGCGATCGCCCCACATTGTTCCGTTGGCTTGTGATGGGGATTATTCTGGTAGGAAGCGCTCTCACCATTCCCCAATCTTCTGCCACCTACAGCAGTCATACCATTGCGATCGGCATTTTCGCTAGTGTTAGTGCTGGGATCGTTTACGCTTTTTATTGCATCATTGCTCAAAAATGTTTGGAAAAATTCCATCCAGTTCCCTTTACCTGGATCAGTTTTGCCTGTACTCTACTGCTCTCCGGTGTTAGCTTACTATTCTGGCCAGCTAAGAGCGCCCAACTTGACTGGACACCTCTATGGATTGGCAGCATATTTTCGGGTCTAGTCAGTTTTATCGGACACACTCTAAACAATGTGGGGATTCGGATGATTGGCGCATCTACCGCCTCCATAATTGGCTCTAGCAGTCCAGCATTGACGGCACTAGTTGCATGGGTAACGATTAGCGAAACTTTAAACGTGATTCAGAGCGTGGGGATTGGTATTGTCACATTGGGGATTGCGTTACTTAGTGCCGAAGGTTTTGTTAAATCGCTGAAAATTAAAAGTTAAATTGGGGATCGGGCTTTGGGCATTGGGGAATTTTAGAATACTTTATGTAATAGCAATTATCCCAAATCAAGCTACAGATGCAGACCTAGAAACCCAGATTAAAATTGACTTTCTTAATTACTAATTACCTTAGCGTAGCGGTAGCAAGTCTGCATACCCCTATGAGGAAGCAAGCTACGCGGGCTTGTTAATTGCGGCGGTGGGATCGGGGCTTTGTTTTATGCTCGATATTATCAGTTACGTTGCTGTAATTATTGCCCTTTTGGGAATGCAACTGACATCCAAAATAACCGTCATTTTTACGCACAAACCTTTAGAAGAATTGAAAATTAGTTTTAACTATGCCTTTGAATTTTTGCCAATTCGATCAGTCTTGATTGGTTCAGCTTTGGTCTGCTGTGTGTGCGGATTTTACTTAGCTTTAGGGTCGATTTTTGCCAAAGAGATTTTGCAGGGCGGGCCTAACACCTTTGGCTTCTTGATAACAGGGCGAGAAATCCGGGAAATGCGGTCGCCGAAATAACAAATGCGGTCGCCGAAATAACAAATGCGGTCGCCGAAATGGCAAATGCGGTCGCCGAAATAGCAAATGTAATCGCCGAAATGGCAAATGCGGTCGCCGAAATAACAAATGTAGTCGCCGAAATGGCAAATGCGGTCGCCGAAATAACAAATGCGGTCGCCGAAATAACAATGATAATTGCCTATATTTATTTGCCTACAAAACCCTCACTTGATATCTATCCCAAACACTTACCTGCTGTTTTTTAGTTCGTCGAACTCACGTTAATTCAGGTATGATAGCCCCCTATTCATTGATGAAGAACAAAAAAATACGTGCCTTGCTGATTCAAGTAAGCCTATTTATGCGCGGGGTGCAATTACGTGTTACGAATTAACAATTACCAATTAGAGCGAAACGATATGACTAGTGTAAATGATCCTACTGTTGTAACTGAAGTTACTGATTTTTACCTCAAGTATGAAGAAGCCCTTTGTAATAATAATTTGGAAGTGATGGATAGCTTGTTTTGGGATGCGTCAGAAGTGGTGCGTTTTGGGATCACAGAAAACCTCTATGGCAGCGACGAAATTCGTAACTTTCGCGCCTCTCGTCCAAGCCCGAAAATAGAGCGAGAAATCTCGAATCTCAAGGTTGTAACCTTTGGGAAAGATGCAGCAACAGTGACTTTAGAGTTTCGCCGCAATATTAATGGTGTAGAACGTTTCGGGCGACAAAGCCAGACTTGGTACAGGTTTACCGAAGGATGGAAGGTGGTTTCAGCACATGTTTCATTATTGCCAGTGTGAATTTAAAAACTATGACTAGCATTACCGAAATTGCCCCAGATATCTATTGCATCTCAACCTATGACCCAAAAATAGATATGCAATTCATCCAGTTTCTAGTGAAGGACGAAGAACCATTATTGTTTCATACGGGTCTAAAGGGAATGTTTTCACTGGTACGTGATGCACTGGCAAAGATCATTGACCCATCACAAATTCGCTGGATTAGCTTTAGCCATTTTGAAACTGACGAATGTGGATCGCTAAATGAATGGCTTGCCATTAACTGAGTCTGATGTGATTGAACGGTTCCGTCAAACAATCGTCAATTATGAAGCCAGTCCTTTTCCCAATTACATACCATACACAACACATACCGATGCCTGCGGCGGGCTGCGCCAACGCATTCTCAAAGAGTTGGCAGCATTCAAGCCGGATACACTGGCGACAATGCACGGTAGAACTTTTGTCGGCGATGGCGAACGTGCATTGCAGGATTTAACAGTTGTGCTGCGAGAAGTTTTGGTGAAGGAGTAGAGAAGCTATAGAAACTGCCCAGATTATTGCCCAAAAATTTGATAAATCAGTTGAAGTTATGGGAGGATTACATGAGCATGACCGTAGCAATCTTGGTTATTTAGAAGAAAAAAAGTTTATTGAAACTGTAGCTGCTTTTTTTACCAGACCATACGAATTATTTTAAATATGGTACATTCATTTGATTGGATTGTATTAAAATCTAGGCATTTAGTAAAAGATAAATGGATTTCAGTCCGATCTGATACTTGCCAAATGCCTAACGGAACAATAGTTGACCCCTATTATGTTCTGGAATATCCAACATGGGTAAATGTTGTAGCTTTAACCAAAAATCAGGAAGTGCTTTTAGTAAAGCAATATCGCCACGGTCTGAGAAAAACAATTCTAGAATTGCCTAGTGGTGCTGTAGAGGTAGAAGATATTTCCCCACTAACAGCAGCAAAACGCGAGTTATTAGAAGAGACTGGTTACACTAGCAATAATTTTAGTGAAACTGGTATCTTATCACCAAACCCAGCTAATCATACCAATTTAACCCATTGTTTTTTAGCAACAGATGTAGAACGTGTAACTGATTTAAAGTTAGACGTTACAGAACAAATTGCTGTAGTTTTATTGCCTATAGAAAAGCTAATAAAAAATATTGATAATGGTATATTGCTGCAAACATTACATATTAGTTCATTATTCTTTGCTCTAAAAAAACTTGGTAAAGTGCAATTTTCTTAATCATCTCACTGGATTTGCCTTTGTCAATAATCATCACGAAAGGATAAAAGATAAATGACTGCAACCATTTCATTTGATCGCGTTTCTGATATCTACGATGCAACACGGGGACTACCGTCTGGAATCTCCGAGCAAATCACTGATTTTATCATCAACTTGGTTTCACCAACAGCGGAAACCAAATTCTATGAAACAGGTATTGGCACTGGTAGAATTGCTGTCCCGATCGCAAAAAGAGGCTATTCTTACACTGGTGTCGATATCTCTGAAAAAATGCTAGCTGAGTTGCATCAAAAGCTAGAGGGTGTGTCTCACCAACTTACAGCAATCAAGGGAGATGCAACTTCTCTACCATTTGCTGATAACTCTTTTGATGTGGCGTTGACAGTTCATGTGTTTCACTTGGTTTCTGCTTGGAAGCAAGCATTAGCAGAAATTCGCCGCGTCCTCAAGCCAGGAGGAATTTACCTCTACACTCACGGTAATATGAATTTCAGCAAAGTTAATGAAGATGTGAATCAGGGTAGATTTGATTTTCAGCAACGTTGGCAAGATATTATTGCTAGCTATGATTACCCTTTACCTGGCTATGGTGCAACAGAAGAAGAAGTTTTAGGTGAGTTGCACGAACAAGGAGCAAATTTAGAAACAGTGGTTGCAGCCAAATGGCAATCTGAACTGACTGTGGGTAAATTGCTTGAATATTATAGAAACAAGGTTTACCGCAATACCTGGCACATCCCAGATGATATCTTTGCCCGTGCAATTCAAGATTTGCAAGACTGGGCTTTGCAACACTACGGCTCTTTAGACTACGATTTGTCTGGTGAAAGTAGGTTCAAGATTGTTGTAGTACGCAACTGGGCTTAATACAGTTTTGCGTAGAAGCGTAGCGTTTTTAATGCATGGGAACCATTAACATTTCAAAGGAATGCATTGGCATTGTATCGGGATACATTAACAATGCAAGCCGACGCATTAACAATTCAAGCCGATGCATTAGCATTGCAAACCGATGCATTAACAATATAAGCCGATGCATTGGCATTGCAGGGTATTGCCAAATTTAATTCGTTACGAATTAATCAAATGCTGTACTTAGATTGGATTGAACTCTCATGATATTGGAAAGTGATCGCTTACTATTGCGGGAAATGATGCTTTCTGACCTCGACGCGCTACTGCTTGTCCTCGGTGATGCAGAGTCGATGCGCTACTATCCAAAACCGTTTGATTGCGAGATGGTGCAAAAGTGGATTGACCGGCAGCACCGCAACTACGCACAGCACGGCGTAGGCTTGTGGGCGATGGTTCTCAAGGCGACAGGCGAGGTAATCGGCGACTGCGGACTAATTTGGCAGGAGGTCGAGGGACACCAAGAACTCGAAATTGGTTACCATGTCCGCCGTGACCAACAAATGCACGGTTACGCAACTGAAGCCGCATATGCTTGCCAGGACTACGCCTTTAACGGGCTGGGTTGCGATCGCGTCATTTCCCTGATTCGTCCAGAAAACATTCCCTCCCGGCGTGTAGCCCAAAAGAATGGCCTCAAGGTTGTTCAAGAGAAACTCTGGCGCGACATACCACACTATATATATGCTGTGCAGCGCTCAGAAAGTAAACTTTTTGCAACAAGCAATTTATCAGAAGCAGAGAAGTCAGAATTCAAGGCGTAGCCGAGGTTTTAGATTCTCTCCTCCCCATTTTCCTTATCCCCAGTCTCTAACAAATAAATTAGTGCCTCCACTAAAGCCTGATTTTGCTCATCGGTGCCAACAGTAATGCGTAATTTATCATCTAGTCCAGGTTGCTTGAAGTAGCGGATTAAAATTCCCCGTTCCTTCAGTTTTTGATAGAGATATTCTGCGTTTCCTTCTCTTGGCTGTGCCAATAAAAAGTTAGTTTGGGAATCCCAAAGATAAAAACGTAATTGTTTTAAGTCTGTTGCTAGCTTAGTCCGTGATGCTTTAATTTTTGCCACACAAGCATTTTTATAAGCTTGATCGGTGATCGCAGCAGAGCCAATTGCACAAGCGATCGCATCAATGTTATAGCTATCCTTCACCTTAAACAACCCCTGCAACAGTTTGGGATTCGCCACCCCAAAGCCCAGCCGCAATCCTGCCAACGAGTACCCTTTAGAAAGTGTGCGAATTACGATGACGTTTTCGTATTCCTTTACCAAAGCCAATGCATTCTCTTCGGTAAAATCTACATATGCTTCGTCAATCACTAAAACTCCAGATAACTGGCTGGCTAATTTTCGTAGATCATTTGTTGCTACCACATGCCCCGATGGACTATTAGGCGACGCAATGAATGTCACAGAACCATCGACAGCAACCAGTTCTTCCAAGGGTAAACTGTAGTCCTCGCTGTAGGGAATCTCAATAATTTCCGCAGCTTGCATTTCTGTTAATGTGCGATATAGCACGTAAGTTGGCATCGGATAAACTACCTTCTTCCCAGGTTCTGCACAGGCTCGAATTATCACGCTCAACAATTCGTCACTGCCATTTCCGACAATGATCCAATCACTAGGAACTCCTAAAACTTTACTTGCAGCTTGCCGGAATTCCCCGCCGAAAGGTTCTGGATATCGGCGCAGCCACTCGCCATCGATATTCTGCAATACAGCTAGTGCCGCAGGGGAAGGAGGATAGGGGTTCTCGTTGCTGTTGAGTTTAATTATCTGTGTACCGCGTTGGGGCTGCTCACCGGGAATGTAGCTAGCCATTGCATTAACATTGGAGCGAAAGTAGTTAGTCATAGGGCACTTGTACTGAGCGGCGTCGAAGTATTGGGTGCGTATCTTAAGCAAATTTCAACCTACAATTTCTGACGATATCGTTTTTTGTCGTTTACATCAAAAAATACGGCTTACAAATTACGAATTAGGAGTTATAAAGAGATGCCAGATAAATGGAATCCAGAACTATACGAACGATTTGAGTCCGAAAGAAGTCGTCCGTTCTACGACTTGGTAAACATGGTACATCGGCAAGAAAACTTACGAGTTATCGATTTAGGATGTGGAACCGGAAAGTTAACGAAGTATCTGCACGACACTCTAGCAGCACAGGAGACTTTGGGGATAGATGCTTCTGAGAAAATGCTGCAAAAGGCTCGTCAGTTTGAAGGTAACGGACTACGGTTTGAGCAAGGAAAAATTGAGGAAAACCCAGGAGATGGGAAGTTTGATGTGATATTTTCTAATGCGGCATTGCAGTGGTTGACGGAACATGAGGCGTTATTTGAGAAATTGCGGGGCAAGTTACAACCTGGTGGACAGCTTGCTATACAAATACCAATGATGGATAATGAGCCAGTGCATAAGATAGCAGTTGAGACTGCAAAGGAATTTAGTCAAGAATTGGGAGGATATGTGCGACGTTTAGAGGTACTTTCTCCAGAAACATACGCCAAACTGCTTTATAAATTGGGGTTTGTGAAGCAGGAAGTAAAGCTTCAGATTTATGGACATGTGCTGCCTTCACGAGAAGCCGTAGTAGAGTGGTATCGTGGGACACTGCTAACGGCATATGAATCGCAGCTAGATGCCCAAACCTATGAACGATTTGTAGAACGTTATCAGCAGAAACTGTTCGAGTTGCTAGAAGATGAGCGTCCGTTCTTTTTCCCCTATAAACGCATCTTAATGTGGGGGCGTATTTGAAGGCTTATTTTCCACTCAAAAATGTTTAAGTCACGTTAGATAATAGGAGCAGGGGAAGCAGGGAGCAGAAAAGCAAGAGAAGAATAACAATGCCCAATGCCCCATGCCAATGCCCAATACTTCGACTTCGGCTCCATCGAGCGTTCGCGTAGCGTCTTGTAGAGAAGCCGAGATGCTCAGTACAAGTGCCCAATGCCCAATGACAAATCATTGCCGATATATTATTTTTTACAAACCCTATGGCGTTCTCAGCCAGTTTACAAAAGATGCTCCCACGCATAGCACCCTGAAAGATTATATTGATGTACCTGATGTATATCCTGTGGGACGCTTAGACTGGGATAGTGAAGGGTTGCTGCTGTTAACGAACGATGGGCAATTGCAACATCGCCTCGCCCATCCGCGTTTTGGTCATAAACGTACTTACTGGGTACAGGTAGAGCGAATTCCAGATGCAGATGCGATAAAAAGGTTGCAAACAGGTGTGGAAATTCAAGATTATCGCACTCAACCAGCAGAAGTTAGGCTTTTACCAGAAGAACCACAGCTACCTGAACGCACCCCGCCAATTAGATTTCGCAAAAATGTACCCACAGCTTGGCTGGAAATGACCTTGACAGAGGGAAAAAACCGCCAAGTACGGCGCATGACTGCGGCTGTAGGGTTTCCGACTTTGCGACTGGTCAGGGTCAGCATAGCCCACCTACAATTAGATGACCTACAATTGGGTCAATGGCGCGACCTCACTACATCTGAACTGCAATTTTTGCATAATTCCAGTAAATCGAAAAGTTTTCCTCCAAAGGCAAATGCTCTCTAACAGGAATTCGACTTTCTATTGTGAGCCAGTGACTTCCAGTCTGAGAGGCATTTTGCACGTTTGGGATGCGATGTCTGCGACGGTCTACGCCTACGCATTCTGGCTATATAAACCAAAACTTTGAACAATATAAACTAAATTGAGATTTACTTAGTGGGCATAGAAATTTCCCAAATTCCTTGAATCCCACCGTATTCCAGAACATAAATCTTATTGCCGATAATCTCAGTATCAATGGGATTGCTGAAGCCTTGGACAATGCGCTTGGCTTGAAGTTGATAGTTGGTAGTTCCTACTTTAATCAATTTCAAATCCAACAGATCTTGGCTGGGATCTTTAAAAGGGCCTGCTAGTGTTTCGCCAGTGGGGTCGCCTGGTGTCCAACCCAATACGAATCCATTTCTGTTGAATTCTGGACTCATTGCTCCTTGTGTTTCAAAAATTAACCCCAAAGGAGAACGGTGTGCTGTGAAAGTGCTAAAAGTTTGCCCAAGAACACTAGCGTCTTTGACTTTGCCATCTTGAGGATCGCGGAAACTATCTGCGTCCGGTCCTAAATTACGAATTGGTTCAGTCAGGGTGATATTAGGCCGAGCCGGAAAGCTTGGATCGTTATAATAGTAGCCTTTTGTAACTGCGCCAAATTTGGGATTTAGCAAAAGGTCTTTGAGAGGATTATAATTCGGGAATTGTTGGGGATTGTCTGTCCCGCCTATACGCCAGGGAAAGCCGTAATTATGACCTAGACGTAACCAATTTAATTCTTCTGACATGTCGCGATCGGGACCATTTTCGGTGCCAAACAAATCCCCATTAGACGCAAAGGCCATATCAAAAGTATTGCGTGTTCCTTCTGCAAAAATATAGCCAGCTGTCTTTAAGGTTGCTCGATTGTTTGCAAGAAAGAGATTTTGACCATTACTAGGAAGGCGGAGTATACAGGCGGTTAATCCTACTTCGCGAGTATTGGGATATAGACCACCAGCAGACTGAACCTCACCATGATCGGTACGAGAACCGCTATTCACATAGATAAACTTACCATCTGGGCTAACAACCACGCCGTTGAAGCGATGGTCATAGGCTGTTTTGCTTTTGGGATAGCCTGCACTCGTAGCCAAAACAGACCAGATGCGCTCTCCTGTACCTGAGTTAATTACCCCTTTAACAATAATTGCTTTGGTCTGGTCATTCACAAGGTCTGCATTGCCAACTAAATAAATTGTCCCGTCAGGACCAATAGCCATACCTTGAGTTTCACCTAGCTTATGATTACCTGAGTTGTACACAAGTTTACTAGTAGATAAGGCTAAATCAACTTGATAAATATCACCATTTCTTTTTAAGTAATAGAGGGTATTGTTTCGTGGATCTTTTGCAATCCGAACAGAAGGAGAGATCGTCGATAACGTAGACATAATCTTGCGAATCTTAATATCAGAACGCAAGGCTTGAGGTGCAGCATTTACTACACTAGTGCCATTATTTAGCATCACTATTGTAAATAACAGTGTTTTGGCAACTAAAAAGCACGTTTTGAGAACGAACTTATCAGTAAATCTGCGTTGAACTTGGTTGAATAATTTAGTGCTATTCATTATTTTCTTCATCAAATAGTCAGATGATTTTGTGGCTAAATCTTGTTAATTAGGGAAAAAGCTTTAGAAATTACGGGATGAAATGAGCAATGGGTACTGACTTGCTAAATAATCTCTTGTTGGGTGAGGGGAACACATTGCCGTGTTCCCCGGTTGAACTGTTGCTAACTGAGCTGAAAAATTAACGTCTGAGCCTGATGATAAGGAACGCAACCCTTCAGCGCTGCTGAGTGTGTTGTTTGTACGTTCTCCAGCATTTTCCTGCTTATAAAAAAGTGAAGTTGTTACTACTAAGTGTGAGACCCACTACCCCTTGCACAATACCTATGATTTCATCTTGCTCTGCTCCGGGTTTGTCTAAGAATATTCGTGTGTTGCTTCCAACAACTTGCAGACGGTAGTCCTGTGGAAGTCCATTGAGTTCAATTCGATCTTGGCTAGGGTCGAAGTCAGTAATAGTAGCCAAGTCTCCAAAACCAGGATTCGCAGTATTGTTATCGTCGTAGAAAGCATTTACAGCGTCCCCCAAGATAAATCTGTCTGCCCCAGGTCCGCCAGTCAGTTGATCAGTTTCCCCTAATCCAGGTGGAAGCGGACTACCAGGGAAAACACCGATGAGGATGTCGTTTCCAGACCCTCCATTGAGTACATCATTGCCTGGTCCGCCCTGTAGACTATCATTGCTGTCGCCACCATTGAGGATATCATTGCCATTATTACCATCTAGAGTGTCATTGCCTCCTCCACCATTCAAAGTGTTGTTAGAAGTATTACCAAAAAGTAAGTTGTTAAGACTGTTACCTGTCCCGCTGATATCGCTACTTTCCGTCAGCCTCAGATTCTCTATATTGGCGCCTAGTGTGTAGGTGACAGAAGACCGGACGATATCTGTGCCTGAATTAGCAGCCTCCGTAATGATGTCAGTAGTAGTGTCAACAATGTAAGTGTCGTTGCCTGCTCCCCCATTCAAGGTGTCAGTACCTGTGCCGCCATCAAGTGTGTCATTGCCGTTATTACCGGATAATCGGTTATTTTGATTGTCGCCAACAATGATGTCATTTGCATTTGTGCCGATGACATTATCAAAGTTGACTACAGTAAATGGCAATCTTCCCAAACCAGGAACGTTATTAGCAGCCAAATTTTGGGTTTGCAAGTTAACGGTGATAAATACCCCAGGCAAAGATTGAGATGCGTCTATGGTGTTGTTAGCAACATTAGCATTAGCAATAACCTTTTCTACTTTAAAGAGTTGATCTTGCCCCAATCCACCAGCTTTTTGAATGGTACCGACACCTGACAAGGTAATAGTTTGACCTAGTTGACTGTAGTCTGCGGTATCAAAGCCATCTCCACCATTAATGCTGTCGTTACCCTGACTGCCTTTGAAGGTGTCGTTTCCTGCACTACCGATTAAAATGTCGTTTCCTGTGCCTCCATCAACTGTGTCATTGCCATCTCCACCGATTAGACTGTCGTTTCCTGTGCCACCAGCGAGGGAATCGTTACCAGCTGCACCATTCAAGGTGTCGTTACCGGAGGTACTATTGGCATTACCACCAACAGCCCAACCAACTATCGTGTCATTTCCTGAAGTCCCAGAGAGATTGTTAGGATTTGTAGTGCCGAAAATAAATGCCATGTTATTTCTCCTGAATTTCTCACGAATACGTAAGTTCAGCCTCAGTCAAAGAACTATTCATCAGTTCAATGTAGATTACTTGCTATTTGCGTAATCCTATTTACAAAACATTAATTATTGATTTGGTTACGGATTTCCAAATAAAAAATATCTAACTATTTATTGTGGGCTGGGTCAAAAAACCCGGCTTTGGTTACGGGCGAACGAGATACCTACTTTACAAAATTAGATAATTTATTTTCTGAAAATGCCTGAATGGATTACCCAAATGGTAAGTAATTAGGTCAAATATTTTGTTTTTTTCTCCAAATTTTTTTAACCAAGCTGTAATTATTTAATTATCACGAGGGAAAGGTTATGTAAACTTCTTTACCAAATCTTCAAAATCTCAAATAAATGCGATTTATAATACATTGAAATATGCTTGTAACCTTTAATCAAATATTTTTTCAAAACTACTGATTTTTTTGGTAAATGTTGCGATACTTTTCAGCTTAAGATGGTATTGTCGTTAAGTTAGATTTCAATATCAAATTTTTTGGTAAAAAAAACACTTTTATATTAAAGAAATGCTTTTTAAAATAGATAAATTAAACTTATAGATTACTCCAGAGAACTTTGCAGCTTAATAATACTTAAGCTTTACATAAATTTTATAAATGTTTATAGCTATTTTCAGGTAAATAGACCACGCCCTATGGGCACAGCTAATGCTGATACGTGTCAACTTAAGATAAAAGCCAGTCTAGAATCAGCTTTTAGAAATTGTCTCCTCAAGAGTCTCTGACTGGGAATGCCTAATGAAGGGGCTGCCGCCTTTTAACTAGCGGCAGAGACGCAATGAAGCGACTTACTTAAATAAAAACTGCTGTAAAAAGTCGTTTTGAATACTCAAATCCTTGCTTTTCTCTCGTTCCTATGCAGAGCATGGGTACGAGGAAAACTAATAACTCCTAACTCAGCACTGATTATGACTCAAGAACAACAAACTGCAATTGAAGGGATCTATGAAGTCTGTATCGGCATCCCAGAGCCAATTTCTGCAATTCAGTATTGGGAGCAATTTGGCTATCGCATTGGTCAAGTGGGTGAATTAACCGCAGATGTAGCCAATCAATTATATGGGGTGAATTCATCTTTACGCTCAATCCGCCTCTACCATCAAAATTCAGATCATGGTTTGATTCGGCTGATGGTTTGGCAAAACCCCACGCATCAAGGTTTAGGAACAGCGTCAATGAAAATTAAAGGAAATCGCTGGGCAACAACCTTAACGGCGGATGTTTTAAGTATCTTAAATCATATAGAGGATGCAAAAGCCGCAGGTTTGCCTATTAGGCACACTAACCCTTATTGGGAAGTCATCTACAACAAAGAGAGGAAAAGCCGTCCTTTTATTGAGCCAGCAATTGGTGTGCGAGAAATGCTGCTACTGCAACCCTTAGCTCGACAGGTTTTATTTCAACGGTTTGGTTATACACTGCCGGATTACGGACAAGTTAACCATAATGCTGCTCTCAAAACTAGTCAGTTTACCCATATGGGAATCATCGTTCAGGATGACAGCAAAGAAACCCTGAAGTTTTATGAAGAAGTTTTGGGTTTGCTGCGTGTGCGTGATGGTGTCGAAACTAGCTATGAATCTTCGCCAGCAGGTCGAGATATTTTTGACCTTAACCCTGGTGAAAAGTTTATTGTCACGACCTTTGATGATCCCCGTTCTTCTAAGTCTGACCTGATGGCTGCACGCAGTGGTAGGCTTTACATCATTCGATTCCCAGAAAATATTAATTTAGAATCGCGCTTTGAGGCAGCCCAACCAGGTAGCTTAGGTATGTCTTTATATACCTATCGAGTTAAGGGAATACAGGAGTATTACGATCGCATCAAAGCAAGTACTGTACAAAAAGTTACAGACATCATTAGTAATGAGTTTGGCGAGACTAGTTTCTCCTTTGTTGCGCCAGATGGCTACTTCTGGACTTTGCTAGAAGGTAATTAACTAGTGCCAGAGGGGCAAGGGGCAGGGGAGAATAACTAATACTTCTCTACGAAAGGCTGCGCCCTAAGCGTAGCTATGCCGCAGGCTTTACGGCAACTCTTAGAGACGCTCTTGCGATCGCTCAGTACAAGTGCTCAATGCCCCATGATTAATGACTATTGAGCAATCTAATTTTTATCTTTAAACACTAAACAGGTAAATTGAGTAAGCAATATGTCTTTTTACTTGCTGAATCTACCGAAATCAGAAAGCAATCAAGCCTTTTGAGTAAGCAATATGCCTTTTTACTTGCTGAATCTACCGAAATCAGAAAGCAATCAAGCCTTTTGAGTAAAGAATATGCCTTTTTGCTTGCTGAATCTACCGAAATCAGAAAGCAATCAAGCCTTTTGAGTAAGCAATATGCCTTTTTGCTTGCTGAATCTACCGAAATCAGAAAGCAAACAGGCAATCATAAGCAACCACAGCTTTACCCCATAACGACTCCAACTATCTCCTATTTATGTTGATATCAAAGAGAATATTGATATAGTAAAAGAAAAACCTACAGTTGGCTGACAATTCTTTTGCGATCGCATCAAAGCAAGTACTTCACAAAAAGTTACAGACATCATTAGTAATCAGTTTAGCGAGACAAGTTTCTCTTTTGTTGCGCCAGATGACTAATGCTAGACTTTGCTAGAAGCTAAGTAGCCATGATTGGTTAATTTGCCGGACATCATACTACTTTTCAGATATATAAATTTTCAGTTGAATGCTTTCTCTCAAGCTACTAAGGTAAGCTAGTAGCGCATAAATAAAAATCACAATTCCGACCATTTCCAAAGACTCTTCAAGAATTATGCCAATTAAGGATATTATGGTACGTCGCCCAAAATCTATTCTCAAAACTCCACCCACCATTTCCATGCCTAAGCCTCCACCCACATAAACAATTGCGGCAATCAGAAATAAATATCGAGTCTTATAAGGGAGATGGAGCAAAAATTTTAGATATTTAAATGCAAAAACTCCCACTAAAACAATACCAGGGATAACCCAGGTTTCATAAAATACAGGATTGAGATGAAGCGATTCTCGCACTGACGGAATAATCAAAATCTCGTGAAAACTAAATGTTTCATCCAAACTCAAATAGAAAAATATCCAAGATAGAGTTTTCCAGTAAACAAAATAGCGGTCTTTCGTCTTCATAGCGGTAATTACTTTAAGTAATCCCGAACAAAATAATAGAGTGAATGAAGAATACCAGGCAGGAATATTAAATTCTCCATCTAGGTTAAATAGTTCGTAAAACCATTTGGAAGCTGGGAGGGGAAACTTCGAGACCCAGAAATAGCCACTTAGAATCCCTGCTAAGGTGAGGCAGATAACTATGACACTTAAACTTCGAGCAACTGTTTTAGCACTGATATGAATTGGTAACTCTACAATATCGCTTGATACTTGCTGCATACGAATATTGAGTTAATTTTCTCTATGTCGAACAATTAAGAGGAAATTATCTCATCTAGGCAAATGATATAAGCGAACTGTTACAGAACTTTTACTACGGAAAACCCTAGATTTTGAATGGAATTGCTTATACACGTATATAAAATCTATCTCAGTATAGCCCTGCAACTGCTGGCAGCCACTTTAACATTACCACAAGCCCCATTTGTAGATTTTCTCGGCTTGGCGATTGCGATCATCTCAGCCATTTTAGCTATTTACTTAGGCATCAATGCTACATGGCTAGTTTTTTGTAGCGCTTTAATTGGATGGGGTGCTTCACTTTTGGGCTACACTCGATGAAATTGCAAGTATTATAAATTACTAGCAGCTATTAGCTTGACTTTAGACACCTTTTAGTTCATATGTATTTTTGGACTTAAGCTTTCTATACTCTCTGTGACTGGAATTTATAGAGGTTTTTCTGATTTGACCGACTTAAACAGCCCCTGACCCAGCAGTTAGCCAAGAAATCCAATTTCGGGCAGAAGCGGCTGAGAGGTTGACTAATAACCGAGAAGTTGCTTTAGGAGACATCCTGAAAAACTCCGGAGTGCAAGCATTGGCGGTCAATGCCGACACAACAGCCGTTAAAGAAGCGGTTGATTTTCACCTCAGATTGCTGGCTGACTATCTCATCAATGCGAATGGTGCAGCATTGCCGTGGGGGCGCGTGGGCGGCAAAGACAATGCCGATCCGATTGTGTCTGCGGTTGGAGCGATCACACTCGCCTATGTGAGAAATCGCATCTGTGCGCCACGCGATATGAGTGCTGGTGCAGCAACTGCATTCCGGGCAGCAGCAGATAAGGTGTTGGCATCTCTTTATTAGCGATCGCTGGTGAGATCATGTCCAGTAAATTACTTGTGATTCCTGCGTGACCTCTCAAGAGCAACCCCTCCCCTAGTAGGGGAGGGGAGCCGGAGCTTATAACTTTAGGTAGAATTTGGGTGTTGCTGATTGAAAGTAGGAATTAGCCTGATATCACCCCAGATACACCTTACTTAAACTATTTCTGTACAAGGATTACAGGCAATCGCATCTAATTAGACCGTTTCGGTAGGATCACCCTAAATACCAATTTCCTATCTGTCATATCTGTCGTTTCTGTCATATCTATCGTTTCTGTCATATCTATCGTTTCTGTCATATCTGTCGTTTCTGTCATATCTGCCGTTTCTGCGATCGCCAACTGAGAACTCAGCTCGGCAACCATTTCTCACCCAAATACGATTACCTCTATAGCCCCAATTTCCTCTACAACTGGTGTCAGACAATTGCCTAATAAGCCTCACTCTACCTCTAGTAGGTATTGAACAAGTATTCCTGCGATTATTCTGGCTTGAACAAGTGATTATCTCCTGAGCTGAAGCCGGAGCTGCAACGCCCAAAAGTGTACCTATACTAATGCTGGCAGCCATGAAGCTGGCAGCAACTATGGGAAGACGCATTACCATATTCAATGTTAGACCTCTTCAGAAATTAAAAAATAAAAACTATAGTAATTGTAGCGAATTGTATTAAGAGCCAATTTTAAAATCAGATTAAATGCAAATAATCTTTACATTTTAGATAACATTAGATGTAACAGTTTCCATTAAATATATAACTACTATTGGAATTTTAATTTAGCTTTTTCAAATATTCAATCCGCTAGCAAACTAATTTCCAAAGATATTTAATAGATTTATTTAAAAGATAATAACAGCATTGATTTAAGCAGATTGATACCAATCAAAAAAAGGAGAGTATTGCTATTCTCCTAAAGTAATATGAGCGAGAATTTCTTTTATTAGTGATGAAAGCGAGCTTGACGTTCACGCAATTCACGAGCATGTCGTTCACGAGCTTGGCGTTCACGTAATTCACGAGCGCGTCGTTCAGCTTGACGTTCACGTAATTCACGAGCGCGTTGTTCACGGACTTGACGTTTGTATTGAACTTTACTGTAATTAAAAGCTACAGTATTACGATTAAAATTATCATGATCAGATTTAAATTCAGCAGCATTAGCATTTTGAGAAAAAGCAGTAATTGAGGCAGCTGCTAATAAGCCTCCAAGAAGAATAGATTTAAAGCGGTTCATATATCCTTTAATGTAATGTGCCTTGCATTACTTGATTTGTATATTCTCAATGTAATCGAAATAATCAGACACACGCCTGTGATAAAAGTCATGTTTAAATAGTTACTTTTGTCACTACTACTAGGATTTATATTTTATTTTGGAAATCGGATATCAGTCAAAACCTGACCTGAGATGGGTTATACCCTCAGTATGGCTAGTAAAACTAAAGTCGGATTCTTATATTAGAGGTGATTATTCAAAACCATCGCCAAGCGATCGCGGGATAAAGCATTGGCCGTTTCAATCCCTAATAGGATTTTAGGTAATTGCAATTACTGGCTTGTGAAAGCCTTGCCATATTTGATTTTCAAGGTTCGGTTGCGCGAATGGACAAATCATGACACCAGGAGTTATGATTTGGCTAGAGGCAAATGGCTGAAAAATAGTCCTCATAAGGTGCGCGGATGGTTTAGAAATGCGTAGGCGTAGCCCGCCGCAGGCATCGCCCTTAAGTGCTTGCATATAGGGCATTCAGCAAAAAAACTAATCTGATTGGAAAGCTGCTTACTATAGATATCCTACTCAATTAGGTTAGCTGACTTCAGGGTAATGCCTGGGTTTGGCTATGCCTACGCAATACCAGCACCCCCCATGACCAACTTTATTTGGCAGCGTCTTCAAAATCTGTTATCGCACAACCAAACTCCCTAAAAGCTGTTTTAATCAGAACCTCTTTCGTTCCTCTCTCCAGCGAAGAATTGCGTATGAGGTCTGTTAATTCTATGAACAGTAGAGAAAACATAAAACGATCCTGGCGGTCAACTTGTTTCAAGCAAGACGATATAAACTGATAAAGCTCTGTTTTTCTAGGTTTGGTTTGTTCTTCCCATATTTGTAACCCAAGCCGGAAGGTTCTCAAGCGGATTTCATTAGTATTGAAGGACGCGTCTTTGTAGCGGACTGATACGCGTTGGGGTAGTTCCATGAGTTTTAGCTATACATATTCAATGTAAAGTAATTATTCACTTATATTTTGGCTCAACCGGAAAAATCTGATATTTTGCTTGAAAATAGGTGACAGGGAAAGAGATTTTCAATCTGATATCTCCGTTGAATTGCCCATAATAAGAGAACCTCACCCCGCCTATAGCTAAAGTTACAGGCTCCCCTCCCTACTAGGGGGAGGGGCTAGGGGAGAGGTGACGTAGGAATCACAAGTAATTCGCCAAACATGAGATGAGTGTCAGGTAAAGGCGAAAAGCCTATATCAATTTAGAGGATGCCCCAGAAATGGAGTAAGCCTTGACCAGAAAAAGCTTCAATCAAAATCGCAGATAGAAAACCAATCATTGCAAGACGACCGTTCCAATTTTCACTCTGAGGAGTGAAGCCAAAACGCACAGCATTAGGATCTTCCGAAACAATAGGTGCAGGATTCTTTAAACCTGACATGAGTAAAACTCCAAAGTTCAAGTGTTGTAGCAGTTGTAACTGTCTGTAAAGTAATGTAACAGATGTTTAAGAAAATGCAACATTGAGTGAATAAAGAAAAGCTGAAGAAAAATCTGCTCGACATATCTTCTTCCAGTCGGGTTTTACAGGCGCTGAGTACTAACAGTTCTGCTTGCAGAGGTTGAAAACATCGTGCGATCGCAAAAAGCCATTTTGTGGCATTCCCTTGTCGTCAAATAGCCATAACACTACTCCTGATAATTTTGGATGCTTGCTGTTGAAAATGCCATGAGTAGCGAAATAGATAATCCGAATTAAACATGCTACATCGCAGAGATTTGCTACTGTTGGGCATAGGAGCAGCACTATTAAGTAGTCTGAGTGTTATGCTTGGTATTATTAGTGTAGGCTAACTATTTGATTACTCATACTTTAATTGAAGATAAATTTTATGTTTTATTAGGTAAAATAAAATGAAAACATTTTAATGTAGAGGTTCTGGTGATTAAAAATATTAAAATTAAAAATTTTAGATGTTTTGATGAGTTAAAAGTATCTGGTTTCGAGAAAATCAATTTAATTAGTGGAAAGAATAATGTTGGAAAAACTGGATTACTGGAGGCACTATTTCTAAATAGTGCCCCACGACCAGAGACAATTATTTTGCTCCGACACGTAAGACGGGAACAGTCAAGTTTTAGTAAGTCTTTACCTGAAAGAACATGGAATAATTTCTTTTTTCATCAGAATAAGAGTAGTGAACTTGTAATTGAGGCTACCTTGGAGAATGAATCTTTAAAGAGAGTTGAGATATGCGTTGATGAATCTGTAAAAGATTTTTTAGAAGAAACCGATGAGCAAGATAGTGAGGATGAGAGAAAAGACAACATTATAAGCCTTTTTTCAGGTAGTGAGTCTGTACGATCTGTGATGCACCTTAAAACAAGAATTAATCAGGGAGAAGCTTTTGAAACTTCAATTATTTCAAGCGCAAAGGGATTGATAGCAAGAGATATAAAAATACCTGATAATAAAAATGCTTTTTTCATACCTTCCTTTTTAAGAGTTTCTAGTAGAGACTTAACAATCGAGTTTGATAAGGCTCGGTTAAACGAGAAAGATGATGAAGTTCTAAGAGCTTTTCAGGCTATTGATTCCTCGATTGTAGAAGTAGAGAGCTTTAGTATTGGTGAACCTACTGTTTATCTTAAGAGAGAGGGAGAAGGTAGATTACCCTTGTCTTTATTTGGTGATGCAATTAATCGCATCGCTGATATTATCTTAAGACTTGTGAATAATGAGAATAGTATTTTGCTGATTGATGAAATAGAAAATGGTATTCATCACTCTAATCAAGCCGATTTTTGGACTATTCTTTACAAGTTGGCCAATGAGTTAAATGTGCAAATATTTGCCACAACACATAGCCTAGAAATGACTAAGGCTTTTATAAAAGCTGGATCAGAATATAAGAATACATCTGCTCATTTTGAACTTACAAGACAGATTAAGACTGGCAGGATAGTTGCTATAAGACGAGATTTGGATACTTTGGATTATGGAATAAGCCACAACAAGGAGGTGAGAGGTGAGTAGTAATATTTTGATTGTGGAAAGCAAAAATGATAAATATTTCCTTCAGGCAATTATTCGTTATCTCAACTGCAATATAGAAATTGCATCCCCAATTCTCATTTCAGAAGAAGATTATATGTCAATGGATGGGCTAAATAAAATAAAGTTAACAAATGCTCTTAAAGACTTAAAAGCTGATATACAAAAGGGTGAGATTGAAAGAGTAGGGATCATTATTGATATTGATAATTATCAAGAAATTGAGAGAATTAATTTTATTAATGAATGTGTTCAAGAAGCTTTTGCAGAAACACCATTGCTTATAAAAGTTAAGGAATTTGTAAATTTAACTGTTGATGATCTCAATATCCAACTGGCTTGCTACTTTACCAACCTTGATGGGCAAGGAGAACTTGAAAAAGTCCTCAAAACGATTAAAATAAAAGGTTCTGTTCATGCTGATTGTTTAGAGAGTTGGAAAGATTGCTTGCAAAAGAATGGTCAACAAATAACTGTTAAGGAATTTAATAAATTCTGGGTTGATATGTACATCCGATTTGATACTTGCTCAAAAATGGAAAAGAAACAAGCCGAACGTAAATGTAGCATGAAAGGCTTTGATTATGTAATGACCCATAAAACAACGATTTGGAATTTTGAGCATCCTGCCTTGAATGATTTGAAGGATTTTTTGCAGCTATTTTGTTGATTCCATCGCCATAGAAAAAATATTTGTTTTTAGTCTAACTAGAGCAGTGCGATCGCTAATCTTGTCGATTGGGTTGACGCTAGAAAGCATCGACTTGCAAAAGTCAATTTTCTGAAAATAAAAACACACATGGATACAGATAAATACTAATGATTTATCTGTATCCATCTGTGATTATCTGGTTTCGATACCTGGGAATTAAACGATTAGACTTGTTGTATTCCCGGACGATCATCTTCAACCACAAATGAAGCCCGCTTGCTAATCGTGCCAAATGGAGTCGTGACGTTTGATAAAACTAGATAGTCTGTCTTGCAGGTTGTGGGAGTCAGCGCACAGCGAACATACCCCCGTTGACCGTTGAAGAACTTAATATGTGGGTTATCGGGTAAGTAAGCTTCAACTGCTGGGCTGCTGTCTGCCCCATCTCCACCGGAGGTTATTGAAGTACACACGAATTCACTCCCAACTGTAGTAGATTCTGGATTATTAAAGTCAGCCTTTAAATTCATTGCCCAGTTGGAATGGATATCGCCTGATAAGACGATTGGATTAGATGGTTTGCGCTGTTCTAAAAAACGCATGAGGCGATCGCGGGAAGCCACATAACCATCCCACTTATCCATGCTGTAGGTTCCGCCTTTCCCTGGTTTCATGTCTATCTGAGCAACTACAACTTGCTGGGCCAAAACGTTCCACTTAGCCTGTGAGCTATTTAGACCATCATATAGCCAATTTTCCTGACGCTTGCCAGTAATCGTTGCATTCGGATCTAAATTTTCTGGACAACGTTCTTTAGTGCCATCACCACATGGCTGATCGGTGCGATATTGGCGGGTATCTAGGACATGGAAGGTAGCTAAGTTACCAAAGGAGAGCCGACGGAAAAGTTGCATATCGGGGCCAACGGGACGCGAGAAGGGGCGCAGTGGCATATGTTCGTAGTAAGCCTGATAGGCAGCAGCCCGCCGTTGGAGAAAGATTGCGCGATTCTGATCTGGTTCAGTATCAATTTCTGAGATGTCGTTGGCGTAGTTGTTTTCCACTTCGTGGTCATCCCAGGTAACAATCCAGGGAAACGCTGCATGAGCTGCTTGCAGATTGGAATCGGTTTTATAGAGGGCGTGACGGTTGCGGTAATCTTCCAAAGTCACAATTTCTGCACTGTTATGCTGTCTGGGGCGATTCTTTGAAATTCCTCCTTCATAGATGTAGTCACCAACATGTACTACCAAGCTGAGATCGTCCTGGGCAATATATTTGTAAGCAGTATAGTACCCCTGCTCATAGTGCTGACAGGAGACAAGGGCAAAGTTTAATTTATTTAAGTAGCCACCTGCTAGAGGAGCTGTACGAGTGCGACCAATGGGGCTAGCCTCTTGACCGACAAGAAACCGATACCAGTACCAAGTATCAGATTGTAATCCCTCTACCACAACTCGAACTGAGTGAGCTAGTTGTGGAGTTGCTAGTACCGTACCTCTGGAGACAATGCGCCTCATGTCGGGATCGGTAGCTACTTCCCAGCGAATTGGCACATTAGCAGATGGCATTCCACCTCCGTTTAAGGGTTCGGGAGCTAGACGAGTCCAGATCACTACGCTGTTAGGATAGGGATCACCTGAGGCTACACCCAAAGTGAAAGGATAATTGGAAAATCTGCTTCTAGCGATCGCTCTTTGAGCAGAAAATTGGTTAGCGATCGCCAAACCAGACAATGCTCCTGCCCCGATAATTAAATTGCGTCGTTTGATTCGACCGTGTAGGAACTGCTGAAAATTCCGGTAATCCACCATTTTCTACTCCTGACTAACAGGTAAGTTAAAACGCAGCAACAGCTAACACGAAGAAGGCAGGGTGGTCTTAGGCAAACTTCGTAACTAACTCCCTTACCAAAATCAGGTTTTAATTCCCAATTTTTTCTTCTGGCATCAATGTCTTAGATGTTGTTTTGCCACATCAAAGCATATTAGGAAGAGATTAATCCTTGGCAAAGAAAGCGTTAATATTAACTTAATCAAGGTTAAAATCTAACCTTTTTCATTGATGTTACTTTTCTCTTCATCATCCAGCCCAGACTACAAGCAAAGAGAGTACCAATTAAGGGCGTAGGTTCAGGTATTTGTGTATACGAAACTATACCTAATATCGGTTCAGCATCTGGAGAGGTTCTAGAGAAAATTGTAAAATCCTTACCAACGATTTCGTAACTTATAGAACTGGAAGGATTAGATTTATCGTTGAACAGATAGTCTAATGCTAAAGATGTTTGTCCAGTTAAGAACGTAGTTGGAAATACCAGGGGAAATTCTGGATATTTGGTGTCATCTTTTTCAGTATAAACAGTAGAGTCACCGTCAAATTGTAATGAGAGTGACTTAATGGTAGCTACAGGATTATCTTCATTACTGAAAGTTGAGTCATCAAAGCTAAAAAAGCCATTTCCCTTTGTTACGGGACTATCAACTGTGAAAGCGTAATTAATAATTGCAGCCGATGCATATTTTGCATTTACAGTAGCAAAACCTAAAGTCAAAGTAGCAGCAAGCACTAATCGTGGAACCAATTTCATCTGAGTTTTTCTCACCATAAACTTCTGTAAGCAATGCACACTGCAAGGTATAGAAATAGTTTGTTTCTAACTTACTTATTTCCAAATGGGTATTCATCACTGATTAGAACAGTGATGATTAATGCTTTTTCCCTTTTTCAGAAAAATCAATAAGTCTTCAATTATTTGGAGTCACCCTATTTTATAATCAGGAGTTTAAGCAAACTTTAATTAAAGGTAAAATAAAACCGAATTTAAATTTTCCAATGAAAGACTTAATCAATAACTAATACCAATTATTTGTGAAACTGAATAAAATCAGGCTTGTCCAGGCTTGGGGCTTGAGCAAATTGTTCTATTCAACCTCACAGGTAATCGGTATAAGATATTTATGTTAAAAATTTTGAAGTGATTGTAACACATAGAGTTTCAGCCCTATCCTTGAAGGTTGGTAGCGCTGATCCGAAAGGTAAAAAGAGTTGGTGCGTTAGCTTAGGGTATAACACAACGCCAGTTGCTACAACGGATAGCGCAGCGTTAGCGAGTCATCGAGCGTCGGGAACCTCCGCAACGCACTGGCTCCCCTACGAGAATACTGGTCAATCTCTTATTGTTCTAACATTTGAAAGAATCGGGTAAAGTAATCTGGAAAGGTTTTCGCTGTACAGCCAGGATCTTTAATTACAATTCCTGGAACCTTCAAGCCAGTAACAGCAAAAGCCATCGCCATTCGATGATCGTGATAGGTTTCAATCGCCGCCGGGGTAATCGGGCCAGGCTCAATTTTCAGTCTATCTGCAAATTCTTCAACCTCAACTCCTAGCCGACGCAACTCTGTAACCACAGCTCGAATTCGATCGGTTTCCTTATATCGAATATGTTCCACATTGCGGATGGTAACAGGTGAACCGGCAAAGGGGGCGATCGCTCCTAATGTTTGCACTAAATCTGATATATCATTCATATCAATGTCGATGCCTTGCAATTGCTTCGGTCCCGTCACTTCGGTGTAATCATCCGAATCTTTAATTTGGCAACCCATCTGTTCTAAAACATTCAGCCACAGAATATCACCTTGACACGATTGTTTGGTCAAATGTTTGACGCGCACCCGTCCACCCGTGACGGCGGCGGCGGCAAAAAAGTAAGAAGCATTTGACGCATCAGGTTCTACTGTGTAATGTCGAGCTTGGTAACGTTGATCCGCTTTAATCTGAAATTGATTATCGCTGATTTGAATCACCTCTACGCCAAAATCTGCCATCAAACGACAGGTCATTTTGACGTAAGATTGAGAAACTAGTGTCCCCTCAACCTCAATACTCGTATCTTGTTGAGCATAAGGCGCAATCATCAGCAATGCTGAAAGTTGCTGACTTGTTTGGTTCGCTTTCAAGCGAAAATTTCCACCAGCGAATTGCCGACTATAGACGGTGTAAGGCA
This sequence comes from Nostoc sp., assembly GCF_036917195.1. Taxonomy (GTDB): domain Bacteria; phylum Cyanobacteriota; class Cyanobacteriia; order Cyanobacteriales; family Nostocaceae; genus Nostoc. Next base: position 287,145 of record NZ_JBALDG010000066.1, read on the forward strand.
TAAACCCGGAGTTTCCCTCAAAGTTAACGGTTGCTCCACCCGCTTCCAGCACCGTCAACATGTCACCCATCGGTCGTTCTCGCATCCGGGGAACGCCATCTAGGCGATATTCGCCGTTACCCAATGCCACCAACGCCGAGATAAACCGTGCTGCTGTGCCTGCCAAACCCACAAATAAATCTGCTTGTTTAGCTGGAATGTCGCCTCCTCTTCCCGCGACTTGGATCTGTGCCTGATGAGGATTCAAAGTAATGGGAATGCCCAATTGCTCTATGCATTTGGCAAAATACTCGCTGTCTTCACTAAATAAGGCATTTTCTAAAATGGAATCACCTTGTGCCAAAGCAGCAACGAGCAGTGCGCGATTAGTAAGACTTTTAGAACCGGGAATTTCTACCGTGGCATCCACTGGCCGATTTAGAGCAGGAATTGCAATGGTATCCACGTTAAACCTCTACGTAGGCGGTTAGCTACAACTTTATATATTGCCATATTGTGACCAAAAGGGGGAGAGGAAGAAGAACTATTGATTATTGCCCAATACAACTCTTGGAGAGGCTGCGCCCTAAGCGTAGCTATGCCGTAGGCTTTACGACGTCGGCTCCATCGAGCGACTTGTGCTGACTTGTACTGAGCGGCGTCGAAGTAGCGCAGTCGTTGGCGCAGCCTCTCGAAGAGAAGCAAGCCAAGATGCTCAGTGTCGGCTACGCTCAGGACAAGTGCCCCATGCCCAATAGTTCCTAGTTGAAAAGTAAAATCTAATCTTGCTTTTGGGAATATTTGATTTTATTCACCTGACTAATCTAGAACCCAGGCATTATCAATATGAAATGGATTAAACCATTCCTATATTTTCAGGACTTACGCATTGAAAACCTATTTAAGAGGATTTTCGGCTATTTCCGAACAATTGCTACTTGAAGAAGTAGTAAAGATTTTGAATCTTTATCTGGGAACAATGACAGATGTGATAAACCAGTATAAAGGCACGATTAATGAGTTTATGGCTGATGGTATTTTTGTGATATTTGGTGCGCCAATTAGTCGCAAAGATGATTTTCAACGAGCGATCGCCTGTGCTATTGCCATGCGATTGGTAATGCAGCAAGTGAACAAACTTTCATCAGCAAATGAATTTCCCAATCCTCGAAATGGGAATTGGAATGAATACAGGCGAGGTTGTGCTGGAAAATCTTAGTTCTCAAAAACGCGCTCAATATACAGTTATTAGCAGTCATGTTAATTTAGCTGCCCAAATTGAGTCTTATACCGTGGGAGGACAGAAGACTGCGACTCCCTCACCGCTAGGCGTCTATGCATTTCTCAATGCACTCCGTCAGCCTGGGTGAAATTAAGGCATCAATATTGAAATGGTAACGAAGGGAGGTGTATGTAAATACGGTCAACTGAAAAAGTAGGTAGTCTAGGTTTTTTTAAAACAGTAGCAATTGTTGCTGATAAAACCAGGCGATCGCGGTAAGATTTTGAACTTAAGCCTGATCCAACTCTAATAACTCCTAACTCTGACCAAATAATTAATAATTCGTAATTTATGGGATAGAGCAACTAACTTGAGTTATGGAGGTAAAAATATGATTTCTTCTCAAATTGAGATTAAATTACATCCAAAAGACAGATGAAGAACATAACCAACTTTCAAAGACTAGTAGAACTTGCAAATGATCATGGAATTATTTGCCAGCCCACACCAGAAGAATGTTTGATTGGCTCCTTGCCTGGAGACGATAATTTCTTATTAGCTTTTACTTGGTCTGGTACAGTTGAAGGAGAGCCACCAGAGCATGAATTAATAGCAATTAGTGTACAGGATATAGTCAAAGAAGTTACAGTTGCTGCTTGGCAAATTCCTATTTATTTATTCGGAAACGTTTTAAGGCAGGCTCAGATGCTTGTCGCTGCCCATAAAGATTTTGTTAGTTAGCAGACAAGCTTTAGCTAAAAATTACTATCCCTGTCCACTGTGGCAGGGATTTTCATTTTAACTACTGCGCCCAAAGTAAGAGTTGCTGACACTCGATGTCAACTTTAAATATTTATAAAATATTCTCTAAGATTATTGGTGAAAAGTTGCAGTCTAATATTTCTATACTGCAAGGTTGCTTATTGAGCGATGCCTGCGGCGGGCTACACCTACGCACTTTGCCGTATTAGGTGAGAATAGATTTGTACTCGTAGTCAGGACTTTAATCCTGGATTTAGGAACTTCAGTCCCCACTCCAAACTGAGCGATGCCTGCGGCGGGCTACGCCTACGCACTTTGCCGTATTAGGTGAGAATAGACTTATGCTCGTAGTCAGGACTTTAATCCTGGATTTGGCGACTTCAGTCCCCACTCCAAACTGGACATCATATAACTCGACTCATCAGTGGATTTTTAACTGGCTGCTACTCATTTGCTATTCAAAACGGTAGCCTTGAAGAATCCAGCAACTTACACACATTGCATCATGTTACCTAAAACCAAAAAGCACTGGACATCCTCAAATTGGGCATTTTATATTATTATTGGATCGATTTTAGAAATTTGCCAAGAATAAATTCTTCCGGGTAAAAACTTATTTAATAGTTATATTCCAACAGTTTTCACAGTTATTGTCTACTATTTTTACCTACGTGAGCAGTGTATTTTTAGATAAATGAAACAGTTAGCAAAAACGTTACATAAAAAATTTTCGTATCTAATTCAGCAGGTAATAGGAATTACCTTTTCCCGTAATCCAAATCCAAACGAAACTAATGTTGCTGAAGGTGAAGAAATTGTAGAAGACCAGACTGCTAAATTAGAAAAGCAAATTACTTTTCAGACATCCTTTAATAAAGATGAGCAAAAGTTACTATTAAATAAGCAGTATCCAGCTAAACCCCGGCAATTCAAAAAAGCTTCCTTATTTCCTGATCAGACTAGTATTGCTGCGTTGTCGTTAGTTTTGCATGGAGTTGCTGAAGTTTTATCTCAAAAAATGAATCTATCATGGAAAACTGAAACAAGTAGTACTTTCAGCTATGAAAAAGAAGTTGAAAGTGGAAAAGGAAAAATCTTTTACTATGTAACAGATAATCCCGAAACCTCACAACCAGAAACTCTGGCCGAAGAGGCTGCTTTAGTTGTTATAGATCAATTTGACCCAAGGGCGTGTGCAATTCACCTAATTTACTGTGCTTTAGTAGCCAGCTTAGATAAACCTTGGTCAGGCAATTTTATTATAGATGACAGGCAACTACTTGAATACACAGGGCTTGTTAAACGCAGGGACTTATGCAAGCATGAAAAATTGAGTATTTTGTACCACTTGTTACGACAACCCGCTCAGGTACTAGCCTGTATCGCATGGCCTAAACAGGGGAAAGTAGGAGCTTTTACTGTTGCTGATTTAAAGATTTGGGACGTTAGCATAATACGAGATTTTGAAACAGATAAAGCTGGCAATAGCAAGCTAGTGGGTTTAAAGGTGATAGGTCAAGCTGGAGTATGGACAAAATACTTCCTCAATAAATCAAAATATCACTACCAGACTGGAATTATTACCAAGAAAACTGTACAGAAACTATTTAGCATTGGGAAACAAAATGCTGGCGCGGCTAGAATATTAGTTTGGCTAACCTTTCAAATCCAGCCGGAATTCCAGGATTGTGTAATGGGCAAGACTTTGATGGAGATTGCTTACAGTGCAGACAAAGTGTCAACAGCAGAGCAAGACAGACAGCTCAGACGGCAAATGGCTGATGACTTTGAAACTGACTTGAAAGTTGTGAAAGAAGCAGGATGGCAAGCAGAACTTGAAACAGGCCCAGCTTGGTTAACAAGCAGCAAAAGCACTAAAAGACCTATAGGTTACTGGAGTGAAATACTGAATTCTAAATGGCGTTTTCATCTACCAGTAGAAGTACAGGAACGCTTGACTCTGGACTCAAATCAGCTAAGTGTAAACAATATCCAGCCTCTATCAGGTAATGTGATCAGAAAAGCTAGAAAAGCAAAAGGCTGGTCTAGGGCATTTTTCGCTACAACGATGGGAAAAAGCGTTTCCTGGGTTGATGCAGTCGAGACGGGTACACGTAAGGTTTCTCAGAAGGACTTGCCCAAGTTACTCAACACACTGGAATTACACCTTAATAGGTATTGATTTCAACTAAAATTGAATAATTGGATGAATTTTATACTTCCAATGGCTATTTTCCCAATTTGTTGTATTAATAAATATTTGCTTACTAAATGATTGATGCAGACAGCAACAAGAGCATAAGCATCAAATTATTTAACCGAGATTCCCGACTTCGTAAAAGTTGTCGGGAATCTAACTTTTCACGAGTGATTTAGAATTGCTACATATGGCAAAAAAAGTTTTTCACTCGCCACTATACTGTAGTAAGCTCTAAGTCTGGGATTCTTGTCTGCCTAGAATTTGTTTTTTAAGCAAACGAATTTCTCCTGCTAATTCTTGCCGAGTAGAATCTTTGAGCAAATAGCGAAAAGTAAACCAAATTGTGTAACCCAGTCCAATGAACTGTAGAATTGGAGAAACTAATGGAATACTATTTATTGCGTTCAGTACTGCTAGAAATATTCTTAGTGTCGTAACCACTATTACAAGCAAAGCAAAGCTAATAATTGGTAGTTTGTATTCTTGGTAGAAACTACTTATATACTCAGGAAGTTGTGCCAAAAATGTAGAAATCTGTCTACCAATTCTTTGCCATTGTTCTTCAGGTTCCGAAGCAGGTGGTAACATTGGCAAGTTTCCAGCCTCTGAACCTTTAAGTGCTTCTATCTGGTTTTGGGAGGCAGCATCGACGTATTGCTGTTGCTCTAATTCAGTTTCCATAATTCTCTCCTAATTTTCTGCAATGAGAACAGTTTTAAAGTTTAAGCTTTGTTGCTATCAACTTTGGCAACGGTAGCTTTAACAACTACATTTTTAAGGACTTTTATTTCCTTAGCTATGAACTTTTGACTCTACAAAGTGAGTTAAACAGTTTCATGGTGGCAATTAACAATGAAACAGCAGGGTCTTCACTGTTGTTATCAAAACTCACTGTTTGACGAACTCCTTAGTTGTCACCTGCGGAGGCATCATCAATCATGAAATTTTAAATTCCTCCCTGTTTGAGAATTGCTTCCGCACGCTGACTCTCAGTAGGCTTACTTTAATTGTTACTAAGTAATCATCTCAATTGAAGCGATCGCTTAATTTATTAGGGCTTTGATAATATTAAGGCATTTTTATATTAGTTTATCATCAATCTCTTGGGGGAAGTTTTTTTCTCTAGAGTGAGATCAGGGTTTCAACTCAAACAATAAGGGCTAAAAAAATATCAGGATATTTGATTAAAATGTAAGGTTTTAATAAATTTAACTAGCTAAAAGTTCTGAAGATATATGAATGTGGCTGAGTTAGAACCTGACATTTCCGGCTAGAAACTAGTCACAAAAATGCTAGAACCTAGTCACAAAATATTAACAATAGAGGTGTCCTGGTTGATGAATACTGGCTTATAGAGTTTCTTAGTGCGACAGTCGTGAACAAGGTTTAAACCCCTACTTTGTTAAGTGACTTATTTTCATCTAGGGTTAAATATCCGGCTGAAAAGTCCTGCCAGACTACCTTCAGGAAAAATTGGGTTATAATTGATTACATCATTAGAGTCACAAAAGTTAAGATGTTGAAATAAGACTTCTTCATGATGCAAGTAAAACTAGATTGAATTACTACTTTTTCTTAAAGCTGGACATGATTTAACTTAATTTTGGGAAAAAAGATTTATCTTAATTGAATGTGCTAAATTATAAAAAAGAAATAGTACGTTTTTAAGGAATAGAATAATGCCACTCCAAAAAATAAGTGAATTTGATACAGACTACCGGGATACTATTCAAGGTAACGACATCAAAGGAATGGATGTGTATGTTCAGGGAACTGATGAGAAGATTGGCACGGTAAGTGATGCTGTAGTAGACGAACAAGGAGCGTTCCGCTATTTAATTGTTGACTTAGGGCTTTGGATTTTTGGCAAGAAAGTATTACTACCAGTAGGGAAATCGCGTATTGACTCTAGAGCAAACCGTGTATATGCCGTTGGTATCACAAAAGAGCAAGCGGAAAATTTGCCTGAATATCAAGAACATACAGTGCTTGATTACGACTATGAAGAACGGGTGCGTGGAGGATATCGTACACCGTCTGTAGGAAGTTCAGCTGCGGTAGCATCGACAGATGGTCGCACTGCTCCCACTTATGATCGCAACAACTACACATACACATACGACGCGGATCTATATGATGTCAACGCTCATGAAGACCAAACCTTCAAACTCTACGAAGAAAGGCTGGTTGCCAACAAACAGCGCCGGAAAACTGGAGAAGTGACAATTGGCAAGCACGTTGAAACAGAAACTGTAAGAGTTTCTGTTCCAGTGGAAAGAGAGCGAGTCGTAATTGAGCGAGTTACTCCTCAAGATGCAGGCAAAGTTGTGTCTGCTGAAACAGCTAACTTCGGCGAGGGCGAGGTAGCACGGATAGAACTCTATGAAGAAGTTGCTGATGTCCAGAAAGAAGCTTTTGTGCGCGAAGAAGTCAGAGTGCAAAAAGTTGTAGACCAAGAAACTGTTGAAGTTCAAGAGACCATTCGACGTGAAGAGTTAGACGTTGATGCTGAGGGTCGTACTATTGAGGAAAAAACTGGTAAGTTGCCCAAAGACCGTATTTAAGAAGACTGCTTTTAGCCTTCATCCCTTGTCAGACAGCACAAAGATTCCAGGCTGAGTCTGGAATCTCTTCAAAGGTTTTCGGCATTTTTGCGATCGAGCAAATGTATTTGCTTTCTGTATGCGTTCGCAAAAGTTGTAGAGATCCCCAATTAGATTTAATCTACCGATTTAGCCACAGGAGAGACTTCTGCAAACCAGAAAGCGTCAAGTCTGCGTTGGCTGAATTTGTCGGCACGTTCTTTCTGACGCTTGCTGCACTCTTGGGTGGTACACCTTATGCTGTTGGGCTGACACTATTAAAAAGAATGCATGAGTAAGTTAAACCTCAAACCTCAAACTTAAGTTTTGCTATGTTACTACAAGAAAAAGAGAGCGGCAATTTAGTAGAAATCCTCGACATTGAGGCACTGTTTAGCCCGAAAGAAACTACAGTTAAAGGCCAATATCAGGTGGGAGAAGAAGAACAAGACCCAGAATTTTTTGAGAAAGGCAAATTAAATTTTCCTTCTGGTGAGAGCTTGCCACAATGTTGGATAGATACAAATTACAAAAGTGCTTGAACATCTACTTAAAATTCATGCCATGTATGTTGCATCTTAGGCTAGAGCTTATTCAAGCAATTACTTAAACCTCTATAGCAGTTCTAAATGATTTATGAACTTTTCTGTTTCTCCTGTTCTCTTCTCTACAAGACGCTCTGCGTACCCCTACGGGGAAGCAAGCTACATCTAGAGAAGGCGGTAGCCTGCGGCAAGCCCTCCGGGTGACGCTCCTACGTCGCTACCGCTGCGCTAACAGCAGTCGCTCATGGGGGAAACCCCCTACAGCCCTTTGGGCATCCTACGGCAGGCGCTAGCCTCTCCCTTTGGCAGAAGACCGCGCTGCTTCACCGCTGCACGTCTACGATAATTTTCATAACTCAAATAGGATTGCTATAGCCTGGGATTGTGGAACTTCCAACTTATTTTTTTAGGAGACAAGTGTGAATATGATTCAACAGTTTCGCCAAATTTTAATGGCTTTAGTCTTGGCTTTAGTACTAACAACAACTGCCGCTTGTAGTGGTACGGTTCAAGCTAAACAACCAACTCAATTACCACCCGGAATCAGTCGTAGTGGTGACTATGCCTTGTTAGAGCGTGGTAACAGCGTACAAGGTCAGGATTTTGGTAACTGGGTTATCAGTACAGCAAAGGGAATTGTCCAAGATGCTTATGTCCGTGATAACAACAAGTTAGGTGTCGTGATTACGCCTCAAGTTCGTCCGACGGAAGTGCGACCATTAGCAAAATCCTTACTCCAAGGTTTCCACAAAAACTTCCCTAATCAAGACTTAACAGTTTTGATGTATGCACCAGACAAAAAACTGATTTTGACAGGTCAGTATGATGTGCAATCATCTCAAATTGAGTATAAATAATTAACTCAATTTTCCGAAGTCAAAAAGCTGATTTACGTTGATTTGAACTAAAAAAGGAGAAAATTAAAATGAGCAGCAGTGACAAATATAAACGCGAAATCATGAACGAGTTGGCGCATGGTAATACAGAATCTTTGGATGATGTTTCATCTGATCCAACCAAGGAATACCAAAATTTTGATGATTTTGCTCAACGCTCATCCCACGAAGAACGTCGTCAATTATTTGGTCGGTCTTTCAACCATGACAGCATTCCTCCTACTCAAATGGAGCCAGAATTGCAGAAGGCGATCGCTCAGATTAAACCTAACGAGCGGGATGATGTCGCACGGTCATTTTTCAAGCACTTAAAGCAAAGAGGTTTGGACGAGCGCCATCTAGAGAAAGACTTGGGACTTTCTACCCATAATCCTAAGCACATGAATGCAGATGACCTGAGCAAACTGGCATCTTTCACTTATCACAATCATCCTGATATCTTCCAAGAAGTGATGGCTGAACAACCAGCGCTGATTAAGTTTCTCAGTAATCCAGTTGTAGGAGCAGCTTTAGGAGCGATCGCAGCTAAATGGTTTGGTGGTCGGAAATAAGCGATCGTCTTAGGTAAATATATCCTGAGATGGATGCTCAAAAGATTAAGGACAGTCCCCAAAAATTTATCTTTGGGGAATTGTCCTGCTTAAGCGTGGCAAGATTTGAGTGAGGAGGAGGTAAACCAAACCATTGACTCTTTATATCAGGTTCGGTTAAACATTTATAATATCTGTAGGTTAGGTTGTAGCTTGCTTCCCCGTAGGGGTACGCCAGTGAAACCCAACCTACATTGATAGATTTTATTACAAGTAATCACCCGAACTTGATATTATTAGCAGTCCGGGATAACGGCAATTAATAATTACCCATGCTTAGAAGATGGAAAAGTTTTTACTATTTTATAGGTCGAGCAATCTTAAAAAATAATTTATTGAGATAAATAATGCTAGTGAATAACAATTTGCATAGACCATTAGAAGTAGTATTAGCAATTCCTGTAAGAACATACGACATTGACTTTATGGGAATTGTAAGTAATATTGTGTATATTAGATGGTTAGAGGATTTACGTTTAAAGTTTTTAGATGAACATTGGCGACTAAATCAACAAATTGATAAAGGATATGCACCTATTCTAGCTGCAACTGAAATTGAATATAAACGTCCGATAAAGATTATTGATAAAGTAATTGGACGTTTATGGCTGAGTAATTTAGGACGGTTAAAGTGGACTGTGCAAGCTGAAATTTTATCTAACAATGAGTTAGCAGCAGTAGCTACCCAAAAGGGCGCTTTTGTCAGTTTGCAAAATAATCGTCTTATTCCTATTCCAGAGGAATTACAAAATAAATATTTAGAGTATAAACCAGGGATTCAGAACACAATACAGTTCAGTTAAGGATAGGACTTACCCAAAATTAATTAGGACTTACGCAAAAAACCTCTCAAACTCTCATTCCTCCGTGTCCTCTGTGTCTCTGTGGTTCGTTCTTTCATGAACCGTGCGTAAGTCCTGTTAATAAAAAACGATCGCATTATCGCTTTTATCCCCTCCAAATCGCTAAATTTAGTTGCCAAAGGGCTTTTGGCATAGTAGCGGCGAAGAAACCCAGGTCAGTCAGATAACTGGTAGTTAGAAAAAGTTATCTATGACACAATACAGTTCAGCTAAAGATAATTGTCGGTTGGGTTGAACATAGACAAAGGAGGCGGCTTAAGGCAAGGTAGTGAAACCCAACAAATGTCCATCCAAGGGACTTCCAGTTAAAAAAACATCCCATCCCTGCGGGACGCTCCGCGAACGTAGGGACGCAAGACCAAAATTCTCTACAAATGTACAAATAATTTTGGATAATTTATTTTTTGTCAGTCCCTAAGTTGGGTTTAGTTCCTGAAAGCCTAAGTCCTGTTATCCTTATCGTTATTAACTTTTAAGTATTTTTTTTAACAACCAGTTCTCAGAAGTTTAATCGGCTGCTGTGTATTATCCAGAGAATCTAGCGATATACAACGCGAATACGCTAGACGTTTTATCATGATTACAAGTAAAATACGGTAAGTGCATCGCCTTACGGGGTTTTACATGTAAAACCACAGAAAAACCAGTTAGAAGTTGAGTTTAGCAGAGCAACTGACCTCTAAGCAGTTATCAAAGTCTGTTTCGGCTAAATGCCAGTTGTCATGCTGACAAAAACTTTCAGACAGGTTTTAAGTTGTCCAGGAATCCTCTCTCTCCCCTAACTTTTAGCTGGATAACCTTTGTGTCACTCATCCTTTGAAAAACACAATAGCTTGCCATCACTAGCTCTATCTACCACTGGGCTATAGTTTGGCACAGTTGCTGCTCTCTAGCAGTGAAGCTTTAGCTGACTTTCAGTTCTAGCTATTGTAATTAAGTCAGTGAACACTTATCAAGGCTTCGTTTGGAGATTTAAACCCTAACCTACGCTGCTCACTTTATAGAAGTGGGAGACTCAACAGGACTCTGATAACTGATAACTGATTGTTGAAACCTCAGAAGAATATGCACTATTTATTACTACCGTTCTTAAGCTTTTTTGTTGGCATCATCGTTGGTTTGACGGGAATTGGCGGAGCCTCTCTCATCACCCCAATGTTGATTTTTGTTTTTCAGGTTCCGCCTTCCATCGCTGTGAGTTCTGATGTTGTGGCTGCCACATTGATGAAGATTGTTGGTAGCGTCAAACATTGGGAACAGAAAACCCTTGACATAGAAGTTGTCAAATGGCTCGCATTTGGGAGTGTTCCAGGCTCACTGTTCGGGGTGGGGATTTTGCACTTCATTAAACGTACAGGTGAGTATAACCTAGATAACATCTTGTTCCGTTTGCTTGGCGGGATGATTTTGCTAGTCACAGTATTAGCACTAGTACAATTGTTGTTATTGACTTTTTTCCCGAAATTTAATTTACCCGAACTGCCAAAGTTAGACTTAGAAACTAATTTGGGTCGTATCCTGACAATCAGTTTAGGAGCAATTTTAGGCTGTCTGGTTGGTCTAACTAGTGTCTCCTCAGGTTCAATGTTTGCCCTAGTCCTGATTGCGTTTTTCCGCCTTGATGCACGGAAGTTAGTGGGTACAGATATTTCACACGCAGCAATTTTACTGCTGTTTACAGCCCTCGGTCACCTCAGTCTGGGAACAGTTGATTGGAGTTTGGTAGTGCCTATATGGCTAGGCTCTGTTCCAGGAGTGTTACTAGGTGCTAAAATTTGCCAGGTAGCTCCACAAGGCCCACTACGGTTTATCATTTATACCATCTTGATGATGGTGAGTTGGAAATTAGTTCATCAGGTGTGACAAATTTTAGATTGGGGTTCTAAATCCAGCATTCAACATCCAACATTGATTAACTTCTTAACCAAGGTAGTAGAGTGAATGTACCTCGTTCATAGAGAATGAACAGACCCAAGCCAATTAATATAAAAGGTACAACAGCTTTACCGTAGCGACTTAAAATATAAGCAATAGTAGGTTGACGGCTTAAAAAATAGGCGATCGCACACCAAACCCCTACCATGACAAAAAATATACTTAGAATTACTCCCAAGCTGGCAAGATCATGACCAGCGAATAAAGGGATATATATACTAATATTGTCACCACCATTAGCAATAGTTACTGCTGCCACTTTATAGGTTTGGGGATGCAAAACACTCAAAATAAAAGCCAATATAGGGTTAGTAAGTGTAGACTGACTAAAATCACTATTGACTGTCTGAACTGTTGCAGTTTCTTCTTTTTTATATATTAATTGTTGAATCCCAATTGCTATTGGTAACAATCCTAGCAATCCTATCCATTCTCGCTGTATAACCAATCCACCAAAAAATCCTGGTAAGCTAGCGATGATAATGGCTGTAAAACCCAGATATTGACCGAGAAAGATATGCCGTCGTCGAAAATTAACATCTACCTGTGAAAAAAATATTAACAAGATAATAATGTCATCTATGTTAGTGGCTATGAAAGCAATTATCCCTTCACTGAAGGTTGTCCCTAGCTGACTCATGCTGGATTATTTAGAATCTACAATTTATCACCATATCAAATTCACTAATTCGTAATTCGTAATTATTGAGTTTAAATTCCTCACTAAATTATATTTTTTGGTGGTTTATAAGAAAGTTGGGATCTAAATTTCCAACTAATTTAATTACGAATTATTTTAACCTTCTGGCACAACTAAGCTTTAAAATGACAAAGTAATTATTCTCATAGGGAAGATTTTGTCAATGCCTAGACTTACGGTTCCACCTAATTTCATCGGTACTTCCGGTATCGATACTTTAGCCGCAGAAGAGTCAAATGCATCTGTGGCAATTGATATTGATATTTTAAATGGAGGTGTGATTAATACGTTTTCAGGAAATGACAGTATTACTGGTACTGGTAAGCCTAGCACAGGTGGTACTAAGCCTAACAAACCTGTTACTGGCATCGGCATTAATAACAGTGGCACTCTCAATGCAGGGGATGGAAGTGACATTATCACTGGCATCGGTACTGGTTTGAAATTTATACGCACTGGCATCAACAACAGTAGTAGTCTCAATACAGGGAATGGAATTGGCATTAGCAACAGTGGCAGTTTAAAAGCTGGAAACGGAAATGACACTATCACTGGCACTAGTACTGGCGTTACTCCGATCGGCATCAGCAACAGGGTAGTTTTGATGCAGGGAACGGAAATGACACTATTACTGGCACTGGTACTGGTGGTACTGGCTTCCGTGTCTTTGGTACACCCAATGCTCTTAAAGACCGTAAAGGCGATACTGGAACCGGCATCAGCAACAGTGGCAGTTTTGATGCAGGGTATGGAAATGACACTATCACTGGCATTGGTACTGGCGGTATTGGCATTCAGGGCGGCTTTGAGGGAGGCGATGATTCTAAAGGTGGTGAGGGCGGTACTGGAATCGGCATCAGCAACAGTAGCAGTTTTGATGCAGGGTATGGAAATGACAGTATCACTGGCACTGGTACTGGTGGTACTGGTCGTGAAGGTACCATCTTTGCCTACACTAATTCCATCCCCCCCGGCATAGCTAGAGGCGAAAGCGGCGACGGCGGTACTGGAATCGGCATCAGCAACAGTGGCAGTTTTGATGTAGGGGACGGAAATGACACTATCACTGGCACTGGTACTGGTGGTACTGGTGGCGAAGGTTTCGCCGAGGGCACTACTAGTAATTACAGGATCACAAAGGAAAGCGGCAACGGCGGTGCTGGAATCGGCATTAGTAACAGTGAGAAACTAAATACTGGCAAAGGAGAAGATACGCTCATCGGCACTGGTACTGCCGGCAGCAGCGGCAAAAACATAATTTCCCCTATACCTAAACCTATTGATTTTGGATCTATCCAGGTCATTCAAGATAACACTATCCCCACCGCACAGAGCATCAGCACTACTAGCATTGATAGCCACAACAAGAACATCGAAGACGCCACCATCATTACAAAACCGAGCAAAAGCAGCATCGGCATCCAGAACATTAAAAAAGCTATTATCACTACTGGTGAGAACAACGACACGATTAAGGGTTCTGCAAACAGCTTGGAAGCAAACACCCTAGCCTATGGCATCTTCAATGATGGCATCATTGATACTGGTAATGGCCATGACATCCTCACCGGACAAGCAACAACCACAATTGGTGGTACTGCCTATGGTATTTATGGGCAAGGAATCATCAGGACTGGCGATGGGAATGACAAAGTTACCGCTACCAGTAATATCGATAAAGTTCAACAGAAAGTCACTATTGGTGGCGGTATCCGCTTTGAACTAGGGACTGGGGATGACTACTTCAAAGGATTCGGGTCTGCAATTGTTGATGGCGGGAATGGTTTTGACACCCTTGATGTGAGCGCTTTCAAACGTTCTGAAGTTAGTGTATCTGGTATTATTTCTGGCAATAGTCTAAACCCTGCCAACATTATCTTCAACAACAATGGAAACCTGATTACCCTTTCGACAACAGGCTTTGAGAATTTTATCTTTGCGGATAGCTCTTTATCTTATAGCAATTTGAACTGAAATGAGAATTACCACAATTCGATTGTGAGTAAAGTAATGTAATTTCGGCTTTTGATGCCTTGCTTAATGATTAGTGAAAATTAGTTTTTGAACGAATCGCGTCAGAGAAAGTAGCTGACCGTAGGGTAGAATGCTCCCCAAGATGTAAAAGCATGTCTATATTTCTCTTAAAATATGAACGAGTTACTTACTGCTATTACTACAGGGGCAATTGCATTCATTGCCACTAACATTGATGATATTGTCATTCTATTATTGTTTTTTTCTCAAATAAATGCTAACTTTCGCCCCCGGCATATAGTTGCTGGTCAGTTTCTAGGTTTTACGCTTCTGTTAATCCTTAGTCTTCCTGGTTTATTTGGTGGATTAGTTTTATCAAAAAGTTGGATTGGATTACTTGGTTTATTACCAATGTCCATAGGTATCAGTAGCTTAGTGAATCGGGAAGAAGATTCAAAAGAAGTTGTAGCTGCAACAGAAGAAACTGAAGCATCAACAATTACTAGTTTTTTTTCTCCCCAAGCTTATAGTGTGGCAGCCGTTACAATTGCCAATGGCAGCGATAATATTAGTGTTTACGTGCCTTTATTTGCGAGCAGCAACTTAAAGAGTTTTGTGATAATTATCGGATTATTTTTTATATTGTTAGGAGTTTGGTGCTACGCTGCATACAAATTGACTAACAACAGAGTCATAGCTGATGTATTGACTCGCTACGTTAATAATCTTGTGCCTTTTGTTCTTATAGGATTAGGCGCTTTTATTGTATTAAAAAGTGAAGCTTTGAGCTTAATCAAGCTAGCTGCTAGTTGTTTATGTTTGATAATTTTGGTGAAAAATAATGAAAGTGCAGATGAAATTGGCGAAAATTCTAGTAGATAAGCAAGCCAATTTTAGATTTTTCATCTAAATCAAAATCTAAGAAATCGGTTAATTTATTTTTTGTCAGTCCCTAAAATCTAAAATTGGTATGTGGAATCAAACTTTACTCAACCACTCATTCTCTTCTGGGTCTTTGAACAGTGAGGTACTAAGGTAGCGTTCGCCGAAGCTAGGCTGGATCATGACGATTAGGCGACCGACATTTTCTGGTCGTTGTGCCACTTGAATAGCCGCGTATAAAGCAGCGCCAGTAGAAATGCCAGATAGCAATCCTTCTTCTTTTGCTAGACGACGGCTGTAAGCGATCGCCTCCTCATCCGCGACCTGAATCACTTCATCTACCAGTTCTGAACGGTAAATTGCTGGGACAAATCCCGCGCCGATCCCCTGAATTTTGTGAGGTCCCGATTTTCCACCTGCTAATACTGGGCTGTTGCTTGGCTCAACTGCGATCGCTTGGAAACTCGGCTTCCGTTTTTTAATAACTTCTGCAACTCCCGTAATCGTTCCACCAGTACCCACTCCTGCTACAAGAATATCTACCTGTCCATCGGTATCATCCCAAATTTCTTCTGCTGTGGTTTGGACGTGAACTTTCGTGTTAGCGGGGTTGCGAAACTGCTGCAACATATAAGCATTGGGCGTTTGAGCTAAAATCTGCTCTGCACGACCAATCGCCCCTCGCATCCCTTCTACCCCTGACGTTAACTCTAGTTGAGCGCCATAAGCTTTGAGCATGGATCGTCTTTCCTGGCTCATTGTGTCAGGCATCGTTAGAATGAGATGGTAACCCTTGGCGGCCGCTACCATTGCCAGCGCAATTCCTGTATTCCCAGAAGTCGGCTCTACTAAAATGGTTTTTCCGGGGTGAATTAAGCCTGCTTCCTCTGCCGCTTCCACCATACTCGCGCCAATCCGGTCTTTCACAGAAGATGCTGGATTCATGCTTTCTAGCTTCACCACAATCTGAGCAACCGCTCCTGAAGCTTGGGGAATCTTGTTTAATTGAACTAAAGGAGTTCGTCCGATTAACTCTGTGATATCTTTCGCTATCTGCATGTGAGTACTCCGTCGTGTCTAAATATAATACATCGGACTCTGCTGGGCGCGAGTTTCTCTTTGCTCGCATAAGTCTTGGAGTGTATAGCGACCCAAAACTTCAATAGAGGCAGCGTTAGCTTGCTCCCAAACTTCATATACCAGAGTCTTTTCCAGAGTGGAAGAGTCAGAGGTATCTTTCTCTTTCCGCTCACCTTCTACCAAAGTGACAATTTCAAGTATTGTAATCTGCCAGGGTTCACGAACTAAAACGAAACCTCCTTTAGAGCCGCGTTGACTTTGCACCACACCAGCACGCCGGAGGTTGGTCAAAATTTGTTCCAGATAGCGTTCAGGTATGGGTTGCTTGGCAGTAATCTCGCTCATGGTTAGAGGAAGTTTTTTTCCGTGGTGGCTTGCCAGTTCTAAGAGTGCCAGCAGCGCGTATTCCACTTTGGAAGACAGATCCAAGAGAGCGTAGTTTTGGCTATTCAAGACTGTACTCAATATACTACGGTGAATTGAGGGACTTATCGCAGTTTATGCGAAATTAATTTTTCTGAAAGTGTGGAATGTGATAGCATCCCACTTATCTCCCCACAAAACACTTTACTCTATCGACTTACCGTAGATTATTATCTTACACAATTCCCATGAATGACTTGATCTTTTTGTGGGAATTATCCTGAGTTTCTGTTTTCAGAGCCTCACTTACTAACGAAAATCTCAATTGAGTATGCTACTAACTGATTTGCGAACCATTTTTGAGCGTGATCCAGCAGCCCGTAACTGGCTAGAAGTATTGTTCTGTTACCCTGGACTTCATGCCCTAGTGTTTCATCGATTGGCACACTGGCTGCATAAACTTGGAATTCCCTTCATCCCTCGGTTTATCTCTCATATTAGTCGGTTTTTAACTGGAATTGAAATCCATCCTGGCGCATTAATTGGTCAGGGAGTGTTTATTGACCACGGAATGGGAGTAGTGATTGGTGAGACAGCGATCGTGGGCGACTATGCCCTAATTTATCAAGGCGTCACCCTTGGCGGGACGGGGAAAGAAAGTGGCAAACGCCATCCAACTTTAGGCTCTCATGTAGTTGTGGGAACGGGTGCGAAGGTTTTAGGAAATATTCAAATTGGCGATCACGTCCGGATTGGAGCCGGTTCTGTGGTACTGAGAGATGTGCCCAGTAACACTACTGTAGTTGGGATTCCAGGGCGTGTGACTCGTCAGAACAACTTACCTACCAATGTTCTGGATCATGATAAAGTCCGTGACGTAGAAGCTGAAGTAATCCGCGCTCTATTTGAACGCGTCAAGGCTTTAGAGAAAGAGTTCGAGCAGCTAGAAGATCAATCAAGTTTCTCCCCAACTGAGCTTGGCGACCAACAAATTGACAATCCTAAGAGCAAAAATTCTGATGGGATAATTGAAGATTTTCTTGATGGTGCGGGAATTTAATTTAAAGCATTGGGCATGGGGCATTATTTAGTTATTCTTTCTCTCCCTGCTCCCCTTGCCCCTCTGCCACTCATTTCCCCACTCCCCTCTTTAAAATACTCATAAGCTCTTAGAACCTGATATAAATATATAATACTACGGTTAATTTATCGGAAAATAGTGTTATATATGGTGTTTTTGTACACAAGCTTTTCTAGCTTAAACAGTAATAATACTAAGCAATTTTTTGCCCGTCGGTCATTCCTGCCAGAGCATCAAAACGGACTTTGGAAGATTGAAACGGGTTTTGTCAGGACTTTTACTTATCTGGAAGATGGTACAACTGTCGCTTTGGGATTGTGGGGGCCTGGAGATATCGTTGGTAAGGCTTTGTCAAAATTAGAACCTTATCAGATGGAATGCTTAACTAAAGTGGAAGCGACGGTCTTACATTTAGAGGAATGGACTCAACTAACAGAAACTCTACTTGCTCATATCCAACAAGCTCAAGAATTGATGGTTATTCGTAGCCATAAAAAAGTAGATAATATGCTTATCAAGCTGTTGGCATGGTTATCCAAAAAGTTTGGTTCGGAAGTTGAGAAGGGACGTTTAATAGATATGCGTCTGACTCATGAAGACCTGGCGGAAATGCTTGGTTCAACTCGTGTGACCATCACTCGTGTTCTTGGGCAGTTTGAGCAAGAAGGCTTGATTGATCGTCTTTCCCTACATCGAATTGTGCTGCGAGAAGAAGAAATTTGGTACTACGAAATTTAGATTATTTCAGCAAAACCAGCCATCGCCGTCAGCATAATTCATAATTACTTTACTAATAAATTTGATGGTTACAAAAAATATTGATACTAAGTTTTTTGTTTTCCATGAATTAATTCAGGAATCATTCGTCAGAGGTCATTTATAAAGTAAAAATAAAATTACTGTAGGGGAGCCAGGGGAGCATCTCAAAGTTAAAAAAACATCCCATCCCTGCGGGACGCTCCGCGAACGTAGGGGCGCAAGGCCAAGATCCCCTACAAATGTACAAATAATTTTGGACAATTTATTTTTTGTCAGTCCCTAAAGCTGTAACACACCCTAACTTTTGATTTACTTTATAAATGGTTTCTAAACAACGAGATCCTCAACTTATCTAACAAGTTATCGATCTGAGGATTGCGATAATTTTAATTATTCAGTTAGCGATCGCTATAAACGCTAGACAAATCCAGCCAAATTGGTAGCCCCAGTTTTTCCAAATAACTTAGGCTAGAGTAGAGTTGCTTTGTTCTTCCCCACAAATCCAAGTCAAACCAGCCGTCATCTTGCGTATCGGGTTGAAGTCTAGCACTGGTGATGTTGACTGTTAGTCCATAACGAGAAACTAACTCGGAAATCACTGGTTCCTCATAGTAAGATTTTAAGACGCACAGTTGCAGGCGCAATCGATTGGTTTGACCTGTAGAAATCCATTGCTGGAATTGTTCTTGCCATTGATTTGTCAGCCATGCAGAGTCTTTGGGACTCAGTTTGCTAGGTGGATTTGGGAAAGGTAGAGAGTGCTGGTTGGGTTGAATGTTGTTAGCGATCGCTAGTTGCAGCAAATTCACTCCCAATCCTTGCAAGTAAGATAGGCTGTTTGTCAGTTTTTGGGGATTTCCTGAAAGTTCTAAATCAAACCAGCCATCGCTGTCACTGTCTGATGTCAAAGATGCAGCTTTGATATTGACGGTTAAACCATAACGAGACACCAGTCGAGAAATTACAGGTTGCCTGTGATACCGCTGAGGCACGAGAATTCGGCTGTGGACTGAAGCGGGTTCTACAGATTTTGTGAGAGACATCAGATTAATTTCCAATAGCGATGCTGTTGGCGGAGCGTCTCGTAGAGAAGGCGGGCTGCGCCTACGCAATTTTTGGTTTCGGTAGAGAATCTTGCTAATACCGTGTCTCTACAACTCAACTGTGCCTGGTTGAATGTCAGCCTCATAGGGATTTTCATATTTCTGGCTTTTATTAAACTACGGTAACTCTATCGATTTAATACATTTAGTTGTGATGTAAAGGATACTTTCACAAAGACCGCAAAGAAACAATAGGTAAATTCACGTAAATTAGGCTCAATTTATGTGGAGTACTTTGAGGCCAAACCCATTAAGAATCTTTTACAGCTGATATCGTGATAATGAGCAAGCATGGATCAAAAATAGCTTTGCTGACATCAATAATGTAGAACGGTTTGTCAACGTCGAGCACAAGGGTGACTTCCTGGCTTAGGCATCCCAGCTAGTTGAAAATAACTAAAACCTCCTGAGTATTGCCAGTGTCTGAAAAATGGTGATAGTCAATAGTTTTTAGTGTATTTTAATACTAATAAATCAGGAGTACGTACACCAAAGGCATCGCCTAAAAGACAGATGCAAAGAGCGATCGCCTCCGGTGAGGCTTTGCCCATCGTAATAAGAGTTGTCAGTTTTCGACCTGACTGTAACATTTCTATTAAGCGTAGACGCTGCCTTGGCTTGTTGTCAGACATCGCTAACTACAGCTTTTGCCCGATAGCGATACCACCACATCATCAAACTAGTAACAAAAAGAACCAATGGTGCAAGTCCAACAAATACATAGAGAATACGGGTGGGTAAGCCACCAAATGTGCCGTAGTGCAGGGGTATAAAAGAGTTGAGGACGCGATCGCCCAACCGCATCTTTAAAGCATTATCAACTCTTAAAACCTCACCCGTGTACTGATCGAGATAAACATTACTATTCCCATACTCTACATTTTCCTGCGGCAGCTTCATGCGAATTTGGAGAGCATCTTCTGGTTTGCTGGGAAAATAAATGCTTTTGGTAACAGCACCAGGTAAGGCAGCATTGGCAATTTTGAGTTGTTCTGTCAGCCCTAAAGTTGATTTACTAGGAATTGGCTTGGATACTGGCTCAGATGGTTTTGGGGTGAATGTAACAGCGTAAATAATCGGCTCAGGAAAGCTGAAGCTCCAGCAAAAGCCAGTAAAGCCAGTAAAGAATAAAAAAACCACAGTGATAATGCCAGCAACTTTGTGAATGTCAAAGTTCACCCGCTTGGGATGAGCATCAAGTTTGATTTTGAAGCCTGCAATTAGCTTACGCCAACCGGGCCAGAGAACTAAACCTGTGATGATGAGGATACACATTAGAAAGGCAGCAATGCCAACAAACATAATTCCGGTTTCCCCTGCCATTAGGCTGTAGTGCAGACTAAGGATGACACCAATTAGAGTTTTATTCGATATCCGCTCACCGAGAATTTTGCCTGTATAAGGGTTGACAAAAACTTCTGTCCTTTGCTCATCAGCTGATGACAACTGCCCCACGTAGGGAGAAGAAGGAGTATCTGGCAAATAAATACGAAAAAGATGGAGATCGCTTCGCGCGGCATACTTCGCCTCAATTGTATTCAGCACTGACTCTGGGGATAACTGCACCTGTTGGGGAATAATCTGTCCATACTGTTGAGTAATCATAAAGTGGTCAAAATCTTGCTCGAACACCAACAAGCTACCTGTCAAGCCAACGATAACCAGCACCAGTCCAACAAAAAGACCGATATATTGGTGCAGGTAAAAAACGATAGAGCGTAGTTTTTTTCGGTTCATAATTGCCACAAAGCTAGTTGGATTTTTACCCACTCATTCCCTGATGCAAGGAGGAAGAATTGATTTGTCTCCCAAAGCAAGGTTAGAAACTCTCTTGTTCCTTCACCTTTGCATCGAGGTGAGATGGGGTCAAAACTGCACGGAAATCGTTCCTAGAACAGTTAGTGGTGCTCCAGGAAGTAGATAGTAGCCATGAGAATCGTAATAATTGGTATCAAAAAGATTTTTAAAGTTAAGACCGACTCGCCAATTTTCTTTTCTATAGAAAATAGAAGCATCAGTTCTCACGTATGAGGCTAGGACAACTCCATTATTTGGTAGTAAAGCTTGGCGATCGCCCACAAAAAAGAGTCCTCCACAAAATCCAAATCCCTTCAGGGAACCACTTTGAAATTCATAGCTTGTCCACAAGCTAGCGCTATTTCGTGGCGCACCAACTAATCTGTCACCTACAGGTATGCTGTTATCTTTGCTAACAAAGGCATCATTATGGGCAAAAGATGCAATCACATTCCATCCAGGTAAAATTTGCCCAGCGATATCGAATTCAATACCCCGACTTTTAACTTCTCCAGCTGCAATTGAGTAATCAGTATTAGTTAAATCGGTTGTAGCGACGTTAGTTTTTGTAATCTCATACATTGCAAGTGTTGCTGAAAGCTTATTATCCAACCACTCGCTTTTAATCCCTGCTTCATACTGGGTTCCACGACTTGGTTCTAACGACTCTTTGCTAACTGTTCTGCTATTGTTGGGTACAAAAGATTGGCTATAACTAGCGTAAAGAGAAATTGGCTCTATAGGTTGGTAAACCAGTCCCACACGGGGTGAAAAAGCATCATTATAAAACTCACTTTGAGAAGTTAATTCCCGATTGTTGTTATAGTCTAATTCTCTAAATTTATAGTTGATAAAATCCAACCTCCCACCGAATAGCAGTTTTAAATTAGGAAGTAATGCTACTTGGTCTTGTAAGTAAATACCAACGGTATTTTGTTTTGCTTCATCGTTTCGATTCGGATTGTAACTAGTTGGCAATATTGCACCATAAACTGGATTGAAAATATCAATGCCGGGAGCAGGAGTCCGAATGTAATCATTACCATATAGGTTCAAATTCAACTCTAAACCTAGCAGTAATTGATGATTGATAAAACCAGTTTTGAACTTCCCGACTAGCTCATTTTGCAGAGTAAATGATTTATAGTAATCAAGACCCCCTGCAAATGTTCGCGATATTGTCCGACCATCGTCTTCTAATGAATCTGGTCGAATGGCTGTATAATCAGCATGGTATAGGTTAGTTAAAAAGGCACTACGCAACCGGAGATTATCACTAAAGCGATGCTCTAAAGTAAAGCTAGCTGCATCAGAATTATAGTTATAGTTGCTGGTATTTGGTTCTCCTAAAAAACGACTGATGGGAAGTTGAAAAGATTCACGAATAGGTAGCAAACCATCATATAAAGTCCGGTTAATTGTACTATGCTCGTATTCCAAAGTCAAAGTTGTAGCATCGCTAAGTTTTAAAGATAATACAGGTGCTATTGAGAAACCTTCACTATTCACAAAATCAATAAAGCTACCGGAATTTTCATAAGCGGTATTTAAACGATACAACGCATTTTTGTCAGGAGTAAGTGGCCCGGAAATGTCAATTGAGGGACGATAAAAATCATAATTTGCGACTGTCAATTCACCTGCATAATAGGGAGTGGAGAGTGGTTGTTTGGTGATATAATTAACGACACCACCCGGTTCAAACTGACCATATAGCACCGAAGCAGGACCTTTAAGGACTTCGATTCGGTCAACAGCGATCGGATTGATATAGTTATCTTGAACTGCAAAACCATTTCTCAGGTTGTTGTATGTAATAAGTCCTCGGATGATGTAGTTATCAGTAAGGTTAGAAAACGATCCTTGCACCGCCACGCCACTGACATTTCGTACAGCATCACTAATCCTTGTGATTTGCTGGTCTTTGATGACTTGTTGGGGAACTACTTGAATTGACTGGGGAATGTCACGTTGAGGAGTATCAGTTTTAGTTGCAGTTGTGCTATCTGGTACACTATATCCGTCTTGTTCACCCGTGACTACCAACTCAATCGGTTCATCACCTTGTGTTGATGGTTGACTAGGCTGTGTTTGACTTTCTGGCTGCTGTTCAGGAGTTGGTTGGGTTTGAGTTTGTTGCGCTGTAGATGCAGTAGTTGCCACACTAAAAATTAAACCCTCATCTGCACTGTCAAATAACTCGAC
Source organism: Nostoc sp. (assembly GCF_036917195.1). Lineage (GTDB taxonomy): Bacteria > Cyanobacteriota > Cyanobacteriia > Cyanobacteriales > Nostocaceae > Nostoc. The sequence goes on from NZ_JBALDG010000066.1 coordinate 310,663, forward strand.
AGTTGGAACACCTGTTTCTCCTGTTACACTCATCCGGATAGTATTGGCATCAAAGTTAGTAACTGTGATCTCACTAACACCTGCTATTGGTTTATCTGAGCGGAATGTAAATGCCTCACCACTGGGTAAACGCAATTGTGCATTGGGAATATCAGCGATAAAATTATTGCCAGCACTACGATTCGTGATTTGCAATCGTTGTCCTTTCGATGTCTGTAAAATCACCTCCACACTTTTAGCAGTGGGACTTGCCTTTACTGAGGTAACTTGCACAACTTCTGTTTGTGGTGTGTTTGCTGGTGTTCGCGACTGCACCAACATTTTAGCGGTGGTAACAACGGGTTCTAGCTCACTTAATTGCCTAATCTTTTTAGTTGCTTCAGGTGGCTTGGCTTGTGGTAGTGTTTTCGCGAGGCGATCGCTCAACCGATTATTAGATTTGGAAATATCTTGCGCTTTTGCAGGCTGAACCAGGAAAACCGCAGGAAGTATCAAAAAATACTCTGGCTTATACCTGATTTTATTTACTTGCTTACTCATTTTGTCTCCATACACCTTATTATTTCAGATGACAAAAACACCAACTATACATGTGTTCAAACAGTACTTAATCAGTTCAGAAATTACAGGAATCAAAACTGCACAGAAAATGTTCCCAACACTGTTAAAGGCGCACCAGGACGCAGAATGTAGCCTTGAGAATCGTAATATGTAGTATCAAAAAGATTCTTAAAGTTCAGCCCAACCCTCCAGTTATCGCGTTTGTAGAAAATTGTGGCATCAGCACGCACATAGGAGGGGATTTTAAATGTGTTGGGAAGTGTGGCTTCGCGATCGCCAGTATAAAATATTCCTCCACCAAAACCTAATCCTTTCCAATTCCCGTCTTGAATTTCATAAGTTGTCCACAGACTCCCCCCAACACCAGGAGCATTTACCAAGGAGTCGCCCACTGGTAAAGTATTATCTTTACTCACAAAAGCATCGTTGTGGAATAATGACGCAATCACATTCCAGCCTGGTAGAATCTGCCCAGAAACATCAAATTCCAAACCGCGACTTTTCACTTCTCCAGCCGCAATGGAATAGTCAAGATTGTTTAGATCGGTTGTAGCGACATTTTCTTTGGTGATATCATAGGCAGCAAAGGTGGCAGATAGCCTGTCTTTAATCAGCTCGGCTTTGACTCCGACTTCATACTGAGTACCGCGCTCTGGTGGTAGTTGAGTTCCATCTACTGTCCGCGAGTCACTGGGATTAAACGAGCGGGTGTAGCTGGCGTAAATTGAAATCGGTTCAATCGGCTGATAAACAATGCCAACGCGAGGTGAAAAGGCATCATTATACAACCGATCAACAGTGGCATCATCAATTGGATCTCTACCCAAAGAATCCAGCAGTTGCGCGCGATTTTTGCGGTGAATAAAGTCATACCTGCCGCCTACTAATAGCTTCAAATTTGGCAGCAATGTCACTTGATCTTGCAGATAAACGGCGATGGTATTGCGATCAAAACGATCCCCTTCTGCTGCCTCATCAAACTCTGGTGGCGGGGAAGCGCCATACACAGGATTGAATAAATCAATACTGGGAGTCAGTGAAGAAGTACTTCGGAGATAATCGTAGCCACGGATATTTTTAATCCACTCCAACCCTAGAAGAACTTGATGTTGGATAGAACCAGTTTTGAAATTACTGATTAAATCGTTTTGCAGAGAATAGTTTTGGTAATAACTAGGACCAGCACCAAATCTTCGCAACACAGTACGACCATCTACAATGCTATCCGGTCGAAACTCTGATTCCTCAGAATCATTAAGCGTAACGGAAAAGCCACTACGGAACTGGATGTTTTTACTGAAGCGATGATTGACGTTAAGAAATACAGAGTTTGTTTCTTGGGAAAAACGATCGCCTGGCTCCCCCAAAAAACGACTGATAGGAGCTTTAAAAACGATTGGATCGGGCACAAAACCATCATAAAAGGTGCGATCGACTTTGAGGTATTCATACTCTAGTGTCAATGTTGTGGCATCACCAATTCTGTAGGTGAAGGCTGGTGCGATCGCGAATGTTTCCTGATGATTAAAATCGATAAAACTACCAAAGTTCTCGTATGCCGCATTCAAACGGTACAGCAACGTTTTGTCTGAGTTCAGGGGCCCAGAAATATCAATGGAGGGACGATAAGTGCTAAAACTTCCGGCTGTAAATTCAGCAGAGTAATAAGGCTCACTGAGTGGTTGTTTAGTAATGTAATTGACTACACCACCCGGCTCAAACTGTCCATATAGCACTGAAGCCGGACCCTTGAGAACTTCGATCCGCTCAATGTTAGTCGGATTCACAAAGTTGTCTTGAACGGAAAAACCGTTTCTCAAGTTGTCATAGGTTGTAAATCCCCGAATGTTGTAATTATCCGTAGCTCCGGCATAGCCGCCTTGCAGAGTCACACCACTGACATTGCGTGCTGCATCGCTAATCCGTGTAATTTGCTGATCTTTGATGACTTGTTGAGGAATCACCTGAATCGATTGGGGAATATCGCGCAGAGGTGTATCAGTCTTAGTCGCGGTTGACGCATCTGGTACGCGATACCCATCTTGCTCACCTGTAACCACTAATTCAATTGGCTGATCACCCGAAGCTGATGGCTGACTTGGTTGTGTCTGGTTCGTTGGCTGTTGTGGTGTTTGGGGTTGCTGCTGTGACGGCGTAGAAGGTGCGGTACTCGCAACAGAGAAGATCACACCCTCGTCTGGACTATCAAATAACTCCACAGTTGGTACACCTATCTCACCTGTCACTGTCACCCGGATAGTATTGGCATCAAGATTTGTTACCGTTATCTGTGTAACACCCGCTATTGGCTTTTCTGAGCGGAATGTGAATGCTTCGCCTGATGGTAGGCGCAGTTGAGCATTGGGTATGTCAGTAATAAAATTGCTACCAGCACTGCGATTGACTAGTTGCAACTGTTGCCCTCTTGATGTCTGTAAAATCACCTCCACACCTTTGTTGGTGGGATTTGCCTTAACTCCTGTCACTTGCGTAACTTCAGTAGTTGGGATATTCGGTGTTGTTGGTGACTGTACTAGCATTTGAGCGCTGGTATTGGGAAGTTCTACTTCATTGAGTCTTAGAATCTTTCCAATCGACCTAGAATCGCGTAGTACCGATGTAACATATTTGCCTTGTGCTTGTTTGTTGACTTCTTGAGCAATTGCACTTATTGGAACGGAGAACAAAATAGAGCTTGTAACCAACAGAACTTTCAATATTTGCCTTAACACCATTTTCCACCCCTACACTTACTCTTCGGCTGTGATTAACTCTCAATAAATTAGCAAATAGCTGCTAGCTACTGAGATATGTAATCAGCTACTTGAGAATACAGATTACAGGATATGACTAAGCAATTGCAAATAGTTATCAGAATTTATTTACAAGGGGAGTTGACAGATAATAGGTTTTCGAGGGTAGTGCTGTGATTTCAGCTACATTTTTGTTTAAGTTAATTGAAAACTATCTTAAACGTGTAAAAGTATTAATAATATTTATTCTTAATCTACGAAATCTATAAAGGCTAATGGGACTTTGAAACAATCTTTGCCCAAACATAGCCAGATTTAGCTTTATGAGCGGCAAATACAATGTCAGCCTCATAGAGATTTTCATTTTTTTGGCTCTTATTAAACTACGGCAACTCTATCGATTTAATAAATTTAATTGTTATGTGAAGAAGAGTTTCACAAAGACCGCAAAGAAACAACAAGTAAATTTACGTAAATTAGGCTCAATTTATATGGAATACTTTGACGCCAAACCAATTGAGAATTTCTTACATCTATCCGTTCGCTGATATACGTCATTATCTTGGAATCAAAACTGGAGGACGACGTTAGATAGCAAAGTGTTAGCGAGTCTTCTCCTTACAGCCCTTTGGGCATCCTACGGCAGGCGCTAGCCTCTCAGGGAGAAGGGGAGACGCCAAAGGCGATAGCGCAGCGTAAAGCCTGCGGCATGGCTTCTTTACGAGAGGCTGCACCAACGCTTAGAGCGAGTCATCTCCCAAAGGGAGACGCTTTAGCGCAACGAGCGTCACGAGTGTCACAGCCCGTCTTAGATATCGTTTTACTCATTAGCAAGTGATTAAAGAGTTCCCGAAGTCAGGTTAAATGGTGTTGTAAGAATTTTGTTAGATTTCATACCATAGTGGGCATACTGCAAGTATCAAGTAAGTAGCATTAGAACAGGGAAAATAGTATGTTGACGACGCAGCCACAAGAAGAAATTACATCATTGAAGCAAAAATTAAGACATGAAATCAGCAAACTATCAGGTGCTTCAGGCATCAACAACCTGAAATCAAAGCTAGAAAGATTAGAAGAAATCGAGAAAATTCTTAGTATAGATAAATATAAAATTGTTTTTATAGGTACTATTGGTAAAGGAAAAACTACAGCCATCTGTCATCTTTTTAACCTAATTAGCGACTTCAAGGTTTCCAAGACAATTAATGGCAAAACTAAAAATGTAACCGAAACGAAAGAGTTACTATCAACCGGAGCGGGCAGAACTACTATATGTGAAATAATTATTAAGGCATCTGAAAAAACTTACATAGAGATAGAGCCTTATACAGTTGATGAGATGGAAAATCTTATTTTTGATTTCTGCGATTCTCTTGTTAATAGAGATAATACGCAGTCAGAGGATAAAATAATCATTTCTCAAGAAATTGAGAGAGTTATTAGGAATATTACAGAACTTAAAATAACTTCTAAAACAATCGATGATGGTGATAAAAAGAATATTTTAAGAAACGATAAAGCGAAGGAGTTACTTAATGAATCAGGAGTAGATTTTCTTAAAAAAACTGCATTGAATAATGCAAATATTGAAGCTAGAACTACTACTAAAATTGAGTTTGACAACCAGAATAATGAGCAAGAATGGATAAAAAATACCTTTGCTGCCATCAATAATGTCCAGTTAAAGGAATTTGCTATTCCAAGGAAAATATATCTTTATCTGAGCGATGATATATTATCTGGTTCCAACTTGTCTCAGTTCGATTCAGTTGTTGATACCAAAGGACTTGATGAAAACTCAATTCGTAAAGACTTGCAGAAATATGTTGACAGTCAGGATACCATCTGTATTTTCGTAACTCCCTTTAATGATGCTCCTGAAGCTAATATTAGTAAATTAATCATCTATCATCTTACATCTAAATCCAAAGACTTTCATCATAGATTTGTAACTTTGGTATTACCTCGCAAAAATGAGCCTGAAAAAGTTCATGGCTCTGATGAAGATAGAGATTTAGGAATTAGAATCAGACAAGACGAAGTTCAAGCTACATTCAAAAAGTTAAATTTAGATTTTTTCCAAAAAAACATCTTGTTCTATGATTCTTTGAGATACTATCGTGATGATATAGTTAAACTAAATGAAAACTACGATGAAGAAGATGTACAAAAAGATAAAAATGAATTTATCGAAGCTATAGCGGGTGTAGTAGAACGTAGGCGAAATATTTTATTAGATGAAATCAAGGCTATCAAAGAAAGCTCGGCGAAAATCAAAAATAGTGATGCTTTAAAGGAATCAGAAATCAAGGCAATTCAAAATGCCATTCAGAAAATAAAGAGTTTACGGGATTTAAGTAAAAGAGTTCCTGGTTTTGTTTATGAAGATTTTATTGATGAATATGTTAATAAATACTATCGCACGGTTTATCCAGCATGGAACACGAAACACGCTATCCATAGAAATTTCGGTTACTATCAGCCAAGAGATATAGATATATATTACGATGCGAGGGTTGTTGCTGGGGGAATAGATGAAGATAAAATGCTGAAAAAATTTACTAAAGAAGTAAAACAGGAATTAGAAAATATCCTCAATGAGCTTATATCTGTGAATGAATCTTTAAAGATATTGTTCCCTGAATTAGTTAAAAAGTTTTACGTATTATATGACGATTTTATATACGAAGTAGGTAAAGAAGTTGAAGAAGAAATCACGAGAAAACTATTACCTCGAAACGAAGATTCGGCTTTTTGGAAGGCTCTATTTGATGAAAAAGGTAAGGAGAGGAAGAGGAGAGAAACATTTGTCGATAATGTATGTTTGATATTTCAGCGAGAACTGGAAAAAGAGACAAATTTAAATACATTCTTAAAAAGCAAAGCTGAATATCATTGGGAAAAATTAGTTACTAAAATACTAGGCTTTTTTGGGGAAAAATAGACAATTTCTCAATTGCACATTTAATACACAGTTTAGGGCGCAATATAATTGTGTCCCTAAAACTATTTTATCCACTATTAATTGCTATCTCTCAAAAGATATATGATTGATTTACAACAAGAAATATCCACAAAACTCATCAAATATTCAAAAGATTATCAAGAATATACAAAATGTTTGATTAGGGAAATACAAATTCCAATTAATGGAAGACCAGAGGAGTTGGTTAGACAAATCTTTATTCATTTTCTTATTAAAGAAACTCAGTTATTTCCAGATATCATTAATATCGAAGTTGAGGTGAATAGTCATGATGTAGAAATATCCAAAAAGCAGAAAAATGATAATTTTAAGCCATATCAGTCTCCTTTAATAATTGTGGAAGTAAAACGAGAAGACGTAAATTTAAAAAATCATTATAATCAGATTCAAAGGTATCTAAAAAAATCTGGTTGCGATATGGGAATTTTGTATAATTATCATGAAATTATCACCTTCACTAGAAAAGATGATCAGTTTGAAACTAATCGTCTCAAAAGTATTAGAGACATACAGACATTAATTTTACAAAGCAATGATAATAATGATGATTTATTAGAATTTAAAAAAGCTCAAAATGGAAATTTTGAGAGTTTTGCTTATCTAATTAGCAAATATGGTAAATATACAACTAACAAAGTAGTTTTTAAGGTAAAACAACAGCAATCCGAAATAGAAGGATATTTCTTTAATATGCAAGAAAATAAAGTTTACTATGATGTCTGTGGTAAATATTCCCAAAAACAACAAAATTTTGATTACCAAGATTTTGAAAAACTAATTTCTATCGCTTATTAAAGAAAAACCTAACCCCTAACCCCCTTCCCGACGCGGGAAGGGGGAAAATTCAAAGTCTCTCTCCTTTTAGGAGAGAGATTTAGAGAGAGGTTAACCCTTACCAATCACTTGCTTGAGTGTCATCCCAGACTTGCAACTCCAAGTCGTGGAGATAGGTTAACCCACTCTGAATTTGTGCATCTGTTCCTTGTAGTTCAAGGTCAAACCAACCATCACCGACAGCATTGGCTCCCAAAATTGCTGCGGTGATATTCACAGTCAGTCCATAGTCAGACACCAGGCGAGAAATGACAGGTTCCTGGTGATAATTCTTAGGAATTCTTAGTCGAATCCGTTTATTGGTAAGTGTATTGTCACTAGCCATATCTGAATTATTTCAATCCCTGATCGGGATTGGTACAGAACTACCCTTAACCCTAATGGTAATTTCCTGATAGGTACTAGGTAGATCGTACCAGGTTCCCTGATTTGCTTGTATCCTATTCAAAGGATAACTATAATCGCTTGATTTTTCTATTCAACATCTTTAATGCGGGTTTTCCGTTCTAAAAGCTCCTTCAGCACTAAGGTTACTACTGCTAACAACGCTAACAGTACAGCCGCAGAGAAAGCAGCTTCAGTTTCGTACTGTTTGTAAGCATCTTCTACAAACAATGGTAAGCTTTGGGTTTGGTCAGCAATGTTGCCAGATACCACCGAAACCGCCCCGAATTCACCCATTGCTCTGGCATTGGTCAAAATTAAACCGTAAAGTAAGCCCCAGCGGATACTAGGTAAGGTGACGCGCCAAAATATCTGCCAATCTTTTGCACCTAGAGTTCTAGCAGCTTCTTCTTGATCTTTACCAAATTCCTCTAAAACAGGAATCACTTCCCGCGCCACAAAGGGCATACTCACGAAGGCTGTAGCCAGCACCATACCTGGAAAAGCAAAGATAATCTTGATATCATGAGCCTGGAGCCAAGGCCCAAACCACCCATTGCGTCCGTAAAGTAGCACAATCATTAATCCTGCGACTACAGGCGAAATCGAAAAGGGCAGGTCAATAATGCTCAAAACTACGGCGCGTCCGGGAAATTTATGACGAGCGATCGCCCAAGCTGCACATAGCCCAAATACTGTATTTATAGGCAGAGAAATCAAAGCTAGCAACAGTGTTAGCCAAGCTGCATGGATAAAAGCTGGTCGCGTCAGGTTGGACAGAAACGGCCCAAATCCTTTGCTGAAGGCTTGGATAAAAACGTTGATTGCAGGGATGTATTGAACCAGAGCTAAATAGGTGATCGCTATCCCAATTAAAACTATTGGTACCCAACTCTTCTGCTCTTTAGGTTTGGCTATTTCTGTATCAGAGGCAGAAGATGAGTGAAAACTTGGCTTATCTACTGTCATATCGCCTTGCCCATGCTTGTAAGAAATTAATTGCCAATAGCAATACCAACGAAATTGATAGTAAAACTATGCCAATTACTGTTGCACCAGAATAGTCATACTGTTCTAACCGCTGGAAAATTAGCACAGGTGCAATCAAATCTTGGAATGGTGTATTGGAAGAGATAATCACAGTTGACCCATATTCCCCAACTGCACGGGAGAAACCCAAAGCAACACCAGTCAAAATTGTCGGAAATAAAGGTGGCAAAATTACCTTCCAGAAGGTCTGCCATTGAGAAGCCCCCAGACACCAGGCGGCTTCTTCTATTTCATGTTCCATTTCCTGAAGCACAGGTTGCACAGTTCTCACCACAAAAGGTAGTGAGATAAATATCATTGCCACCGCTACTCCCGTGCGGGTAAAAGACACCTTAATTCCCAGTGGTGCTAGTAGCGAACCTATCCAGCCATTATCGCTGTAAACTGTTGCCAGGGTTAGCCCTGCTACCGATGTTGGCAGGGCAAAGGGTAAATCCACTGTGGCATCAATCAAGCGTTTTAAGGGAAAGTCGTAGCGAACCAGAACCCAAGCAATCAAAGTCCCAAAAATCCCATTCAGCAAGGCAGCAAATATTGCTGTAAAAAAAGTGACATTGTAAGTGGCTAATGCAATATCACTGGTTGCGATCGCCCAAAATCTCGCTGGAGGTTCCGTACTCGCTTTCAAGAACATGGCAGCTATGGGGATAAATAACATCACTGTCAGGTATGCAATGGTGATTCGCCAAGTCCACGGAACCCGCCCCAATCTCTTCCAGAATGGCGTTTTGCGTTCAACTTCCACAGAAGAAGATACAGTCGTCATAATCAAAAATTCAAAATTTTAATTTCAAAAAAAGTTTTTTGCCAGTGGTCAGTTGTTTTTTTAGTGACCACCGACCATTGATTAATGACTAATTACCGTTTAATTTGGGCTTGAATCTTATCAAACACACCGCCATCTGCGAAGAACTTCTGATCGATTGCACTCCAACCACCGAAGTCTGCAACTGTACCGAGAGTTTTCACCTTGGGAAATTTGTCTGTGACTTCCTTCGTTTGAGCTAAAGTCTCATCCACCGATCGAAATCCCAATTTGACAAACTCTTGCTGTGCTTCTGGGCTATAGAGGTATTTCACAAAACCTTCAGCAACTTCGCGGGTACCATGCTTATCGACGTTTTTATCTACCACAGCGATCGGATTGTCGATGGATATATTCACATCGGGAACGACATACTCAACCTTCTCGCCCTTTTGCTGTGCCAAAATAACTTCATTTTCGTAGTTTATTAAAACATCTCCCTGCCCTTGCTTGGCAAATGTATCAGTAGCTTCCCGCGCATCTTTAGGCAAGATTGGTACATTTTTGTAAACTTTAGTCACAAATTCAGTAGCTTTAGCCTCATCACCACCAGCTTTAATCACAGAATTCCATAGTCCTAAGAAATTCCACTTAGCACCGCCGGAAGTTTTGGGGTTAGCAGTAATCAATTTCACACCGTCTTTGGTTAAATCTTCCCAGTTCTTAATACCTTTAGGATTGCCGGAACGAGTGACTAATGCTGCAACTGATTTGGAGACAATACCATTGTTGGGAACTTCTTTCTCCCATCCTGGCTGAATCAATCCAGCCTTCTCAATCTTTGTGGTGTCTCCAGCTAGTGCCAAGTGAACGACATCTGCTTCCAAACCATCGATGACGGCGCGAGTTTGAGAACCAGAACCGCCATAGCTTTGTTTGAAGGTGACAGTTTGGTTATGATCTTTCTTCCACTGTTCTACAAACTTAGGAATGATCGCTTCGTGAGCTGCTTTGGTAACTGCAAAAGAAACGAGGGTTAGTTGAACATTATCCTTGCTTGCAGCAACAGGACTAGCTGTAGGGGTTTCAGAGGAAGAATTACTTTCAGTTCCACCAGAGCAGGCGGCAAGCGCCATACTCAATAAAGTACCTACTAAAAAGAGCGATACAAAGCTTTTGAGCGAATTTAGCCGGAACCGATAGGTTCTATGTTCAGCGAGCGCTTGTAATCTTTTCAGTGGGCGTTGCCACAAACTCATTTTATTTCCTCCACTAAATCTACGGATAACTGATGGTAATACAGTTGTATAGTGTTTATCATACTAGATGATTCCATCTATTTAGTTGCAAATAGCAAGAAACATCACATTCTTTATCAAGAATATGGTGATTCTACCAGTTTTGTGAGGAATTATAAATGTTTTTACTTTCTACTATTTAAGTTATCATCACAATTGGCTACTTAATGTATCAAGCAAATTGCTAGTGAATAGCTAATTTTTGAGACTCACTGCTATTTCCAAAATTGGAAATGTAGTTTCTGCTGATGACGATGCCTCAATAGCTGATTTGAGCTTAAGTAGGTAGGCATGAGAAAACAAATAGATGTTTAGTTTTGTAAAAACGGTAAAATAACGAATTTATAAGGTATGTGCCGAATTTACATTTTGTTATATACTCGGAAATTTTCTCGCCCACTTACTTATTCTTTTGATTCTTAGGTAAACAAGAAATCTCGCAGTCACAGGAGTATGTAAAACAAGGGGTTACAGCTTCACATAATTGTCTTTCTGTCAATGGGAAAATCCTATTTTCAATCAAACGAGTTCTTTTTTGTTCCTTAGTCAAGAAAAGGCGAATGCATATTATCAAAGTTACTTTTCCAAGATAGAGGAAAAATTTTGCAATATGATACGAACTTCTGTTTTAGACAAAGAACAAACCATTGCACAGCCTGGATTTAATCGCTGGTTGATTCCTCCAGCAGCATTAGCAATTCACCTGTGTATAGGACAAGTGTATGGCTTTAGCATGTTCAATCTGCCAATGACGAAACTGATCGGCATCACCCAATCAGCCTCGACAGATTGGAAGTTGCCAACTCTCGGCTGGATATTTTCTAGTGCGATCGCCTTTTTAGGGATTTCTGTGGCTCTTTTTGGCAAATGGGTTGAAAAAGAAGGGGTATGTGCGACTCGTTGGCTTTATTGCAAATCTACTTGTCCATGAAGTCCATAAAAAATATAGCATTGGACAAGAGAGGTTATCATAGAAAGCATGAAAAAGAAAACCCATTTAGATGATTTATAAATGGGAAAAATATCTAGTTAATTGTGAAATTCGTCAAAAATATCAGATATTTGAGCCTTGGCTACCAAAGCATTTATTGAGTAAGATTGTCATTTTACATAACCTAGACTTGTTCGGAACTGAACGCATATTTCAGGGGCAGCCCGTCCTGAAAAACTAGTAATTCTCCCGGTTGGATTTGTGTCCAAACTTCGTTGTCAGTCAGGGGTGTGGTAGCAATGACAGCAACGCGATCGCGCTCAGTAGTCACCTCCCGAAAATCTACAGTCATGTCTTGGTCAATTAAATGGGCAGCTGCAAAGGGCGCTTGGCGGACAATGTAACTGAGTTTGGTTGAGCAATAAGCAAATAAGTGTTCTCCATCTGATAATAAATAATTAAATATACCCAATTTTGCAATTACAGCTGTAATTTCTTTCAGTACAAGGTACAGTTCCTTGATGTCAGGCTTACCCTCAGGAAAGCGTTGACGCAATGTTTCTAGCATCATACAGAATGCTTTTTCACTATCAGTGTCACCTACAGCTTGATAAAAGCCTAAATTTTCCGGATCAAAATCTGGCAAATTACCGTTGTGGGCAAACACCCAATACTGACCCCACAATTCTCTGCGGAAAGGATGGCAGTTGTGTAAGGCAACTTCACCTTGAGTGGCTTTGCGGATATGGGCTATGACATGGGTTGAGTGGATGGGATAACTCCGCACTAACTCCGCTACTGGAGAAACAACAGAAGGTTGGGCATCTAAAAACATCCGACATCCCTTTCCTTCAAAGAAAGCAATGCCCCAACCATCGCGATGATCATCCGTTTTTCCTCCCCGTGCAGAAAACCCTTCAAAAGAAAAGCAAATATCCGTTGGAACATTGCAATTCATTCCGAGCAATTGACACATGGATGTTGTAGCTCTCAATTTTTCACTAAGGCCTCAGGATCAAGATACTTCAGAATGCTGCATTGATTCTGGAGCGATCGCTTCAATCTTGGAATTTAAAGCTGAAATATTCCAAATGCTCCCCTACAATAAAGCAATATGTGACTATGCCAAAAGATGGTATCGGCGGACATCTGGTGCAGCAGTCACTAAACCTTCGAGTTTGCCTACTCCCGCTTGAAGATGGGGTGAATCTAGATGAGTATTTAGGGCTTGATCAGAAGTCCACTCCTCTATAAAAGTAAAGTCTGTTGGGTCGGACTGGTTTTGCAAAAGTTCATACTTGATCGCACCTGCTTCCTGACGGGTTGGCTCAATGAGTTCCAACAGTACAGCTTTTAGTTCTTCTACTTTGTTTGGCAAAGCAATAAAACGGGCAATTACGCGAATAGTTTGTTTAGTCATTTGTCATTTGTCATTTGTCATTTGTCTATTGGGCACTTGTACTGATACTTCGGCTACGCTCAGTAACCAGCGGCGTCGTAAAGCCTGCGGCATAGCTACGCTTAGGGCGCAGCCTCTGGTAAGAGTTGTATTGAGCATTAAGCATGGGGCATGGGGGAAAGACTTGCTGCTCTCCTGATCCACCACCTGCTGTTAACATTTATTAAAACATCTGCTGTAAATATTGCTCATAGCCTAGTTGTTCTAGTTTTGCTTGCTTTGCAATTACTGATTCAGATAGGGTTTGGCGATATTGCTGAACTCTTTCTAGCAATTCTGGTTGCCCAGTTGCGAGGATTTGTACTGCTAAAAGTCCGGCATTTTTGGCATTACCGATCGCTACTGTTGCCACAGGAATACCAGCAGGCATCTGTAAAATAGAATACAAAGAATCAACACCTTGTAAGTTACGGGTGGGTACAGGAACACCGATCACAGGAAGTGGAGTTAAAGACGCTACCATTCCAGGCAGATGGGCAGCACCACCGGCGCCAGCAATAATCACCTTAATACCACGTTGGTGTGCAAGTTGAGCATATTGCACCATGCGTGCTGGGGTCCGATGAGCAGAAACGATCGCCACTTCGCTCTCAACGCCAAATTCTTCACAAACTGTGATCGCGTCTTTCATAGTGGGCAAATCAGAATCGCTGCCCATGATAATACCGACTAGGGGAGTCATAATAATTCAAAATTCACGCATTCAAAATTCGTCTTGGAAAGTTCTGATTGCAGGAAATCTCCGCTGAGACTTTCCGCAAAATTGACAGCTGTAATGACTAATCGCTCAATCCTTTCCTGCGGAATGTTTTGCGAACAAAACTCCCAGCCATATAGTGATCCACCAAACTCAAGTGAGAAATAGATTACTACATTTTGACATTAGTGGGATAGTCTCAGGTAAGCCGGGGGTCAGACTGGGAATTGCGATAGGGGTGCGTAGGCGTAGCCCGCACAACTCTTGGAGACGCTCTTGCTAGCTTGCTTCCACGAAGTGGTACGACAAAGCTCAGTGACCATCGTAGACATCGCTCCATATGGCGGTTACTTGAAACATCGATGTAATACTCTAATTGGGATCCAGGTACTGTGGCGGGGCTGGTTAAAATTGCATGATCTCTGTGTTCGCCTCTGGTTTTGTACAAAGGGTTGGCAATTTAATTCTGAAATTTACACTCAACCCGTTTGTGTGCAACAGTTGTTACTGAGAAAACTTAGTTGTCAACTTCACCTTGAGTTAATAGGTTTATGTACTTGTCAGTGGAGGTTCTGGAATGAAAACTCTTAAGGCTTTCGCCACGTTAACGATTTGTGTATTCTTAGCACTTACTATGGCGACGTTTGTAAATCTGCACGAAGCCTCAGCTCAATACATAACAGATTGTCGCAAATTGGTGACAGGCACGTATCTGACGACAGTTTCTGGTGACTTCGGTTCGTTTGGCTTAATTACAACGATTACTCAAGATGGTAACTATTTTGTCACTGGTTCAAACCAAAGTGATGCACCCTCTCCTTTAGACCAAAGTGGTATTTCCTCTGTCCAGCCCTATAGCAACGTACAAGGCAGTTGGAAGTGTACCTCAGAGAGAGAGATTACTGCCACGGTACTCAACTTCAATTACCCAACAGCAACATTACCTGGCGCAATTACTAGAAGCGATATTAATGCAACATTTGATCCGAAAGCTGGGATAGTGCAAGCAACAGCGACACTGAGGTCATTCTCATTAAACGCGAATCCGCTCAAAGATGATGCCCCAGTAGCAGGGACTGAAACTTTCACGGGACCGCGTATAACACCTGGACAGTAACGCACTACCCAATTCAGGAACCGCGGTTCTTGAAATTATGAGTATTCGTTGCATCTAAAATCAAATTTAGCTCTCTTCTCGCCAGTATGATGATCCAAGCAACACAAAGTGCCGTAGACATTATCAATGCTAGAGTACCAGGGTACAAAGATTTGCAGATGCTCTTGGTTAATCAAGAGGGCATAATTGAGCAAATTTTGCCAATGGGTACAGTAGGAGTACACAGCGGTGCGCCTCTACTAGATGTAGCAGGTGACTGGATTTCTCTAGGCGGCGTCGATTTGCAAATTAACGGTGCGTTGGGTTTGGCATTTCCCGAATTGACAGCTCTTAATGCTCACTTGCTGGTGAAAATCTCACAATTTTTGTGGAATGTCGGGGTAGATGGATTTTTACCGACACTTGTAACTACCTCGGTAGAATACATTCAGCGATCGCTTGCTATTATTGCTGAGGTTCTCCTTAGTCAACAAGCAGGTGCCAAGATTCTGGGAGTACATTTAGAAGGCCCATTTTTGAATTTCCAAAAGCGTGGCGCACACCCGGCAGAATACCTGTTACCCTTAACAATTGACGACGTAAAGCGGGTTTTGGGTAATTATGCTCATATTGTGAAAGTGATCACCTTAGCACCGGAGTTAGATTTGACTGGTGAAGTCATTCCATATTTGCGTTCTCTGGGGATTACTGTCAGTTTAGGGCATTCTCAAGCAACAGCTGCCCAAGCGCAACGTGCCTTTAATCAGGGTGCAACGATGGTAACCCATGCTTTCAACACCATGCCAGCATTACATCACCGCGAACCAGGATTATTAGGGGCAGCAATTACCCATCCTGATGTAATGTGTAGTTTTATTGCTGATGGTAAACACGTTTCACCGACGATGCTGCAAATTTTACTTCGCGCTAGCTATGAAGAAAAAGGGCTATTTCTTGTCAGCGATGCACTTGCACCTTTGGGGCTACCCGATGGTGTGTATCCTTGGGATAGTCGGCAAATTGAAGTTAAAAACGGTACGGCACAACTGGCGGATGGCACTTTGTCGGGCACGACTTTACCCTTATTGGTGGGAGTGCAGAATTTGATGAAGTGGGGAATTTGTGACGTAGAAAGTGCGATCGCTTTAGCTACTAATGCACCTAGACAAGCGATTGGTTTACCAGGAATTGCCAAGAGTCAACCCGCTAATTTATTACGCTGGCATTGGGATGAGACTACAAAAGAATTAACTTGGAAACGTGTTATCACCGCAGATATGGGTATATTTTAAGTAATCCATATCAGATTAACTTTGTCTCCCTTCATCCCCACACGTACTATAAATTCATGTCCATCATCAGCAAAACTCAGCTTCCACAAATAGGTCTGAGTTTCTCCTTGTTTGAGATGACCGAAATAAGTAATTGTATAACCCTCAGACATGCGTGGAATTAGCGGGGAGCTAACTTGGTCAAATATTTCTTTGGTAATATCTCTTCTGTACTCTAAATCACCTACCGTGAGAAAAAGTTCGTAATTTCCCGCAGCAGTGGCATCCAAAATAGTCTGCAAACAATTAATCACGTTTTCAGGGGGATTTGTCGAATTCATATATCATCCTCCTATGTCTAGTGTGACTCAGAGATCAGGTGTTGACTAACAATATAAGAACATGATACTTGATTTATTGAACTTTAGAGATCGCACCATCGTTTATTAACGGGGTAATCTTGTTTAAAATCCTTTAAGCCACTGGCTTTTGCGTCTGTTATATCATGTCCGCTTGATTACTTATAAAACCCCAAGAACCCCATCCCGCCAAAGCTACGCTTTGTCTCTCCTCCTCGCAAGCGGGGAGAGGCTGGGGGTGGGGTGCAATGATTGTGGGAATCATAACTAATTACCCGGACTTGATATTACTCCTGTTTGTGTGAAACAAGAATCTCCCACCAAGCTACGCTGTGGTGGGAGAGTGTCAATAAACTATGCAGGGCTAGGTTGAGTTCGGTTTTGAAGTAGTTGAATAATTGCAGCTTTTTCTAAGATTCCAACTAGAACGCCATTCTCACGAATTACGGGAAGCACAGATAGCTTTTGTTGTTCGAGTAACTGCATGGCTTCCAGCAGAGGTTGATCGGATTGGACTGTGGTAGATTCGGTAATTGGTCGCATGACTTCTTTGACTTGAGTTTCTGACCACAGTGCTGTTGGGATGGTTCGTAAATTATCAACAGCGATCGCACCTACTAATTGTCCATGATCATCAGTCACTAAAAACCGATGCCAGTTTTGCCCACTTATGACTCGCTCATCGGCAAACTCTCTCAGGGTAAGATTAGCAGATACAATTGGGCTATCGAGAGTTACAGCATCTTCAGCAGTCAAACCTGTGAGTTTTTCTTGTACTCTAGCAAATTGACCCGCATTACCAGCATTTTGCAACAAGAAGAAGCCAACTAACAAATTCCAGAAGTTACCGAAACTGCCAAATAATAGTAGGGGAAGTACACCAGAAAGAACTGCTACCCAACCAAAGATTTGCCCAACTCGACTAGCAAAGGTCACACCTTTATAAGAATTACCTGTAATCTTCCAAACGATAGCTTTCAGTATATTTCCGCCATCTAAGGGTAAGCCAGGAATAAGATTGAACAGAGCTAATGCCAAGTTAACAGAAGCCAGCACACCAAGAATTGCCGCCAACGGCCCTGATGCAGCAGTAGTAACACCAATAGCTGTAACGATACCGCATAGTAGTAAGCTAACTAACGGGCCTGCGATCGCTACCCAGAAAGCTTCACCTGGGGTTTTCGACTCTTTTTCTAAGCTAGCCAAACCGCCAAATATAAACAGTGTGATGGATTTTACATCAATTCCCTGACCAATTGCAACAAAACTGTGGCCTAACTCATGGGCGACGACAGAGGCAAATAACATCAGCGCTGTCATCAATCCTAATAGTAAAGCTAATCCCGCAGACAATTGGGGAAATTGCGCCGCCAGTCCACTACTATAGCTCCAAGTTACCAAACCCAGAACTAAAAACCACGATGGATGGATATAGAAGGGAATTCCGAAGAGATTACCAACGCGAATTGTGCCATTCATGTCGTTCACCTTTGATTTCAGCTTCGAGAGGTTTTTTCATCCTTCTCAATGTCTTTAGTGTAACGAAAGGTTAAGAGATTTTAATCTTGATGACGGTAGTGGTGTCCGTCGGTAAAGGTGCGGTTATTGGTAATATTGGAAGCAAAGGTAATGACATCTCCAAGCGGTTACTAGAAAACTAGGAGATAAACAAGATAAACTCTAGTAATAGGTAAGTACAGTTTGCAAGCATCTCAGTTTTGCAAAAATATCTTTTAAAGAATCCGAAAAGCAGCAACTTGAGTTTGAAGATTAAGTATACACATACCAAAATGAGATGCACTCTACAGTTTTGCGTAGAAGCGTAGCATTTGGTATTTCTTAAAGAGATATATTGAAATGAAAACTCGTAATGCTTTCGCCACGTTAACAATTTGTGTATTGTCAGCACTTACTATTCTGGACTTCGTAAGTCTACACAAAGTCCAAGCTGAATCTATAGTCGAAGCTGAATCCATAAGAGATTGTCGCAAACTTGTAACAGGCACGTACCTCACGACACTCTCTGCTAACTTCGGTACGTCTCGTGGAATTACAACGTTCAATCGAGATGGCAACTTTGTTGCTACTGCCTCAATCCAAAGTGGTGTTCCCAAGATCCCACCTTTTAGTAATACGCAGGGCAGTTGGAAGTGTACCTCAAGCAGAGAGATTACTGCCACGGGACTTGACTTCAATTACTCAACAGCGAAAGTACCTGCCTCAATTACCAGAACCGATTTTCGTGCGACATTTACTCCAAAAGATGGGATAGTCCAAGCAACAGCAACACAGAGGTCGTTTAATCTAAATGCAAATCCGCTCAAAGATTATGCCCCGGTACAGCAGACGTTCACTTTCACAGGGCAACGTATAAAACCGTAACTTCCCAATAAATCTGGGGAAGTTATCCGTAACTCCTCAAATGGCAGAGAAACAAACTTGCTTTAATTTGATTGGCAATTTAGATGTTTTTCAGCTTAGGATTCGTGTAAAAATAACTTGAACACTTTTTTATGAAAGCTAGATCCACAAACTATTTCAGATAAAATTTGTACAACTTATTTTTACATGATGCCTTATCGAGAAAAGCAAGTATATTTTCAAGTAACTCTCACTATCTCTCGATCGCTACATCAGGTAGGCGACTCCACTCATTCCAACGCACCTTGTTTGCTCAACCTTACAAAATCGGGTTGTTCCTGATCGGATTCTGTCTGAGAATGGGGCGATCAACGACCCTCCCAGTAATAGAAAGGACAGTCCACTGTACCCTCGCACGAGCCAAACATGAATAGTCCACCAGGCAGGATCGTTGCACTAGGCAACCCCAATCGTTAATAACTGAGCAATCAAGCAGAGGTTAATAGACGATTCAAGTCGTATAAAAACAGATTTGTATCCAACGTGTGGGAACACGTTCAATTTCCGAATTTGTGGTCATGTCAGACTGCCTATTTTACCTTTAAACCAAATGTCCCCGCAGCATATGACATCGCTTTGTTGACTAACTCAGCCCCCGCTTTTTCGGGTGAACCGACATCGAATGGAGGGGCTGGATCGTACTCCATTAATAGTTGAGCGATCTTAGCGGCTTCCTCACCACAAAGCACTTCAGCAATCGTTAGACCAAAATCAATGCCTGCCGTAACCCCCCCACCAGTCATGCGATTTCGGTCAATCACAACTCGCTCCGTTCCGACCTCAACGCCCAACGTTGCGAGTTGTTCACGCGCCATCCAGTGAGTCGCCGCTCGATAGCCTTGTAGCAGTCCTGCCTTCGCTAAAAACTCAGACCCGCCGCACACAGAGGTGATGAACTTTGCTGTGCTCCCCTGTTTCTGGAAAAACTCAAGCACTTCTGGATCATCTACTACTGCACTCTGTCCAAAACCGCCGCCGACGCAGATCACGTCCAAGGGCGGGCAATTTTCAAAGGTGGTATCGGGCAAAATCATCATTCCGTCATCGGTTTTGATCGGGTCTAACGCTTTCCAGATGCGGTGGATTTGGACACCAGGAAGCAAACTAAAAACTGTCTGGGGTCCGACAATATCAAGTGCCGTCATGCCAGGATAAACTACCAAGCCAATAATATGTTTTTGTGAGTCAGTCATGAATCAATCTCCTGATGACAGTTGCCATGAAATCTATCCTTCTTAGTTGTGGTTGGGAAATACGATGTGTGATGTCCGATGAACTAGGGTTGTGGAAATAGAGAATAAGGAAAAGCCGATAAGTGGGTGGAAGACTGCTAAAGGAAAAGAAGTCTTCAAGTGAATTGTGAGAAATTGCAGTCCCAGCAGCACTGGGATACTTGCTGTAAGGCTCTGGACTTTTGGGGGAAAGGGAATCAAAAATACCCATACCAACAAAATTAGTGAGAGTCCGCTGTATCCTCGCACCAGCCAAATATGTAGGTTCCACCAATCAGAGTTGTAAAAGTAAGCTAATCCAACACTGAATACTTGGGTTGCTAAACAGAGATTGAAAAACACTGCTGCGATCAAAAAACTAATTTGAATCCAGCGCCCGGATATCTGTGTGTCATCAATGCCAGAATTTACAGTCATGGTAAAGTAATCCAAAAAAAGCAAACAAAGGATTTGACTTGATGTGACTAAAGCTAAGATAGGTCTGGTTGCTATAATGCGCCTAGACCTCGAAAGGGTACACTTTGCCAATCATGATTGCCTTACAAGCTCTATTTCATGCAATTGCTCAAGCTCAAGATGAACAGACGTTGCGATCGCACATATCCGCAGAAATGAGTCAGTATTTTTCCGCTACACGAGGTGGGCTATTTTTCTTTGCTCAAATTTCTCTAGTTGACAGCAAGCTCCAAAAAGCAATGCAAATTGCATTATCACCCCAACACAATCCACTTGCACGCTACTTGCTAGAACACCATGCCCCTGTTCATGAAGCTTTGGTAGTAGAACCTAAAACGTGGAAGTTGATTTGTCCTCGTGCTGATCACTGGCACGTTATGGCAGGGCCGATTGTCAGCAATGGTCAGTTAGTGGGCGTGGTAGGTTTTACCCGTAAGCAAGGAATGCCTGCATTCGACTCACAAAATCTTATAGATTTGAGTGCGCTTTGTCTGCACGTTTCGACTTGGGTGGCAACGGTGAGATTACAACAACCACTATTACAGACAAAGCGTTTAACACCTCGTGAAATGCAAATTGCCTCCTTGGTGGCTCAAGGACAAACCAATGCAGAAATTAGTGCTGAACTTTGGATTACTGAAAACTCTGTCAAGCAAGCCTTAAAAAGGATGTTTCGCAAGCTTGAGGTTTCATCACGGACTCAGATGGTTGCAAAGCTTTCCACACTTTCAAAATAGGTATTGCTGAATCAAGAGATGATTCTTATAGGGTGGGCATCCTGCCATTGATGTCAAGTTAAGAAAATAAAAATCTTGTCAAGTGGTTAAAATTCAATTGTTTAGATATCCTCTTCATCGTTGATTGTCTGTTGCTCATATTCTGCGCTGATCAGTCATCTTCAAGACCTTCCCAAAGTTGAGCAACGGGAATCGTTTGACCAGTCATGGCTTTGTGCCAAGCTTGCCGGAAATCTGCTAAGACTTCTGTCTGAGATGTCTCATCCGGGGCTTCCTCATCTGGGATTAAAACAATGACTTCTACACGGCTATTTTTATCTGTTGTGAGAGGATGATCTAAGGTTAGTTGTCCCTCCTCATTGATCGTTGCCATAACTTTAAGTGCTTTCATTGCTACTCCAGTATGTTAAGTGACCGTGGTTAGGTTAATGCCCAAGGTTTCAAGTTGTTGGTTTATCCAAGCTGTTGCGATCGCTCGTTATACTCCTGTTTTAGCAATTTCTAGCAGTTGTTTGGATTGCTCCCGCTTTTGGTAAGAGACTTCAACTTTACTTCTGATTTTTTGCTGAACAGATTCAGGGGCATTCCAAACTAGAAATTGAGCAATGTCTCCGGGATAGACTCGAATAATTCCTGATGTTCCTTGCAAATGCTTTTGGATTTGTAGTTATCCTGCACGCCTTTTACTACTGCGAATTTGCCAATGGATTCTAATGCGGCTAAACTTGGACAATTTTTTGTGTGGAAACCCTGTTACCACACAAGGGACTTCCAAATAAAAAAATAATCAATCGTTTTGGTAAGCAGGGGGAGCAGGGGAAGCAAGGGGAGAAGAAATCGGATAGTCGTATTGGATTACAGGAATTGAGTAATTTAATTTTTGGAAGTTCCCAAAAAGAATCTCAATCTAGGTGCGTGGCGTTATACAAGTATTCGGGTGCCCGCCTAGATAGGTACAAAATGGAACACGTTGTAATGGCTTAGGTATCCACCTATGCTGCAATTGTCTCCATCTGCTGAGAACTATTATGCAACATTGCAGCAATTATATCAGCAGGAACAGGACGACTAAAGTAGAAACCCTGACCTTCATCACATCCCCGCATTTGCAGGTATTCAAGCTGTTCTTGGCTTTCCACACCCTCTGCCGTGATTTTCAACCGGAGGCTCTTTGCTAGGGCAATGATCGCATCAGTGACGGCGGCGCTATCAGGATTAGATATGACATCCTGCACAAATGACTGATCAATCTTGAGCATGTTCATTGGAAAGCGCTTTAAGTAGTTCAGCGAGGAATAACCGGTGCCAAAGTCGTCTAGAGCCAACCATATACCCAGTTCTCGTAATTGTTTTAAAGTTATAACTGATCGCTCAATGTCACCCATCAAGAAGCTTTCTGTCACTTCCAGTTCCAGGTAAGATGCTTGGAGTCCAGTCTCTTCAAGAATTTGGCTGACGACCTCAACTAGATTTGCTTGTTCAAACTGTCGAGCTGACAGATTGACAGATATCCGAATTGGGGTAAATCCAGCAAGCTGCCAAGCACGGTTTTGGGCGCAAGCAGTTCGTAAGACCCATTCACCAATTGGTACGATCAAACCATTGGCTTCTGCAATGGGAATAAATTTTACTGGAGAAACCAAACCGAAGATAGGATGCTGCCAGCGAACCAACGCTTCCATACCTGTAATTTGTCCGCTGTGTAAATCAATTAGAGGTTGATAATAAACCAGCATTTCATTGCGTTTCAGCGCTCCATGTAATTCATTTTCTAAAGTCAGTCGCTCCTGCAACTGAGCATTAATTTCTGGCGAATAGAATTGGTATTGGCTACGCCCTTGCTGCTTCGCCTGGTACAGTGCTATGTGAGCCTGTTGCAAGAGTTGATCTACGCTATTACGATCATTTAGGTGATTAATTGTGATGCCGATGCTGGCGGTGAGATGAATCGAGTTACCCTTTAGAAAAAAGGGTTTGCTCAGGGTACTCAAAAGCACCTGAGATAACTTAATCACACTTTCAAAAGAATGAATGTCCATGCGAGCAAGGGCAAATTCATCTCCACTCAAATGGGCAAGAATATCTGTTTGCGCCATGCAGGTTGATAACCTCTGAGCAACTGCTCTTAACAACAAATTTGTTGTTTCATGCTCCAACCCATGACTAATATCAGTGAAATCATCAATAGCTAGGAAAAAGACAGCTACAAGGCGTTGGTTGTTTTCAAGTTGGGATAGAGTTTGATAGAGGCGATCGCGGAATAAATCACGATTGGGCAATCCAGTTAGATCATCATAATTAGTGATGTAGTGAATTAACTCATCTAATTTGTGAAGAGTTTGTGAAGTATCCGCCATCAAGGTACCCGCTTCATCAGCAAATTCTGTAGGCAGTTCAGGTAGTGTTTTGGTATTGAGATAGTTTTGCAATGCAGCAGATGTCAAAATGACCGGTTTGAGGAGGTAGTGTAGGGCGTAGAGGGTGGCGGCCGTACCCGCTAACGTAGCCAACAGAGCAATGATCATAACTCGCACCGCCATCTCCAAGGAATAGGAATTTGAGATGACGAAACTCAAGAGTAAGGTCAGAAGTGGTACATGAGTGCCCAAAAATGCCACCAACATGATTTTAGCGGTGTAACTTTTCTTGAGCCATCCGAAATGAGCTAAGAACCAATACAGGTAGAGCTTGTGATCGAGTTTCATAAATTCTGTTTGATAGTTGGCGAATTAGTTCCGAGCTATCCTGGCAAAAGAGTATTTTTGATTCACAATCCATTGGAATTAGCTCTCATGGAACCCAACCCTCATCAGGTTATATATTATGCTTCCCAATATAGGTTTTTACTTAATCTCTAGAAAGATAAAATTTCTGTAAAGCTTATTCCACAAACAATTCCAAAATCAAGATTTTATTGTATTTATTGTTACATCAATAGTATTTATCAGTAGATTTAAATGTGATGTGAGAGCAAAATTAACAACAGATAAACACTGATACGTGTGAGTGTTTACCCGTAGTTTAAGTTCACTAATTTCGACTTATGCAAGAGGTCTAAGAGAGGGAAAGCTTGTTCGGTGGGTTAGATTTCTGAGGTTTTGATGTTAGTAATAATACTTTTCAAACATTCTCTAAGGGACTTCCAAAGCCTCTAAACCTCAACGTTGAGCCTTTGAACCTCAAATTTCGAGTTTTGTACTCAAAATGGCTATGCGATCGCTCTATTTTTCACTGTACTTTAGATATAAGGGGATAATTGCACGTTGTCAATTAGCATGAAAATCGAACCGCAGAGACGCAGAGGACACGGAGAAAGAGATTAAGAGGAGCGATCGCTATTGAAGTTACAATTTGTAGGCGATCGCTCCTAAAATTTGAACTACAACTGTTGTGTCGCATCAATTATTGCTTGTAGTTGGGTAAAGATTTTTATAAGTGAAGGGTTATGGTGTGATTTTGGGAGAAAAGTGCGATCGTTAGCGATATGCTTTTCTTAAAAAGATTGCATAATTTCCCCGAACCCTCATTGTATCGGGATGACCTACACCTAAAGCTTGCTCACAAATTGCCAAAGCTTGCTGAAACAAGGGTTCGGCTTCCCTGTAGCGTCCTGTAGAATCGTAGAGTAATGCGAGATTGTTCAAGCTATCGGCGACATTGGGATGGTTGTCTCCCAGTAAACGTTTTCTCAGTTCCAAAGCTTGCTGAAACAAGGGTTCAGCTTCGCTGTAGCGTCTTGTAGAATCGTAAAGTGCTGCGAGATTGTTGAAGCTATTGGCGATATGGGGATGGTTGTCTCCCAGTAAACGTTTTCTCAGTTCCAAAGCTTGCTGATACAGGGGTTCGGCTTCGCTGTAGCGTCCTGTAGAACAATAGAGTACTGCGAGATTGTTGAAGCTATTGGCGACATGGGGATGGTTGTCTCCCAGTAAGCATTTTATTAGTTCCAAAGCTTGGAGATACAGGGGTTCGGCTTCGCTGTAGCGTTCTGTAGAACAATAGAGTGCTGCGAGATTGTTCAAGCTAGTAGCGACAGTGGAATGGTTGTCTCCCAGTAAACGTTTTCTCAGTTCCAAAGCTTGCAGATACAGAGGTTCAGCCTCGCTGTAGCGTCCTGTAGATTCGTAGAGTCCTGCGAGATTGTTTAAGCTAGTGGCGACATCGGGATGGTTGTCTCCTTGTAGGCGTTTTGTCAGTGACAAAGCTTGCAGAAACAGAGGTTCAGCTTCGCTGTAGCGTCCTGTAGATTCGTAGAGTCCTGCGAGATTGTTCAAGCTAGTGGCGACATCGAGATGGTTGTCTCCTTGTAAGCGTTTTGTCAATTCCCAAGCTTGCAGATACAGAGGTTCAGCCTCGCTGTAGCGTCCTGTAGATTTGTAGAGTCCTGCTAGATTGTTCAGGGTAGCGGCGACATTGGGATGTTCTAAACCAAGACGATTTTCAGCTACCTCTTTACATAGTTTGTACCAAGGTTCTGCTTGCTGATAAAGTCCTTGACCGTCATAAAAGTAGCCTAAGCGTGTGAACGGTGTGATTAAATCTTCGTCGCTGAGATATTGGGATAGGTAGGTTGCAACTTCTGCAAGGTGGGGGATAAAGGGAGTGAGGTTGAAAATATCTTCACGGTTAGGCTGTTGAGGAATTTGCTTTGCCACCTCTACCATATGTGCTGTAAAGTTTGTTTTCACCTTATCCGCCTCACTTGACTCATCCAACTTCATTTGGAAAAATTGCCGAATCAGTGGATGTAGACGATATATTCCTTGACTTTGCCGTTGTATTAAATGCAGTTTTTCCAACTGGGCTATAGCTTTCTCCCAGAGTTCTTGTTCATCGTCATCTTCTATCTCCTTAACAGAAAAAGGAATATCAGCCAAGGCATACAAACTCAACCAACAGCCAACAAAGCGTGTATTTTCATCCAATTGTTCCCAACTCAATGCAAAAGCTTCAGCAACGCCGTATTCATAACGCATTAATAGGTTAGCCTTGGCTATTGATTCGTGTTCCAGTCGCTTTTTTTCTAGCCGCTTGTGCAGTGTCTCCAGAGACAAATCTGGCATTGTATCCAGATATCGCCCCACTAACTCTAACGCCAAAGGCAAATATCCCAAGAATTTACAAATTTCTCTAGCAACCCAAGGTTCGCTTTTAAGTCGTTCTCTATCAACCAGCAATTTTAATAATTTCATCGCCGCCAATGGTTTGAGAACACCCAAAGGTAATTGCGGCAAAGTTCTATCAAATTTCTCGCGCGTTGTCAGCAATACTTTAAACCGGAGTGATTCTGGGGGTAGATAAGGCTGAACCTGTTTTTTGTAGTCGCTGACATTATCAAACACCAGCAGCACTTCACCTTGTTGCCAATTCTGCCAGCAGTATCGCAGCCTATCTGCTAATTCCCAGTCGTCCGGTGCAATGAGTTTAAATTTCAATTCTGCAAATCTGAGAATCTGAATTGCAACATCAATACCCTGTGCTGATAACCAGCAAACCCCACCTTGATAATTCTGCAAATGCTGTTTGGCGTATTGGCTAGCAAGTTCAGTTTTGCCAACTCCACCCATACCCGCCACAGCTACAATCGCAACTTGCCCAGATGTTTGTAATGAGGAGTGGAGGTTTTGTAGTTCCGCCTCACGTCCCACAAATTTTTCAAATGGAATAGCAGGGGGAATATTATGATGAATTTCTTTAATTGTGGGGTGGGCATCTTGTCCGCCATTATATTTCCTTGTCAGGCAAGCCCGTAACTTTTCCAGCTTACCCCGACCTTTAGAGGTGGCTAACTCAGGATAACTCTGGGCGAACTTTTTATAAACGGCAGTCATCCGCTTTGTGAAAGTATTTTCTTCGATGCCTAGTTCGATGGCAAGATTCAATTCACTCTTATCTGAGTTTTCAGTCTTCAAACGCTCTACAAAAGCTGCCGTTTGCTCTGGGGATAAGCTATTAGTAGCAGCTTCATTGGCTAGAAAATCAGCCGATAGCATAGACAGCTTGTGAGATTTATTCTCGATTCTACTTAATTTCTACTTTCATTCCACTTTGTCTCCATTTCTAGGGAATCTCCTCTTCTTCTGGCAGAAATATCATTTGCATAGAAACATTTAGAAGAGGTTCAGCCGTGAAAACTGCCTTAATAACTCCAGTCAACTCTAATCAAACCAGCCAAACTTCGCAATTAATCCCCGCCTCGCCAACATCGGTAGAGAATCCATCTACCTGGATGCGAGATGGATACAGTCCCACGGAAATTATTCTGGCGGCGGCAATTTTAACTTCATTATCGATTGGGGGAATTGCCTCTGTGATTGTGGCGATTACGGCTTTAGTTAAAATTTTAGTACGCCCAACAAGCGAAAAAACAAAGTAGGGGTACTGGCAAAGGCAAATTCTTCGCTTTGTTGCTATTAGCCTCGGAATCAATTCCGAGACTAATAGCCTAAGTCCGTTCAAACGGACTAAATTTTAGTTAATTTGAGTCAGTTTTAACTGACTTATGTTGTTAGCCTGCGATTTGAATCGCAGGTGGGCTGAAGGTATCGCGCGTTACTTGAGACTTTGAGCTTTTGAACCTCGACGTTGAGCTTTTGAACCTGAACGTTGAGCTTTTGAACCTCAACGTTGAACCTCTAAACCTCAGCGTTGAGACTTTGAACCTCGAAGTTGCACCTTTTATCCTCAACGTTGAACCTTTGAACCTCGAAGTTGCACCTTTTATCCTCAACGTTGAACCTTTGAACCTCAACGTTGAGCCTTTGAACCTCGAAGTTGCACCTTTTATCCTCAACGTTGAACCTTTGAACCTCAACGTTGAGCCTTTGAACCTCGACGTTGAGCCTTTTATCCTCAACGTTGCACCTTTGAGCCTCGAAGTTGCACCTTTGAACCTCGAAATTGGGATTTGGAACTCAAAACAACCAGATAAATACTCTATTTCTACTGCCTCCAGCCTCATAATACTAAGGTGACTGATTTAACACCCACTTCAACCATTGCCTAAAGGAACTTATAGTATTCAAACGATGGACTCCAGGCGCACGGGCGGCGGCGAGTCCATCAACGGCGACTAATGCGGCATATTGCAAGCCCAAGAAACTATCAACTGCTGCATAAGGGCCACCTAAAGTAATAGCCCCAGCAGCATACATTTGACCTCTATCACTACGCATTTCTACTAATTCAAAATTGTTTGCTATAGCCAATCGCCCCAGGTGATTCATTGGGAGGTTGTAATGTTTCACCAAATCTGCTAGCAAGGGATTGGCATCTACTTTGGCATCTAGCCCAGTAGCATCAACAATAAAGTCAGCTAGCAACTTCATTTCCCCAAAGCTTTGCTCTCGGATACGGGTAATAGTCCGGTTTTGGGCATCTCGTTCTACATCCAAAACCTCTCCGAAGGTAATTTGATACCAACCTTCACTGATCCCTTGGGTAGTAATTTGCTGCCAGTCGTGGCGGTCGGCGGTGGTAGTTCCACCCCAGTCTGCTAGTAAACGCTTGCGTTCATCAGGACTAGCTTTTTCTAACATTGCCCGGAGTTCACCGCCCCAACAAGCTTTCGGCCAGTTAAAGGGTTGAAATTCGTAATGATTTTTGACTAGGCGCTGGGTATTTTGAAATTTGTTGCCTTGGGGTTTAGGCGATCGCATTAAATGCAAAACTGCAATATTCTGATTTCGCTTTCTAGCTTCATAAATCCGTTGAATAATCCGCGAAGCCACAATTCCCCGCCCACGAATCAATACTGTACCACCTCGTTGCTCTAGTTGCTCATAAACATGATCATGGGCTTCATAAGCATTGACGACAGATTTAAAATCTTGATATTTTTCCCTATAAGTTTGCAAATCTGGGAGAAACTGAATTGCTGGATACCCAGTAGCTAAATGTAAATAACGAGTAACTAAAAAAGCATAATTTCCTGGCCCACGAGAATAGGCTAGACAATACCTGCCATCATCAGTTTTGCGAATTACCCTAACTCGCCCATAGCGATAAATTTGATTCCAGCCAATCCGCTTGGCCTCCCTATCTATGGAATCAAAAACATTACCCGCACGCGGAGTATAAGTTTCTGCAAATGTTGGTTCAGCAAACACTTGCCACAAATACTTGAATGCTGACTTCATCTCTCCCTTGGTGAAATCGTGCCAAGCCTCACGCAAGGCATAACTAGGCCAGCCCCAAATATTATCAGGACAAGAGTCAGAATTAGATCGCAGTCTTTCATGTAAGGGAATTTGCGAATTCAAACAAAGGCGCTTGTAACGAGCATAAGGCTGTGCCTCTAATCCCAAAGCTACAATTTTCTCAGCAGGCACACCACTAATTCGCAGCAAATCAGCCCAAAAAAAGCTACCCAGTCCCGCCCCGATCGCTAGATAATCAGATTCATCTACTGGTAAACCCGTAGCATGAAGTGCTTGCACAGCGACTTTTTCTGCCTGAAACGCTAATGGCGGGAAATTACTCGCCAAGGGACTTAGCGGCTGAACGGCAGGCAAACTGGGGTCTGGGAGATTGGTCTTTGCATTGAAGTGAATCGTTGAAGGGGGGGTGGTATCTGGTGCAGAGGCGCTAGCAGCAAATGTCACCATGATCACATAGGGGCCAATTTGCAACGTATCGCCATTAACCAGGACACTACGGGTTTGTGGTTGACCGTTGACATACACACCGTTAACGCTACCTTGGTCAATCACCACCAAATGGTTTTGTTCCCAGTCAATTAGGGCATGGTAGCGAGAAACTTCGTTACTGTTAAGCAGCATCCTAGAAACGCGGTGTCCCCTGAGTTCAGCAGGTAAACGAGCGAATTCTCGACCAAAAGCGATCGGCATACTCAACATTGGTTCTCGCCGTTCTCCCGTCGCCGGATCTTCCCAACTCAATTTAATTTGTAAGTCATTTGTCATTAGTTATTCCCCTCTGCTCTCCTGCCCCTCTGCCCCTCTGCCTTTGTGCCCTCCTTCTCAACTACTCGGTTCTACTAACACACTCACAGCCGCAGCCAAAGATGTGCCACACCAACGACAGCCAATTTGTAAATTCTCTCCTGGGGAAACTTTATGACATTTGGGGCATTCTAAACCATAAACTCCTGGCAGTGGTGCGGGGGGTGTGGCTGGATAGTGGTAATGTCCGTGTACTGGTGGATAGGGTGAGAGCAAAATTGTTGCTGGAATGCTGCCCGTGGAAATGCTAGTAACGTTGAGTTTTATTTGTCCCAAAGAGATACTAGTGCCCTCAGTTAAAGGCATTTCACCTTGGACTAATTGCCGTCCATCGACAATGGGGGGATTTTGCGATCGCAAATTCCTGATATAAAAGCCCTGTTGCTGGTGATGAAAAAAGATTTCAACGTGCAGACCAGAGACAGTAGGGTGACTCAGAACAATATCGCACCGCAGTGGGTCGCGACCGATGCGGACACTGCCAGGATTTTGACTTGACTGTTGTTCGTAAATGTTCTGAGTTTTATCTTCACCTGCATCGTGCCACTGTAAAGTCAGTGCGTTCATTGTTCTAACTTCGTAACTCGTATTTAGCTACTTCAACTTCTTTCTGTGCGATTCCTAACATGATTGAGTTCGTGCAAGCAAGTATTTAGAAAAAACTTCAACAAGCTTTATTTCGCCGACGCTAATTTATCTGCAATGCGTGTAGTTTCTGGCAGCCGATATTTTGGCGTGCAGCGTAATACATAGTCAATTGCTGTTGGTAAACTAATTCGATGACCACTGGAGATGTACAGAGGTTTTACTCCGGTGCGCGATCGCAAAACTGCCCCAATCGTTTCACCCTTATATATCAGTGGTTGCCTGCTGCCTTTTGTTTGGGCCAATTCCTCATACTTGCCTACCAACAACGACTTGGCTACACCAATTGTTGGCATATCTATAAGTAACCCTAGATGGCTAGCTATACCTAATCTGCGGGGATGAGCAATTCCCTGACCATCACACAGGATCATATCTGGTATTGTTTTAATCTTTTCCAGGGCATCAAGAACGGCTGGAATTTCCCGAAATGAGAGGAACCCCGGAATATAAGGAAAGCTCGTAGGACGGTGTGCTAGGCTTGTCTCGATTACTTGCAAATCAGGAAAACTCAGGACTGCGACAGCTGCTCGACTAATTGTTCCATCAGCTTCAAAACCCATATCCACTCCAGCAACGTACTGGATAGGTTCTTGCAGTTGATCCTCAGTAATTACTTGATCCCGCAGCTTTTCTTGGATAACTATGGCTTCTTCCAGCGTTGAGGGCCAAGCATGATCTTGATAAATCTTCATATTGAAAAGTGGAATTAAACTGATTAATCTTAATCCTGTTAATTTGGCAAGTATAAAAACAATAGTTTTTGATGTTGATACAGGAAAAATATCTTTATTACAAAAGTCTGTGAAAGACTATCTTTATACTATATATTTTAGCCCAGATTAGCCGATATATTGGATCATAATGTTACTTCCAGCTGTCAAGAGGGAATCCTGAGAAGATAAGTTTATTTTCTTAGATTTTCTCTTTTAGTGGTTATGACACAGCCGAATATTCTAAAACTTGCAAAACAGGGAGATACCCAGGCGATCGCATCTCTGATGAACCGCCATCTACACCCCAAAGGGATCACTGCAAAAGTTGCCCTCAAAGATGCTTGCTTAGAGGTAATACTAGAATCTGCCGAAGTACCAAATCAGCAAACCTTAGTTGCATTTATTCGCAAAGGTTTAACTGGTTTAGGGGCTGCATCTGTTGAAAGAGTGAAAGTTTACGGACAACAAACGGGTAAGGAGTTTCCAAGTTGGAGTCAAGAGTTTTATTTGGGCATAGTAGAAGCTGAAATAGAAGTAGGAGATGATCAACAGTCTTCTAGTAACCCTCAAAACCTAACTATTTGTATTAACTTGAGTGGTGATACTGCACAAGGATTAACAAACCAAGATTTTGAATTTATTGCTAATCAAATAAGCACTGATATTTTATCAGATTGTACTGACATTTTTATTCAAAAAGTAAGTATTAGTAATGGTAGTTCTGTGATTACAAAGGAACGGTAGTACTTAATTTATCTCATGCAGAGGTGCAGAAAAAGAGTCTAAAACCAGGGTTTTTACAATAAGTATAAGAAGGTAAATTTTAAATATATGGCTCTAAAGATTTTGAAAATGTTGGTTTTGCCTGTAAATGGGGAATCCTAAAATAGACGATAATTTATCAGTTTTTCACATTTATTGGTTATGACACAGCCAAATTTTCAAGAAGTTACTAAGCAAAAGCTACAAAAATTTTACTGGCCTTTATGGTTTCCTTATCCTAGTTCTTGGTTGAAAGCATTGATTTTGACTCTATTTTTGAGAGTTATTATATTTGTAGTCAATAATACTGGAAAGTTCGGCTACCGTATCGCCTATTTTGTAAACAGTCCAGAATTATTTTTTATATTTACAATATTGTTACTCCTATCTCCAATTCCTATAATTTCTTTTACTCATCACTGCCTACACTTACTCATTGGTCGGTTTATACCAGAAATTCAGGCACCCGAAATAGGTAGAACACAAGGATTATTACCAGGAATAATGAGTTGGTGGGAAGGATTATATGCTTGGCTTGTAATTGCAATTTCTACACTGATAACAGCTTTTTTTTCTATAATACTCCTATCATTATTTAATCCTAGTTACGCCAGACCAATTGAATACTACACAAAAATGCAAAATGTTAATAATAATTTAATATTAATATTGGTACTGTTCTATATTTCTAGTGGGGCACTAACTTATCAAATTGAATATTTGGTAAAACACCGAATTATATCTGCTTATTCTGAGAATAAAAAAACAGATATAAGTAAATCCAACACTGATTTAAAGGCAGATAAAAAACTCAATAGATTGCGCGGCGAAATGGGTGTACATAAAATGAAATCAAATATTTTATTAAATGATAAAAAAACTACAATCATCAAGACTCAACATAAATATCAGAATTTAAATAAAAATTGGCTGTTTATATTTTTGATATTTTCAATTGCTGTAGGAATATACTTTTATTCAAAATCCGTAGAAATACTTCCCCTAACCTCTAAAATTCCAACACAAATCCCATCAAGGTCTGTATTAGTTGTACCCTCACCAGTGACTTCAGAATCGCCGACTGTGTTACTGAAAACTGATACATTCCGAGAAGCAGTAAGGAAAGCAATTAATGCAGCTAACCTTACTCAATTAGCAAAATCTTCAGATGATTGGAAGATAGTTACGAGTGAGTGGCAAGCTGCAATCACACTTATGAAAACTGTGCCATTTTCCAGCCAAAATTATGTAGTAGCTCAACAAAAAATTAGAGAATATCAGAAAAATCTCAACTACGCTGAGAAAAATTCCATTGGTAATAAGGAAAGCGATCGCCCCTCAAAGCTAAACTAGAAAAAGCAGTGCGTAGGCATAGCCCGTCGTAGACATCGCTTTTATTCTCACCTATCCTGATCAAATGCGATATTGCGGTACTAATAAGGATTAATTATCATGCTTAATGGATTCAGGCAACAGGCGATTGTCAAACCTGGTGGTAATGATCAGCGCTTTCGGAGCGTTCTTGATCTATCAGTAATTTTGCTTTCTGAGATTAATTTTCGCTAGCTAGAATTATATAATAAAACTAATTTCGCCCCCGAAGCCAATCATGACAGAAGGAAAAACGCGGCGTAATTTCCTAATTACCAGCCTTGCTGTGACAGGAGGTATTGTGGCAACTAATGCTTTACAACAAAATACTAGCAACACCGCAACACCGCCAGCAACCATGCCAGAACGGCTGCTGGGACGCACTGAAGTAAAACTGCCTATCTTCGGATTAGGAGGAGCAGGACAAACGCCGCTATCCTGGGAAGGAAAAGAGGGTGATGCTGCGGCAATTATTCAAAGAGCGCTCGAACTTGGCATTCGCTACTTTGATACAGCGCCTAGTTATGGGCCGAGTGAAGATTATTTAGGTAAAGTCCTACCACCCCATCGCTCAAAGCTGTTTCTAGCAAGCAAGACTGATAAAAGAGATCGGGATGGTGCATGGCGAGAATTGGAGCGATCGCTTAAACGTCTCAATACAGATTATCTCGATTTGTGGCAGTTGCATCATGTTTCTTTTTCCGAAGAACTCGACACTATCTTTAGTCCATCTGGTGCAATTAAAGCTTTAGAAGAAGCTAGACAACAAAAATTGGTGCGCTTTGCTGGTATCACCGGACATCACGACCCTGAGGTGATTGCCGAAGGGTTACGTCGCTATCCTTTCCACACTACACTAATTCCTGTGAATGCCGCCGATAAACACCACCCACATCCATTCATCCCGGTTGTTCTACCAGTTGCTCAAGAAAAAAATGTCGGTGTGATTGCGATGAAAGTCCCGGCTTATGGTCGGCTGTTTAAATCAGGTGGGTTGACAGGTATGCAGCAAGCTTTCGGTTACACAATGTCTCAGCCTGGGGTTCATTGTTGTGTAATTGCGGCAGAGACTGTCGCACAATTAGAGAATAATGTCAAGATAGCACGGGCTTTTGTGCCTCTTAAGAAGGAAGAATTAACAGCGATCGCTCAACGGACTGCTAATATCTGGGAAGATAGTACATTCTTCCGTGCCTGGACTTAGCCCAACCTTGCACATATTACAGAGTGTATTCTTATCAGCGGGACTGATAATGTTGTGTCGCTTGGGATATATTAAATCGTAGTAGCTTTTCCTCTGGCAACTTGTATCCCAAACTCGGTTTAAAAGGCGAAATATTCAAACTGCGAATAATTTCTGCCGCCACAGCCTTTGCTAGTAGGGGTGGTACAGAGTTACCGACTTGTCTAAATCCGTGCCATTTAGTTACATGAAATCTAAACCAATCGGGGTAAGAATGTAATCTTGCTGCTTCTCTGACTGTGATACAACGGGGCGTAAATGGATGAATCGGTCTAGGAGATGTGAAAGAACCCCTATACTTGTCTGTTCCGGCTCTTAAAGTATTGCAGACACCAGCAGGATGCAGCTTATAAAAACGACTAATTTTTTCTCTCTCGCCTTGTTGAGTCTCCTGAAAACGTTGAATAGTTTCTGCCGAATGTTTTGTTCTTAAACTTGAAGAAAGTATTCGCAAATCATATTCACGTTTGTAAGAATAATCATCGTCTAGGCATTTGATACCACGAAGTACACAAGCGTAGTTACTAGGCTTTCCGTATTCTGCTGTTACCCAATTTCTCGTTAGTAACTCAGGATATTTTTCTATTTCAGGTAAATCTCCAATTGCATCCCAGACTGTAGGACTGAATGGGATGTCAGATGTTTTTTGAGAATTTAAATTATTTTGTAATGGTTGTTTAGTAATCGGCTGAGGGTATTTCGGTAACTCTACATCCTCCCTTGCACCTATGAGAAATAATCTCTCACGGGACTGCGGTACTCCGTAATTTGCAGCGTTGAGAATTTGGTAATTTTCTTCTACTTTATAGCCGTAAATTTTAAACTCGCTAATTAAGGTTTGGAGGATTTGTTTATGTTCACCAACTGTGATCCCCCGGACATTTTCCATCACAAAAAATTTCGGTTTTAGCTCAAAAACCAGTCGATGAAAGTGAAATACCAAAGAGTTTCGCGGGTCATCAACAACCCGTTTTCCAATTAGGGAAAATCCTTGACACGGTGAGCCACAAATTACCACATCAATTTCGCGATCGCCAATCTCAGACCGATTCCTAATTTCTTTGCCGGTTGTCTGTTCAACACTTTTACATAATACTGAGCAATAAGGGAAGTTAAACTCATGTGTTGCACAGTGGATCGGGTCGATTTCCACAGACGCCAGCACATCAAAGCCAGCTTGTTCAAAGCCAAGAGTCATACCGCCTGCACCGGCGAATAAGTCAACTGCGATCGCTCGTTGTTTTCTCATCTCATCAGCCATGACACCTCTAAAGGGATTGGGTATCACGTTTTAAATATACAAAATTTTCCCAGTCCCCATTCCCTAGTCCCCAGTTTCCGATAGCATTTGCAAAATTTCTTGAGCAGCGCGATCGCACACCCCAACTTCTCCTAAACTTTGCCGCATTTTTTCATAATCTAGCAAAGTTTGCTGTCTGCGACGGGGATTGAGTAGCAGTTCCATCGCTGCTTGGATAATATTCTCTGGTGTGGCTTGCTCTTGTAAAAATTCTGGCACAATCGGCTTCATCACTACTAAATTGGGTGGTGATGCGAAGGTTATGGAACCTTTGAGAATGTTACGAGCTATCCAAGCAGTTAGGGAACTGAGGCGGTAAACTACAACTTGCGGCACATTTAACAGAGCCAGTTCCAAGTTGACCGTACCAGATTTACTAATAGCTAAATCAGCCGCCGCAAAAACTTCTTTTTGTTGACCCAATACAACTGTAGCCTGCAAACCATAACGCTCAACAGCCTCCTGAATGGGCTGTCTATAGACTTCCAGAGATAGGGGAATCCAAAAATGAACTTCAGGTAATTTAGCTTGAATAGTTTGGGCAGCTTGAAAAATAATTGGTAAAAGATATTTTAGTTCTTGGTAACGAGAGGCGGGGAGGAGTGCGATCGCAATTTGTTCTGGTGCAATCCCCAATGTTGCACGAGCTGCTTGGCGACTGGGAGCGTCTTGCATTCCGTCAACCAAAGGATGCCCTACCCAAATAACTTTTGCCCCTTGTTCGCGAAAGTAACAAGCTTCTTGTGGGAAGATTGCCAACAGCTTGTCTGTAAAACCAACAATCCTGTTAGTCCTACGGAAATTGACTGACCAAGCCCACTCTTGGGGAGCGATGTAATATATCACAGGCACATCTGGCAGATGCTGTTTCATGTAAGTCCCAATTTTTATATTCGGACTCATGTAATCGATCAGCACCATCAAGTCAGGTGGATTTTGCTTTAGGGAAGCGATCGCCTTACGTTGCACTTGGAGAGTCGGTAAAATATAAGGCAGCCCTTCTTGAATACCCATTGAGCCAATACTACTGGTATTTCCCAGTAGAGTTGCCCCAGCCTCTACCATTTTTTCGCCACCCAGGGCCACAATCTCTAATTCCAACCCAATCGCCACAGCTTGACGCTTCAGCGCTGTAATTAGCAGTGACCCTTGTAAATCGCCAGATACTTCGCCAGTGCTGATAAATATCCGCATTTGATAATTGGTAATTAGTAAAAACTTAAAAGTGAGGAGTGAATAGTTAGGAGTTAGGAGTTAAAAATTTAATTCATCAACTCATAACTCCTAACTTATAATTCACGATTCATCGCTCACGCCTTTTTTCCCCTTACCGGGAATCAAGCCACGCCTTCCTGGCATCTGAGAAAGTAGCAGGAAGCGGCGCAGATGCTGCAATTCTTCGCTATCCCCTAACAGTTCCAATTGTTCCAAGGCATCCTTAAAGGACAAATCAGAACGGTAGAGAATACGGAAGGCTTTTTTCAGCATTTGCAAATCTGCTGAGTCCATACCAGAGCGTTTAAGTCCGACAAGGTTGAGAGTTCGTACCCGCGCCGGATTTCCCTCAACTAGCATATATGGGGCCACATCCCGGTCAATCCGTGCCATGCCTCCTACCATTGCCTGTCTACCAATATGTACAAATTGATGGACACCTAAAACTCCACTCAGCCTAGCGCGTGACTCTATATGGACATGACCTGCCAACGCCACAGAGTTAGCAATCACTACCTGGTCTTCAATCACGCAGTTATGAGCCACATGGGCATAAGCCATCAGCAGGTTCCCATCACCTATTACCGTCGCTTCACCGGCACCAGTAGCACGGTTAATAGTAACGTACTCACGAATTAAGTTGTTATCACCAATTTTGACCCAGGTTGGTTCTCCCACAAACTTGAGATCCTGGGGTTCCATGCCGATGGCTGCACCTGTAAAAATCTGATTTTGCGCCCCAATTTCACAAGGCCCTTCTAGCACAGCATGAGCGCCGATTATTGTTTCAGGGCCCACTTTGACATGCGCTCCAATCACAGCATAGGCACCGACTTGCACTGTATGGTGGAGTTCCGATTTAGGATGAATTACAGCAGTTGGATGAATTAGCGTTTTCAAGGGTGAATCTCCAGAACTGTCTTGATAAGCCAGCGCCAGACGGGGTTTCTCAGGCAGTGTGTTACTCTGGTTAAGAGAGTTGTACCTACTGTCGTCCCATCGAGGTGACTGGTAGAGCGTGAAGTATTTCAGTGAACGAAAGTGTCGGGCAAAGCAAGTTAAGTGTGTTTGTGAGTGCGTCTCGTAGAGAGGGCGTTGAAAATCAAGAAATTATCAGATGCTGTTGTGGATTTTTTAACTGTTATCCTTTTTAGGATTCAGTAAGGGCACTTCACGGCTATGCCTATACCACGAAAGCAAACTTTTAGTTAATTAGAGAAAACATTAATTCCCCTTCACAAGCAAGTTGACCGTCAACTTCGGCACGACCTTGCATCTTACCGAAACGACGTTGTTTTACCCATAACAGTTCCAACGTCATTACTAGTTGATCCCCCGGTACGACCTGGCGGCGAAAGCGGACTTTATCGATACCAGCGAAGACGAACAGTCCGTCTTCTTCCGGAGACATTTGAGTCAGGACAATGCCCCCGACTTGTGCCATTGCTTCGACAATTAGCACCCCTGGCATCAGTGGACGTCCAGGGAAATGTCCTTGAAAATGGGGTTCATTGATAGTGATATTTTTAACCCCAACAGCTTTTTTACCTGGAACGTAGTCAATTATTTTGTCTACAAGTAAAAATGGGTAGCGGTGGGGTAGCAATTTCTGAATTTCTTCAGATGTAAAACTTGTTTTAATCTCAGAACTGATTGTAGTCTCATTTATAGCCTGTGGTTCGGTAGATGTAGTTGTATCGATGGTATTCACTTCGGTGAGGATTGACATTGGCCGTGTAGTTGATTTTTCATCTGAAAGTTGATTAGGCAGGCGTATATCCAAAGCTTAATAATCCTAGATTTTAGGCTTTAGTTTTGATCTAAAATCTAAAATCGTTCGACTGAGCGAAGCCGAAGTCCCAAATCTAAAATTCTTTGAGCCAGTTGAATGTGTAAATTATGACTGGCTTTATACGCTAAGAAATGAGCACTAGGAAAAGTTCCTAGTAAACTTAAATCTCCTACTAAATCCAAGATTTTATGACGGACTGGCTCATTTGCAAATCTTAATGGTGGATTTAGCCAGCCTTCTGATCCACAAACAAGTGCATTATCCAAACTACCACCTTTAATTAACCCTGTTTTTTGTAAATGTTCAATTTGATGCAGTAACCCAAAAGTACGGGCAGGAGCAATTTCCGCAGCAAAGCTAGCAGAAGCTTTTTCAAGTTCAGCATTTAGTGACCAACTATGCCATTGATTACCAATGGCGGGCAGGTCAAAATCAATACCGTAACTAAAGCGGGTTTCTGGTGCTGGGAGGGCACATACAAAGGCATCCCCTTGATAGACCCATATTGGTTCTGTAACAGACAAAGCAGCTTGGTTGTTGACGGGTTGTGATACTAAGCCAACTTGGGTAATGTTGGCTGTCCACACACTTGCTGAACCATCTAAAAGTGGAACTTCTGGGCCATCAATTTCAATCCGGGCA
Organism: Nostoc sp.; assembly: GCF_036917195.1. Taxonomy (GTDB): domain Bacteria; phylum Cyanobacteriota; class Cyanobacteriia; order Cyanobacteriales; family Nostocaceae; genus Nostoc. Next base: position 350,582 of record NZ_JBALDG010000066.1, read on the forward strand.
TTATCCACACCCATACCCAAAAGCGCTGCCAATAAATGCTCTACCGTGCGAACAGATACCTCACCCTTGCCCAACTGAGTTGAGAGAACAGTGTGACTAACTGCCGCAACTTGGGCTGGAATGATCGGCAAATCTGGTAAATCCACCCGCACAAAATAGCGTCCACTTCCTGCCTCAGCTGGTAGTATCCGCACCTGGGTACTCACACCGCTATGCAGTCCCACCCCTGTTTGGATGATTTGGGCGGCTAGAGTGTGCTGTTGCATAGCCGAAAAGTCAATATATTTCTTTTAGTATTGTTCATCGTCTGTTTTGGTAAAATCCCTGATATTCCCCAAAAAATGTGATTAATCCCTTTATCGGAACAGTATTGAGGTAAATGTGAAAATTAGCAAGCTAATCCAAAAAAGTTATGAGTTAAGAGTGAGGAGTGAGGAATTAAAACTCATAACTCCTAACTTCTAACTTCTAACTCCTAACTGGTTAAAACCTTTCGCCAATACCGAAATTAATTCGGCTATCACCGTCATCGTTGATACCATAGTCAATCCGAATAGGCCCCAGTGGAGACTGGACGCGAACGCCAAGACCATAGCCGAAGCCACTACCATTTTTGTTCAACACTTCAGCTGCCCTAGTACTAGTTCCCAGGTCACTGCCGACATCAAAAAATAGTGCGCCGCTGACTACTGAAAAAACTGGGAACCGATACTCAACTGATGCTTGCACATAAGAGCGTCCACTAGCTAATGCTCCTTCTTCATAACCCCGGACGGAGTTGCTACCGCCAAGGGTAAAAGCTTCGTAGGGAGGCAAGTCACCGAAGATGGTTCCTGCTTGCAGGTTAAATGCTAAGGTTTGTGCCCCTTTGCTGAGGCTAATCAGTTTGATGGGTAAATATTGGCTGTAGCTACCCCGGAATCTGGTGAGGAAAATGTTGCCTAGTCCGATAGGAACCGACTGATCAACCCCGAAGCGGAGATAAGAACCGCTAGTGGGTTGCAGAGGGTTATTACGGAGATCGCGCTGTGCCCCCAGTTGCAGCAGTAGTAAATCGTCTTGACCGCCGCTAGATAAAGTCAGTGGAATTTCATCACTGATGCGGTTTCCATTATCATCAAATACTGCTCCTGTTTTTCTGAGATTGCCATCAGCATCACGGGCAGAAACTCGTTGATACTGTAAACCTGCTGAGGCAGTCCAGACGGAAGTTTTGTAAGGATTGGAGGACAGGGGACGGGTAAAGGTGACACCACCACCTATACGGAGAATGCGGGGGCGATCCTGAGAACCTGTATTAGTGGGATTATCTGGGTCAAACGTCCTAATATCTTCATCTTTGCCATCAAAAATCAATGAAATGGAACTGCGGCGAAAAATATTTGTTGTGTAAGAAGTCCGGTAGGGATCTCCCGCGATCCAGGGGTCTGTGAACCGCAGGTCAAACAGCAGTTCCCGTTCTCCCACCTGTACTTCTGCCCCCAGCTTTTGGTTTCTACCGTTCAGATTTTGCTGTTGATAGCTTACTGTTCCAAAAAGTCCGCTAGCAGAACTAATCCCTGCCCCAGCTGCAATAGAACCGCTGCTGCGTTCAGCTACATTCACTACTACATCCACCTTGCTGGGGTCACTACCAGGGTCAAGGGACACATTCACATCCTCAAACAGTCCGACTCCATACACGCGCTGTAGGTCTTTTTGCACTGTGTTGCGATTGAATACTTGTCCTGGCTTCAACTCCAATTCTCGTGTAATGATGTAATCCTGTGTACGTCCCCGAATCGGTTGTCCTTTCTCGTCTGTCTCCTGACCATCTTTATTACGGAACCGGACTCTAATATTCTCTACTACCCCTTCTGCTATTTGCAACGTAACAACTCCGTTTTCAGAGACTTGGGGCGCTCCAATCACGTTGGCTAGCACGTAACCTTGGTCTTGATATCGCTTGTTTAACTGCTTGATACCTTCTTGTAAGTCACGCAAGTTGAGGATTTTGCCATACTGCTCGCGAAATACTTCATCCACAGTATTAGCTGGTAGTACAGAAGCAACACCAGTGCCAGGATTGGCTTGCACTTCTACTTTACTGAGGACGGGGTTAGGCTGCACAACAAAGCTCACCCGCACTCCCAAGGGGGTATCTTCTGGCGTTGCCTGGACGTTAGAGAAAAAGCCAGTACCAAAGATGGCGTTAATATCTTCTTGTAGTTGGCTACGGGTTGTCGTTCGTCCTGGTTGAGTACGAATTACTTTATAAACTTGGTCTTCTAATTCTGGTGATAGTTGCCCAGCCTGTGATCTAATTACTACTTCCGATACCAGTACGCGGGGGTCATTGGCTTCTGGGGCTGTATTGGGTTGAGTATTTCCCGGAGTTGTCGGCGGGTTAATATTCTGCGGACTGGGAGTAGCGCCTGGGGCTGTGTTGGGTTGAGTATTTCCCGGAGTTGTCGGCGGGTTAATATTCTGCGGACTGGGAGTAGCGCCTGGGGCTGTGTTGGGTTGAGTATTTCCCGGAGTTGTCGGCGGGTTAATATTCTGCGGACTGGGAGTAGCGCCTGGTCCTGGGGCAGGTGTTCTTTGTTGACTAGCTGGGGGGGGAATGTCTGGAGTGGTTGATGGTTGTGGAGTTATGGGTAATAAAGGTTCCGTTGTCGGTGGATTGACATTTTCTGGGACTGGAGTGGTTTCAGGAGTTGGAGAAGGCGTTGGTTGTTGAATTTCTGGCGGTGGAATGTCTGGAGCGGGAGATGGCTGTTGAGTAGGGTTGGGATTGATGATTTGAGCGGTTTGTGCAGTTGTTGGCGTTGTGGAGGTTGGTACTATTACCTTTGATGTCGCGATGGCTGCTGGATTTGCAGGGTAAATTGCGACAATGCGGGATTGGAGACTCTCCCCCTCTATAACTCCTGTGGGATTAGGTCGAGATACTAGACTTTTACTAGAGTCACCCTGACCAGTATCCTTTTCTGGCTGCTGATTTTTTTCTAGTGTCAAAACTTCTGTTGTCTGTTTTGAACTGTTGGCGGTTTCTGCATTTGCACTCAATGAACCGCCCAAAGGGACTGCAATTGCTACTGCTGCCAGCAATACGGGAGATAAACGCATTTTACTTATGATTCCTCTTCACGACCACACACACACCATCACAAGGCAATAATGCCCTCATGCCAAAGGTAAAGCTCAAGACATAATTTTTTCTTTTGCTTTTTTACTTTACAAGGCAAAAGGCAAAAGTCAAATTTCAGGAGGCAAGATCAATGCCCACGCTTTTAAACGTGGGATTGATCTTGGACGCTTTGGATCTCGCAGCACCTGAGGCGAGAGACAATTCTTCTTTTTAAACTGGCTAATGACCCATGACTAAAGTTTTCATTCATAATTTTTTTCCTCCTGTCTCCTGCCTTCTCTTATAATTTCTTCTTACCTTTTGGTTTTTACCTGTTTAACTTGTAGTTTCTACTGCTTTTAGCACTCTTTGTAAAACCTCCTGGTAAGCATCCTCTACATTTCCTAAGTCTCGGCGAAAGCGGTCTTTGTCCATTACCCGACGGTTTGAGTCCTTTTCTGCGGTATTCCACAAACGGCAGGTGTCGGGGCTAATTTCATCGGCCAAGAGCAACTGCTGTTGTGAGTCCAAACCAAACTCTAGTTTGAAGTCTACTAGAGTAATGCCGCACCGCTGCCAAAAGTTATTGAGAAATTTGTTGATGTGCAATGCTAGATGTGTAATTGCGTCTACTTGTTCCGCAGTAGCTAGTTCTAGCAGATACAGGCGATCGCGTGTCAATAAAGGATCTCCTAATTGGTCGTTTTTGTAATAAAACTCTACCAAAGGCTGTTTCAGAATCGTACCCACTGGTAACCCTGTTTGCTGACACAGACTCCCAGCAGCAATATTTCTGATAACTACTTCTAAGGGCAAAATCTTTACTGCTCTCACTAGCATCTGATTCGGGGCAGGGCTGTTGATAAAGTGAGTCTTTATACCATTTGCCTCCAACTGTTTAAAAAGCTGGCTGGAAATGCTACAATTAATTTTTCCTTTTCCTTCGATACTGCCACGCTTTTGGGCATTAAACGCCGTGGCGTCATCCTTAAAATCAGCCAACAAGACTTCGGGATCGTCCGTTGTATAGAGAATTTTCGCTTTGCCTTCGTATAACTTGGAATTAACAGACATGGTGGCAGGTAAAGTTCTAGGCGATGGACGATTTTTATCGTTTCGGGCTTCACCATTTTATCTTTAGTTCTTGACTATTAGTCATTGGTGATTATTGAGTGCCGAGTACTGAGTGGGGAATCTCACTTCTTCATTCATAACTCGGGACTCAGAACTGTTTTGCCCAATACCTTCCTTAGCCAGTTGCCAAACATTCAGAACGGAATCTCTAACTTTTAACAGACGACAATTAGCTTTAGTCCATAGTAAGCTTATTTAAGTAGTTTCACTTAATAAATCAGTAACTATTTTTGCAAATAAAGATTAATTAAAAAATACTGGTATTTTTTAATAGGTTGTAAGTCAGGGTTTCAACTGTAGTTAATTACAATCTGAACTTTATAAATTAAGATGAGATAAATTGATAACTAGGAGGGAAGTAAAATATACTCTACTAGTCATTTTAACAGGGAATTTTTTTTGTAACATTTACGGTAAAAGTATTTCAAGCTTTATCCTCTAGTCTCAAAATCTGAATCAACCAATTTCTGCATCACCAATTGGAAAAGGAGTTGGATGATTTGATTTCCCCTAGTCTGACAAAAGAAAGATTAGGGTAGCTAGTGATTAAGCTTTAGACGTTTAAACAGAAAGGGAAGTTGAATAATTTGGAGAAAAAAATAGTGAACAAAGATGATTTTCTCTACCCTCGTGGTCGCTACTACGGTCAGGTAAAGCCAGAAAACTTGGTTTTTAATGCGAATCTACAGGAATTTGCCCAACGAGTAAGTTATATTTGCAACTTAGAAACAGGTGGAAAACTGCCTCCAGGTGCAGCTTACGAACAAATAAAGGATCTATGGAAACAGTTGAAACGCTCAAAAAAAGAGCTAAGAATTGGCGAAGACCCCTTTCAGGATGACCAGGGAGAGGTTCAAGGTTGAAGGAAAGAGGCGGGTACGCTGGGACTGATAACTCATAACTCCTAACTCTCTTACTCAAAACTATTTAGTAAGCATTGTCCAAATACCATCTCAGGACTATGGAAAAGTTTTTGTAATTAATTATACGCATATTCTTGGTGTATATCAACAGCTCGGTCTTTGGGTTGGATGCATTTGGCCTGGTTCAAAACAGGCGATCGCTTGTGAGAAGTGCGCGATAAATAAGTAGTGCGTCCGGATATGATAGTTAAACAGAAACTATTGAGTGCTGGCATCTAGAGGGGTGCTGCGATCGCCAATTAACTCGTAGATATTCACCGCCTGGTGTTTCCCTTTGAGGTGAATTTTATCTAACTAGCGCACCCAAATGCGATCGCTGCAAAGCTGCTAAGTAAATTCACTTAAAAGAATATCACAATCATATTCCTTAGTTACCGTTTCCAAGCGCAAACTCAAATTTACACTATCTCCAATTATGGTGTAATCATTCTTGACAGGTTAAGAATGAACGCTGACTGCACAGCCCTCCAAGCATGATTTTCTGTAAGTAGTAGCAAAATTTTTAATTTTTAATTTTTAATTCAAAAAAGGTCATGGGAATTTGAGATTTGAGATTTTGGGCATTGGTTATTCTCCCCACTGCTGTGCCCCTGCTTCCCCACTCCCTTATTTTGTCAATTGTTCAGAAAATATCACCTTTTGGTAGTAATCTTGTAGCTGGCTGGTAGCAGATGGCCAACCCCAAGTTTCTGCTTCCTGGCGAGCATTTTGACGCATGATGTCTCGTTGTTGTTTTTGTTCTAAGAGGCGAACAGTGGCAGCGATGGCTCCTTGAACATCTGCTGTTGGCTCGAAAAGATATCCATTTACCCCATCTGTCACAATATCAGGAATTCCCCCCGAACGGGCTGCTACCACCGGACAGCCAGCAGCCATCGCTTCTAGTAGTACTAAGCCTAATGTTTCTGTCCGGGAGGGAAAAATAAAGGCATCAGCGCTAGCAAAGGCAGAACCCAACTCTTGCCCCATGAGATACCCAACAAAATAAGTGTTTGTGCCAGCAAAGTGTTTTTGCAATGCTTGACGGTGGGGGCCATCCCCAACCAATGCCAACTGCGCTTCGGGAATGGCTTCTAAAATTGGTTTGATGCGCTCAATTTCTTTTTCAGCGGAAAGCCGCCCAACATAAAGTAGCAATGGACTTTCTGGATGATTTTGTGATAGACGCGATCGCATCTCTACACTAGCCAAATTGGGGTGAAATAATTCTGTATCCACCCCACGCTGCCACAAATCTACCCGTTCAATACCGTGTGCTGTCAGTTCCTCCATCATTGCTGTTGAGGTACACAGATTCAAAGCTGCTTGATTATGAGCACCTTTGAGCAGTTCCCAAAGAAAACCTTCTAGCATCCCCAAGCCGTAATGCTGGAGATATTGGGGTAAATGCGTATGATAAGACGCTACTAAGGGTATTTTGAGGATTTTACTATAAAATATCCCAGATAAACCCAAAACTGCTGGATTTACGACATGAATAACATCTGGCTTAAACTCTTCTAAGGTGTAACCAATGGCTGGGCGGGGAAGTGCCATTTTCAACTCTGGATACAATGGCAGAGGAAAGCCAGTAACGCCGTAAACTTTAGCGCCTTTGTGTTCAGTGATCCCTCCATCAGGGGCAATCACCAGCACTTGATTACCACTGCGCTGTAAATGGTCAACGGTATGGCACAAGCGCGTTACAATGCCGTCAACCTTGGGCAAAAAGGTTTCGGTAAATAGAGCAATTTTCATAAAAAACTATTTAGTACAGGCAGATAATCCCAGGTTTACTTGCGTTTCGGGATCAAACACAGAGTAAACTGTCTCCCGTGGTGTAATCAATTCTGCACAGTCAGATTTAATGTTTTGCCGCTGTTTTTGTACAAAGTTTGAGATGTCCTCGATGTTCACAATCCAATCTTTGGCGTAAGTAGCTAGCACTTGACCACGTAACCCTAACTCAATAGCGCATCTTTCTAATTTTGTCCCCGATGGGTGTCCGATTGTAGACGGACTTGTGATTGCTTCAATGCTCTATTGCCATGCACTTTTATTAGGATAAAGTTCTGGAACGTAGCTGGAATGAACAGCCGCCGCTAAAATTTCATCAAAAGCCGAACGCTTAATCCAAATAGCTAACACTACCTCTTGCCCATTTTGTGTACCCCATCCAGAACGATACATCATCCAGAGGAAGTTAGGTTTGATCCAACTCATGCGGTCAAAACTGAACTCACCACCAAAATAACTGTAGGTGGCGGCGAAATCACCAATAGCTGGACGATACGCCTGATAAACAACAATTGAATGGTCGTCATATTGTGCTAAGATATGACGACCATTTTTCGGCCAATTACTGAGTTGAGTTAAATAAGGTTCTGTTATCAGCCGCACGCAGAATTTACCTTAATTTCTGTGCCAAGAGACTTTGGGCAGAATTTGTTTGTGATCAACTCGTTTCTGATACTTGATGGCAAAGTTTAACAGAGAATCGAGTAGAGAATCAGAAAGCAAGTGAGGCTCTAAACCTAAATCGAGCAATTTAGTGTTTTTAGCGTTAAAGTAATGTTCTTCTTTCTCGACTCTGGGATTATTTAAGTGATTGATTTCTACATTCAATCCCATAGCGTTACCAGCTTTTTTTACCATCAATGCCAAGTCGCTGACACTGAATTGTTCGGTAAATTGGTTAAATACGCGGAATTCACCAGGTTGTGCAGGGTTAGCGATCGCTAATTCCACACATCTTACTGTATCCCGAATATCCAAAAATCCGCGAGTTTGCCCGCCTTTACCGTAAACCGTTAAGGGGTGTCCAATAGCTGCTTGAATGCAGAAGCGGTTCAGTGCAGTACCAAACACGCCATCGTAATCAAGCCGATTAATCAATAGTTCGTCCATCCCCGTTTCTTCAGTTAAGACGCCATAAACTACACCCTGATTTAAATCCGTTGCCCGCAATCCCCAAATCCGGCAAGCAAAGTGGATGTTATGACTGTCATGGACTTTGCTTAAATGGTACATTGAACCAGGCTGCTTGGGATAAGGTAGGGTATCCTTGCGTCCATTGTGTTCAATAGTGATGTACCCTTCTTCTATGTCGATGTTGGGTGTACCGTATTCACCCATTGTCCCCAGCTTCACTAAATGACAGTCTGGGAAATCTTCCCGCATGGCGTACAACAAGTTCAACGTACCAACTACGTTATTGACCTGGGTAAGAACTGCATGTTCGCGGTCAATCATCGAAAATGGAGCCGAACGCTGTTCTCCAAAATGCACTAGGGCGTTTGGCTGAAATTGATGTAATGCTTTGTTGAGAAATTCGTAGTTAGTAATATCGCCGATGAACAGGTCGATAGATTTGCCAGTCAAATCTTGCCAGTGCTGGAGGCGTTGCTGAATTAGTGCGATCGGAGTGAGAGTTTCGACACCCAGTTCATTATCCCAATGCCGCCGCACCAAACTATCTAAAATTCCAACTTCATAACCTCGATTGGAAAGGTAAAGAGCAGTTGCCCAACCGCAATATCCATCACCACCAATAACCAGGACTTTCATCTTCACCAGTTTTTACTTGCTGATAGCTAAATCTACCAGGTTTCTGTCCCCTCTCAATCATCATTCTGGCAAAGATGTCAATTTAGGCAGCAGGGGGAGAGGGAAAGATGAGAGGAATTCTCCTAACTCCTGTACAGACGCGATTAATCGCGTCTCTTCTAACTCAGGACTTGGAAATCCGATACTGCTGGGCAATGTAATAAAACAAACGATAGTAATCTTGAAATTCTTGGCTCTTGCTTCGTCCCTGCCAGTAGTATTTCACTTGACTCTGAGTTAGTGTCAGTGTCATCGAACCTACTCCTTTGTCAACTTGTACAACCAGCACCCCAGATACTCCTTGGACAGTCTGAAAGTTGGGATTTATCTTTTTCACAGAATTTTGGTCTGTAACAATCGAATTTGGTAGCTGCTGACTTGCCCACCCCCGAATTTCCACTGTTTTGTTCTGGGGTGAAATAAAGACAATTCCATCATCATTTTCTGGGGCTGCTAATGAAGTCCAATTACTTGGATATGGAAATTCAAAGCCATAACGGGAGTTGCTATAAGTTTTCCATGTGATAGCTCCGGCGTTAAAATCGTTTGCAGTGCAACCCCACAGGATTATGAACAGGGCAATGGCTTTGCTAACGCTGGAGGCAAACCGATAAATTCTTCGCCCCAAACTACAGGTTTTATTAGCAGTAGTCATTTATATTACGCATTTTGCCAAAATTATTGATTTTATGGAAATACCAGGGGCAAGTTAGAGCCACCATACTATACTGCTGCTTGATTAAATCTAGTTAACCCCAGCCAGATAACTGTTATGTAAATAACTCAGTTTGGTAACGATGTCATTAGTACACTGTGGCGTCAGTTTGCCTACCTTTAACAAGGGGATTTTGCCCTTGTTTAGCTGCAAGTCTTCTTAATTGAGATGGTAGATGGATTTACACGCCTGCTGTATTAATTAAAACAGCATCTAAATCCAAAATATAAATAAATGTAACGAAACTGCCGTTAAAACGTTTTACTGTCTTGACAACCAATCAAGAAACCGATAACTTGATATACATACCCGGGTAAGACCGTTAAAGAGTTATATGCAAACGCAAACTAAGCAAAAGGTCACTTTGTATTTATCGCCAGAGTTGCACAAAAAGTTGAAGATTCGTTCAGCAGTTGATTCAGAACCAATGTCAGAACTGGCCGAACGTGCCCTCGTTTTTTACCTGTCTAATTCAGAATTGGTTGACGAGGTAGAAAATTCTTCTAATGGGCGGACTCATAGAGTTTATTCATGTCCAACTTGTGATAGCTCACTAGTCTTACGTGATGGGGAACTGATAACTTTGGGCAATCAACCAGGAGTAGTTGGTCAAGAACATCTTTCTATTGATGAGATGGATAAAGATGAAACCCATCCCAAGAGTGAGGAAGAGTTAGTTCCTTGCTAAATAGATAGGAATTATGAATTATTTATTCATGATTCAGTTGTCTTTACCAGAAGCAATGTCTCTACTGTCTCTATAAGGTCTCAAGTAGGTCGATGTATGAAAGAAGAGCTCAATATCCTAATTCAAGCTCAATACCCTTTAATCTACCTTGTGACCTCCGAGGAAGAGCGGGCCGAGCAAGCAGTTTCCACAATCGCTCAGTTGTTAAAGCCTCAGCGCCGGGTATTTGTTTGGACAGTAACACACGGGATTGTGGAGTATGGTCAACCCCGGAATGTCACGCAACATAATACCGTGTCTCCAGAGGCCGCGATTGAGTGGATAATTCGGCAGAAAGAACCAAGTATATTTATTCTTAAAGATTTACATCCCTTTATTGATGCGCCTGCAACAAACAGATCGTTACGTGATGCGATCGCTAGCTTCAAAGGTACGCAAAAGAACATTATTCTGATGTCGCCGATGCAACAAGTACCTATAGAGTTGGAAAAAGAAGTTGTTGTTATCGACTTTACACTGCCAGATATGGCAGAGTTAAATAAAGTACTGACTCAGCATGTAGACCAAAATCGTGGTCGGCGGCTGACAACAGAAGCCAGAGAAAAGCTTCTCAGAGCAGCTTTGGGTCTAACTAAAGATGAAGCTGAAAAAGTCTACCGGAAGGCGCAGGTAACTACAGGGCGTTTGACAGAAGATGAAGTAGATATAGTTTTATCTGAGAAAAAGCAACTAATTCGGCGCAATGGGATCTTAGAATATATTGAAGAAGATGAAACCATTGATGCTGTAGGTGGCTTAGAAGAGTTAAAAAGATGGCTCAAGCAACGCTCCAACGCTTTCACAGAAAGAGCCAGAGAGTATGGTTTGCCTCAACCAAAGGGGATGTTAATTCTAGGGGTTCCCGGTTGCGGTAAATCATTAATTGCCAAAACTACTTCCCGGCTGTGGGGTTTACCACTGTTGCGGTTGGATATGGGGCGAGTCTATGACGGCTCAATGGTGGGACGAAGTGAGGCAAATTTGCGGAACGCCCTGAAAACAGCAGAATCTATTTCCCCAGCGATTTTATTTATCGATGAATTGGATAAATCCTTTGCTGGTAGTGGAGGTTCCTCTGATTCTGATGGAGGGACTTCAAGTAGAATCTTTGGTTCTTTCCTCACATGGATGCAAGATAAGAAATCACCAGTGTTTGTGATGGCAACTGCCAACAGAGTAGAACGCTTACCTGGCGAGTTTTTGAGGAAAGGACGCTTTGATGAGATTTTCTTTGTTGATCTGCCAACACCGGAAGAACGGCAGCAGATTTTTAACATTCATCTGACCAAGCGCCGTGAAGACATCTCTCGATTTGATCTTGAGCAACTAGCCAAGATGTCTGATGGCTTTTCTGGGGCAGAAATTGAGCAAGCGATCGTTGCGGCAATGTATGAAGCTTTTGCCCAAGATCGGGAGTTCACCCAACTAGATATTATTGCTGCACTGAAGGCAACATTGCCGCTGTCTCGAACGATGCAAGAACAAGTAACGGCTCTGAGAGATTGGGCCAGACAGCGCGCCCGCCCCGCAGCATCCTCCGTAGCTGAATATCAGCGAATGGAGTTCTAAAAGCTTTCCTCTGCCATCCCAGGGGGAAAGGCTAGCTCTTAATGCTAGCAGTTATAAGAAAAGCCGCATCCTGTTAAGCGCGGCTTCGCCCAAAACAAACCGTTGTCGTTTTTCTCAATCTTCTCATTGGAGGAAACCCCAAATGTCTCACTTTAGCACCCTGCGTACCAAAATCACCGATGCCGAAATCCTCAAGGCTTCCTTGCGCGACCTCGGTATCAGCGTAAAGACTGAAGCTGATGTCCGTGGTTATAACGGTCAGCGTGTCCGTTCCGACATCGTTGCTATGTTGGATGGCGAATATGACCTCGGCTGGTCTCGCAACAGCGATGGTTCCTTTGACCTAATCGCTGACCTGTGGGGAGTTGCTAAGAAGCACAACCAAACCGAGTTGATCAACTCCATCAACCAAAAGTATGCCGTTAACAAAACTTTGGCTGAAGTAAAACAACGCGGTCTGCAAAACGCCAATGTGAAGTTGGTATTGCAATAACAATTTCTCTGCGCGTTCCCAAAGCTGCACGGGTTAACCATATAAATAGCGGTTAGCCCGCTTTTTTATCGGGACTGAGATTTATTTCTCAGTCCCTATTTTTTTCATTTAGCTAATTTTGAATATCCTATTTTGAAAAGCTTTATAATTCCTTTTGGATATTTCCCATTTCTTCTTCTAACTCAATATTTGAAAACTGTGTTCTGTTTGTCTGTTGCTGAAGCCTTTTTAGTGCTTGCTCCATAATAGGAAGATGATTAGTAACTGTAGAAATTCCTCCACCACAACTAATTCCGTTAAATGTATCAGTCACTTTAACAAATATTTGCTGTGTGATTTTGGCAATATACTCTTCTTTAGTAGAATTACCATCTAACCTTATGAGTGTTATCTTTGCTCCATCCGCTGCTATTCGCGCTCCTTGTTGAAGACCTATTGTCGTTACAATTATTCCACGTTTTGCATTAGTCTGCTGAATTCTGTAAGCAAATCCGTGTACTTCCTCTTGAGATAAAGACTCTTTCTTTTTCCTGCATTCAACTAAGACAAGTTTCTCATCACTCATGTCATAAGCACTAATATCTACCTCGCACTCGCCACCATCATTCTTTTTGAATTTCCTTTTATCCTCGTTGACTAAAGATAAACCTAAATGAAATTTAATATCATCAATAAGTTACCTGGCAACATCTTCATACCTTTCCCATTCTTTTTTTTCTGACATAAATTATTTACTTACAACATCGTTTATTGGATACTTATACCAACTTTTAACTGTTTACCTTTGTTTGACTATACTTACTGCTAGTAAGAGGCAATTAATGCCGGAGCATGAGAGGAACGGTAGAACCCAGTGAAAGTTTAACTACAGTGCGAAAGCGAATTGGTAAAATAAAAATAAGCAGTGTAACGGGGAACAAGGTAAATTAAAAAAGGCTGTTTTGTAGCATTAGCTAATGCTAAAACTTCGCGTAAGTTTTCGCTATGAGCAATTATTCCATTTGCATTGTAAGCGATATATTGATTTTTATAGAAATCTAATAACATCTGGCGGTTACGATTCAACCACTTGAGTATTTCATCTGTTTCTCTTTTAAAGGGTGTTGTGTTCATATATTTAATTTTGTCCGTAAATGTGAAATATTTCTAGCACGAATATTAATTGTCTGGTACAAGATGTAAGCTACCAAACCTGACTTAACTCCAAAACAAAACCAGGTAGTAAAGGTTCACCGTAAAGGGTTTTAGGATTATCTAATTCCTCAACCGTATTATTAGGACGATAAATAAAAACTCGGCGTTGTTTTCTATCAATTAACCAACCAAGTTGCGTGCCATTATCAATATACTCTTGCATCTTGTCTTGCAAAAGTTGCAAGCGATCGCTCTCAGAACGCAATTCAATTACAAACCATCTCCTCGCACAGCCTGACAATCTACATATTTGGGATCGTCAGCAGGTAAGGGTCGAAATGGGTCGAAAACATTGTATATCGGCTTTAAAAGTGCAAAATCTTGCGTCATAGGTTCAAGCCTCTTGATATGGACGATTTTAGCAACTGTCTTGTCATATCAAATAGTTATTGAAAAAGTCAATGTTAGTAAAGTCTTTCTAGTTTAGTAAGGCTGGTATTAAACAATCCGGTTGACAATTGTCCACACTTCCCCATCTGATCGGACATAGGGAACAGAGATTGTCTTGAACCCAGTAATGAAGGGCTTGTAATAAATTCGCCAATACATTGGACTCAGTTCATTGGCACAAGCCTTCAGAAAACGGACTTCTGCCGCCAATTCCCCAGCTAGTTGGTTAATGCGTTGAGCATGAACCTGAGCGACTTCTTTAGCTTCCTGTAGCTGCTGCTCTTGGGTAAGTTGTTTTGATTCAACTTGCCAACGCACTAACTTACCTTGTTTTTGCTTTATCTGGACTTCTAGGGCTGCGATCGCTGCATCTATGCCCTGGAGTTCAACTGATAATTGGGCATTTTCCCTGGCTTGACGGCGGTACGCTTCAACCATTGCCTGGGGTGAATCATTCTCGGCAGAGATTACATTATTAATAGTGAGTGCAGCGCGTTCTTCTAGGAGAATCTGAATTTGAGAGTCAAGCGCCGCTATTTCAGCCTGAGTTTGCTCCATAAATCGAGTTTTAAGTGCTGAGTAAAATAGTCATCTGATTTCTTAAAAGCTTTTTGCGCCTTGGGTATCGAGAGAAAGCGATCGCACCTCGGCTGTAATTCCTTCTTGTTGCCAAGCAGCTAACATCGCCGCCTCCACAGCCTCTGAGTGTAACTTATCCGCCAAAGCTAACAGTGTCGGCCCCGCACCACTAATCACCATACCATAAGCACCAGCACTAACAGCTGCTATGTTCAGAGCATCATAACCAGGAATCAAAGCTTTACGATAGGGTTGATGCAACTTATCTTGCAAACCTGTCTTTAACCATTGTCCGTTACCAGTTTCCAAGCCGCGCAACAATAACCCTAGATGTGCCATATTGAAAATCGCATCGGCGCGACTCACCTCAGTTGGGAGAACGCCCCGCGCCTCTGAAGTGGAAAGTTCAAAATCAGGAATAGCCACAACTGGTACAACATCTTTATGCCAGGGAACATCACAAATTTCCCAACCTGCGCCACTGGTCGCAGCAAGACGACATCTTCCCAACAAAGCTGGAACTACATTATCAGGATGTCCTTCCATTGCGATCGCTAACTCCATCACCTGTGACTGACTCATAAGCGCACCCTCAAGTTGATTAGCAGCAACTAAGCCACCAACAATTGCTGTCGCCGAACTACCCAAACCCCTCGCCAATGGGACACCTAATTTAATCTCTATTTTCACTATCGGCGGTGTCTGCTCTATATGTTGATAGAACTTGACAAACGCTTGGTAAAGGAGATTACTCTCATCAGTTTTAACTCGTTCAGCTTCCGTACCAGTGACATGAATAATTAGCTCACCCTCTTCTTGGCGAGTGAACTTGAACTCGTTGTACAGCTTTAAAGCTGCACCGATGCAATCAAAACCAGGCCCCAAATTAGCAGTTGTGGCGGGAACGGTAACAGTGATGGCAGAAACAACAGACATTGGCAAAACTCACTAATCATCAACCAGCATCCCATGTATTGGTAGCACTTTGAGGCTAGTTTTTGATCGCTGTTGGGGATACTTTGATTTACTCTTCCTTAATCCATCCTCTGAGCCTTTAGTTGCAGTGGTTGTGGCTCTGGCAAAATTATACTATGGGAATTTAAATGGTTGAATTGTGCGATCGCTCCACTCAATCTACAAATCTCAGCATCTAAAGTAATTTAAACTACATAATAATTAATTAATTTTACTGTTATACAACGTTTAACGGAGTTTAATATTAAGTAAGTTTTGGAAGCATGAATCTAACTTTCCTATAAAGTTAATTATAAATATTGGACTGTTAAATTTACTTTTTTAGGAACTTTTGTTCGTCACTCTAATTAGAAAACGTAAAGCTTCATTTACTGCTTGAGCATTGGGAAATATTTTTGCAACATCTTCTTCTAAATGAACTGTCAAACCTTCAGAAATTTTGCCATCATGTTCAAATTTTTCCATACCGTTACTTTCAAAAAATTGATACGACTGACTTTTAGTTTCAGATACAAGTTTTTTAGAAGATGAATCATTTAATTTTTTAGCGAGGGATTCCCAACTAGTCGCTTTCAGCTTAAAGTAATCTTTTGCTTCACGTAATGTTTTAAAATCTTGCTTTAGAATATCAACCGTATGAATATCCTTTTGATACGTCTGGGATTGCTTATTAAGGTCTTCCTGAACCATATCAACTACCTCATTAATGAGTCGGTCATGATTTTCGGAAATTTGAGCTGCAGCCCCCAAAATACGGGAGGTGGCTTTAATCTGCACCTCATTTTCTTGTTTAAGTCTATCGGCAATATTACGAATTTGCTCCCCTAACTTAGCTTTACTTTGATTTCCTATGTTCGATGCTGATTTTTTACTCATAAAAATGCTTGTTTATTCCGAAAGTATCTCTTTAATAGCAAGCCAGATGCGTTTAAACTTTTGTACCAGACCGACAGGATTACCTGTTGTTTCTTCTTCCACCGAATCTACTAGAGATTGAATACGATCCATGCGTTTTGCTACAACGTAGAGGTTATTTATAGCATCATCCTTACTTACGAGGGATTCACGCAGCAGAACGACCATCTCAGCGATTTCCAGTTTTAGCCTTTCGTTCTCAGCTTTACGACGAGTTTCCCATCCCTTAATACCAGCCTTGGAACGTCGCTCAAATTTAAGTTGTGTTTGTGCCTCCTTATATAGAGTTAAATAGTTGTCTCGTTCAGACTTCATTTCTTCATATTGGGCAAGTAATTCAGTTGCTTTTGCTTTTTCTTCATTGTAACGATGTAGAGCTTGCTGATAATTTTTTTGCTCATCAAGATATATCTGGTAATTGTGTGCTACACGTTCTTTTAAATCGTTAACCTCAACTTGGTAAATGTGGATATCTTGCTGAAGTTGAGTTAGTTGGGATGTAGCTTCCTGATTTTCTTTCGCACGTTGTTGCCATTCATCACGTTGGGCAAGTAATTCAGTTGCTTTCGTTTTTGCTTCATTGTAACGATTTAGAGCCTGCTGATAATTTTCTTGTTCATCAAGATAAATTAAATAATTGTTTGCTATGCGTTCTTTTAATTCGTTAATCTCAACTTGATAAGTGTGGATATTTTGCTGAAGTTGAGTTATTTGGGATGCAGCTTCCTGATTTTCTTTCGCACGTTGTTGCCATTCATTACATTGGACAATTAATTCAATTGCTCTAGTTTTTTCACCATTGTAAAGGCATAAAGCCTGCTGATAATTTTTTTGTTCATTCAGATATATCTGGTAATTATGTGCTGCACGTTCTTTTAATTCGTGAACCTCAATTTGGTAAGTCTGGATATCTTGCTGAACTTGAGTCAGTTGAGATGCTGCATTCTGATTTTCTTTCGCAAGTCGTTCCCATCGAATCGCATCAGCACGAGCATTCTTCCATTTATCTTGAAGCTCATGATAAGTAGGTGCATCTATTTTAGGTGTGTGAGGATTATTGACAGGGCGATTTTTGCGACGATCCTTATCTGCGTCTCGCATAGTTATAATAAATGTTATAAATATTACTTTAATCCCTATGTTAATACAATTTTTTTTAATTGAAAATATACTCTGTAAAAGTTTTATTTTCAGTACTTACGCAGCGATGATTAGTCATTGCGAGCGGAACGCAGTGTAGCGAAGCAATCTCGCTCGTCAAGACTGGGATTGCCTCGCTTCGCTCGCAATGACGAAAGTACGTTGCCTTTGCGTAAGTCCTGATTTTGTCAAGACCAGTTTTCTAAGTTGATTTACGCCACCAAACTGATCTTTTATCATCTCGTGCGATCGCGTAATCCTAGTGTAAAAGTGATCGCCTCAACATTAAAAGCGATCACTTTTTTCCCCTAACTATCTAAAAAGTCCCCAAAATGGGCGCTATCTCGACCTCGGAAATTTGCGGAACCAAGAATCCATTAGCAAAAATCTGGGGATTTGTTTGTGAGACTATGGCATAAGACTGGCGAAGATTAGCATTTACTGCAACGGTCTTCACGTCGTACATCTGCATTGCCATCTTGGGATAGAAACCAATACCAATAATCATCAGCAGAAAACAGGCAGCGATAAACACCTCACGCGGTCTAGCATCATCGTAGACTGCCTCCTCTGGCACCAGACAGTCTGTACCAAAACAAACTGTTCCCTCATCTTCTTGATTTTCTGAGCCTGCATTATTAATGTTGCAGATAAGTGCTGCACCCTGACCATAAAATACCTCTCGCAGCATGGAAAGTAGATAAATAGGTGTGAGGATGACTCCAACTGCGGCTAGAAAAACCGTTACAGTGCAGAAAGTCGAACTATAAACGTCACTGCTTGTCAGACCAACAAATATCGAGAGTTCGCCAGCAAAGCCGCTCATACCGGGAAGTGCTAGGGATGCCATCGTTCCGATTGTAAACAGGGCAAAGACTTTGGGCATGGCTTGACCAATACCGCCCATATCTTTCATTACCATTGTATGGCTGCGATCGTAAGTAACACCTGCTAAGAAGAACAGCACTGATGCAATCAAACCATGTGAAATCATTTGCAACATCGCGCCGTTGATTCCCAAATCAGTGAAAGACGCAATCCCAAGCAATACAAATCCCATGTGGGAAATCGACGAATAAGCTAAACGCCGCTTCATATTGGTCTGAGCAAAGGAGTTCAATGCACCATAGATAATGTTGACAACACCCAGAATCGCTAAAACGGGCGCAAAGTAAATGTGTGCATCGGGAAGCAACTCAAGATTCAGGCGAATTAGTCCATATCCGCCCATCTTCAGCAATACACCAGCCAAAATCATCGATACAGGAGAGGATGCTTCGCCGTGGGCATCAGGTAACCAAGTATGCATCGGAAAAACAGCAAGCTTGACACCAAATGCAATCAACAACCCTGCATAAAGTAGCAGTTGTAAACCAAGAGGATATTCCTTCCTGGCGAGGGCGGTTATGTCAAATGTCATGTTACCGCCGCCGTATAGCCCCATTGCCAGAGCTGCCACCAAAATAAATATAGAAGCCGCTGCGGTGTACAACAAAAATTTCGTAGCCGCATAACGACGCCTTTGCCCACCCCAAATGCAGACTAGTAGGTAGACGGGAATCAGCTCTACTTCCCACATAATGAAAAATAGCAGCAAGTCTTTAGCAACAAACACCCCTACCTGTGCGGAATACAGCACTAGCATCAGAAAATAGAAGA
Organism: Nostoc sp.; assembly: GCF_036917195.1. GTDB lineage: Bacteria > Cyanobacteriota > Cyanobacteriia > Cyanobacteriales > Nostocaceae > Nostoc. The sequence goes on from NZ_JBALDG010000066.1 coordinate 369,689, forward strand.
GGCGAGGTCGGTGATTAACTTGCCAGGCCGAAAAAATTGAGAGTGTAGTGACAAATCCTGCCAGAAGCACAAGAGGAACTGAAAGTCCATCGACTGATACCGCCCAGTTCAAACCTAACGGAGGCATCCAGGCATAATTCTCCACAAGTTGAAAACTAGCACTATTGGCATCGTAATGCTTCCAAAAGGCGTAGCACATCAAGGCGAAGTCTGCGATACCTACACCCAGCGCATACCACCGCACGCGCTTGCCATCTTTATCAGGCAGCACAGGAATGAGCAGGGAAGCTACAAGTGGCAGCAAGACAATCGCGGTAAGCCAGGGAAATTGATCCGCTATCATGTATATGAGAAAAAATACTTATTTGTTTGTCAATTATGTCATTTTACTAAACTGTGTAACAATTTCTTCATAAATCTTTTTCCTAAGTAACCGTTTCGACCGAAAAACAATTATGAATAAGCACTTTGTTAGCGCAGCATCTCAGAAAAAGTTGCAGTTTTGAGGTTGATAGTTCAGTGGCCGCTTTCAAGGAATTAAAAATTACTGGGGAAATTGCAATCTGAGTAGTTCATTTACTTACTTACGGTACTAATCCAGCCCGCAAAGCCCGGACAGCAGCCTGTGTACGGTCAGCAACACAGAGTTTATTCAGAATACCTCGAACATGAGTTTTTACAGTACCGACTGTTAGATAGAGCCTTTTAGCAATTTCTGCATTGTCACACCCAGCGACAATCAACTCTAAAACATCCATCTCCCTATGAGTTAAAGGATAGGTAACTATATTTTTCTCAACATCTGGGTCAATACCTTCAATCAAAACTCTTTTTCCAGCTGCTCCTCTGCTACCATCGGGGAAATCTTGACGTATTTGTTGTAGTACAAGGTCTGCGATCGCAGGATCGATCCATGAACTACCTGCATAGGTCGTTCGTACAGCCTCTACTAGTTTCTCAGTTTCGATATCCTTCATGCAATAAGAATCTGCACCTGCTGCAAATGCTGCTAAAACTGCCTGTTCGCTATTCTGCATCGTTAAAATTAGCAGATTTGTTGTATAATCTTCATTCTCGGCTTGATATTGCCTAAATGTACGTGTTAGCTCAATTCCATCCATGTCAGGCAAGCCAATATCAATAGTAGCAACATCGGGCTTGAGAGTTTTCAGAAGGTTGATGCCCTCTGCTGCATTGGCTGCTTCACCAACAATGTTTAACTCTGGATCGGTTTGCAAAGCAGCCCGTAAGCCGATTCTCGTAAGGTTGTGATCTTCAATCACGAGGATCTTGATTTCACTCATAGTTGCTTAATTTTACTGTTATCTATCTAAAGTACAGATTAAAATAATCTCGTTCTTCTATTCGGGATTTTATACAAAAAGCAATGCGTTTGGTATTATTACCCTAAGTTCATCTACCATTAGACATAAATAACCTTATCTCGGAAGTTTTTCTAAAGCAAGAGTTTCGATATGACAATATAATTCGATCAAAAAATATTTTTATACATTTACTTGAGGATAAATGTTTCATGGTAAACAACTCCTTTCTGAAAATCCCTTAGCTAGCAAACAAGAGTGGGTGACTACTAAATAGTTGCCCTTGCAGTGGCTAGGATGATGCACATAAAAGGGACTAAACTACCTCACCCTAGCATCCAGGCAGAGATATTGGTTGGATAATCGGACAGATAAGATACTTGTAAAAAAGTAATATTCTTTAATAAATAAATTTTTTACTAAAAATTCAGTGTAATTACGTACAAATATCAGATATTTAATTTGGGAAACTTTAAAGGAAAATGTCAATCCTTAATAATCTCAGCGCTGGTAAAGTAAGCTATTACTAGATTTGCTAGGGATAGCCAAGCACTTCTTTTTTTATTTAGCCATGTCTTTAACTAAAACTGTTAAAAAAGATAAAATTCTCGTTGTCGATGATGTTTTTGACAATTTACTGGTCTTAGAAGCAGTCCTAGAAGATAAGGACTATGAGATTCACTTGGTAGAAGATAGCAAAATTGCTCTGACTATGGTTGAGGAGTCACCACCAGACATAATTTTGTTAGATGTGATGATGCCGGAGGTAGATGGCTATGAATTTACTCGACGCATCCGACAGAATCCGGCGTTGCCATTTATCCCAATTCTGCTGCTCACAGCTCACTATGAGTCTAGCGTTGTTGAAGGACTTGATGCTGGTGCAGATGATTTTATTCGTAAACCATTCGATCCTGATGAATTACATGCACGAGTGCGATCGCTTTTGCGCCTCAAACATAGTATCGATGAACGAGATCAGATGGCAAACCTGCGGACAGATTTTGTCTCGCGTTTTACTCACGATTTACGCATACCGCTGGTAGCCTCCAACCGCGTATTAAAATTATTGCTGGAAGGCAGGTTTTGCGAAGTTTCGCCACAATTGCAAGAAATAATTGATACCATGATTGGCAGTAACCAAGACCTGCTGGAAATGGTAAATACCTTGCTAGAAGTTTATCGTCATGAGGCGGGCTGTAAAACCTTAAAAATTTCTCCCTGCAATATTCAGGAATTAGTTAGTGAAGTTACCCAAGAATTAACTCCCTTAGCTGAAGAAAAAGGATTAGCTGTAAACATTGATAGAGGTGATGCAAGCACTATCATGGGCGATCGCGTAGAACTGCGGCGAGTTTTGACAAATATCATCGGTAATGCTATCAAATTTACAGACAAAGGTTCTGTAGATATTCATAGCCATCTCACTCCACCAGATGTAACTATTGATATCCAAGATACGGGGCCGGGAATTTCTAAACAAGACCAGGCAATATTATTTGAGCGATTTCGCCAAGGTAAACACCAGCGTTCTGGTAGTGGTTTGGGACTATATCTATCTCGCTGTATTATTGAAGCACATCAAGGTACAATCGATGTGACATCTGAGCCAGGGAAGGGTAGTACATTCACTATCCGTCTACCTGTAGCTGGTGAAAACTAAGACACCAGCGATGTCTACGACGGGCTACGCCTACGCAATCTGTGTCAGCTAGTGAGGCGAGTTAGCGATCACCTACGGTGGGCGCGTACGCCATCGCAACGAGAACACCGCAAGCATCGCGCCTGAAAAAGGTAGCCATTGCAACTCAATCGAAAAACTTTGTACGTTCCGGTGCAGTGCGGTTGTTAGGTTGCTACGCCGAGCTGCTTAAAGTGAGAGGCAGAGTCTCTTACTCCCCATCTGCGTTTAATCAAACCGTCTTCCATCTGAAACCATTCTATTGCTATGACTTCAGATGTTCGATTTGTAGGTCGCTGACCACGAAAATCATTCACAAAGTGTCCGCGCTCCGTAAACCTAACAATAATGTCTTGCCCACTCTCAACGGTATGTTCTACTTCTAACTTCATGTTGAATGAGCTGTGAAGCTGAGTCCAGATCGGAGCAATCTGATCAAACTGGCCCCAACCTAGAGCTCCATGTATGAGTGCGTCTGGAGTAAATACTTTCCGGAGAGCTTCGATATCCCCTGCATTAAATGCGCGTATATATTCTTTCACTGTTTCTTGGTTAGTCACAATGTTATCTCCATGCAGCCTAACTATTTATTATACGGGAAGTTCCCGTATAATCTCCTAACAGCCAACTAGCGAAGTCGGCTGAAAAGTATTCAGCAAGGAATCGGCAAGTATCATCATACATGGGAGAGATTGCACAACTGATTATACCGATTTGATTTTGAGCAAATCTAACGTTTGATGAACAGTTGTAGCGGGGCGATCGCTGCAACTATTCAACCGCCGATTGGATCATGCGGCTTACTTGGGACGTGAGTTTATGCGATCGGTTGGCATTGGTGACAGGACAAGACTACGTACAGGATTAAATAGGTTTATGATGATTTAACGGTGAAGTTAAGCGGTTGCCGATCGCTTTTGCGACAACACCGATAACCTTTTTTTGTCAGTGCGCTTCAACCGATTTGTTATGCCGCGATGCCACACAGTTGGGGCTAATTTCCTGGAGACTCATTCAGTTGCTGCTGAAGTTGTTGAACTTCCTCAATCGATAAGCCTGTGGAAGGGGCAATAATGTCGATGGCCACTCCTCTACGCAAGAGATTGATAGCGATCGCCCGTGTCTTTCTTCCTCAGCCTCTCTCCAGATCGAACGATAAACGTGGATTCCTGCAATGTCCCTCCGTAATGATCGTGTTCAACGGACACGGAGCACTTTTGCAACTCAATGAAGCAGGCTGATAAGTTCAGCTGCAACACGTTTGTTAGACTGTGCATTGTGATTGTGCCTGAAACCGCTTTAGATTTTAGCTTTCTTCTGAAGTATTAAGCATATTTCCTCTACAGTTGTGAAGAAAGCATCTCCCATAAATTTAAGGCTAGCAACAGCTCGCTGACCAGCCTCTTCATTACCCGCTCCACAAGCATCAGTCACCATGATTGGGATATAGCCAAGATCGGCAGCATGGCGAATTGTCGGCTCAATCCCGATTTCAGTTGCTACACCTACTATAATTACAGTTTGAATGCCACAGTCGCGTAAGGCAATGTCGAGAGGCGTTCCCTCAAATGCAGACATCGTGATTTTGTCAAAAATTCCTTCGGAAGGAAGTGGAGTTACTTCAGGAATTAATTGAAATCCCGGCGAGTCAGGAAGAAACCAAGGCTTTACATCATCAACTGAGGTTACTCTTTGCCATGCCTTAGCTGTCTTCAGTTGAAAGACACCCGACAATTCTTTGGGTAATGACATGTGACGCATAAAGAATACGCGCAAACCAACTTCTCGCGCTGCTTGAAGAACTTTTATGACCTGGGTTTTTATGTTAGAGCCGTCATTTAACTGGCTAAAAATGCCTATTTGCATATCATAAACGATCAAAGCTGTTCGATTAAGTTCGCAAGCATCCTCCAAATTTTCAGGAACTTCTAGCCCAAATGCCTTTTCCATTTTTCTTAACTCCTGAGCCTTACATATAGAGGGTAGCAGGTTAGTCATAGACAGGTTCAAGTTAGGCTAACTACTTATTATACAAAAACTTTCCGTATAATCTTTTTCTCAATCCTAAGATATCAAGCATTGCAACGAACTCCTGTCTGAATATACGGAAAACTTCTTTTTTACATACTTGTTTGGGTATTATACCGGATTTTTCCGTATATTCACCCTTTACAGGCGGATTATACAGAATTTTTCCGTATAACATCCTTAATTTATTTTTGTATTTGATGAATTTACGAGCGATCGCAGCAAAAATGTATTTTAAAAGACGCGATATATCGCGTCTCTACATCTAAATCAATAATAAACCCCTCTTAGAAATCATCCCAACCTTCAATACTTGATGACATGACGTAACTAGTTACACTTGCCTCAAAGAAGTTGGCTTTTGTATTGGCTTCTTTTTTGGTATCTGAGAAACGCTCCAAGTGAGCATAGGGGCTTTTTTTGTAGATAGCTTCTGGAAATAATGGTTCTAAACCGATCGCCTTTAAACGAGCATTTGCCAAATATTTGGTGTACTGTTCTGTACTATTGGCTGTAATCCCAAGAATATTATCTCCGACAATATGTCCTGTCCACTTGCATTCATGCTCGACAGCTAAAGCAAACATTTCATAAATTTGTTCGCGGCTGTGGGGAAAAACTTGCATCGCTTCTGGAATCAATTTTTGATATAGCCGCACATGAGAGAGTTCATCTCGGTTAATCATTCTAAAGATATCGGCACTCCCAGACATCAGCATCCGTAATGACAGATTGTAGAAAAATATAAACCCATTGTAGAAGTATAATCCTTCCAACAAATAATCTGCTAACAGCGATACGAAATAATTTTCTGGGGTCGGGTTATCGACATACTTTTGGTATAGTCCAGCGATGAATTCACATCGTTTTTTGAGAATGCGATCGCTCCGCCAAAAATCATAGACGTGTGTCCGGCGATCGCTGGGGATCACCGTCTCAATAATGTATTGATAAGACTGATTGTGCATTGCTTCTTGGGAAATTTGTTCCGCCATGCACAATGCAATTTCTGGTGCGGTAATACTGTTTTTGATATGAGGCACATTACAGGTTTGCACCGAATCGAGAAAAGTCAGATAACTGAGAATGCCATCAAATGCACGTCGTTCTCCAGGTGTGAGATTGAGGTAATCTGTTACGTCAGCCGTAATGTCTATTTTTTCGGGAACCCAGAAGTTCTCTCGCATTTGACGGTAGAGAGACACAGCCCAGGAATAGCGAACATCATTGAGTTGCATTAAATTTGTAGTTTCCCCGAACCATATTAAACGGTTTGCTGTATTATCACTCCCGTTCGGATTGAAAACGGGATTAATTGGCATTAATGATTGTCTTGGTTGGTACATTTTTCAGTTGAAAGGGAGTAGGGAGTAGGGAGTAGGGAGTAGGGAGTAAGATTAAAAAAGATATATACACTGATTCAGCATCTATGACAATTAATAGTTATCGGGATTTGAAAGTTTGGCAGTTGGGTATAAGTTTGACCAAGCAAGTTTATCTATTAACACGAGATTTTCCTAAGTCTGAAACATATGGTTTGAGTAGCCAAATGCAACGGGCGGCAGTATCGATCCCATCAAATTTGGCAGAAGGTCATGCTAGAGATTCAACACAAGAGTTCCTTCGATTTATTGCGATCGCTCTCGGTTCTTTGGCGGAACTTGAAACCCAACTCATTATAGCCGAACAACTGGAATACATAACCAATTCTAAACTCCAAGAAATCCTAACTAAAACTGACGAAATACAACGAATGCTTCGAGGTTTACAAAAATCCTTGAAAGCAAAGCTTTCTTAATCCCTACTCCCTACTCCCTACTCTCTACTCAGTTTGCACAAGCAACACATTGCTCGCTCGATTCTTTGAAACTATCTTTCTGCACAGTGCGAATATAGTAGATTGCTTTACAACCCAATTTCCAAGCCAGCATTAGGGTTTCAAAAATATCAACAGCGGTAAGAGAGCGCTCTGGTTCGTCGGGGAAATAGACTCCAGCATTTAGGTTAAATAGCAATTCCATTGAAATTCCTGTATCAATCCATTGTTGGATTGTAGCGATCGCTTTCACCACTTTTTTCTGATCAAGTGTTTTATTCTCGACATAGAACCATAAATGATCCCGAATGTAAGGCGGTGCGATGGGTACTGAACCCTTGGCCCACTTTTCATAGAAGAATTTGCTGTAAACAGGTAAAACACTAGCTGTACAACCCTGAACTAAAGATGAAGAAGTGTTAGGTGCGATCGCAGTAATATGTGAGTTGCGAATCCCATGTTGTTTAATATCCTGACTCAGTTGTAAAAAGCGTTCTGGAAGAAGAGCGTGTTGCTTAAACCAATCCACAGGCTTTGCTCCGATTAAATGTCCCTTGCTCCATTCACTACCCCCAAAAGCAGGATACGCACCCCGTTCCTTCGCTAATTCCATTGATGCTGCGGTGCAATAGTAACCAATGTCTTCAAATAAATCACTGATTTCCTGAAGATGGGTGTAGGTGAGATGACGTTTTGCTAACCAATCGGCTAATCCCATACAGCCTACCCCAATTGTGCGATATTTGGCGTTGTGAGTGGCACTAGCAGCAAATGGCGGTGAGGTCAGTTCAATCGTGTTATCTAGTATACGCACTGAAATTTGACAAATCTCTGCTCGCTGCTCATTTTCTAAATTTGCAAGATTAATACTTACGAGATTACACGTATGACTTTCTTCACCAGGTTTTACATTTGACCATGATTCTTGACAAAGGTTTCCACCAGGAATATAGCCCTGATGCTGATTGGGGTTGGCTCGGTTCGCGGTATCTTTGAACCACAGATAAGGCATCCCGGTTTCTAATTGGGTTCGCATCACCTGTTTGAGTAAAAGACGCGCATTCACCCGTTTGTAGAGTGTAATTGAGTTATCTAAACTGGCTTCGATATGAAGATAGGCACGTTCAAATGCTTCACCCCAAGTTGAAGCTAGTTCAATGCCTAAACGAGTTCGTACCTCATAAGGATCAACTAAAGTCCATTCTGTATCTGCTGCTACTCGCCGCATAAATTCGTCACTGACAACCAATTGGGGGAACACGTCATAAGCTTTGCGTCGCCCGTCTCCATTCTCGGTTTGCATTTCCAAAAATTCAGGTAAGTCCAAATGCCAAACATCTAGACTCACAGTGACAGCACCGGCTCTGCGTCCACCTTGATTAACTGCGATCGCTGTATCATTTAACAACTTAATCCAGGGAACTACACCACCTGATGCATTTGCCTTGCCCATTACCCAACTACCTGTTGCTCGAATCCGAGACAGATTCACCCCCACACCGCCGCCATTTTTGGAAATGCGAGCCGCATCATGAATGCCGCCAAAAATACTTTCCAAATTGTCGTCCATTGCCGTAATAAAACAACTGGCAAGCGACCCATTGGGAATCCGCAAGTTCGCCAGAATGGGTGTTGCTAAAGATATTTGACGACGAGCGATCGCTTCATAAAATTGCTTTGCCCAGCTTAATCGTTTATCTGGTGTTTCCACGGAGGCAATCAAGAGGGCACAAGTTAAAAATGCTTCCTGGGGCAACTCATTCGCCAAAAGATATCGCTTCGTTAGTAATACCGATCCCGCATAATCATAATCGGCATCCCAATCGGGATTGATCCAAGTGTTAGCAATTTCTAACTCTTCAGGAGAGTAAGTCAAGATGCGGCGATCGTATTGTTCTTCTAGGACTTTGAAATGTACAGTCCGAGCATAGTACCCGTACTGATAGCCACGGCTAACTTTAGTATCTTTCCACAAACTCCAAATATGTAAACGGCCTGCTACATAGCGCCAATCAGGTTCTTCAGGACTACACAAATCCAAGGCACAGCGAATTAAATTATCTTGAATTTCTCGCGTGGTAATGCCGGGACGCAATCGAGTTGTCAGATGTGCTTCTAAAGCAATGGAATTTGTTGAAAGTCCGCAACAAGCCCAATTAACCACTGTGCGAATTTTATTAATTTCCAGCGGTGTCGTCGAACCATCACGACGAATGACATGGATATCCGTTGTGAAGCCAAGAGAGAGTCTAGATGGAGCTTGCATACAAGATGTGTTGATAAATTGTAGAAGAATAATTGCAAAATATGGAAAAGAATTGTTAACTAGGTTTGGCAATGTAAAAAAATTATCAACCCTGAGTGTAGCCGAAGGGTTGACGGTGAGCGGAGTCGAACCGTCAGCGCTATGTCACAAAACGCTGGCAACCCGAAAAAGTTTGTTGGGTTGAAAAATTACTAGAAGAATTGTCCAATAAAAATCTAGAGCAAGCTTTGGTAAAGAATGAAACTTGCTCCGATTAATGACGAATGCCAGTATAGATCGACCATTGATTTTTATGCAAGCAAATCACAGTTGTGTTAATATGCAGGGGAATCTCGGTTCTAGTGGGGAACAGCTACTAGAGGAAACGGGGAAAGTCCGGTGTGAATCCGGCGCTGTCCCGCAGCTGTAATCAAGGTTTGCCTTGTGAGTCAGAATGCCCGCCGAAGTTGACTTGTAAATTTTGTACATCTGCGAGGCACAGATTAAGTATTTTTATGAATATTTTTACAACTACTAGGCAATACAATCTCATAGCCCCACATATTAGGACGCTACAGGTTACGGCTTTCTATGAGACGGTAGGCGATTAATTAATAATAAAAATTGCGTATGACCGATGCAGCGATGGTGACAGTTACTCTCTGTAGGAATATCGCTTGAAAATAGTCGCAGCAAAAACGAAAGCCTGAATTAATTAACAGATGGAAGTTGTTGCAAACAAGCAGGAAATGGCGTGGATGACTTACACAGTCTTGTTCCATATCGAATAAATGGTTTCTCAATTACGCATAGAAATTGCTAATTTACTAGATTAATACTTCAGTTAATCATCATGCCGAAATTCTATCTTCACAGAGCTGCGAAGATTCCCACTGCTGTTCATCCCTTTATCAAACAAACAACTCTTCCCCAAGACAAACACAACCTCCGTCTACTTTCAGGGAAAATTATTCCAGGTATGCAAAATATTGCAATGTTTATGTATGGGAAGATTTATATTGCGTTAGCTCCGCTCGCCGTAAGCATTGCCGACTGGGAGCGGGAACGCCATCATTCGTCTGATTTGGGATGACAACGAGCAAACCGTTAGCTCGACTCCAAAAGTAAATCTTCTTTCTCTTCTACCCCTCTGCTTTCTTGTCAAGGGTTCCTGCTACAAAATTCATGGCTACGAGATTCGTGCAAAAAATCTATCTACGGTAGGCGTAGAGGAGCGTTCAAAACAATGTCAACTTTATTATATTTTCTAATTGGTTTTCTTCTGCTTTTGGTAGTAGGAATTACGACTTATTCCCTGACTGCCCGCAAGTATCAATCCTCAGCTACAGTCGCCAATTCCTATGATCAATGGACTACTGACGGCATCTTAGAGTTTTATTGGGGGGAACACATTCACCTCGGTCATTACGGTTCGCCGCCACGACAGAAGGATTTTTTGGCTGCTAAATCTGACTTTGTACATGAAATGGTTAAATGGGGTGGAATAGAAAAATTACCTCCTGGTACTACCGTTTTAGATGTTGGCTGTGGTATTGGGGGCAGCAGCCGGATTTTAGCGCGAGATTATGGGTTTGCTGTTACAGGGATTACAATTAGCCCACAGCAGGTGAAGCGTGCCCAGGAGTTAACGCCCCAAGAGGTAAACGCCCAGTTTGCGGTCGATGATGCGATGGCATTGTCGTTTCCAGATGCCAGTTTTGATGTGGTCTGGTCAATCGAAGCAGGCCCCCACATGCCAGATAAAGGTGTTTTTGCTAGAGAATTAATCCGGGTGCTAAAGCCAGGTGGAGTTTTGGTTGTAGCTGACTGGAATCAGAGGGATGACCGCCAAAAGCCACTAAATTTCTGGGAGAAACCAGTAATGCGACAACTCCTAGATCAGTGGTCTCATCCAGCTTTTTCTAGCATTGAGGGATTCTCTGAGCTTTTGGCAGAGACTTCCTTAGTCGAGGGAGAAGTAATTACGGCAGACTGGACGCAAGAAACGCTTCCTTCTTGGTTAGATTCGCTTTGGCAAGGGGTGGTTCGACCGAGCGGATTTCTGCGTTATGGACTGTCTGGTTTCCTCAAGTCTGTGCGCGAGGTACCGACGTTTTTGCTGATGCGTTTGGCGTTTGGTGTAGGGCTGTGTCGATTTGGAATGTTCCGCGCTGTGCGGGCGAACGGGAGTACAGAATTGATGGACAGAAACCTTGCTAAGGAAACTCCCTCAAGCTTAGTTGGGTAGCGATGCCTGCGGCGGGCTGCGCCTACGCATGATGACCAATTTTGAGTTTCCATTTATTGGTCTTTCCCGCAGCGGCTACTGCTGCGACTGATGACCGGGCTATGGAGTTGCTAACCACAACTTGAGGCTATATTTGGCGAGGAAGTGAGCAATGACAACGGTAAGTTAAACATTTAGCTTCTGATTTTGTAAAGGAAAACAAGAAGCAGAATTTGAGAAAAAGACTGAACTAGTGCTGAACGCGGCTAAACCAACATTATCGCCGCTGTTTATTGAATTCGGGCAGTCGTTTATTGAATTCGGGCAGTTGTTTAGTGAATTCGGGTAGTCGTTTAGTGAATTCGGGTAGTTGTTTATTGAATTCGGGGAGTCGTTTATTGAATTCGGGTAGTTGTTTATTGAATTCGGGGAGTCGTTTATTGAATTCGGGGAGTTGTTTATTGAATTCGGGGAGTCGTTTATTGAATTCGGGGAGTTGTTTATTGAATTCGGGGAGTCGTTTATTGAATTCGGGGAGTTGTTTATTGAATTCGGGCAACCACCAAGAATTCACGGAAAATAATTTATTGCTAATTTCTCGCCCTCTTTAAAACGGCAACATCCCAAATGTGCAAAATGCCCTTAAATGTCTACGCAGAATTAATTTTCACTCCTATGTCTATTTATAATTGCGATCGCTATTTTTTCAGTAATGCTGAGTGAAGTAGAAAGTACTCACTACTTATTGCAGTGAAGAATCCAGAGTACCGAGTAATTGACCCAATTTTTTAACTCAGCACTCTTTATTCATTTATGACTCAACACGAGCGCACTTTTGTGTTAATATGCAAAAGAATCTCGGTTCTAGTGGGGAACAGCCATTAGAGGAAACGGGGAAAGTCCGGTGTAAATCCGGCGCTGTCCCGCAGCTGTAATCAAGGCCTGCCTTGTGAGTCAGAATGCCCGCCGAAGTTGACTTGTAAATTTTGTACATCTGCGAGGCACAGATAAGTATTTTTATGAAGATTTCTACAACTATTAGGCAATACAATCTCATAGCCACACATATCAAGACGCTACAGGTTACAGCTTTCTATGAGATGGTAGGTGGTTAATTGTGGGTATAAATTGCGTAGGCGTAGCCCGTTGTAGCCATCGCTGGCATTAATTCTCTTTGGCGTAACTATTCACGAAAAAGATGGATAGGCTTATTTATTTAGCTAATGTTCGCGCCGAATAAATTCAATTACCTTCCACATCACCTGCGAATTAGTAGAGAGGGAAAATTCCACATCTCTACTGCATGATATCTGCGGTTGAAACTTCTTTCTTGCGATCGCAAAATTAATCAACAAACAACACTTATATGCAAAAAATTCCCGTCACAGTGATTACAGGATTTCTAGGCGCAGGCAAAACAACGTTAATTCGCCATTTACTGCAAAACAATGAAGGACGACGCATTGCTGTTTTGGTGAATGAATTTGGAGAAATCGGAATTGATGGCGAACTATTGCGTGATTGCCAAGTTTGTGACGACGAAGAAGACCCCAATAGTAACATTGTTGAACTCACCAACGGTTGCTTGTGCTGCACAGTACAAGAGGAATTCTTACCAGCAATGCAAGAATTACTGAAACGACGCGCCAGCCTTGACTGTATGTTGATTGAAACCTCTGGACTAGCACTACCAAAACCATTGGTGCAAGCATTTCGCTGGCCCGAAATTCGCACAGGCGCTACAGTGGACGGCGTAATTACTGTGGTGGATTGCGAAGCGTTGGCAACTAATCAATATGTAGGCGATTTAGCAGCTCTCTTAGCACAGCGACAAGCCGACTTTAGCATAGAACACGAAACACCGATTGAAGAACTATTTGAAGATCAGCTGGCTTGTGCTGATTTAGTGTTGCTTACTAAAAGCGATCGCGTTGATTCCCAAACGCAAGTTAGAGTGCAGGAGTGGCTCAAGCAGAATTTATCTCCTGGTGTAAAAGTCATTCCTTGCCAGGACGGTAAAATCAGTAGCAATTTGTTACTCGGTTTCAATGCTGCGGTAGAAGACAACTTAGATAGTCGTCCCAGTCACCACGACAACGAAGCTGAACATGAACATGATGAAGGGATTAATGCAGTGCAACTACTGTTAGACCAAGCATTTGAGCCGGCTGTCTTAGTTAAACGCTTGCAAACATTGGTACAACAGCAAGAAATTTACCGAATTAAGGGATTCGTGGCAGTTCCGAATAAAGCCATGCGTCTGGTATTACAGGGTGTTGGTAATCGATTTGACTACTTTTATGACCGGACTTGGCAACCCCAGGAACCCCGTCAAACACGATTAGTGTTGATTGGACGGGAGCTTGAGCAGGTTCGCATTGAGTCATTGGTGTTGGGGGAGGAAGTGAATACGACCTTCTAATAATGTCTGGCAAGGAAATTTTGGCTACTGGCAAAACAGCTTTATCCATAATAATGTGCTGGTAATTGGTTACACAGGATGGAAGGGATTTCAGTATATTGCGGATGTTGTAGCGATCGCACTTCCACCATTACACGCGATCGGTCGTTGGGTGTTTAAGCGCTGGCTAGAAAAGCCAATTGCTGAGGGGTTAGCAGCACGCACTATTTTTGAGAGCCATCTGTGTTATTCTATCCAACTTTGGCAGTTATCAATTCATGAGGTTAATTTAAGATGACTACAGAAATAAACACTCAAGATTGGCAACAAGATTTTATCGCTACTAATTTATTGGCAATTGGTTACAACGCTTGGGTTGGTAATTTAGGAGGAGAACGCGGTGTGGTAATTTGCAGCACCAATTATCCCCATTTAGGTATAGCTGGTGAAACATTTAAAGCACATTTTATCCCGCGTAAAAATCTCGCAGCTTTCTTAAATGCTTGGTTAGCAGCACCTGATACCGTACTGTTGCAAAGACACTTCATGAATGCTCATATTCTCGAAGTTGTAGATAAGTATAATCCGCAGAGTGATGTTGTGTTTTTGTTGGAGTATGGTCATCAAGCTGAGTTTTTCTATTTAACTAATCTACCAATTACACCACCTCAATGTTACCAAAGTGTATGCAAAGAATGGGCAGAATTTCAATCTCAACATCCACTCTCAATTGGAGCAAAAACACAATAAGACTCATTCAAAATAAAAAATAAACTTTTTAGTACGGCGTAAATAAACCACTCATTTAAAATGCTTCAATCCCTTACACAACAATAATTATGAATTACGAATTAAGCGAAGCAGTATTATTTTTACCACTTTTTTGCAATTGCGATGTATAAAGCTTTCATAGCAAAGTTCAAGTCTCAAAAACCCCAATTTTAAAAACTTCAAAATTATTGATCCCAATACTAGGTAATTAGATTTTATCTATTTACCTATTTTCATGTGTTTATAATTAATGAATGTCTTGAATTTATGTAAAAAATTATTAATAAACTTTCATTATTACTACTGGATATATTGATATTTATTGAAAAAATAATTAAAATTTAATTTTGATGGTAAAAATAGACTGACATTAAAATTATCAGGTGTTAAGGTTGTGCAGTCAAATAACATATTCTGGAGAAAGTAGTGAAAAAACTACCTCTAATTTTATTTGCGGGTTCAACATTTGTTAGTTCGTTGCTACTGAATTTATTTTTAGAGAAATCCGCAAAAGCAGATAATCCCAATCAGCAAAAATTACCTGAGAAGATTTCCACAAATAATGCTCATACAGCCACTTTAAATTGTCAACCTCAAAACTGTAGTGGAAATGCTCATCTGGCGACTTTCAATCCTCTTTTTATGGCAAAAGCCGATAATCTTCAGCCTGATAATCAAAAAGTGATAGAACTAAATATGACAGATGAAGAAAGTGATGCTGCGATCGCCAAATTTGGTTGTGACTGTCCTAAAGCTATAAATGCGCTGCGTCAGACAAGGGGAATCACTATCGGAGTAGAAGGTGAGTATCTTCCACCAACAGAGAAAATCACACCTTGTACAGATAAAAACACACAGAGCGATTCTCAATCAACTACTTTTCAATAGTACAATCCCAATTGCATGGGGACTTCTATAGTAATTTGTGAAAACTTTATCCACCCGTTTTTTAACAGGTGTGAATGAAATTATACTGACTTTCATCAAATCGAATCTATATTTACAGCATCAGTATTTATTTATCATCCAAAATTCTTGACATTAGATATTTTCTTGCTTATGATTTTCGATCAGTTCTGGTTTCATTCACTTTCCAACAAATCTCTGTAAGAGGACGTTTGAAATTCCCATAATGTATAGTTTTGCTGTTAATACTTTGGTTGGTTGGGGCGGAAAATTGATTGAGTTTTTAGGCATTTACTGAGATGCTTCACTGTGCTAAGTATGAAAGCAAAAGACCTTTTCAAATATTCTCTAAATAAATTCAATATTCTCCTCACTATACTGTATGAAATTACGCTGGTTATTGTTGAGCTTAATTAGTATTTTGCTGCTATCCTCTCCTGCAAAAGCAACTCGATTAGAATCCTGGCACTTTGACCCCACTCAAAATCAGCTTGACCTAACCACTGACTCAAGTATTCAACCTAGAGTTTATTTAATTAATAACCCCAAAAGGCTTGTCATTGATTTATCGGGAACTATTTTGGACTATCCTACAACCAAACAAAACTTTGGTTCAGCAATTCGAGAAATTCGGATAGCACAGCTTGACCCCCAGACGACCAGACTCGTAATTGAACTAGCACCCGGTTACACTGTCTTTCCGCAAAGTGTAATAGTTAAGGGAGATTCTCCCTATCATTGGGTGATCAAATTATCATCTATTGAAAAAGAAAAAATGCCTGCGACGGGAAATCTGGAATGGGGAATACAAACTGGGGAACAATCCTCTCAAACACCAATCTCGATTACCCCTAATTTCCAGAAAAAATCCCAACTTCTCTTATTCCAACGCCAAGCGCCTTTACAAAATATTCCAGGTATTAATCAGCCCAGTCCACCAGATATACTCACTAAACCAGTCAATGCTTCTATGTTTGCTGGGGTAGTTGCTTTAGGTCAGGAACTACCAGAACTAAAATCTCAAATTAATGCCTTGATGGCTCGCTACAGTTTTCTTAAGCCGGGGATGTTTTTTGTGGATTTAGAGACGGGTAACTATTTGGATATTAGTGGCGACAGAGTATTTCCCGCCGCAAGTACGATTAAGTTCCCAATTCTGATTGCTTTATTTGAGAAAATAGACGCTGGCAAAGTTAAGCTAAATGACACCTTGGTAATGCGGCGAGACTTGGTTGCAAGTGGCTCTGGAGACTTGCAGTATCAACGTGTGGGAACCAAGTTGACTGTGCTGCAAACCATAAACAAAATGATTACTATCAGCGACAATACAGCCACAAACATGATTATTGATCGTTTGGGTGGTAAAGCAATATTGAATCAGCGGTTTCGCAGTTGGGGACTGAAAAATACTGTAATTCGTCATTTATTGGGAGACTTCAAGGGAACTAATACGACTAGTCCCGCCGATTTGGTGCAATTGTCAGCATTAATTCAATATCACAAGTTAATTTCAGATGCAAGTCGCTCCCAGGCATTAGATATCTTAAGTCATTGCCATAACAAAAAGTTGCTAGCTGCTGGTTTGGGTTCGGGAGCGCTAATTGCTCATAAAACAGGGGATATAGGGTTTGTCATTGGGGATGCAGGTATTGTTGAGATGCCTAATGGCAAGCATTACTTAGCAGGGATTTTTGTGAGGAGACCTTATAATGACACCAGAGGTAGGGATTTTGTTCGTCAAGTTTCTCAGTTAGTATATACATACCTAGAGCAACCGAAATTAACCCAGTTACCTTAAGGAATCTGGATTAAACTGTAGCCTTCACAAAGGATGTTATGAACGTAACACACCCGACGAAAGTTGGTTTTTATTAATCCACAATGTCTGCAAAGTCCCCTGTACTGAAGTCAGGGGATTTTTTTATGGGTGTTAATGGTAACACCAGCATATATTCCATATTGCGTGAGTGATATTGACAATTGGAATATTTCTCAAAATTGTTAACACCTAAATTTGCATCCAGACAGCAACTATGGTAATCTGACGTATAACTATCGGTTCTGGTGGGGAGCAGCCATCAGAGGAAACGGGGAAAGTCCGGTGTAAATCCGGCGCTGTCCCGCAGCTGTAATGAGACTCATGTCTCAGAGTCAGAATGCCCGCCGAAGTTGGCTAATCAGTTCTACACGTCTGCGAGGCACAGATGAACAAAAGTATAAATATTTCTCCCACTATTCAGTCTCATTTCTTTAAAGAGCCAGAGATTCGCTATAGATTACGGCTTTTTACAAGGTTATAGACACTCGATTTAAGCTACAAATTACATCTCCTAGTTTTTCTCAGCCTCATTATCTGAGCGACTAGTTAATTATTGCCAATAATTGGCAATAGATATATTGCGGCAGTCAGCGACGCTAGACTTCAGCTTTGACAACGCTGAATGATATCTGCGATTCAGATTTATTCCTACACATTTCAAAATTAATGCTTGACAAACAACATACTTTATTTGTTTGCACAACCTGCGCCAGCGTGTGGCAAAACGGTAAACGAGTTGGTATCAGTGGAGGCGAACAACTTCTACAGCGGCTTCAGGAACTCTCACAAGGTTGGGAATTACGAGAAAAATTCTCAATTCAGGCAGTTGAATGTATGAGTGCTTGTAACCGTTCTTGCGTCATTGCCTTTGCAGCAGAAGGAAAATCAACCTATCTTTTTGGAGATTTGCCAGTTGATGGCTGTGCATCTGCTGTACTGGAATGTGCGAGTCAATACTATACCAAGTCTGATGGTTTATTGCCTTGGTCAGAACGACCTGAACCTTTGAAAAAGGGTATTTTAGCAAAGATTCCGCCACTAAATAAGTGGGCAAAATTAAACATAAGTTGTTGTTAATTGATGACTGGGTAAAATTTCCTAATTCCCAATCTAAAGTAGCTCAATCATTGACTGAAAAACCTGTAAAAGGGATGTTGACGGCTCCTGTAACTATCTTAAATTGGTCTTATCCCCGGACGGATATTTCCAGATCAGAACAAGCTTTCCAAATTGCTTTAGCGTTGCGGGATGAAGTAGCGGATTTGGAAGCGGCTGGTGCAAAGGTAATTCAAGTAGATGAACCAGCGCTACGTGAGGGATTACCCCTGAAAATTGAACGCTGGAATGAATATCTTTCTTGGGCTGTAGATGCATTTCGGTTGGCGACAGCAGTAGCCCAACCCCAAACCCAAATTCATACGCACATGTGCTACTGCGAATTTGGTGACATTATCAAGGATATTGAACGGTTAGATGCTGATGTTATTTCGATTGAAAATAGTCGTAGCAATAATCAAACTTTGCGAGAAATCACAGAGGGTGGCTACTCACATCAAGTTGGTAATGGAGTCTACGATATCCATAGC
Organism: Nostoc sp.; assembly: GCF_036917195.1. Lineage (GTDB taxonomy): Bacteria > Cyanobacteriota > Cyanobacteriia > Cyanobacteriales > Nostocaceae > Nostoc. The sequence continues at coordinate 388,491 of NZ_JBALDG010000066.1, forward strand.
CCTGTCGTCCCGACAACTGAACAGATTTTACAACAATTGCGAACTGGAGTTGCTAATTTACCCCTAAAACAAATTTGGGTAAATCCAGATTGTGGTTTGAAAACTCGTCGTTGGTCAGAGGTGATTCCAGCTTTAAAGAACATGGTGGAAGCCACAAAAGTCTTGCGGGAGGAAATTATTACCTCTAATAAGAGTAACTAACAAGTCAAGATCAACCTTACCAACATTTTACTAATTGGCTAGACTGCTTGGAAAGATTTTCTAAAACCTGGGTGGGGATGTGTGATTTGTCATCTTGATAATAAGAAAGGAAAATTTAGCGATCGCGGTTTTAGGGTTGAGGGATTAGCACCCAATCTACTCGGACAAGATAGCGATAGCGAAGCGCCGAACGCACTTTCACCATTACATGCATTTGCTCGTTGGGTAGAAAATACGAATTTATGTAAAGCGGTAATTAGTGTGTTTTCTCTGCAAAAAACTCGGCTTTTTGTTTTAATCTCGTCAAATTTTTAGTTATACAGGTTGCTTAGATCATAAATGTCTACTAATTTTGTTGTTAGTTGCAAAATTCAAGTTGTTGTGTCTAATTTGACTATTCTTTTGGGGATACTATGCGGTAATCACAATACTACAGCCACAGAAGTTACACCAATATCAGAGTTTCCCCAACACGAAGGTACTGCAAAAGACCTACAACTAGTTGCAGAAGTCACACCTCAAAATACTCCAGCAGCAATAAAAAAACCAAAAGGAATTGCTCAAAATCCTCCAGCATCCACAGAAAAACCCGATATTGAACTGACAGTCATCGACAAGCTATTGAATGAACCCGTTTATTCACCCTTTCGCCGCGAGGGGACAGTGAAAGATTCCACCCGTCCGGTTTACGTAATTACAGGTTCAGAAATAGAAGCGCAAGGTGCTAAAACTGTCCGAGAAGCACTAAAGTTCCTTCCAGGTATCTTGCCTGATGGTACAGTTGGCACAGAAGTAAACGCCTTAAGCGGTCAATTTATCCGAGGTTCTAACTCTGCACAAGTCTTGATTTTGCTTGATGGTAGACCAATTAACGAACTTGGTTCTGGTGGTTTTGACCTTTCAGAATTTACTACCAATATTGTTGAAAGAGTCGAAGTATTATCAGGTGGTGGTTCTACCCTTTATGGTTCTGATGCGATTGGGGGAGTGATTAACATTATCACTCGTCGTCCTACAGAAAAAGTGACGACACAAGCGGGTGTTAATTTTGGCGCGTATGGGTTAAATCAGCAGACTATCAATAGTAGCGGAAAAATAGGAGATATTGGTTGGGTTGTAGGTTATAACCGTACCCAAGCTGAAAATAACTACCCTTTTTCCATCCCAGAGGCGAACTTCAAGGGAACTAGGGAAAATAATGATGTTCTCTACAACAACTTTAATGTCAAGTTAGAGGCGAATTTAGGTTCTCGCGATACTCTAACTCTCTCAACCCTATACTTAGGTAAAGACCAAGGAGTACCAGGAGGAGTCCCCATTCCCGAACCATTATTTGGTCAAGGTTATTTTAACTCGTTGACTGATAGCGATCGCAAATACACAGACCAAGTTCTCACTGATATAACCTGGAACTCAAAATTAGGAAGTGGAAATGATTCGCTGCTAACAGCAAGAGTTTATGCAGATTTCCTTAACACTCGTTTTGATAGTCGCAATTCATCCCAAGCACGATATGATAACAGGCAAGCTTCTTATGGATTACAAACACAACACAGTTGGAAATTTGCTGATAATCAAACCCTAATTTATGGCTTTGATTACCGCAATGTCTCAGCTACTAACAGTGCATTCGACTTTTCTGTTGATACAAAAACACTCACTTACGACAATAGTATTAGTCAAGGGGCGCTATTTGCTAGATATGAAATTAACTTTACGCCTAGCTTCACTGCCAACTTAGGTTTACGCCAGGATTTTAGCAGCTTGACAAATGGTTCATTTACATCACCGAGTGTCGGGACAAAATTTACACTTACTGATTCTACCACCTTCAGAGCAAACTATATCAAGAATTTCCGCGCACCGAATCTTTTCAGCTTATATGCGAATGGTGGTAGTTACGTTGGTAATCCTAATCTTCGTCCAGAAAAAGGCGATAGTTATGATATCGGAATTGACCAGAAGTTAGGTAATTTTGGTTTATTGCGCTTGACCTATTTCAACAACACAATATCAGATTTAATCGCCTATAACTTTGCTGTTCCTGTAGCTACTTACGAAAATATTGGTAAGGTTCGTACTACAGGAATCGAAGCAGTTTTAAATTTGCAGCTAGCGAAGAATATCTACGCTTTTGTTAGTTATACAGCAAATGATCCGCGGATTTTAAGAAGTACAAATTCTGCCGAAGTTGATAAAGAATTACGGTTTGCCGGTGCAGATAGTTTAAATGCAGGACTTTCTTACGAAACTCGTCAAGGTTTATATGCTGGAATACTAATGCATTCTTTAGGTACATATCTAATAAACAATACTAATACAGAATCTTTATCTGGGTACACTACTTTTGATTGGAAAATGCGGGTTACTCTCAGTGATACATTAGTGTTAACAGGCAGTGTAGATAATATCTTTAACCAGAGATACCAATTATTCCCTGGTTTTCCTGATGGGGGGAGAGTTTTTCAAGTTGGTTTGAGTTCAACATTCTGATGGAATAGGGTGACTAATATAAGGAGAATATCTCATGTCTGAATTCAATTCTTGGGTAACACCATTAAATAAAGTTGTCACTGAGGCTTTATCTACAGAAGGGTCTATTGAATATGAATATTTTGATTGTGGGAGTGATATTTTGTCATCGCTACTTTACACTTTATTTCAGCAAAATTGGCAGCAGGTAGGGGTAGGGCATATTGTTCAAGGAGGTGTATTAGAATTAGAATTTAATGCTCCACCCAAAATTTGTATCCTCTATGATGGATATCTTACAGTAGTTACAGAAGGTTGGCATTTGCACCTGTGTATTGAGGCTAATTTAGGTGGTCCTCATTGTCAAACTCCTTTAGAATTAAGGCAACAACGTCAAGTAAATCGTGCTGCATTTTATCGACGATTTAATGCAGAAGGTATCCCGAGAAGTTGGGGAATCGATTTTTGGAATGGTGCAGATGAAAACCTGATGACTATTTTCTTACCGAATCCATATGTAGAAGGTGAGAATTTATTACCAGAAGGTAAGCCTAACTTATCAAAATTAGCTCTTTATGAGGAACTACGAGATATTTATGTATTGGGAAACAGACCTATACCGTTCACTAAAAATCCTTTGAAAAATTCTTATATTTCTGTTTGTACTTCAACTCGTTGTCTTCCTTCTCGCAAATGGCAACCTACATTTGATGCTTTAAAATCAGCAGTTGAAAAAGCAGGTGTGGAAGTGGAAGTGAGAACATCTGGTTGTCTAGAAGTTTGTCAATTAGGGCCAGTGGTATTTTATTCTGAGGACAGGACTTGGTACACTCGTGTTAATCCAAATGTTGCTGAAACTATTGTCAATGAACACTTGGTCAAAGGTAACAAAGTATCTGAACATATATATCCACCGGAGTCTGTTTAAGTTATAACTGCGGTTAAAAATCTTCGTCTAATTCGCCCAGTAAATCTGCCAAATCTCTTGCTCCATGAAATACCCGAAGAATCTCAACAGTAGTATCCTGAATGTGATATAAAATCAGGTAATCCTTAAAATCTTTGATGCGCCATTGCCTGTTTGACGCGATCGCCTCGATTGTATTTCGCTCAAAACCTCTAGGTTAGCCCTGCCTAAACCATTGGTACAAGCCTTTCGCTGAACCGAAATTCACACAAGGCTAACAGTAGATGGAATGCGATCGTTAAAACTGCCACGAAACTGTCTTTAGTACTGTAAACGGCGCGCCAGAAAACACATTGTTTCTATCATAGGCACGTGGAGGCTGACATCAAAACTCCCAAGAAATTGTTCCTTGAACTGTAAACGGTGCAGCCGGATTGGCTGCTCTTAAAAATGTGCCCTCGAAATATCTGACATCAAATAAATTCTTGAAGTTAATAGATGCTCTCAAGCGATCCCTTTTGTAGAAAACAGCCGCATCAGTGCGTACAAAACCAGGTATGGTGTAAGAGTTATCTAGATCTCCATAAGCTTCGCTGTTTGCAAAAATACCTCCACCAAAACCAAAACCTTCTAATGTTCCTGTTTGAAATGTATAAGTTGTCCACAATGAACCAGTATGTCGCGGTGTATTAGCGAGAGTATTTCCGACTGGATAGGTATTGTCTTCAGTGATTTCTGGATCAGTATAAGCGTATGAACCAATGACTTTCCAACCAGGTAAGATTTCTCCAGCAATATCAAATTCAATCCCACGAGCGCGTTGTTCGCCGACTTGAATTGAAAAGGTTCCGGTGGGATCGCTGGGATCGGCAGTTGTGACATTAGTTTTAGTAACTGTGTAGAAGGCTAAAGTAGAGGAAAGACGATTATTTAAAAAGTCTCCTTTGATGCCGACTTCGTATCCAGTTCCCCGTTCAGGCTCAAAAGCATTATCATTCTTATCGGTACCACTCACAGGATTAAACGAGCGACTATAGTTGGCAAACAGTGAAATTTCTTTTGTCGGTTGATAAACGACTCCTACACGGGGTGAAAACGCATCGCTATCTGTCTCTGTCGTTGAGAAGTTGAGGAAATCTTGTGTTTCACTGTGATAAGTATCAAACCTGCCACCAACAAGGAGTTTGAGATTGTCAAAAACAGTAATCTGATCTTGAAGATAAATTCCGAAAGTGTTGGTATTAGTTGTTGTATTTTGAAGCGTTTGATATGGACCATCATAAGAAAAGTTGTAGACAGGATTAAAAATATTAATCGACTGATCGGGTCCTGACTCGCCCTGATTGCGCTGATACAATCTACCAACTTCCACACCGAACAAAAGTGTATGCTTGACTGAGCCAGTATTGAATTTACCAGTTAAGTCATTCTGGAGAAAATAAGTTTCATAATACTGATTAAAGGGACCACTATTGATAAGATTAATAGTTCCGTTGTTACTGTTTGCAAAAATTGGCTGAATGACAAAACGATTATTTGTTTCCGATGCGGTCGTTACCCGAAAAGCAGTACGCAGCGATAAATTCTGATTAAACTCATGATTCAAAGTCAGGTAGGTTTTTGATTCATCTACAACAACTTGATTTCTCGGATCGCTGAGATAGCGGCTAATCGGAATATCTGCAATCTTATTGTCAATTACCGGTAGCCCACGATCTAGAGGATTTTCCGCGTGAAGATATTCACCTTCAAAAGTCAGGTTTGTGTTAGCACCAATTTTCCAATTCAGTACAGGAGCGATAAAAAATCTTTCTTTGTTAACAAAGTCGCGGAAACTTCCAGAATTTTCGTAGGCAACGTTGAGACGATAACCCAATTTTCCATCTTGGGTTAATGGACCGGAAAAATCTAAGGTGGGGCGATAAAAACTATAGCTCCCTGCGGTCAAATTTACATTGTAATAGGGATCAGCTAATGGCTTCTTGGTGACAAGATTGATGATACCCGAAGGTTCCAAGCGTCCAAACAACACCGAGGCTGGTCCTTTAAGAACTTCAACTCGCTCGATATTGGCGCTCTCTCGAAAGGCGCGACTAGAGTAGAAATCATCAAGGAAACCGTTTTTGTAAATGTTAGCAGCGAATCCCCGAATTGTGTAATCTTCTCCGCGATCGCCACTAGTGCCTGCGAGTGACACACCACTGACATTACGGACTGCTTCGGTTAGACGAACCGCACCTTGATCTTGAATCACTTCGCGGGGGATAATTTGAATTGACTGGGGAATGTCGCGTAGCGGAGTATCAGTTTTGGTTGCAGTTGATGCATCGGATGCATTGTATCCATCTTGCTCCCCTGTCACCACTAACTCAATAGGCTGATCACCAGTTGATGGTTGAGTTGGCTGTGTCTGATTTTCAGGCTGATTAGCTTGGGGTGTTTGGGGTGGCTGTTGTGGAGAAGTCGCCGTTGCTTGTAATGCTACCGCAAAAACCAGACCTGCATCATCATCATATAACTCAACTGTTGGCAAAGCCTTTTCACCCACGACCGTCACTCGCACAGTATTGGCATCAATATTCTGTGCTGTTATTTCAGTAATTCCCGCAAGTGGTTTTTCGGAACGAAATGTGAACGCCTCACCCGATGGTAAACGTAATTGCCCGCCAAATACATCGACAATAAAATCGCTGCCCGCACTGCGATTTGTGACTTGCAGTTGAGTACCAACAGGTGTCTCTAAAATCACCTCTACACCTTTGGCAGTCGGATTAGCTTTAACGGACGTTATTGGGATAACTTTTCCCCCAAGGTTCTCTTGGTTGCTTGGTGTTGGCGACTGTACGAGCATTTGGGCGCTAGTGCTAGGACGCTCAACTTCACTCAGTTGTCGAATCCTGCTAGAGGTTTGCTTTCTCGATCCTACTTTGTCTTGGGTAGGTATATTATGATTTACCTGTTTTATGAGTTTACGTAGGCGCAGCCCGCTGTAGGCATCGCCTTGATCGGCTACCCTTTGAGCTGATGTCGCTAAATTTTCCTGATTTTGTACTTCTTTTCCTTGGGCCCAAACAGGCCCAACGCCCAGCACCAGCAAATAACTAGCCACCAAACCTAGCCACTGCAACTGATTGATCATGACTCCCCACACCCAACAAGAATTTTTCTCAATAATTATAGAGGATACAGGTGAGTAGAAATCACACAAAGCACTTTTTGCAGCTAGAAGAACTTTTGATCAAATCATCGTGTAACACCGATGTTATCCGAATGAACATTTGGTGAAAGTGAATAAAGTTATCGAACACTGCTACTTACTAAATCCTGTTTGAGGCGATCGCCTCGACTGTATTTCGATCAAAACCTCTGGGTTAGCCCTGCCTAAACCATTGGTACAAGCCTTTGGCTGAACCGAAATTCGCACAAGGGTAACAGTAGATGGAGCGATCGTTAAAACTCCCACCGAATCGTTCCCTGCACCGTCAATGGGTCACCAGGGTAAACATTTACGCTGTTCACTGCCGACGCAAAATAGTCAACATCAAACAAGTTCTTGACATTTAGTGCAGCGCGGAATCGGTCGCGTTTGTAGAAGATGGCAGCATCAGTTGTGAAATAGCTAGGTAATTGAAATGTGTTGGCTAAATCCCCAAACCTCTCTCCCACAAAGAAGAATCCTAAGCCAAACCCCAAGCCTTGCAACGCACCTTGCTGAATTTCATAGCTCGTCCACAGGTTAAAGGCGTTTTTGGGGACATTGTTCAAGCGATTATCCACAGGAATCGTGTTGTCTTGTGTGGTGCGTGCGTCAGTGTAGGTATAGCCTGCAATAATGTTCCATCCCGGCAAGATTTCTCCGGCTAGACTCAGTTCAATGCCCCGGCTACGTTGTTCCCCTGTTTGGATGGAAAAACCTGATGGTATCCCAGGTCTATTGTCAGTTGTCAAGACATTCGAGCGCGTCAGGTCGAAGAAGGCAAGCGTCGTGGAGAGCCGATCATTCAAGTCCGCCTTGACCCCGACTTCGTACTGAGTGCCCCGTTCCGGTTGAAAGGCACTGCCTTCAAAGGTAGCTCCAGTGGCTGGGACAAATGCTCGACTATAGTTGACATAGAGCGAAATTGGCGCAATCGGCTGATAGACAATGCCTACACGCGGACTAAAGGCATTGTCAGAGACTTCTGGTGCTGTATTGCCTCGGATATTGGCGCTGTTCAATGTTTGGGTTTGGGAGCTACTGTTGAAGGTATCAAACCGCCCGCCTAGAAGCAGTTTCAAATTGTCAGCTAGCGTCACCTGGTCTTGAACATAAATGCCCAGTGCATCTGTTTTGCTGTAACTATCAGTGCTGTTGGTAAAAGCACCAATAGGGCGACCGTATACTGGGTTGAACAGGTCAATGGGAGCGGCTCGGTATGAAGTACTAAAGAACCCGCTTTCCTGTCTAGTGAGATTAAACCCTGTGACAAGTTGATGCCGAATGCTGCCTGTAGAAAATTGACCGACAACGTAAGTGTCAATGTTGAAGAATTGATTGAAATTGTCATCAAGCGTGGCAAAAGTTCTACTCAGAGTACGGTTGTCTGCTGCTAATGCACCGTTGGCAGTCAATCTCCCGATACGATCAACCTGCAAAAATCTGAAGGCGTTGCGGATTTGCCAGTTCTGACTAAAACGATGTTCCAGATCGTAGCCAACTCGAATGGCATAAGAATTGTCAAAGTCATCCGGTTCGACAAGGCTGCGGTTGCGCGGTATCTCTCCATTGAGATTTGACAACACCGTGCCTACGGCTGGCAAACCCTGCTGACCATTAGATTTTGGTCGAGCAAGATATTCAGCTTCTAAAGTCAACTTGGTGCGATCGCTAATCTGCCAGGTGAGGACAGGGGCAACAAAGTATTGCTGCTCATCATAGAAGTCAACGAAGCTTTCTGTGGTCAGAGCCGCCAGATTCAGCCGATACAATACGGTTTTGCTGTCATTAAGTGGACCACTCAGGTCAACCGCACCGCGATAAAAATCGTAGCTCCCCGCAGAGAACTCTACCGAGTAGAAAGGATCGCGCAGGGGTTGTTTGGTCACTAGATTGATCACCCCGCCGAGCGACCCTTGACCATACAGAACAGAGGCGGGACCCTTGAGTACGTCAATCCGCTCAATGTTAGCGACATTAAAACCAGCAGAAAAGTTAGAAGGGTCTCTCAACCCATTCCTCAAAATATCGTTGCTAGCACTAAAGCCTCGGAGCACAGGTACTGCAAACTGCCCACGGGTTGGTTGAGTAGTACCCTGTGCCACACCCGGTACGTTTCTCAAGGCTTCACTTAGGGTCGTTACTTGCTGGTCTTGCAGCACTTGCTGGGGTACTACTTGGATTGATTGGGGAATGTCGCGTAGCGGGGTATCAGTTTTAGTCGCACTTGAGGCATCAGGCACGCGGTATCCATCTTGCTCGCCTGTCACGACTAACTCAATCGGCTCATCACTAGTTGATGGTTGAGTTGGTTGTGTCTGGTTTTGGGGTGGCTGTGCTTGGGGTGGTTGGGATGGCTGTTGCGGTGGCTGTGTCGCCGTTGCTGTAGTTGCTACTGCAAAAACTAGCCCTGCATCATCATCGTATAACTCAACTGTTGGTAAAACCGCAACACCCACCACCGTCACTCGCACAGTATTGGCATCAATATTTGTAACTGTTATTTCAGTAATTCCCTCAATTGGTTTTTGAGAACGGAATGTAAAAGCATTGCCATCAGGTAAACGTAACTGCCCACCAGCTACATCTACAATAAAGTTATTACCCGTACTGCGATTTGTTACTTGTAGTTGAGTACCAACAGGTGTCTCTAAAATCACCTCTACACCTTTAGAAGTAGGATTAGCTTTCACAGACGTTATTGGTACAACTTCACCTCCAAGGTTTGAGGGGTTGCTTAGTGTTGGCGACTGCACGAGCATTTCGGCGCTAGTGCTAGGACGCTGAACTTCACTCAGTTGTCGAATCTTGCTTTGGGTTTGCTTTCTCGATCCTACTTTGTCTTGGGTAGCTATATTATGCACCTCTTTTAGAAGTTCGCGTAGGCGCAGCCTGCCTTCTCTACAAGACGTTTTGCGTAGCTTGCTTGGACAAAGTGGTACGGCATCGCCTCGATTTGCTACCCTTTGAGCCGATGTCGCTAAATTTTCCCGATTTTGTACTCCTTTTCCTTGGGCCCAAACAGGCCCAACGCCCAGCACCAGCAAATAACTAGCCACTAAACCTAGCCACTGCAACTGATTTATCATGACTCCCCACACCCAACAAGAATCTTCTCAATAAATAGAGAATACAGGTGAGTTGAAATCACAGAAAGTGCTTTTTACAGCTAGAAGAACTTTTTTTTAGCACTAGAGGAACTTTTTCCATTGCTTTTGATAAAGCTTGGGAGTCAGACCAAATTTCTTGCTAAAGGCTTTGGCAAAATAGCTGTGACCAAACCCCACGGCATTAGCCACTTCAGTCACTTTCATCTCTTTTGCTTCCAAAAGTTGACGCGCCTGTTCTAGCCGATAGTCATGCAGGTAACTAAACGCAGGTTTGCCAAACACTTGACGAAATCCTTCTTTAAGTGTGCGGCTATTTAATTCCACCTGTTGCGCCAGTTCCATTAAGGTTGGAGGATTATCCAATCGTTGCAACAGCAATTCTCTGGCACGGTAAATTCTGTCTGCAACATCTGGCTTCAAGGAGTGAGCATTCTTGTTGCTATTCCTGATTTCAAGTTCCTGCTCAATGACCAGCGCCATTAACTCCAGCACTTTGCTCTCCAGATACAGCCGCTTGTTTAAGCCCTGGTGGGGACAGTGGAGAATCTGCCGTAAGGCAATTTGCATTGCAGGAGTAATCGTTCCAGCACGGGCGTAATATTCCTGAGTCGTCTGTCGAATTAGATGCTTTAGATTCAGTTGTAGTTCTCCGAATGGATCTCCAGTAAAGGAGCAAAATAACTTTGGGTCAATTTCGATATTAACCCCTTGAGAGTAGTGTTTTGCAGACCACTCACCGATCTCTTGGGGTGCCATTCCGCTGCCACAAAAAAAGTATTGCCCAGCAGAGTAGTGTCCAGCCCCTGCGATCGTGAAACGCTCCTCATGAGTGCTTCGCAGTTCTTTGGTTCCTGAAAGGAAGAAGGTAAATTCTAAACCATGCTCTCGCTCTGTGACTCTGGCTATCAAATCATCGTGCAACTGAATGTTACCAATCATGATTCCCAACCCTTCTCGCAGTTGGATGATTCGGCACTGCCCGTTGCCCAGTCGGGAAGGATACTGCCAAAGCACATCTAATGGATCGAATGGATCGAAAGGACGCTTGGTATGTTCTGTCTCCAACAATTCTTCTAAGTAAGAAGTTCCTGAAATGGTGAGGGTCATGGTGAGAGTTGGGTTTAGTTAGGTAGATTCTCAATCTCATCTGCTGCCTGATTTGCTTAGATGAGAATAATTTCTATCTTTATAGAATCGCCTGACTGGAGTATGAAAGGCAAGGGCGATCGCTATCAATGCTTGCTTCACCTATAACTCAGCTGCAAAATCCCCGACTTCTTTAAGAAGTCGGGGATCTGACCACTGCTAACCCCTTAGAAATAATGAGACAGACTACTAGGCATAAAACATAAAAACTGTATAGCGATCGCATTTATCGCATTTTAGCAATTAGTGCGTAGGCGTAGCCCGTCGTAGACATCGCTCAATGCACACATCAAATTGTCACTAAAAATTAGCTTGACGCATCAGGAGCAGCTAAGTGCGGGGTATGATCGATATTAGTTTGACGCGCAGTACGCTTGCGCTCGCTTTTACGAGTCCCTCCAGCCATTTGATATTCATGACTATTGTTACCAAACTTATGAGCAACGCCAAGCAAAATTTGCTGAGAATAGTCTGCTAAATCTTTTTCTTTTTCAGTGATTTGAGTTAATAAGACATCAATAGTAGAAAGGATAGTATTGTAGGTTTCCAGAGATTGACTGAGGTCTGCAATTCTATCAGTATAATCTTTAACTGTTAAACCTACTCCGACATCTAGCGTTGGACTAATGGATTTTACACAGGCTAGACGCATCTGAGCCTTACTGAGAACACCTGAATTGCGTTTTTGTCTTGCCATAATTGATACTCATTTCTTCAAATTTTCATAACTCTATAGTGGACAATTGTTTCCCAGATTGTCATACGTAAAATTATTGATTTATGTAAAAGAAATAACTTGTATTTTTTGAAACAACCGTTAAGGCAGAAGTTACTTCCGGGTGCGCGAAACACGGTTTCGTCACGGCAGAAGTTACTTCCAAGACAACAGAAGTTGCTTCCAACTGCGCCAAACACGGTTTCGTCACGGCAGAAGTTACTTCCAAGACGACAGAAGTTGCTTCCGGCTACGCAAAACACGGTTTCGTCACGGCAGAAGTTACTTCCAAGACGACAGAAGTTGCTTCCGGCTGCACGAAACACAATAGTCTTCTCTTGGCACAAGTGTTTAGAGACTTGAATACTCAGATCCCCAACTTTTTCAAAAAGTCGGGGATCTAGCACCTGAGCATTTTATATTTAATTTAATTGATTTACGTAACAGCAATGTTAACTTAAAGTTTGTGTAGTTTGCACAGAGCGATTTTTCCCTTTGTAGCGATACCACCAGATGACAAAGCCAGTAACAGATAAAACCAAAGGGGCAAGTCTAACAAATACGTAGAAAATCCGAGATGGTAGTCCCCAGAATGTACCAAAGTGTAGGGGACGAAAAGAATTGAGGATGCGATCGCCCAATAACATCTTCAAATAACTATCAACTCGCAAAACCTTGCCACTGTATTGGTCAAGATTTTGATCGCCTCGACTGTATTTCGATCAAAACCTCTGGGTTAGCCCTGCCTAAACCATTGGTACAAGCCTTTCGCTGACCCGAAATTTGCACAAAGGCAACAGTAGATGGAATGATCCTTAAAATTGCCACGAAACTGTCCCTAGTACTGTAAGCGGCGCGCCAGGAAACACACCGTATCTACTATTGGAACTTTCAAAATAATTCACATCAAACAAGTTCTTGATATTCAGCCCGACTCGCCAATTGTCACGGCGGTAATAAATGACTGCATCGGTTCGCACATAGCTGGGTAGTGTAAACGTATTGGGTAAGTCTCCCTGGCGATCGCCAACAAAAAACAATCCACCGCCAAATCCAAAACCTTTCCAACTTCCAGTTTGAATTTCATAGGTTGTCCATAAAGAAGCACTGTTTCGGGGAACACTAATCGGCTGATCTCCCTTGTAGGCTGGTCTAGTATCTTCAGTAATTTCCGGATCAATATAGGTATAACTGGCAATGATATTCCAACCTGGCAAGATTTGTCCGGCGACATCAAACTCAATGCCCCGGCTGCGTTGTTCACCCACCTGGAGGCTAAATCGCGGATTGTTTGGATCGGTTACAACAATGTTTTGTTTCGTAAGTTGGTAAGCAGCCAGTGTTGCTGCAAGTCTACCATCCAGAAATTCACTCTTCACCCCAACTTCAAATTGTTCACCAATAGTAGGCTCAAATGGTTTGCTATCTCCGTTTCTGGAGGATGCACGAGCGGGTTGGAAAGATCGGCTATAACTGGCATATAAAGAAATTGGCGCTATAGGTTGATAAACTACTCCCACACGAGGACTGAAGGCGCTATTTTCCTGATCGAGTGAAACACCATTTATCCTGTCCTTTTGGGAGGCAGCCGCAATATCAAAGCGTCCGCCTAGCAAAATTTTTACCTTGTCTCCGATTGAGATGAAATCTTGAGCATAGACACCAAGCAAGTCTTGATGCCGTCTCTCTGCAAAGTCTTTTGTTGCACCACGTCGAATGGAAGGTTAGTTATAGTTCGGGTTAAATATATCGATGGGTGGCCGTCGGTAGCAACCAGGGTAGCAACCAAACTTTTTGCGGAATGCTCTTGCCAGATATCCCGGATCTGCAAACCCGATCGCTTCAGCAACCTCTGCAACTTTCATTTCGCCCGTTGTTAGAAGCTGCCGCGCTTGTTCTAGTCGATAGTCATGCAAATAGCTAAACGCACTTTTGGCAAACACTTGCTGAAAACCTCGCTTGAGCGTGCAGTCATTTAGTCCTACCTGCCGCGCCAGTTCTGTCAGGGAAGGAGGATTGTCCAGCCGATTCAGCAACAGTTCTTTAGCATAATGGATGCGGTCTACATCCTCCGGTTTCAATTGCCAAATTGGATCTGGCAAATCTTGCTTTGCTTTTACCTGTTCTAGCAGCAATGCCGTCAGTTCCCAGATTTTACCTTCCAGGTACATCTTCTGTGTCATATCTTGATAGGGACACTGCAATATCTGCTGCAAAGCAACCTGCATCGCTGCTGTAGTTGTTCCGATGTCAAGCGATCGCTCCTCATCTGGTGGTTTCACAAGATGCTCAAAAGCAGCAGGCAATTGCCCGGATGCATCGCCCACAAACGAATATAACAGTTGAGGCATCATATCAACTCTAATCCAAAACCCTTGCCCAACGGCTGGCAAATGAGCAACTTCGCTCTGTGACATACCCTTGCCCCACAGAACGTATTGTCTAGAGTTAATAACATTATTGTTGAGCCGAAACCTCTCTGAACTTAAGCAAAAGCCATAGTGTAACCAAGAATCAGATTGTGAATAATCGGCGATTGTATAGTCATGGCGCAATTGCCAATTATGGATGAACAAATTTAGACCTTGCCGCAATTCAAAGAACTCCGCAATCCCCCGACCAACCAATTCAGGAATCTTCCAACGTGTGACAAAGCCATCCGATATCGCAGGGTCTTTTTCTTGGGATGCTGCAACTATCTCCCTAAAACCTGCTTGAGAATAAATAACTGTCATAGCTGCTTAGAGTAAGTCTGGCAAAGTTGGCAAATATTATACTAAATTGCCAGCAGCAAATGATAAATATATCCATTAAACCTCAACTCAGATAGCGATGCTTACGGCTGGCTACGCCTACGCCTAACGATTTTAGTTCGGTGATCGCATTTGTTATTATGGCGAACTCATTTGCTATTTCGGCGATCGCATTTGTTATTATGGCGAACGCATTTGTAATTTTGGCAGTTGCATTTGCTATTATGGCGTCACCGAATAGCCCGTCGTAGACATCGCTCATACAGCTACACATACAGCAGATTGCAACTTAGTGAGATACAGATCATTGTAGGGGCACAACATGTTGCGCCCCTACCCATGTACTTCATTTACCTGCAATACGCTGTAATTACACAAGTATATGAATTAACGTTGACTTGTGTGCGATCGCCAGTTGGAGATTTGAGTCTGAGGCGCTCAAATGCATGATTAATTAGAAGATGCAAACATTGGGTTGCAAACGTGCGTAGGCGTAGCCCGTCGTAGACATCGCCTAAATCAATAACTAGCAACTTGGATTAGATACTATTATTGCTTTTTGTAAAAAAATAACTTGTGTCTTTCTGAAACAAATGTCAAGACAGAAGTTGCTTCTGGCTGCGCGAAACACGGTTTCGTCGCGGCAGAAGTTACTTCCAAGACGACAGAAGTTGCTTTTGGCTGCGCGAAACACGGTTTCGTCGCGGCAGAAGTTACTTCCAAGACGACAGAAGTTGCTTTTGGCTGCGCGAAACACGGTTTCGTCGCGGCAG
>NZ_JBALDG010000067.1:0-27521 GCF_036917195.1 Nostoc sp.
TACTCAAAAGCAGCTTTTCATCTCACATTTTGGTGTTTTCCGCAAGCAAAAGCAGCTTTGACTTACTCAAAAGCAGCTTTTCATCTCACATTTTGATGTTTTCCGCAAGCAAAAGCAGCTTTTCATGTCACATTTTGGTGTTTTCCGCAAGCAAAAGCAGCTTTGACTTACTCAAACCCCAGTTTGCTTACTCATTTGAGTAATTCACGCATTCATTTTGGTATATCATTGAGCCGAAAGCTGGCGATCGCTCTATTTTATAGTGTAAATCTACAAGCGATCGCTTAAAAAGGAATCCATTCCAACTGATCTATCCATTCTTCTGCCTCAGTAGTCTCCCAAACTAGCAATAGTTCTTGTGCTAATTGTCCTATTGGTATTCTAGGACGCAACCAGAACAAGCCCCAAATATGTCCACCTTCTGCCCAATGTGCTTCTAAATGAGTTGGCATACTAGCGCGGTTATCTGTCACTAACAGCCGTTGAGATAATTGCAGATAACGCAATACGTCAGGATCTAAAGTTCCTAATGTTGGTGCATTACTTTCACCCACACGCAAAATATCTATCGCCGGGTTAAGACGAAGAACAGCTACTTTCAGACGAGGTGACAAATTTTCATCGAGCAAAAAACGAACCTTCACTAAGCACTTACCTAACGTTTATTCCTTTGAGCTTTTAAAATTCTGAGGCGCTGTACCAAAGGTGAAGGATTTGCAATCGATTCTTGGTAATGCTGTTCACGCCATGTTACCAGACGTGACAGATAAGCTTCAATATCAACGCGATTATGGAGATAGTAAGTAATAGTAGCGTGAATTTGCTCCAAACTCAAACTAGGTAGATTAGCAGCAATTTCTTCTGGCGTATATCCTTCAAAGTAATAATCAAGTATATTATCAATGCCGATGCGGTGTCCTTTTAGGCGAATATCATCGGCTGATAAAAAGTCAAAATAATCTTCTAGTTGCATTGGTCTACCCCGAATGGAGTGTATAGCTATATTATCTCACCTCAAAGCCAAGTTGAATCTTACGTTAAAAAACTGATTTTTCCTTGAAAAATAATGGTGTTTAGCTACTTTGTACCCACGCTCTAGAAAAAAGTGGAAATGTAGAAGTGATCGCCTAAAATGCAATCCATTTCTTACTTATATGGTCAAATGTAATTCTATCTAGACCTAACATAAAATTATCTCTCCAAAATCTCTCTCAAAAACTAACTTCAATCCACAGCAAACGCTACCCTAGAAATCAGTATCACTCAAATCCTAAAGTTTCAACTATGATAGCCTCGCCCCAACAAAACTACGTCACCGTTGAAGAATACCTCCAAGTGGAGGAACAGAGCAATATCAAACATGAATACATCGACGGCTACATCTACGCAATGGCTGGAGCGCTAGATCCACACGTTACCATTGCTGGAAACCTGTTCGCTCTCCTCCGTAATCATGTGCGCGGCTCTGGAAGGCGTGTTTACATTGCTGACATGAAAGCCCGAATCGAATCTCTAAATCGCTTTTATTATCCCGATGTTATGGTTACTTGCGATCAACGAGATCAAGAAACGCCAGCTTATAAAAGATTTCCCTGTTTAATTGTCGAAGTTTTATCTAATTCTACTGAAGCCTTTGACCGGGGCGACAAATTCGCCGATTATCAAACCCTGGAAAGCCTGCAAGAATATATTTTAATTAATACAAAACGTCAGCGAGTTGAGTGTTTTCGACGCAATGAGCAAGGGCTGTGGGTTTTACAATCCTACACAGCAGAACATCAATCATTTCGACTCAACAGCGTGGATTTTGAGGAAACAATGGCAGCACTCTACGAAGATGTCGTTTTTGAATAATCAATTATTATAGGGTATTCGACGCAATATTTAGTAAACTATATAACTGATAAGCCTTGAAGGCTTCCTGACCAGGCGGAAGCCTTGATGAAAGCAGGCACAATTGATTAAATAAAAAGTTATGGCGCTCATAGTTCAGAAATACGGTGGTACATCTGTCGGTTCAGTCGAACGGATTCAAGCTGTTGCACAGCGTGTTTATAAAACTGTTAAAGCTGGAAACTCTATTGTCGTAGTGGTTTCGGCAATGGGCAAAACCACCGATGGACTCGTCAAACTAGCTACTGAAATTTCTCCAAATCCTAATCGCCGGGAAATGGATATGCTGCTTTCCACTGGCGAACAAGTAACGATCGCCTTACTCAGTATGGCATTGCAGGAACTCGGACAGCCTGCAATTTCCATGACTGGCGCTCAGGTAGGAATTGTTACTGAAGCAGAACACAGCCGCGCTCGGATTTTGCATATTGAAACTACTCGCCTAACTCGCCACATAAATGAAGGTAAAGTAGTTGTAGTAGCTGGCTTCCAAGGTACTTCCAGCGCTGGAGAGATGGAAATTACGACTTTGGGTCGTGGTGGTTCCGACACTTCGGCGGTGGCGATCGCAGCCGCATTAAGAGCAAATTTTTGTGAAATTTATACAGATGTTCCAGGGATTTTAACTACAGATCCCCGCTTAGTTGCCGAAGCCCAGTTGATGGATGCCATCACCTGCAATGAAATGTTGGAACTAGCTAGCTTGGGCGCAAAAGTGCTACATCCCCGCGCTGTGGAAATTGCTCGTAACTATGGTGTTCCCCTTGTAGTTAGGTCTAGCTGGACGGATGACCCCGGTACTTGGGTAACATCAGCTAAACCCCAAGGGCGATCGCTGATCAATCTAGAAATTGCCCGTCCGGTGGATCATGTAGAATTTGACACTGACCAAGCAAAGGTCGCTTTGTTGCGTGTACCTGACAAACCAGGCGTAGCAGCAAGGTTATTTGGCGAAATTTCTCGGCAAAAAGTAGACGTAGATTTGATTATTCAATCAATTCATGAAGGTAATAGTAATGACATTGCCTTTACGGTCACCACACCAATATTAAAACGGGCAGAAGCAGTAACAGCAGCGATCGCCCCAGCACTGAGGAGTCAATCTAACCCCAAATTTGACGAAGCCGAGGTAATGGTAGAACATAACATTGCCAAAGTCAGCATCGCAGGCGCAGGAATGATTGGCCGTCCTGGTGTGGCTGCGAAGATGTTCGCCACCTTAGCAGCAGCTGGGGTGAACATTCAAATGATTTCCACCAGCGAAGTCAAAGTAAGTTGCGTAGTAAATGCAGCCGAATGCGATCGCGCCGTCAGCGCACTCTGCACCGCCTTTGAGATCGAAGCAAAGAGCAACAAGGGAGAACTCCTAATTCCTAACCCTTGTACAGACGCGATTGATCGCGTCTCTCCTCATACAGACGCGATTGATCGCGTCTCTCCTCATACAGATGTGATTAATCGCGTCTCTCCTCCTCCCGTTTGCGGCGTTGCTTTAGATTTGAACCAAGCGCGTCTTGCTATTCGCCAATTGCTAGATCGTCCAGGGATGGCGGCGAAACTGTTTGGACTATTAGCGCAATATAATATCAGCGTTGATATGATTATCCAATCTCAGCGTTGTCGAGTGATTGATGGTGTTCCCAGGCGGGATATTGCCTTTACAGTCTCGCGGCTAGATGGGGAAAATGCAAGAGAAATGCTCACCCAAGTAGCGGCAGAATTAGGATGGGGTGAAGTTGTTTTAGATAGTGCGATCGCTAAGGTAAGTATTGTCGGTGCAGGTATGGTGGGACAACCAGGTGTTGCCGCTAAAATGTTTGAAGCTTTAGCCCAACAACAAATCAATATTCAAATGATTGCCACCTCAGAAATAAAAATTAGTTGTGTCGTGGCGCAAGAGCAAGGTGTTAAAGCTTTGCAAGCCATTCATGCAGCCTTTGGACTAGCTGGTAGTGAGAAATTTGTCGTTCCAGTATAAAACTAGAATCAATGAGCTTTCAGAGGATGTCTGAGAAGTATTAAACATTTAGCCTGATCCCCCCTAGCCCAGGGCTGTTTCATTCGCTCAGATTAGGATTTTGTCAAGAATATCAACCAGAAATTTTTGGGAGTCAGCAATCGAACTAAAAAATTAAAAGGTTAAGATGACGATTATGAAACTGAAGACTAGGGGATTATCGTTCAATGTCATGGAAACGGGCGCCGGTGAACCGGCACTGCTGTTTCTACATTACTGGGGTGGGTCAGCACGGACATGGAATGTGGTCATGTCGTCGCTTTCGGCAGATTTCCGGTGCATCGCATATGACCAGCGTGGATGGGGTGGGTCGGATGCTCCGCTGCAAGGGTATTCCATTCGAGATCTTGCCGTTGATACGAAGGAGGTTCTTCAAGCTTTGGAGATTCAACGATACGTTCTGGTAGGTCATTCAATGGGCGGAAAAGTTGCTCAGTTCCTGGCCGCGCTACGGCCCATCGGTCTGGAGAAGCTCGTCTTGGTTGCACCGGCCACCCCGACGCCTCAAAACATTCCAGAGTTTGCCAGACAGGCACAGCTTCACGCTTACGACAACCGTGAGAACGCCTTGAAAGCATTGGAATTTCTAACGGCACAGCCTCAGAGCAACGAGCTTCGCGAACAAATCATCGCGGATAATTTGGCGGCTGCTCCTCACGCCAAACTCGCTTGGCCCACATTGTCGGCCTATGAGGATATCTCCGCCGAAGTGAACAATATTGCGGTGCCTACTTTAATCGTAGCCGGGGATCAAGATCGGCAAGATCCGGTGGAACAGCATAAGCGTGAAGTGCTCAGTCGCATTCCAGGCGCAAAAATGCAAATCATCCAAGATTGCGGGCATCTGATTCCAGTCGATCAACCTGAGCGACTGGCGGAGGCAATTCGAAACTTTGTTCTCAATCAGGACTTACGTAATTGTCACAAGTGAGGGCACGGCTACGCTGTACCGAGCGCCAAACAACTAGGCGATAAACATGAAAATATCAGGACGTTTTAGTTGCTGAACTAACTGGAGTTTAGACTAGTTTCCGGTGCGAAACTAAATTTCCAAAAAATAAGGATACGGATTTAAGATGT
The DNA here is from genome assembly GCF_036917195.1 of Nostoc sp. Lineage (GTDB taxonomy): Bacteria > Cyanobacteriota > Cyanobacteriia > Cyanobacteriales > Nostocaceae > Nostoc. The sequence continues at coordinate 4,991 of NZ_JBALDG010000067.1, forward strand.
TTCCAGGAACTAAAACCTTGGTTTTTAGGCTTTATAGAATGAGTCTTCTGAGTTTTGCACTCCTGACTAGTCTAAACTCCAGTTACAGCAGTTTGCAAGTAAATGAGGTACAAAACTGCAAGACTCAATATTAGATAAAAATCGTTTTTACCTTTTGCCTCCTCCATATAACACGTAAGCTATAATCAAACAATTTATAAAACTATATTTATATTGATGAATAGTCATTTCCTAGATGGACGTTATCGAATACTAAAAGTTCTCAATGATGGTGAAAAGGGAAAAACATATCTAGTTGAAGATGTTAATCTTCCTGGTAGCCAATTTGTAGTAATGCAGTTACGTCCGCATAGTAGTAATTCTCAAACTTTAACTATCCTGCGTCGCTTGTTTGCTAGTAAGACAACAACTTTAGAAAAACTAGGACAGGAACACGACCAAATCCAAAAGTTAATTGCTTATTTTGAAGAAAATGAAAAATTCTATATAGTCCAAGAATTTATCCCTGGTAATCCTTTAACTAATGAAATTATCCAGGGACAACCTCTGAGCGAAGACCAACTTATTCCTCTTTTATCAGAGATATTAGAAATTTTGAGGATTGTACATAGTTATGGGATAATTCATCAGGATATTAAACCAGCAAATATTATTCGTCGTGAGTCAGATAAAAAGTTAGTTTTAGTTGATTTTGCTATTGTTAACGAAGCCATTACTAAGACCGTCGATCATCTAGAATATATGCCTAGAGAACAAGTTAACGGCAACCTCAAATACAATAGCGATATATATGCTTTAGGAATAATTGCGATCGCAGCACTTCTAGGTTTACCAGCAAAGGAAATATCTCAACTGCAAAGTCAGAAAAATAAGCTGACAGGTGAAATAGTTTGGCGTCACAAAAATCTAAAAATTAACAGAAAATTAGCAAAAATTCTTAATAAAATGGTGCGTTTTGACTATCGTAAGCGCTACCAGTATGCAACCGAAGTTTTAGACGATCTGAAAAATATAACAAATGTTGATCGCGATCAGCAAAAACAGCATGATAAAAAATTATTACTAATTTTAGCGGGGGTAGCTGGCTGTATCACACTTGGTGTTGGAGCATGGTTCTTGCATTCGCTAAAACCTGTAAGTGATGCTCAACAACAATTATATCAAGAAGGAGTAAATAAATATGACGCAGGAAACTATGAAGGAGCAGTTGAAGATTTCAATCAGGTTATTGAATTAGATCCGCAAAACGCTTTGGCTTATAATCGGCGAGGCGATGCTTATTATCGATTAGGAGACTATGAGCAAGCACAAGCAGACTCTAGCCAAGCCATTTTACTCAATCCTCAAGATGCTAATGCCTATTTTGACCGAGGATTTGCTTTGTCTGAATTAAACAAATACAAAGAAGCGATCGCTGACTATACCCAAGCGATTAAATTAAATTCTGAGAATGGATATGCTTACTATGGCCGGGGGTTAGCCCGTGCCCAACTGAAGGATAATAAAGGTGCAATTGGAGATTTTAGCAAAGTGATCGCTCTCAAGCCTCAGTATAGCGAAGCCTACTTGCAGCGGGGGATTCTCCGCCGTCGCCTTAGACAAAGACTTGGAGCAATCCAAGATTTTAATACAGTAATTAAGATTAATCCTAGTGATGCCAAAGCTTATTATCAAAGGGGTTTAACTCAATCTATCAACAAACAAAAATATGCAGCACTTAAAGATTACACGGATGCAATTAGCATCAATCCTAAATATATAGAAGCTTATCTTAATCGTGGTGATGTTTACAGTGATCTGGGAGATCAACTCGAAGCTACTGAAGATTACAACGCTATTTTACAGATTGATCCTAAATTTATTGCAGCTTATATCCACAGAGGTATTCACCGCTTTTCTTTCGGAGATTATAAAGGCGCTATTGAAGATTATACCGAAGTACTGAAACTAGATCCTAATAATATAGCAGCTTACAATAACCGTGGTAATGCTTATCTCGAACTAGGAAATAAAAAAGCTGCAAATCAGGATTATTCACGAGCGATCGCCATTAATGCTAACAATGCCTTAGCCTACTATAACCGGGGTGTGATTCGCACCAAGCAGAAAAATAAACAGGGAGCGATCGCAGATTTCAAAAAAGCTGCAAAACTATTCCAACAGCAAGGAGAAAAAAATAGTTATCAAGATGCACAGAGAGAAATTGCAATTCTACAAAACAAGTCGGCACCAGCACCAACTACTCGCCCTAAATCTGGGGAAAGAGAAAAAAATTGAGCTATGACTCAATATAGTGGGGTAGCGATGCCTACGGCGGGCTACGCCTACGCACTTTCATTTCTGGTTTTTATGGTATGAACTTCAAATATATGCCGGAATTAAACAGGACTTACGCACGGGTCATGAAAGAACGAACCACAGAGACACAGAGTACACGGAGGAATGAGAGTTTGAGACGTTTTTTGCGTAAGTCCTATTAAACTAACCTTGGGCTTATCCTGCTTTGGAATCTAACGAATGAGGTGAAATGGACCTATGAGTGACTTAGTTTTCCTACCCGCTCATCAACTTGCTCAGATGATTCGCGATCGCCAAGTCTCTGCTGTTGAAGTGTTCGATGCTTACCTGGCGCAGATTTCTAAACATAACTCAAAGCTGAATGCAATTTGCACATTAGACGAAGACAATGCTCGTGCTACAGCAAAGCTTGCTGATGAAGCCCTAGCCAGAGGAGAACACTGGGGCGCTCTGCACGGTGTCCCTGTAACGATCAAAGATATTTTTGAAACAGTAGGACTCCGGACTACAGCAGGTTATATTCCTCTCAAGGACTACATTCCTCAACAGGATGCCACAGTTGTAGCAAGGCTGCGGGGAGCAGGAGCCGTTATCCTTGGAAAAACGAACATGGCCGAACTGGCTGGTGATTTTCAAAGTACAAATTCTCTGTTTCCCCGGGTAAATAATCCCTGGAATCTTGACTACACAGCAGGTGGCAGTTCTGGAGGCAGTGCTGCTGCTGTTGCAGCCGGACTTTCACCATTAGATATAGGCAACGATATTGCAGGTTCCGTGCGCCAGCCTGCAACTTTTTGTGGTGTGTATGGTTTAAAGCCAACAGATCGCCGGATTTCCACCGCAGGAAGTATCCCTGAAGTACCGGGAATGCCGCTATGTTTGCGACAAATGTTGACTATTGGCTGTTTTGGGCGATCGTTCGAAGATATTCGCCTTTGTTTTTCACTGATCGCGGGTGCGGATCTGCGTCGCCCAGATGTGCCACCGATCACCCTTGATACCCCATCTGGCAAGTCTTTGCAGGATCTTAAAATTGCTTGGATTGATGAATGGGTAGAGGTTCCTGTTGCTGCACAAATTCGAGCCGCAGTACAGACAGTCGTGCAAAAACTTGCTCAAGCAGGTACTTATGTTGAACGCTGGCTTCCCAAAGACTTTGATCTATCGACAGTGTGGAACCTCCACGGGAGGATGGAAGCATACATCAACAACTACGCCCAACCCAAGGATAGCTATAATCTGCGACGCAATTTAGAGTTACTCTTTCGCACGGCAACTCAAGGTGACAAAAAACTCCGAAAATTGGGAAATTTCAGCAGCTTTCTCCCAGAACTTTTGAATCCCAGCTTAAGAGGATATTTCGAGACACTCACCGAGCGCGATCACTTTATTGCCCAAATCGATGAAGCTTTAGAAGCATGGGATGTATGGCTAACTCCTGTGACAGCAACCCCTGCATTTACTCATCGTCCGGCTTGGAGCGCCATTGATATTGAGGGCAAATCATATCCTCATGCGGTGGCAAACGGAGCTTACACCATACCATTTAATCTTAGTGGTCATCCGGCGGTGGTGATTCCTATAGGGCAAACTCACAATGGCTTACCAATTGGAATGCAAATTGTGGGAAAGCGATGGCGCGAGATGGAGTTGTTGGCGATCGCTCAAGAACTTGACAAAGTGGTTGGTGATTTCCGCCATCCATTGGGTTATTGAATATTTGCACAGGAGAATCAAATGATTTTACTCACAGCCCATTCGTGAGAGGTTAAGGTAATTGCACTAATGTCTGCGAGGATGCAGTCCAAGGGGAGAAATCCAGCTTGGAGACTGGCGATCGCTTGGCTTTGATGACTCCTAAATCTTGATTCTCTTTTGCAGCGAAGTACTTAATAGGGTCAAAAGTATTTTTTCGCAAATGTTACAAATAATTTCACATGAAATTAATGCTTAATAATAGATGGAATACTATGTAATATCATTGAGAACAGTGTAAATTTATATTACTTAACATGAGGAAAAAATTATGTCTGAAAACAAACCAGAAGAACTAAATTCACAAGCAGTACCTTTCTTTGCCCGATTTTTAGAAGGGCAAAACTTTGAAGACCTATCTGAGCAAGAATCAGAAGCGATTAGCGGTGGAAGTTGTGGTGTAACCAAGAAGAATAAAAAGAATAAAGATACAATTGCCCAAACTCTGAAGTACCCATCTGATCAAGAAGATGCAGTAACGAGAAAGGCTCCCTCTGATAGTGATGAGGCTTTTACTAATAAGTACCCTTCAGACGGCGATGACCATGCCAAGCAAATAGAATAACTGCATACTTTCGAGTACAACAGAGATGCGGTTTTAAAAAATATTCTTAGAATAAAAAGACTGTTAGTGCCAACTCCATCTAGGGGTTGGCTTCCCATTAAAACTAAGTTTACTTTAATGCTTTATTTTTTTAATAGTTGACAATACAAGAACTCAATGAAGATATTTTATGCACGTTGACCGTGATGTGGTTTTATTAATCACCCATAGTGGTGATTACTTCACAATAGATAGAGTTGCAGAAGCTGTATCAAAACGAGGCGCACAGCCATTTCGCCTTGATACTGATAGGTTTCCAATGACAGTACAAATCGAGGCGAATTTAAGTAACTCCAGAAGCAATCATAAATTGGAATATGGCACTAGCTCCCTGAACACCGAGCAAGTGCAAGCAGTATGGATGCGACGGATCTGGCAACCTGATCTAGGTAAAGAATTGGCTCCCCAGTTTCAAGCAGCCTGCTCTAGTGAATCACTCGCAGTCTTAGATGGCTTTTGGGACAGTCTGAGGCGAGCTACCTGGGTGGATGATTTACAGCGGATCAATGCAGCTGAAAACAAGCTACGCCAACTGAGAATTGCATCGGAAGTTGGTCTTGTCATACCTCGGACTATTGTCACCAACAATCCTCAACAAGCACGAGAGTTTTTTGGGGAAGTTAAAGGAAAAATGGTTGCCAAGCTACTCAGACCTCTTTCTTATGGGATGCAAGCTTCCTCTTTTTTCATGTATACTAGCGCCGTTAAAGAAGAAGACTTACTTGATGCTGAAACACTGCGCTATTGTCCAGTTGTGTTTCAAGAACAAATACCCAAAGAGCTAGAACTACGTGCAGTGTATGTGAATGGTAATCTCTTTGTCGGGGCACTGGATGCGTCTGAGTATGCAGAATCCACCCAAGATTGGCGACGTGGGACAAAAGAAGTTCTTACCTGGCAACCATATCAATTACCTGATAAACTAATCCGTTGCTTGGATGCTTTTATGGCAAGGTTTGGACTGATTTTTGGAGCATTTGACTTTATCAAAACGCCATCAGGGGAATACGTTTTTCTCGAAATTAATCCTACAGGAGAGTGGGGGATGCTGGAGAGAGATTTGGAATACCCAATTGCGGAAGCGATCGCAGATGCACTACTTTCAACAAGTCCTAAATATAATACCCTTACTTAAAAATTAAAAACCAACTGGTAGCCCCTATATTTATCTGTAGCGTACTTCATTATTCATCCTTTAAATGACTGTTTTAATCATTACTCACAGCGAAGACAACGAAAGTATTCCTCTAGTTATTCAGGCAATTGAAGCCCAAGGAGGGAAAGCATTTCGTTTTGACACAGACCGATTTCCCACAGAAATTACCTTAGATGTTTACTATGCTGGAAGTGAACGAGTTACTCTGCTCGTAGATGACCAAACATTAGATTTGAGTGAAGTATCAGCAGTTTGGTATCGCCGCATTACAATTGGGTCAAAAATTCCCGACTCGATGGACAGGCAACTCAGACAAGCCTCACTGAAAGAATCTCGCGTCACCATTGAGGGAATGATTGCCAGTATTAAGGGTTTCCATCTCGACCCTCTGCCAAATATTCGCCGAGCCGAAAATAAGCAACTGCAATTACAAATAGCACGAGAGGTCGGTTTAGATACGCCACGCACTCTGACTACAAACAATTCAGTTGCAGTGAAGCAATTTGCCCAAGAGTGTAAGCAGGGAATGATTACAAAGATGCTCTCTTCCTTTGCTATTTACGATGAACAAGGACGAGAAAAAGTTGTGTTTACAAATCCAATTTCATCTGAGGATCTGGACAACCTCGATGGATTACGTTTCTGCCCAATGACATTTCAAGAAAAAATCCCCAAGGCATTAGAATTGCGGACAATTATTGTCGGTAAGCGTGTGCTGACGGCGGCGGTTGATTCTCAAGCTTTGGATCAGGCGCGTTACGATTGGCGCAAACAGGGAATTGCCTTACTCGACGCTTGGGAGTCATACACTCTGCCTGAAGATGTCGAAGAGAAATTGCTCAAACTCATGGCAGAATTTCGTTTGAACTACGGAGCTATTGATATTATTTTGACTCCTGATGGTCGTCATGTATTTCTTGAAGTTAACCCAGTTGGCGAGTTTTTCTGGTTAGAACGCTGTCCTGGCTTACCGATTTCTCAGGCGATCGCACAGGTTCTACAGAATTAAAGCTAAAAACTTTTCTTGCAAGAGCCTCAAATATAATTGCACAAGTTTCCTACTAATGGGAGAGTAGATATGTGCAAAGATGAAATTCTTGAAGAGATTTATAGAATACGAGAAGAACATGCAAAGGCTTTCAACTACGACTTACAAGCAATTTGTGATGATTTGAGACAAAAGCAAGCTGCAAGTAATCGGCAGATCATTTCACAGCCACTCAAACAACCCAGTCGCCGAAATAACAAATACAGCAAATTGCAACTTGGTGAGGTACAGATTATTGTAAGGGCACAACAATGTTGTGCCCCTACCTGTGTACCTCATTTACCTGAAAAACGCTGTAAGTTCGCCAAAATAACAAATGAGTTCGCCGAAATAACAAATGAGTTCGCCGAAATAACAAATGAGTTCGCCGAAATAACAAATGAGTTCGCCGAAATAACAATTGCGTTCGCCGAAATAACAAATGAGTTCGCCGAAATAACAATTGCGTTCGCCGAAATAACAATTGCGTTCGCCGAAATAGCAAATGCGAACGCCGAAATAGCAAATGCGAACGCCGAAATAGCAAATGCGAACGCCGAAATAGCAAATGCAAACGCTCGTACCTAGTTTCTCACCCCTTCGGTATTTTGGGTGGACACCAGAAGAGGTTTTTGCTGGACACCCCAAGGGATTCCAGAATTCCTCGCATAACCTCTGTGCAATACATCCAGTGTCCCAAATCGTCATACATGCGATCGGTATTAAACTCGACATTATAATGCAGTACATTGGGAAGGTTTAAAAACTCATTATCGCTTTGGGGAGAAAGAAGCAAGAGATGAAATGGCTTTCCTGGCGTTTTTGTAGCTTGTTGACCAGATTAATTACACCACCGCGATCGCTAATTCCTGTACGGACAAAAAGGTCAAATGCTACAAAAAGTTGCTCAGTCAGCCTTGAAGCTTTCTGGTTATGAAGGCACGTCCCTTTACAATTTTGAGCAAATTCCTGACAAAAAGGCATTTAAGGATAAGTATCGTCAGGCATTAAATGCATTATCCATTGATGATATAACAGCAGAACGGATTGTTGCAGAAGCTAATAATGCCTTTCGGTTCAGTTTACAGCTTCCCCTCACACATTTATTGGAAAGCAACTCAATGGTTTTTGTATTACCCAGTGTAAAATTTGATCTGGATCTGATCCAAAAGTACGACACTCGCGCCCCCAGATACACCAGTTACCCGCCCGCTACAGAGTTAAGCGAAACATTCACTGAAACTGATTTTAAGACCGCGATCGCAGCCTCGAATCAACGTAAAACCCCTCTTTCTTTATATTTCCACATCCCCTTTTGCCAAAGTGCTTGCTACTTCTGTGGCTGTAACACAGTAATTTCCAACAACAAAAATATTGCCAAACCTTACCTAGAGTCTTTAATTGAAGACATCAAAAACACTTCAGCTTTAATTGATCCAAACAGAAAAGTGCTGCAAATCCACTGGGGAGGCGGTACTCCTAATTACTTGGATCGTTACCAAGTAGAATATTTATGGAAAAACATCAATCGCTATTTCAACATCGATCCACAAGCAGAAATCTCAATTGAGATTAATCCCCGCTATATCGATAGAAACTACATTCTATTTCTCAGACAGATTGGGTTTAACCGCATTAGTTTTGGCATTCAGGATTTTAATCGCCAAGTTCAAGTAGCTGTTAATCGTGTCCAGCCAGAAGAAATGCTTTTTGATGTCATGAGTTGGGTCAAAGAAGCTAAGTTTGAAAGTGTGAATGTAGACCTTATTTATGGTTTACCCTATCAAACCCGCGAGACATTTCGGGAAACGGTAAAAAAGACTATTGAGTTAGACCCTGACCGAATTGTTGTTTTTAACTTTGCCTATGTACCGTGGCTGAAACCGACTCAAAAAAATATCCCTCAAGAGGCGCTACCCCCAGCAGAGGAAAAGTTAGAGATTCTGAAAATGACCATTGAAGAATTAACGAATAACCAATATCTATTTATTGGGATGGATCATTTTGCTAAAACTAATGATGAATTAGCGATCGCTCAACGGAATGGTACTCTCAAGCGCAACTTCCAGGGCTACACTACCCATGCTGAAACAGAACTGTTTGGTTTTGGTGCTACATCCATCAGTATGCTAGAAGATGCTTATGCTCAAAACCACAAGGAATTAAAGGATTATTATCAAACACTTGCAGCGGGTGCTTTACCTATTAGTAAAGGTATCAAACTTACTCAAAATGACATTATCAGACGGGATGTAATCATGGGGATTATGTCTCACTTTCAGCTTCATAAGCAAGATATTGAAAACAAATATCATATCAATTTTGATGAATATTTCTCTGATGAACTAGAGGCGTTAAAACCATTAGAAGCCGATAACCTGGTTAGTTTATCAAAAAATCATATCCATATTACAGATATTGGTAGATTACTAGTCAGAAATATTGCCGTCATATTTGATACTCACACAAGAACGCGAGAGACAAAATTCTCCCGTGCCATTTGAGATAACTTCTGCAAATTTTGGCTATATATTATCTCCTCAATCTACCTTCAAAATAACGGTTGAGGGAATACGATATAGCAATCCTATCTGATTTCGTTCAAATTTGCGGTGTCCAGATCCCCGACTTGGTAAAAGTTGTCGTGGATCTAACTTTTTACGAATGATTTAGGATTGCTATATATTCAATATTCACAAGAATTAATCTAAGCAAATTTTCCTGTGTAATTTCATACAATAAATTCCTGGCTAAATCTCAATACAGTTCAGTTAACGATAATTGTAGGTTGGGTTGAGGAACGAAACCTAACAAATGCCCGTGTAGGTTGAGTTTCGTTCCTCAAACGCCATTTGCAAGGCTCGTGGGGAAACCGCTTAGGTGGTGTGGCTCCCCAACCTACGCAATATATTTTATGTGGCTTTAACCCAAGCGTATTGGGCTAAATCTGGCTTTTCATAAAAGTTATTGCTAATTTTCGCAAAACATTAGTGATTAAGAAAATTACTCTTTGGTCAGTTTATAAAGTTGTTAAATAAAAATTGTACAAAAAGCCTAGTTGATTATTATGTGCAATAACATATAAATAATGATGAATTATCACAAAAAATATATATTTTATTTATAAGTAAATATTTTTGATGCATCCCCAAAAAGTTAGATAAAATCTTTCTGTCTTAAGATAGATATAAAATCAGATAAAATAATGTGTATTTATTATCTATTTTTCCAGTCAATCAGGAATAAGATTATATTTTGAATAATTCATCACTTAATCTAGAAAAAACTTTTATTCAGCATTTTAATGGTATAAGCGCATATTTATATCCAATCGGGATGTAAAGTTTTTTGTCTAACTTTTGGATTTAGCATTTATCCCATGTGGTAGAAAGAATTGTGAATAAAAGTTGATAACTTATATATAAGTGAAATGGTTGAGGCAGTTATGAGTATTATTGCTTGGGTAGTTTTAGGATTTTTGGCAGGTGCGATCGCTAAGGCTACTCATCCTGATTATCAAGGTGGTGGAACTATCTCCACAATAGTTTTGGGTATCATTGGTGCTTTCGTCAGTGGAAGTCTATTTACCTTGATACAAGCAGGAACTCTGCAAAATACTGCGGCTGCTGCTGCTTTAACTCTTCCTGGTGTATTAGTGGCTGTGCTCGGTGCAATTGTTGCTATTTATCTATGGGGATTAATCAGAAGAAGCAGCAATGCCTAACTGTTTATCGGTAGTTATCAACCATTAAACGAATACTGTGTTTTCTCAGTCTTCTAGCTAACTAGCTTTAGAAACATATAAAGTCTCCAATTAGCTAGAAAAAACTTGAAAAATCCTCACAGATAAAAAATTCAGTCGATCCATTCTGTAAGAACACTATTTTCGGAAGAATAACAGTATGTTTTTTCACAAAAAAGACCCGATCCATACAGTAAAGATTAGTGAACCAAATCCTCGTTATGCTCAATTACTTCTAGAGCAGTTTGGTGGAGCTACTGGAGAACTTAGCGCAGCACTTCAATATTGGGTTCAATCATTCCATGTTGATAATGCTGGAATTAGAGATATGCTCCAAGATATTGCGATCGAGGAATTCGGCCATTTAGAAATGGTTGGTAAACTCATCGAAGCTCATACCAAAGATGTGGATCAAACAGAGGCTTTTAAGAGCACTCTATTTGCAGTTCGAGGGATGGGGCCTCATTTTCTAGATAGTCAGGGTAATACCTGGACTGCAAGTTACTTAAATGAAGGCGGAGATGTAGTGCGTGATTTGAGAGCTAACATTGCAGCAGAAGCCGGTGCTCGTCAGACTTACGAATCATTGATCAAGTTGGCAACCGACCAAGGAACCCAAGAGACTTTAGTCCATCTGTTAACACGAGAAATTTCTCATACTCAGATGTTTATGAAAGCTCTAGATTCACTGGGTAAGTTGACAGAACCATTCTTTGGTAATGTTAAGCCAGATGAAACTGTTGCTCTTTACTACAACCTATCTACAAACGGTAATGGTAAAGATGAGCGTGGCCCTTGGAATTCTGAGCCAACATTCAAATACGTTGCTGATCCGCTAGCAAGTCACTCTTAATTGCATAAGTTGTAGTTAGAGTATAGGTTGATTTGAGGCACAAATGTTTTTGACAGATTGTTGAAAATTCTCAATCATCCGGTGGGCAAATAGCCCACTTTATTTTGCAATTCTTGGGTTTTTTGCCCAGACCAAAGATTTTTTAGGTAGAATTTAGCTATATTCAACTTATAGCAATGCTTAAATCATTTTTGGACACCAAGATTCCCGGCTTCTCTAAGAAGTCGGGAATCTAAACTGAGCAGTATTTGCTGAGATTAATTTGGGTGCAACATGTACTGTGGATACATATATCTGCGCCATAAAGAGTAGACTATCTAACACTCAATTGAGAATGGCTATAGATATTAAGCCACACTAAAGAAGTCAGAGCGATCGCCCTTCAATATCTACATCAACATTTCTGACTTTAGAAATTAATTCAACTTAAAATCAAAACTCAGAATCAGGAGATTGACTTGTAATTGTCAAGGCTACGCCAAATGGTTGGGAAGTCATTTATCATCGTGCCCCTACAATAGAGCCATATCTTATGATTGCACTCACTATTTAAGACATTAAAACTCAGTATTCAATAAATAAAGAGCCAGAGAACTAACTTTCTGGCTCAAAGCTGGAGACAAAAGAATCATCAAATAAAACCTAACTTGGGTAAGAACCTAAATTCTTCCCAGGTTATGCAGCCCTAAGACAGCGCCCACTCCTAAAATATGACCAAAAGCGGTACTTGCTAAAAGGGCTGGTAAACCAAAATTACCCAGGAAATTGACTGAGGGTAGTTTTGGTTCTGCGTTAGGATACTTGATGGTAGATTTGCCAATGACAATGGCAATGATATTGGCAATGATGATAATCAGTCCAACTGTTGGACTCCATTGTAGAGGTGTAGTTGCAGCAGCGAGTAAGGTTGAAGTAAACACCTGATTAGCTCCTGAAATTTATTAATGATTGAAAATATAATCTGAAACTTTGCGAAGCAAATTCCAGAAAGTACCCAATTTTGCATCAATATTTAACAGTTATTCTAACTACTTAATACAACGTGAGTTCAAGGCGGTAAGTTGACTGTGGTAACTGGTTTGAACTTCAATGTGAGAAGTAGGCATTTTTTAGTTTTAAATTATACCGGATTATCAAATGCTAAGGATAATTAATCGGGGTTGATCTATTAATGCAGCGAATGTTAATAATATTTAAAGTAAAAAATAGAACATGGTTGACAAATTTGCCTTTTTAACAGTTATTAATAGCAAATGTAAATTCACCAAGACTTCCTGCCGAATTGATGGCGTTAGTAACCATAAGTATATGTCTCTGTAATCTAAACTTATAAATTCAGGTTTAATATTACAAAAATCAGACTTATTATTATAACACTTACACAATCAAATCTTGCTTATAAAATTAAAGCAGTTACAATTACAGTACTTTGGGTTTAACTTTGGCAGCGATCGCTTCAGCTTGCAAAACTAGATACTAAAAGCAACCTGTATAAAAAAGTAACTTATTACTTAAGGGCAGAAGTCTATTTTATGATAGATTTCTGCGTTTTTTTATTCGCAGCTATCACTAAACCAAGTAACCGCTATGATAGTTGAGGTCTGCTATGCTTTGACTAAACGAAAATAAAAGCATAGTGATCGCTACCATTTGAATGTTAATAACTAATCGCTTTGCAACCAGTTGACTTTACCACTCTCACAGCTGCTTGTAGCGAAATCCGCGCTAACTGGCTACCATCACGCTTAGAACAGGTTTACCAGCGCGATCGCTACACTATTGCTATGGCATTACGCACCCTCAAACAGCGAGATTGGCTAGAGATTTCTTGGCATCCTCAAGCTGCACATATTTGTATTGGCGATCCACCACCGCGATCGCCAGATACCTTTACCTTTAGCCAACAACTGATACACCAATTGAGTGGTTTGGCATTGGTGGCTATTGAAGCGATCGCCCCTTGGGAGCGGGTTATTGATTTGCAATTTGCCCGTCGTCCCGGAGAAAGCGCCCTGTATCATGTTTATGCAGAAATCATGGGCAAGTATAGTAACGTCATTCTCACCGACGCCAGCAATATAATTATCACCGCCGCCCATCAAGTCAGTCAGCAACAATCTAGTGTCCGTCCCATCCAAACCGGACAATTTTATGAAACACCACCGAAACTGACTGGAACTGTCCCCAGTTTGAGCGAATCCCAACAACGTTGGCAAGAACGGGTAAGTTTAGTGCCAGGAGCAATCAAGCGGCAATTGCTAAAAAGTTATAGTGGCTTGAGTGCAGCCCTACTAGAGTCAATGCTGCTAGAAGCAAATATCGCACCAGAAACATCCACTGATAGCCTCAACCCCGACGATTGGCAACGGCTATTTGAGCGCTGGCAAGAATGGCTGCAAGCCTTGGATTCCAGTAAGTTTCAACCAGCTTGGACAAAAGATGGCTACACCGTAATGGGTTGGGGTGGAGTTGAAAACGTCAAAGATATTCAGGAGTTACTTAATCGCTACTACAGTAACCAGATCAATCAACAGTTATTTTCTCAATTGCGCCATCAGTTGACTCAGAAATTAAATAATATTCTGACAAAATTACAGAATAAGGCGCAAACCTTTAAGACGCGCTTGCAGCAATCAGATCAAGCCGATGAGTATCGACAAAAAGCTGATTTATTGATGGCTCACCTGCAAAACTGGGAACCGGGGATGAAGGAAATTATCCTTTCTGATTTTGATACAAGTTTGCCAGTAGCGATCGCCCTCCAGCCAGATAAAAATGCTGTCCAAAATGCCCAAAGTCTTTACAAACAGCACCAAAAGCTCAAACGCGCTCGTTCTGCTGTCGAACCGCTACTGTTGTCAGTGCAGACAGAAATTGAGTATTTAGAGCAAGTAGAAGCTGCGATCGCTCAGATAGACACCTACCAAACAGCAGAAGATTTGCGAACTTTAGAAGAAATCCGCGAAGAGTTGATTGGACAAAAGTATCTAGAAGATCCAGAATACCGCAGCCGCAGCGCCAATGAAGTCCCCAGCACCAACTTTCATCGTTACCTTACCCCCAATGGCTTTGAAGTATTAATCGGTCGCAACAATCGCCAGAATGACCAATTGACCTTTCGTGTAGCTGGGGATTATGACTTATGGTTCCACGCTCAAGAAATTCCAGGGAGCCATGTACTACTACGTCTAGAACCGGGTGCTGTTGCAGAAGAAACTGATTTGCAATTTGTAGCTAATCTTGCTGCATACTACAGTCGCGCCCGTCAGAGTGATCAAGTGCCAGTAGTTTACACTCAGCTAAAACACGTCTACAAACCCAAAGGAGCAAAACCGGGAATTGCAATTTATAAGCAGGAAAGCATCCTCTGGGGAAAACCACAAATGGTCATCATTGGGCATGGGGCAGAATGAAAAATTACATCTTTCCCCTCTGCTGCCCCTCACCTTCCCCATCTATACCCTACAATTTGCTGAATTATCCTGATAGATAGAGGCTTTTAAGCTTTGTTCATATCTTTTTTTGATGAATATTCAGGAAAAATCTGTGTTGGCTGTTACAATATTGTTAAGAAAAGTTGCCTGTTGCATTTTGGGAACGCGCAATTTGGTTTTAACTCTCTTGAGAAGACAACACAAAAAAACATTTTCCAGACCAGCTGTGGGAGGCTGGTTTTTTTGTATTTAAAGTGCCTATACATTACTTATGGCACTCAGACCTCTGATGGAACCAAGGCTTGGGATACTTTTATGTCCTTGGTTGCCACGACTCGTAACAATTTTAGATTTTAGATTTTAGATTAAAGAATTGAAGAATTAAAGCCTCGACTCCGCTCGGCTTTAACACTGAGCGCACTTGTACTGAGCGTAGTCGAAGTAGCCGAAGTGTTAAAAATTATTTCGGTTCATGCCCCAACGTTGCGTGGGCGAAACAATTCCATTATCCAAAATCCAAAATTTGGCTTGCCCCATCTTGCCGGAGTCAATCCCTTCGGGTGACGCTCCTAGGGACGCTCGTTCCGACGCTCCTACGTCGCTAACGCTGCGCTATCGCTACCGCTTCGCTAACGCTACCGCTGCGCTAACAGCAGTCGCTCATGGGGGAAACCCCCAGACGCTCGTTCGCCTTTGGCGTCTCCCCTTGGGAGATGACTCGCTAACGCTGCGCTATCGCCCTTGGGAGAAGACCGCGCTGCTTCACCAAAATCCAAAATCGTTCGACTGAGCGACTTGCCTTGAGCGTACCCCTGCTCTTAAGCAAGCTACGCGCAGCGTCTCCAAGAGTTGCCGACTTGTGCCGAGCGTTCGTGCAGCGTCTCCAAGAGTTGCCGAGGTAAAGGAGCCGAAGTCCAAAATCCAAAATTGGCAGATGGAGTAACTGCTTGCCCCAAATTATTGATTGAGCCGATACCTTTTTGCGTTATTAGTAATCAATAGAGTGGGCATTGGGGACTAGGAAATAGGGACTAGGCAGACAAGGAAGAGTTTTTCTAATACCCAATCCCCAATACTCAATACCCAATCCCCAATCCCCAATCCCCATATAATGGCTCGTACTCCTACATTAAATTTTGATCGTGGCACATTAATTTTGCATCCACCACCACGTGGCAAAGATTGGATGGACTATGCTACATGGGATGATAGAGTTCAAAAATTCCGCATTCCAGCAATTAGATACCGATCGCTAGTGGAAGCACTACAAGCGGAAGATGTTAATTTTATTGATGAGGCGAAGAAATTTTACCCTGTAGATTTGGTTCCCAGTCTGGAAATGGAACCCTATCCTCACCAGACTGAGGCGCTAGCGGCTTGGAAACTGGCGGGTAGACAAGGGGTCGTTGTGCTTCCCACAGCCGCGGGAAAGACTTATTTGGCGCAAATGGCGATGCAGTCAACGCCACGGACGACGCTGATTGTAGTGCCAACTTTGGATTTAATGCATCAGTGGTATGCACATTTGGTAGCGGCTTTCCCTGATGCTGAGGTGGGATTGCTGGGAGGTGGTTCGCGGGATAGAACGGCAATTCTAGTTGCAACTTATGATAGTGCAGCAATTCACGCCGAAACGTTGGGGAATCAATATGGGTTGATTGTTTTTGACGAATGTCATCATCTACCGACAGATTTTAATCGGGTGATTGCTGAATATGCGATCGCACCTTATCGACTGGGACTTTCTGCTACACCAGAACGCACTGATGGTAAACACGCTGAATTAAATATCCTCATTGGTGAAGAAGTATATCGCAAACGCGCTGAAGATTTGGCGGGGAAGGCGTTAGCAGAACATGAAATTGTCCAAATTAAGGTAAAGTTATCGCAACTTGAGCGGGAAAAATACAACCAATTAATTCAAACGCGCAATGACTTTTTAAAGCAATCTCGGATTTCTTTGGGGAGTCTTCAAGGTTGGCAAATGTTCGTACAAATGAGTGCTAGATCGCAATCTGGACGGAGAGCTATGTTAGCGCACCGGGAAGCGAAGGATATCGCTTTGGGGACTGATGGAAAGTTGCGAATTTTAGTTAATTTATTGGCAGAACATTATCCGGCAAGAATTTTGATTTTTACTGCTGATAATGCAACGGTTTATCGGATTTCTCAAGAGTTGCTAATTCCAGCAATTACTCATCAAACTCCTGTGAAGGAACGGCATGAGATATTAACAAAGTTTCGAGAGGGTAAATATAATACCTTGGTTGCTTCTCATGTGTTGAATGAAGGTGTTGATGTGCCGGCGGCTTCTGTGGCAATTATTTTATCGGGAACTGGTTCGGCTAGGGAGTATACTCAGCGGTTGGGGAGGGTTTTACGAAAGGGGAATATTGAGAATAAGCAGGCGATTTTATATGAGGTGGTGGCGGAGGATACGAGTGAGGAGAGGACTTCGGCTAGGCGAAGAGGTGTGGAAAGAGAAAACGAACCGCCAAGACGCGGAGGACGCAGAGAGGAGGAGAAGAAAGGGAAGTTACAGGTTGTGTATGGGAGTGGGAAAGAAAGGAGTTTGAAGGTTGCGGAACAGTTAGAAATTAATTATTCAACCGGAAGTTCAAAATCTAAAATCCAAAATTCAGCAGATGTTACCGACAGATTTACTGATGCATCGCCAAAACGGGGAGGAGATTATTCCGAAGAGACTGAAGATTGATCAGAAAACTTCGGAGTTGGCGATTGAGTTAATTAATTATTTTCAATCAGCAGTGGGGAAGACTCAGGGTGTGCTTGAGCGACAACTGACTGATTTTGAAGGAGATTCTACAGATTATCGGGTGAAGCGGGGATTAGCTTATATTCTCAAAAGCAGTTTTTGCACTTTTGAGGTGGTTAGTCCTCTGGAACCACAAATGTTAAGAGAACGGGTATTTTCGTTGGCTTCAAAGTCCGTTTCTAATCGGGAATCAACACAAGTTACTCTTGGGAAAGTTGCTGATGAGTTAACTCAAGAACTTGAACGGGAAGTTTTACTAGAACAGGTTCGGAATGGACTATATGCTGACTTATCTGAGAATAAGATTTTGACTGTTTTTGATGCACCAACAGCGCCAGACTTATTAAATCGCTATAACTTATCTCAAGTGCAGGGTGTGTTTTATAAAGCCAGTCAACTGGTGTTAAATGCTCATCGCAATGTTCCGGGAGAATATAAGCTGTTATTTCGCTATCTAAAGTTGTTTCAATTGATGGCTTATATTGAGGGCGATGCTGACCACGGGTTTACAATTACCATTGATGGGCCGACGAGTTTGTTTAATCCTAGTACGCGTTATGGGTTAGCGATCGCTAAACTTATTCCCGCTTTACTTCACGTTACCAAATGGAGTCTTTCGTCCATTCTCCAAACCCGCGACGCTTATACAAATACTTGGAAAACTGGACGTTTCACCCTTAATTCTGAATGTGGTTTGGTATCCCATTATCCACCAGGTAAGCCCTACGATAGTATGCTCGAAGCATCCTTTGCTGATAAGTGGGATGCGTTGAAAAGTGGTTGGGCGTTAGAGCGAGAAGTTGATTTGATCCCAATCCCCGGTAGTGTAATGATTCCTGATTTTCGCTTGGTGCATTCTGATGGACGCACCTTCTTATTAGAAATTGTTGGTTATTGGCGGCCAGAATATTTACAAAAGAAGTTTTCTCAGGTGCGACGTGCTGAACGTGACGACTTAATTTTAGCAATTTCCGAGCGACTTAATTTAGAAAAAGCGGGAGTAAAATTAAATGATGTTCCCGCAAGAATTGTTTGGTTTAAAGATAAGTTATTGCCGAAAGCTGTGTTAGCTGTAATGGATTGATTAAGGAAAAATGAGATGAAAAGTATAGGAACAATTGCCACAGTTACCAAAGATGGTAAAATCACAGCCTAATTACCACTAGATATTGCAGAAGGTGAACATCAGATGGTTACGCCAGATGGCAAAGTGGTAAAGATGATCCCAGTAGTGCGAGGCACAGCTTATCTATCTATCCAAGCTTTCCAAGTTTGTGCAACATAACTCTGTAACGACTGTCCAATAGCGTTAAGCTAGAAAAAATTTAGTTTAATATTAGTGATGCCTAATATTCAAGAACACGTAAACACTCTCGTTACGAAATTTGTTCCATCCTATAGATTTCTTCGTTTACAAGAACTCACAATTGATAAAAATAATTCCCTCCAAACAGAAATTAATAGTAACTCAATTAAAGTTCTCAATTGGAATATTGCTAAACAAAACTATAATAAAACTTGGTTAAAAGATTTTTCAATAATAATTGAAACTTACCAACCCAACCTCATATTTTTACAAGAGTTTTCTCTAAAGTTAGAAGCAGATAAATTAGAAACTTGGCTGAAAATGAATTGGAATTTTGCCCCGAACTTTGTAGATATTCATCATCAAATTTATTCGGGGATTTTCACAGCAGCTACAATCAGTCCAGTAACAAAAAAAGTTATAACTACTAAACATTATGAGCCAATTGTTAGAACTCCTAAAATTTCTTTAGTTACGGAGTATCTGCTATCTGATAAAAGCACAACTCTCCTGACAGTAAATAGTCATCTGATCAATTTCGTAGATTTAAATAAATTTAAAATACAATTAAATGAATTAGAGCTAGTGTTATCTACACATCGTGGGCCAATAATATTTTCAGGAGATTTCAATACTTGGAGTCAAAAAAGAGCAGTTATCCTCAATCAAGTAACAACACAATTGGGATTAACCCCAGTAATTTTTGCACCTCATGAGCAGGAGAAAATTAAACGCTTCCTGTTATCACCCCCTTTAGATCATATCTTTTATCGAAATCTCAATGTGAAGAAAGCCAGTGCTAAGGTGCTAGACCAAATTTGTTCATCCGATCATAAGCCATTGCTGTCAGAATTTACTTATATCAATCCTCAAAAAGATTAAAATGCTTGTAGATGCTGGTCTTCTAGCTATTTTTAGCACAACTACAGTTGTTGTTCATGTTGTGGGAGTTGCACATGCAGCCCATGCAGTGATGAATGTACGTTCTTCACAAGGGGCGATCGCCTGGAGCATTTCTCTAATTACCTTTCCCTGGCTAGCTATTCCGTTGTATTGGATTTTAGGAAGAACTAAATTTCATGGATATGCTGAAACACTGCGCTCAGTTTATGCACAACACTACAACCTTATTCATCCGATTTATAGTGAAATTATTAAATTTCAGGTTGCGCCACCAGATAATCTAGCCGAGTTGCAACCATTAGCTGAGGCTTTTACAGAAATTCCTTTCACATCAGGTAATGCTGCCGAATTACTAATTGATGGTCAGCAAACCTTTGAAGCGATGCTGAAAAAGATTGCATTGGCGACAAATTATATTTTGTTCCAATTTTATACTGTTAACGATGACCAAGCTGGTAATGAGTTTAAAGAAGCATTGATTGCTAAAGCTAAAGAAGGAATAAACATTTACTTTCTCTACGATGAAATTGGTTCCAAGAAACTATCTCGCCCTTATATCGAGTCTTTAGAACAGCATAGAATTGCAGTAAGTGCATTTAACACCACAAAAGGACAGGGTAATCGACTCCAATATAATTTTCGCAATCATCGGAAAATTTTGGTGGTGGATGGAGAAATAGCATTTGTAGGTGGACTGAATATTGGTGACGAATATTTAGGAAAGAATCCTCGCTTGAGTCCCTGGCGTGATACCCACATGATGCTCGAAGGTCCAACTGTACAAAGCCTACAAAACTCCTTTGTGCGAGATTGGTATTGGGCAACTCAAAAACTTTTGGAAGTTAATTGGCAGGTAAAAATTAATCGGGAAACTAATCAAACTGCATTCATTCTTCCTACAGGCCCCGCAGATACGCTACCAGCTTGTAAGCTTTTTTTCGTCGAACTAATTAATCAAGCTCAAACTCATCTTTGGATTGCTAGTCCATATTTTGTACCGGACGAGGCAACATTGTCAGCTTTAAAACTGGCTGCAATGCGAGGTGTAGATGTGCGAATTCTTTTACCAAATCGACCTGATCATTTATTTGTTTATTTATGTTCCTTCTCTTACTACACCGAAATGGAAAAAATCGGTATCAAGTTGTATCGTTACAAAAATGGGTTTATGCATCAGAAAATTATAGTCATTGATGAGAATATAGCAGGGGTAGGAACTGTTAACTTAGATAGTCGCTCTTTTTCCCTCAACTTTGAAGTTATGGGTTTTGTTACCGAGCCTCGGTTTGTCCAAAGTGTTAAAAAGATGTTAGAGGATGATTTAGCTGTCTGTGTTCCTGTTGATCTTGATGAGTACGATAAAAAACCTTTTTGGTTCAAGTTAGCTGTGAGAGTGTCTCGATTGCTGACTCCTTTACTTTAATTACTAATAAGTAAGGGATTTCTAAGAAATAAATTATCCAAATAAACGAACCACAGAGACGCAGAGAACACAGAGAAGAGAAATAAAGAGGATTTTTGCGTCGTTTTGGAATATTTTTTTATTTGGAAGTCCCTAAATAAATAAAAATATTTACAATCATTGTGAGTGTTGGCGTACCTCTACGGGGAAGCAAGCTACGCGCAGCGTCTCTAAGAGTTGCCTCTCGTTCGCGGTAGCGTTGCGTAGCAAAGAGAAGCAATCTTAACCGCAAGCAAATTGTTTGATTACGCTTCTCTACGAGACGCTACCGTGTAGCTTGCTTCTCTGTAGGAGTACGCTCCATTCGCAATGACATTGTGTAATGAATTCTGTCCGACTACTTAATTGCCTTTACCTTTAAATCGTGAAATTTCCATATTTGCTAAAAACTTCTTTGCAATCCCACTCACTGACTAACCCTAAACACTTCTGCGTTCCCAAAACTGGGCGACTCTTTTTTCCCACTGTTCCCAGTAATCTTTGATGACTGCTGATTCAAACCAAAATACCTCTGCTGGCATTTCTGGAATCGCTATTACCAACAGAGCGTGCTTTAGTTGAATGCCATAATCTCGATAATACTCGTTAGCTGCTCCTATATACGCTGTAAGTTGCAGTGGATGTTCATATAAATGCTCAATTGAGCCTTTGGGTTTGTCTGCTGTTTTCCACTCGCAAATACAGGGAATACCTTGATAGCTGGCAATACAATCAACTTTGCCAGAATAGCTCAAATCATGATGAAAAACAGAGCCTTCCACGAGTCTAACTGTGTCAATTTCTTGTAAAACTGGCTTGATACTCTCCCAATAAGGGCGACTCGCTTCGGAACAAACAGGGTTTTGTCCAAGGAGGTAGCGCTCAATTTGTTTGTGTGTTTGGGTTCCCCGACGACTAGCAGATGTCGTAATGCGGGTAGCTTCTTCTGTACCAACACGCGCTTTCCAGTTTAATAATCTGTCTCGGTCTGCTTGTGATTTGGTGGCATTAAGGATTGTAGTAACGCTGGGAAAGCGATTTCCCTTGGCATCTACATAATATTGTTTACCATTTTCTCTCTTGGATGTGGCATTAATGCGTGGTAGCAGTTGGGTATCAAATTGCATCAGTTGGTGTGTTGACTTTAATAGACTTGTCGCTAAATAAGAATAAAAAATTATGAAATGCTATTGTGGATTTCACTCTGGCAATTTATGCAGCCATCAAGTAGAAATT